>JAVBRN010000008.1:0-19099 GCA_031547945.1 Oscillospiraceae bacterium | reverse complement strand
AAAAGCGTCTGCACTCGCAGACACTTTTATCCTTCTTTCGCGCAGCCATGTTCCAGGTTTGAGTCAAACGGCGGAAGCACCAATGCGAGTTCATCTTTTTGTTGAGACTGCGCGGTCTCAACCGAGCTTTTCACCCCGCGTGATGGCCGTGCCTTTTTTGCTTTACTCGGCTTGCACACGTTTTTCAACGGGCAACACTAAAAAAGCGTCTGCTTTCGCAGACACTTTTTACCCTTCTCTCGCGCACCTATATTTCAGGTTGAGTCAAACAGCGAAAGCCGCGGTGCAGCAGACGCATCAAAAAACAAACAGCAGTCCGTGCGTGACCGTTACATCTCAGCATCCACAATCATCGCAATGAAAAATGCTGCAGCGCCGCTTGCGGGACACGCTGAAAACCACACCACGCGGCCGGCAACCACGCGCAATCTCAAAACCAAACGCGCCTTGCGGTTTTTCACTGACCGGCGCATCTGTGGACAGCACAAGCTTGCTCACACCTTTTTTGGCTCGCACAATACGACATTCATTTTTGAAACGGCGAAGCAGGATGCCCGGTTTAACAATCCAACAATTCCCCGCACTTCTCGCAGAACATATTTCCCTCGATTGTCTGCGGCGCCTTACAGCGCTTGCACACTGTTTTCTGCTCTAACGTATATTGACCTGTGCGCGCGCCGTGTGCGCGGATCTCTGCGCCCCAGCAGATACAGGACACCAGCATCGAAACCGGCGCGAGGTACAGCGCAGGCAACACAGTGACAGTGCGGTTCATAATGCTGTAAGCGACGAAGGCGCTGACCATCAATAACAGCATCAGAAAAGTCAATACGCCGCGTGGACGGCGGCCAAACACATGCTGCACCAATAACTTGATTAGGCCTAGAACAATCAGGTAAAAAAGAGCAATCATGGAATAGGCGAGAACAAGCATGCCGTTATAATCGTACGTCGCAATCTCATCCGCGGTCATTGTCTTTTTTTCGGCCTGGATCGAACGTGCAGCAATGCCCAACAAGCAAACAACATCATAAGGGCTCCAGCCGTCCTGTAATTGCGCTATCAGCCGATCCATTTCCTGCTCGCTCAATGGGATGCCTGCATCCTCGCGCAATTCCGCATAGGACGCAGCTGCAATCTCCTCCCCAAATGTGGGATCAACGAGCCAATTGCAAAACAAAAGCAAAAGTGTCACGCCAACCAACAAAAGCGACAGGTAGCGTTTCATGATACCTATTTCCTCCGGATTCTGCATCGCAAAAACAAACACGATTCATTCTTTACAAGTATAGCATAGTTGGCAAAAAAACGACACTGCGTTTCGCAGTGTCGTTTTTTCTGTTGTTCCGATTAATAGGCTTTTCCCCAGACAACCGTATGCTTTGCCTCTTTGCCGCAAACCACGCAGTGGTCGGACACCCGCTCCTGCGCAAAGGGCATGCAGCGGGATGAGATCTCCAGTTTTTCTTTTAATGTTTCTTCACATGCCACATCGCCGCACCACCCCGTCTGGTAGAAGCCCGCCTGTTCGGCCACAGCCTGCTCAAGCGCCCCGTAATCCGCGCAGCTTCTGCTGCGTTTGACGCGGTTGGCGAGCGCGCGGTCATATAAATTCTGTGCCAGCGCATCCAGCTGCTGCCGCACACTGTCCTCGAGCGCATCCAATGACATCGTCACTTTTTCGCCGGTGTCGCGGCGCGCAATCACGCAGCTGTTGTTTTCAATGTCACGCGGGCCGATTTCAACACGCAGCGGAACGCCCTTCATCTCATACTGCGCAAACTTCCAGCCCGGAGACTGGTCGCTGTCATCAAGCGTTACGCGCAGGCCGGCCGCTTTTAAACGGTCGCGCAGCGCGCCGGCAGCTTCTATAACGCCGGGTTTGTGCTGGGCAATGGGCAAGACAACCACTTGGATCGGCGCTACGGCGGGCGGCAAAATCAGGCCGTTGTCGTCGCCATGCGTCATGATAATCGCGCCGATGATACGCGTGCTCAAGCCCCACGACGTTTGGAACGGATATTGCAGCGTATTGTCCCGCGCGGTAAATGTGATCTCAAATGCGCGCGCAAATCCGTCGCCAAAAAAGTGGCTTGTGCCGCTCTGCAGCGATTTGCCGTCGTGCATCATCGCCTCAATCGTATAGGTCGCCTCCGCGCCCGCAAATTTTTCTTTGTCTGTCTTTTTCCCCGCGACAACCGGGATCATCAGATGCTTTTCACAGAGCGCCTGATAGACGCCGAGCATCTGCTGGGTTTCGAACTCGGCTTGTTCCCGGGTCTCGTGCATTGTGTGACCTTCCTGCCACAGAAATTCGCGCGAGCGCAGGAACGGACGCGTCGTCTTTTCCCAGCGCACCACCGAACACCACTGGTTGTACAGTTTTGGCAGATCCCGATAGGACTGGATGACATGCTGGTAGTGCTCGCAAAAGAGGGTTTCAGACGTCGGCCTTATGCACAGGCGCTCGGCCAGCGGCTCGCTGCCGCCGTGGGTCACCCAGGCAACCTCGGGCGCGAACCCGTCCACATGGTCTTTTTCCTTTTGCAGCAGGCTTTCCGGAATGAGCAGCGGCAGGTACACGTTGCTGTGCCCGGTATCTTTAAACATGCCATCTAAAATATGCTGCACATTCTCCCAAATTGCGTAGCCGTACGGACGCAGAATCACAAAACCCTTAACCGAGGAATAGTCAACCAACTCCGCTTTTTTTACGATATCGGTATACCACTGCGCAAAATCCTCGTTGATCGGCGTGATCGCCTCTACCAGTTTCTTTTCGTTTGCCATCTCTTATTTCCTTTGGATCAATTTTCAAATGTCGTTTTTCTATTATACGGGAATTTGCTCAAAAAAAAAAGCCCTTGCTAGAAGGCATCAAAACAGGGCGATTTTGATCATTTTCAGACTTGGCCGCAACAAATTGTCTCGCCAAATAGCATTACAGTTTTTTCTTAAACCCTTTATGCATTGTGGGATGAAATCCCATGGATTTGTAAAATGCGCAGGCGTCGGTGCGCGCTTCTTCAGTAACGAGAATTACCTGCGCGCATCCTTTGCTTTTTGCCTGCGCTTCCAACGCGCGGAACAGCAGTTTGCCAACACCTTTCTTTCGATGCTGTTTATCCACCACCATGTCTTCCACAACCAAAAATGGCTCGCACGCGCCATACAATTCCTCACATACGATTCCCATCGCTGCGCCGATCAGATCGCCGTTTTCCCTTGCGCCGAGAAAAAGATAAGAAGCGTTTTTCTGTAGCTCCTGAAACTTCCGCTCCATTTTTTTAATGTCTGATTCTTCGCCCCAAAATTGAGAATACAATTTTGACAATGCCGCCATATCCCCTATTGTGAGGCCTGTGATCTCCATCAAGCCATCTCACCTCCTAGTTTACCAATACCTTGGGCAACTTCGTATCCGATATCGCGCGGCTCCCCATTTCTGACGCACAACAACCTCTTTATTACGATTCTAGCGCTGAAACAGCCCGATTAACCGAAACAAAATACTGCTCTCATTGTATTGCAGCGGCGCCACATTCGGAAAGAGTGTCAACATACGATAAACATAAACGCCTGCGCTCGCAAAGCAGATCAAACCAACCAAACCAATTACGACTTTTCGCATACGCTTTTTGGTCAGCGCGGCATAGACAACAACGCCAAACAATACAAGATAGGCTAGCAGAAGCGGATGCATGGCAAACGAGCCGCTCCAGTCACCGGCCAACAGCAAAAGCGCCGCGCGCGTTAACCCACAGCCTGGGCAGGGCACACCAAACAGCGCGGAGACAATGCAGAGATCGTGGCCGAAAACCAGAATTGCAGTCACGCCCGCGAGTACTATAAAAAACCATATGTGGGCTCGCAGCCACATGCCTGTGGTTGCGGGCCCACAATGTTCTGTTGTTATGTTCGGGTCTCGCTTATTGCTGGTACGGTTGGCCGCCATAGGGCGCCTGGCCTCCGTTGTATGGCTGTTGCGGGGGCATGCCATAGGGCTGTTGCGGCGCCCCGCCGCCCATCATAAAGACGTTGATTTGCTCCTGCACTTTATTGGGCAGCTGTACCTGGTTGATGGTGCCGATGATGGCGGTAACCAGTGTAATACCACATGTAAACCCGCCCAGGACATAAGCAATGATCTTATCGGTCCAGTACTCGCCGCCCACGGTTACATTCACGCCGCCCTGGAACACGTTGATCGTCACATCCGCCTGTTGGCCAAGGCCCGTAATCCAATGAATACCGCCGACGTTTTTCTCCATGTGGATGGTTGTCACTTCTCCCATGATTGCAGGCGTATAGGAGTAGCCCAACGATGTAAAGTAATTGCCAAGATGTGCTACAAGACCGTCCATGCTGAAGTTCACTGGCAGCTGATACACACGATTGTTTGCCACAATAATTCTCCTATTGCTTAAAGTTTGATGCTATTATATCAATTCTTATTCTCAATGACAACAATTCTTGCACAAAATTCAACAAATATGGTCTAAGTTAACACCTGACCGCCTTTCGTTTAAAACCCAGCCGTCCTTTTTCCCTGGCCTTCCGCATCGACTCGGTTGCCAGCGGCACAGCGCAGCAACCTTTGTCGGTATAAACATCGACCGCGCCAATTTTCCCCGCGGCGGCAACTGCCTCTTCGTGCAGCGGCAGATAGGACACGCCAACCGCGATGACAAACCCATTCATGGCGTACCGCGTGCGGTTCGGATTTTCATGGATGGTGTTCGCCGCTGTTTGCAGCATGCCGCGCAGTTTTTCAATGTCGAATACATCGTCTTTTTTCCAGCCAAGCAGCCATTCATAGCACGCCCAGCCGGCCGACATGCGCAGCTCGCTGCCGCTTGCAATCCAGCGGTCGGCCACCTGCTGTGCGAAGCTTGTTTCCGCCAGAGATACCGCCACCACGTAATCTGAGAGCATATGAAAATAGGCCGCGTCCATCCAACGCTCGAAATCCGTCTCGGTCATCGCGGCCGGATCACAGATCATTCCCGCGAAATACATGGCGTCATAGTTTCCTGTCGCATACAATTGTTCCGCGAGCGTTTGGTCCTTTTTGATCTTTTTAGCCAGTGTGCGCATGTCACCTGTCGCAACGCCAAAAAGCGGCTCGCACGCGCCGTTCGAGAGGTAGATCCGTTTCGTGCGTTCTGTGCCAAGCGCTGCCAGCTCTTGTAAAACCGTTTCCAGTGTCATGGCGCTCTCACCTTTGTTCTTCTGTTTTTCCAAAGCCATTTCCCACCTCTTCGTCGTTTCCGTGTTCCAAAACAGACCGCCGCATCTCAAAGTTAGCTTACCGCAACCAGGCGAAGATTGCAAGGCGCCGCCCATTTTCAAGTCGCTGCGTCCGCGGCAGAAAACTATGCCAAAGCGGCCTGTGGGCCGGTGCTTGCATGTGGATCTAAAAAAACGCAAAACGCAGTGTCTGCAAAACTACAGAAAGTTGGATGCGCCCCTTTCGTTTTGGTGGAATCTGATGCAACCGCGATTCACACAATCGAATGTACGTTTTTAAAACGCCTATTCCTATTTTTGCCGATCGCATAACCTACAAGGCAAAAAGATTCCGCGCACAAAAAAAGCCCCGCTGTGCGGAGCGTTTTTTCTTAGCTATGCGACTCGATATATTTTACCAGGTCGTCTACCAGCTTTATATTCTCAACTTCTTCATCCGGGATTTCCAAGTCGAATTCTTCTTCCAAAGACATCATCAAATCGACCAAATCCAGAGAATCCGCATTGAGATCGTCGACAATACTCGTCTCGAGCGTTATCTTATCTTCCTCTTCATCAAACTGGTCACAAAGAATTGCACGCACTTTCTCAAATACCATAAAACCACTCCTTATTAATCCATAACGCCAAGACGATTGGATGTTCATTCATATTATATACATGGTTTAACTTTTGTTGTCAACCCTTATTTTGTGATATTTTTGATTCGATTCCAAACGTTTGGAATCGACCTCTTTCTCATGCTATAATCCGCGGTACAAATCAAATCTCCGAAAGAGGTACCACATGTTGAAACCGGTTGCAGTAATTGGCTTTTACGGCAGCGGAAAAACCGAGACGGCAAAACAAGTCGCACAACAGCTGCACATGCCCTATACCGATCTAAGCGCTGAAATAGAGCGGCTAAGCGGCATGCGCATTGCAACGTTGTATGCGCGGTGCGGCGATATGATTTTTCAAAAATATGAAAGCCTTGCGCTTTCCTCCGTTGCCGCCTCCGGCGGTGTGGTCTCCACAACAAGCGGCTGCGTCGCTCTGCCCTATAACCGCCGTATCCTTGCGGATTGCTTCATCACCGTCTATCTCAATGCGCCACTCTCATTCCTGCAGCCGCGCATCGAACACATTGCCCGACCGACCATTCAAGCGATGACACAACAAGAACTTAGCACATTATACGAAGCACACAGGCCTTTTTATGAAGAAATCGCCGATCATATTTTAGACGCCACATTGCCGACCAATGCGCTTTCGCAGCAAATTGTCCATCTGGCGCTTGCAAACGTTTAGCTTGCGCTTTGCGTTTTCAGGATTTTTCATCATTGGATATATAGCGTTTGATTGCTCTTTCCCAATATGCAAACCCATGAAAATGTTGATATCTTGGATAGCATCTATCACACGCCATTTTATATTCCTTGCAGTTTTCTAATAAGTTGAGTAAAACCGGCTTGACAATATTTTTTTCAAGTCTGTGCTTTGTTCTGGCGATATAAGCAAGGCCTAAGCCTGCATTCGCTCCAACTTGTTCCGCCGCATGATTTGCCAGTTGAACACAAATATCTTGCGCCTCTTTCCAGTTGGGAGAGTACTCGCCCAGCGAGAGCGGCAAGATGATTAACGCTGCAATTGTGCCTGATTGTAACATCCTTTTTACATCTTCACTGCTCAATTCTGGCAAAGGGTTTATATACCGGATTCATTTTCTACCACAAAAAACGATTTGCCATCCTTATACATCTGCTTTATTTAGCATAACCGAAGCATGCGCGCAGGCACTATGGAAACAGGCGATTCGTATTCTCTTTTCGTTTTTGAAAAACGTCCAACAAGCACTTTAATATTGGAAGCAAAAGGTCAAGACCACCACAATGGCGGGTGGTCTTGACCTTTTTTATATTGCCGTCAAAAAACAGCCAATTTTCATGTGTCTTACGCGTTTACTGTACTATCTTGGCATTCGCCAGACGGCCCTTCAGTGCTTCTAGCTCTTCAACCAGCTTTGCGGGCAGATGGCTGCCAAACTTTGCATAGAACTCCTCGATGCCTTTGGTTTCTTCGAGCCAAAGATCCACATCAACGTTGAGCAGGTCGCGGATGGTATCGTTCGTGATGCCCTCCAGCCCCATAATATTGATGTCCTGCGGCTGCGGCTCAAAGCCGATCGGTGTGCCGACGCCTTGGGCCTGGCCCTTACAACGGGCGATGATCCACATCAGGACGCGCATGTTGTCGCCGAAGCCCGGCCAGATGAAGTTGCCGTTGTCGTCCAGGCGGAACCAGTTGACATTGAAAATGCGCGGCGCGTTTTGGCCAAGCTTTTCGCCCATCGCGAGCCAGTGCGCCCAATAGTCGCCCATGTTGTAACCGCAGAACGGCAGCATCGCCATCGGGTCGCGGCGCACAACGCCCACGGCGCCAGTTGCGGCGGCAGTGGTCTCAGACGCCATGATCGAACCGACAAATACGCCGTGCTGCCAGCTGTAGGATTCATACACCAGCGGCGCTGTCTTTGCGCGGCGACCGCCGAACACAATGGCGGATACCGGCACACCCTTGCCATTTTCAAACTCAGGGCTGACACACGGGCAGTTAATGGCCGGCGCGGTAAAGCGGCTGTTTGGATGCGCGCCTTTGCCGAGACTCTCGTCGCCGTTCCAGACTTCGCCCTTCCAGTTGAGCGAGTTTTTCGGCGGATTTTTATCCAAACCTTCCCACCATACCGTGTTGTCGTCCAGATTCTGCACGACATTGGTAAAAATCGCGTTCTTCTGGGTGGATGCAAGCGCGTTGGGGTTAGATTTTTCGTTGGTGCCGGGCGCAACGCCGAAGAAACCGTTCTCGGGGTTGATCGCGTAAAGACGACCGTCCGGACCGACACGCAGCCAGGCGATATCGTCGCCGACACACCAAACTTTGTACCCCTGCTGGCGATAAATATCGGGCGGAATCAACATCGCCAAGTTTGTCTTGCCGCAGGCGGACGGGAAGGCCGCTGTGATATAGCTGACTTCACCGTTCGGCGCTTCAATGCCAAGGATCAGCATATGCTCCGCCATCCAGCCCTCGCGGCGTCCCTGGTTGGACGCGATGCGAAGCGCAAAGCATTTTTTCCCAAGCAGCACGTTGCCGCCGTAACCGGAGTTGACAGACCAAATCGCGTTGTCTTCCGGGAAGTGCATGATATATCTCTTTTGCGCGTCCAGCTGCGCTTTGGAGTGCACGCCGCGCACCCAGTCGTCCGAGTCGCCGAGCACGTCAAGTGCCTTTTGGCCCATGCGCGTCATGATATCCATGTTGAGCACAACATAGATCGAATCGGTCACTTCGAGACCGATTTTGGAGAATTCGGACCCGATTGGGCCCATCGAATAGGGAATGACATACATGGTGCGCCCCTGCATACTGCCCGCAAAAATCTCACGCATCATCGCATATGCCTCGCCGGCTGCCATCCAGTTGTTGGTAGGGCCAACATCGTCCGCGTTGCCGCTCGTGCAAATAAAGGTGCGGTCTTCCACGCGCGCAACGTCGTCGATCGCGCTGCGGTGCAGATAACAACCCGGCAGTTTTTCTTGGTTCAGCTTCATGATCTCGCCGGTAGACATCGCCTCTTCGCGCAACGCTTGCAGCTGCGCCTCGCTGCCATCAATCCACACAACTTTTTCAGGTTTTAGCATGGTTTCGCATTCTGCCACCCATGCCAGGACTTTTTTGTTTGTCGTCATACGGTCTCTCCTTTCAAATGGCGATCTCACCACCATTTTCCACAAATACCATTATAGACAAAAAATATGGCGTTTTCAATTGCAAACGCTATTTTTTATTGCACAATCTAAAAAAAATAGTTGAACCTTCCCCATTTACGGCCGCTCGCTTTCCGCCCATCTTTTTTTGTGGGGCACAGCCGCCATCAAGACACACCGCACAAAACCAGACCGTTCGCGCCAGTTACCCGAACCGTAAGCGCTTCCCAATTCAGCCCTGCGCCAAACCTGGCGACTGAACCAGAAAAAAACGTCACTGCCGCGCTGTCTGCGCGGTTGCGGGCGTTAACAGAATGCAAGCGGCATCGTTTCGCGGCAACGCCGCTTTTGTTCCGCGGTATCAAATCACATCCTGCAACTTACAGAAACACATGCGCTCCGCACAAATGATCGGATCCTCTTTTTATATAACAAAGCGGATGGCTTCTGTAACGCCGTCTGTGCGCCTGGCACAAACACCAAACCCGGAGTGTCGCATGTTCTTTGCGGCGACAACACTTTTTGACTTAAGTTGCCTGCCTATAATTCTGTCGTCGCGAACGCATTCTGATGCAGCGGCGCCACAGTACCATCACGATAGGCGTAATATCCTGCGCTTGCGATCATCGCCGCATTGTCGCCACACAGTGCGGGCGCTGAACAAAACAGCGGGATTCCCCGTTCGGCGCACAGCTGCGCTGTCTTGCTGCGCAACGCGGCATTCAGCGCCACACCGCCGCACAGTGCCGCCGGCATCGACCGCGCGGCAGCCGCCTCTACCAACCGTTCGCTCAGCATCTGCACAACGCGCTGCTGAAACGATGCCGCAAGATCGACCAAGTTGAGCGGCTCCTGCTTCATCTTCGCGGTATTCACAAGATTGATCACCGCGGTCTTTAATCCGGAAAAGCTGACATCCAGGGCATTGCCTGTGTGCGGGCTTGGCAGGGTATATGTCGGGGTCCCGCTTTCTGCCAGCTTGGCGATCTCTGGCCCGCCGGGGTATGGCAGGCCAAGCGTGCGCGCCACTTTGTCAAACGCTTCGCCAGCGGCATCGTCTACCGCGCGGCCAAGCACTTCAAACGCAGTATAGTCTTTGACCAGCGCCAAATGGCTGTGGCCGCCCGAGACAACATAGGCGACAAAGGGCGGCCTCAGCTCTGGATATGTCAGATAAAGCGCCGCGATATGCCCGTGCAGATGATTCACCGGAATCAGCGGTTTGCCAGCCGCATAGCTCAACCCTTTTGCAAAGCTCAATCCCGACAGCAGCGCGCCGATCAAACCCGGCATACAGGTCACAGCCACGGCGTCAATTTCGTGGAGTGAAAGGTTTGCATCTGCCAGCGCCATCTCGGTGACCTGCGCAATGTTTTCGGTGTGACGGCGCGATGCGATCTCGGGCACAACACCGCCGTACAGCCGGTGCTCCTCCACCTGCGAAGCAATGATGGAGGACAACGTTTCCCGGCCGTCCCGCACAACTGCGGCAGCGGTCTCGTCACATGAGGTTTCAATTCCCAGAATCAGCATAGTTACCCTTTCGTCCGTGCCGACCGATACTGCCTATCTTTAAGAAAAATTGCGCTAAATCGCCCGGTCGGGCTACTGTTTAACTTTGACCCATATCGTTGTTAAATCTGCGGCTGATCGGTTTCGTTTCCCACGTGCCCATTGGCTACGCCGCGCAAACTACCGTTCCTATTTTCAGTGATATCCTGCCAAACGCTGTCTCGCGCCAACTGCGGTTCAGGATCGCAAACCACCTTTGCATCGCGAGAAAGCGAGAAAACCCATCGGTATCCGATGCCCTGATAACAACACAAAAGCATCCAAGTTGGTTGTGCTATTTATCGCGCGGATGTCGGTAGCCGCGAGACCTCATCTACAAGCCGCCGGGCAACTTCCTGCAACTGCCGCAATCGTATTTGATGTGCGGATACGGCATTTCATGTTCTTAATTGTACTTGCCGTTCCTCTATTCTATCGCCAGAATAAACATGCCAACGATCATCATCGCAACCAAAATATACTGCTTCACGCCCAGCTTCTCTTTTAAGAAAATGCGGGATAAAATCACCGAGACCATCGCAAAGGAAGCAATAAACGGTGACGCGATCGCCGCGTCGCCGGAGGCGTAACAGAACACATAGGTAAATTGTCCCGCGGTTTCAATCAGGCAGCCAAGCAGTGTTTTCCGGTCCTTGACAAACCGAAAGTCGAGCGCGCCTTTTCCCTGCCGTCTTGCCGCAATAAACAGCGAGATAATGCCAACAATCAGATAGCAAATGCCATAGGCGATAATGACGTCTGACGCGGTCAGTTTGTCGTCCAGCATATAGTCGTCGAAAAAGGAAGCCGTGCCGTCAAGCACAAAATAGACCATCGCGAAACCGATGCCAAGCAGATAATCTTTCAGACCTGCCGTTTCAGACTGCTCGCTTTTGTCAAATGAGAGCACCGCGATTGCGGCGACGATACAAATGATCCCAATGCCCTGCAGCCAGCTGACGCTCTGTTTGAGCACGATAATGCAGAGTGCAGTTGTAATCACACAGGAGGAATTCGCGATTGGGGATGCGAGTGAAATTTTGATGTGCGGCAACATTTTATAGTAAAACAGCATCGAAGCGATATAGATCGCGGCAATGGGCAGATACTTGATTAAACTTTGAAAGGAAAATGCCGCGCCAGTCACCGCCCAAAAAATCAAACACGCGACACCATATACCGTGCCGTTGAGCGCCAACAGTTTAAACTCATCCGCGCGTCCTTCATTGGTTACGCTCTTAAAAATAACGTCCGAAGTGCCCCAAAAAAGCACAGTTACAATTGCAAATACAAGCCACATAAAATTTGTTTTCTCCTGCGACTGATGGCTGGCGCGAACTGCGCGGGCAAAGCCCGCGCGCCCACATGCAAAGCATGTGGGCCTGCCCCGCGAAGCGGGGCGTTCGCGCCGCCTGGGTTATAAACCGGCGATCTCTCTTTGCATCACAATGGCATCGTCGCCCGGGTCAACGTAGAAGCCCCATTTATAACCTTGCCTGTGGAAACCAAGCTGCTCGTAAAACCGGAACGCGGCTGCGTTTACAGATCGCACATTTAGCCGCAAATCGATGCAATCTCTCTCCGCGGCAAGTTTTATCGCGCGGGACAAAAGCGCTGTACCGATTCCTTGCCGCCTGCAATCCCGCCGCACATACACCGCATTGATTTGCGCCGTATCCCGCAGGAAATGTACATCGCAAAGTCCCACAAGCCTTTCCTGTCGCTTTGCAAGCAGCAGCCGCGCCAACGGATTGCGCAGCTCCGCTTCCAAAATCATGGAAGACAGCGAAACGCTTGCGTCCTCCTGGTTCAGCGCGGCAATTTGTTCCACATCCACAGTGTCCGCCAGGCAAATTGTTATATTAACACTTTGCGTCATACCAATTGCCGCCGACTCCCACTTCCACGTCCAAGTGAACAGACAGTTGCGCGGCCCGCTCCATTTCTTCCTTTAAAATTTGCGCGGCCTTTTGGCTGTCCGCCGCACTGCTCTCAATCAGCAGTTCGTCGTGTACCTGCAAAACCAGCGCCGCGTCCAGCTGTTCGGCCTCCAAACGGGCATGTACGAGAATCATCGCGATTTTGATGATGTCCGCCGCCGTCCCCTGAATCGGTGTGTTCATTGCCAGCCGTTTGCCCAGCGCCTGCTGGATGCGGTTGGAACTCGCAAGCTCGGGCAGCTGCCGGCGCCTGCCGTACAACGTCGTAACAAAACCGTCTCGCGCCGCTTGCGCCACCGTATCCGCCAGGTAGGACGCGACGCCGTGATACGTGGCAAGATAATTGTCTATGTAACTGCCGGCCTCCTGGATGCTGACGCCGACATCCTGTGAAAGAGAAAACGCACCAATGCCGTAGACAATGCCAAAATTGACCGCCTTTGCGCGGCGGCGCAGTTCCGGCGTCACATCCTCGCGCGGCACCTTGAAAATTTCGCTTGCCGTTTCGGTATGGATGTCACGGTCGTTCTCGAACGCCGCGATCATGCGCGCGTCCCCGCTGATGCTCGCAAGCACCCGCAGTTCAATCTGCGAGTAATCGGCGTCGAGCAGGACCTGGCCGTCGCCGGCAATAAAATATTTGCGGAATCGGCTGCCCAACTCGGTGCGCACGGGAATATTCTGCAGATTTGGCTCGCGGGAACTGATCCGTCCGGTGCGTGTCTCGGTCTGCTTGAACTCGGTGTGGATGCGTCCGGTCGCGTCAACCGCTTTGAGCAATCCTTCCACATAGGTGGAATTGAGCTTTTGATAGGTGCGATAACTTAAAATATGATCGATCACCGGGTGCGCCCCACGCAATTTGTCCAACGTTTCCGCATCGGTAGAGTACCCCGTTTTGTTCTTCTTTCCCGTCGGCAAACCCAGCGTATCGAACAGCGCCTCTCCCAGCTGGCGCGGCGAGTTTAAATTGAACGTATGGCCAACCATTGCGTAAATCTCATTCTGTTCCCGCTCCACCTGATTGCGCAGCTCTTCGCCAAACGCCTCCAGCCCAGCGATGTCCAGCAGAAAACCGCGGTTCTCCATCTGCGCCAGAACACGCGCGAGCGGCAGTTCAATTGTATCATGCAGCGTGCGCATATTTTGTTCTTCCAGGAGCGCCGCCAGCTTTTTGCAAAGCGGCTCGAGCAAGCCAAGCTCCTCCACATCGCAGAGGAAGCGCGGTGCCGCACGGTATTCGCCGCCGAGCCGGTCTAGCGCGTAACTCGCGGATGCTGGGCTCAGCAGATACGCGGCCAGCATGAGATCAAACACGATGCCCCGCACCGCATAGCCGCCGTCCATCGCGGCGTGATAAAGTCGTTTTGCATCATAACAATATGTTTCAATTTCAGACGTCAGCACCATCCGCAGCGAATCGCGGTCGAGCCGGTAGGCCTTTTCGCCAAAGGATGCGTAATAGCCAAACGAAGCGGCATATAGATAAATCTTTTGCATCTTTGCGAGTTCATCCGCCGTAAGCGATGTAAGCTGCGCGTGCGGCACGCCGTCGCTTTGGATATCCAAGGGCAGCGCCATCTGCTGCTGTTGCAATCCGGGCAGTTTGCCAATCAGAGAGTGCATCTCCAACTCACCCAGCAACGCGGTTGCTGCGGCGGGATCGCCCGCCGTCTTCACATAGTGCACCGCCTCGGTGTCGATCGGCACATCGGTACAGATGGTCGCGAGCGTCCGGCTCATATACGCTTTCTCTTTGTCCGCGAGCAGTTTTTGCCGCGCGCCCGGTTTGATGCTCGGCGCGTCGATGTTGGCGTAGACACCTTCAAGCGAACCGAATTCCTGGATGAGCGCAAGCGCAGTTTTTTCGCCAATGCCGCTAACGCCCGGAATATTGTCCGAGCTGTCCCCCATCAACGCTTTGACGTCGATCAATTGCTTGGGCGAGACGCCGTATTGCTCCCATATTGCCTGCGTGTCGATCTCATTGGTCTCGCCGCGCCCCATTTTTGTCGTCGTCAGCAGCACTTTCACATGATCGCCGACGAGCTGCAGGCTGTCGCGGTCACCGGTGGCAATCCACACGTCCTCACCGCGCGCGGTACAGGCGTGTGCAAAGGTGCCCAGGATGTCGTCCCCCTCGTAACCCTGTGATGTTACAATCGTATATCCCAGGTTGCCAAGCAGCTCTTTCAACGTTGGCAACTGCTCCGCGAGTTCGGGCGGCATGCCCTTGCGGGTCGCTTTATAGTCTGTATATTGTTCGTGTCGGAATGTCTTGCCAGGCAGATCAAACGCGATTGCGACCGCGTCCGGTTTGTACTGGTCGCACAGTTTGATAAACATCGCCATAAAACCATAGACCGCGTTGGTATAGCGGCCGTCTTTGGTTGTCAGCAGTTTAATCGCGTAAAACGCGCGGTGAAAGACGCTGTTGCCGTCGATGCACATCAGTTTCATCTGCCTGCTCCTTGTCTTGAAAATTGCGCAGCTTTTTTGGGGCGAAAAGGCATGTTACACATGCAGCAAACGGCGCACCGTTTGCTCCCGCGCGATGCGCGGGCTTTTCGCCCGCTTCCTGTTCTATAACCGTTTTATTATAGCACAACCACCGGCAAGTATGGTACAATATTCGTCAATACAACAGCAAAGGATAGTACCGATTTGCGCACACTTCCCTTCTCAATCGAACATGCCGCTTCTCTCGCGCCAATGGCCGGCGCGACCGACAGCGCCTTCCGCCGGCTGTGCCGTATGCACGGCGCGGCGTTTTGCACAAGCGAGATGGTCAGCGCAAAAGCGCTGACCATGGGCGACAAAAAAACACCTCTGCTTATGGATTTCACAGAACAGGAGCGCCCGTTCGGCGTGCAATTGTTCGGGTATGATCCCGCTGTTTTTTCGCAGGCGGCGGCGCGTGTGGAACAGGAACGGCATCCCGATTTTATCGATATCAACATGGGGTGCCCCACGCCGAAAATCACATCCAACGGCTCGGGCAGTGCCCTGATGCTGACGCCGGATCTCGCCGCGGCGATCGTGCGCGCTGTGTGCGACACCGTCACGGTTCCGGTGTCTGTCAAA
Organism: Oscillospiraceae bacterium; assembly: GCA_031547945.1. Lineage (GTDB taxonomy): Bacteria > Bacillota > Clostridia > Oscillospirales > Ruminococcaceae > JAVBRN01. The sequence goes on along the minus strand of JAVBRN010000008.1, from coordinate 3,528 downwards.
ATTCGCGCCGGTTACCACGAAACAACCGCGCCTCTACTCGCGCCCCATTTAGAGCAGGCGGGTGCCGCGTGGATCACGGTGCATGGCCGCACGCGCGACCGTATGTATCAACCGCCTGTCGACCTTGCGGTGATCCGCGACACCAAGCGTGCGGTTTCGGTCCCCGTAGTCGGCAATGGCGACATTACCTCGCCCGCCGAAGCATTGCACATGTTTGAGGTCACCGGCTGCGACGCCGTTATGATCGGGCGCGGCGCGCTTGGCAATCCGTTTATATTCGAACAGGTCAACGCAGCGTTGAGCGGCTGCGCGGTGCCGCCTTTGCCACCGCTGCAACAGCGCATGAACGCGCTGCGCGCGCAGGTGCAGTGGATGTGTGAAGACAAGGGCGAGTATATTGCGTTGCGCGAAGCGCGCAAGCACGCGGCATGGTATATTAAAGGACTGCGCGGCGCGGCGGCACTGCGCGCTTCCACAAATACGTTGTGTACGCCCGCGGATTTGGATCGCTTTATTGCGCGTGTACTGGCGTGCGCAATCGAGTCTGAACCAAGCGTTGAGTAAACTATCAAAATCGCCGAACAGCGTCGTGTGCTATGCGTTGTTTACCAATTTGTAACCGATATTCGACACGTTTGTTCTTGATTTGTTTATATCTATCTCTATATACTGAAAATAGGAGTATATAGATAATAGGGGGGCAATCACTGTGGCATCATTTTGTGTATTTGGTGACTCAATCGCCAAAGGCGTTATCTATGACGCCGTCAAACAGAAATATATTCTGGCAAAAGAGTGTTGCGCAAATGTGTTTGAACGCGCGACCGGTTTTGTGGTCAAAAACTATTCGCGGTTTGGCTCCACCATTTATAAGGTGAAAGAGCTCTTGCAAAAGCATACGGGAGAGCTTGCCGGCTACCGCAACGTCATTCTCGAATTTGGCGGAAACGACTGCGACTTCCACTGGGACGAGATTTCCAAAGACCCCGACGGCACGCACTTTCCCAATGTTGCGCCGCAGGCATTTGAAACCGAATATGGTGCTCTGATTGACGACATTCGCGCCGACGGCGGAAAACCGGTGTTGCTGACCATCCCGCCGCTGCATGCGCCGCGGTTTGTCAGCTGGATCTCGCAGGGGCTGGACAAAGAAGCGATTGTCCGTTGGCTGGGCGACGACGAATACTATACCTATCGCTGGCAGGAACGCTATAATCTTGCGATCTGTCATTTGGCCATCGAAAAAGAAGTGCCGCTGATAGATATCCGGCAAACGTTTTTAGAAAAAATTCATTATGAGGATTACCTCTGCGCGGACGGCATGCATCCCAACGCGGCAGGCCACCAGCTGATTGGAAATGCGCTGTGCGAGCGTTGGGAACAGGTTTCTGCCTAACTAGATCACAACAATCATTTACACAAGCGTAAAGGCCGGAAGACAATGTTCTTCCGGCCTTTGTCCGACCGCGCTTTATCGGCGATCCCCGTCACTTTCATAGATGGCTACAACACCATCAATTCGTCCAATGTCAGCGCGTAGGCCGGGATGAACTCCTCAAGATAATAGGCTGTCTCCGGCAAGGGGTCGCTTCGCAGTATTTCAAGTGTGCTTTGTTTGGCGCTCGCAAACTCGGTGTTGCCGTTGTTCTCCTCTTCTATGCATTTGATGAGCGCGCATAATTTGTCCGCCGCTTTCACGAGTTTTCGCTCTCGTTCGCCTAGCGTTTCCATCGTAATCGCCGGGGCAATCGCCGCAGAAAGATCATTGGGCAGCATCGAGATAATATGGCGCTGCGCTACCTTTTCCACTTTCTTATATTCGTCGCGCATATTGTCGTTGCCATATTTCACGGGTGTTGGCATATCGCCGGTCATGATCTCGCTCGCGTCATGATAGAGCGCTGCGCACGCCACATGTTCCGGATTGACATCCGCGCCATAGCGCACGTTTGCAATACATGCCAAGATGTGCGCAATATACGCGGTGCACAGCGCGTGCTCCGCCAGACTTTCCGCGCGCGAGTTGCGCATCAAGCCCCAGCGGTTAATATAGTTCATGCGGTGCATCAGGGCGCCAAATCCATTCATTTTTTCTTCCTCTTATGTTTGTAGATTTGACTTTATTATAGTTGCCCTTTCGACTCGATGCAACCGCAGTATTCAGTTTTTCGCCCCCGGCAATGCCGGGGGCTTCAGTGTGTCAAAAAATCCTTATATAAAACGCGAGAACGCCAAAATGCACAAGGCGTCCGTTCGTCTGCCTCGGCAATCCCGCTCAGCCATCCGATTGATGTGTGGCTTCGCCCCACACCCCTGAGATGAAATGGCAGGTCGATGAACGGAAACCAACGTAGCAACGGCAGTTCCCGGTATCCGACGGCTTTTATTTTCTTCCATGGGTTTGGTGCAAAGCCCAGGGGTGGGTATTTATCGGCCGTCGGTTATTTTTGTGCACTTTTTTCGCTTCCCGGATTCTTTGACAGCCTGAGCCCCCGGCGTCGCCGGGTGCATTTGAGTTTTGTCAATTTCAGCCATTTTCGTTTCTCTGTCCGTTTTCACACGATGCCGAAATCGAAGAATTGGATGCGCAGTCGCCGTAGAATTTCGCAGCCACGGCATCTAATCGACAAGCTTTACCAAAATGGCAATGATCCTTTCCGTCAGCACTTTTAGACCTTTCCTATTACAAACCGGGAATCATTCTCAACGGCTTGTATATCACTTCCGTCCTTTCGAGATTTTTCAAGACGCAAAGATTTTCGTTTGTTCCGGCACGGCTCCTGTTGGATGCGGGAATTTTTGCGCTCAAATTATAACGTTGCAAAGGATATACAGAGCACGCAATAAATGTGCGAAAAATATCCGGCAACTTCCGCCATGCGCGGCATAAGAATAATCGAGGGGGTGTGCCACATGTTTGATTTGATTCAATTTGTACTGCAACATCTGTTGTATGTATCGCTGCATCTTGCGCAAAGCAGCTTTCCACGTCCACTGTCCGCCAAAGATGAACAGACCTGCTTTGAACGCATGGCAGCCGGCGACCGCGCGGCGCGTGATTCGCTCATCAATCACAATTTGCGGCTGGTCGCGCACATCATCAAAAAATATTATACTTCCGCAAACGACCAGGATGATTTGATTTCAATCGGCACCATCGGCTTGATCAAAGCTGTGGATACCTTTCGCTATAGCAAAGGCGTCCGGTTTGCAACATATGCGTCCCGCTGCATTGAAAATGAAGTGCTGATGCAGTTTCGCGCCGCGCGCAAAACGCAAAATACCATGTATATCAACGATCCGCTCGACACAGACAGCGAGGGGAACTCCCTTACAATCCTGGATGTGATCAGCGATGAAACAGACATCAGCGACGATTACGAGCATCGCTTTAACCTTTCCCAAGTGCGCGATGCCGTTGAACGTTTATTGCACGGCCGCGAAAAGCAGGTGATCTATATGCGCTTTGGTCTGGACACCGATCAGCCTTTGACGCAGCAGCAGGTGGCGACGCAGCTTAAAATTTCC
>JAVBRN010000003.1:0-313333 GCA_031547945.1 Oscillospiraceae bacterium | reverse complement strand
GACAGAGAATCTCTGCCGGCGCCCTATCATTCTTTTTATCAGTAGATTGCTCGTTTTCGTTTGCGGGAGCGTACCACCATGATCACAATCGCGGCCGCCAGCGCCGCCAGCAGAAATACCGGCGCAATCCATTGGTTGGTGTTCTCGCTGTAGCTTTTGATGTCGATCCAGTATTGGCTCATCAGTTCATTGGTCTGGTCGGGCAGGTGTTTGAACACCTCGGTGCGCGCCATGACCTCGTCGTCGGGATACGCGATCGCGTATGATTCCGCATCGAGTTCCAGCAGATCGCGCGCCTCGGAAATGGGCGTGGAATAGCCGATGTAATCCGCGTTTGCCGCTGAAATCTCCGGGTCGCACATAAAATTGATGAACATCTCGGCCTCGGTCTTATGCTTGGTACCTTTCGGGATGACCATCGCGTCCACGAAATAGTTGGTGCCCTCTTTTGGGATCGCGAAAGCGAGGTCTGGGTTTTCGGCCATCATTGTGAGGGCATCGCCGCCGTAATAGGGCGCCAATGCGGCTTCACCGCCCTCCATTTTGTTAAAGATCTCATCCATCACGTACGCCTGCACCAGCCGCTTCTGCTCTTTGAGTTTTTCCGCGGCCTCGGCGAGTTCTTCCGGATCGGTTGTGTTCGAGGAATACCCCAGCAGCATGAGTGCAATGCCGAATGCGTCGCGCGGGTTGTTAAACATCAGGATTTTGCCTTTGTATTGCTCGTCCCACAGGTCGTTCCAGGATGTGATCGGTCCGTTGACCATTGTTTTATTGTAGACAATTCCTACAATACCGCTCATGTACGGCACCGAATAGGTGTCCTGCGGATCGTACTCCAACCCGAGAAACGCGTCGTCGATCAACTTTGCGTTGGGGATATTGCTGTAATCAAGCGGCTCGACCATCTCATCCTGAATCATGCGCGCGACCATATAGTCGGATGGAATGATGACATCGTATTGTACGCCGCCCTCGGCAATTTTCGTATACATTTCTTCGTTGGAAGCGAAGTTTGTGTAGTGTACCGTGATGCCGGTCTGGCGCTCAAATTCCGCGATGACATCGAGCGATTCGTCCGAACCGTCCGCGATATATTCGCCCCAGTTGTACACTTCGATCGTGACGCCTGTACTTGGCGCGCCTTCGCTTGTGCCACAGCTCGCAAGTGCAAAGGATATACATAACAATAAAATCATTGCAGAACAAGCCACACGTTTCATAGCCGCGCCTCCTTTGCAATCTTCTTTTCGCCGCGGATATCCCGAATATTCATGATCAAAAGGATGCTCAGCACAGTGATAAACAAAATGGTTGACAGTGCGTTGATCTCGGGACTCACGTTGCGGCGGGTCATCGAAAAGATCGCAATCGGCAGCGTCTGCACGGTGCCGGCCGTAAAGTGGCTGATCACAAAGTCGTCGATCGAATAGGTCAGCGACATCAAAAAGCCGGTCAAAATGCCGGGCATGATCTCCGGCACCACCACTTTAAAGAAAGCCTGCATCGGGCTGCAGCCAAGGTCAAGCGCCGCGTCGTACAGGCTCTTGTCCATCTGGCGCAATTTCGGACTCACCGAAAAAATAACATAAGGAACATTAAACGTGATATGCGCGATGATCAAGGTGCCCAGCCCCATATTGAAACTGCCGAAGATACTGCGGAACACCACAAACAACAGCATCATGGAAACGCCGGTGACAATCTCCGGGTTGACAACAGGCACATAGGTGATGTTCATGATCGTCATACGGCCAAAGCGCCGCATCCCGCTCATGCCGACGGCTGCCGCGGTGCCGAGAACGGTTGCAACCACGGAAGAAATCGCCGCCACGAGAAGCGTGACGCCGAGCGCGTTGAGTATCGCGCCGTTTTGAAACAGTTGTTCATACCATTTGAACGAAAATCCCAAAAAGTGGCTGCGGCTTTTGCCCGCGTTGAACGAGAAAAACATCAGCACAAAAATGGGCAAGTAAAGAAACAGGAATACCAAAACAATATAGAGTCTGGAGGCAGTGTTTGTCCTTTTCATACCAGCATCTCCTCCATTTCCGCATCGTCAAACTGGTTGGCGATACTCATACAGAGCAGCACGATCACCATGAGCACGAGCGCCATCGCCGAGCCCAGGTGTGGATTGTAGGACGGCCCAAGAAACTGCAGGTCGATCAGGTCGCCGATGAGGTTGACGTTGCCGCCGCCCAACATCTGCGAGATGACAAAGGTACTGATCGAAGGCACAAACACCATCGTAATGCCGGTTGTGATGCCGGGCACAGAAAGCGGCAAAATCACTTTTGACGTGACCTTCCACATGTTCGCGCCAAGATCTTTTGCCGCGTTGATGATCGAGTCGTCAATTTTGGTCATGACCGAGTAGAGCGGCAGAATCATAAACGGCAGATAGTTATAAACCATGCCGAGCACAACTGCGCCCTGCGTGCCGATCATTTGGATCGGGCCGATGCCAACAAGGCCGAGCAGTGAATTGATGATGCCGTTGTTTTCAAGTAGCGTCTCCCACGCATAGGTGCGCAGCAAAAAATTGATCCACATCGGCAGCATGATCAGCATAATCATCAGCGACTGCCGCGCGCCGCGCATGCGGGAGATCAGATAGGCCAGCGGAAACGCGAGCAGCAGACAGATCGTCGTCGCGATGAGCGCAAGCCAAATCGACTGGGCAAACGAGGACGTATACTGCCCGATGTTAAAGAGATTCTCCAATGTAAACCGACCGTCGCTGTCGGTCAGCGCATAGTACCCGACCATGGCGAGCGGCAGGACGATAAAAATCACCATCCAGATAACGTACGGCACACTCGCGACTTTTGTTTTCAATTTCATTGGACTTCCACCATCCGTTTCATGATGTGGATGTCCTCCGGTCCGATCTGCATGCCGACCTGCGCGCCCGGCTCTGCGTATTTTGTGGAGTGCACCTTCCAGGTATAGCCCGCCTGTTCCACCATGATTTCATAGTGAACGCCTTTGAATACAACAGTGTTAACCACGCCCCAGAGGTCGCCTTTGTCCACTTTTGTAATCGTGACGTCTTCGGGGCGCACGACGACATCGACGAATTCATCTTTATTGAAACCTTTGTCGACGCATTTGAATTTTTCGCCCGCGAACTGTACCAGGAAATCCTCGTGCATGATGCCGTCGAGGATGTTGCTCTCGCCGATAAAATCCGCGACAAACGCGTTGTTGGGTTCGTTGTAAATATCAGTTGGCGACCCAACCTGCTGGATGACGCCTTCGTTCATCACAACGACGGTGTCGGACATCGTGAGCGCCTCTTCCTGGTCGTGCGTGACATAAATGAAGGTGATGTCCAGAAGTTGTTGAATGCGCTTGAGCTCCACCTGCATATTTTTGCGCAGTTTGAGGTCGAGCGCGCCAAGCGGCTCGTCCAACAGCAAAACACGCGGCTGATTGACAAGCGCGCGCGCAATTGCAACCCGCTGCTGCTGACCGCCGGACATGCTGGAAACATTGCGCGATTCGAACCCGCGCAGATTGACCAGATCGATCATCTCCGCCACGCGCTCTTTAATCTCCTGCTCGGCTGTCTTCTTTAGGCGCAGACCAAACGCAATGTTCTCAAACACGTTGAGATGCGGAAAGAGTGCATAGCGCTGAAACACCGTGTTGACCTCGCGTTTGTAAGGCGGCAGGTCGGTGATATCCTTGCCATTAAAAAACAACTTGCCGCTATCCGGAGTCAAAAAACCGCCGATAATGCGTAAAGTTGTGGTTTTACCACAGCCGGACGGCCCAAGGAGCGTAACAAACTCCTCGTCGTGGATATCCAGGCTTAGGTCTCTGAGTACCGCCTCGCCCTCAAACGCTTTGGAACAGTTTTCGAGGCGCACAATGACATTGTCTTCCATTTCATTACCCCTTTGCGGTCGTCGTCGCAAACTGCGCTTCGCTTCATTTTGTGCGTCACACAAAATTTCCGCCTGCTTTGTGTTTCTCCTCTTCTCCTCAAAGTTTTGCTTTGCGGCGCCCCCACGCTTCGCATGATTGGGGCTGCGAACCCTGTACCTCCTTATTCCAGACAACACTATGTTTGTTTGGATGTCGGTTCGCAAAGATGGGACAACACTAGAACGCAGACACTGTTTGTTTCAACGTTAATAATCTCGCCTTTTTTCACAATCTGTGACGAGCGATGCCGGCCACCTCTACCCCGCAAAAAGGTTTGTTACACCAGTTAAAAAACCGGCTACAGCAGGGGTGTCGCACATCGGGTGTCTTGCCGACCGGAATCGACAATGATACAAATATAAAGAGCTTTTCTGTTTTTGTCAAGAGTTTGAAAAAATCGTAAAGAAATCTGCTATTTTGCGACATGCTGTTATATTTGCGACACAAGACAGCTTTCTCTCTGAATATCTTTCTATTCCTCTTGTTTTTTCGGAATTTCGCTTATTTTTCCAATTCAAAATCGCAAAATCGGGCGAGAAAAAATGTTTAATAACTAGTATACCCATTTCGAGATCTATCTTGTATTTACATCCAAATTGTTGACACACGAACCAGCGCATAACGCAACAAATTGATCCCCTGTAAATGGCAGGTGATCATTCCACATGCCTGTTTTGATAGGTTGTGTCCATGCAGACCGCTAAAAAATTTTTATCATAAACAGTTCCTGTGGTTGGTCAAACGGCGTATTGTCTAAAAAAAGGCCGCCTCTATCTTGATATGCAAGCTTTCGGTAAAAGTGTTGTGCCTGCTCGTCAACCTGGGTGGACGTCATAACCATGCAATAGCCAAGTTCCCGCATTTCGCTTTCCCAGTATAATACCGCCTGGCTGCCGAATCCTTTTCCGCGATAAGATTCTTCCAGGTGAATGCGGGTAAGAAAGGGTATCATATCCCAGAACAGGTTATACCGCAAGATGCCAATCGGTTTGTCCGCATCACTGACGACATAACCTCGTTTGTCTCGGATTTTTAATAAAAACTCCCGCTCACTTATCTGTCTATACGGCGAGAACCAAAAAGCCCTATCTGCCTCGGAAACATATCGAATCTGAAACACAGTGCACCTCGCCATAAAGAATCGCGCGCAAATACGCCCGTCCATAAATGAACGAATCGACGGCGGCTGCTCTCACTGCCGCTCCATTTATTTAGAGACGTCGCCCATCCCGTTTTCGGGTTGCCATCCGTCTTTTTTTGTTACCGATCCATTTCTAAATGCAAGATCCAATTACCTTGGACTTTATCAATCTGACGTTATGTTGGTGGAAAAGAACGAAAATAAACCAGCGCACATATTTTACAGTTGCCGCAGAAACCTTGACGCATGTGTTTTTTCGAGCGCCGCATAAAGCAACAGCCCCAGAACCACACAGGCGCCCAGCTGTCCCAGCGCAACAAATCCGGCGAACGAAAAGAATGCCCATGTGAACAGCCGTCCCGTTGCCACAAAGCACCATTCCGCGCCGATAAACACGGCGTTGAACAAGACGGGCGGCAACGAAGACAACACCGGCAGGCCCTTCCAGCGACGGTTCCGTAACAGATAGGTCACTGTGGCCGCAAAAAGCGTCGCCAGGGTGCCCACAAAGACGTCAAGCAGGCCCAGAAAGTTGGCGCCGGTGCTCATGCCGATCAGGTTGGTGATGGCACAGCCAAGGGTTAGGCCCCAGATCGCGCTCGGGCCGAAGACCGGCAAAATCGCCAGTGCTTCCGCCACACGGAACTGAATATATCCGAACGAGATAGGCGCGAGCACCATGCTGAGCGTCGTATAGGCGGCCGCAATCACCGCCGCATAAACCATCTGCCGGATTCGCTGTTGACCTTTGCTCTTTTCCATAAGGCATGCCTCATTCTTTTGCTCTATCGATTTTTAAGATGCGTCACTGCGAACAATTCTTCCGCGCAACTCTCGCTGTCAAAAGTGTCCGGCACTGTGAAGCGCAGGAATCGTAACCAAGGTTTCCGAATGCGTTATATCCCTTGCCCGTCCCTTTGCTACGAATCGTAGCGCGGGCAACATCAGAAAAGGCATCCTGTTTTGGTGATTCCATTTGCCGGAAAATAAGTGATGCGATTGCGATCCATTACAATTTCCAGCGAAGACCACTATATAAGATATATAATAGAAACCGCTGCCGATCGATTAGACAAAAAACAAAAGCGCAAGCCACCACACGCGAACCGCCGGGCAATGAAAGCACAAAAAGAATACTGCCGACAATGAAATATATGCCTCCCCGATTTGTACCCACTGCATCCGTGGAAATCGCCAACTGGTCGGGCATGGGCGGCTGTTTGTGTTGCAGACGCTTGGGCAAACCAGTCTAATTGTTATTCTCGCGGCTCTTCATGACGAGATAGGCGTTGATAAAACCATCCAGGTCGCCGTCCATAACCGCATTGACGTTCCCCTGTTCAAAGTTGGTGCGGTGATCTTTCACCAGCGTATATGGCATGAATACATAGCTCCTGATTTGCGACCCCCAGGCAATTTCCATCTGATTGCCCTTGATATCTTCGATACGGTCCAGGTGCTCCTGTTCTTTGATGCGGATGAGCTTGGATTTCAGCATCTTCATCGCGACCTCGCGGTTTTGATGCTGGCTGCGCTCGTTTTGGCAGGCGACAACGATGCCTGTTGGAATATGCGTAATGCGGATGGCTGATTCCGTCTTGTTGACATGCTGGCCGCCCGCGCCACCCGAACGGTAGGTATCCACTTTTAAATCTTCGTCGCGGATATCAATCATGATATCATCGCTGATTTCCGGCATAACCTCGAGCGATGCAAACGACGTATGCCGTCGGCCCGAAGAATCAAACGGCGAGACCCGCACCAGCCGATGCACACCGTTTTCTGATTTCAGGTAGCCGTAGGCATTGTGCCCCTCCACCAGGATAGATGCGCTCTTGATGCCGGCCTCGTCGCCGTCCAGATAATCCAACACTTTTACTTTAAAATTGTGCGTCGGCGCAAACCGCGTATACATACGATATAGCATTTCGACCCAATCCTGCGCTTCTGTGCCGCCCGCGCCCGCGTGAAAGGTTAAAATCGCGTTGTTTTTGTCGTATTCACCGGTGAGCAGCGTGCTTAGCCGCTGCTGTTCCACCTGTTTTTCGAGCGCCGCAAGCGTCTGCTCAATTTCGGCCGCCATGCTCTCGTCGCCCGCCTCAACGGCAATTTCAATAAGCGTCGCCACATCGTCGCGGCCCTCCCGCAGCGCGGCCGCATCCGCAAGCTTCGCCTTGAGCGCGCTCTGGCGCGAAAGCAATTCCCTGCCGGTATCCGGCTTGCTCCAGAAATCCGGGTCGGACGTCTGCGCTTCAATTTCCGTCAATTCTTTTTGTGCCGCTTCTAAATTCAGCGCTTTCAGGATATCTGCGATCTCTTGATCGGCCGCTTCGAGCCGCTGGTTGTAATCGTCAACAATGATCATGCTGTTACCTCATATTTTTTCGAATTTCATTATATCGCATGCGTGCATAAAACTCAATGCGGACCGCAGACAGGCAATCTTGTGCATCATTTGTTTTCATTGCCTTCATGCATTGTCTTTTGTTTTTTGGTAGACTATACTGTAAAATTAGTATATAGTAATTACGTAAGATTGTCGGAAAAAAAGGAAGAGAACATGTTCGATTATACTGGTAATAACTGTCCGTATTGTCAGAAAAGATTCACGCAGGGTGACGACATTGCCGTCTGCCCCGATTGTGGTACGCCGCATCACCGCGCGTGCTATCTGGAACACGGCGCTTGCGCCAACGCGACAAAACATGCGCAGGGTTACGACTGGCAGGCAGCGCATGTGGAGGCAAAGTCAGCGACACCTGCGCAAACCGTTTGCCCAAGCTGTGGGCATGTTGTTTCCGCCGACAGCACTTTTTGTAACTATTGTGGCAACCAGTTGGCGCAACATCAGCAACAGCGTCTGGCGCACACACCAGATGCGCCTGGCGAGCGGCCGCCGTTTGCGCCTTTCATGATGCAACAGGATGACGAGATTGCATCGCCGCAGGACTACCTTGCCCGAATGGTAAAATCGAAAGAATTCGACGGTATCCCGATCACCGACTGGCTCAAATACATCGGCAATCGCAGCGCCTATTATCTGACGTTTTTCCAGCTGCAGGATGACACCGGCCGCAAAACATTTTTTACCGCAAGCGCGATGCTTTTCCCCGTGCTTTACTTTTTATATCGCAAGTTATGGGTGCCCGCGATGTTGGCTTTTTTCGCGTCTCTTGTTTTTGGCATTCCATCGATTTTGTTGGGGTTTTCGGAACTCGGGTTCATCACCGGCTTAAATACGGCGTTTTGGATGTCAATCCAGAACATAACCTATGTGATGGGATTGGCCGTTAATTTTATGTGGGGGCTGTACGCCGTGCGGCTCTATCGCAAGACATCGGCGAAACGGATTCACTCTTTGAAAGTAAAATCTGCGACCGAGCAGGAGTATCAGGGCATGTTGGAACGTGTGTCCGGCCCGAGCATGCTCGCCGTTCTTGTTCCGTTTTGTATTGTTGCCATACTGATGATGCTTTCAATGTTCATCTATTAAAAATAGAAAAACTGCGGCAGAAGCGGTAAACGGAGGAATGTGGCTATGCAGGTCAAAAAAGCTGTGATCCCTGCGGCGGGACTCGGCACACGCGTACTGCCGGCTTCAAAAGCGATCCCAAAGGAAATGTTGCCGATTGTGGACAAGCCCGCCATTCAGTACATTGTGGAGGAGGCGGTCGCTGCCGGTATTGAGGATATCCTCATCATCACCAGCCGCGGCAAATCCGCGATCGAGGACCATTTTGACCGCATGCCTTTGTTGGAAAAAACGCTGGATTCCCCGGAAAAGCAATCTCTGTTGGAGAGTGTCATTGCGCCCGCAGAGCTCGCTAATATTTCGTATATTCGGCAACAGGCCACGCTGGGACTGGGACACGCGATCTACTGCGCCAAAACCTTTGTCGGCGACGAACCGTTCGCCGTGTTGTACGCCGACGATGTCATCTTCTCAGACGTCCCGGTCACAAAACAGTTGATCGATGTCTTTCACGAATACCAACGCCCCACACTTGGCATTAAAGAGGTGCCGGTACAGCAGATTCAAAAATACTCTTCTTTGCGCGTCCAGCCCATTCGTGACAAGTTATATCATGTCGACGATATGGTCGAAAAGCCGATGCCTGACCAAGTGCTTTCTTTGTTTGCCATTCTTGGCCGCGTGATTCTGACCAGCGATATTTTTGGTGTTTTGGAACGTTTGCCGCCGGGCGCGGGCGGGGAGATTCAATTGACCGACGCCATCGGCATCCTGGCGCGCAGCGGCGGCGCGATCGGTGTTGATTTTGACGGTACCCGGTATGATATGGGTAATAAGCTTGGCATTTTGGAGGCCACGATACAGACGGCACTGCAGCATCCGGAACTGAAAGATGAATTTAAACAGTATTTGCGGCAACTGCATCTCTAGCCGCCAGAAGCGTGTCGACAATCGACACGCTTTTAAAATCCCTGCAATCAAAAGCGCAAGTGCGGCGCATTTTGAAAACGAGTATCGTGGCGTCATGTTCCACTGCAATATTTGTTTTAGTATTACGTGAAATTGAAGAATTATAAACCGTCGGCAGCGTGCCTTTCGCTGCCGGTTTATTTTAGCAAAGCATAGCCAAACCGGGTTAAATGCGATAAAATAATCCTAGATGTATCCAAAACAAAAAACGACAGGTTAACCTATGATAGAAGTATGTTTGCTCGGCACCGGCGGCATGTTGCCGCTTCCCGACCGATTTTTGACCGCAATGATCGTGCGCCGCAATGGCAGCATGCTGTTGATGGATTGCGGCGAAGGCACGCAGGTGACGCTGCGGCAGCTCGGCTGGGGGTACAAACGCATCGACGCCATTTGTATAACCCATGTGCATGCAGACCACATCGCTGGTTTGCCCGGGTTGCTGTTAGCCATCGGGAATGCAAACCGCACGGAACCGCTTTTTATTCTTGGGCCGGTTGGTCTAAAACATGTGGTGGACAGCCTCTGTGTGCTTGCGCCCGTTCTCCCGTTTCCGCTGCAAATACTCGAACTGCCAGTCCACAAGCAATCCACTGTGCAGCTGCCGGCCTATTCGCTTTCTTCCTTGCCGCTCAATCACAATCTCAATTGCCTCGGTTACAGCCTCACCGTTGCGCGGCCCGGCAAGTTTAACGCACTGCGGGCCACCGAACTTGGCATCCCGCTGCAGATCTGGAAGACGCTGCAGACGGGGCAGGTCGCCAGGTTTGATGGCAAGGAATATACGCCCGATCTCGTGCTTGGTCCGTCCCGGAAAGGACTGAAAATCAGTTATATCACGGATACGCGTCCGATTCCCGCAATCCCGGATTTCATTCGGGGATCCGACCTTTTTATCTGCGAGGGACTGTATGGCGACGACGCCCAATTGCCGCAGGTGAAAAAGCACAAACATATGCTGTTTTCAGAAGCGGCAACCCTTGCGCGTGACGGCGCGGTTAAAGAACTATGGCTGACCCATTTTTCCCCTGCACTCGAGAACCCCGAAGCCGAGGTTGCATCGGCACAGAAAATTTTCCCAAATACGATTGTAGGAAAAGACCGGATGACGCGCTGCCTTTGCTTTGCGGAAGCGGGAGAACAATAGACCTTCACGTTTCACACGCACCTTGGATGTGAGGTTACTGCATGGGAAAGATAATCAAAGACGGATTTACCTTTGTGGCATATGCGAATTCCCGGCTGATTCGAACGATTGACGATATTCCATCCCTCAAAAACAATTTGATTGCGTGCGGTGAGACGAAGACGCACCTGCAACTTTCAAACTATGCGCTCTTGCTCGCAGAACACATTTTAAAGATCGGCGGTTTGGAGCGTTCCAGTGTGATTGACCGATGTTTTTCTGTTATCAAAAGATGGAAAACTGGACAGGCAAGCGTTCGGGATGCCTTGGAAATTGCCGGAAAAATCAACGATCTTGCGCGCGAAGAAAAAGCGCCCGTAAAGATAAAAGCGCTGCGGGCAATGGGACAAGTTGCGGCGACGCCCCATGTTCGGTGGCATCCATTGATCGCTTCGGAATACGCGGTTGTTACAATCAATCTCTTGTATCCGGGCGATTTTGAAAAAGTGCGGGAAGAACGTGAATTGCAGATTGCATTTATGGACCGTGTGTAACTGCACTTTTGGAGACGTTTTATGTCCTATTGTAAAGTTTCGGACGTTCCTTCGCTATTGTTTGGCAGACCGCGCAGCGTGAACGTTCTTTACAAACTCTGCTTGCAAAAAGGATTTGACAGCCCTTATATGTATTGATATAATTATAAGGCTTTGTCGATTGCAAAGCGCATCCTTGCCCGCCCTGCGGGCCATATGTCCAGAAGGAGGTATACAATGTCAGCAAGCTATGAAACCATCATGGTACTCAGCACAAAACTTGGCGAGGAAGCGACCAAATCTATGGTAGAGAAATTTACCGGTTTGATCGCCGAGCACGGCACTGTGGAGTCGGTAGATGAGTGGGGCAAGCGTAGACTGGCGTACGAGATCAACAAGGAAAACGATGGGTATTATGTGAAGGTTGACTTTACAAGTGATCCCGATTTTCCGAAAGAACTCGGACGTATCTACAACATCACCGACGGCGTGTTGCGCAATATTATTGTCCGCAAACAGGCATAACAAAAAACAGTAGGAGGACGCACAAGCATGTTAAACCAGGTTGCATTGATGGGTCGCTTAACCGCAGATCCCGAGCTGCGTCGCACACCGACAAACAACGTCTCTGTTACAACGTTTACTTTGGCGGTCAATCGATCCTACGTGAAACAGGGCGCCGACCGCCAGACCGATTTTATCGATGTCGTGGCCTGGCGCAACACTGCGGAATTTATCTGCAAATACTTTAAAAAAGGCCAGATGATGGCGGTGGAAGGCAGCATCCAAACACGCAGCTACACCGACAAGGACGGCAAAAATCGAAAAGCATTTGAAGTGCTTGCCAATAATGTTTATTTCACCGAAAGCCGAAATCCTGGCAGCGCGCCAACCGGCGGTTTTGAGCGGAGCGAACAGGCTTTGCCGGAACCCAGCTATGCCTCCGGTGCAAACGACGATTTTGCTCCCATCGAAGACGACGATGATCTGCCCTTCTAATCGATCAAGTTTATAAGGAGTAACATTATGGAAGACAACGAAAAAGTGATAGACGCTGTGGCGGAAGACACCGCACCCGCGGCGGATACAACAGGCGATACGAAAGCACCCCAAAAGACAGCAGAGCCAAAAGCGGCTGCCAAAAAAGCAGAAGCAGTTGTTGAGACGGCCGAAGCAGCTGCAACTGCTGTAAAAGAAGAAAAATCGGAAGCAGCAAAACCAACAGAGAAAAAGGCCACTGTCAGTGAGACCGCTTCCGCGCCAAGACCCGCGCGCAGACCGGATGCCCCCGCTGGAGACCGTCCGGCCCGCACAGATGGGGACCGTTCCGATCGTCCCTACCGCAGCAACAGCTACAACGGCGGCCCGCGCCAGCGGCGCAGAAAAGTCTGCCAGTTCTGTGTGGATCGGCAGGAATTCATCGACTATAAAGATACCGCGCGTCTGCGTAAATTTATCTCGGAGCGCGCCAAAATTCTGCCGCGCCGCGTGACCGGCACCTGTGCATATCACCAGCGCGAACTGACCGCAGCGATCAAGCGCGCAAGACAGATTGCGATACTGCCTTACGTAAACGACTGATTCGTTTATGACGAAGCACACCATTCTTTGTATATGAGTGGTGTGTTTTTTTATATCTTGGTCTAAAACAGCAGCGCGCAGTAGCGGTTCTGGTCATTGTGAACTCCGCGTCTCATTTTTTACGGCACGGCTTCACCCCACGGAATTCTGCATTTGCGCTTGTTTGCCGCGGCAAAAGGCGCATGTACCTAACGACTATTTGGGCATTACGGCGCTTGTTCCTATCTTCAAGAAACCATTGTCGCTGCAACCGATTTTACCCAACACATGAATCAACAAAAACAGCGGGACACCTGCGCGTTTCCCCGGCAGCGAAAAAAGTGTACAAAACATCCGATGTCCGAAAAATACCCAACCTCCCGTCCAGTCAACCAGAGCTTCGCCCCACACCCCGGAGATGAAATAACAGGTCAGCAAACGAAACTCAGCGAGGAAAAGGCTGTTGCCTGCATCGCGCGGCCTTTTATTCTTTTAATGGAGTTGGGCGAAGCCCCTCATCAAAATTCAGATGTTTCATCAGGCAAAACGACTTGTTAACGATTACATCCATTTCTACAATTTCGAACGCTTTCAGATTAAAACAGCACTGACGCCGTTCGATAAACGACGTCAGTGCGTGAATCGTCTTTTTTCTGCGCTAGGGGCTTCTTCCTTTGTCCGTTTGGCGGAGGGCAGTTCAAGCGGGTGACAGGGGCGGGATTGCATCGGTCGGCGAAAGGAACGCCTTGTGCATTTTGCCGTTCTCGCATTTTACATAAGGAGTTGTTGGACAAGCGAAACGGGACATATGCGTGTCCCGTTGCCATTTTCATTCTTTTTACACGATTTGCCAACTGCGTCTTTGATCCGGCATCAACCAAGCGTCTTTTTGCATTGGCGTCAGATTGGGCAAAACGCCTGGCCCGATTCCAACGCCGCTGACATCTTCTCCGGGATCCGCCGTATCTGACTGCCGTGAAACGGTAAGCCGTACTTTTTGCGTCGTCGGGTCAACCTGCTCCCCTTCTTTAATACTCTGTTTTATCACGACACCGGGTGCGTAGGCATCCGTGACCTCTTCAATGATCTCATACGGAATGCCAAGCTCGTCGAGTGTGGCTTTCGCTTTTTCCGCCGTCTTGCCAATCAAATCCGGCATTGAAATGCGCTCTCCGCGGTTGACATAAAGTACAATCTCGCTCATCGGCTCCACTTCTGTGCCGGGATCGGGCGTCTGTCGGACGATCATGTTGACCTCGCCTTTTTCGTAGACGTCCTCAATTTTATAGGTAAACTTATCGCGGTCGAGCTGCACTTCCGAAATCCTAAAGTTGATGTAATTCGGAACTTCATACATCTCTACCACCGGTTCCTCCGGTTCTTGCGGCTGTCGGTTGTTGAGAACCGTCGCAATCATTACGGCGGAAAGAGAGATCACAAGCAGCGCGACAACAGCAACAAGTATCCAGAAGTTGCGAACGCCCAAAGACTGTATCCACTGTGGATAACCGCCGGCTTTGTTCCTTTTCTTTTTGGGTTGTTCCTCATCGTCGCCGTCTGGGTCACCTGCGCCGACCGCGCTTCTGCTTTCGTACACATTGCCCGGAACTGGCGACTGGTTTTTTAGCGCGGATAAGAATTCGGCTATGTATTGCGTGCGCTCCTGCGCATTGATGAGCATCGCCACTGAGATCGCGCGGGAGATCGCCGCCGACAATTCCGGTTTTACACGGGAAATCGGCTCCAGCGTATCGTATCCGCGGCGCTGGTCCGCATCCTGCGGCGTTATGCCTGTGACGCAGCGATAAAACACCGCGGCGAGGGCATAAACATCGGTCGCCGTGCTCTGCCACATTGTCGTCGCGTATTGTTCCGGCGCCGCGTAACCGCTGTACAACCGGTTTGCGACTTCGGTGCCACGCGTCCGCACCTGTGATGTCGCAAAGCCGCCCAGGCGCACGTCGCCGTTTCGGTTTACAAAAATCGTCTCCGGCGAGATCCCGCGGTGAATCAGATTGACCGCATGGATAGACTCGACCGCGTTAAAAACAGGCTCCAACAATTTGATTGTCTGCTCGCTGCTGATCGTACCGCCCGCCATCGACAGAAATTCGCGCAGCGTAATGCCATCAAATACATCCAGCACGGCATAAGCAGTCGCATTTGCCTCAAAAAAATCGCTCGTTCGGATGATGCCGGGATTTCCTTCAATTTTGCGCAAATTCTTATAGAGCTCACAAAAATCCATCAAAGATGTTTTATAATGCAGCTCGGCGCCGCGGTTTGCACGCAACTCATTTGTCTCGGGGTCACGCGTGCAGCCGTTGTGCGGCATAAACTCGCGAATTTCAACCGGCTTATTCAAAGTGCAGTCAAAACCGATATAGCTGATGCTGTCGCCATCTTCTCCCCTGCGCATCCCGACGACATAACGGCTCTGCAAACGAAACCCTATGGGTAAACTGCCGCTTTGGTTTTGCTGTGTACCATTATAGCCGCAATTGGGGCACCGCTGCGCGTCGGCAGGAACCGAATTCATACAACTTCTGCACAGTTTAATTCCGTTACTCAAGGTGTTCCGCACTCCTCTAAAATACTTTCGGTCTGGCCTGTTTTATATATATTGGCCAACCTGTCAAAATATCGATAAACTTTCTCAGTTTTTAGTATACTTGTTTTCAACACATCTTTCAAGCACGTACGCGAATACAGGACGAAATTTAGTGAAATTGTGCCAGTGAAATATTCACCTTTTGGTTGTATTTAACCCTACCTGTTTTTCATCGAATGTGGTAGAATAATAGCGAAGGTGGAGGAAGACGTTGTGAAAACAATCATTACCATTCAGACAACCGAGTCACAATATCGGCGAAACGGCATGGTCGGTTCCTGGAGCGATTGGCCGCTTACCACAGAGGGGCGCGCACAGGCGACGCGCATTGGAAACTCACTGAAGCAGGCGCTCGGCGACGTCAATTATCTGATGTACACATCCGATCTGCTTCGTTCGGTGCAGACTGCAGAAGCTATCGGAGCGCCATTCGGTTTTGCCGCGCTGCATACGCCGGGGCTGCGTCCGCAGCATCTTGGCAGCGCCGTTGGAAAAACCCAGTCTTGGTTTGAAGCCAACAAACAGCCGTTTTCGCCCGGTTCCGATCCCCTTGCCTATCGCGCCATGGAAGATGCGGAAAGCAACCGCGAGTTTTTAGACCGTATGCGCGATGTTCTGCTACATATTTTGGACAAGCCAGACAAAGCTATTATGCTCGTTGCCCACGGCGACACGCTCGGCGCAATTTTTTACCTTTGGGCCAATGGCAGGCCGGCAGCCTACATGCAACACCGGTTCAGCGGCGTGGCGGGCGGTGTCTCGATTCTCGGGCTGGAGAGCAGCGGCGCGCGCTGGATTAAAAAAATCAACGATACATCCTATTTAAATGCGAAGTGACAACTGATAAACGTCTCTCACAGCCGAAATCTTACAACGCTTTTCTGTTTTTCCAGAAAACGCAGAAACCAACGACTGTTTGTCCGCAATACGCGGGCGGGCAGTTTTTTTGTGCTATCGTTTCGTCCTGCCGAAGCAAAGCTATAAATAGCGCCTGACTGTTGCCGAGATGCAAATATGCTGGCCTAGATGGTTGGAACTAACATCTTTATGACCACAGCAGTCATTGATTGAACCGCTCGCCTGCACAGGTATTCAATAGATAAAAATAGGAGCGACCGGTAAAAGTCGCTCCTATCGGGTCATTTTATTATTCTTTTTCTCAGTTCAGCCCGCTCGCCGCTTTGCTATTGCTGCGGGTCAAAAATCAACTGTGTGCGCGCTTCATCTAGGCCGGTAATCGATGCCTTGGACCACATTTTATTGCCGGAACAGTCCAGATACCCTAGGATCTCACAGGCGGAGACGTCCAGTTTTGTCAACTGGTTGTTATTGCAGTAAAGCGTTTCCAGTTTGCTGCTGAGGGACAAATCCAGTTTTGTCAGCTGGTTGCCACCGCAAACCAGCTGTTGCAGCTTGAGATTGTTCGTGACATCCAGTTCTTCCAGTTGATTGTCACCACACGAAAAAGTATTCAAATCTGCCAGCATTGTAATATCGATCGCTGTCAACTGATTTTTTGCACAGCTGAAATAGGTCAACAGCGGATTTGCCGAGACATCCAGCGCTTCCATTGCGTTTTCTTCACAGCTGAACCACTGCAATTTTGCATTTTGGGACAGATCCAATGTGGTAAGTTCATTGCTGTCACACGTCAGGGTGGAGAGTGCCACGCATTTCGTGACATCCAGCGCCGTGATGGCATTGGAACTACAATCCAGAAGATTCAGCGCTGTATTGCGGGTTAAGGTCAGCGACGCGATTTGATTGTTGGAGCACACGAGCTCCTTTAGCGCCCCGTTGGTGGAGAGGTCAAGCGAGGTCAGCTGGTTGCCGCCGCAAGCAAGATCGGTCAGCGCGCTGCAACCTGACAAATCGATCCCTGTCAGATTGTTGTTTTCGCAATTCACTTTGATCAATTCGGTACAGCCGGATAAATCCAACTTCCCGTGCAAACCCTTATCTGGAAGACTGACCATCTGGATCTGGTCGCTGTCCTTGTTGAGGAACCAGATGCCCTCCCATGTTGCTGTATCTTCAATATCCCAGCCCAGTTTGTCGGCGTTCGTCCGCCCGTTTTCTTGCAAACTGAGAAACGTTTTGACTTTATTGATATCTCCGTTTCCTTCCGTTTTAGCATTGCCGGGCACACAGCCAGCAAGCAGAATGGAAATTACAAACAACAACAAAAAACCCAAACAAACTATATTTTTTTTATGCATGCCGTTTCCTCAATCTTCTATCAAAAATCAAATACAATCTAAGTTATAATTGTAGCGGATATTGGATCGGATAGCAAATCCGAAAACACCACCGGCAGGGATCGGCAACCTGTCGGTGGTGTTCAGAAGCACTAGATTTTAAATTTTTTGACAAAGACTGCGCAAAACGCAAACTGCAACCCACCCTAATCTGCGATTGGCGGCACAAACCACTCGGTCGGTGCAATCACGCCGTACGACACAGAAATCGGCATGTTCCCCCTGTTCATGGACTGATAGAACATTACAAGCTTATAGCTGCCCGGCGGCAGCAAAATCAATGCTTGTCCGCTTGCATCTGTTATTGCGGTTAACCTGCTTCCATCCGGATTCAGTACCCAGTCGGTTGAGGATCCATATTGAACCTGAATGGTTGCGCCCGACAGAACTGAACTCCGATTCCCAATATAAACCTGCAGGGCAATACCCGAGGTCGCAACGTCAAAGGCAACATCAAAACTGAAGGTACGAAGGATCCCGGCAACAGTGGCCTGCGTTGTGACGGTTGTGCTCTCTGCGACAACATCAGCATATGCCACGGGGAACCCGACCAGTCCTGTCAATAGAATGGCAAGCACAAAAATCGTACCGAGCGTTTTCCAAAGTTTATGCTTCCGTTTGCGGGCCAGGCACAAGCCGACAAGCACAGAAGCGAATAACGCGACCACCGCGAAATAAAAGATAAAATGTGAATCTCCCGTCTGAGGAATGGTAGCATTGCCAGCGCCGGTCGGTGTCGGCCGCGGCAGATATACGATAATTGTGTCAGAATAGGAATCACCGGAAGCAACGGACCCGACACTTCTCGGATTCAGATTGTATCCGGACCTTACACGCAAATCACTGGGAAAAACTGGTGTGACCAGCATATTGTCCAGTGTTCCAGCATTGTTGTTCTCAATTGCGAGTGTGACAATAATATCCTCATCATAGTCATAAATGGTCTTATCTGTTTCAATTGTGATGCTGACACCGGCGATCACTGTCGTCTCTGCAAAAGCAAGGGATGCGCAGAAAAGAGAACAAAGCGCAAGCAGTAGCAATGTCAAACATATTTTCTTCATGTTGTGCTTTTCTCCAATCAAGACATATAAGAGCAATTGTATAAATTTTTTATCATTATAAATGAAAATATTATAACTTTCAACCTTTTATCTTCTTTTACCATTTTTTATATGAAAATTTTGCAAAAGCACGGCCATTCTTCCTGCTGTTTGCTTTTTCATGTCTATATATAACAACCCGCTGTTGCTTTTTCATGCTGCAACAGCGGGTGCTTGGAATGATTCTTTTTTGAAACCGGACTTCCCTTATGCCGAAATATTCTCAAACTGGCTGAGATACAAATTGTGATAAAAACCGCCCTTCGCCATGAGTTCGTCGTGCGTGCCCTGCTCGACGATATCGCCGTTGTCGAGGCACAGGATCAAATCCGCGTTGCGGATGGTTGACAGGCGGTGCGCGATGATAAAGCTTGTGCGGCCCTGCATCAGATTGTCCATGGCACGCTGAATCAAAACCTCGGTTCGGGTATCGACCGAGGATGTTGCCTCGTCCAGAATCATAATGCGGGCATCGGCCAAAATCGCGCGAGCAATTGTAATCAGCTGTTTTTGCCCCTGCGAGATGTTGGTTGCCTCTTCGTTGAGCATGGTGTCATATCCCTCGGGCAGTACGCGCACAAATTGGTCGACCTGCGCCGCTTTCGCTGCCGCGATAACCTCCGCATCGGTCGCATCCAACTTGCCATAGCGGATATTCTGTTTGATTGTACCATTGTGCAGCCAGGCATCCTGCAGGACCATGCCGAACTCCTTGCGAATATCGTGCCGCGAGAAATCGGTCATATCGTGGCCATCCACGAAAATGGCGCCGGCGTCGAGATCATAAAACCGCATGAGCAGCTTGACAAGTGTTGTCTTGCCGGCGCCGGTCGGTCCGACAATCGCGATCTTTTGCCCTGCTTTCACTTGGGCCGAGAAATCGTGGATAATCACGTCCTCGCCGTTGTAGCTGAATTTGACATGGTCAAACGCCACGTTGCCTTGAATATGAATCGCGGTGTCGGTTGCGGGCACAGTGTCGTCCGTCAAAACTTGCAGCTTGGTCTGCTCTTCGGGCTCTTCTTTTTGATCCAGGAATTCAAACACGCGCTCCGCCGCCGCAACGGTCTGCTGGATCTGGTTGGAGATGTTCGCCAGCTGTGTCACGGGCTGGTTGAGGTTGCGCATGTATTGAATAAACGCCTGCAAATCGCCCAGCGTGATCACAGCCGGCGCCATGGTCGCACCGATTACGCAAACAAGCACATAGCCCATGTTGCTCACAAGCGTCATGAGCGGCTGAATCAGCGAAGAATAAAACTGCGCTTTCCAGGTGGAATCATAGAGCTTTTCGTTGCGCCGGTCAAATTCTTCGACCGAACGCTGCTCCCCGTTAAACGCCTTGACAACCAGGTGACCGCCGTACATCTCCTCGATGTGGCCGTTGACATCCCCAAGGAAGCTCTGTTGTCCTTTAAAATATTTTTGGGAACGCTTGACAATCAAAATAACGCCGACGATGGAAACAGGAATGGTCACCAGCGCAATCATTGTCAGTTTATAGTTGATTGTAAACATCATGACCAGCACGCCGATAAAAGAAGCCACCGACGAGATCGCCTGCGTAATACTGTTATTGAGGTTGGTGCTGACCGTATCGACGTCGTTGGTCACGCGCGAGAGAACATCACCCTGCGTCGTAGTGTGAAAAAAGTTGAGCGGCAGGAGGTTGATCTTCTTTTCGATGGAGTCGCGCAGATCGTAGGACACCTTCGCGGATACGCCCGCGATGATATAGCCTTGAAAATACATGAACACCGCGCTGATCGCGTATAGGCCAAGGCCTTTGAGCAAAATCACACCGATCGCGTTGTAATTCATCGCATCGGGGTCGCCTTGCAGAATGCCACGGATGCCGTTGGTC
This sequence comes from Oscillospiraceae bacterium, assembly GCA_031547945.1. Lineage (GTDB taxonomy): Bacteria > Bacillota > Clostridia > Oscillospirales > Ruminococcaceae > JAVBRN01. The sequence continues at coordinate 292,760 of JAVBRN010000003.1, read as the reverse complement.
AACTCATCGGTAGCGGTTCCAAGAATCTTTGGCCCAAGAATCATAAAGACAGTTGATATAACCGCGAAAATACCGACAACAAGGATTTTCCATTTATATGGCGCAAGATAGGATGTGAGTTTGCGGAAGGTACCTTTAAAATCCTTCGCTTTTTCCACGCTCATCATCATGGGGCCGCCCGGACCATGGCCGCCCGGACGCGGTCCGGGCCGTTGGGTGCGGCTAGGCGTGTTTTCTGCCATCTTACATCTCCTCCTTTGAAAGCTGGGATTCCGCAATCTCGCGGTAGACCGGACAGGATTCCAACAGCTCTTTGTGCGTGCCTTTGCCGACGATTTTGCCGGCGTCCAGCACGACAATCTGCTCCGCTTGCATGATTGTACTGACGCGCTGCGCGACAATGAGCACTGTCGCATCGTTTGTATACTTTTTCAACGCTTTGCGCAGCGCAGCGTCTGTTTTAAAATCGAGTGCTGAAAAACTATCATCAAAAATGTAAATTGGCGCTTGCTTCACGAGCGCGCGCGCAATCGCCAGGCGCTGGCGCTGGCCGCCGCTGACATTCGTGCCGCCCTGCGCGATCTCGGCGTTTATGCCGTCCTCAAGCTCAGCGACAAAGTCTCTGGCCTGCGCGACATCGATCGCCTGTTCAACCGCCGCGTCCGGCGCATCGATTCTGCCATATTTGACGTTGTCAGCGACCGTGCCGCTGAACAGCAGACCTTTTTGCGGCACATAGCCGATGTTGTCGCGCAGCTCTTTCATGGAGAGATTACGGATATCGACGCCGTCGATTGTAACGCTGCCCTCCGAGACATCGTAGAAGCGCGGAACAAGGTTGACAAGCGAACTCTTGCCGGAACCGGTGGCCCCGATAAAGGCAGTAGTTTCACCGGGTTTTGCGGTAAAGGAGATATTGCAAAGCACCGGGTCTTGTGCGCGTCCGTAACGAAAGGTCACATCGTTGAATTGGATGGTTCGTGTTGTTCTGCTCTCATCCAGAGCGACCGGCGTATCACTCTCTTTGATCACGAGTTCAGAATTGAGCACTTCGCCGATGCGGCGCGCGGATACAGCGGCGCGTGGAATCATGATGAACATGATCGCGATCATCAGGAAAGCCATAATGATCTGCATCGCGTACTGCATAAAGGCCATCATATCGCCGACGAGCATCGTCGAATTCGCAATCGCGTGCGCGCCGACCCAGATAATCGCCACGGTGACCACGTTCATGATGATCGTCATCAGCGGCATCATGGTCGCGATGGTGCGCTGCAGCGAGCGGTTGGTCTGCGTCAGATCGGAGTTCACTTTATCAAAACGCTCTTCTTCGTGCTGTTCATTGCCGAATGCGCGGATGACCAGCATGCCCGAAAGGCTGTCGCGGCTGACGAGGTTGAGCTTATCCGTAAGCTCTTGCAGCTTCGTAAATTTCGGCACAACAAGCGAAAACAAAATAACTACGCCGCCAATGAGCACCAGCACCGCAACCCCGATAATCCAGCTAAGTGACAGGCTTTTGTCAAGCGCCATAAACACACCGCCCACGCCCATAATCGGCGCATACAGCAACATGCGCATGCCCATGATCACAACCATCTGCAGCTGCGTCACATCGTTGGTTGTTCGCGTCAGCAAAGAGGCGGTGGAAAATTTGTCAAATTCCTTGCTCGAAAAGCTTTCGACTTTTGCAAAGATGCCGCGGCGTAAATCCCGCGCAAACCCTGCGCCGATTTTAGAGGAAAGATAGCCGCCGCCAATAACCGCAAACACACCGGCAAGCGTCACCGCAAGCATCAACCCGCCTGTTTTCCAAATATAATCGGCCTGAATCTTTCCGACATCCATGCCGAGTTCTTCATAAAACAACTTGGTAAACGCGGCGCCAACCTGGTCGTACATCATCGACATATTCGCGTCGTCTGCGCCGGCATAGTCCGCCAAGGTTCCCTGGGGCATTTGCTGCAGCGCTGGCAACATCTGATAGATTAGATTGATGTCGAACTCTGATGTACTGCCGCTGCCTTCAACAAGCTCCTGTCCCTGCTGCTCTGCCATCTCTGTGGCAAAACTGACAATTGCGTAGGTCGCGCGGCCATAGGCAGCGCCCACAGCCGGGTCGCTAAACTCTATGCGCTCGTAGGTGCCATTTTCCAGGGCATAGGCATTTGTAAACGTCTCGCGCTCGGAATCGACCATAAACAGATTGACGAGTTGCATGCCCTGTTCACTAATGCGATCCGGCGCAGCTTCATCGATGCCGCTGCGCTGAATGCCAGTATTGACAATATCGCTCATCAGATTGGGCAGCGAAAGATCTGTGTATGCCCGTACAAATAAAAACGCAATATTGACAATGACGAGGAAGATAAACGGCTTCAAATATTTTGCAATGGATTTCATTGCTGCTCCCCTTCCCGATTTTCGTAGTATGTTTTCATATTTTTTAGTATTTTCTTTTGATAGACAGACAACTGCTCGATCTCTGTTTCAGAAAAGCCGGCATATTTTATGCGCAGAAGATCTTCTCCCGCCATCTTGGCATCATCCGCCATCTGCTTGCCACGCGCTGTCAGCTCGATCTTTGTCACGCGCAGATCGTTTTTGTCGGCACTTTTTTTAATAAGTCCCGCTTTTTCCAACCGGCGCACCGACATGCCAATCGACGCGCTGCTGACGCCAAGCTTGCGCGCGCAATCGGTTTGGTTCAGCCTCCCCTGCTCATGCAGCAGCATTAAAAAATGCAATTGTCCCGGGTGCAAGTCAACATCTGCAAAATGTCGAAATGTACACTTAAACTGCAATTTATGAATGAGCATATCGTGCCGTTCCAGCTCAACACAATCCATGCATATCCATCTCCATAGAAGTATTAAATCGATTGAAATTCAATCGACTTTGGAAAGTATAGAGTATCTTTCCTTTACAGTCAATAGCTAAATTGTAAAAAAAACTAAAACGTAAAAAATTCGTATTAAATCATTGGTTCTTTTCATAGTATCTGCCAAAATTCTTTCCGTTTCACGCCACTGGATATAATTTTTCACGAGATAAACCATTTGATATATTCCGCAACAAATTTAGAAACGAACTGCGAAAAAATGTGTGATTGTGATCGCGGTCAACATCGGCCGGACTGGCATTCTTGAATCAACGTTACGAGCGCCTTATCTCGCGGTCTTGGTTTGCATATATCTGTAGTATCCGCTGCGCGAGACGCCACAGACGCGGCACAGGTCGCGAACCGTGTATTTGTCTGCGCACTGTGCAATGAGACAGTATTTCAATCTGGGCTTCACTTCCTCCCAACGGCTAACAGAAAATTTCGCGGCAATTCATTCGCTTTTTTTTTGCTCTGTGGATTCCGGACTTGTTTATCGTCGCCCTCGTGGCAATGGTGTTGCATGCCGCAACTCTACTTCCGGACATAATTCACACCAGCTCTCAACCGAATACATTCTTACACTGTACTTTCGACTTAGCGCGCGTATACCGATGCCTGTCTCACGCTCTGCTCGAATCTGCGCTTTTTAGTGTTTCGGTATAATGCTTTACTCCCTTTTTTCCCGACATACAAAAAACCTCCATTCGTAGTTTTTATCTTACGTCCGGAGGCTTTTTTATACATGTCCATTTTTGTGGTACAGTTCACTTCGCTGTCTTGTTAAACCGCTGCCAAAATCGACGCTTACGGTAACTCTTCCTCATTGTCCAAATTATGCCATATGTTTTGGATATCGTCGTGGTCGTCGAGCATGTCTATGAGGATCCCCATCTTTTTGAGATTGTCCTCCCCTTCCAGCCGCGTATAGGTTGCCGGCAGGTAGGAAAGCTCCGCTGAGATAAACGCGTATCCTTTTGCTTCCAACGCCTCGCGTACATTGCGAAGATCATTTGGCTCGGTAAGGATTTCCGCAACGCCCTCTTCAAATGTGACATCATCTGCGCCGCACTCGATGGCATCTTCCATCACGGTGTCTTCCTGTTTGTCCTGCATGTCGATGACAATCTGGCCTTTTTGGCTGAACAGGAACGAGACACAGCCAGTGGTGCCCAAATTGCCGCCGTACTTATCAAAATAATGGCGCACATCGGCTGCGGTACGGTTGCGGTTGTCGGTAAGCGCCTCCACCATCACGGCGATACCGCCCGGTCCATATCCCTCGTATACGATTGTCTCATAATCCGTTTTGTCGCCGCCCTGCGCCTTTTTTATGATGCGCTCGATATTGTCGGACGGCACGTTAGATGCCTTTGCTTTGGCGATTACATCGCGCAGTTTACCATTCGATATGGGATCTGGCCCGCCTTCGCGTACCGCTACTGTGATTTCGCGGCCCATTTTGGTGAAAACCTTGGCGCGCTGGCTGTCGGTTTTCTCTTTTTTGCGTTTGATTGTACTCCATTTTGAATGCCCAGACATATAAAAGCCCTTTCATTTCTCGCTATCTTATTCTAGCATGCGGCATAGCCCGCACACAATGAAAAATGTCAATATTTTCAAAAATAACTGCCAGAACCGGTGGTAATACTACTGGTGAAAGGTGGGAATGAATTTAATGACAACCAAAAAACCAGCAACAAAAGCAGCTCCAAAAAAATCTGCAAGTCCAAAATCAACAAGTCCGAAATCCAGCCCGAAGAAGGCTACAAAATCTCGCGGTACTTCGAACAACACGTCCTCAAACTCCGGCACAAAAAGCAGTTCCAGCCAGCAAAACCGTGCTTCTAACCAGCAAAACCGTGCCTCTAACCAGCAAAACCGTGCTTCCAGCCAGAACCGCGCTTCCAACCAGTCCAGCAATGCACAACAAAAAGCCAGCAGTCGCTAATAGCATACCCTAAAACAACCGAGGCCGCGCTTCGGTTGTTTTGTTTGTTTTGGCAGACCAATGACATCTATAAGAACGCGACGAAGCCGCCAAGTTAAAATGCGGCTTTCTTTTTTGCAAGATTGTCGGCTTCTGCTTCCCCTGCACAAGCGGTCACGATCGTATTAAACAGCTCCCGCATACGCATCTCGCGCCCGCAGAGGTAAAGGTATCCAAACAGCGATTCCAGCGCCGTTGCACATCGATAGTCGCGCGGAGCCGCATTCTTGGGAATTGCAACTTTATTGGCATTCCGACCGCGCCGAACAATATCCAATTCCTCAGCGTCGAGCTGATTCTGGATGTATGCGAGTGCGCGGCTCTGTGCCGCGGCGCACACAAAGCCTACCGCAGCGTGATGCAGCGCGTTGGCGCCCGCATGCATATGCTGTGCCAGATATTCGCGCACGAGCAGTTCATACACCGCATCGCCAAGAAAAGCCAATTCTGTCCCCGTTTTTTGCCGCGCATCGATCTCGCCCAAATACTTTGCTCCTTTTACAAAATATACTCAAACTGATAGTCGCCGATGTGGATCGTTTCACCCTCCTGCACACCCTGTTCAATCAGCGCGTCCACAATGCCGCTGTCTGTCAGTGCCCGCTGGAAATACATCAGCGACTCGTAATCTTCTACGTTGCTCTGCTGCAAGATACGCTCGAGCCACGGTGCCTCAACCACAAAGCCTTCGCCGTCTTCGGCACGATCCACCGTGAAGGTGCGGCCGATCTCAGGCAGCGGTTTGACATAATCCGGTTCGAACACCTGAATGGGCGGCAACGTTTCCAGCATACCGGCGATCTGCGCAACCAGCGCATCCACATTTTGCCGCGTCGCCGCACTGATCGGTAAATACTGGTATCCTTTTTGCGCTACATAATCCCGGAAGGCGTCCGCAGCGGCCGCATCCTGTACGATATCGCTTTTGTTGCCCGCAACAATCTGCGGGCGGGATGCCAGCGCCGCATTAAACGCGCGCAGTTCCGCATTGATCGTCTCAAAATCCTGGATCGGATCGCGGCCTTCCACGCCGGAGACGTCGACGACATGCACCAGCATGCGGCATCGCTCAATGTGACGCAAAAAATCATACCCTAGCCCGATGCCGTGCGAAGCGCCCTCGATAATGCCGGGGATGTCAGCCGCGACAAATGAGGTGTCTCCCGGCCCCGCGACGACGCCCAGCACCGGCGAAAGTGTCGTAAAGTGATAGTTCGCGATTTTGGGCTTCGCCGCGCTGATGACAGACAGAAGCGTCGATTTGCCGACATTGGGATAGCCGATAAAACCGACATCTGCCAGCAATTTCAGCTCCAGTATCACATCGTAGCACTCGCCTTTTGTGCCCGTCTTGGCAAAGCGCGGAATCTGGCGAGAGGGCGTCGCGAAATGCGAATTTCCAAATCCGCCGCGCCCGCCCTTGCAGATAACCGCTTGTTCCATCGTTGTGAGATCTGCGAGGATGCCGCCGGTTTCCGCCTCGCGCACCAGCGTGCCGCGCGGCACGCGCACCACGAGGTCAGGCGCGCTTTTTCCTGTGCAGTTATTTGTGCCGCCGTTTGCGCCGCGCTCGGCGATATATTTTCGTTTATAGCGAAAATCGAGCAGCGTAGAGAGATTGTCGTCCACTTGGAACACGACGTTGCCGCCGCGGCCGCCGTCCCCGCCGTCGGGGCCACCCGCAGCGACGTATTTTTCGCGGTGAAAGGACACGGCGCCGTCGCCGCCGTCCCCCGCACTCAGTTTGATTTTCGCCTGATCTACAAATGTCATTAGAAGGTTCCCATAATTGAAAGAAAGCGTATGCTATGGAATTATCCTGGCCGATTCCCGCGCGAACATACAGATCGTGCTATCCGTGTTTTCGCAAAAATGCCTGCCTTGCTTCGCACGCAGCGGCTTCTTCCACCGCTAAAAATCTGTGCCATCGGTACCGCACGCGGTATATCCTGTGCAAAAACGAAATGATCTTCGGTCAGACGCGAAAGCGTGTTACATGTGGCGCAAGGGATTTGATAATCCTTGTGATTCAAGGATTTTCGAATCGTATCCAATGCTTCCCTCTTGCCAAAATGACAGCGTGCATCAGAATAGCTCAACTTACCGTGTGTATTGCGCTCGGCAGTCAATTTCAACTCGACGATTTTAATCAATTTCCGAACCGCACGCCGCAATGCTAATCGGCATCTATCCTAGCGAGCATCGCGCAACTGCGCGCGAGTCCGTTTGGCTCTGTATCCGTTTTATCACGCAAAATTCTTGACTATCCTGTTGGCAAACGCCGACAAATAATCATAAGCCTCGGTGCACACCGGCGCATTTTTATCTTGCGCAAGCTGCCGCAATACAGCGGCTTCGGATCATCGATCAGCCCGTGTCTGTCACAACGCGCATTTCCGAATCCCAATCACTTGCCAAGTTTCTATACGTGCCGTGATTCTTTTCGGTAAGTAAAAGATCTTTTTCGCAAGCAAATAGCAGATCCAGTTTCTCATTCTCGGCGCGGTTTCACGCTTTCCGCAACGGAAAAAATCAGCGGGTCAAGACCGCGCACAACGCCGGGGGGCTGCGCATGCCTATAAAGGCGTGTCGCCAGCAGTATCAAAAGAAGCACAGATGTTGCACAGTGGGTCTTTGATTCTGGCCGGTTCGGATGCGCTTCTAGTTGTGCTCCGCGCAAATTTTATTGCAATCAGATTCAAGATTCACCTTTTTTCAGCGCATTGGTTTATTTGGTGTAATCGTCAATCCCAGCCGCGCTTAGCGGGCGGATATTGCGCAACCGCTACGCGGCGCGCTGTTATCTGATCCAGAATAGAAAATCCCAACCGCGAAGGTCGGGATTTGACGTGGCTAGTTTAAAATACTGACTTTTTTGCGGTCGCGCCCGACTCTTTCAAATTTGACACGGCCATCCACTTTTGCAAACAGCGTGTCATCCGAACCGATCCCGACGTTTTCGCCCGGATGGATGTGCGTGCCGCGCTGCCGGACCAAGATATTGCCCGCGAGAACCTGCTGGCCGTCGCCGCGCTTGACGCCGAGACGCTTGGACTCGGAGTCGCGTCCGTTTTTGGTAGAACCGCCGCCTTTTTTATGTGCCATTGTAATCGCTCCTCCGTTTATGCTTTCGCTTTGATCTCGGTGATCTCCACCTTGGTATACTGCTGGCGATGACCGATTTTACGTTTGCTGTCTTTTTTGGGTCTGTAGGTGAACACAGTCACTTTTTTACCCTTGCCGTGTTTGATCACCTTTCCCTCAACGGCCGCGCCGTCGATGGTCGGCTTGCCGACGATGGGACTCTTTTTGTCATCTCCGCCGATCATAAGCACATCGGCAAATGCGACATAGTCGTCCGCTTCCACACCTGCGAGTTTTTCGACGAAAATGACGTCGCCCTCGCTCACGCGGTACTGCTTGCCGCCCGTTTCAATCACTGCGTACATGCGGTTTGTCCTCACTTTATCTTTTATTTTCAGATGCGCTGCCACAGGCGGTGACGGTTGCCACACTTTTGTTGCCTGCTGCACGCGGCCAAAATATAATAGCACAGTTATATAGAAAAAGTCAATAATGCTGCATCCGCCTGTCCATGCTAGCTGCTAAATGGTCTGCACAGGGCCATCAATTTCTCTGGCATAGCGCTCTGCTGCCGAACCCGCGGCGTTTTTATGGCACCGTTCAGCACGTTCAAAAAGATGTCAACTCCGAATTCGGTTATGCCGGTGGGGACCAGTATTTCAATCAAATTGGATATTCAGAAAAGCGTATTTTTACCCCTTTCAATGCGCGCTGTCAAACGCGCAACCCTTCCAATCAGGCGCTTTGAATACTTTGCACTTCAAAGATCGGATCCAGATACGGATCGCTATCTTACGGATTAAACGCACTTCGAAACCACCAGCAGGTTGTCATATTTACTGTTCTGTAGTAAACTGTAAAAACAAAGGAGACGTCTAAATGAAACAGGACAATTGGCTTTTTCTAGTTGCCAGTATGCTTATCATGTCGCTTGGTTCTTTTACTGAATATATTATTTATCGCTACTATACGTGGGGGTCCCCGCTCGGGCACCGCATATTAACGCAATTTATAATCGATCTCCTTCACAATCAAAATAACGCCCAACTTCTAATTGCAGGCAGTAACATTTTTAGAGTGATGTGCGTAATTGGCGTTGCTGGTCTTGTCAAAAACCATCGGTGGGGCATTAATCTTTCGGTAATCAACTGTGTTGTGATGATAGCTGTATTTCCATTTGTACTCCGAACATGCGTATGGTACGCCGTCGCCGGCAGCGCACTGATTATGATATTGATTGGTTTTTGCAAAAATAAAAAGAGCCAAGAATCATCTCGTCAACGCACAGTTGAATAAGCGTTATCCTATAGATCACACATCAAATACAATTGCTTGATGTGTGTTTTTTTGTGTATGAAACCAGATCATTCCATTGATTACTGCAACTTTTGCAGCAGCCAGGCTTCTCCGTCCTTTGGATCAATCACGTCGCGGTGCAGGATTGGCAGCGCAGCCAGATCGCGCAGGCCGGCCGGTAACGGCAGGTTCGTTGCCGCCTGCAGCGCCGCAATGGCTTCAAGGCCAGTTACAGCGGATGCGTCCGACAGCGCACACATTACATCGGCTGCGAATTTATACGGGTTTGCGGTCGCGACCAGCAGCGCAGGCGCTGAACGCCCGCTCGCTGCCTGGTACTGCCGCAGCACTGCGCTAGCAACGGCCGTATGCGGGTCGAGCAGATAGTGCTGTTCGCGCCAAACGTGCCCGATCTCCTGCAGCGTCGCTTTGTCGTCGCAAAAGCCCGCCGTAAACAGCGCATCCAGCTGCGTTTTTATTTCAGCGCTGACCGCGTATTGCCCCGTCTCGGCCAGCTGCTGCATGTACGCCGCGATCTGCGCGCCATCTTCCCCGCTCAGCGTATACAAAAGGCGTTCCAAATTGGACGAGATCAAAATATCCATCGAAGGGGAAATCGTCTTGGAAAACGCGCGGTTTCTGTTGTAGGTCCCCGTCTCGATAAAATCTGTTAATACATTGTTGCAGTTGGAAGCGCACACCAACCGGCCGATCGGCGCGCCCATCTGCTTGGCATAATAAGCCGCAAGGATATTGCCGAAGTTGCCGGTGGGCACACAGACATCGATTGTCTCGTCGGCTTTCAGCACACCGCGCCTTTGCAATTGCGCGCACGTGTAAACATAGTAGACAACCTGCGGCACCAGCCTGCCCCAATTGATCGAGTTGGCCGATGTCAAAAACAGATCTTTTTCGCGCAGTTTGCTCGCAAATTCCGTGTCGGCAAAGATTTGTTTCACGGCGGTTTGCGCGTCGTCAAAGTTGCCGCGGATGCCCGCGACGGCTACGTTGCCGCCTTTCTGGGTTGTCATTTGGCGTTTTTGAACCGCGCTTACCCCCTCTTCGGGGTAAAACACCGCGACGCGGACGCCGGGCACATCCTGAAAGCCCGCGAGCGCCGCTTTGCCCGTATCGCCCGATGTCGCAACGAGGATAACCGCAGTATCGGTGACGCCCTGCTTGCGCAGGCTTGTCACAAGCAGGTGCGGCATAAGCTGCAGCGCCATATCTTTAAAGGCACTGGTCGGGCCGTGCCACAGCTCAAGCACCTGCACGCCGTTCTTCAGCGAGACCACCGGTGCGATGCCGCCGTCGAACGCGGATTCGGAATAGGCCGCGTCGACGCATTCGGCGATTTCCATCGGCGTAAAATCGGTCAAATATTTAGAGAGAACGCAGTTGGCCGCTTCCTGATAGCTCATGTGCGGCAGTTTTGCGCGCTCCTCCGCTGTCAATGCGGGAATGGATTCGGGCACAAACAGGCCGCCGTCATCGGCGATGCCTTTGATCATCACCTGAGATGCGGAATAGCCGCCGTCCCGTCCTTTTGTGCTGTTGTATTTCATACATCCGCCTCCTCTGTTATGCGCGCGCCCTCGTTGTCCACCTGCAAATTGTATATTGTGGACTCCAGCTTTTCTGTCGTTTCGAGCGCTTTTCCCATCGCCTGTGCGATTGCGTCGCAATCGTCACTGGCGCGCGCCAACGCAAGAATCGTCGGGCCTGCGCCCGAAATAAAGGTGCACAGCGCACCGGTCTGCATCGCACTTTGTTTTACCGCGTCATAGCCGCGCACAATCGCACGCCGCGCAGGTGTGAACAAGACATCGTCGGTTGCGGCGGCCAGCGCAGCATAATTCCCCTGTTGCATTGCCGCAGCCAGATAACAGCCGCGCTGCAGTTGCGCAATCGCCTCCTGCATTGTCACCGTCTTTGGCAAAATTTCGCGCGCAAGCCGCGTCGCAAGTGGATAGTGCGGATGCACCGCCAAAAAGCGCAAATTGGCATCAACCGCGCAGGCAGAAAAGTGCACCTTGTTTTCATAGGACATCGCAACCGTAAAGCCACCGACAAGCGTGGGCACGGCATTATCGGGATGCCCTTCCAGCGCCGATGCCATCTGCGCGAGTTCGTTCTGCGAAAAGCGGCTGCCCAGCAACGCGTTCGCGCCGCAAAGACCCGCGACAATCGAGCTGGCGCTGCTGCCAAGGCCGCTCGAAACCGGAATTTCCGAGCAAACCGCAATGCGCATAGCCGGGACCGACACGCCCGCCGCCTGGTAGACGCGGCAGACTGCCTGATACAAAAAGCTCTTTTCGGGCGCCACATCGGGCGCGCCGCCGTTTGGGTAGACAATTTCTGTCCGATCGGCCAACTGAAACGTCGCCGTAAGATAAAGTGACAGCGCGGCGCCGGCACAATCGGTGCCGCAGCCGAAATTTGCGGTGGAAGCGGGCACGATGACTTTATACATAAGCGCTCCTTGCTTTTTATACGTTGTTGTTGCGCATCAAAGTATTCGATAACGGGCAGCACCCCGCATTACCGTCCCCGCCACGCATTCGAATGGAACCAGGCCCCAAAACCCCTGTTTCTGGCAGAGCGTATCACTGCCAACGGCAACCCCGATGCAGTTTATGCTTGTACGAAATCAAATGGAAAACACAGCCGCTTGCCGCCCCTGTGCTTCATGGCGGGACGCCTATTCGGGTGTTGGCGCAGAGAATTGAATCGGCAAGTAAAACGAATCCAAGAATCACGCAAACACAGCAAACGTCGAACAAGCGCCACGAACGCAATTGCATTTCGCGCGGCGACCCTTTCATCTACCTTGGACGCGTTTGGTGTCTGGGGGAATCGAACGGCGGGACAGCTGCGGAACGCACAAAGTCCTTTCTTAAAAACGCTTCATCCAAAACATGCGTACTATTCCAAACAGATCATCGTGGTCACGCGCGATACAAAGTCGCTCTGCAACAGATCGCTGATCGCACCGCGCAGGTCTTTTTCGCGCGCCGGATGTGTGATTATGATCAATGTCGCCGTGCCGTCATCGTCGGGTTGTTGAATCAATGAGGCGAGGCTGATTTTGTGTTCGGCAAACGCGGTCGCGATCCCTGCCAGGACACGCGGTCGGTCTTTGACGCATAGCCGCACATAAAATTTGTTGACGATTTCGGCAATATCCATAACCGGCTTTTCGGTGTAGCAAAAGCCGGTCGTGCGCGAATTCTTGCCGCGCATAATGTTGCGGCCAACCGCAATGATGTCGCCGACCACCGAACTCGCCGTCGGCATCGATCCCGCGCCCTTGCCGTAAAGCATGACGTCGTCTACGGCGTCACCGCGCAAAAACACGGCGTTATATTCTTCTTTGACGAGTGCGATTGGATGGCTGTTTGGCACAAACGCCGGGCGCACATAGGCGCTCACACGACCGTTTTGCTGCCGCGCAACCGCGACCAGCTTTATTGTGTATCCCTCTGCTTTCGCAATGTCGATGTCACTTGCTTCTACTTGTGTAATGCCCTCGCGATAGACTTCGTCCAACAGCAATTTCGAATTAAACGCAAGACGCGCGAGGATCGAGAGCTTGCGCGCGGCATCCGCACCGCTTACGTCGGAGGTCGGATCGGCCTCGGCGAAGCCGTTCGCCTGCGCGAGCTTGAGCGCCGCATCATAGCTAAGGCCTTCCTCGCTCATCTTTGTCAAAATATAGTTTGTCGTGCCGTTTAGGATGCCGACAATTTCATAGATCTCGTTTGCGGCAAGGGTTCCTTTGATCGGGCCGATGAGCGGAATGCCGCCGCAAACCGCCGCCTCAAAGTAAAAATCGATGTTGTTTTCGGCCGCCTTGGCAAACAATTCGTCCCAGCGCAGCTCCACAAGGTCTTTATTGGAAGTAACAATGTGTTTTCCCTGTTCCATGCACTTGGACATGAATTGAAAGGCGACTTCGGTGCCGCCCATCGTCTCCACGACAATCCGGACATCCGGGTCGTTTGCGATCGTATCGATATCTTGCGTGATCTGGCTATCTGTAAAGCCAATTGCCTTTACTTGTTCCACCGCACGTTCGAGCACCCATTTGACGCGGATATCATCACCAAGCCGTTTGCTGATATCCTCTTTATTCTGTTCGATCAGTTTACAAACGCCCGAACCGACCGTTCCACACCCCAATACTGCGATCTCTATCATAGTATCCTCCAATTTTCTGTTTCTGTATCATCTGCTGATGCCGTCGATCCGAACGTCGGCAACGCCCTCTTGCGCGGCCAGCGCCGCCAACACCGTATCAACCGGCCCGGTGGCATCGTCCAGCCCAACCGACAACGTGACAACGGCAGTGCCCTGCGAAGGCAACCCCTGGTTGATGGTCAGCACATTGCATTTATGCTGTGCCAGAATGCCTAGCATCCCTGACAGGACACCCGGGCTGTGTTCCAGCAAAAGCGAAAAATTCGCAATCCGAATGGTCCCGAGGTCAAAAAAGGTGGAAATGCCATCCCGGTATTTGTAAAATGTACTGCGTGATATGCCAAGTTTTTGGATGGCCTCGGATGTATCCACCGCTTCTTTGCGGTGCAGCAATTCTTTTGCCGCCGCCGTCTTCAGCAGCGCCTCGGGCAGAATGCTGCCGGAAACAACATAGAGTTTTTCGTTTTGTTTCATATTTGACACCAGATGTCCGCGTGTCGCGGATAGTTTTGTGCCATGCACGAACACCATCGTACACCATTCTATGTCAAAATGCAAGTGTTTTGTACAGGATTTTCTATTACATTTTCCCGTATCTATGTTATAATGGACGCAGTTCCCCAGCCGCAGCCAACATTTTCTCAATTGTGTTACAAGTTTTGCGGCTAGATTGAACAGACGGAGGAATCAAAATGACGGACACTATAAAACATAAAGTTGCCCCCACATCGAAGCTGCCGTTTATCGCATCGATGTTTACCCTGTTCGGGACCGTGTTGTTGTGCGTGATGTATTGGCCGATTTATGTGCAATACTTTTCCGGCGGCACGTTTTTAGGGGAACCTGTCAGCTTGCTGATTGTAATTTTCTATGCCGTGTTAATGCTATGCACCTTTTTCTATTCGGTGTTCACCGGTTTTGTCGCAAAGCGGACTCTGGTCTTTTCCACCATCTTCGCGCTGCCGATTATGCTGTTCTTTTTGCTGGATGTATGCGGCCTGCGGCAGACGATTCTGTTTTTTGACTTGGACAATGTGTTTTGGTATTACCGCAACAATCCCGCGTATTTTTCGGCCACCTGGCCGTTTATTGTCGCACTTGTTGTGCTGACAGTCGCTTCGATTGTTTCTGTGTGCGCCCTGACCTCCACCAAAGTGCCGCGTCCCACGCTGCATAAATGTATTTTGGGTGCAACGGCGGTGGTCTGGTTTGCCTTTTCCCTGTATCGTATTATCGCCGCTGACTATTTAACCTATACGGCCGGCGCAGCATCCGCGCGCGATTTTATCTATTCGATTCTCATGTACCTGACCTGTGTGCTCTTTTTTGTCGCACAATTTCTGGTTGCGCTCGCAATCAAGCGTGTGGATACGCTTGCGCAGCCCATTGCGCAAGCCGAAACCGCAGCCGTGCCTGTTCCTGTGGGCTTGCCGCAGTACGAACAGGAGCCGGAAGCTGCTTCCGTGGTGATCGATGTCGAAGCCGCCCCCAACCCGCAGCCCATGCCGGCTGTCGCCGAAGCATCTGCAATCGAATATGACACCGAAGCACTCAATGCCCTCGAAGACGCCGCGCTTGCATCCCCGCAAAAACCGATGCCGCCGGCCTCTGCCCGCCATACCGCGATGAACCGTTTCAAGAATCTGTTTGGCAAGCAGGAACAGCCTGCAGAACCAGCACCTGTGGCTGTTCCGGAACAGTTATTTGAAGATCTCGTAGATGCCCAGCCCGTCGAAGTGTCCGAACCAGAACAGCCGGCTGCCGCCGCGGAGCCTCTGGATGAGGAAACCATTGTTCTTGTAGAGGAACAGGCAGATGAAACGATTGTATCCCTGCTCGAGCCGATGTCGGTTCCGCCCGCAACCGCCGAAGAAACGGCAGCCGTCGAGTTGACTGAACTTGCGGATGCGGAACTGCCTGCAGCCGACGAAGCAGAAACCGGCGTTGTTGCGGCCGTCGAAGACGCCGTGTCCGAAATTCCAGCCGCGCCAAAAAAGAAAAAGACAAAATCTACAAAGGCAAAAAAAGCAAAGAACGATAGCGCTGTCCCTGCGGAAACAGCGCATGCGGAAGACACAGCGGACACGCCTGCCGAATCTTAGACCGTTCGCGACAGCGTGTCTCGACAAAATTGCGGCAAACCGCATGCTATACTTATCACACAGTTTGCCACAACTGCGTCTTTGTACACCTGAAGCACAAAACCCCCGACGTTCCCTGTCGGGGGTTTTGTGTGCCGGTTGCTAAGGTTTCTTTTGGTGTCGCTATCTAAATTCTCTAACCGGCCGAACCAATGCTATTCAAAGTAATAACACTTGTCTTTTGTATTGTTTCGTTATGTGCTATAATGGATACGATATTATTCAGTTTATAAATGTCGTTGTTATAAGGAGAAATGAATGCAAAAGGCAATTGTCATTTATAGTTCAAAAACCGGGTTCTCGCAAACCTACGCCCGCTGGATCAGTGAAGACCTGGACTGCAAATATATCCCGCTGAAAGATGCGCGCGCATCGGATTTGGCCGGATTGGATGTGGTTGTGTTTGGCGGTGGTATCTACGCCAGCCGGATCAACGGCTATGCAAAATTTAGGAAACTTGTCTTAGGTTTCTCCGGCAAACTTGTTCTTTTTGTCACAGGCGCCACGCCGGCGGCAGCCATGAATGTCAACGAGCTGCGCACGGATAACGCCGTGCCAGCCGACCAACAGCTTTTTTACCTGCACAGCGGCCTTAATTATGAAAAAATGTCGTTCTCAGATCGTCTTTTGATGAAACTGTTTCTCGCAATGCTGCGCAAAAAGCAGGACGGAACACCGGAGGAGCAAGGCATGTTGGATACCATCCGCGCCTCGGGCGACTACACCAAGCGCACGTATATTGCGCCGCTGATCGCGGCACTGCAATAGATTGGAATTCACCTGCGATTTATTATACTTTATGTGTATGCACACCGATGCTGTCCAGTGCATATACTGAAAGTTGAGGCTATAATGCAAAAAAATAAAACAGCAACGTCCGCGATTTCTAAAAAAGAAAAGACATTGCGTATCCTTTTCGTCGGCTTTTTTTTATGTATCGCCGTTGCGCTTGCGCTCCCACTGCTGGTCCGTGATTTCAGCGAGGGCATGCTGTTTTGTTTGCCTGCGCTGGTTGGTTTTTTGTTGGCAGCCTCACCAAAGCTCTATCGCTGGATTTTTCATAAAAGAAAGTGGGTATCTCGCCTGATGATTATCGCCTGGGTAAGCCTTGCCGTTATAATTATCGTACCCCTCACATGTATGCTGTATGGCGGTTATCAAAAACCGCAACCCGGTTGCACTGTCATTGTGCTCGGCTGCCAGGTGCGCGGCGAAACGCCCAGCCCGATGCTCAAACGTCGAATTGATGTGGCGTTGACATATGCCAAGGAGAACCCCGAGAGCAAAATTATCGCTTCGGGTGGCAGGGGCGACGATGAATCTATTTCCGAGGCGGAGTGTATTCGGCGCGTACTTGTTGCAAACGGCATTGCCGAAAACCGCATTTATATCGAAGACCGCTCGACCGACACGAGGGAAAACCTGCAGTTTAGCGCCGAGATCATTGTGCGCGAAGGATTAAACCCGGATATTGTTATTGCGACGAGCCGGTTTCACGAATACCGCGCTTCCCTGTTTGCCAAGCGCGCGGGCCTGGAATCCAGCCCGCTGCCTTGCCATACCAGAATTGACCTTCTGCTAAGTTACTGGTCGCGCGAAATCTTTGCGGTCTGGCGGCTGTGGATTTTGGGGTATTGAGCCTGCCAGGTTGCTTTCGCCCAAAACTCGTTTGTTTTATGCTTATTCGGTGTGTTTTTTGCTAAAAACCCAGTTCGATTTCTTAAGGAAGTATTATATAAGTATTAGTATAAGTTGAAGGCGCGAAGAAATGAATTTCTTCGCGCCTTTTAGCGTGTCAAAAAAGTCCTTTTTTTGAACGCGAGAACAACAAAATGCACAAGGTGTTCCGTTCATCGCTCTTTGCAATCCCGCCCCAGCCACCGATTGTGGGGCTTCGCCCCACACCCCGGAGATGAAAAGGCAGGTCGACGAACAGAAACCAGCGTAGTATCGGCAGTTTTCCGCATCCGACAGCCATCCATTTCCTTCAATGGGTTTGGGGCGAAGCCCCAATAGATTGGGCGGGTATCTTTCGGCCGTCAGATATTTTTTGCACTTTTTTCGCTACCCAGGGTTCTATGATAGCCTGAAGAGAAGAGATTAATTGCTTCTCTCCTTCCGAATTGTACCAATCAGATGCCTGGCTTCAAAATCTCATCCGCGGAACGGCAAAACCGAGAGAGTGCTTTTTCTTCGCCCCGATCTCAATTGCAATTTAAAAATGATCCGCGCTCAAACTTCTTTTTGCAGGAACGTCTGCGCAAATCTTTCTTCTAATTCTCGGTTCGTATTTCTTACCACAACAACTATAAAAAATAATGGACAAGCGCTGCATTGTATGTTTTTTTGGGACGATTACTATGCGCTTTGATGTTCTGTCAGAATGGATGTACAGTGTGGACAGCGGGTTGCATCGTCGGCAATTTTACTTTTGCAGAACGGACATTTGCGCGCTACCGCTTGTTCGTTCAGCTTGCCAGACGCCGCAAGCGTTTTCAATTTATTGATCATTTTCACAAACAAGAAGATAATGAGGGCCATAAATAGAAAATTGAGGACAGCGCTGAAAAAAGCTCCATAGGCAATTTTCTCACTGCCCAGCGAAATCACGAATCCTCTGAATTCCATGATGTCTCCCTTGAAAAACAGCGACGCAATCCCCGCAATAAACGGTGTAATGATATCGGCAACAAGTGAATTGACAATATCTTTGAACGCCGCACCGATGATGACGCCGACGGCCAGGTCAACGACATTCCCTTTGAGCGCAAATTCCTTAAATTCTCTGAAAAACTTTTTCATCGCTGTGCTTCTCCCTCTATAGTCCATATGTTTCTTTCTGCTTTATCGTAATACATTGTCTGTAAGAAATCAATCTGCTTGCAAGCATGTTATAATAATAGGTACGCAGGGAGGTATTCACTATGCAAAACGATGTCTTGGACATGATCCGGAAGCGCCGCTCCATCCGAAACTTTACAGAACAATTGATTCCGCGCGAAGTCCTCACCGCCATTGCTGAGGCCGGCCGCAACGCGCCGACAGCGCGCAACGGCCAAACCAGAATCCTGACCGTGATTACCGATCCGGCATTGATTCTTCGAACAGAGAAGGCGCTGCGCACATCCAACCAGCGGGACAGCGATTATACGCTGTATGGCGCGCGGGCGGTTGTGGTTTGTGCCGAGTCACGTGATGACGGAAACGGCCTTGCCAACTGCGCATGCGCAATGCAAAATATGATGTTGGCTGCCGCTTCGCTTGGTGTCGGCTCGGTTTGGATTAACCAATTTAAAAATGTCTGCGATGATCCGCAAATCCGCATGTTGCTCCATGATCTGTCGATACCTGACAGCCACGTCGCCTGGATGGCATTGGCGCTGGGCTATGCGGCAGCGCCAGCGGAAGACAAGCCCAAAGACGGCATGACGATTCATTGGCTCTAATTCCTTTTTAAGCTTTCGGGCTTGCCCGAAAGCTTTTATGTTGCGCCTTTGTTCCGATGCAACCGCTGCAAAAACTTACCCCGTACATTGCTCCATGATCTGTCGATACCTGACAGCCACGTCGCCTGGATGGCATTGGCGCTGGGTTATGCGGCAGCGCCAGCGGAAGACAAGCCCAAAGACGGCATAACGATTCATTGGCTCTAATTCCTTTTTAAGCTTTCGGGCTTGCCCGAAAGCTTTTATGTTGCGCCTTTTCTTTGGCGTGCAACCGCTGCAAAAATTGTCTTTAATGCAAACACCGCATTTTTTTCTTTGTACTGCTGGATTTATAACCGCTTTTGGGTCACATTTTCATTTCGCCATTGATTTTTGGCACAACAAGGTGAATCAAACTCGAATATATGTATGTCTGGCGACAGCAGAAACCCCTTATGCAAAAGCGCTGATCCCTTATCGGTGCTGACAAACAAGCTTTGTCTTTCGTATCCTTTTATTGGCAGGACGCTGCCCCCTCCCGACAAACTATTTTTTAGTATTGACAAATACATTGTTTACTACTATACTATGTATAGTACAATACATTTTATCAATAGGCACTATTTGATGGGGGTGAGCACTTGAATGTCCAATATAAAAAAGGCGTGTTAGAGCTTTGTGTGCTATCGATTCTCGACAAACGAGACTGTTATGGCTACGACGTCTCGGAATTGATTTCCAATCATATCGATATCTCGGAAAGTACAATGTATCCGATTTTGCGAAAACTAAAAACAGAAGGCCTTGTGACGACCTATCTCGTGGAAGAAAGCGGTGGGCCGCCGCGAAAGTATTATACGCTGACCAAACTTGGCAAAAATGAATATCTTGCCGCAAAGCAGGAGTGGCTGTCCTTTGTAGACACTGTAAAAACGATCATGGAGGTTGATTCTAAATGACAAAGCAACAATTTTTGGACGAACTTGGCAGGGCGCTTGTTTCGCTAAAAGTGCAGGACGCAGACGAAATTGTAACAGAATATCAGGAGCATTTTGAGTTTAAGCTGGCGGATGGCTATGCCGAAGAAGAGATCGCTGCGAGGATTGGCGATCCCAAAACGATTGCCAAATCCTTTGCGGACGTCAGTGAAAAAACATCTGGCAACGCCGGGAAAAAGTTGATTGTCCTCATAGGTCTTGTATGCGCGGATCTGTTTGCCGTCTGTTTCTTTCTTTTGCTGTTTGCATGGGTCATTGTGCTGGGTGCGCTTGCGGTCGCTTCGCTTGTTCTGGCAGGCTACTTTATCTGCAACGCAAATCTCAGCAGCCTGATTCCGCCGATTCCCTATGGGTGCAAACTACTGGGCAGTGTTCCCCTCCTGGCGCTCACGGTGCTCTGCGCCGCCGGTGCTTTCTATAGCTTCCTTTACTGTCGCCAGCTGCTGCGCGCGTATTTGCGCTGGCATAAAAACATGTATGCGCAGGCAAGCAACCAACCGGTTCTGCCGTCACTCGCCAAGTATCCGCAGCTTTCCGCTGCGACAAAGCGCGGCGTAAAGCGCGTTTTCTCCATCTCTCTGGTTGGATTGGGCATCTCTTTGATTCTTGTGTATCTTGTATTTTCGGTCACAGCCGGTTCCCTCGAGTTTTGGCATGCGTGGAACTGGTTCCAGAGGTAGGTATATGCAAACAATCCTTGTCACCGGCGCCACATCAGGTATCGGCTTCGCGGTCTGCGACGCCCTGCTGGCAGAGGGCAACCGCGTCATTGGCATCGGCCGGTCGAAAGAACGCTGTGCCGAAGCACAGGAGAATCTGTCCGCAAAGTATCCAAACGGATACAACATCTTTTTCTGCGCAGATTTAATGCAGCAAGCGGAAGTGAAACGCGTCGCCGCGCAACTGACCCACTATTTGGACGACAACTGCGACGGTAAGCTGCAGGTACTCATCAACAACGCCGGTTGCGTGCGCAGCTGGTATGCGACAACGACCGAGGGGTATGAGCAGCAATTTTCCCTCAACCATCTGTCCGGCTTTTTGCTGACCCACTACCTGCTGCCCTATTTACAGCGCAGCCAGGGCAAAGTGATCATGACCTCGAGCGCATCCCACAAAGGCATGCGCGTTCGATGGGCGGACATCATGTTCAGCAAGCGGTACCGTCCCCTTCTGGTCTACAAGCAATCCAAGCTGTGCAACCTGTTGTTTGCCCAAGCGATCAACGCAAATGGTCAGGCCGCCGGCATTCGGGCATACTGCGTCGATCCCGGGCTGGTTCGTACAAATATCGGCAATAAGGAGACCGGCGGGATTGTCGATTTTGTTTGGTCGCTGCGCAAAAACGGCGGCGTCCCCCCCGAAATCCCGGCGCGGACATATGCTTGGCTGTGCCGGCCAGATAACCGGCCATGCGAACTGTACTTTTACAACAGTAAAGCGAAGCGACACAGCCGCCATGTGACACAGGTAAATGCGGCACGGCTGTTCCAGTTGAGCGAACAGCTTTGCAATATTACATTTGGGCAGGTGCAAGAATGAATGTACTTATCACGGGGGCAGCAGGCGGTCTGGGGCGAGCGTTTGCAATCGAATGCGCGCGCAGAGGTTACCGCTTGTTTTTAACCGATATCAGCGCAGACGGTTTACAATCCATCCAGGCGGGCCTCAAGCGGCAGTTTGCTGTCATGGCGGAGACCGCGGTATGCGATATTACAAAAGATGACGATGTGCAACGGTTGATGAACCGCGCAAGGGCTTTGGATTTTCAATTTGACCTGCTGTTAAATGTCGCGGGTATCGACTATGAGGGCGGTTTTTCGGCGCGTTCGTTTGACCAGATTTCCGGCATCCTCAATGTGAATATCGAAGCCACGCTGCGTGTGACGCATCACGTGCTTGCACAGCGGTCACTGCAGCGCCCGCTCTATATTGTTTTTGTGTCCAGTCTCGCAGCCATGAACCCGATTCCGCTCAAGGCGACTTACGCCGCATCCAAGCGATTTCTCCTCGACTTTTCCTTTGCGCTTGGCCAGGAGCTAAAGGCGCAAAAAGTGCACGTGCTCTCCCTCTGCCCCGGCGGACTGTCTACGACGCCAGAAGCTGTAAGCGGCATTGCTGCACAGGGTTTTTGGGGTTCGGTTACCACCAACAAGCTGGAACGTGTCGTCAAGAAAACATTGGATCGGGCACTGCGCGGCAAAAAGCTATATGTTCCCGGGACGGTCAACCATGTGCTTTCGGTTTGCAGCAAGCTGGTGCCGCGGGGGCTGGTTGTCAAACTGTTGTTCTCCCGGTGGAACGTGGCGCAGCAGCAGTGGCTGCAACTGGAAACGAAGCCAAACAACTAATTTCGCCTTTAAATGCGAAATGGAGGATTGCAAATAACTTAAATTTTTTAGAATCTGACGGCCTAACCAGCGACGCGTCCACCCTATCGTCAAAACCGGGAGATCATTGCCATAACGGCATTTCTCCCGGTTTCGTTATATTTTTTTATCCTAATCCAGCGGAAGCCGCATTTCCCGCTCGAGATTCTCGAACCCGTGCCGGCGATAGAGCGGCATTGCCGCGGGTTCGGCGGTGAGATAGACCGCGCTTGCCTCCATGTTTCGCGCATGGGCAATCGCTGTTTTTAGCAAACTGGAGGCAATGCCGCGGCCGCGCTCCGCTGGCTCGGTAAATACATTGTAAAAATAGCAAACCTTGCCGTTGGGCGCCGTGCCACGCGGCATCGTCTCGTAAAGACTGAGCATCACGGTCGCGATGACCGCATCCTGTTTTTTCGCCGCAAAACAGGCGAAACTACCGTCTGCGCCGTGCGCGGAAAAATACGCGCGGGTATCCCGCTCCATGTCTGTCGACATCGGGCTGTGCATGACATCTTTTAGAAATGCCTTGCGAAGCGTTACCAGTGTCTCGACCTCGGTCGGCTGTAGTTGTGTTATGGTGTAATCCATCGTCCGTTTCCCTCTCAGTTTCTTCTACCATTAGACGTATTTTTGCCCAAATTGTCAAGCCGCCATGCTTGCGCCGCCCTGCAAAAACAGGTAAAATAGAACGCAGTGTTGTGAAAAAAGGAGGGATGGCTTTGACTTGGAAACAAACGTTTAAAGCGGCGTTTCCGCACACCATTCCCGTGATGACCGGCTATCTTTTTCTCGGGTTTGCGTTTGGTGTTTTGCTTGCCAGCAAAGGGTTTAACGCGCTTTGGGCGGCGTTCATGAGCATCTCTATTTTTGCGGGAGCGATGCAGTTTGTCGCCGTACCGCTGCTAACCCAGGCATTTGCGCTGGCCAATACATTCTTTCTGACAGTAATGGTCAACGCGCGGCATATTTTTTACGGGTTCTCGATGCTGGAGAAGTTTCGCGATACCGGCAAATACAAGCCCTATCTGATTTTTGGCATGACGGATGAGACCTTTTCCCTGCTCTATTCGGTTAAGCTGCCGGAAGGCGCATCCCGCGGCCGTTTTTACTTTTGTGTCACACTGTTGGACCATCTCTACTGGATTGCCGGCGGCATTGCCGGCGCGTTGGTTGGCACGGCCGTTCCGTTTGACGTAAAAGGCATTGAATTTGTGATGACCGCGCTGTTTGTGTCCATTTTCACCGAACAGTGCCGCGAAAAACAAAACCGCGTTCCCGGCATGATCGGGATCGCCGGCACGCTGCTCTGTCTTCTGATTTTCGGGCCCAACAACTTTATTCTGCCCGCGATGGCGGTGCTGGTGCTGGTCCTGACATTGCTGCGCAAACCGCTGGAACAGGAGGGGCGCAGCGATGACTAATCTGCAGGTGCTGCTGACCATTCTGGTGATCGCCGCCGCGACACTTTTGACGCGCGCGCTGCCCTTTGTGCTCTTCCCCGCCGGCAAGCAGACGCCGCGCTATATTCGGTTTCTGGGCAATATACTGCCCTCTGCGACCATCGGGTTGCTTGTTGTATACTGTCTCAAAGATGTCACATTGGCAGCATGGCCGTTTGGCCTGCCGGAGTTGATTGGCATCGCGGTTGTCGCCCTGCTGCAGCTGTGGCGGCGCAACACGCTGATCAGCATCCTGGTTGGAACGGTCATCTATATGGCGCTGGTGCAGTTTGTGTTTGTCTGATGCATTATTGCGTTTTTGAAATGGGCGTCTAAGTTCCCTATTGTATGCAAGACCTCTCTGAATTGTTGTTTTACAAATGATTCTAACGGGATAGCGCAGCGGATGGGTACGCGCAAATTTAAGTGATTTTAAATGACCACGCGATATCATTAAGCGTTAACAGACGAAGAAAATTTATAATTTGCAACATTGGTTTATATCCTCAATGGCAAATAAATATTCAATGCTTTGTGGCGAATTGGCATCTTAGGTTAGGATAATGTACAACTTGGTAGTTATTGGGTTGATTCCGCCCAGAGATCAGGATAGAATACGGTAGGAGGTGGGGGCGTGAAAGTCAATGTGCAGGAGAATGAAGCATGCACAGAGATTGAAGTAACAATATTGTGCAAGAGGCACGATGAATCTATCAAGGAAATCGTTGATTTTCTGCTGCGTGATTCTCATAGGGTCAACGTACAAAATGAAAAGAAACAAACTGTTCTGCTACCATATGAGCAGATTCTTTATATAGAAACTGTGGATAAAAGAACCTTTGTTTATGGGAGAGAAGAAATATATGATTGTAGTCAAAGACTTTATCAACTCGAAGAAGCATTACCAGAATCATATTTTTTTAGAATCTCAAAATCAATAATACTAAATGTACTCGCTATACATTTCCTTGAGCCAGAAGATGGCAGACGCTTGAAGGTAACCTTGGAAAACGAGGAAAGACTGATTATTTCCCGTCAGTATGTGAACGATATTAAGCGGAGGCTTGGTATAGGACAGGAGGTCAGGAAATGAGGAGATATATCCTGATTTTTGTTAATATAGTTTCGCGCTTTTTTACTGCATTAACTTTATTGTTTGCAATAATGGCGACAATTACTGATTTTTCCCCTGATCATTCTACGCTGAGCTTTACATCTTTACGCGTAGTAAAAATTTTTATTGCCGCATGTTGCTTCGGGGGAATAACGGTTATTAGGATTAGTTTAGAGAACAAGAAATGGATGTTGTGTCTGTCGTTCATTCAAAAAAGGTGGATTTTCTTTCCTGCGTACTTAATAGTAATGATATTATTTATTGCTAGCTATGGTATGCTTGATCAGTTTGGTTTTCTGGAAGCAACAATATGTTCCGTGCTATTTTTAACTATTGCGGGGCTTTTCACAGTAATTGCAAGCAAGAAATATCGAAGCGATAAAAGAAAATTTACTGAGGCTATTGTTGAGTATAGGAAAAAAATAGGTAAGAAATAAGGTGAATACAATTCCTTTACCTGCCATAAAAAGGATCATATTCTAAAACACTATAATTATAAACCAAGGAGGAAATCTTATGTCTGCTATTCCAGCTATCAGGCACGCAAATTTGGTAAAGGCATTTCGCAATTCAGGAGCTGTTGGGGAGGAAAACGCAAAATCGCTTAAAGAAATCGGAATCAAAATGGATCAAGTCCTAAAGATGCACTTGTTAAGAAAAATGGTTGTCGCAGAGGGTGAAAAATATTACCTAGTGGAAAAGTACAGCAAGCTTCCTATTGAGAAGCTAATGGATTTTTTAAACGGTAGTGGGAATGATTAATATCCTGTTCTTTGTAAGAGACGGGGGTGTTGGACAAAAGCCCTACAAAGACGAGGATACCCATCGCACAAGTTGAGTTGGAGGCAACTTGGCATTTTACACGAAATATTAAGTGCAGTTTAACACAAATCCGAAGAAGTGAGACTGTAAAGTGAAGCTTGCTCCTTTATCGCCCGTTCTTATCACTGTTCGAGACCGAAATGCGTTTGTTGCTAGAACAGCACAATAAACATTTTCTCATCGCGCTATTTACAAGACAAAACAGGGAGAAACATTAAACATGATGTTTCTCCCTGTTTTTTTATTTCACGCCTTCTGATTCGCGCGCTATTGAATGCCGTATATTCCCTATTCTTGAATCCGCCGGCACTCCAGGTAAAACCGCTTGTCGTCCGCGTGGCCCATCGAAAAGCTCTTGCGTACAAACGCGCCGTCGCGCCGGACCGTTTCGAACAGCGATTCCTTGTCGAAATCGGGCAGAATGACCGCGAGGCGGTCGGGCGCGTCGCAGAGTTTGCGGCAAGCCTCCTCGCCGTGGATATATTCCAACTCCGCTTCCGGATGCTTTTTCAGCCAGATGTCGAGCATCGGCTGCAGACGCTGCAGCAGGGGCGGTTTGTTCGCGTCAAACCCGATTTCTTTTTGCACCGCTTTGGGATCCACGCCCAGCAGCGCACGGTGAATCGGCTCAAAGTGCAGCGCCGGGTCGTAGAGATTGACGAGCTCGCACAGGCAGTAACGGGCAGGACAATCTTTCCATGCTTCCTCGGGCAATGCCGCTTTGATCTCTTCCCAGCAGGCCTTCGCCGCCGCAAAGGAATGGTTGCCATCGCCCATCGCGTAAAGCAGACCATCACGCGAGATATCGCGCAAGTAGGTCAGCTCTTCAGCCACCAGACTCAATACCACCTCGTCGTCTACGCGATAGCCGGTGATATGGCCGCCGTTTTGCATCAAATCAAAATCATAAAGCGTTTGCATATTCGCGGCGCTCGATTCGAGCGCACCCATAAGCGCGTCGGTTTTGTCGTCGAGCAGCACCATGATATGCGGCATTTCCAGCGGTGCGTGCCTGCGAATCTCGATGCGGGCGGGCAAACGTTCTACCACGGTCGCTTCGGTTGCACGGATCAAACCGCTTGCGTCTTTGGTATAGTCATATTCTTCCAGGTCGAGCGCGATAACCAGACCCCGGCGTATACCGCCGCTCGTCTGCCTGCGCACATAGACCAGGCATTCGCCGATGTCTGTGAGCACGCCGTCCATGCAATAGTCCCGCATGACGCGGTTGATTTCGTCGTTCGCGTCGGCAGGCGCATCTTTGAGCCATGCTTCGGGCAACATCATGCGCAGCGAAGAAGGCGCACCGCCGACCGTTTTTTCTACTGCTTCCCAATAAGCGGCATCGGCGGAATACTGGTCACACGCAATCACCGAAAACTTTTCCAGATCGACGCCGCGCGCCGGGAGCAGGATGCGCGGGACACGCGCACCAACCGCCGCAAATTTTTCCTGTAATTCTTTGCTTACCATGTCTTATCCTCACGTTCGCCAAAAATGCAGAGACGCCGATTTCAAATCAGTATATGCGATGATCACACCTGTGTATCCATAAACCAGGAAAACAGGCAGCCGGCCCGTCTCACGGGCCGGCTGTATCAATGTCTTTTTACAGCACGCGCACGCGTTGAACGCCGTCGATGGCCAGCAGGCTTTGCACACAGGCCTCCGATGGAGCCTTGTCTAGGTCAAAGAGAGAATAGGCCCAGTCGCCGCGGCTCTTGTTGACAAGGTTGTCAATATTATAGCCTTCCTCGGCGAAGATCGCCGTCATCTGGCCGATCATGTTCGTGACGTTGCGGTTGATAATCGCGACACGCACACTGCCGTTGCGCGGCAGAACGCAATCGGGCAGGTTGACCGAGTTGCGGATGTTTCCGTCGAGCATATAATCGCGCAGCTGTCTGGCGGCCATTGTCGCGCAGTTTTCCTCCGATTCCGGCGTGGACGCGCCCAGGTGTGGAAACGCGATGACGCCTTCGTGTCCTGTAACCACATCGTTCGGGAAATCTGTGACATAGTGACCGAGTTTGCCGCTGTCGAGCGCCGCCAGCACAGCCGATTCGTCCACGAGTGCGCCGCGCGCAAAGTTGAGCAGTACGGCGCCGTCTTTCATAGAAGCAATCTCTTTTTCGCCGATCATGCCGCGGGTGTTGTCATTGAGCGGCAAATGCAGCGTAATAAAATCACAGTTGCGATAGATTTCGTCCAGTGTTTTTGCCTGCTTCACTGAGCGGGTCAAGTGCCAGGCGGCATCGACAGACATAAACGGATCGTAGCCGAGCACTTCCATGTTAAGGCCGAGACTGGCAGCGTTGGCGACCATGACACCGATTGCACCAAGTCCCACAACACCAATTTTTTTGCCTGCAAGTTCAGGGCCGACGTAATTATTTTTAGCTTTTTCCACGAGTTTTGCAAGTCCGTCTGTGCCCGCGGCCTTTTCTGCTTTGAGCCATTCAATCGCATCCACAATTTTACGGCCCGAGAGCAGCATGCCGCAGATCACAAGTTCCTTAACGGCGTTCGCGTTGGCGCCGGGTGTATTAAAGACAACAATACCCTGCTCTGCACATTTTTCCACCGGAATGTTGTTTGTGCCCGCGCCTGCGCGCGCGATGGCCAGCAATTCTTTTGGAAACGCTGTCTCGTGCAAATCAGCAGAGCGCAGAATGAGCGCGTCGTAATTGTCGCCGTCATCTGTAATTGCAAACTTGTCCGCTGCCAATTTTTCTTTGATGGTATCCGATACTTTATTCAGTCGTTTTACGGTAAACATGCCGCTTCCCCTTTTTTTACCCATATTTTTCGATTGCCGCCCGCTCCGTCAGCCAATTTTGAATGGGACTCCGCCCCAAACCCAATGCATCCGGACGGTCGGCGCGCATACGCTGTCAGTAGAATGCGCTGCTGTTTCGCGCCGCGCAATTGCGTCGACTATATTTTTATATTATGCCCGCTGCCCGTTTTCAAAGTCCTGAATGCACTTGACAAGCGCCTCGATGCCCGCGCGCGGCATCGCGTTGTAGATTGATGCGCGGCAGCCGCCGACCGAGCGGTGGCCTTTCAGATTGATCATGCCACGGCCTTTCGCCATTGCGAGGAATTCTTTGGTCATGTCCTCATCCGGCAGGGTGAACGTGACGTTCATGATCGAGCGATCCTCTTTTGCAACCGGATTGTTAAAGATCGCCGAGCGGTCGAGTGCATCATAAAGCAGCTGTGCTTTTTCAATGTTCTTTTGCTCGACAGCGGCAACGCCGCCCTGCTTTTCCACCCATTTGAACACTTCGCCAGCGACATAAATCGCAAAGGTTGGCGGCGTGTTGTACATCGAGTCGGCTTCGGCCATCGCTTTGTAATTCAGCATGGTCGGCACAACAGAATCGACTTCGTTGTCGAGCAAAGACTTCTTCAGAATGACAACGGTCAACCCGGCAGGGCCCATGTTTTTCTGCGCGCCGGCATAAATGAGATCAAATTTCTTGACATCAAACACTTTGCCGAGAATGGTGGACGACATGTCGCATACAAGCGGTGTTTCGCCGGTCTCGGGCAAGGTGTTATAGCAAGTGCCGAAAATGGTATTGTTGGCGCAGATATGCAAGTACTTTGCGCCAGGCGTCAGCATGTCCGGCGTGATTTTCGGAATATAAGAATAGGTGTCCGCTTTGGTGTCCACTACAGCAACCGCGCTGCACCAACGCTTTGCTTCTTTATACGCTTTTGTCGCAAACTGGCCGGTGAGCGCATAATCGACTGTGTCGCCGCGCTGCGCGAGATTCATCGGCACCATCGAAAACTGCAGGGATGCGCCGCCCTGCAAAAAGAGCACAGCGTAGTCGTCCGGGATATCCATGATACGGCGCAGTGTTGCTTCTGCTTCCGCAATAATTGCTTCGTACGAGGGCGAACGGTGACTCATCTCCATCACACTACACCCGGAACCGGGATAGTTGATTAAATCGGTCTGAACCTGCTCCAACACCTCGAGTGGAAGCATGGACGGACCGGCTGAGAAGTTGAATACGCGTTCCATGAAAAAACCCTCCGTTAATTTGTAATGAGACTATCAGTAAAAGTATAAACATAACGCCGCGCTTTTTCAATATGCCTTTGGAATTTCCGTGCATTTTTAGCATTGTGTTCAAGAGATTGTTATATTTTAGACAATTTGTGTGTAAAATACCCGATTCTCGCGAAATGCAACCTTACAAATAGCTATATGTAGTATCTTTGTGGTTATAGAACTACAAGATATATGTGTGACGTTGATACACGTTGCATGAAAGCAAGGCAGCGTTTATACTAGTTATCGCATTTTTCCTATAAATGCATATCACACATACTTTTCGCTTTTGGGAGATGTGCTTTTATAAAAAAACTGTTTCCGTTTTGATGCTAATGGGCGGTTTGCTCTGGGCGGGAGCGGTCTTATTGCGGTCGGCCGGATTGGCCAACAAAACCACGTTTTTATCCGCCGTCACCGGCGTTCTGCCGAACATCTGCGCCGTGTGGGTTGTACTGGGTGTCGCGATCATTTTCTTTCCCTATGTGAGACACGCAGAACTGCCCCAGCAGACCATTTTCCCGCTGCTGGGTGCTGCCCTTCTATTATTGGTGCTTTCCGAGTTTGTGCATGCCTGGTGGCTGGGCGCCGCGTTTGATCTTTGGGATCTGGCAGCAAGCGCAGGCGCGGCAGTGGTAGTCGCACTTTTGGTTCTTGTTCTGGCAGAAAAAAAGGAAGCTGTCGCTGCAGAATCTGCAAAAAAATAGACATTTGTCTTTCTCGTTCAAGAAAACAGCCTGCATTTGCAATTCGATGCTGGCTGTTTTCTTGTGAATCTATGAATGTGCCGCGGCGTCTTCCTGCAAAGTTGACCGCAATTTCAACAACCCAACAATGACTGCGCCGCATAAAAATGTGACACCTCCGCAGCCGCCGAGTAAAATTTTGGTCAACCGATTTATCTCCGCTCGCTGTAGCGCATTGTCCATTGCGTCATTCAATAGGCTCCATTGCGCGGGGGTCAGCGCAAGCATCACAGGATGCTCTTTTTCGTTTGCCTCCACAATGCGCTCAATTGTTTTATTTTTGATATCGTAATAGGTGGTAATACTGTAAACACGTCCGGTGGCATTGTCCGGCAGCGCGGTTTCAATCGGCACGCGTGTATTCGCGATGGTTATCCCCATAAAGAGAAACGCGCCGACAGACAGCGCCAGAAGTAGTACGAATGCCATTGTTTTAAATTTCATTTTTCCTCTTTTCGCGTGCGGTTACGGTATGAAACCAGTATGCCTGCCCTGTCCTGGTATGTCAATGCTCCATGCATGCCTTGTTAAAATATATATTTCACAGACGTGCAGTTACCATACTGTTGGCATGACCGGGAAATTATGTGCAAGTGCGCAGTTCTGAAGTTGGTTCAAGCGTTGTCTTAAGCCGTTAGCGTCAGCCAGAATTGTCCCGATTTGGCAAGTGACTTTCTGAAAACCAAAAAGCCTCTGTTGTGATCAGCGCAACAGAGGTCAGCATGAAAAAAATATCATATTAACGCGGGAACGACAAAATGCTCAGGCATTTGGTTCACCGAACTTTACCCGCCCCAAACGCCCGATTGATGTGTGACTTCACCCTCCACCGCCAAAGAGTTCGGGCACCGGAGAACCCCCGACAAAAGTCATCAGAAAGCTGTACAACATGATGTCCCTTCAAGATCGCAGAGCGGACAAACTCCTTGGCCTAGTAAGCACTCCCTTTGACCTTAACCATTTGGCAGTGCTCCCCCATACCCGCAAGATGGAATAGAAAGTCGCCAAAGCGAAACCAGCGTAGAATCGGCATCTTTCTGTATCCGACGGCCTTCTGTTTTCCTTCCATGGGGTTTGGCAGTCAATGTAAAGCCCAACATGGGTAACAACCCCAATTTTATTGGGCGGCCGTGGTGCTTACCTTTAGGCCGTTCAAATCTTTTGTATATCTTTTCGCTACCTTTTGTTCTTTGAAAGCCGGTACCTCTGTTGTGAATCAACACAACAGAGGTACCGGCTTTTCATTTTTGAAGACCGCAGGCGCGTTTGACTTTTTCCAGCAACGTGACGTCTTCCAGCGTATCCAGACTAACGCATGTTTCCGGGTCTATCCGGAACAAGCTGCCTGCGTAATAGGGTCTGCATAATATAGAAATGGTGTTTGGATTTGGCAAATCGGCAGCCAGAACGGACAGCGGCACATCTTCCGCCCGCAAATCAATGTTATACTGACCCGATTGCTCACCGACGACAAACCCAAGATACCCGTTTCGGCTATCGCTTAGGGAAACTGTCCATACAACAGAATCTACCCGCAGCAGATAGCCGGCCAACTCCCGAGGAAACAAGGAAACATACGCGTCGTCAGCATACACGCGCTTGGTTCGCGGTGATCAAAGCAGTCGCCACCATGCTGACATTGCCCCGGTCAAATTCTTCATGTTTCTTTTTATCAGTCCTTAGCCTGG
Source organism: Oscillospiraceae bacterium (assembly GCA_031547945.1). Classification (GTDB taxonomy): domain Bacteria; phylum Bacillota; class Clostridia; order Oscillospirales; family Ruminococcaceae; genus JAVBRN01. The sequence goes on along the minus strand of JAVBRN010000003.1, from coordinate 260,492 downwards.
ATCACAATCGCATCGTCCTCTGCCGTGATGTGAATCCCCTTGGGCGGGTTGTCGGCGCGCTTTACCAGCAGGTTTGCGACAGCGTCCTCCACGTGGCGGCGGATGACGCGGCGCAGATCGCGCGCGGCGTATTTCCCGCCTTCCGAAAGCTTGGCGAGCACTGCAAGCGCGGCGTCGTCATAGGAGAGCGTCATCATTTTTTCAAGCAGCGGCTCGCGCATTTCTTCGACCATGAGCGCGGCGATCTTCTTGAGACTTTCGGTGGAAAGCGGTTTGAATACGACAACTTCGTCCACGCGCGCGATAAACTCGGGACGCAGATAATCGCTGAGCGCTTTGATCATCTTTTCGCTGCTCATCTCGTCAAGCGTCAAGCCAAATCCGGCAAGGCCCACTTTGTCGCTCGAGCCCGCGTTGCTCGTCATGACGATAACGGTGTGTTCAAAGTTGACGGTGCGCCCCTGCGCGTCACTGACCTTGCCCTCGTCAAGAATCTGCAGCAGGATATTCATGACATCTGGATGCGCCTTTTCAATCTCGTCAAACAGCACGACGCTGTACGGCTTGCGGCGCACTTTTTCGGTCAGCTGACCCGCTTCGTCATATCCCACATAGCCCGGAGGCGCGCCAATGAGACGAGAGAGCGAGTATTTATCCATGTATTCGGACATATCGATGCGGATGAGCGGGTCGACCGAATCAAACAGTTCGCTTGCGAGCACTTTGGCAAGTTCGGTCTTGCCCACGCCGGTAGGACCGACGAAGATAAAGGAAGCGGGACGGCGGCGCTTGGACAAACCGACACGGGTTCTCTTGATCGCGTTGGCAACGGCCTCAACCGCTTCGTCCTGGCCGATGATGCGCTTAAGCATCGCTTCCTGCAGTCCGTCAATCTTTTTGTATTCGCTGCGCTGGATCTTGTTGGCGGGAATCCCCGTCCAAAGCTCGATCACCTTGCTGACGTCCTCGGCTTCCACCTCCAGGTGATCTACCGCGCTTTGCAATTCTTTCACGCGTTCTTCGCGCTGCAGGCGCTCGCTTTTGATCTCCGCGATGGCCGCGTAATCAACTTCCTTTTGCTCTTGTAAATCGGCTTCTTTTGCGGCAAGCTTTTCAAGTTCCTTTTCCGCTTCTTCATATTCGGCCAGCTCGGTGCTGCGCAGCGCGCGGCACGCGCTCGCTTCATCCAGAAGATCGATTGCTTTGTCGGGCAGGAACCGGTCGGAGATATAGCGTTCGGACAGCGTTACCAGCAGCTCGATCATCGCGTCACTCACATTGACGTGATGATAATCCTGGTAGTGCTGCTTAATCCCCTTCAGTATTTCAATCGTTTCGTCGATCGAAGGCTCTTCAATCGTCACCGGTTGGAACCGGCGCTCAAGCGCCTGGTCCTTTTCGATGTATTTGCGGTATTCATCGAATGTTGTGGCGCCAATCACCTGGATCTCCGCGCGGGACAACGCCGGTTTTAAAATATTGGCGGCATCCATCGAACTGTCCATCGTCTCGCCCGCACCGGTGATCATATGAATCTCATCGATAAACAGGATGATGTTTCCCGCGTCTTTGACCTCTTCGAGCAGGCCTTTCATGCGGCTCTCAAACTGACCGCGGAACTGTGTGCCCGCGAGCAAAGAAGTCAGGTCAAATAAACAAATTTCTTTATCGAGCATCTTGCTGGGCACATCGCCCGACGCGATGCGAAGCGCAATGCCCTCCGCGATCGCCGTCTTGCCGACACCCGCCTCGCCGATCAGGCAGGGGTTGTTCTTTTTGCGGCGGCTTAAGATCTGAATGGTGCGGTAGATCTCTTTGTCACGGCCGATCACGCGGTCCAGTTTTCCCTCTTTCGCCTTTTGCGAGAGATTGTCGCAGTATTTGTCAATATACTTGCGTTCCTTTTTTGGAGTCTTCTTTTGCCGCTTACCGCGGTCAGGCTCCCCTTCGGCATTCTTGCCGTTCTCTTGCGCCGGCGCATCTTCGGTTATCTCGTCCACTTCGGCGTCATCGCCATTTTCGGCGTTAGCCTGGAACAGATTGGGGAATGTGGGCGAACCGCCGGGCTCAAAGTATTCGTCTCCGTCCGCGTCGCCGGGCATCATAAACTGCGCCGAGAACGCTTCGAGATCCTCGTCGCTGATGCCAAATTTTTTCATGAGATCCTCTACCGGTTTGATGCCCAATTCTTTTGCACACACCAGGCACAAACCCTCATTCACCGATTTTTCCTGGTCCATCCGCGTGATATAGATGACGGCGGGACGCTTTTTGCATCGGGTACATGTCATAGTCGTTTTTTCTTCCTTTTTTCCGTTGTTGCTTTCAGGCTGCGCTGCGCGTTCCGGTTTAGTGTTCCCGGCGCAGCGCACACCATCCATTACAAAATACGCAGCAAATTATATTTGTATACAAGAGAGAATAACAGCGTTTTGTCGACGATCGCCGTGTTCATCCACGTGAGCTGATCGGCGGACGCCGCTATTATTATAGCACAGAGTGACACCGCAAGATAGGCGAATAATAATCCGATGATCAAGCCCATCACGCCGCCCAACAGGCGATTTATGCCGCCCACAAGCGGAATTTTATTGATGCCCTTCATGAGCCGCGACACAATCCGCAGGACAATGGACAAAATCAAAAACAACACCACGAACAGCAGCGAGCGGATGGTGGAGATCGCCGAGCGCTCAATGGCCGACGGCGTATAATTGCCCGATGTACGCGCCTCCTCGGATTCGTTGATTTTATCCACAATCAGCGACCCCAAAAAGCCCTGCTCGCCTTCGCCGTATTTATCGTTGACCTCCTGCACAATCGATTCCCGCACAAAATTATCATATACAAACGGCGCCATAATATTGCTGAGCCACAGCGCAAGCAACAGGGACACCACAAAGACGCCAACCCCGAGCACCGCGCTCACAAACCCTTTGCTGCGGCAGACCAGAACACAGACAACCACAATTGCCAATAACAGAATATCAAATACAATCCACATGATTATGCCTCCTCTGTGACCTCTTTCATTGGTGTTTTCAACCGCTCCGCACGGTCGGGCAAGATTGCGATTAAACCATTTAAATCCAGGATAGCCTGGGTGCCAAACGCCGTCTCATACCTGCGCAGCAGCTTGCCGCCCATATTGTACTCTCCAACCATGCGCTCGCCCAAAACGTAGAGGCGGCTGGCGGTAAAATAAAGATCTTTTACCGCGCCGCAGTCGCCGATCACGCTGCGCTCCTTCAGGTTGGTCTGTAACAGGACAATGCGGTTGACCGCACTCTGGTTGTTGTCACCAAACGCAATCGCGATGTTCGCGCTCTCATCGCGCGCGACGGCCAGCACCGGAACTTCCGGAAACTCGTAGGTCGTCTGCATTTCGCCGCGCCGGTTGAGCCGGTAAGCCGCACAATCGGTAATGACGACAACGTCGTCGCCCTCGTGGTAGAGCGCCAGCGCCATACCTTTCAGCTCCACCTCAAACCGCTCTGTCTCCTTGCCCACGTCAAGCGAGGTGACAAGCGAATAAAAGACACTGTCGTTGGCCACGATGCGAACCGCGGTGGCATAGGCGCTGTTTGCGCTGATGTACGCGCCGAGCGGAAATCCGCGCTGCGCCTTCCAGGTCAACAGCTTTTCATAGGTACCGTTGCGGTAAACCTCCAACTGGCAGGTGTAGCGCTCGCTCTCGGTTAACACGGCAAGCGCGCCGTCGTCCGCCACCTTGGCATCGATGATCGCAAACTCGGTTTTGAAACTGGTAATCTGATTCGAACGGTTGTAGACGCTGATATCGCGGCTGCCCGCGTTATACAGCAATATGCGGTTGCTGTTCGCATTTATGCGCGGATAGAGCATGCCGTGGTGAATCGCCATCAACTGTGCGCCGCCCGAAGAATAGGCCCGCAGTTCACCACTCGTCACAATCGCGTAGGCCATTGACATGCGTGACACCTGCAGGGGCGCCTGTTCTCCCAGCGTCACCGGATAACCGCGGCTGGTTTTAAAAAAAGTCGTAACAAAGTCGCCGATATCCAAAAACGTCGTCTTGGTCACCGCATTCATCACGAAAACAGCAACCAAAATCATCACGAGCGCAAGCGTAAACCAAAGCAAGCGCTTCAGGTTATATTTCCGTCTTTTCTTTCGCCGCGCGGCGGAGATCTCGTCGTTTTTGTTCATGGGTTCTCCATATGTTACCTGAAAACTGTAGACATGCTGTGAACAACCTGTGAAAGGATTATACACCAAAATGGTACGGGTGGTAAGGATTCACCTGCCCAGACTACCCGCTCAACGCCCTGCTTCTGCAAGCGTTTTGCCTGGCCAACGATTCTATCCGCTTTGAATTACAACTACCTGCCCGCGGCCAATCGGTATCGCAATTGGGTCGACGCAAGGAACGGCCCGCGCCAGGCATGCAAACGCGTATGCTCTTCACAAGACTTTGACAACCCGCTGTTCTTTTGCGTGTTTTCGACTTGAATTTAATGAATGTCTCGGTAAATGCTACTGGAATCGAAAGCCAAAGATTGCGCGCGATCATGTTCCCATTGTAACTGCCCGAATTCTCCTTTGAAAAAAGGAAGTTAGGGCGCAGCCCTCTTTTCATTTGGGTGGGGCGGGAACATAAGGGCAATTGCGATTGAATCATCGGTACCCAGCACCTGACAACGCACAACAATTCCGCTCTTCGTACTTTTTTTCTTGACCTTTACTAATATTTAGTACCTAATAACTCACAACTAGATCGCTCTTCGTACTCCCTTTTTGCCATTGACCTTTACTAATATCCAGTACCCAATAACTCACAACTATTTCGCTCTTCGTACTCTCTTTTTGCCATTGACCTTTACTAATATCCTGTACCCAATAACTCACAACTATTTCGCTCTTCGTACTCCCTTTTTGCCATTGACCTTTACTAATATCCAGTACCTAATAACTCGCAACTAGATCGCTCTTCGTACTCTTTTTTGCCCTTGACCTTAACTAGCGTCTAGTACCTAACAACTCACAACGATACAGCACTTCGTCCAGATAGAGTCCTTCCGCCGGCGCGGTGGCGATCAGATTGTCGCGCACGCCGGACTGCAGCCGAGCCTCGATATCCGCACGTGCCAACTTCCCCCGCTGGACATTGAGCAGCGTACCCACCATCGCGCGGGCCATATTGTAGAGGAAGCCGTCCGCTGTGATCGTAAAACGCACGAGTTCCCCTTCGCGCGCGACCGAAAACGCGGAAACAGTGCGAACGGTGTCCGCAACCGTCGTTTTTTTGGAGCAAAACGCGCGGAAATCGTGCGCACCGACAAAGACTTGCGCCGTTTCATGCAGCATCGCCGCATCGATCGGCGGCAAAAACTGTGCGGCGCGGCCGACATAGAACGGGTCGAGCACGCGAGAATTGTACACTTGATATATGTAGCGCTTGCCAACAGCGGAATAGCGCGCGTGAAAATCGTCGGGAACTGTTTGCGCCGCTATGACGCGGATGTCTGCAGGCAGCCGGTTGTTGAGCGCCATTTGCAGCCGCGTCGGCGTAAAACCGCTGTCGCTGTGCAAACTGACGCAGAACTTATTAGCGTGCACGCCTGCGTCGGTGCGCGAGCAGCACTTGAGATCGGGCGCTTTGCCCAGCACAGAGGCCAGCGCTGCCTGCAGTGCCGCTTGCACCGTGTGCGCGTTGCGTTGGATTTGGGATCCGTGATAGGCTGTGCCGACAAACCGCAGCGTCAAAAGGTAATTGATAGAAAACCACTCCCGAACACATAGTTTGTGGCGATTACGGCGGCAAACACCGCGAGAAACACACATGCACCCACCGCATCCCGCCAGGTAAACCGCATGACATTGAGCCGCGTGCGGCCTTCTCCGCCATGATAACAGCGGCACTCCATCGCGAGCGCAAGCTCGTCTGCGCGCCGGAAAGCCGAGATAAACAGCGGGACCAGCACGGGGATAAGCGCCATCACACGCTGTGTGAACTTGCCGGTGTCAAGGTTCGCGCCGCGCGACTTTTGCGCCGACATGATCTTGTCGGTCTCCTCGATCAACAGCGGGATGAACCGCAGCGCGATCGTCATCATCATCGAAAGTTCGTGCACCGGCAGCTTGAACCATTTAAGCGGCGCGAGCAGCCGCTCGATCGCGGCGGTGAGTTCGAGCGGCGAAGTCGTATAGGTCAACAGCGACGAGCCCGCGATCAGGCACAGGATGCGCAGCGACAGCAGCACCGCAAAATATAACCCTTCGCCCGTGATCGTGATCTTCCAAAAACTGAGAATCGGTTCCCCCTTGCCGTAGAAAAAGACGTTGAGCACCGACGTAAAAATCACGATCGGCAAAATGGGCTTGATGCTCCTGAGCACCATGCGCAGCGGCACGCGCGCAATGATAAACAGCAGAATACTAAACAAAATTGTGATGCCGACGCCGACCGGGTTGCTGGAGGCATAGAGCATGACAATAAACAAGATGGTGCAGATAATTTTGAGGCGGGCATCCAGCTTGTGAATCGGCGAGCCGCCGAACAGATACTGGCCGAACGTGATGTCTTTAAGCATGTGCGCCGCCCCCTTTCCCGAGGGCTTCGAGCAGCTGATTTGCCGCGTCTTCGACCGTGTAAACATCGCTTTGCACCGCAAAACCACGCGCACGCAGCTGCAGCAGGATGTCGGTCACCGTCGGGATCGCAAGGCCCATGTGGTTGAGTTCGCTCGCGCGGGTAAACACGGTCTGCGCGTCGTCATAACACCACAGCGCGCCCTCGTTGATCACGAGGACTTTGTTCGCGTATTTCGCGATGTCGTCCATCGAATGGGAAACAAAGAGGATGGTGTTCCCCTTTTCTTCATGGTAACGCTTGATTTCATTCAAAATCTCTGTGCGGCCCGCCGGGTCGAGACCCGCAGTGGGCTCGTCTAGAATGAGCACTTCCGGCTCCATCGCAAGCACGCCAGCAATCGCCACACGGCGGCGCTGCCCGCCGGAAAGATCGAACGGCGAGCGCTCCATCATCTCGTCGGTGATGCCGACATAGGAGGCAGCCGCATACACGCGCTTGCGAACCGCTTCTTCCACGCTGTCCTCCGCCGCGCGTTCCGCTTCCGTCATTTTCTTTTTTTTCTTTTGTGCCATGCCCTTTTGGAACCGAAGCAGGTTGCGCGGGCCGAACGCGATGTCTTTAAAAACGGTTTCCTCAAACAGCTGGTATTCGGGATATTGGAATACCAGCCCGACTTTAAAGCGGTATTCCTGGAGTTTGTCTTTGTTTTCCCAGAGGTCTTCCCCGTCGATGCACACCTGGCCGTCGGTCGGCCGCAGCAAACCGTTGAGGTGCTGGATAAACGTGGATTTACCTGAGCCGGTGTGCCCGATGATGCCGACAAATTCGCCCTTCTCGATGCCGAGCGAAATGTCGCGCACCGCGACCTTTTCATCCGGCATGCCCTTGGAATAGGCATAGGTCAGGTTTTTTGTTTCAATAACATAACTCATCGTGCGGCCTCCAGCAGTTGTGCCAGGCGGTCGACGCATGCCGCGGGCGACACAATGTCGCGCGCAATATCAACACCCGCATTGCGCAGCGCGGCGCAGAGCGCCGTTGTCGGCGGCACATCGAGTTCAAGCGCGCGCATGCCTTCGATATCCGCGAAGATGTCGCGCGGCGCGCCCTGGCGCACCAGCTTGCCCTTATGCATCACGGCGATGCGGTCGGCCAGCGCGGCATCCTCCATAAAGTGCGTGATCAGCACAATCGTGATGCCCTGCTCTTTGTTCAATTTTTGAATGGTTCGAATGACCTTTGCGCGGCCAACAGGATCGAGCATCGCTGTAGGTTCATCCATCACGATGCAGGCCGGCTCCATCGCCAGCACGCCCGCGATCGCCACGCGCTGCTTCTGTCCGCCCGAAAGCTTATTGGGCGACGCATTCTTATATTTCATCACGCCCGCGGTCTCCATTGCCAGATCGATGCGGCGGCGAATCTCCTCGCGCGGGACGCCGAGATTTTCGAGTGCAAACGCGACATCTTCCTCAACGACAGACGCGACAATCTGGTTGTCCGGATTCTGGAACACCATGCCGACCGTGCTGCGGATGTCATAGAGTTTGGCTTCATCCGCCGTATCCATACCGTTGACGCTGACAGTTCCTTCGTTGGGCACTAGAATTGCGTTCATATGTTTTGCAAGCGTCGTTTTACCGCTGCCGTTTGCGCCGATGAGCGCGACAAATTCGCCCTTGCCGATCGAAAGGGTGACATTGTCCAGCACATAGGCGGCTTCGTCGGAATAGCGGAAGCTGACGCCGTTGAGTTCGATGATAGTTTGCACGAGGGGGCTCCTAGTTAGTTAATTAGATATTAGTTATTGGAATCAGTTGTCTAATTGTTACTTTTCGAGAAATGCGCGCGGCGCGACAACATTTGGGGTTAAACCAGCCGCAACTTTAGACCCAGCAGGTTAACAATAAAAAGAGGTGTCAGAATGAACACAATACATAATATTACAATAGCCGTATGAACTTTTTCCTCATCTTTCAAGAGCGTATACAATCCTTTATACACTAACATGCCTAGTAAGCCGCCCAAAGAATTAAGAAGGATATCGTCAATATCGGCAGTGCCAAGGCCAAATATAAACTGAAGCAACTCAACAGACAACGAAATGAAAAAAACAGTCAATAAGCTTTTCCACATTTTTTTATTCTTTGCAAATATGCTCAAGTAGAGTCCCAGCGGGACAAACAGAATGATATTTCCCAGGAGGTTGGTGCCCGCAATAATCGGATTGAACCCAACCAGATAGCTGCTTATCGTGCGAAACGGTATCAGATTAATGTCCCTGATATACTCTCGATTTGCGCTAAAAACTTCCGAAGGTGGAATGTTCTTGAAAAATAGCACATAAAAAAACACTGTAATATAGAACAAAAGAAAAATACCAAAAAGCAACACTCTATTAACTTGTTTTACTATTTTCATGCGGTATTTCTCCAATCGTTGTGCTGTCTGTCCTGCGCAACACAGGCAAACTGTGCTGCATCACGGAAAGATGAATCTACTTTGGGGTTTTCCAGCATAATAAGGAAATGCGTAGCCGTGATTTATTCTTGTCCCGGTTTCTGTTTCATCCGTAAAAACGCAAGATATCGCTGATCTATTATTTCTTTCACAGCCTGGTAGTTTTCCTCAGAGTTTTTTAAAAAAAGTAAGCATCATCAAATGTTTTGTCGCCAAATACTTCATCAATAAATCGGCCGCAATCATCCAGATATTCTCCAAAAGCTTTCGCACATTTCGCTTTATCCGATGTGTAATATGCCGCTGCAAACTGATTGCCTTTCGTGTTCAGTTCTTCCGATGACAGTACGCCGTCCATGTCGTAAACGAAAAATTTTCGACAATTCATCTTTCTTTCGCGGTTTTTGTTCGACAAGATAAAAAAACAGTATGTGTTCCGCCGTTTTTTAGTGTATATCTTTTGGCGCATTTGCAGCGTCATAATGCCCTTTTGCCTTATCATATACCAGGCATTTTATGAAAGCCGAATCCTTTGAAACATTCTGCAACGCCGGCGAAAGCCGGATGATGTGCCAGTTGAGCTCTGTTCGCAATGCGGCGCGAATATCGACAGCATCAGCCACAGCAGAAATCTTTGCGTATCTTTTTCTGCTTTCTAATACCGCACGAACCCCGTTGCCCCGCACGGCAGCGTCAGTCCGCTTGCGGTGACGGGCAATCCAAGTTCCTCGGATTCCACTGTCCCGCCCAGGCTGTGCAGCGCCGACGCGAGCAGATAGTGCGACACACCGGGCGCAAGGCCGGCCGTATAAGCATTTAGTGTAAAAAATAATGGGGAATCTGTCAAGACGCCGCGGCAAAGTGTCAAAAAATCGTAGATGCGGTCTTCAAGCTTCCACATCTCGCCGTTCGGCCCGCGCCCGTAACTGGGCGGATCCATGATGACTGCGTCGTATCGCATGCCGCGCCGTATCTCCCGCGCAACAAATTTAGCGCAATCGTCCACAATATACCGCGCCGGCTTGTCCTGCAGGCCATTGAGCGCCACATTGCGGCGCGCGGTTTGTACCATGCCCTTGCTCGCATCCACGTGGCATACGCTCGCGCCCGCCTGCAGGCACGCGACGGTCGCCGCGCCGGTATATCCAAACAGGTTGAGCACGCTGACCGGGCGGTTTGCTGCTTTAATCAGTTCCTGATAGCGCGACCAGTTTGCCGCCTGTTCCGGGAACACGCCGGTGTGCTTGAAACCGGTCGGCGTGACGTAGAGCTGTATCGTCCCGTTCCATGCAATCGTCCATTCGTTCGGGATGTTGCGGCGATAGTCCCAACTGCCGCCGCCCGTTTTGGCGCGGTGGTACACCGCATCGGCGTTTTCCCACAGCGGGCTTTGCGGTTCGGTATGCCAGATCACTTGCGGATCGGGCCGCACCAGGATAACATCTCCCCAGCGCTCCAGCCGGTTGCCGTCCGTCGCGTCAATCAATTCATACTCTGTCCAGCCCTGCGCTGCTCTCATAGGGTTTCCATCTTTCCGCTTAAAAAATCAAACTTGCTTTGGTATCCCAGCGCGAATAAAGTTTGCAATCTTCACGCAAAATTAAGTATTTGTAGTCGGCTGTCACCGTCTTTGCCATACAATCGGTGTCCACAACCGTGCCCAATCCGCCAACATCGTATTTTTGAAAACCAAACGGCAGCAGTTCCAGCGGCGCGCCATACCGCTTGACATATGCCGCAATTTCCTGCGCCATACCCTCCAATTTATGCGTTCGAATCCAGCGGTCTTTTTCCGTATCGCCCCCGCTCGAATACAGTTCGCGAAACGTCACCTGATCCGCACCGAGCGCGGAGGCCTTGGCAAAGAAATCTTGCGGCAAAACGTCCGCAAAGCCGTCGCAAAGATTTAAGGACAGCCGCAGATTTATGCCCCGGTCTTTTATGTCTTTCGTCAGTGCGCGCAGTGGTATGGGAACGGGCGCATGAATAATCGCAGCATTGCGATTCTCGTCAAAGGAAGAAACGGAAAGCGAAAACATCGTCACGCCCGCATCGAACAGACGCGCAAGCGTCTCCGCGCTGATGCCCGCGCCCGTTGTCTGCATCTCGATCCATTTAAACGGATTTTGCAGCGTGCGGTTCTGCTCGCCAAACCATTCGATAAACCCAACATTTTACTGCAGCTCGATGATTCCTGTTAAAATTACAGTGTTACAACCGTTATCCCGCGCAAACGCAAGCCGCTTTCTATAGTCGTGCTGCGCCTCCGGGGCGACAGGCGGCAGCGCTTGCGGCAGATAGGCAAGTCGATTTTCATAGTGATCTTCCCGCATACGAGAGACGCAGAACGCGCAGTCGTTCATACAGCGGTTACCGGGCACAACAACACTCAATGATTGAATATTCATGTTTGCATTTTTGATGGGTTCGCGTGGAAATCGGACGGCACCAAGCAAAAACCTCAGGTTCAGTTAATCCGGCTACTAATTTTTCGCTCCAGATCCCGCGCGATCTCGTGAATTTTTGCATCGTCACGCCCCTCGACCATGATGCGGATGAGCGGTTCGGTACCAGAGACACGCACAAGCACGCGGCCGATGTCAAACAGCTCCTGCTGCGCCGCTTCGATATACCCTTGCAGTTCTTCATCTTCACGAAAAACCGCTTTGCCTTCATTTGTCGTTTTGACATTGACAATCGTCTGCGGATAGCGCCAGAGTTCTTTGCCAAGCGCCGAGGCGGGGCCGCCGCTCTGCTTGAGCACCGAGAGCAGCAAAATCGCGGTCAATTCCCCATCGCCAGTCGTGCTGAAGTCTGTGAGAATCACGTGGCCCGACTGTTCGCCGCCAAGATTATACCCGCTGCGCAACATTTCCTCAAGCACATAGCGGTCGCCGACCGCGGTGCGCACCGCTTCAATTTGACACGCCTTGCAGAAATCGATAAATCCGAGGTTGGTCATCACCGTGATCACCGCAGTATCTTTGTTTAGTCTGCCCTGTGCCTTGAGGTGTTTTGCAAAAATCGCGATAATTTTGTCGCCGTCGATCTCGGCGCCGGTTTCGTCAATGGCAAGGCACCGGTCGGCATCGCCGTCAAACGCGATACCGATCTGCGCCTCACTCTGTTGCATCGCCGCGCGCAGATTGTCCAAATGGGTTGACCCAACGCCGTCGTTGATATTGCGGCCGTCCGGCGTATCGCCAATAAAAATACAAGACGCGCCAAGCCTGTGCATCAGCTTTTGCGCCGTGCTGTAGGCAGCGCCGTTGGCGCAATCCACAACAGCCTTTACGCCGGAAAGGTCACCGTTTACACAGGACACAAGATGATCGACATAGTCATTCTCGGCCTGCCCGGCATACTGCACACTGCCGATGTCGCCGTGCGTTTTGCGTTCGACTGCGTCCTTGCGCTCTAATACATAGCTCTCGATCTCATTTTCGATATCATCGGCCAGCTTATAGCCGTCGCCATTAAAAATTTTGATGCCGTTGAATTCTACCGGGTTGTGTGAAGCGGAAATCACAAAGCCGGCATCCGCACCATATTTCTTAACCAAAAAAGCCACGGCTGGCGTCGGCACCACACCGAGCAAAACCGCGTCCGCGCCCACCGAGCAGATGCCGGCGGCCAGCGCCGCTTCCAGCATATCCGAGGAAACGCGCGTGTCTTTGCCAATCAGAATTTTTGCTTTGTGCGCTGTATGCCGCGCCAACACGTATGCCGCCGCGCGTCCGATATCGGTCGCCAATTCACAGGTCAGATCGGCATTCGCAACCCCGCGGACGCCGTCCGTTCCAAACAGTTTCCCCATCTATCATTCTCCTTTAAAAAGTGTCTGCTGCTGTAAATCTTTTCCGGTTTCCGGTGGTGTTAACCCGAGATGCCGGTATGCCGCGTGCGTAACGCATCGTCCCCGCGGCGTGCGGCTGAGGTAGCCGATCTGCATCAGATAAGGTTCGCACACATCCTCCAGGGTCACCGCTTCTTCGCCGAGCATCGCGGCAAGCGTCTCCAGCCCAACCGGCCCGCCCGCGTAGTTCTCGATCACCGCGCGCATCAGCCTTCGGTCGATGTTGTCGAGGCCGATTTCGTCGACATCCATGCGTTCGAGCGCGTCGGCCGCGGTCTTCTGATCGATTATACCGTCGCCGAGCACCTGCGCAAAGTCGCGCACCCGCTTAAGGTAGCGGTTCGCGATGCGCGGCGTCCCGCGCGAGCGCTTCGCGATCTCATCGGCGCCGCTGTCGTCACAGGAGATGCCCAAAATCGAAGCGGAGCGCACAACGATGGTTTTGATATCCTCTTTTTTGTACAGATCCAGTTTCAGCACAACCCCGAACCGGTCGCGCAGCGGCGCCGACAACTGCCCTGCGCGCGTGGTTGCCCCCACGAGGGTAAACCGCTTTAAATCGATGCGGATCGAGCGTGCCGCCGGTCCCTTGCCGATAATAATATCAAGCGCAAAATCCTCGAGCGCGGGATAGAGTACTTCCTCGACGCTGCGCGACAGCCGGTGAATTTCGTCAATGAACAGGATGTCACCCTCGTCCAGATTGGTGAGCAAAGCCGCGAGGTCACCGGGCTTTTCGATCGCCGGGCCGCTTGTGACGCGGAAATTGACGCCCATCTCGTGCGCAACAATCGAGGCCAGCGTTGTTTTGCCGAGGCCCGGCGGGCCATACAACAGCAGATGGTCGAGCGACTCCCCACGTTCCTTTGCCGCTTGCATATAGACCGCGAGGTTCTCTTTGACTTTGTCCTGCCCAATATACTCCGCCAATGTCTTCGGGCGCAGCGAATTTTCGCCGTCACCGTCTTCGGACAGCATTGCGGGGTCGACCAGGCGGTTATCGAAATCATATTCGTTTGTGTTATCAAAAGTCATTGCAATACCTCACGGGAATTCTCTGAACATCCAGGCCGAAACCGACGCCAATAACGCGCGCTTTCCTTCTCTTGTCGCCACTCATATTGCGTTTTGCGCCCCCAATCCATCTATCGGTAGCGCAAATCGAAATCACGCGCGTGTTTGCTTGCATTCCGCCGCTGATGGTTGTCGCTAGGTCAAAAGCAAAATCGCAAAACAATAGGCGGCGTCCGCAATGCCGTGCGCCACAACCGCCGGTCAAACCGAGCGGTAGCGGACATAAAGCCAGTAAAAGCACTGCCCTGCATCGCGACAGATCACAGCCGGGCAGGTTGAAATGCGTGCATGCAAACGGGATAAGGGTTAATTACGACGGTTGTGACCAACCAGCCCACCACAAAAAGTGTGCAGATTTCGGGAAAAAGCGTCTCTCTCTGTCATCAACACGCGGAACAGTCATTCTTCCGCGATCGGATTGATAGCCGACAATGCCGTGAAAACCCCCGATAAACAAGCCCGGTTCTTTTTGCACCGGCATAGCGGCGTCCCCGGCGCGCGCCAACAACGCGTAAACAGTCTCTACACGGTCATAAGACCCGTAAACAACAGGACGGCTGTCTGCCACTTCCACGGTTTTGCGCAAAGAACGGTTGTTGGCTTGCAAACCTGTTTTGAATCGCATTGGGCGCAGCTTTCGGAAAACCAAAAAATTACACCGCAAAAGCGCATCAAAAACACTGTAAAAACAGTATGGACAGAAAGGTATCGGTTGGATCCATAGGAATTCGCGCGGCCAATGCCCGCGCGCCTGCAAAAAAAATGTCATGCAGCAGCCGCATACAGCAGGCCGGCAGCAAGGAGACAATAAACGCTAGGAATACACCTACCCAAGTATGGGAAAATCGCGTTCCTTTTTTCGCTATCGCCGCGTACCGATTGTGCGCAGCGCCGTTGCAATCATCTCCTCGACCGTGCTGTCCTGCGGCAGTTTGGCAATCGCAGAGGCAGCTTCGCTCTGCGAAAAGCCAAGCGACACGAGCGCCGCTACGGCTTCGGCCGCTGCACCGTGTGACACACCCGCCACTGCGGACACTGCGGACGCGTCCGCGCCGCTGAGGTTGCCGACTTTGTCTTTGAGTTCCAGCACCAGGCGTTGCGCGAGCTTTGGTCCGATGCCCGGGCACGCTGTAAACGCCTTATAGTCACCCGACGCGATTGCAAGCGCGATATGGTCGCTGTTGTAAACAGAGAGCACCGAGAGCGCCACCTTTGGACCGACACCCGAGACGCCGATCAGCAGTTTAAACGTCGCCTGCTGCTCCGCGGACGCAAACCCAAACAGTTCCATGCCGTCTTCTTTGACGTTGAGGTAAGTATAAATCGTGCCGGTGTCGCCAACTTCAGGCAGGTAGGCGTAGACACTGGACGGGATCATCACATAAAAACCGACGCCGCCGCATTCAATGACGACATCGGCAGTCGTTTTGGAGATAACAGCACCGCTGAGGTGATGGATCATTGTGCGCTTCCTCACTTTTTGCAAGAATAATAACAATCGTAAAGCACGTCTTGTTGTTTTACGCAGGCTATGAAATAATAGTAGCACCACAGCAAAGGAGAGATCAACCATGCCTTATGTCAATGTAAATGTATCCAAAGCGCTCACGCCTGCCGAAACAGACACGCTAAAGCGCGAAATCGCCGGCATCATTGGCCTGATTCCCGGCAAAACCGAACAGGTGCTGATGATCGACATCGAGGACGGCAAGACGCTCTACTACCGCGGAGAATTGCAGGACAACGGCGCTTATGTGGACGCAAGATTGTACGGCCGCGCCGAAACGGAAGATAAAGCCGCATTTACCCGCGCCATGTTCGATGTGCTCGGCCGCGTGCTGGATGTGCAGAAGAACCAGGCGTTTGTCACCATACAGGAATTTTGCAACTGGGGCGTCAACGGAGATCAAAAATAGACTGTTTCCATTCCGCCAACTTTGGACGACGCTGTTATGAAATCCCTGTCAGAAGATTGGTGTTTTTTGTCCGCCTGTCGCGTTCACCCTTCTGCGCAGTTGCAATGTTGCTGCGCAATTGTCACCAAAAGGATCTTCTCTTTTTGCGGCTTATCAGCGCGCTTTGCGCTTATTTCCGCGCGGAAAGTTCACAAACGCGCTTCCGCTATATATCCGATGACAATGGATGCTTGGGGACGTGCGTTTTCCTGTGCATATTCCTCTCATTTCGCGCGAACCTCACAGAAAAGAAAACGCGCCGGGATGGCGATTTCGCGCCGTCGTTGGTTTTTATTGATTTCAACGAAATATAAGAAATCCGCTATCTGCTGTGCAACAGCTGTCCCATCTGGGACGCCGCGGAATGCGCGTGGCAGATGGCGATTGCGAGCGCGTCGGCGGTATCATCGGGTTTTGGCACTTTATCCAGGCCGAGAATGATGCGGGTCATCTCCATGACCTGCTTTTTCTCTGCACGGCCATAGCCGACCACCGCCATTTTCACCTGCAGCGGTGTGTACTCGAAAATAGGAATGCCCTGCCGCACCGCCGCGACCACAATAACGCCGCGCGCCTGTGCGACATCGATCGCCGTCTTTTGGTTGGAGTTGAAAAAGAGCTTTTCCACCGCGACCGCCTCGGGCCGCACCCGCGCAAAAAACGCGGACAGTTCGCGGTCGATCTCAAGTAGGCGCGCATCAAACGGCATGCCGGCCGGCGTTGTCACCGCGCCGAACGCGACCGTTTTAAACGTGCTGCCGGCAAAGTCGACAGCGCCGTAGCCGACGATTGCATAGCCCGGGTCGATCCCAACAATCCGCATCGTTTCACCTCGTTTTTATAACCTAATGATTATAACATAAGGAGGCGAAGATGTGCAATTTAGAATAAAAACACCCTGTGTTATGACAACACAAGGCGTTCAATGTTTCTTTTGTTCTAGGTGCTAAACCAATGTTATATTCCCCATAATGATCATTTGTTTCGTCAAGAAGGTCGCATCTCTGGAAAAAGGTAGCAGCCCATTCTAAGCACGATTTCGCTGTTTTATCTTTCGTTGAAACTTACTGCGCTTTACGTTTGTTTCCAAGTTCAATTTTGGAAAACAGCAAAGGAGTCTGCCCCTGTCCAAGCAACCGAATATTCGCATGCGTCTTTTGTATGATCGCACGCAATATTTCCTGATCTTCTGCTCGAACAAAACTGTACGCCTCTCCAGATTCACCGGCACGGCCACTGCGGCCAATGCGATGGGTGTAACTATCGACATCCATCGGCATATCGTAATTAATGACCGCGTTGATACAATCCACGTCTATGCCGCGCGCCGCGACATCGGTCGCGACCAAGATATCGATTTGTCGGTTACGATATTTGTTCATAACCCTGTTTCGCTGGTTTTGGTTGAGGTCCCCATGGATGGCACCGGCATTGAACCCATTTTTGCACAACTGACGTGCAATCCGGTCTGCCCGACGCTTGGTAGCGACGAAAACCAACGATAGCTGAAACTCTTTTTCCTTCAGCAGCGTTATGAGCAAAGGCGTCTTATCCTCGGTGTTCATGTAATACTGCTGCACGGTATCGATCGGTCGGTCGGTATCAACCGAAATCATCTGGGCGCCCCTTTGGTATTGTTTTGCCAAAGAGAGGATATCCCGCTGCATGGTCGCCGAAAATAATACTGTCTGGCGCTGTGCTGAGGTCGCGTTCAGTATTTTGTCGATATCTTTTCGGAATCCCATATCTAACATGCGGTCCGCTTCATCTAAAATAATGATACCTGTTTTATCCAGTCTGCAGGTTCTGCGGTTAATGTGGTCGATTAAACGTCCGGGGGTAGCCACAATTATTTGAGGACGTTTGCGCAAAGCCGCAATCTGATTTTCAATTGATTCTCCACCAAAAATCGCCATTATGCGAACGCCTTCTTTATAGCGGGCCAACCGGCGCAGAACCTCAGCGATCTGCAGCGCCAATTCACGCGTCGGACAGAGAATGACAGTTTGGATACATTCCTTTTCGATGTCGACGGCTTCAATTACCGGAATACCATATGCCCCGGTTTTCCCGGTGCCTGTCGGTGCTTTTACAATAAGGTCTTTGCCTTCTATCATCGGGGTGATTGCCCGCTGCTGTACAGGTGTTGGGCGGTCAAATCCCATTTTTGCCAATGCGCGCAGCATCGGGTGGCTTAATTCGTAAGCATTAAAATTTGTTTCCATTTATTACTCTTTGCTTCTTTCTAAATTACTAAATGATACCGCCGTCCCGAAAAAAGGAACAGCGGTGTTTCTGTGTCAGATAACTTTGCGTTCACGGCACGCATTTTACTACTGTTTTTTATCTGCTTCCATTTTAGTGGGAGCCTTTTATTATTATTGAGAGCCTTGGCATTTTGCCGCCTCGATCCTGCGCAACAAACCCATTTTCTTGATCGAAGCTAACCCCTTTTATCATATCTGCGTTCACATTTTGGTTTATTTTTAACCTTGTGACCCTAGCCAGACAATAAAAAACACGTGTTCGTAAGCATCAATGCAATCAATGACTTACCAATCACGTGAAGCAAAGCATATTCAAATACATGGATATTATCTCATAAACCGCCGAAATTGTCAAGATGGCAAGCTTAGTGCAGGGCAAGATCTATTTTGATACCGCAAACATATTGTCAAGAAATTGTTAGAATCGAGCTATGCATAGCCCGCAAATGCCGTTAGACCGCAGGATGCAAACCCGACTGTCACGCGTGCCGCAGGCGCGTTTGACCGCAAAAAGGAGGTAGACCGCCCGGCGGCGCATAAACGCACGCATTTACAAGTGCTTCGCCGCCAAGGTTGTGCCTTTTGAGGAAGAGGGGGAACAAAGGAGCTTTGCGTAAACAGCCGTTAGACCGCAGGACGCAAACCCGTCTGTCACGCGCGCCGCGGGCGCGTTTGACCGCAAAAAGGTGGTAGACCGCCAGGCGGCGCTCAAAGCACGCGTTTACAAGTGCTTCGCCGCCAAGGTCGTGCCTTTTTGCGGAAGAGGAGGAGCAAGGCAGCGGGCGATGTTTTGTTTTCATGTTCTACAAAAGCAAAACGGAGCAAAGCGAACTTTGCTCCGACGAGTGGACGATAACGGGCTCGAACCGCTGACCCTTCGCACGTCAAGCGAATGCTCTACCAGCTGAGCTAATCGTCCATATCGATTTTTGGATTCTCGTGGAATCCTCTCCGCAATAACAGCGGCGGAGTTTATTATAATATATCTGCAGCGTTTATGCAAGCGCAACACATAAATCTAATCGCCTTTTTTTATTTAAAGAAAAAGAGTCTCGATACCTGAAAATATCGCAGCCACTTTGTTGTTCGTTTTCTTAACCCGGCGATCTTACTTTGTCAATCGGCATCCCGGAAACGCTGCACAAAAAGTTTGCCCCAGATAAAATGAGTAAACTTGAACGTTTGATTGTTCTCTCTAAATTGCAGTAAGCTGGCAAAGGGCACTGGCTGCACTCAAAATTTCCCATCTCGGATCATTTGCATGAAACTTCCAACGTGTCTATCTCGTTATTCAGCTTTGCTCTAAATACCGAAAGCATCGTTGTTAACGCAAAAAATACAGATGCCGGACATTCCCGCCTGTGCATCGCCTGCCCGCCCGTTAGCCCTGAACCATTGCTTACAAGGATAACCTATGACTAACTTTTGTTATTATCAATGATTCCCCTCTGCTCTGCGGCATGTTTTCTTCGGTTTGCGCGAGTTTTTATTTAGAATTCCCTGCCTTTATACATCAGCCAAGTAGGATCGATCTTTCGATCAGTATTGCCAGCACAACGCTGTGTCGGCCGAGCGATCATCGATTTTCAGTGAGAGAATCGTTTCGGAACACTGCCGCGACAATACCCAATCGAGATGATTAAAATGCCTTTCGTTTCTAAGCAAGATATGTGAAACACTTTATCAGAAATTCCTGCATCTGCACGATGCGCTGCCGATTGTAGCCGGTGTTGGGATCTTTCTTGTTAAAATCGCGGACAAGCTGTTCCACTATTTCCCCGCGCAACTGGCGCAAAACCGCGCAGTCCCGGCAGCTGCTTACTATGGATAGCCACCGCGCGGCGTCTCGTCTTGCGGCTGCCGCGTTTGCACTATGTTCTTTCTCTTCCTGCTGCTTTGCAATTTCCGATAGCTCTGTCAACGTTTCTATCAATGTCTCGTGTTGTATTTTGCTAATTTGTGTGGTCATGCGGTTCCTCCTCGTTCTCTTTCTGCAATTAGAACGCTCTGCATGAGAAGAACTTTACAAGGTATAAGGCTTTTCTATATAGATATATTATTTCCTTTATGCAACAAGTATCTTTTTGTGAAAGTTTAACAAAAAATAGTATTAAAAAAGGCGGAGCGCTTAATCAAAACGCTCCGCCCCAGCCTTTCAAAAATGCTTTCGTCAAGAAAACGTGCACAAATTCCCGACGGTCTCAACATACCCGCCCCAACCACCATGAAATGTGGCTGACGCCCAACCCCGCATTTTGAAATAGAAGACCATTGGCTGTCCAAAAGCGCAAAAATTACACAGTTCTGATCGTCGCCCAGTTGTTTCATCTTGTGGGTGCAGGGCGCAGCCCTGCTTCCAATCTGGCAGTTGGGGCGGGTGTATTGGGTCGATGAAAGACAGGCCCTGTTCCTTTTAGGGAACTTTTTTACACACTGCAGCGGCGCTTTCTTTTTGTTATACGCTCTGCCGTTTACGAGGCGGCGCGGGTTGTAGGTTTTCGTTGTTCAAATAATCCCGTGTTTCTGGAACACGCATGCTGCTTTCCGCGGATTCGCGGCCGCCGGACGAACCGGCAGAACCTGCGCCCGCATTCGATTTTTTCGAGGACGAGGATTTGCTGCTTGATTTTTTGGAACCGCCCGACGAGCCTGACGAGCCAAAATCCTGCAGCGCAATCTGCGCGTTATATTCGTTGAGCGCGTTGTTCATCAGCCGTGTCTGCTGATCCACTGTCCACTGATATTCCGCAAGAAAATCGGAACGGCGCCGTCGCAGTTTCTCCATTGTCTCGTTGTAATCTGCGACAATGGAATTGAGCTCTTCGTCGCCCTGCCCGCCGCTGATACCAAGAGCGCTTAGCTTTTGCGGTGTAGATCGAATGCCCTTGCGTTTCTCGACATACGCCTGTTTGGCATCATCAAAGTACGCGCGATCTTCGCGCTCTTTTTTCATGCGCGCTTCCTCAATCAAATCGAGATAGCGCTGCCGCAGCGACGCCATGTGCGCCGCGCGCAATTGCGCGGTCAGCGCTTCATTATAAGTAGCCATCGCATCTCCTTTTTTCGTTATAAGTTTGCGACTATCTCTTTGACCGCACGCAGCTGGTCTTCAAGCGTCGTAATTTTTGTGTTACACGCGGCATGGTCGGCATTCGGTGTCGGTTGCAGCTCGGCTTCTGTTGCCGGTATATCCGACGTATTGACCCAGCCCGTGACCTGCCCGGTCATGCCGATATTGTCTGCGGCGTTGGTCACACGGTAGCGTCCGTTGATCTGTGTCGCGCTCCAAATATAATAGGTTCCCGTCAGCCGGCCGCTCGGCGTGGTTGCTGTGCTGGATACATAGAGCGGCGCGTTTGTTAAAGTAATTTTGCTCTCACTCAAGTTTGTTGTTCCTCCTCCATAGCCGGGAATCGACTTCGCTCCCAAAAGATTGGGTTCCGGATCGACTGTGCTGCCGTTGATCCGGACGCCGAAATGCAGGTGGTTGCCGGTGCTCCATCCCGTTGTGCCCATATAGCCGAGCACCTGCCCTTTTTCCACCGTCTGGCCAACCGCAACGCACACCGTTCCCTTTGCCATGTGCAGGTACTCGGTCGCATAGCCGTTCGCGTGCTCCAGCTTGACATAGTTGCCGCTGGCATAGGACTCGGAATATCCCGAGATCGTGTTGCGCGTTGCGGTGACAACACCGCGCGCCGCCGCCACAATATAGCCGGTGCCGGTCGCGCGGTTGATCAGGTCAATACCGCCGTGAAAATTGCTGTTATATGCGCCGTTGATGTAGATAGTGCGGTGTCCATAGGGCGAGGTCACGCGCTCGCCGCCTGTTTGCAATACATGCAGTCTGGCTTCGATGTTATATGACATCGCGCGCGTCCTCCGCTTCTTCTGCTGTAATACCGCAGTTGTTGTCCAATTCATGCAACGCGTCTGGCGTCAGCACATCCGCTTCCAGCATCTCACTGCTCCCTTTTGGCGGCGCGGATCGCGTCGAGATAGTTGTCCGCCTGACGCGCCGCCCTGGTTACAGAATTGTTCTTCCACCACGCCCACACAGCTGCGAGCACTGTCGCGCCGGTTGCGACCAGTGTCTCCAACTGCGCATCCTGGATGGGAAGCGGCGATTTGCCGAGCGCCGTCAAAATTTGATTGGCGAGCGCGAGCACCAATACTGCCGTTCGAATGATTGTCTCTGTTGTTCGATTCATACCGCTTGTCTTCCTTTCTCTTGCTTTTTTGCAGTTTCCCGCCGCTCGATCGCCGCAGTATGGCTATGCAGCAGGGCATCCTGCTTTTCGATTTGCTTCCAAATACGCCGGTGTCCCGCGCGGTTTTCGGTTTCAAACACCTGCATGCGGTTTTCAGTCTTGGTCATCGTTTCGGTCAGTTTCTCCACCGCGCACTCCAGTTTCGTGTTTGTCCGTGTTAGCGCAATAACCGGCCGCGCAATCAGGAATCCGGTGGCCAGCAAGCTCGCCACCACAAGGTATACGCCCCACTCGGTCATGCGTCGGTCACCTCCCAGCCATAAACGCCGGGCTCCCAGACGTTGTTTTCAGCAACACTGACGTAGAGGACGCCATTGTGCAGCACTTTGTCCCCAACGTGATACACATCCGATCCGCCGAGCGGCTGAACCCATAACGGATAGCCGCCGTCAAACCCAACCGGTTTCCAAAGAGAGGGCGTAATTGCCGGTATCCATTCCGCCTGCGACAGGTGCTTTTGCATGCATCTGTAAATCTGCGGCTTGCCGTCCGCGCGCAATCCATAGCTGACATAGTCGTCGGATTCATATTGGCAACCGCGCTCCCACTTTGGGTAGAGATCCGGCACCTGCATAATCACATGGTCGTCGCGCAGTGTCTGCGCAAAAAACTGAAGCGCTCTGTGCACCTGCAGCGCCCGTTCCAAAGCATTCGGTATCATTGCGGCATTCCTCCCAAAATAACATCCTGAATCTCAGAAATCTCTTCGTACACCCGCTGCACAGTGCGCAACAGTTCATGATCGATGATCGGCGCCGCCATCTCTCCGTGAAACAGTTCCCCGTCCGCGCGCGTCCATGTCGCCCCCTGCGGCACAAAGCGATAGCCCTCGATGTAGGCGTTGCACTTGCCGTCAAAAAACGCCGTCTGTGTCGCTGTTCGTCCGGTATCCGGCTCGACATGGCATTTATAATCACTGTCAAGATAAATGGTTCTCATTGGTTTACCTTTCTCACCGACTTCAATAATCGCCGATGTACATGCTGATCGCAAAGGAACTCGATTGTCCCGCCGCAACGGAAAAATATCCGCCGACGTAGTAGTTTCCGGTCAAGCTTGTGGTATCAAATTGATATTCCGTCTCCGTCGCTGTCACAGGAACCAGATAAAATGCTGCGGCGCTTTGCATGTTGTTTCTGGTGGTCGACGCGCAGAGAAAGGCGTTGTTGTTGGCCAGTGATTTGCTGCACGTGAGGCGAACGCGAATCCGCCTGACGTTTGTCAAGTCAACAGGGTTGTTTGTCGCGAACCCGCCGTCTGTCCCGGAAACAACGAGTTTTCCGCCAGTATTCGTCACAGTCAGCAGGTTATATTGTCCAGAAAAAATTGCCGCCTTGCTCCAGCCGCCGGTATATGCCGTGCGTTCATTTCCGCCAGAAAAGTAGATGTCGTACAGCGTCATCCACGCGCCGTTTTTATACACACGGCACTCCTTTTTGACAAACGCGCCGCCGCTATACTGCTGGACACCCGTTGGATATACAAACGCGGCGTTTTGCTT
This sequence comes from Oscillospiraceae bacterium, assembly GCA_031547945.1. GTDB lineage: Bacteria > Bacillota > Clostridia > Oscillospirales > Ruminococcaceae > JAVBRN01. The sequence continues at coordinate 236,534 of JAVBRN010000003.1, read as the reverse complement.
CGTCACGTTGATCGGTATCAGCGAGGCCGACCGGGATTCAATCCAAACCTCTCCGCCAATCAGCGCCGATCCGTCCGCTCTTGCTGTCGGCATCGTCGCCTTAAACTGGTGCTCGGTGATTTTCACGGTCGTGATGACCGCAATGGTAGATTCCACCGCCGTTGCCGGCAGGCTCTGTTCATCGGCGACAGCGATGACCTTGTAGTTCAGTCCCGCGCCGCCCTGCTTAAAATTTAGCGTCGCACCGTTTTTGAAACAACCAACAACGGTTCCCTGTACAAACGAACCGCCCGACAGCGGTTGGCCGTCGCAGGTCAGCGCAAGACAGGTTGTCCCGTTGACAACGATGGCGTCTCTGTCGCTGAAGTCCGCAGCGGCGACAAATTTGATGTTGTCGCCGCTGCCCGTCAGGAAATGCGTCGCGCCGGTCTTGCTGTGCGTATACAGCGCAATCGCGTCTGTTGCCGGCGCGTAATAGGAGGGCGTATGTCCGCCCAAACGCTCGCTGTCGTCTACCACGCCGTTGTTGTTGCCGTCATACACCGCGCGCGTCATATCTGCGGAACCGATATCGGTAATGCGCGCAGCGATTTGGACATCTGTTTCCGCTTTGGTGTAAGCGCCCACCTGTGCCGCTGTGACGCCATGCGGGTTATTGCCCGCCGCGATGTGGTCTGCGACCGTGCCGGTTTGGGCGCCAATCGCCGCCGCGCCATCCGCGCTCGCAAACAGGTCGATGAGCGCGTTGTGCTTGGGCACCAGGACGTCTAGCGCGATTTCATCGAACTTTGCCTGCATCGCCGCTGTCGAAAGCCCGGGCGCATCGGCCAGGCCGACCACACCCTTTCCCGCAAGATCGGCGCTTGCTATTTTGATTTGATCCATGCTTTTTCACTCCTCTGCTGCGTCATCGAATCCTGCCGTTTTGCTGAAATTCAAGTGCATAGTTATATAGGCCAAACGGCTCGTTTTCATTGCTGTTCGCGAACCGGAACTGCGCCTTGTCGGTTTTGGGCAGCGACAGCTTTTTGCCAAACGCCTTTGGCGTGCTGTCTGTAGAAAAGGTAAACTGTGAGAATTTGACCGCGCAGAACGAAAGATAGCGCAGACGCGCAAACTCCTCGAACAGCTTGCTCCAGCGGCCTTTGATCTGCACAAATACTTCGGTTCCCGTCGCCGGCGCGGCGGACAGCTTGAGCGCCAGGTATTTAAATCCCTTTCGCACATAAAAGTTTTCGCCGGAAAACATCGGCGTGTCCCAGTGTGCGGCAATCGGCGCACCGTTGTCGCTGTAGCTGTTCAGGTCGTTTGCATTGGAATAGAATTCCATGATTTCGCCGGCAGCCGTGCCAAACCGCAGTTTTTCCTCCCGAACATAAAGCACGCGCGCCGCAATATCGGTAAAGATAAACGCCTCGTACTGGTGGGTGGAGTAGGGCGCGCCGTCCTCGTAAGATTTGAGCAGCGAATCTAAAATATAGAGCCGACTGCCCAGCGCGAGCACATAAAAATCCCGAAAACACACAGCGACGGCCTCCGCTTTTTCCGGCAGCGACTCGAGCACATTGTTGATGTAAAACGATCGGTTTTGGGTGTAACGCTCACCATTGATATCGGCAGGCGTAATCGCAAAGATTCCGCTCTTGGAAAAGAAGAGCGGTTCGGTTTTGAGATATGCGATTGTATGCCCCGAAACCGTGCCCGCGCCTTGTAATGTGTTGACAATCGGAAACGCCGCTGTCTCGCCCGATATCGTGCCCTCGCGGATGATGATGTTGCGCCCGTCTTCATCGTCGCTCTTGTGCGCCGCAAGCTTTTCCCCGATGATCGAGTAGCCGACAATGCGCGTATTGAGCCCGAGAATGCAGTAATTGCTGACCGAAAAATATGTCGCGTCGTTCATCGCGCTGTACCAGTCGTAGTTGCGGTAATCCGAATTGCCGGTCACAAACAGGCGATCCGCCGCGCCGTTGACGCCGTACAACACTGACATGTCGCAGCCGTTGATGCGGGAGAGATAGTCCGGTCGCTCTTTTTTCGCCGTGATGATCACATTGTCGGCGCCGTCTATCGGCGACAGCGCCGGTCTGGCCGCGGCAGTGAATGTGACCGTTCCAAGGGCCGGATTGAAACTGTAGTCGACATTTCGGATCAAGTCTTTCCACTTGTTTTCCGCAGTCATCACCTTGACCTCGACAAAATCCGCGAGATCGTCATAGGACAACTGATAGACTGTCGCGGTTCCGTTGCTGAGAAAACTCTCTTTCCAATAGGAAGACAGCAGATTCAGCCCTTCAAAGGCGACGCCGCCGCCCGACGGCCCGCGGGAGATCATGGCGGTTGGCACATAACCGTGCTCGCTGACCGGCGTAACCGTTTCTCCGTCATACCGCACAAACTGCGCGCCGTCCAATATATAAAGAAAAGCGCCCAGCTGCCACGCTTTCGAGCGGACATCCTGCAAATTTCTGTACAGTTCGGCGCCGCCTGTATAAAGGCATCTGCCCGCGTGCACAAGTTCGACGTCTCCATCCTTGCCCACAAAATGATGAATCGCGTTAATGCGCGCGGGATATTGGGCGACTTTATGATAGCCCATGCGTTTGCGCACCTTGCCCGGCACATCGCGGATCATGTTGGGCGCGGACGGCGAGCGAGACGGCGAGACGTTGGTCGGTGAATTATATAGGTCGACGCCGCGGAACTCCGAAACCGACAGCAGCTTGCGCGGCGTTTGCCGGTAACGCAGGCTTACGCGTTTCATCGCAGCACCTCGTTTGCATATACATCGGCAACCGGTTTCGCCGCACCCTGCGCCGCGGCCTCGCACGCCGCGACAAACTGATTTTGAAAGTAAGCCACCTTGGCCATGTCGTCATCATCCATCAACAGTTTGGCGCACAGCCCGCTTGGCAGCGCCGTGACCGCCAGTGCGTGTTCGCAGGGCAGTTGCTCCTCCATGCCTGCGACAGAGAGCAGCTCTGTTACAGGTGTTTTTCCGCTGTTTTCGCGGATCAAATTGTTATAGACGCCAATTTCTCCAAGCAGCATATTGATCAGCGGCAGGGCGTGGTCGGCATATTCCGGGGTCTGTGTGCTCGACGTTAGCAGCAGCGCAAGCGCGTTGTCGAGCAATTGTTGTGCAGTCATCGTCCCCCTCCGTTCTGTTAGATTGCTAAACCGCGACCGGGCAAGCGGTTTGCGCTTGCCCGGTCGCTGCGCTGCCAAATCGGCACGATTGCATCCATTCGGCAGTTTGAACTATAAAATTTCTCGATCAAAATACTTGTAAAGATGTCTGCATCAGTCGCTGTGCAAACTGGGATTCACCGACGTACAACTCCCGCTTTGTTCGATAGCGGCACGCAAATGCAGCGTTTTGAGCGCGATGTTTAGGTCGCCGCCCGCGCCACCAAAACGCCAGTCGGGTAAGCTCTGATGCAATCGGAAACCAAAGCATGCGCGATAAACGCTCCTGTTAGAACTGCCCAAATTCTCTCGAAAATGAAGGCATGGGGGCGCAGTCCACATAGCGTAACAAAAAGTCCTTTATACAAGACGCGAGAATGACAAAATGCACGTTCCGTTCGTCGATCTTTGCATCCCGTCCCAGCTTGACGTGGGGCTTCGCCCTACACCCCGGAGATGAAAAGACAGGTCGACGATCGGAAAAGCGTAGTGTCGCCACTTCCGCATCCGACGGTCTTCTGTTTTCTCCCATAGACGAAGCCCCAATTTTATTGAGCGGCAGGTAGGGTATCTTTCGGTCATCGGAATTTTGTGCACTTCTTCACTACCTGTGGCTTTTTGACAGCCTGGGTGCGGCGCAGCGCTGTTTCATTTTGGTGGCTGGGGTTGGAAAAATAGGAACAGTCACGACTTCGTCATCGGTCTAGGACTTTGTCACGGTTTCGACTTCGGACGGATAGACCCCGGCTTCGGTTTTATATGCATACGCGCGGATCACCGTGCCCGGAACAACGACGTCACTTTGTGTGCCTGTTTTGGCGTTCGCGCTGTAGCGCGGGTCGGTACCGTCTGTTGTAAACTTGATGATCGCGCCCGATGTCGAGCAGGTGATCGCGCCGGTTCCCGCGTTGATGCTCGGCTTTGCGCAGAGTTTGCCCTTGCCCGAAGCGGTGTCGACATTGACATATACGCCGTCGCACTTGACACCAAACACAAACAAGTCGTAGTACTGGCGGCCCTCCAGCAGATTGCCGGACAACCCCGGCGGGTTGGTGTGGATGTGGGTCTCGCTCAGTTTCACCGGCGCAATTGCAGCGCTCTTGTGCACGACCATAAAGTTAACGTAGGCGGGCCAGCGCTTTTGCGGCACCTTGACGACATCCATGTTGTCGTACCGGCCCACGACGCCGCGGCGGATCGCGTCGCGCGCGACACTCTCGACAGCGAGAAATTCCGCGGAATGTTTGAGCATCGCATAGAGGGTCGAGCTGACGAATAGTGTGCGATCGTTCTGCGGCACTTCCGCGTCGTCGAGCGCTTGGGTTGCCTCGCTGATCCGGTCGCAGATGTTGTCTTTGGTGCACGCGGCACTGCTGCCGACAACCTTTCCGGCTTTTTGTGCGAGATTTGCCAAAATATAGGTGTCCATCTCTGGGATCGCGCGCTCGCTGACTTGAAGCGTCAACATTTTCGCCGCTTTTTTCAGGAATGCCTGGTCCTCATAGTTGCCTTTGTCAATGGTCATCGCAAAGGACTTGTCCTGCGAAAGCGTCAACTCTTGGACGATATCCTGCATCTCCGCCGGTGTGCCGTAGCGGTTCGCTGTCGCGGTGCGGTCGTAATCCGACATCGGGATGGTGAGCGGCGTCAGTACTTTGACAGTCTTTGCGCCCGCAAAATCGTAGTCAGTTGACAAACGGCCGGCGACGATGCTCTCCTCCACAAAGCTGCTTTGGATTTTGTCGGTGAATTTTGGACTGAAATGAATCATGCTTTCCTCTCCTTTTTTCTACTTAAAAACCGAGTGATAGATCGCCATCAGCGCGTCCAGTTCCTCGTCCGCGCCAGCTTCCCCTCTTGCGCTGCCGAGCGATTTTTGCTTGTTTGCCTCGTTTTGCTCGAACGCGCGCAGCTGGCTGCGCAGCTGTGCGTTTTCATAGGTTCGATACGCGTCGAGCGGGTGTTTTCCCTGCTTGATCTGTTCTTCCACTGCGGGCGGAAATTCGCGCACATCCGGATAGTTTTGCACAAATTCCAGCAGTTCCGGCACGTCACGCAGCGCGTCATCGCCCACATTCTGTCTCTGGGTGCCGCCGATCTGCAGTTCGAGGCAGCGGCGCGCAAGCTCCAGCAACTGGTCGAGCGTCAATTCCACCGCATCCTCGCCAACTTCCACGGTATAGGTTTTTGCTTCTGGTTCGACGCCGTCTACATCCATCTGCAGCAGATCAACGGGTCCACGCTCCTCTTCTGTTGCGAGAGGAAGCGGGGTCTTGCCTTGTTTGGCCATGTCTTGCTCCTTTCTAGGTTGAAATCTATGAAAAAAGCACCCTGCCGAATCGCCGGATGCTTTGATCTGTATCTATTGTTTTGTTTCAGGATCTTCCGCAACACACAGTCTGTCGACCCGTCCGACAAAAACCTGCAATGGGCGGCTAAGGGGATTAAGAACCCCGTTAATGTTTTCCGCACGCGATCGGGCGAACATCGCAACTGTCCTGATGCCAAGTTCTTGCACCCGCCGAAGCCAAATAGAAATGGATACTCCGCAAGTGGGTGATCTGCAAAAAATCGAATCCGCAAACGCGCAATGCGGTCAATGAAAAATAACAAAGCGCCAATGCGTGGCGACGCGGCTTGCTGCGCTCTTTCTTTTTCTCAACGCTCGACACTATCATTTTACTAAGGGGGCGGCGTACAATTCGTACGCCGCCCAAGAAATTTTATTTTGTATTCTGTCGCACGGTTTGCTATACTACCGACAGAATAAGTAAAAAGAGGAATCCTGCGATGATCAAAAACATGTTTAAAAAAAAATGGTGCGATCGTCCCGACGGATGGCGCGTGGACGGTGTCGATCCGGTTTTTAAATTGATGCCCTATTTGCAGCGTTCCCGCATGGACGGGCAGTGCTATTTTGCGGATACGGTCGACCTCGACAAAATTGAACCTTTTATCAAAGCGCACCGCGAGGAAATTCCCGGCCTTTCGATTATGCATATCGTACTCGCCAGCATTGTTCGCACCATTTCGCAACGCGCCTATGCCAACCGCTTTATTGTCAACCATAAAATGTACGCGCGCAACTGCATCCGCGTGGCGCTTATGGTCAAACGCACGATGGACGACAAGGGCGAAGAAACATCCATTATGCCGGAGTTTCATCCGCTTGACACGCTGCAGGACGTTGTCGCGCGCGTCAATGAAGAAATCTTCAAAAACAAGGGCGTGCCGCAGGAAGACAATGATTTTGACGGCGCGGCAAAACTGTTGGGCGCGCTGCCCCACTTTCTGATTCGTCTAATCGCCTGGTATGTCCGCTTTTCGGACAACCACGGGTTTCTGCCAAAGTTTATCCACGTTGCGAGCCCATACCACAGCAGCGCGTTTTTAACCAATGTCGGTTCCCTTGGAATCGAGCCGATCTATCATCATTTGTATGAATTTGGAACCTGCACCTTTTTTATTGCCATGGGCAAAAAACACAAGGCGATGAGCGTGGATAAGGATGGAACGCCTGTCACGCTGCGCACGCTTGGCATCAAATATGTCGTTGATGAGCGCGTATGCGACGGCCACTATAATGCCGGCACTATTCGGTATCTGCACAAACTGATTGAAAACCCTGAAATGCTGTTAACCCCGCCTGAAACGGTTTCAATCGACGACGGCGTCAAGCGTCCGCTCCTCAACGATCCCAATCAGGCGCGTTGACGGATTTACAAAAAGGCGGCGCCGGCTACAGCGGAGCCGTTCGATACAGACGCGTCGGCCCTCTTTTTCAAATACAGTTTTGCAATTGGTTGACTGAACATGGAGACAGAATAGAGAACTGATAATAGAACAGGGATGGTTAACCGCAACTGGTTCAGCATTCCTGTTTTGTTTTGTGGAAGCGCATCCCTGTTATTTTTGCATGCTCTTTTGTCGAACGGAAACGCTTTGCCTGTCAATGGTTCGTCAAAAGCCCGCTTTCACGTGCATCGTCAAAACGAGACCGCAATAGACAAACCCGCTCGGCAGAGATATCTTTCCGTGCATTTTCGCTCGCGCACAGTGGCAGCAAAAGATAGAGAAACCTCGTATAGTATGGTATACTGTAGTATAGTGAATCGAATGGAATGATAGAGGATTGCAGCGCATCCATGGAGACCTTTCAAGAACGAATTTATGTGCGCCCGGATCGAAAACAATATAAAAAGCAACTGCAAAATTGCGTTGCGACACTGGAAGACGCGCGCAGTTATCAGGCAGCGCGCGATATTCTGTTGACAAAAGAACAATGCGACGCCGCGTTTCTCACGTCATATACGCTGTGCCAAATCCGTGCCGGCCTTGCGGTTGACAACGCCTTTTATGCCGGCGAGCTAGCCTATTTTGACAAAACATTTTCCAAACTGCGCAAAGAACAGAATAAATGGATCGCCGCGCTGCTTGAGAGTCCCTATCGCCCGTTGCTGGCGGACGAGTTCGGAGAGCACTTTTTCCGCTTGCTGGAACTTGACGAGCGCCTGCAGGACACGCGCGCGATTCGGTGTCAGATGCGGGAAAACCGATTGCGGCGGCGCTATCAAAAGCTGATCGCTTCCGCCAAAATCCGGTTTCGAAAAAAGCCATACACGATTTGTGAATTGCAGGCGGACCTGCAGCATCACAACCCCAAAATTCGAAGAGGCGCTGCCCGCACGCTCGCGCGTTTTTATCAGAATCTGGCGCCGCAGCTCGATTCCCTTTTGAATCATCTGGTGCGTAACCGCACGCAGATGGCAAAAAAACTTGGTTTTAAGAATTACACGAGCGTCGCGTATCGCCAGCTACACCGCACCGACTATGCGGCAAAGGATATTGCAAAATTTCGCGCTGCTGTGCGGAAATATGTTGTTCCCGCGTGTCTGAAACTGCGGGAACTGCAAAAGCGGCGGATGAAACTCGACGATCTTTGTTATGCGGACGAGGCGGCTTTTATCGCAGAAGGAAATCCGCTGCCGTCTGGCAACGCGAAAGACTATCTCGCTGTTGTAACAGAAATGTTCCATGCGCTCTCACCCAAAGCGGACGCGTGCATCGACGCGGTTTTGTCGCAGGCATCTTATCATCTGGCGGCGAAACAGAACAAGTGTCAGGATTCTTTTTGCGCATTGCTGCCGGATACCGGAACGCCGTTTTTGTTTGGCAATCTCGGCGGCACGGCGTCTGATATTGAACTATTAACATGGTTGACCGGCCAAGCGTTCGCGCTGTATTCCGCGGCGCAAGCAAAGCCGCTCGCGGTCAATCGTGTTGCCACAGGCGAGACCGCCGCGCTTCACGGGGCGGCGATGACCTATTTTTCCTATCCGTGGATGGAGCGTTTTTTCGGCGATACTTATAAAGATTTCCTTTCCATTCATATCTGTAACGCGCTGTTCTCGATCGCCCATGCCGCCTGCGCAGATGCGTTTCAGCACCGGCTCTACGAGAATCCGCGGGCAACTTCACAGCAGCGCCGCGCGCTTTGGAAACAGTTGGAACAGGTGTATCTGCCGTGGCGGCATTACGACGGCGAACTTTTCTTTGAAAGCGGCGGTATGTGGATGCAAAACGCAAATCTGTTTTTGCGTCCATTTTGTGATATCGATACCGCACTCGCGCAAGTTGGTGCGCTGGAGCTGTTTTTTCACATGCTAAAAGCACCGGAACAAACCTGGAGAGACTATATGCGCCTGTGCGCGGCAGGCGGCAGCCTCCCTTACGCGCGGCTGCGAAAACTGGCCAACCTCTCCAACCCGTTTGACGCGTCGGTCGTTGAGGCAGTGACCTCCGGCGTTCTCGCGATTCTGACGCCTCGCCATACAAATAGAGAGGAACGGGCAACGGAACCATGAGTCACAGCGCATACCGCGGATTCAACCGCGGCAAGTGTCCGTTTATATCGCGACACAAACAGGCGACAACGCGATGCGACAAACGCTTGCCGCCCACGTTCGACCGTGAACCGCTTTTTCATGCCCGAAGACATGATCTGTAAAGGCTGTCTTTATGTGGAAGGCAAATTGTGCGGCTTGTGCGAAATACGCAATTGCGTCAAAGAAGAAGTCGGAACCTGCGCCGCCTCCAGCCTTACCCTTGCGAGATTATTGCGCGGTCGCTTTCCGCCCGAAAGTCCGGGCCGCAAGCGGCTGGAGTTGCTCTCTGGCCGCCTGTGACGATTTTCTGTGAAAGTTGCACTCCTATGAAGGTTTAACTAGCTGTAAATCATATAATTGACGAATCGATATGACATTTGGAATAGACTTTCGGGTATCCTAAGCTCGAGATTGATGCCGCTCTAGAAGAATGATTTCCCCCAAAAATGAAAATTTCCAGCGCCGTATACGGTCAGCAATACTGTCTAACGTATCAGCTGATTGATGTGTGCCCCGTCTGCAAATGGCTTTTAACAGATCAAGAGAAAACAAATCCCTTCGCCGAACTGGACAGCGCGACTGAACTTGAGGCTTTTCATGTGTAAAAGCTGCGCATGGGAATTAGAAATTCATGCTGCTATGCAAGGCACAAACTATGTAATGGAAAGATTCCAGGGCAGCCAAATAAAAAAGCATATCAATTATCTTTATTCCTCTTCAATGTCTAGGCGATACCGTTATATCCGGTCTTCCCTCGCTTCCGCCAAAACGCGGAGGCAACAAAAAATGAAAATAGTCGCGCTTCTTTTTTCAAACCTTTACAAGTGTCAATTTTAACTGCAAGATTCACCTTCTGTCCGGATCTGCCATAAAGATCTTTCCTGCTTGGATTTTAAACCGCTTAATCATCAGTCAACCAGCTTCTTGAATGTTTCGCCAAATGTGTGGTTTCAATAGGCAACAAAAAAGGCCGGAGATATCTTCTCGATATCTCCGGCCAGATTAATGATTTGCGCGCAGTGCAAGCTCATGCCGGCGACCGCACATTGTGCAAGTTACCGTGATCGTTGCCCCATCGGCGGCCTTTGCCGCGGCGACACCGTCTGGCACCCAGTAATCGGCGCCGTCCAGGTAGACAAGCGGATGGCCGCAGCAGGTCACTGCGTTTTGCAAATTCGTCGCCGTTTCCACCCGCCGCGCCTCTCGCGCGATTGGCAGCTTTCGTTTGCCGTTTAGACAATTCGTGTCCGAACAGGCAAGGTCGATCACCGAATAAATCTCCGGCTCGCCGGTTTCTGTTAGCCGCGACTCTAAAAAGGACGCGGCGATGTGCAGATCATTGTTGCAGAGCGGACATTTCATGTTGTATGTTCTCCTTTGCATTCTTTTTTGCCGGTTCGGGCTGCACTGCTTGCTGTGCCGCCATGCGCTCGCGCAATTTTTGCAGAATTTTGCTTTTGTTTCGCACGTAACCGTCCGGCACACTCTCCAGATAGAGCAGCGCGTCGTTGATTACGCCTTTTGCAAACAGATTGTCGAGCGTATTGATCTGGGTCAGTTCGCTCCAATAAGCGGACGCGCCGACATTGACATCGAGCGAAAGCGCATTGCAATCGACCGATGAAAAATCGATCGTCTCACAGATCTCGTTGCCGTCATCGTCGACAAAACTGACTTCCCGCACGCCGTAGTGCGCAATGATCATATCAATAATGATACGCACGTAATCCTCCACAAACTGGTAAAGCGCCAGCCGCTGCACTTCCAGCGGCGCCGCCGTTGCCTTTTGCACCGCGATGATAGCGGAGGCATTGTCAGCTTTGGTATTGCCCAGCGCAACATCCGATGCGCCCATAAATTCCTTTGTGTAGGCGATTGTCTTATCTACAATTTGCATCAGCTGCTCAGACATGTCCCCGCCGCGGAAGCTTGCGGCCACCGCTTCGTTCGGGTTGCCCGCAACGCCAATCGCCTCACCGACGCGGTTGTTCCATTCTTTGATTTTAAGTCGATCATAAAAGATCTTGGGAAACGCCATCGTGTGCTGGTGGTGAATTGCCATTGCCCACAGCTTGTTGACCGCAATCTGGTTTGCGACCAAGCCGGTGATGACCGCCTGTCCGTGATAACAATTTCGTACCTTTTCCCAACTCATATAGTTTACCGGATACCGCGTGTAGTTGGTCTCGGTCACCGACCGCACCACGGCGTTTTTGGTCACTTCAGTAAACCGGATTTGTCCATCCTCTTTATAGAGCTTGATAAGCACCGTGACAAGGTCACTCTCGGTATAGCCCTCTTCTCCGTAGTAACTATTGTCGTTGTCGGGCTTGATTTCGTTCGCCTTGCCACCAAAGCAACGCGCGCGTTCCCGCACTGTCGCAAGCTGCTCGCGCTTGACCAAGATCAGATAGGGCTGCTTTTGCACCTCCTGCTCAAACGGATTGCCGAACAAAATGCGCGTGTTGTCCAGCAATTCCAGTGCAATCTCGCCCTGTATTGTATGCGGTGTCAAGCGGTCGCTGTCAAAATACCAGTAGAAACAGCCGTCGCCATCCACCACGCAGTTGCGCAACATGTCGCGCGTCAGCGCCTTTGTTTTTGTCCGTTCGATCACGCGCTCAATTTCGCGTGTTAAAAGCTCGGCCTCGCGGACAGTCCTCTCTGTTTTCTTAAACGGCGTGATCTGCACGGCAATATCATCGCTCACCAGCATGGCGACAAGGAAGCTGCTCACACGCTTGAGAAAGTTCAAAACCGGTTTGTCCAAATCTGGTGCGTTGAGCCCGTCCCACTGCTGACCGATATAGAAGCGCTCGTTTTGCCTGACTGTATCATAAAGGTCGATACTGTTGTTATAATTGACACATGACTCATATTCGCGGTAGATATCCGCTGGTTTTGTCTTAATTTTCAAGTTTCTGCTGCCCCTTTCCCGTGCCGTTGTAATTCAAGAAATTCTGATACTGCATAATCCACTTAGGATCTGCTGGTTCCTGTTGTTTTGTTCTCTCATGATCCTGTCTTGCTTTTCGCATCGCCTGTTCGTAATTGCGGCCGACAATCAACCCAATCACCAGACCAACGAGCAACAACATTGCGCCGAATAAAATCGTCATCCCTATTTCCTTTCTCCTCGTCTTGATATTTCCTGTAACGTGTTCTGAAACGCACAGGGTATTTCAAAAAATTGCTTTTCCGGTTTATGCGAACAGGCCGCGACCGAAAGTTCTAGTTATCACCCCACATTTTTGCAAACATATCCACGCAGAAAAGCAGGACTTTCCAGCGATTTGCTGCTCGTTTTTCGTCTCATAAAGTTTCCTGTTGTGGGTGCTCCCGTGCTTTCACCGTTTCACAAACCGCGTATTTCGCATTCAACTTGCAAAAACCGCCACTTGCGCGCCCGCTTCGATTGCCCGCTCTCTTCCCCGCAAAGCTCCGCTCTGCGGGAACCCTTTGCATCGCACGTAATTCTATTGCGAGGCGTTACGCATCATCGAAGCTTCATCTTTTCCTGCCGTTGATTGAACGGACTGTTTTTCATTCCCCTAACGACTACCCTTCTGGTACGCCAGTAAACTGGCAAGCTGATTCCCGCCGGACATCTGCGCGACTGCCTGTGAATGTTCTGCCAGCCGCGATGCCACAAAATAGCGGATCGCATCGGGCGCATGCGTATATTCATGCGGTTCCAGCGCGCAATCACTCGGGTTCTTTTTGTCATGCAGCAGCGCAGGAATGCAGCGAATCGCGTGGATACAGGTGTCAAAGAAGGTAAGCCGCGCGGTTGCGCCGCTGCCATCCAAACGCGGCTGCGGTCGCAGCCACTCCTTCAGTTCAAGCCAGCCGTTGACGCGGTTGGCCGGCGCCTTTACCAACGAAATGCCATAGTCCAAAAAGATCTCCGCCGCACTGCGCCCCTGTTCCCGCCCTCGGTTCCAGAGGTCGGGCGGCGCCAAAAATGCTGTGATCGGCTCCGCGGTCATTTCCAGAATGCGCTCGGCCGCGTTCGAGATGCGGTGGTTGGATTCAAATAATTCCCGATATACGTAGGCGCGCCCGGAGTCGTCGACCGCAATCCAATATCCCGCAAGCATATCCAAGCCGTAGTCCATCGTGAAATAGCGCTGCCAATGAGCGGGCAGCACAAACGGACGCACGACATGGATGTCCTGGTTCCACTCGTCAAAATAGCGACCGTCCGCAATGTTCCATTCCCCATACAACAGCGCACGTTTTTCCGTTTCCACCAGGTTCTCCAGCCGTGCTTTGTAGTTCGGATCATGCCGGCGCAAAAAGAAATTATCATCTACTCGTGCGGGCAAAAACAATCGTGTTCCCGTCGCCAAGCTGTGCTCGCGGTCCGGCGCGCCGAGGTCGATAAACCGTTGTTTGACCCAAACATGCCCGACACCGCCAGGGTTGGTTGCGCTTTTTACCTGCTTGGGGAATGCGTTGGCGCCGCGTATCCGCGAGAGTAAATAGGTGTACATATGCTCAGAAAAATGCGTGAGCTCATCAAACCGAATGATGTCATATTCAGCCGACTGATAGCGATAGACATCGTTTTCTCTGTTGCAATAGCCAAAGCGAATGACAGAGCCATTGACAAACGTACACGTTCTTTGCGCAACAAGGTACCGAAACCAATAGAGCGGGAATGTCTGTAGCAATGTCTGAATCAATGTCGCCTGCAGTTCCGGCATCGTGCGGCGTAGAATCAACTGTCGCGAGCCCGGATACCGCCACGCGAAGTAAACCGCGTCCAGCATTTGTCCCATACTCTTTCCTCCGCCCGCCGCGCCGCCGAACAATACCTCAAAGCTTGTCGATTCGATAAACAGCTTCTGGCGCTGCGTGATCTCAAAGCGCATCGTCCACAACCAGAAATTCTACGCTGAACGGCTCGCGCGTCTCCAGTTCCTCCACCCGTTTTGCCGACTCGTACACATATTTTGCCGCCGCAAGATCCCCGCCGATGGCCTCGTCAATCATCACCGCCGCAATCGCCTCTTTGCGCGCCATGTCGGCGTGAAGATCCGGATAGGATTTCTTCAGTTTTTCCACAAGTTCGATGCCGACACTTTCGTCCAATTTTTTTGCAAAAATAGCATCCAGCGTCTGTTCCAGTCTGCTTTCCTTTTTGTTTGCCATTACAGCACTTACCGCCTTCCTACACTGTTGCACAGCGTGTTTTAATACAGGTTTTCAACTTGAGCCACCGCGTCCAGTCTGTTGCAGACATTGCGCTGCCGTTTTTTGAACATCTGATCCGCGCTGCTTGGTTGCGCCTGGCGTTTCCTTTAAAATACACGCCGGAAAAATACAAAACCACGCCCCACATTCCCGCAGCTTATTCCATACGCAATGCTTGCATCGCCTGCGCTGGTTTCTGGTCATACAACTACTCCTTTCTATTTGACGCACAAAAAACGCTCTCGACTGCAGTCGAAAGCGTTTTAAGCGCGCTGATTATGTTACAAGTTTACAACAGTCCGTCCGTACAAACCGTACCAATTACACCCGCAGTTCCATTTGGCGTTTGGGTTCGGGCAGTTTTTGTGCACAATCTTGTTGATTATATCGTTCAATGTACCGGTCGTGTTTGCGCCGCGGTACCTGCTCGTCGTAATACCCCAATTGAAATGCGATCGACAGCCAGCTTTTCCCCTTTATATATCGCTCGTAAAAAATGATGCGCAGTTCGCTGTCCTCAATCGTGTTGACAAATGCCTGTAATCGCAGCAGCGCACAAATACAGCGCTTCATATTTTGCGCGATTAGATCGGTCAGATAAGCAATTTCACTTGCACAGACCCCCGTTCTATCCGATGTTGTGTTTGTTTTTCCCTCCCGTCCAACAGTTCGCCTTCCGTAGGATGCCAAAGCGCGCAACTCTATTACGCGGTCTCGCTCAATCGCGATTTCTCTTTTTAAACATCTCAATTGTGATAATTCTTTCGTCGATATTTGTTTCATATTCTGTTCCCTTTCCTCACACATTCGATTAAGAACGTTTGTTCTTCTTTTTAAAATTATACCACAATTATTGTGGAGTGAAACATCAAATTTTGTCGAGCAAGCGCGAAAGTCCGATCCATAGTTCTACAAAATTCTGCTTTCTCTGGCAATTTTTCACAACACAAATCCTAATTCAAGCAAAACTGCACACCTGCCCACTACAACTACTTCCTGACATGTAAATTAATATATTTACTTTTTCCTATTTTTTTGAAACAATTGAGTTGTGATCAGACTTTATATAATAAAGACAAATCAAAAGTGGTGTTAATTCATGAAATTTCGCGGACTTTCCTCAAATTCGCTAAAAGTGATTGCAATTCTTGCCATGACAGTAGATCATGTCGCATGGTTGTTTGTGCCGACCGCCACTTTGCTTGGGCAGCTTCTGCACCTGGTCGGCCGTATTACAGCCCCTGTAATGGCGTTTTTTATTGCCGAAGGCTATTACAAAACAAAAAATCTGGGCAAATACTTTTTGCGGCTTGGTTTGTTTGCCGTTCTGTCTCATCTGCCCTATACCTTTTTTTTAACCGGCACGTTTGCGCTCTGGCGCTCTACCAGTATCTTTGCCACGCTTTTTCTGGGCCTGGCCGCGCTCACCATTGCAAAAAGCTCTGTTTTGCAATGGTATTTGCAAATTCCGCTCATTGCCTTGACGCTGTACCTGTCCACGTTTTGTGACTGGGGCGTTTTTATTGTCGTTTGGGTATTATTGTTTGGTTTGGTGCGCGAGCGTTCAACGGCGATATTGCTGTTTGGTGGTATTTCTATCGCTCTTCTTGCGTTAGAAATGATACAGTATGACACCCGTACTCTTCTAAATTCTCTCTATGCGCTTGGTATACTCTTGTCGATTCCGTTGTTATCGCTGTATAATAATGAGCGAGGCCATTTCAATTTGAAATATCTTTTTTATATCTATTACCCCGTCCATCTTGTTGTCTTACAATGCCTTGCAATATACTCTGCAAAATAGTCACAGGAGAACTGATCATGTCTGAAACAATTTTAACTTTATACTGTGTTACGGATGCGGCTGCGCTGCTCCCGGATCAAATCAGCTCTTCGTTTGCGCAGGTCTTGTCTAGCTGTGAATATGATTCGGCACAAATACACAGCAATGATTGGCTTGTGACTGCAAAGATGGTGGATCAGACCGACGTGATATTCCATGTCTATACAGATCCTGCCATATTGGCAAATCATGTGGAGACGCTCATCAGCAATTTCAGTGTTTCCCCGATAGCCAATGAGCGGCTTTTCGAGAAGATCATCCGCCAAATCGGCATTTTCAACTGTGCTGTCACCGTCACATTTGCACGAGATGCGGATGATGAGCGCACAGATTTTATCGTGGACGCCATTTTTGAAATCGCCCAGTTTTACAGCGGCTATGTTTTGTTGCCCAATGGAAGTTTACGCTGGTGTGACGGACGTCGTTTCATCAGTGAGCACGGCAGCGATTTTGACGATTCTTTCGAACCGCTGACGCACCAAACTCTGCAAGAAAAAAAGAGTTCGATTGATATCGTTCCACCCGTCGATGCGTTGAACGAAACCCCACATGCGCAACCAAAAAAAGATGAGAATAGGGACCCGCAAGAAAAGCAAGCTGCGCCGGATAAAACGCCATCTGTTGAGCCCCTCTCCAATTCGCTGCACATAGCGGCAGCAAACAGCAATAAACCAGCGAAGCTTTCACAGCCAACGGCGGAAGACAAAAAACGCAAAGAAAAGACAATCGCGGTTTTACGCGCCCGTGGCATTCCTTACAACGATAAAATAAACGGCATTGTGCGCGCTATGACAACACAGCGCACAACTGTGGAAATCGCCGGCCGCGCGATTGCGCTTCTGGCAGATGCCGTATGCGGGGAAAGCTTGTGTGGCGGCGACTCTTATCAGGGCGCAATGCAGTACTACAATATGTTAAGCGATCGCTTTGGCGTCATAACATACTATCTGTCTGCTCGCGAAAAAGAGTTTTTCGAGAATGAACAGTCCACACCGGATGTGCGTGAGCAAATGTCCTGGCGATATGAATGCTGCGCCGTGATGCTTTGGGCGCTTGGCTATATTGACCTTCCCTATCCTTCGTCCATCTGTGATGTAAAGCAGATTACGCAGATTATTCTCGGCCAACAAAATTTCTCCGCGCTTATCCAAAACAGTCGTCCGTTGCCATTTGACACGCTGCTGGACCAGGCCGATTTGACATTGCGCTATAATTGGGCATGCATTACAGCCCGCGCGAATTTTGCCGAAGAGATGCCAGCAAAGCTGGACGACGAAGTCGTGATGGAACGCATGGAAGCTTTGGATTGGTTGGTTGGCAACCACGACGCTGCCGAATGGGATGCGGACTATCAAGCTGCAGCAATCAGCAACTAAACGCATCAAGCAGATAACGCATTGCTTTATGCTGTCTGCAACATTGTATCCGCGGAACAAACCGCTGTTTTGCAGACGAATTTTGTTCGCGTTGCAAAACGTTATATAGAGAGGAGACAACTGCGCCGCGCGCATAAAATCTCCTCTCTAATCTATTGTCAACCTTATCGTGTTTTTTACATATTGATCGTTCGATGTTTCAAAATCGATAAAATTTGTTATTATTCCTTATCGTTTATACCGTTGCAATCTAATGGAGTCGTCATTTCTTTCATTTATTTTACAAAAACTGCAAAAGTTGTTTACACGACAAAAGTTATCTGGCATAATGCCATTATACTCGGGTCAAAAGGGGGCTGGCATGGAGATTGGATTTTCTCTATATGGGTTAATTCTTGTTCTAATCTCAACGGTTCCCAACGTTTTCTTTTTGTTTTTTCCGCCGGTTACTGCTACCATTCGCACGCAAGATGCCGGTGTTGCCGCCAGCCTAATGGAGCACGGCGGGCGTATATTCTATTTCGCATCCATGATATGTTTGACCTATCCCTATTACCGTCCAACGTTACGCAGCTTTCTGATTCTTGCATTGGTCATTTGTTCTGTATTGTATGTTCTTGTCTGGGTCCTGTATTTTACACACGGCATGGATTACACAATTTTATCCCGCCGCGTTTTAGGGTTTTTGATTCCTTTGGCAGTTTTGCCCAGTGCCTACACTATTTTGTCTGCCCTGTGGCTACGCAACTATACCGCTACCGTTTTTGCCGCCATTTTCAGTATCGGCCATATGTATAACTATTATCTCGGCAACATAGAAGAACAAGACCTGCCGTTCGAAGAACCTGCCGATACCCAACATCGCCAACAATAGCGTATCTCATAAAAACGCACCCTGTTCTACAGGGTGCGTTTCAGCGTATCAAAAGAGTCCCTATATAAAACACGAGAACGTAAAAATGCACGAGGCGTTCCGTTCATTGCCTTATGTAATCCGCCGCCCCGCCACCCGATTGACCTGGGGCTTCGCCCCATACTCCGGCGGTGAAATGGCAGGTCGTCGAACGGAAACCAGCATAGTATCGGCAGTTCCCCGCATCCAACAGCCTTTCTATTTTCTTCGAGAGGGTTGGTGCGAAGCTCACATTGATTGGGCGCAAGGGGTAGATATCTTTAGGCCGTCGGCTTGTTTTGTGCACTTCTTTCGTTGCCTTTGTTGCTTTGACAGCCTGAAACGCACCCCGTAGAGTGCATTTAAACATATCGTGCGCAAATGCTCTAATTAACGACCGCTTTCGCACGTGTTATCGTGATATCCACTACTTCGCTGCAACTTCCGATCCGAATGGGCGGCCCCCAGGTACCCGCGCCCGAAGAGACGACAAGCTGCATTCCTTTATATAATTTTATACCGTAATCTGTTGGAAAGATGGCGGCAGTTATCATATTCACTGGAAACAGCTGGCCGCGATGGGTATGTCCAGACAACATCAGATTTGCACTATGCTCTGCCGCCTCGCTCGCAGCTTGGGCTGTTGGCTGATGATCTAAAACAATCACATATTGTGTTTCTTCGTACTCGATTTCCGCAAGCGCAGCGCGGTGTTTCGCCCGTTCGCCGATCGGGGTTGGATCTTTTCTGCCCACAAGCGTTACACCGCACTCCAAGGATACTGCCCGATCCTTTAAGAGCGTCACATTTGCTCTCGCTAAAAGTTCTTCCATTTTTTCGCGCGTACCGCCGGCATCGTGATTGCCGAGACACATATATATACCGCCGCGGCTTTCTATCGATTGCAATAGCGCTTCCACTTGTGCCGGCTTATGGACCGCATGGTAATTCCCGTCGAACAAATCGCCAGCGATACATACGATATCCGCATTGAGTGCATTGATGCGTTTGACAATTCTCCGTAACTGCCCTACGCCGATGATTTCGCCCAAATGTATGTCCGACACCAGCGCAATCCGCAGTGCATCTTCCCTCGTCCATTTTTGAGGCTCCAGTACATAATGTGTTGTCCGAATACGCCGCGCATGCAAAAAGCCGACCACAACAAGCGAAACAACACAAACACAAATCAACGCACCGGACCACACTGTTGGAAATGCAACTGCCTGATGGCTCGGGCTGAGCGCCCTTATGCCAACCCGCACGATATCTACCGCCGCCACAAAAAGAAGGGTATAAAGAAAGCCGGCGAGCCAAAACCCGCTGATATAATGGAGCGGCCGCGAGAAAATTGTGGTAGGCAATAAATTCGCCAGGAAAAGAGAAAGTACGAAAAAGCAATAGATCAGCCAATAGGCCGCAGGGTGAATTGTCACAAATAGCAATCGCAGCCATTCCAAAATGCGCAGACCGACATAAAAGCTACTCACGCTATAAAGTGCAAGGAATGCAATCCCAATCAGCACAGTTCTATTCCTTTCGCTGTTTTGCTCTGATGGCAGCTGTCGCCTAGTTATCCGGCGGCAGCGCAGGTGTCTCGCTTGCGCGCGTGACGACTTCCAGTGATGTCACAGTCAAAATATCACTGTCCTCTTGCGGCAGATATGACAAGCGGAGCATATCGCCGACATTGATGGTCACCGCGATTTCATGCTGTGCGGCGCTCACTGCAAAATAATTTTCGCTGTTGTCCAGCCTAAAATAGAAATAGGTATTGCCGTCGATGACCGCCGAGCGAATGTCGGTCACCACACCCGTGATTTCGGTGCCATGCACAATCTCTTCCTCTGTGACATGGTTCTCCGCAAGCAGTTTCACATAGTTGGTCTCGCATTGAGACACCGTTGTTCCCGTTGCCACCAGCTGGTATTGCCGCACATTGACCATCGCGTACATTTTCACCAGTCCGGCGCTGTCTTTCAGCGCCATAAAGTAGGTCGGCTCCCCGTCGAGATTGAGCAGCAATGGAAACGTTGACGTATAGCCTAGGTGCTGCACAATGCCCTCGGCGGACGACATCGCCGAGTATTCATCGGCGCCCGCAACTTCATAGTAGGTCGTTTCCTTCGTGCGCAGGTTGGAGAGAATAAACCCGACGTTGGACTCGTCACCGCCCACTGATGTGACACCGGTGTACATATAAACATCATCATCCATCGCAATGTAGTTATAGCCGTCGGTTGTCACAGTAACGCCCTTTTGTCCAAACACAGAGTTCAGGTATCCGTTGCTGTATTCGCCATAATAATCATACTGCTGCATGATCATATCGGCGCTGTAGGCCCGGTCTACCCAAGTTGGGATCTCCACACAGTACTCGCTCTCACCTGTCACCGCGTTGACCAGCACGACGCCTTTGATATCCTTGCCGCCAAACAGCCCGATTGTCTTGACCACGCGCGGACATACCCAGTAGGGCGCGCCGCTATCGTCGATCTCAAATGCAGGCGTGTCAAACAGAAACGTCGGATACTGAAACCGCAGGTGGCGGTTAAGGTTGCGGAAAAAATACTCGCTTGTGGTATATTTCATGCCCTCTGGCAACCGCACCACTTCGACATTTTGTGTCACCATGTCGATCATAATATAGGCGGGCAACCCCTCGCCGCGGTTGTTGAGCCATTTGATAAAATCACCGTAAAAAAGCGGCGTCACACGCACCGGACGGTCTTTGTAGTTGATTTGGGTATAGTTGCTTTCGACTTCAAATTGGCTTACCATATCTGACAGCTCTCCCAATTTGCGGTCGCCCAACTTCTGTGCGCTGGCGCTGTCAAGCATCGGGATGCGGTCATAGGAGATCTCCGCGACATCCGCAGAAAAATCGCCGGTTCCCACCGGAAGCAAGCTGCTATAGGCGCGTGCGCGAAACAGAATGCTAGACAAAAGTCCGCCGACCAACAGCAACAGCAGCAATGCGGCACAGATCAGCAGTGGTACTTTACAATTGGTTTTTACTGATTTCAGAAATTCTTCCTGTTTGTCGTGCAACCGCCAAATGCCGGACGTCACAATTGCGGTTACACAATAAACACCCGACAACAAAAACAGAAAAACATAAAAGCCTTCCGACTGAAAGTTGAGCGCAGGCAGCGCAAAATAAAAATAGACAAGTCCAAACACCAGCGTTATGCCGATGTTAATCAGCGTTTTGACAACGTTTGATTTTACGGATCCTACCGGTTTTACTTTCACCACTTTGGGTTGTTTCATTTTCGTATCCTTTTCTTATTCGCACAATACTATAGTCATTATAGTATACGTCTACTGCAATTGCAATTCTATGTTATAATCTTAAAAGATTATACACAAAACCGCTCCGGCGTATGCGACTCGCGCTCACTTTGTCCGGCGGTTTCCCTGCCATATGGCAGGCTCACTTTGGCAAAGCCAAAGTGCCGCCGGCGTTCCGCCGGGCAAACCGCCGGCATTTACAGTTTTCCACGGCGTATACCTTTTTGCCGCGCGTACCCCCTGCTGGTTTTTGGCTTTGTCTTTCTATATAGCTCACCAAAGGAATCTATTCTTATGCATATCCCAGATCTCGCAAAAAAATACGGGACAACACCAGACGCGCGTATGCTGGTCACACGGCTGTGCGAGTTGGCCCAGCGCGCGCACGACCGGGGCATCCCGCAGTATTCCGCCTTTCTCTCCCCCGCCGAACGCGGTATCTGCGCTCAGATTGCCGAACTGCGCGCCGTTGTGGCGGTCGCGTTTGACGGCGGCTATCCCGATGCAGAGCGTACCGTTGCTGTTCTCGTGCCCCACGCCTGCGGCCAAACACCCCAGCCGCCGGTCACAGCGATTGCAATCGAATATAAAGGCGAACGCCTTTCCCACCGTGATCTGCTTGGCGCCTTGATGGCGCTGGGGATCAAGCGAGAAAAAATCGGCGACCTGATCGCCGACGCTACACCGCCGCTTTTGCTGTGTGACACTGTGATTGCGCCCTATATCATCGACCACTTGGAACGCGCTGGCCACAACCGCGTGCGGGCCAGCATCGCTTCGGTCAGTGAGATTCCCGCGCCGGTCACAGCGCGCATCACCTGTACCGTGCAGTCTCTGCGTCTCGATGCGATTGTCGCCGAAGGCTTTCGTATGTCCCGCACCAACGCTGCAGACGCGATTAAGCGCGGCCTTGTCTTTCTCAACTGGATCGAATGCACCTCGCCCTCTAAAGAGGTCTTCAACGATGACAACATCACGCTGCGCGGTATGGGTAAGCTGAAAATCGCAGAGATCGGCGGCAATAGCCGCAAAGGCCGCACCTTTGTCGCGCTAGACATCTTTCAATAGAGACGCTTTTTGCACCACAAATCAATCTATCTTAAGACAAAACGAGCAATATCTGATGATAAGGAAAACATAAATTGTTTCTATTCAAAAATTGTTCATTTCCTTAACTGTTGTGCCGAAACATCGTAAAAACGGCCCGGAAACCCCGAACCGTTTTGCATTCTGTTTTCGCCCGGCGTCTTTTAGGCGCTGGGCAGTTTTCAGCCCTTATAAGCCTCGTGCCTATCGCGTCTTTTAGGCGTGGCCGCCTGTAAGGGCCTCATATAAAATTGCAAGAACGACAAAATACACAGGCGGTTCTTTTCGACCTTCGCAATACCGATCCAGTCACTTCGCCCCAACACTGCCAAATAGTTAAAGATCAAAGTGAACGCGTTTGCAAGGAAAAGGCGATTTGTGGTACGTCTCTCTGTGAAATCTTAGAGGGACATCATGGTTGTACATCTTTTTGCAGGGCTTCGGTCGGGTTTCCTCCTTGGCCTTAACCCTTTTGCATTGGGTGTCCCAAATCCCCGAGAGGAAATGACAGCTCGGCGCACGAAACCAAACCAGCGCATGGTCGGCAGTTTTCTGCATCAGACGGCCTTACAGTTCTTCTATGTGGGCGAAGCCCACTTGATTGGCGTTTCTGTAGGCTGTCGGCGATTTTTACGAACTATTTTTTTAGTGCCTGGGGCAGTTTGACAGCCAAAAACGGTTCGGGAATCCCGAACCGTTTTTATCGCTTCTTTTTTGAAAGAATCCTTATGCCTTGATGCTTTTCGGCCAGTCGTCTATATGACACTTACCGGTAAATAACATCTTCTCTACGCGGACCGTTGCTGATCATGCGGAAGGGCACACCGACGAATTTTTCCGCAAACTTGATGTAATTGCGGCAAGCTTCCGGCAGATCGTTAAAATTGCGAATGCCGCGGATATCGCAGTGCCAGCCGTCGAGCACCTCAAACACCGGTTTTGCGCGGCGCAGCTTCGCGGTCGTCGGAAAATGCCTGGTTACTTCCCCGTCGATCTCATAACCGACACAGACTGGGATCTTCTCTAAATATCCCAACGCATCAAGTACCGTAAACGCAACTTCGGTCGCCGATTGCACCCGCACGCCGTAGCGAGTCGCCACCAGATCAAGCCAGCCCATGCGCCGCGGACGACCTGTCGTCGCGCCATATTCGCCGCCATCTCCGCCGCGCTCGCGCAGCTCGTTCGCCTCGTCGCCAAACATCTCGCTCACAAATTCGCCGGCGCCCACCGCGCTGGAATATGCCTTTACTACAGCAATTACCGTGGAAATATCGCCAGACGGTAACCCAGCGCCGACCGCGCCATACGCCGAGATCGTATTCGAGGACGTCACCATCGGATAGATGCCAAAATCGATATCTTTTAGCGCGCCGAGCTGTCCTTCCAGCAAAATACGCTTACCCTCGCAGTTCGCGTCGTACAGATAGCGGAAGGTGTCCGCGACATAGGGCGCAACAACTTCGCGGTAGCCGCGAAGCGTTTCGAGCAACTCCTCGGGATTGAGCAGCGGCTTGTGATACAGGTGCTCGATCAGCGTGTTTTTCAGCATGCAAACGCGCTGCACTTTTTCATATAAGTAATCTTCGTCGTCAAACAGCTCGCTGATTTGGAACCCAATCTTGGAGTATTTATCGGAATAAAAGGGTGCTATGCCCGATTGTGTCGACCCAAAACTGCGGTTGGCAAGCCGCTGCTCCTCATAGGAATCCAGCAGCTTGTGATACGGCATCACGATCTGCACCCGGTCCGAAACCAGAATATTTGGCGCAGGCACGCCGCGTTCCGTGAGCATTTCCAGTTCGGCCTTAAAATTCTCGACCGAAAAGGCAACGCCGTTGCCGATGATATTGGTCACGTGGCCGTTAAATACGCCGGAGGGCAGCTGGTGCAACGCAAATTTCCCGTAGTTGTTGATGATGGTATGTCCCGCATTGCTTCCGCCTTGAAAGCGTATTACAATATCTGCATTTTCGGCCAGCGCATCGGTGATCTTCCCCTTGCCTTCGTCGCCCCAGTTCGCGCCAACAATCGCCTTAATCATATCTTAATCTCCGTATCTTCTTCGGTTGGGTGATAATCTTCTAGGATCGGGCGAACTCGATCCTCCAAAAACCGCTCTGTCTGTATCGGCGCCATCCCGATAAACCGCTCCGGTTGAACCAGCGCGCGCACTTCCGTCTCCGTCATACCAAACGCACTGTCGGCCGCGATCAACGCCAGCAGATCGCCGTCCGTCTCAATCGCCTCAAAAGTATGCACCCGGATGCGCTCGTGGATATCCTGCCGGTCGAGCCCGCGCTTGACGCAGTCCATTAAAATCGTCTCGGCTGCCATAAACGGCAGTTCGCGCATCAAGTTCGTCTCGATTTGCTTCTCGTTCACAAACAGTCCGTTTGCGATGCTCGCATACAGCAGCAGCACGGCGTCGGCTGCAAGGAACCCTTCGGGAATGGCGATGCGCTTGTTGGCCGAATCGTCGAGTGTGCGCTCCAGCCACTGCGTCGAAGCCGTCATCATCGGATTGAGCGCGTCCGCGAGGACATAGCGCGCCAAAGAGGTCATGCGTTCACACTGCATCGGGTTGCGTTTATACGGCATCGCAGAAGACCCGATCTGCTTTTTGCCAAACGGTTCATAGACCTCCCGCATGTGCTGCAGCAGCCGCACGTCGTTGCCAAATTTGCTGGCACTCTGCGCAATACCGGCCAATACAGACAACACCCGCGCGTCCATTTTACGGCTGTAGGTCTGCCCTGACACATCTACGCAGCGGTCAAATCCCAATTCCCGCGCAATCTGCCGGTCAAGTTCGAGCACCTTTTCCGTATCACCGTCCACCAACTGCAAAAAGCTTGCCTGCGTACCTGTCGCGCCTTTAGAACCCAGCGGCTTGATTGTGCTGCGTACATAGCGCAAGTCTTCCAGGTCATACAACAGATCCTGCAGCCAGAGCGTCGCGCGCTTTCCAACCGTGGTCGGCTGTGCGGACTGAAAATGGGTAAATCCAAGGGTCGGCAATGCTTTATATGTTTCCGCAAATGCTGCCAGCGCCGCGATCGCGGCCAGCAACCGCTGTTCAATCAAATCGAGCGCTTTGACCGTCGCAAGCACATCCGCGTTGTCGCCAACATAGCAGGACGTCGCACCCAAATGAATAATTGGTTTTGCCGTTGGACATTGCTCGCCAAACGCATAGACATGCGCCATAACATCGTGCTTCACTTCGCGCTCCCGCGCGTTCGCGACGTCGTAGTTGATATCGTCCAGGTGAGCCGCCATCTCGGCAATCTGCGCGTCTGTAATCTCCAGGCCAAGTTTTTGCTCCGCCTTTGCGAGCACAAGCCAAAGCCTGCGCCAGGTGGAAAATTTAAACTGGTCGGAAAACAGCTGTTTCATTGCGTCGCTCGCATACCGTCCCGCGAGCGGCGACTGATAGCTGTCGTGCATGGCAACCACCCCTATACTTTACTGTAATAAAGAGCCCAAACAATTGTACGACATTTTGTCCCCCGCGTCAACCAAACGGGCAAGATTTCACGAGGATTTACCTGTCGAAAAAAGCGGTCGCCCTCACGCCACGGATGCCAATTCCTACCATTGCGATCCAAACAAAGCAAAAAAAGCGGGACACCCGCTTTTGGAAAATGAGAATAGCTCTCGACACGATTCGTATATAATAATCTTGCCACTGCGAAGAAACGCTATTTCTTTTCTGCATCCGTGGTATTTTCAGTATTTTCCAGATCACGCAGCCGCTTTTCGAGCAGTGCCATCGACTGTGTCAGCGTCCGGTTTTTGTCGCTCAGCTGCGAGACAATCGAAGTCAGTGAAAGAATCAAGAGTAGCGCAAACCCGGCAAAAAAGAGAAAGACCGCGTTGACGGGGTTCGAGACACCGATACTCCAGGAAATCAGGATGACAACACTTGGAAACAGTAGAAATACAACCAAAACCAAGCCACTCAACATCCACAGCAGCGTGTACTTTAAAATCAGTGTTTTACGCTTGAGCATTACAAAGAGCACGGCGTAAAAAATCACGATGCCAATTGCCAGCGCGATGCGCAACGCCGGATTGATCGTCCATGTTATGGGTGCCGTATCCCCGGCAGATGCCGCCGCTAAATAGATGACTTCGCTCTGCGTCATTTCCGTTTCACCTTCCTTGTGATCAGTCTGCCCAGCACAACCGCAATCGAAACCTTGATCATATAATACGCCGAGCGCAGTGTGTTAATCGACGATACACCGCCCTGCCGCTCCCGCATCTGCACAGCAGCTTCCCCAACCCGGAACCCTGCGGTCACCGCCGCGACAATCGCCTCGGGCTCTGGATAATCCTGCGCATAGTGTTCGGCATAAAAAGCCGAAAGCGGCAGCGAACAAGCTCGAAATCCGCTCGTGGTGTCATGCACCTTCACACCGCACAGCATTCGAATCAGTCCGCTCAAAAATTTAATGCCAACACGGCGCATAAACGAGGTTTGGAATCCCTCTCCCTCTAAAAAGCGCGACCCGACGCACATGTCCAGCTCGCCCTTCGCCACCGGGGCGACAATCGCTGCCAGATACTGCGGGTCGTGCTGGCCATCGCCGGCCATCTGCACCGCGATATCATAACCACGCTCCACCGCATAGCGATAGCCCGTCTGCACCCCGCCGCCGATCCCGAGATTGACCGGCAGGCTGATAAAGCTGAAGTCATTTGTCCGCAGCACCGCCTCCGTCTCGTCGGTCGAACAGTCGTTGATGATCACATAATCGTAATTCGGGTGTGTCGCCTGTAATTCTGCGACGACGCCCGCAATCGATTCCATCTCATTGTAAGCCGGTATGATGACCAGTACGCGCATGGTTTACCTCTGTATTCCTCATTCTCTCTATATTCCAACAAAGCTATTGTAACGGAAGATCTCCAGCCACCGAATGACGTGGGGCGTCGCACACACCGGAAATGAGATCAGCCCGATGAACGGAAACAGCGTAGGATCGGCAGTTTTCCGCATCCGACTGCTTCTGTTTTCTACAATGGGTTTGGGGCGAAACCCCAATGGATTGGGCTGCAGGGATGGGTATCTTTCGGCCGTCGGATAGTTTTGTGCACTTTTCCGCTACCTGGGCCTCTTTGACAGCCTGAAATGCGTCTGTTGCGCGTTATTGGTTCTGGCTTACATCACAACAGCGCAGTTTGGGCAATCGTCCCTGGGAAAGACTGATATCGTTTTTCTAAGTCATCCATGTCGGCGATACAATCGCGCAATGCGTAAATGCAACAGCTGTTTGCCGGGGCTAACCAAATTGATTGGTGGAAAAAAGCAAAGTCAGCGTTAGCATGTGATGTCCTTATCGGCGCGGCTTACTATCCTTCCGCACACCGTTGAAGTATTTAAAGTACAGTCTCACCGGCATTTACAAGCAATTCGAACTGTTGCACAGCACTCCAAGCAGCAGAACTAGCCTGCAAAGTAGTGCCGTGTACTCCTCTTTACATCTATTAGCAATCCGCGCCTATTTATTTGTCTGCGCGCTTCCCGCTTTTTTTGCGGCGATCGCCTCTTCCAGATACTGCACAAGCTTGTCAAGTATCATCTCCCGGTCATAGTGCTGTGCGCAATAACGTCGGCCGTTTTCCCCCAGCAGCGCAAGCTCACTTTTGGATTTGCACGCAAGCTTATCCATCGCGGCACACAGCGCGTCTACATCGCCCGCTTTCGCCGTAACGCCGCAGTTTGCCGCGTTTACCACATCGGCGCCCGCGCCGTTCAAAAAAGCGATCACCGGTTTTGCGGCGTTCATGTAGGTCTGCAATTTTGCTGGCACAGTCAGGTTGAGTACTTCGTGGTTCTCAAGCGACACAAGCACCGCGTCGCAGCACGCAAGGTAACCCGGCACGTCCGCGCCGTCCACCCAGCCGGTAAACACAAACCGGTCAGCCACGCCGGCGTCCTGCGCAAACTGTCGAAGCACAGCGAGCTCCGAGCCGTCCCCGACAACCAAATATTTGCGGTTGCCGTCGGAATCTCTCGAAGCGGCAGCAACCAGCTTGTCAAGGCCCTGCGCTTTCCCCACGTTTCCGGCAAAACCCACGACAAAATCCGCGTCATGGATGCCAAGTTCGCCGCGTGAAATGACCGCATTTTCGCTTGTGCGCGGCAGTTCCGCGTAATTGGGGAAAAAGCGGATTTCGCCGTCAATTCCCATCGAACGCAGTTTTTCCGCAAATCCTTCCGAGCTGATCAACAGCATATCGCCGCTTTGGTACAGCCATTTGCTAAGATTATAGCTCATTTTTTTTAACGGCGACTGCCGACCATCCTCGCCCATCCCCAGCAAGAAGTACATCGATTCGGGCCAGATATCCAGCACAAAAATAATGTTGGGAATGCCCATTTTTTTTGCCAGGCGCTTGGCCGGCAAAATCTGGCTCACCGGTGAATTTTCAAACACAAAGATCGCGTCATAGCCCTGTTTGCGCAGTTTTGGCAGATGTAACAGGCTGTTCAGTGCAAACGAACCGCAGTTGAGGATCCAGCGCAGCCCGCCGCCTTTGCCGCGCGGCACCACGCGCACGCGGTCAATCCGCACGCCGTTATGCTCTGTCGGGCCCTTTTGGCACCAGCCGTATCCCGCATAAAATGTCCCCTGCGGCACATTGGGCAGTGATGTCAAAACGTCCACCTGATGTCCGCGCGCGACAAGGCCGTCACAGATATCATTGATGCGAAAGGGTTCCGGCCAAAAGTACTGCGAGACAACCAGCAGCTTCATCGTTTTTTCCACACCACATCGTTGATGATCTTGGTATAACTCTCGATCAACTTTACAACTTTGACCGAGACATTTTCGTCCTGGTAATCGGGCACATCCGCGGTTGGCTCGCCGTTTTCAAACATCGCGACGCTCAGATCTACCGCGGATTCGATATCGTCAGCTTGGATGCCGCCGATCACGACGGTGCCGCGGTCGAGCACTTCAGGGCGCTCGGTCGACGTGCGGATCAACACCGCCGGGAACCCCAGCATCGCGCTCTCCTCCGAAAGCGTACCCGAATCTGAAAGCACACAGAACGCGTTCTGCTGCAATTTATTATAAGCGAAAAACCCAAACGGCTGCAAATTGCGCACCTGCGGATGGAACACGAACCCACGCTCCTGGATACGCTTCAGGCTGCGCGGATGGGTGGAATAGACCACCGGCATATTATAGTGTTCCGCCACATGATTGATCGCGGTCATGAGCGCATAGAAATTTTCCTCAATATCCACGTTTTCCTCACGGTGTGCCGAGACGAGGATGTACTTTTTGGGCACCAGCTGCAATTCTTCGAGCACATGGCTTTCGACGATTTTATCGTCATTTTTACTAAGCACCTCGCGCATCGGAGAACCGGTGACATAGATATGCTCTTTCCGGATGCCTTCGGAAAGTAAATAGCGGCGCGAATGCTCTGTATAGGGCAGGTTGATGTCACTGATGTGGTCAACAATGCGCCGGTTGGTCTCTTCCGGCACGTTCTGGTCAAAGCAGCGGTTGCCGGCCTCCATGTGGAAAATGGGGATCTTCAGGCGCTTTGCCGAGATCGCGGCCAGCGCAGAGTTGGTATCGCCGAGTATGAGCACTGCATCCGGCTTTTCCTGCTGCATTACCGCGTAACTTGAGGCAATAATCGCGCCCATTGTCTCGCCGAGCGTCTTGCCCACGGCGTCGAGATAATGATCCGGCGCGCGCAGTTCAAGCTCATCAAAAAACACTTTGTTGAGCGTATCGTCATAGTTTTGCCCCGTGTGCACCAGCACATGGTCAAAATAGCGGTCGCAGCGCTTGATCACCTCGGACAGCCGGATTATCTCCGGCCGCGTGCCGATTACCGTCATCACTTTTAATTTTGAAATACCCATCCACAGTCCCTCTTTATCTCAAGAATCGGTTTTCATACTTCCATAGAATACGTGTCCGGCCGCTCGGGATCAAACGCTTCGTTTGCCCAGATCAGCGTCACAAGCGTCTCGCTCTGGGATAGATTCGTAATCGCATGTGTATAGCCGGGCGGGATGTCCACCACCTCGGGCTTTTCTCCCGAGACGACATATCGAATCACTTCACTGTCATCCACGCGGCGGAACCGAATCTCTGCCTCGCCGCTCACCACAATAAACTTTTCCACCTTTGTGTGGTGCCAATGGTTGCCGCGCGTAATGCCCGGCCTGGTCTTCGAGACCGAAAACTGCCCAACACCATCTGTCTTGAACAATTCCGCAAACAGGCCGCGGTCGTCCGCGTGTTTTTCGGGGACATAGGAGAACGCATCTTGCTCCAAATAGCTGAGATACGTTGAATACAGCGCTTTATCAAGCGGATCCGCGAGCGAAGGCATAACCAGCGTATTTCGCACCTTGTGAAACGCCTGCAGTTTTCCGGCAATCGCTCCAAGCGCGGCGTGATACACTACCGGCACCGCGCAATAGCCGTCCGCTCCCGGCGTCAGTTTCCCCGCAATTGCCGATTTCAGCAGCTCTAATACATCGTCAATATATACGAGTGTCATTTCATGGCTTGGGTCATTGACCTGAATCGGCAGGTCGTGCGCGATGTTGTGGCAAAAGGTCGCGACAGCGCTGTTGTAATTGGGCCGGCACCATTTCCCAAACACGTTGGGCAACCGCAACACATATACCGGCACGCCGTTCGTTTTACCATAGTCCAGCACCGCATGCTCCGCCGCCAGCTTGCTTTTTCCGTAGGGGTTGTCCAGCAGCGACTGGACGGAAGACGTGATTGCCACCGGCACGCAATTGCCGCATTCCGCCAACATATCCAGCACAAATTGGGTGAAATCGGTGTTGCCCGCCGCAAATTCACCTTCGTCCTTCGGTCGGTTCACGCCCGCGAGATGTACGACAAAATCGCAGGTTTTCAAGTAGAGCAACAGCTGTTCTTCGGCCGTGTCTAGGTCGGCGCACAGCAATTCATAGATCTCGGGTTCCCGCGAGAGTTCTGCAACCAAATTGCGTCCGACAAAGCCGTTTGCGCCTGTGATTAAAATCTTCCGGGCGGCCATCACACAATTCCTACTTCGGTATTGCCGTTTTGCAGCTGCGACTGAATAAACGGCAGGTCAAGCAGCAGGTTTTTGATGCCAGCAATATCGAGCAATG
Source organism: Oscillospiraceae bacterium (assembly GCA_031547945.1). Classification (GTDB taxonomy): domain Bacteria; phylum Bacillota; class Clostridia; order Oscillospirales; family Ruminococcaceae; genus JAVBRN01. The sequence goes on along the minus strand of JAVBRN010000003.1, from coordinate 204,613 downwards.
CCTGGTTGGATGTATAGTCAGTCAGCTCGGACACATCGGCGCTGCCGGTCACAGTATATTTTGCATAGTTAAGATCGCGCGTGTCGGTAAAAATGCGATAAAAATTCCCGATGCGCTCCGCGTGCGCGAGTTCTTCTCGGGAGATCAATGTTTCGTGTTTTTTCTCTCCGTGCCGCGTGCCGATCACGCGAACAGCGCTGTTTTTTGCTTCGAACAGCTCGATGATCGCCTGCGCCAGGTCGCGCAGCGTAGAGGCGGGCGCCGTTGGGATAAACGTCTCCCCCTGTCCGCCGTTGAGAAATGCGAACAGAACCAAATCCACCGCTTCGTCCAATGACATCAGGAACCGTGTCATCTCCGGGTCTGTTATCGTGATGTCGTTGCCAGCCTTGATCTGGCTGACAAACAGTGGAATCACCGAACCGCGCGATGCCATCACATTGCCATACCGTGTGATATTAAAAACTGTGCCGCCCTCCAAAACTGTCCGTGCATAGGCGCGCACGACCTTTTCCGCCATCGCTTTGCTCATGCCCATCGAGTTGATTGGATACACAGCTTTGTCGGTCGACAACAGCACAAACCGCCGGACGCCGTTGTTGTTCGCGGCTTTCACTGCATTTTCAGTTCCGATGATATTTGTGCGCACCGCCTCCATCGGATAGAATTCGCACGATGGCACCTGCTTTAGGGCGGCAGCGTGAAATACATAATCCACGCCGCGCATCGCCTGGTTCATGCTTTCATAATCCCGCACATCCCCGATATAAAACTTAACTTTGGGATTCTGCAGCTTTTGCCGCATATCGTCCTGTTTCTTTTCATCGCGTGAAAAAATGCGAATCTCCCGCAATCCGGAATCCAAAAAACGCCGCAGCACCGCGTTGCCAAATGAACCGGTTCCGCCTGTAATCAGCAGTGTCTTGCCGTCAAATTCCGGAGATACCTTTTTGTCAATGTTTTCAACCAGCATACCTGTTGCTCCTAACTTCGGTTTTTCGATGGTTTTTTTAGCAGGCGCGGCTGCGCGGGCGGCCGCGCAATCCCTAACTCTTTTACTTTGGCCACACTGTGTCGCGCAGCCAATCCAAAATAGTGGAAATCGCAATCATATGATTACCCACCTGACAGTGCTGCTCGCCGCCCTCTTGGCTTGAAAACATACGCCCTGTCAGCGTATGCGCCGATGTAATCTCCTGCATCAGTATACCATATTGTCCTTGTGGAATGTAATGATCCCGTTCACCCGCCAATAGCAAAACATGTTGCCGCAGCCGGTCGCATAGCCCGCGCATCGTGTGCTTTTCCAGTGATTGAAACAAAGCAAACGGTTGATCTGAAAATTGAATTGCGGTATTCGATTCATGCATTGATACGCCACCGCGCCCACCTTCCAATCTTCGCAATTCCCGCCATTCGCGTTTATATCTTTAGCTTTTCACACACTTCCGCAAACGACGGCAACTGCCGGTCTTTTTCAGACAGTGTCAGCGGCGCGCCGCAGTCCGGCCATTCAATCCCAATGGCGGAATCATTGTACACAATGCCAAGCTCATCAGCCGGATCATACAAACGTGTACACTTGTAAACGAACTCGGCTGTATCCGAGAGAACCAAAAACCCGTGCGCAAACCCTTCGGGCACAAATAGCTGCCTGTTGTTTTCCGCGGAGAGTTCTGCGCCAAACCACTTTCCAAAGGTCTCGCTGCCCGCGCGCACATCCACGCCGACATCAAACACCGCGCCGCGTATCACCCGCACCAGCTTGCCCTGCGGGTTATTCAGTTGCATATGCAGCCCGCGCAGCACGCCACGCCTGGAGCACGATTGGTTGTCCTGCACAAACCGCCAGGTATAGCCCGCCGCGTCAAACTCGCGTTCGTTGTAGGTTTCCATGAAGTAACCGCGCTCGTCTCCGAACCGTGTCGGCTCCACCAATACCATACCGGCAATGCCGGTCTCAATAAACTGAAATTTCCCCATCCCGTCGTCCTGTCTAATAAATATTGTTGTCATCTCTTGATTGGCTTGTCCACACCTGCCCCATTATCCCGGCCTGCCAAACTGCTACTATGGGGGCGTAAGGCCCCATAGAGCTGGGCGGGAGGGCGGGATAATCCAGGTTTGGCAGGCCAACGCACGCGTCCTAAAGTGTACTGCCCATCTCCGTCTCGCCGACCGCAAATACGGTGGATATCATAATGCGCAGATCGTCCCAAAAGCCAAAGGTCTCAAGATATTTGAAATTTGCCTGCATCTTAATCGGCAAAATCTCGCTGACATAAACCGCGTCAGCGTCCGCCGCGTGCGTCAGCATCTCGGCCTCGTCCTTAAACGCGATGCTTGTACGCGAGGTCACGCCCGCCGGCAAAAGCAGGGTCGCCAGCATCTCATCGGTGTAGTGCTCTACATATTTACCCACCTCGGGCCGCGTGCCCACAAACGACATGCTGCCGCCCAATACGTTGAGCAGTTGCGGCAGCTCATCCAACCGCGCGCGCCGCAGAAAGCGGCCCACTTTCGTGATGCGGATGTCTTCGTCCAACGTCACAAGCGGCCCGCGCTTGTCCGCATCCTGCACCATCGTGCGGAATTTAAAGATGCGAAAGACGCGCATATCGCGGGTATACCGCTCCTGCCGGTAAAACACAGATCCCTTGCTGTCCAGTTTAATGCAAACCGTGATCACCAATAACAATGGAGATAGCAGAATGAGCATCAGCAGGCTGACCACAATGTCGAACACGCGCTTTGCAAACAAGGCACCGCGCTTGGGCGCCAGAAGATCATAATAGTGCCGCACCGCGTCGTTCCGCATGGCCGCCGGCAATTTTTCAAATGGCGTGAGCATTAAAATGGCCATACCCCTTTGCAAAGAAATTTGTGCTCAAAATGACCCCTGATCAAAAAAGTAACGCTTTATCCCTTGCCGCAACCCTGCCTTTGTACGGCATGCTCCGCAAGTCAACCACGCGAAAACCAAACAATAAAAACTTCAAATTGTAATCTTCCTTACGGCGCGAAATTTATGAAACAGCGGGCTACGGTGTGCGCGCAAATCGCGGCAGATCATTTCGGCACCTTGCCAGTGGCGGTGCCAACGCTGCGCAACAGTGTTTCGGCAGCAAAATCCACCTGCGCGTCGGTCAAAAGCGTATGCAGCGGCAGTGTAACTTCCTTTTGATAAAAATTAAACGCATTCGGGAAGTCTTTAATTTCATATCCCATTGCCTTGTATGCCGTCATCATGGGCAGCGGTTTGTAGTGCACGTTCGCACTCACCCCCTGCTCGGCAAGGGCAACGATGATTCCGTTACGCATCTGCTCGTCAATGCCGTCAATTGTCACGATGTACAGATGGTGCGAGCCGACATAAGCCCGTCCCTTGTGGCGCAGCGGCCGCACAGCGGTACCCGCAAAGTGCGCATCATAGCGTGCCACAAGTTCTTCGCGCCGCTGCAGCAACGCCGGATAGCGCGAGAGCTGTCCCAGTCCAATCGCCGCCATAATGTCTGTCATGTTTGCTTTATAACCCGGCAGAATAATATCGTACTCCCAGGCGCCAAGCTTTGTTTTGGCCAGTGCATCCTTGTTTTGGCCGTGCAGCGCACAGAGCATAAAACGGCGGTAAATCTCGTCCGCTGTAATGTCGCCGATATCGCCGAATACAACAGCGCCGCCCTCTGCGGTCGTCAGATTTTTTACCGCGTGGAACGAAAAACAGCAAAAATCGCTTTGCCGTGCAACACTTTCCCCGCGATAGGTCGCGCCGAACGCGTGCGCCGCATCTTCCACGATTGCAATTCGCCCCAGCGCTTGCTGTAGGTCGCCGTTCGCAACGAACAATTTCTGCTTGTCGCGCAGCACTTCACGCAGCGCATCGTAATCAATTGGGATGCCGCCAAGATCTACCGGAATGATCGCTTTGGTGCGGGGACCAATCGCTTCGGCAACGCGCGCCGCAGAAAGAAATGGATGATCTGGGTCACAGTCGACCAAAATCGGTTTTGCGCCGACATGCGCGGCCACGCTGGCCGACGCGGTATAGGTATACGCGCAGGTGATCACCTCGTCGCCCGGGCCGACACCTAAAATGCGCAGTGACAGTTCCATCGCGGCGGTTGCGGATGCCAGGCAAACCGCACGCTCCGCACTACAATATGCGGCGATCTCTTGTTCAAAGCGCTTCGTCATCGGGCCGGTTGTAATCCAGCCAGAGCGCAACACCTGGTTTACCAGCTCAATTTCTGTTTCGCCGATATCCGGCGGAGAAAACGGGATATCCATAAGTTCAGTTCCTAGTTATTCGTCGTTTGTAGTTTGTGGCTGGTTCGGCGTAAAACGGTTGACACGATAAAAACGCTGGACATTTGTAAATCGGCTTGGTGCAAGTACATTTTTGAACCGAGCACAAGCACTTTGCCGAACTGTCTCCGCTTATAACATCCGGCAGGAATGCATTCTTTTTTCTGCGCAAGCGGTTTGCAATTCTATTCGTATGCCTGGTGCCAGGCCTCGTGGGTAAACGTCGGCACCATCTTTGTGATGCGCCGAACTACCTCCTCGCTTTGGTTCGCATATGCCAGCACTTTCAGTTCGGCAAGCTGTGCAAAGAATGGCTCCTTGTCGATGTCGCCCGCGTTGCCGATAAAAATTTTGGCCTGTTCGGTATTCAGGATGCCCTCTTCTGAGAGCAGCAGTTCTTCGTACAGTTTCTCACCCGGACGCAGGCCGGTAAATACGATTTCAATATCTTTATAGGGTTGAAATCCGGCTAACCGAATCAAATTCTCAGCCAGATCCAATATCTTCACTTGGTGCCCCATATCGAGCACAAAAATTTCGCCGCCCTTGGCGATCTCGCCGGCGCTGATCACCAAGCTGACCGCCTCGGAAATCGTCATAAAATAGCGCACAATATCCGGGTGTGTCACCGTAACAGGGCCGCCGGCAGCAATCTGTTCCTTGAACAGTGGTATCACCGATCCGTTCGAGCCCAGCACATTGCCAAACCGCACGGCCACAAACCGGGTGTCGCTCTCTTTGCTCATCGCTTGTACAATCATTTCACAGATGCGCTTGGACGCGCCCATGATACTCGTCGGGTTAACAGCCTTGTCCGTCGAAATGAGCACAAAGGTCTCCACCTTGTACTTGTGCGCCGACTGTGCGACATTCAGCGTGCCGCACACATTATTCTTGATTGCTTCTTCCGGGCTCGTCTCCATGAGCGGCACATGCTTGTGCGCGGCGGCATGGAATACAACCTCTGGCCGTGTTTGCGCGAACAGTGCATCCATCTTTTTGCTGTCGCGCACCGACGCGACGCAGACTTCCAACTGTAAACGTTCGCCGTGCCGCATGCGCAGCCGCTGTTCAACATCGTAGATATTGTTTTCATAAATATCGACCATGATCAGTTTTTTAGGCTCGCTCGCCGCGATTTGGTTGCACAGCTCGGTGCCGATCGAACCGCCCGCGCCCGTGACCAGAACCACCTTGCCCTTCAAGTGCGCGTTGTGCGGTGCCTCTAAATCCACTTCTTCGCGCCCCAGCAAGTCCTCAACCTTGACGTCTCGAACGCGCGACAGCAGTTCGCGGCCATCCGAAATCATACGCGTATAGTCTGGCAACATGCGCATGTTGCATGCCGTCTTGGAGCAAATGTTAAGAATGCGCTTGCGCTCCACCTCGTCGGCAGTTGGAATCGCGATTAGAATTGTGTCGATGTCACATTGGGTAACCAGCGTAGGGATGTCGTTGGTCGTCCCCATGATCTTGATTCCCATGATGGTGCGTCCGACCTTCTGCGGGTTGTCATCCACCACGCACACGATATTATAGTCCGAATGTGAATCTTTAAATATTTCATGCAGCAAACTTGAGGCCGCGTCACCAGCGCCCACCACCAAAACGCGGTGCCGCTGTTGGCCGGAATAGATGATGCGCGTGTTGCGCACCATGCGATAGGTTAATCGAATGTAGAGCGTCAAAGATACCGCAAACAAAGATGACATCAGATAGACCGATGTCGGGATGCGCTTGTCCCCTTGATAGATGATCCAGGTAATTACAATAAATGCCCCAACCGCTAAAATCGCAGCCAGCGCGCAGCGAAAAAACTCATAAATCTCCGCATAGCGCCACAGGCTGTCGTACATGCCCATCATGACAAACACAATAACAAAGCACAACACAAATAAAACGCAGCTTGAAAACAGCAGGCTGCGGTATTCGTAGAGCGACATCCTGCTGGAGATTGAAATCCACGTGATCAGGTACGCCGCCGTGATGCAAAAAATATCCATCAGCAGCAAAAAGCTGCGGCGGTTTCGCTGAATAAAGCTCTCTTTTTTCTTCATAAACACCTAAGCTTGCGGCGATTGTTTTGATCAGCACCGGCTGGATCGGCGCGCTTTCTATTAAATCTTCTCAATATCTATAATATTATACAATTATATTGGGAGGATGGCAACTGAATCACAATCTGTACCAACACCATTGGTCGCCCTGCACTTTTGCGGTGCTTGACAAAGCGTCTCTGCGCTGCGCTTTTCAGTGATCGGCCGTGGCAGATCTACAATTTTGTCAACTGTGCTATAAAAAGATGGCTCCGCGCTTCACTTAAAAATCAAATGAAACATTTTTAAAACAAGAGATTCAAAAAAGGGTATGTGAATACAACGCTCCAACCGATGAATGTTTCGCCTGAACAACCCTGCGCAGTACCAAGCATAGTGTGAAAATATGGATTGCGACGTCCTTGTCGCAAGAGAAGGAGATGTCATGCAGGCAGCACTACCAGTATACATCGACTTGTTACGTTTGATTTTTATCCATGCCTGCTGCTGTTTAGTATGGCGTGCGCCCAGCCTTTCGCAAGCGCGGCATTGCACCAAAGCGCCGTCTGAATCGCATTCTCGCTTAGTTGTCTGGACACAACCTTTTCAGCAAGCGGGCGTTATAAGCGTTTGAGCTTTCGAAAAGTCAACAGCGTAAATACAACCAATGCTATCGCGTGAAAGGCGCCGCAATCCGGAATACGCGTGGCTCCGGCATCCACGAAACGAAGATGCGGTTTGCCATGCCGGTGGACCAGTGCGCGAAAATGTCATGACCAGTGTCACCGTAGACATTGGCGAAGCGGTACCGCCGCGATCCGCAATAAACTGCAACTGGACCAGCCCGACACTGGTATCTCTTTTTGTCATGTCAGTCGACCAGGCATTCGGTTCTCCTAAAAACGTATCATCCGTATAGCTATCCTTGAGACGTTCCATTCTATAAAAATGCCTGGAAAGCAAAAGCGGTCATCTCTACATGCCGCCGGGCTTCACAATGCCTTAACAAAAAATGTGTCGTATTAAACGACACATTTTTTTGAGTTTTAAATTATCTTGCGGTCTACGCGTCATAGCTCACCGCGTTCTGGCCGAAATTCGGATTATAATATGGGTCACTGCCCTTCCCGTAATACTGCGGCCACTTTTCGCGCAGAATCGCTTTTTCGCGCTCCATGCGCTCTTTTTTTGTTCCTTTTCGATCAGATCCGCGGGAACGTGATTCATAGTGGTAGGCCTCCGCAACCGGATTGAACACGATCAGATACCCTTTGTCCCGCAATTTCAGACATAAATCAACATCGTTGAACGCAACCGCCAGCCCTTCGTCAAACCCGCCGACCGCGTCAAATGCGCTCGCCTTGACCGCCAGGCAGGCCGCCGTGCAGGCAGACATGTTGCTCGCGACAGCGAGCCGGCTTAAATAGCCCGCATGCTCGCGCGGAAAGAGCGGGCAGAGGTTCGCCGCGCTGCCCCCAATGCCGACCGCGATGCCGCCGTGCTGCACGGTGTTGTCCGGATACAGCAGCTTGATGCCGCACGCGCCGACGTCTTCCCGCTGGGTAAACATGATCATCTCTTCGATCCAACTTGGCGTGATGATTTCAATATCATTATTCAAGAAGATGAGATGCTCGCCGTTGGCCGCGCGCCGCGCAAAGTTGTTGATCGCGGAGAAGTTGAATTCCCGCTCCCACGTGATCACTTTGACGCGCGCATCTGCCGCAAGCGATTGATAGTAGGCAAACGTTTCCGGCTCCGCGCTGTTATTTTCGCAGACAATGATCTCGTAATTTTGATACGTGCTTTTTTCCAAAATCGAGTTGACGCACTTTTCCAAATCCGCGCGATGGTCGCAAGACGGTATAATAATTGAAACAAGCGGATTTCCTGCAATTTCATAGATCACCCGCATCATCGGTATCGCCTTGGAGTAAACGACATCGCCCCTTAATCCGATGCGGTCAATATGGCTTTGTACCGCGCGGCGCGCAGCTTCGTAGGCGTAGGGTTTTGCGGAAATATCGTCGGCAACAGACCCCGCGTGCGTACGCCAAAAGTAAAGCGGCAGCGCAATATGGTGAATCTTTTTCGCGTGCTCGGTCACACGCAGCGTAAAGTCGTAGTCCTGGCTGCCGTCATACGCCGGGTCATATAGGCCGGCCTCGTCGGCCAATGTCCGCTTGATCACCGAAAGATGGCAGATATAATTACATGCGCGCAAAAAATCCGGTGAAAAGGCGGGCTTAAAGTGCATCGAACGGCTGTCCCTGGGTTTGTGCAGAAACAGCGCCTCATCGGTATACAGAAAATCCGCGCCCGTTTCGTTGATCGCTTTTGCCACCTCAAACAGCGCGCCGTCTGCCAGCAGATCGTCATGGTCGAGCAGCGCGATATAGTCGCCGTCGGCGCGCGCGATTGCCGCGTTGGTGTTGCCCGAAATCCCGAGGTTCTCAACCAATTTCTGATAGAAAACCCGTGCATCCTGCGCCGCGAGCGCCGCGCAGGCTTCTCCAACGTCCGCGTGTGCACTGTCGCTGCCGTCAGCCAGGCAAAGCTGCCAGTTCGCATAGGTCTGCCGCTGCACCGATTCAATCAGCTCGCGCAAAAAAGGAATCGGCGTATTGTAAAGCGGCACAATCACGCTGATCTTTGGCATTGTTGCAAACACCGTGCCGCGCTGCTGCGCGCGCATCTCTTCCGAAAGATGGAAATCGCGCTTGAGTTTGCGCAGTAAAAAATACCGCTTTGTCACATAACGCGCAGCAAAGGCCGTCTGCGATAACCCCTCATCCCGCAGCATGCGAATCGCTTTATAAATCAGCTTCAAAGCCTGGTTCTTGTTCGCCCAGGCCGGCACTGGTTTCGAGCCTTTGTCCATAGCGGCACCTCATCCTGATTTCTTGGTCTAGGGTAGCATAAAATTGCAGTGTGTGCAATCTTTTCTGCCTGTAGTATTTTCCGCATCCGTGCAAGTTATCAAGAAGGAATGCCCTGTGCCAAACAAGGGCAGTGTATCTAATAGATTTCATCAACACCCGAACCCAAACCAAATGCACTTGAATCGTTCGCCGCCCTCAAACCGCCACTTTTGCCAAGCTTCCGCCTTACAAGTGTGTCAATGCCTGTTCAACTGGCGTAAAGTTTATAACTGCCATAGATACAAGAAACTGCGTAGCTAATGTTAACGCTACACAGTGTTACGCTATATCGTTTTCCTCGCCGTTGTTTATGTTGTTCCCTTTAACGCTTTTTCTTTTTTATGCATATCCATACCACGCCGCCAACCACAGCTAATACGCAGACTACAATTCCAAAAATCGTATCAGCAGCATCCGCGCCGCCCTTGACCGCAAGAACTATTGTTCCAAAAATACCCAACGCAATTATAAAATACGGAGCCCATTTCATTGGTATCATAATTAAATCCTCCCGTATAAAATATAAAGTTGTCATTCCAATACTAAAGGTTATTTTATCATAAAAGTGACTCTTCTCAACAGTTTTTCTTTAATAAACACACCTGCGCATAGCCCTTAGCCGTCACTTTATTCAGGACAAAGCCGTATTCCCGAAAATTTTCATAAATCTCCTCCGGTGTCCCAAAAAAGCCGGTCACGCGAAACACGCGCAATACACCGTTGATTGTTTTCCGAATGACAAACGGAAACCGCGGATCTGCGATATAAAGACAGCCGTTTTCCTTTAAAATCCGCGCCGCTTCTTTGGCAAATCCTTTTTTGTCATCAAAGTGATGGTACGCCATGCAGACCGTGAGCACATCAAATGTTTGATCTGCAAACGGAGTATCCTCACACTTGGAAACAAGCACTTCCATCTCAGGACATTTTTTCTTTGCTTCCGTTACCATGTTTTGTTCCACGTCGATGCCATAGCCGTTAATCGGACAGAGATCAGCCATTCGCCGCAGTATCGTCCCGGTTCCGCAACCGACATCCAAAACAGCCGCGCCTTCTTGCAGGGTTACCTGCTCAAGCAAAAGTTTATAAAACCGAGCGGATATCTTGCCTTCCACTTCGTCGTAGTTCGCTGCGCGCTTGTCAAATTGAAACGCTTTCTCGTTGTGTTCCGCATGTTTCGAATTCTCCATTGGTTGCATACATAACTCCTCTAACTATATTTTTTTGTCGTAAAGAAACGCTGCATTCAGTACCACAAGCACCGACCCGACATTATGTACCAACGCCCCGGTGATCGGGTTAAGCAGTGCAAGGACAGACAGGATAATCGCCAAAAAATTTATCCCCATCGACAGCGAAATATTAAGCTTAATCTGCTTGACTGTCGCTACAGAAAGCCGCTTTAAATATGGAATTTTCGTAATGTCATCGCCCATTAGCGCGATATCCGCGGCTTCCATCGCGATATCAGTGCCCATGCTGCCCATCGCTACGCCTACATTTGCCGTCTTCAGCGCGGGCGCGTCGTTGACGCCGTCGCCAATCATACACACGCTGTGTCCCTGGCTCTGCATTTCCTGTATCTTCTCCACTTTTTGCGCCGGAAGCAATTCCGAGCAGACCGTTTCAATGCCAACCTGCTTTGCAAAAAAGTCCGCGGTCTGTTTGTGATCGCCCGTCAAAAGCACGCAACCTGTATGTGTCTGCGCCAACGCCTGTGCCACATCTTTTGCCGCCGGACGCAGCGTGTCCGAAAGCGCCACAATACCTAGGCATTTTGTATCGGTTGCAACAAGAACCACCGCTTTACCTTCCATGCGAAATCGCTCCAAGGCCTTGCTAACACAGTCGTCAAACACAATGCCGCGCTCTTGCAGCCACGCCGCGCTGCCACAAACAATGGCTTGCCCCGCAACAACAGCGCTGACCCCCTTCCCCGGCACCATCTGAAACGCCTCGATCGGTTTTAAGGTCAGCGCCTTTTCTTTTGTATATGCCAAAATCGCTTTGCCCAGCGGATGTTCTGAATGCGTTTCTACCGCGGCGGCGCACGACAGTAGCTCTTCCCCGATCAACCCCGCCTCAAAAGATACGACATCGCTGACCGCAAGGTTGCCATAGGTAAGCGTACCCGTTTTATCAAAGACAATGGTATCCACTTTGCCCATTCGTTCCAGCGCGTCACCGGATTTAATAATGACACCGTACTTGGTCGCTTGCCCGATCGCGGCCATAACCGAAGTCGGCGTCGCAAGCGCCAGCGCGCAGGGACAAAATACCACCAATACCGTGACCGCTCGGGTGATATCCATTGTGATAAGATAAGTTATTACAGCTATGAGCAGCGCAATCGGGACAAGCCATGCCGCCCATTTGTCCACAATACGCTGCATCGGGGCTTTGTTGTGTTCGGCCTCCCGCACCAGCCGAATTAGTTTTTGCAGCGAGGAATCCTCGCCAACGTTTGTGGCCCGGATATCCATTGCGCCAAACTGATTGATCGTACCGCAGAACACACGGTCGCCCACCGTTTTATCGATCGGCAACGACTCGCCAGTTAGGATCGATTGGTCAACCGAGGTCGTCCCGGCAACAATCTCCCCGTCAACCGGAATGCTCTCGCCAGGAAGCACGCGCAGAATATCGTTTTTTACGATCTGCGTAATCGCCACCAGTTCCTCTTTGTTATGTTTGATCACTCGCCCCTGCTCCGGGGTAAGACTGATCAGCTGTTTTATGCCCTTCTTTGCGCGTTCCACCGTTTTGTCTTCCAGGATTTCGCCAATCGCCATAATAAAAGCAACTTCCCCCGCCGCAAAAAGCTCTCCAATCACAATCGAGGCGGCCATGGCAACTGTGATCAGCAACGCGGAAGAAATCTTGTTAATTCCCTTGTTAAAAATCAAGCGAGAACTCGCCGTGTACAACAGCGGATAGCCGCAAACAATAATCGTAATCCACGCCGGGTCAAACGGTATCCATACTTTTGCAAGCATCAATACAAGGCTCACCGCAAGAAAGCATCCCGCAACTATTGTTAGTTTCAGGTTGGAAAACCACATAAATATTTTTTTCACGGCATTTTCCTTATACGATACGGGAAAACTGTTCGATCGCCGACGACAGCTTTTGTATCGTTTCGTCTTCTTTACCTTCGCGGATCCCATCCAGTACACAGTGGTGCAGATGTCCTTCCAGAATCACCTGTCCCGTTTTATGCAGCGCGGATTTGGCCGAACTGATTTGAATCAGAATGTCCTCACAGCTTTTATCTTCATGAACCATCTTAATCAAGCCGCGAATCTGCCCTTCTATCCGTTTTAAGCGATTGGTAATCGCGTCCACGTCCATGCACCGTGTCATAATTTTATCTCCCGTTTTTCATATAGGGTATACTCCTATCCCCTATTGTATATAAAATCTAGAATATGTCAAGCAGAAGCCGTAACATTTTAGAATTATTACCCTGAAAAACCACTCACATAACAGGCGGCGTCAGGCTGTCAAGCAACCCCGGGCAAGAAAAAAGTGCACAAAAAAATAGCGCCGACCAAAAGATACCCACGCCTGCCGCCCAATCCTTTGGGGCTCCGCCCCCAGCCCGCATGACGAAATAAAAAGCCGTCGGATGCAGGAAACTGCCGATTCTACACTGGTTTCCGTTCGTCGACCTGTCATTTCCTCTCCGGGTGCGGGGCGAACCCCACGTCAATCCTGGCGCTGGAGCGGGATTGCATGGGTCGACGAACCGAACGCCTTGTGCTTTTGACGTTCTCGCGTTTACATGAGAACTTTTTGACACGCTGAAAAGAAAAACATCCGGCTGTGCCGGATGTCTTGATCGCTTTTCATTTCGTCGCCGATCCCTTCCGATAAGGGATACGGGGACACAGCCCCAGTGCGCAGTGCCCGCGAGAAAAAACGCAAAATCCTAGTTTTCGCTTTTTTGCCGCGGCGTTACGGTCAACGATGGACGGCAGCAGGTTCCGACACGATGGAAGCGTGGGTGCGGTAAACGGCGATCTGATGGTTTGTGCAATGGCTCCGATATTGATGTGGACCATTTTGACACGCTGTCCACTCGACTATCAAGGCCGGAGGTACGCGCCCTATTTGCTAGATTTCGTAAATATGCCAATATAAATCAGCGGTCGTTTCTGTCCAGATATCCACATTCAAAAAGTCATAGGACGTCCGCCCGACAATGCGGGAGTAGCAGCCTTCGCCGTAATCCACAAACCCCGCGGCAGCCAATTGTTTCAGATAAGCGCCAATCGCCTCGCGTGACTCCCCTTTGCTGGTAATGTGCAGTGTCTGCACGCCTTTGTCGCTGGTGATCTCGAACCCTGTAATGATGCCGTCCCCTTTAAACTCCGGGAACGCCGCAAATGCTTCCGGCCAGGCCGGTGTTTTCGGACAGGGATAAATATGAATCGTCACGACCTGATAGTCGTCCAGTGGCTCGGTCTCGATGTCTACCACCAGCACGTCATTATGGTAAATAAGGCCTTTAAATCCGGCAGCTACAAGTTCTCGCTTCCACGTTTCCAACTGCGCATCCGTCATGTGGAAACGCGCGCGAAACTGGTCGCCATCCGCGGCGTAATTATACTTTTTAACATAGTCTTTTACTTCCGGAACATCCTTTGGCCAGGTTGCCGTCGGCGTACCAGGCTCTACCGGTTCCTCGTCTTCGCCGTCAACGATCACCACCGGCGGCACATCCTCTTCTTGTTTCTGGTTCGGATAGATGCCGCGAATCTGGTTGAGCGCACTCTCATAGCGCTCCGCATTTGTGTCACACGCAACCAAAACCAGAGATAAACATAGCACCAATAGAATTGTGATATACTTTTTCATGACGTCCTCCGCTCTTTCTCTGTCGATCGCTTTCAACCGCAAGCGATACGCTTTTGCGCCTACGCACTCATGATTTTATAATTATAAACCATTTGGATCGTTTCGCCAACCTGGATTTTTTTGAAGCAATCGCATGCTGCGGTTTGGCAGCCGGTCTATATTGCGCAGATCTGCTGTCTTTGAGCTCTTTGCGGGCATTTCTATTCGACATTTTTTCGCAGTATCCGCCATGGGCCATCACCGCTTTTACTAAACCTGGCCATACCAGAGACGCAATGGTGCCTGAACTTGAGGTTTACCGTCCATTTTTACGATGCGCCACATGCAGCGGTGATTGGGCTGTTTCTGCCTGTGCGTACTCCGGTCATTTAGGGCGGCGCAGGAATGCATCCAACTGCTGATGGATTTTACGATGTTTTTATTTGAAAAACAACAGATACCTAATCAAAAGCGCTGCTTCTCTACGCGGATGCACATGACTTTCCTATAGAGACGCATTTGTGGAAACAACCCCGCGAGCCATTTATAACACGCCACCGCCTGGCAATACAGCGCGCTCTTTGGCGCTGACCGCACGATCGATGCGCTGTAGAGTACCGAGTCGTTCGACAAGTGGGTGCAATAGGATGCGTAACGCATTTCGAAGTATGTATCCCCCCGTCACAAAGTTTGTCACACATACCAAGCTCCCGGCACAGCTTTCGCCGCGCCGGGAGCTTGAAATGCGCCGGTTGGGATTATCGTTTGCAGGTCAAGTGTTTCTATAAAATAATGCAGACCAGGCCGTTGCAGCCGTCGTTGATCACCCGTTCCAAAGTCTCCTGCAGTTTCATACGGGCATCACCCGGCATGCGGTACAGTTTGTTTTGCAGCCCTTCGTTGACGAGTTCGTTCAGAGATTTTCCGAAAATATTGGAGCTCCAAATCTCAATGGGATTCTCTTCAAACTCTTGCAGCAGATACTTCACAAGTTCTTCCGACTGTTTTTCCGAGCCGACAATCGGGCTCACCTCGGTTGTAATATCCGCGCGCAACATGTGGATCGATGGCGAGCTCGCGCGCAGCTTCACGCCGTATTTGCCGCCCTGCTTGACAATCTCGGGCTCTTCCAAATGCATCTCGTCAAGCGTCGGCATCACAATGCCATAGCCGGTGGCCTCCACCTGTTCGAGCGCGCCCTTGATCTTTTGGAATTTCTGCTTGGTCTGCGACAGGTCGACGATGCAGGTCATGAGGCTCGCCTCGTCGGTAATCGAAAGCCCTGTCTCCTCACCCAGGATCTTGTAGAATAGGTCGGGCTGCAACTCTACGGCAATGCGCACCTGGCCGTCGCCGAGATCGGTCTCGGTCCGCGTCGCGTTGCGGATATACTCGCACTCCTCCAGCATATACAGACGTCCCGGAACGTCGCGCATGCGCTCAATCTGTGACGCAAAGATCGCGAGCATGTCAAACACAGAGGATTTCAGCCAGTGCTCTTTTGGCAGCGAGGAGATCCAACGCGGCATATCCACGTCAATTTGTTTCACCGGGAATTCATTCGTAACGATAGAGATTATCCCCTTTATATCCGCTTCCTCTAAATCGAGGCAATTCACCGGCACCACCGGCACATCATAGCGGACACTCAATGTATTCGCAAGATCAATGCTTATGGGGTCGCGCGGATCGATACAGTTGAGTAATACGACGAACGGTTTGTTGATCTGTTTCAGCTCAGTGATGACGCGCGCTTCCGCCTCTTCATAATCGCTGCGCGGAATGTCGCTGATTGAGCCGTCGGTCGTAACGACGACGCCGATCGTAGAGTGCTCGTTGATGACTTTGCGGGTGCCCGTTTCAGCCGCGACATCGAACGGCACCTCTTGATCAAACCAAGGCGATTTAACCATGCGCGGCGACTCGTTTTCAATATGTCCCAGCGCGCTCGGCACGATATAGCCCACGCAGTCGACCATTCGCATCCGCAAGGTTACACCATCTTCCAGCGTAACTGTCACGGCTTCTTCCGGTATAAACTTTGGCTCGGTCGTCATGATCGTCTTGCCTGCCGCAGCCTGCGGCATCTCGTCGGTCGCGCGGCTGTACATCATGCTGTCCGCGATGTTCGGCAACACCAGTTTTTCCATAAACTTCTGGATAAATGTCGATTTCCCTGTGCGGACCGGGCCGACCACACCGATATAGACTTCGCCGTTGGTGCGCGCTGCAATGTCTTTATAAATGTTCATTTCTTTCACTCCCCCTCCCCTATTCCACAATCGGGATCAACAGCATCGACTTCTGCGCCAGAACCCCGTCGGAGATGTTGTTTTCCCGCGTAATTTCAATGGGCGAGGTATTAAAAGCCTTCGCGATGTCAAAGATGCGTTCGCCCGCGTCGGCATAATAGATAGAGAGCGCAATATCCGGCCGTGCTTTCGCGTGCGAGGTGTCCGCTGTCACTGCGCGAACCACGGTCTGCTTTCCGACGCTGATGACACTGCCATACAGGCTGCCCTCTGCTTTTAAATTCAAGCTGTCATCCGTTTCGCTGCACTCGACAGTGGCAAACACAACATCCAGCGCGCTGTATGGTGTGCCGCCGATTCCATCGACATCAACATCAACTTCGATCGGGTGATCCCAACATACGATATCGCCGGCGGGATCACGCAGCAGATAGCTGAAGATCGTGGAAATGTGCGCAATCGTTGCGTCGTCCTCTTTTTGATAGTTTGCCGCAGTCGGCATGATAAAATAGTCTATCAGTTTTGCGCCCACAACCGGTTTCTCAATCGTCTGACGCACCGAGATTTCTTTGGAGACAGGCGTGACATCCCTGGTCACCGACGCGATATCCTGTTCGATATTGAGTTCATATTGTGTGGAGAAAACGTCGCTCACCAGTGTGGCGCTGCCCTCCTCATAGGCCCGCACTTCCAGTGCACAAAGGATTGACGTGTTAACCACATCATCCTCCTCTATTTCCGCGGACGCGGACAGCACCGAGAGAGCGGCAATCGGCTTACTGGTTTCGGTCGCGTTTTCAATATCGACGAGTTGGCTAAACGGCAGGCTAAATCCTGCGCGCTTAATGCGGTAATCGTCCTCGGTCGACAGATCAAGCGCGATCATCACATTGATCGCTCCGGTCACGGCCACACGCCCGTTTTCGACCGACACGTTCTCCGCATATGCCTTCGCATCACAACGCAGGATCGACGGCTCTGCATTGTCTTCAAAATCGAGCGACAGCGCCTCATCCAATGTAAACTGTTTTTCGTCCATGCCGATCTGCCGCACAAACGAAATCACCTGCTGTTGCTGCTGCGCGCCGTCGCCTGTCACGTCGCTCACCACTTCGACGCCGGCGCCCGAGAGCACTTTGATTGCGATGTTCGCCGCGCCGCGAACATCAATCCGGCGCGAATTCACCGCGCGGCAATTGAGATAGGACATTGTCGCGTTGCACAGCACAACGCTGTTGTCATCCACCGGCTCTTTCAAGTCGGTTTGCTTCGAGAAGGGCAGCTTCTGGGTCAGCGCATACAGCCGTTGTTCTGTCTCCGACTGATAGATCACCGTAAGCCGCACATACCCGTCGACGGTAGCCCTCGAGCCCACAGCGAGCTTTTGCACCACAATCGGCTCCGCCTTTGCCTTTACAATTTTAAATATCTCGGGCTGATAGTCGGGAATGGTGAATTCCCCTTCAACCGGCTGCTCCGCTGTGATGTCACACAGCAGCTCGTTTGTACCGAGATAGTCGGTAGCCGCATTTAATTCCATTTGCTTGTTTCCCCCTTCGTATTAAGGCACGACCTGTTCTTGTCTAACTATATTCTGCGATATGCGCCTATATGCCACGGGAAAACAGCTTGTTTGATTACAATTTAAAATCTTTTCCTGCGCAATTTTGACAACCAATACAGTGTGTATCTCTTACATTTATATTGATACACAGCTCAAATAGCATCGCATTGCGAAAAAAACGGACCCCTCTCGTTATCGATTAGAAAAACAAGAGACAGCCGTTTTTATTCGCAGTGCAATTATAATCTAAAACATCCGTATCAACCATGCGCCTAAAACAGGCAAAACCCTCTCGCAGCGTTTCCTGTATCTAAGAACAGCTTACGCTGCCGCCGGATTCGAATGTGATTGGGAACGCAAACCTTGACAAATGTAGCCTGCCTGGCGTTTTTATCGCAATATATTTCGACTCAATGCCCACGCATATATCCAAAAAAAAGAAGGGCGTTTCCGCCCTCTTTTTTTCTTATTCTTCCTCGTTTTTCTTGATCTTGAATACGAGCCGGAGTATACCGCTCAAGAACTTGGGGCTTTTGATGACAACAACCTGCAAAACGTATCCCTCCGTATTCTTGCCGTCAATTGACCTTGCACAAATTCGAATGTCTTTGTGTTTTAGCCTGTTTCATTATATACATATACGGCGAAAATGTGAGAAATTGCCGCAAAAATATCTTATTTCTCCAAAATCCGGTCACTATTCTAAAGTATTCAAAAAATAAGCGCATGGTACCGTCAGACTGCCGGAGAACAAACGAAACGTTATACAACGTCAATTCATACACATCCATATGCTGAAACAAAACCTACTTTGAACGCGCGGCTTCTGCTGCTCTTTCAAAAAACTGTTATTTCTGTGAGCACTTCGCCGCATCGATGGCTAGCACAATCATCAAAGCCAATAGTTGGTTTTGCGGATTTACAATATCCATGACATAGGTGTCCGTCCAGTTGAACAGCTGCTTTGTCGCCTGCATAATCAGTTGACCGGACCCATCCACAACGCGGTAATCCCAACCCCAGATGTCGCCATCCACTGTCCAGCCGTTGCAGTTGAGCGTAAATCGCGGTTTAAAAAGGGTGAATTCCCGTTTGATTTCGCCGATGCAGTGATCCCCAACAAAAATCTCAAACCGCGGCAACAGCGTTAACACTTCCTCGCGAACCATACCGATCCGGTTGCCATATGGATCGTAAATCTCCAGTTTATGCCCCCAAGCCAGTCTGCCTTGGACTGTAAAGACAGCATTCCCCTGCGCATCATAGATATCATAACTGTCAAACCAGGAAAACAAGCGCTGTTTGAATAAAAGACGCATTTTCTGTACCCTTTCCATGTCATTTCTTTGCAACAGGCGATTCCCAGCTCTTTTGCGCTGCCGCTTCTTCATACAAAATACAGTAGCTTTCGTGCCGGCTTTTTGAAATATCGCCGTTCTGCAGCGCCTGAAGAACTCCGCATCCTTTTTCCACGGTATGCGAGCAGCCGGTGAAATAACAACCATCTGCAAACCGCTCGATATCCGGAAAACAAGCCGTCAGCGATTCTTTGGCGATGGTCGCGCTGTGCGCAAATTCCATCGCAGAAAACCCGGGCGTATCGACCACATAGCCGCCGCAAAACGCAAACAGTTCCACCGCGCGCGTGGTATGCTTGCCGCGTCCGAGCTTTTTGCTTGTTTCCGCGGTTTCCAGCGCAAGCCCCGGACAAAGCTCGTTGAGCAAGGTTGATTTTCCCACACCGCTGTTGCCCACAAATACCGACACGTTTTCGGTGCAGATCTCTGCTATTTGCTCCATCGCGGCGTTGCTGTCCCGCCGCACGTCGATCACGTAAAATCCCGCGGCCTCGTAGGTTTTGGCGAGTGCGTCTGCCTGCTCCAAGTCCGTTTTGGTGATCACGAGAACCGGCCGCGCGTTTTGCTGGTATGCAATCGCCGTCAGTTTGTCCAGCAACAACAAATTTGGCTTGGGGTCGATTGCGGACGTCACTAAAAAGAAATTGTCAACATTGGCAACCGGCGGCCGCTGGAACACATTGCGGCGCGCCGCAATCTCGCAGATAACCAGATCTTCTCCGTTTCCCTCAACGGATACGGTATCCCCCGCCAGCGGCGTAATCCCCTGTTTGCGGAAAATGCCCTTTGCCTTACATTCCAAAACGCCATCGGCGGTTTTTACATAGTAAAACCCGCCGATGCCTTTTAATAATATCCCGTTTCGTTTTTGCGGTTCGCCCGACATCGTCAGCGCACAACCGGTTTGCGGCGCCGGGTTTCCGCCGTTGGCCGCGGAGCGATTCCCGCTGGCGGCGTCACCGTTGGAAAGACGCCGGACGGCGCAGTAATCGTATCGTACTTATCCTGCGTCATCTGCGCTTTATATTCCGCATACGGTTTATCATCAATTGTTACTTTAATAATTGTATCATTGGCCGTTACGGTCACCGAGACCGACCAGGATCCGCCCGCATATCCCGGATCAAACGGCGTTGTGTTTACAAGAGATCCATTTACGTATACTTTCGCGGTATAGCCTACAGCTGGATCCGGGGGTGTAGGCGCCGGCGCCGCCGGCATGTTTACCGGAATCGAATAGACGCGGGATGTCGGTGTCCCGTCGCTGATCACAAGGTCAATTTTCGTGCTGGCGGCGACCTTTGTTCCCTTCGGAATGCTCTGCTCCAGAACGGTTCCTTTGGGCTTGTCGCTCGGCACCTGTTTTACCTCGCCGCGCATCAGGTTGGCTTCGGTCAGCGCTTTGAGGGCATTGTTATAGGTCAGCCCAACCAGCTGCGGCACTTCCGCGACATCGCCGGTCGACAACATGTTGACGTAAATCGTAACGGTGGAACCAGATTTGACAATCTCGCCCGCCTTCGGGCTCATGTCGATGACGATGTTCTGCTCATAGTTGGAATCGGAGCGCGATTCCTGCTTGACCACAAGCCCAAAGCTCTGCAGTGTCTTTTGCGCCTCGCCGGACTTCATGTTGACAACGTTCGGCACTTCTACTTCTTTGGATCCCAGGCTTACTTTCAGGGTAACTGTGCTGTTGTCCTTGACCGTTTTGCCCGGCAGCGGTGTTTGCTCAAAAATAATACCGACATCATAGGTATCATTATAGTCCTCCACCACTTCAAAGTGGAAACCCTTGTATTTCTCGTTGGCCATAACAGATTCGAGCGTCTGGCCAACAAAGTTCTCGAGCACAACGTCTTTGTGGCGGCCCTCAAACGCGCCCAGCATAAAGAGCACAAGAATAACGGTGCACAACACGCAAGCGGACGCAATGCCATAGATCAAATACTGTGACTTTTTGCGTTTGGGTGATTTTTTAGAGCTTTTTTTTGGCACAACACCCGCTCCTTCTGCCTTCGCTTTGTCTACATAACGTGTCGGATTGGGATCAGTAAAATATTTATATTCAAAAACGATGCTCGGATTCTTTTTAAAATCGTCGATATCACGCAGCATCTGCGAAGCGGACTGGTATCGTTTTGCCGGGTCCTTCGCCATCGCTTTCAGCGTGATTTCCTCAAGCCCTTCCGGAATATCCTGCACCAGCTCGCGCGGACGCAGCGGCTCATCCGAAATCTGTTTGATCGCAACCTGCACCGGCGTCTCGGACTCAAACGGCAGCGACCCCGTCAGCATCTCGTACATCATGACGCCCACGCTGTAAAGATCTGCCTTGGCGTCCGTGATATCGCCTTTTGCCTGCTCTGGGCTGATATAGTGTACCGACCCGATCGCTTTGTCGGTGATGGTGCGCGTTTCGCTTCTGGAAAACCGCGCAATCCCAAAATCCATTACTTTGATCGAGCCGTCTTCCAACAACATAATGTTCTGCGGCTTGATGTCACGGTGGACAATGCCGCGGTCATGCGCGTGCTGCAGCGCACGCAAAATTTGCACAATAAAGTGCACTGCATCTTTCCAGCTCAAGGGTTTTACCGCGTCGATATACTGTTTCAGCGTGATGCCGTCAATGAACTCCATCACAATGTATTGCACGGTATCGGAAAAATTCACGTCAAACACGCGCACGATATTGGGATGGGACAGCAAACCGATCGCCTTGGATTCATTCTTAAACCGCCGAACCAATTCCTCGTTGCCCAAAAACTCATCGCGTAGCACTTTGACCGCTACCGTTCGGTTTTCGAGCAAATCAGTGGCTTTGTAGACATTTGCCATGCCGCCCATACCGATCAACTCATTGATCTGGTATCGGCCGTCCAGCCTTCTGCCAATAAAATAATCCATTCTCTCAATCCTCCGAATTTCTTACGCTTCCAAAACAACCGCCGTGATATTGTCGTAGCCACCCGCCTCCACGGCTTTTTGCACCAGTTGCTCGGCACACTTATAAAACTCTGTCTCTTTTATAATCCCTGTGATTTCGTTGTCTTTGATCATATTGGTCAAACCATCACTGCAGGCCAGCAGGATATCCCCTTTGTTGACCTTTTGCTCGTTGTAGTCGATGCGGGTTTCCACATCCACGCCGAGCGCGCTTGTGATGATGTTTTTGTTAGGATGATTATATGCCTGCTCCTCGGTAATCTTGCCGCTGTCCAGCAGTTCCTGCACAATCGAATGATCGTGTGTGATCTGTTTAAAGGTGTTTCGCTGCAGGATATATGCCCTGCTGTCGCCCGCATGCACGATATGCGCCAAGTTGGTACGCACAACAATCATAACCAATGTCGTGCCCATCGTCACGGGCTTTTTTGCGTTCTGGCTTTCTTCCAAAATCAGCGTATTGCAGCGTTTTGCGCTGTCCAGGAGGAATTGCTTAATCTCCTCGTTGGACAACAGATCCGGTATCTGCTTTTGTATGCTTTCCTGCAGGAATTCCGCCGCCATCTCACTGGCGCGGCCGCCAGAGGAAATGCCGCCCATGCCGTCGCAAAGTACAATCCAATAGGTGTCGTCCGTTAGTTTACCAGCCCGGTAAAAATCCTGGTTTTCCTCATGTCTGCAACCCGGATGGGTGCTCGCAGTGATTCTCAAAACCATATCCCCCTGTGTTTTGCGTTTCCATCGTTCTCTGCCGCAGTTGCCCGCACGCCGCGTCGATATCCGCGCCAAGCGTTCGCCGCACCGTGGCGTTTATCTTTCTGTATTCCAGCAGCTGCTGAAACTGCACAGCATGCTGCCGCGTTGCGTGGAAGGTCTTGTCCCGCGCCGGATTCACCGGAATCAGGTTTACGTGTGCACCCATGCCGCGCAGCAAATTCGCCAACTTGTCCGCGTCCTGCTCGCTGTCATTCTGGCCGTGAATCACCGCATACTCAAAGGTGACTCTGCGCCCCGTCTCGCGCGCATATTCTTTACATGCGCCTATCAAATCTTCGAGCGGGTATCGCTGGTTAACCGGCATAATCGCCGTGCGACCGGCATTGTCCGCGGCATGCAGCGAGACCGAAAGCGTCCATTGCTTTTTCAAGTCTGTCAGCATTTTTATATTTGGCACAATGCCGCAGGTTGATACGGTAACCGAACGCGCCGCCATGTTGTAGCCCTTTGCGTCAGTCAAAAGCTCGCCAAACCGCACGACGCTGTCAAAGTTATCCAGCGGTTCGCCGATCCCCATCAGAACGACGCTGTCCACACGCCTGTTTTGTTCGGCAGCTACGCGGTAAACCTGCGCCAGCATCTCCGACGGCGTCAAATCGCGTTTTTTCCCGCCGACAGTAGATGCACAGAACGCGCACCCCATCGCACATCCGACCTGTGTCGAAATGCAGACTGCAAGTCCGTGTTCATACGCCAACGCGACCGTCTCAATCCGGTTGCCGTCGTCCAGCCCAAACAGGTATTTCACCGTGCCGTCTTTGGATATCTGCTTTGCAGACAAAACCAGCGTTTGTATGGTGCCATTCGCGGTCAATGTTTCGCGCAGCGATTTCGGCAAGTTGGTCATCTCAGAAAACGCGGTTACGCCGTCGCGGTGCAGCCAGGCGAACAACTGCTCTGCACGAAACGGAGGTTCGCCCAATGTTTTTAAATAAGAGGCGATCTCCGTGACAGTCATCGACAAAAAATCCATATTACAGATCATTTTACCACATTTTCTCGAGAGTTGCTATAAAAAATCCGGTATTGCCTGTTGTTTGGGGCACAAATTTTACGAATTTTTCGATTTGTTGCGCAACCGCCGGCAGTTGTTTTGGCCCAACCGGTTGATAATTTTCATGTTCACGCAAAAAAGTGCCGATCACTCTTTCGTTTTCCCGCTTGTCCAGCGTACAGGTCGCATACACAATCCGTCCGCCTGTTTTGACAAGGCCCGCAGCATTTTGCAGGATCGCCTGCTGCACCGGTACAATCGATTCCGCTGTCGGCGATTTATGCCGCAGCTCCGGCTTATGTGCCAACTCGCCGTAGCCCGAGCACGGCACATCGCACAAAACCGCGTCAAACTGGCCTTTGTCCTCATATGCGGCTGCGTCGGCCACCGCTGCCCGCACAATTGTGATGCCTTCCAACCGCGCTTGCGCGTCGATCAGCGCCAACCGGCTTTCATAGAGATCCAGCGCGACAATCTCGCCATTATTTTGCATCTGCTGCGCCATGGTCAGTGTCTTGCCGCCGGGCGCCGCGCACAAATCCAATATGCGCTGTCCCGGCTGCGCATCCACAACCAGAGCGGCATACTGCGCCGGCAAACTTTGTATCCGCATCCAGCCGTCCCGGATCGCGGCCGTGTCCAGATAGCGGCCGGCCTCGATCACAAGCGCATCGGACAACCAGGTTGTTTTGGCAACGACGCCCGCCTGCGCCAATTGCTCTGTCAAAGCGCCGCTGTCTGTTTTTAGCGTATTCACGCGCACGGCAGGCGGCAGTTGCAGCAGTGTAGCGGCAAGCATCCGCTCGGTCTCTTCCAAACCATACTGTTCCAAAAGCATCGCCGCGAGCGCCGGGCAAACCGCATATTGCAGCGATACACGCGACACAGGCTCCTCAATCTCGGCCAATTGTGATACATCAAACGAAGAAGCCTTGCGCAAAACCGCGTTGACAAATCCCGCCGCCGAAGCCTTGCGGAACCGCTTGCACAACTGCACGCTCTCGTGCACCGCGGCCGCGACCGGTACGCTGTCCAAAAACAGGCACTGATACAGCCCGCTGCGCAAAATCGCGCGCACTTCCGCATCCAGTTTGTCGAGCGCTTTGGCGGAATGCTGCGCGAGGATATAATCCAGCGTCACCATACGCTCAAGCGTTCCGTAAAACAAACGCGTGTAAAACTGTGTATCCTGCGCGTTCAACGCGGTCTGTTGTAAGCGGCGTTTGACCACAAGATTGGAATATCCGTTCTGTTCCATATCGAGCAGGCTCTTGACCGCAAGCGAGCGGGCAGTGTCCATCCTATCTCCTCCGGCGCCCGCCAAATAACAAAATCAGCCGCAGCAGGTTCGCGATCGAGACGGCCAGCGCCGCAATATAGGTCCAGGCCGCCGCGCGTAGCACTTTCTTTGCGCCCTGCAGCTCCTCAGTACCCATCATATTGTATTCATCCAAAATCTTGATTGCGCGGTTGCTCGCGTCAAATTCCACCGGCAGTGTTACAAGTTGGAATAAAACCGACGCGCTGAATAGAATAATGCCGATCGTAATCAGGCTCTGCATACTCAAAAAAATACCGAGAATAATCGCCGGCCACGAGAGATTCGCACCGATATTGGTAACCGGAATCAGCGCCGTACGGACGCGGATTGGCCCGTAATCGTTCGCATATTGCACCGCGTGCCCCGCCTCGTGCGCCGCAACGCCCACAGCGCCGATCGACGCATTGCTGAATGTCGAATCGGACAGACGAATCACGGCTTCTTTGTGAGAATAGTGGTCAGTCAGTTCGCCCTGTACATGATCCAGCCGAATGTGCTGCAATCCGTTTGCGTCCAGAATCGCCCGCGCGGCCTGCGCACCTGTCAAACCGTTCATCGTGCCCTTTTTACTGTATTTGTTGAAGGTTGACTTTACGTTGAACTGTGCAATCATCGCCAGCAAAAACGCCGGCAGCACAAGGATCAAATACCATAAATCCATTTTTCCTTCCCCTTCGTTCCTTTTTACTTTTATTATAACAGCCGTAGATAGCCGATTTGTTGCCAAGCTCTAAACATCTTTGCAAACCGCGATATTGCGTTAATCCAAGATGTCCCCTTTTTGCAGCCGGCGTCCGGCCGCAAAATCCTTGCCGGACATCTCGCGGCTGCCCTCGGGCGTCACGCGCACCAGCGCAACCGCGCCATTTTTTGCTGCAACGGTCAGCGGGTCGCTTGCCACAATCTCGCCCGGTTTCCCGTTCAAGTCTAGGACCGCGGCCCGGTGCACCTTTATCTTCTTATTGCCAGCAAAAAAGTAAGCGACCGGCCAGCGCGCAAACGCGCGCACCTTGTTGACAATGGCCTGCGCGTCATCCTGCCAGCAAAATAATCCCATCGCCTTTGTCAGCGGCGGCGCAAAGGTTGCTTCCGCATCCTTCTGCGGCGTGCGCGTTACAGTGCCGTCTGCAATGGAGGTATACACCTCTCGCAGCAATACAACTCCGCACGCTGTCGCTTTGGCATAGAGCGAAGCAGCGTCATCCTCCGGCGCAATTGTCAATGGGCGCTGCGCAATGATGTCGCCAGTGTCCAAGCCCGCATCCATAAACATCGCGGTCATGCCGGTCTCCGTTTCCCCGTTGAGCAGCGCGTGTTGCATCGGCGCCGCGCCGCGATATTTTGGCAACAATGACGTATGTAGGTTAACACAGCCGTACGGCGGCAGATCCAAAATCTCTTGTGGCAAAATCTTACCGTAGGCGACGACCACAATCAAATCGGGCTGCAGCTGCTGTAATTGCCGCAGCGCCTCGCCATCGCGCATTTTTTCTGGCTGGAACACCGGAATGCCCAGCGCTTGCGCAACCATCTTTACGGGCGGCGGCGTCAGAATTGCCTTGCGGCCAACCGGCTTGTCCGGCTGGCAAAAAACACCACAGACCTTACTATATGCAGCAAAACTGCGCAGGACATCCGCGGCAATTTGAGGCGTGCCCATAAAAACCGTTTTCACGCCTTGCCCTCACCTGCGGCATTTGGTTTGTCCTCTGCTTGCTCCGCCTGCGCCGCGAGTTCCTCGAGCAAATCGTCCAGTTCCTCTTCGGTGTATATCTTATCCACTTTGTCGATAAACAGCACGCCGTTGAGGTGATCCGTTTCATGGCAGGCCGCGCGCGCGGCAATGCCCTCGCACTCAAGTTCGAATGATTTCCCAGTGCGATCCTGCGCGCGCACTGTGACTTTCGCCGGGCGCAACAGGTAGCCGCGCATATCGGGGCAGGACAAACAGCCCTCAAACTCACCAAGCTGCTCTTCACTCTGCTTAATAATTTCCGGATTGATCAGCTCTACAATTTCGTCGTTATGCAGGATCACCACAACGCGCCGCAAGATTCCAACCTGCGGCGCCGCAAGGCCTGCACCTGCTGCCTTGACCAGCGTATCACGCAAATCATCCAGCAATTGCGCGGTGCGCGGCCCAAAGTCGGTGACCGGTCTGCTTTTTTTTCGTAATGTTGGATCGCCCTCCAACAAAATGGATCTCCATGCCATGCTGTTCTCCTTTATCTGTAGAACGAAATGTTCCTACAATATATTTCAATTCTTTGAATATTTTTCTAGCTTCACAATACAAATACTGTTTGCTGATAACCCCGCCGTTCCGTTTGTTTGTTGTGCTGCACAGAAAGCGCACCAACCAACGTACCATTTCACATCTCCTATGTGGATATCCGGTTGACGCCTGCTATTTCCCTATCACAATAGTTGAAGCTCTCAATTGCATAGAGCGACAGAGGGCGGGCAATATATGGAAGCCTGCCGCCGTCCGTTTTCTAATTGTCCGGCTCGCCAACAAAATCCACATAAACTTTTACCGTTTTGCTGTGTTTCGTTTGATTGTACGTCTGTAAACAGGCACGCATAAAACCACGGAAGGTGTGCCCCGGGCGGTGCTTCAAAATGACACGATACCGATATAACTTACTGATATAGGCAACGCGCATCGGCGCAGGGCCCAAAATCCGGATTGGCATATCGCTGTGCTGTGACTGCTGCTGCGTCTTGACAATCTCCGCGAATGCATCCGCCGCAGCGATTGCATCCGCTTCTTTTTCCGCGATAAGCCCCACCGTTGTGATCGCGCAAAACGGCGGATACAAATGTACCTTGCGGGATAGAATCTCCATCTTGTAAAAACGCGCATAATCCTGCGCTGCGGCCAGCTTGATGATTTCATTATCGGGGTCGACCGTCTGAATGATGGCTTCCCCTGTTTTGCCGCCGCGCCCGCTGCGGCCGACCACCTGCGTCAGCATCGCAAAGGTGCGCTCGTTCGCCCGGTAGCTCGGCATCAGCATCAGCTGGTCGATCGAAAGTACACCAACGAGCGTCACGTTCGGAAAATCCAATCCCTTTGCGATCATCTGCGTCCCGATCATTATATCATATTCGCCGCGCGAAAAATCATACAGCTGTTTTTCCACGGCATTTTTCCGCGACACCGTGTCTAGATCGAGCCGCAGGATGCGCGCGTGCGGAAACAACAGATCCAAATCCTCTTCGATTTTTTGCGTGCCGATGCCGGTGTGTTTAACGGTCCCGCCGCACGCGTCGCACAGATCCGCAATCTCGTATGTTCGATTGCAGTAATGACACACATATTTATGCAGGTTTTTGTGCACCACAAGCGGCGTATCACAGTCCTCGCATTTCACAATTTTTTTACACTTGTTGCACATTGAAAGCGGCCGGTATCCGCGGCGGTTGAGCAGCAAAATGCTCTGCTCCCTGCGCGCCAAGCGCAAGTCGATCTCTTCTTTTAAGAACCTGCTGACATAATGACTGTTTCCGGCCAGCAATTCGCGCCGCATGTCCACAACCTGCACTTCGGGCAGCGGCATTTCGCCATAGCGCTCTCCGAGCCCAACAAAATTATATGTCCCCGCCTGTGCTTTATAATAGCTCTCAACCGACGGCGTTGCCGAGGATAGCAACAGATGCGCGCCATTCTCTTTGGCGCGAAACGCGGCGATCTGGCCAGCCGCATAGCGCGGTGTCTGCTCGGAGATATAGGTCATCTCCTGTTCTTCATCAACGATAATGATGCCCAATTTGCGCACCGGCGCGAAAACCGCGGAGCGTGTGCCGACCACAATGTCACACGCGCCATTCCGGATTTTATCCCATTCCAGCTGCCGCTCGGTGTCGGAGAGCGCGCTGTGTAAAATCGCGACGCGCGCACCAAACAATCCTTTTAAACGATAGATCATCTGCGTGGCCAGCGCAATCTCAGGTACAAGCACAAGCACCCCCGTGCCGTCCGCCACCGCCTGCTCAATCAACTTGATATAAACAATCGTCTTGCCGCTTGATGTCACGCCATATAAAAGCGTTGTGTCGGGTTTTGCCGGGTTTTGTCTGTATGCCGCAATCGCGTCCAGCGCCGCGCGCTGGGGCGGCGTCAGATCCGGTATTGCCTGGGGCGCTTCGGCAAACGCGGGATAGAGCACAACTTCCTTGGAGCGCTCCAGCCGTTCCACGATGCCTTTTTCCGCCAATCTGTCAACCACGCCGCGCGTCACGCCCAATGCCGCGCCGATGTCCGCCGCCGTCATCGGGTTGTCGCGCAGCAGGGCACATACCGCGCGCTGTTTTTCTGTCAAGCGCGGCGGCATTTCTGTTGCCGTATACTGATATACCGTTTCAAGGTGCCCCTGCGAGCCTGCGGTCATTGCAGCGCGCGACGCATTGGGCACGAGGCGGCTGTTTTTTGGAAGAACGGTTTTAACCGCATCATAATAGGTGCAAAATGTCGTCTCGCGCAGTAACTCGATGAGCCGCACCAGCTCCGCGTCAAGCAATGGCGCCGTGCGCTCAATATCCAGCAGCTCTTTTAATCCGGCGGCCGTATCGTCGGATTTCGACATGCGCAAAATAACGCCCATGCGCGGCGCCGCCTTGCCAAACGGCACCAAAACCCGCGCACCAACGCGTGCAAACGGCTGTATCTCCGCAGGCACCGCATAGGTATACAACCGGTCAAATTGAAAGGCGGCGTTGTCCACCGCCACTTCCACGGTATCCGTAACGCCACCTCCTCTCGGGTCTATTGTTCTTCTTTATGAACGCGCGTACTCGCTGTCGTCATAGCCTTCCACAACCCGCAGTTTATGGGAACCAAATTCATCAATCGCCATATTAACGGGCTTGTCGCGTAGAATTTCCTTTTCTTCCAGCGCACGGTTTGCGATGTCGCGGGACCGCTTTGCAATCGCGATCACCAGCGAATACGCGCTTTCACACTCGTCGAGCAATTTTCCAATTTCCGGTTTTAGCATTGAGTTCCTCCGTTTGTTTCATTCGATCTGTCCTCTGCGGCATGGTTGTCTTGCCAAAGATCGATAATCTCCGACAACCGTTTGGCGCAATCCACCGCGACCTCGTTTTCGATCGCATAGTCATAAAAGTTCAGTTCCGCAAGCTCTGTCGCCGCAATGTCCAATCTGCGCCGAATTTCCGCTTCATCCTCGGTCTCCCGTGCGCGCAGCCGCGCCTCCAGTGCTTCGAGCGAGGGCGGTACAATAAAGACGCAAAGCGACTGCGGATATGCGCTCTTCACATTCTTTGCGCCTTTGACTTCGATGATCAACACCACTGTATTGCCACCCACGAGTTTCTGTTCGATCTCATCGAGTGGTGTACCATAATATTTCCCGTCATACACGGTATATTCCAACATCCTGCCGCGTGTGACACGGTCTTGGAATTCCGCCTCGGTCAAGAAATAGTAATGCGCGCCGTCCACTTCGTTTTTGCGCGGCTTGCGCGTTGTGCACGAAATACTCAACAACACATCGTCGCGCAGGGCTGTTAAATGCTTGACAACCGTATCTTTCCCGCAGCCGGACGGGCCGGATACGACAACCAATTTTTGCTCATTGATCATTCTTCTTCCGCCTCGTCCACTGCGTCGTCTCCCAACCTGTTTGCAACGGTCTCTGGCTGTAAAGCAGACAACACAACATGGTCAGAGTCGGTGACGATAACTGCGCGCGTACGGCGGCCATACGTCGCATCAATGAGCGTTCCTTTGTCGCGCGCATCCTGAATAATACGTTTGATTGGCGCGGATTCCGGGCTGACGATTGCGATCAGCCTGTTAGCTGACACGATATTTCCAAATCCAATATTGATCAGTTTCATACAGTCCTCCCATCACTCAATGTTCTGAACCTGTTCGCGTATCTTCTCAATTTCCGCTTTGATATCTACCACGGCACCGGTAATTTCCAGGTCGCCTGCTTTGCTTCCAATGGTATTGATTTCTCGATTGATTTCCTGGATCAAAAAGTCCAATTTACGGCCAACAGGTTCTCCCGACGCACAGATCGTCTCAAACTGCGCCAAGTGGCTGCGCAGCCGGACGGTCTCCTCGTCAATCGCGGACTTGTCCGCATAGAGCGCCGCTTCCAACAAAATTCGGTTCTCATCGATTTCGGTATTTTCCAGAATGGTCTGCATGCGCTGTGCCAATCGCTCGCGATAACGTTCCAGCCGCGGCGCGGTTTGCTGTTCAATCTCCGCAATCCTCTGTGCAATATACCCAAGCCGTTTGGCGACATCCTCGCGGAGTTTTTCTCCTTCGGCAGCACGCATTGCGCAGAACTGCTCCAACGCCGGTTCCAATACCGCGCGGACATCCATCCATACCGCTTCCTCATCGGGCACGATGCGCTTTACACTGAACACGTCAGGGAATTTGGAAATGGAATTGGCGCTTGCGTCGCTGGACAAATGCAATTCTTCCGCGATGCGCGTCAGAGCCGCATTATAGCTTCGCGCAAGCTCCATATTGAGTTCGATTTGGATGTCACAGCTCTCGGCATTGACAATGATCAGCCCGACCTCAATTTTCCCCCGGGACACCCGCGTCTGCACCAGTGACTTGATTTTATCTTCCAGATAAGAAAAAGAGCGCGGTACACGGGCAACCAACTCAAAATATCTGTGATTCACTGCCCGCAACTCCACTGAAATATCTCTGCCGTTTCGAATGGACTGCGCGCGGCCATAGCCTGTCATGCTATTGATCATTCCGGCACCTCATGTGCTTTTGGTATTAAAACATTTTACCCCCTTTCGCGCAAACTTGTCAACCGGCAATGCCGGTGCATCTTGTCAAAAAGTCCTTTTATAAAAAGAGAGAACGACAAAAATACAAAGGGCGTCTGTTCGTCGGCTTTCGCAATTCCGCGCCGGCTCCCCGATTGACGTGAGGCTCCGCCCCGCACCCCGACGAGAAATGACAGGTCGACGAACGGAAACCAGCATAGTATCGGCAGTTTCCCGCATCTGACGGCCATCCGTTCCCTTCAGCGGAATTTGGCATGTTCTCTGCCAAATAGCTGAACAGGGGCGGAAACCCGACCAAAAGCCATGCAAAAAGCTGTGCAAACATGGTGTCCCTCCAAGATCTCGCAGAGAGACGCACCACAAGTTTTCTTTTTCTTGTAAACATCCCTTTGATTTTTAACATTCGGCAGTGTTGGGGGGCGAAGCCCCATTCGATTGGGCGGCGGGGGTGGATATCTTAAAGCCCGATATTTGTTCACTTTTTCGCTACCCGGGATTCTTCGACAGCCTGAAACCGGCAACCCGGTTTTTGTCCTGCATTTACGGGAAATACGAATCCCCAATTCACAAACTCGACTCGCAGGCAAATCTCTGCCGCAAAGAATCCGGCGCAGTTTACACCGCGCCGGATTCATAAAAGCGATTTAGGATCTGGTTCCGTTCAAGTAGGCCAGGAGAATAACGACAAAAAAAGCAATTACACAAAAGATTAAAAAGATATCAATGTGTTTAACCGTTATTTGGAATTTACCAAGCCTCTTTTTTCTTTGTTGTTCTTCTTCCTGATTATCCGCAACAGTCTGATCTGTTTGCTTCAGATCGTTGCTTTTAGACCCGTCTTTTTGCTCATTCATACAATTATTTTTTGGCTATATACTTGCGAATATCGAGGGAAACAGCAAATATAATGACTAAGCCCTGTACAATATACGTCCAGTTTGGCGAAACACCCAGGAACGTCATGATAATCTTCAGCACTTCAAAAATCGTAACACCAAGCAGTATGCCAGGAATACGGCCAATACCACCGCTCACGGAAACGCCGCCAATTACGCAACCGGCAATCGCTTCGAGCTCATAGCCGTTACCAACAGTGCCGACAGACGCGCCGCCGCCTTTCGCACAAAACAAAAAGCCAGCCAAACCATAAAGTGCACCAGCCAACGCATAGGTGACAATAATCGATTTTGAAACATTGATGCCGCTGACGCTGGCAGCCGCTTCGTTGCCGCCGATCGCATACATCATCTTTCCATGCGGTGTCTTGTTATAAAGGAACCACATAAACAGGCCTACGCCAACCGCAAACAATGCCAAATATGGCAATACTCGAATGTTAAACAGCGAGCCGTTTGCATAGTTGGAAAATTCGGGTCGAAGACTTCCGATCGGCAACGATTTGGTAAAAAGAAGACCGCTGCCGTAGATGATCGTCTGCATGCCAAGCGTGGCAATAAACGGCGGGATATGCAGGAACGAAATCACCATGCCGTTTATGGAACCTATAAAAGCCATAGCAACGATTACACCCAGCAATACCAAAATAACCGGAACTTTGCCGAGATTTTCAAAAACCTTGTTGGAAGCATCGGGTCTCTGCAAAAAAGCAGCCGACAAACATGCTGCAAACCCGACCGCGCGGCCTGCGGAAAGGTCTGTTCCGCGCGTAATAAGACACCCGGAAACACCAAGCGCAATAATGAATCTTGCCGACGTATTCCGAAGCAGGTTGTTAAAGTTTGCCGCAGACAAAAAATTGGTTCTAATGAAAGAAACAGCAATAACTGCAACCACCACCATGATAATAACGGAGTTGTTAAGCAAAAAACTGCCGATGTTGGCGGCATTCAGCGTCTTTTTTTTCATTTCTATTTGGCCTCCAGTAAATCACGCTTCAACTTGCGTTGCCAAAGCCATGATTTTTTCTTGATTAATATCTGCACCCTCAACGAATCCTGTTACTCTTCCCTCACACATGACCATAATTCTGTCTGCCATACCAATCAATTCCGGAAGCTCAGAGCTTATCATGATCACGCTTTTCCCTTGCGCTGCCAGATCAGCAATGATGGCGTAAATTTCATATTTTGCGCCGACATCGATACCGCGCGTGGGCTCGTCCAAAATAAAAATATCCGGATCATTCGCGAGCCAGCGGCTGATAATCACTTTCTGCTGATTGCCGCCAGACAATGATTTGATCAATGTCTTGTTGCTCGGCGTTTTGATACTAAGCTGATTGATGCTTTCGGATACCACATGGTCAATTCGCTTTTGCATCAGAACCATTCCAAATTTGGCATACTTTCTAAGCGAAGCAACCGAGACATTGTCCTCCACAGACAATACACCAAAAATGCCGCTGCCGCGTCTGTCCTCCGTCAGCAAGGCAATTCCACTGTCAATTGCATCTTTTGGGCTGTTTATCGTAAGTTGCGCTCCCTTATATTCGACAGTTCCGCTCACTTTTGACCGCAGGCCAAAAATTCCTTCCATAAACTCGGTTCGCTGTGCGCCAACCAGACCTGCAACGCCAAGGATTTCGCCGCGCCGAAGTGTGAAGCCACAGTTATGAAACGAACGCGCGTTTGTCGAAGTAAAATCCTCAACACGCAGTACCATCTCGCCGGGCGTATTATGCTTGGGCGGATAAACGTTCTCCAAGGGGCGTCCGACCATTTTACTGATGATAAAATCCGTGGTAAGTTCTCCGGCAAGCCAAGTTCCAACCCACTGGCCATCTCGCATAATCGTCACTTCATCTGCGATTTTCAAAATCTCATCCATTCGATGAGAAATATATACGATGGCACAGCCTTCCGCCGCCAGCTTCCGAATGATTGAGAACAAAATCCCAACTTCATTATCGGTCAGAGAAGACGTCGGTTCGTCTAATATAATAACTCTTGCGCCAAACGAGACCGCTTTGGCAATTTCCACAAGCTGCATCTGAGACACAGACAGCGTTCTCATGATGGTTGTCGCTTCGAAATCCAAGCCAAGACCCTGCAACAGTTTGTTGGTCTCCTGGTTCATTTTCTTATGGTCAATCATCAAACCGGGAATCAGTTGCGGATAGCGACCAACAAAAATATTTTCCGCAATGGATCTGTCAAGAATCGGTTGCAATTCCTGATGCACCATTGCCAGTCCGTAATGAATCGCATCGTGTGGATTTTTAACTTTTATCGGTTGTCCTTCAATAAAAATCTCGCCCTGATCCATTTCATAAATGCCAAACATGCATTTCATCAACGTGGATTTTCCCGCGCCGTTCTCACCCATCAAAGCGTGAACTTTGCCCGGTTTCAATGCGAGCGAAGCATCGTGTAAAGCTCTGACACCGGGAAATGACTTACATACACCTTTCATTTCCAATAAGAATTCAGACATTGTTATTCACTCACTCCACATATAAATAAAAGGGTTGCGTGCGTGTTTATCGCACGCAACCCTTTTGTAAGACCGCTGTTGTTATCTCAATTACTCGGTAACTGGGAGATAATCAACCATGTAGTACTTCATAAGCGCGTCGCCTTTGATCGCGACCAGAGCAGCATTGACTGCTGTGTGAGCCTGATTGACATGATCGTTCTGAACTGTGCCGGTTAAGTCGCCAGCTGCAAGCGCGTCGCGCGCGGCATCTGTTGCGTCAACACCGACGATATAGATGTCTGTGCCAACAACCAAACCAGCGGCTTTGCAAGCTTCGATCGCGCCGAGCGCCATGTCGTCATTGTTCGCGAAGATGACGTCGATCTTGTCGCCAAACTGCGAAATGGCGGAAGAAGCAAGTTCCTGGCCCTTCGCACGGTCCCAGTCACCGCGCTGCTCAAACAGACGCATCGAGTTAACGCCCGCATCGTCCAACGCTTTGATCGAGAAGATGGTGCGATATTGTGCATCAGGGTTCTCAGCATCGCCAACCAGCGTGATGTAACGGGTTACGCCGTCGCCATCGATGTCGCCCTTGTCGGCTAAGTTCGCAACGATTTCGCCCTGGATTGTGCCGGACTGACGCGCATCGGCGCCAACATAGCAAACTTTGCCTTCGAAATCCCATGCCTGGGTGTCGTCGCCTTTCGGCTCACGGTTGATGTAAACAATTGGGATCCCAGCGGCTTTCGCCTTCGCGGTAATGTCGCCAGCAGAAGAAGACTGAACAAGGTTCACGATCAGAACGTTTACTTTATCAGCGATAAAGGTGTCGATCTGCGAGGACTGCTCGGCCATGTCGTTCTTGCCGTCAGCAACTGTGATTTCAAACTTGACATCATCGGTCTCAAGAGATTTGAAGTATTTTTCAATCTCTTCGCGATAGCCGGTCATGAATGTGTCGTCAAACTTGTAGATGCAGACGCCAACTTTGTAGGTGCCCGCCGGAAGCTCAACAGCTTTATCTGCAGCTGTGCCTTCCTGGTCGGTCGGATAAACCCATTTGGCTGCTTCCGCTGCGATGTTATCAAACATCGAAGGAATGCCTACCAGGTCATCCTTTGTCTCGCTAGTGCCGCAGGCAACAAACGTAAACGCCAAGCAAAGCATAAGTACGAGTGATAGAACTTTTTTCATTTGCGATCCTCCCTAAGTCTTGTTATATATTTGCCAGAACCCTACCAAATCAAATTGCCAGAATCCTGACGACCATAGTTTAACACACCACCGAGAATTGTCAACCTGTTAAATGCTTGTTTTTATACAAAAATATGTTTATTATGCACAAAACTATGACCGTATTTCTGACGAAATGATAGAAAGCAACCAAATTGTAATAACTAGAAGCAAGGATCGAAAACCATCATTTTTCTTGAAAACAATTAACTTTTCCAAGCCCTGACGGCTGCTTTCAGCTGAATTTTGCTCGCAGTCAATTATGTCAATGTTTCATCTATAAATTACCGCGTTTTCATTCCCTCTTTGTTTCAGGATGTGTATTTGTATTCTATAATTTTTTGCATGATCCGTTTGCTGCAATCGTCGCAAATTGATCCTGATATAGCAAAAGGCCACATACGTGTTTATCGCGCGCAACTCGAACATGAGGTATCATACCAAAGGTTTTGAAGTTTGTTTCAACGCCATTTGCGACAGCTGGTCACCAAACCTATAGACGCAAACGTCAAGGTTATGGATGCCTGCCGGAAGCGCAATATCTTTGTCTGCCGTGCGTCTTCTTTTCGACCGGATAAATCCTTTCGGCTGTTTTTGCCGTCATCTGCGCAAAGCGCTGCCTCAATCACCATAAGCGCAGCGAAAACTTTTCCGTCATTGCCACAGGCAGTGACTATAAGCGCCAAGCGAACAAAAAAATTGTTGAATATTTTCTTTTCTTTCTATAAGTCTTCCATACCTATTTTAGTAACTGCCAACCCGGTCTATCACAATAGGTATCCTTGTCATTCGCGTCATTGATTTCTCTTTGCTATTCCCTGGATGAAACAATCGGCATCAGAAGGCGTTCCATGGTACTTTCGCTTGCGCACCTTCTACCTTGGCATTTCCTGCTTGAAACGATGTCCTTCGGCACTTTGTCTTTATCTCTGGCGGATTGAAATCAAAGGCAATGATGCATTGCTGCATCGACCGCTTCGGCACTCGTTACAAGTGGGCTTTGTTGCATCTGCATGCAGGACAAAAACCTGATCGAACGAAAGGCGAGCCCTCCTGCTTTTCCGGTTTTTTCGGATGACAAACAGATACCGCCGAAAAATCGGCGGTATCGAATCGACCTATCGTTTCTTACATCGGGTGGGTCATGTTTGCCTTGTCGAGATGCGCCGCGTCAATCCCCACTTCCTTGGCGCGCCGGTTCTCAAAGAACTTTGTCGCCACCTGCGGGAACTGTGCATAACTGAGCACATCTTCGTCCTGTTCAACCCACTGCTCACATTCCGCGCGCAGCTTGTCGAGTTCAGGCTCCAACAGATCTGCCGGGCGGCAGGTAATCGGTTGCTCGTCGCCAAGAATCTTTTTCTGGAATGCCGGATCAATCGGCGCCGGTGTCCGGCCGTATTCGCCTTTTACCAAACCTTTAAATTCCTTGGCAACCATCTTGTAACGCTCGCCCATCACGACGTTCAGCACCGCCTGGGTACCGACAATCTGTGAAGTCGGTGTCACAAGCGGCGGATAACCGGCGTCTTTGCGTACCGCCGGAATTTCGTTGAGCACCTCTTCCAGTTTGTCCGCTTTTCCCGCGTCTTTCAGCTGTTTCAAAAGGTTGCTGAGCATACCGCCCGGCACCTGATACAGCAGCGTATTCGCGTCAACGCCCAGCATCTTTGGATTGAGCAGCCCGTTCTCAAGATACTTGTCACGCAGCGTGGCAAAATAGGCGCGCACTTCGTCCAGTTTTTTGAGATCAAGGCCGGTGTCATACTCCGTACCCTGCAGCGCCGCCACAAGTGACTCGGTCGCCATGTGCGAAGCTCCCATGGCCAGCGGTGAAATCGCGGTATCCACAGTATCCGCGCCCGCCTCAATGCCTTTCAGGAACGACATCGACGCCAGGCCGGAGGTATAGTGCGAGTGCAGCTGCAACGGGATCTTAACACTCGATTTGATCGCCTTCACCAATTCATAGGTACTATACGGCGTCAGCAGTCCGGCCATATCCTTAATGCAGATCGAATCCGCGCCCGCGTTTTCCAAATCCTTTGCGAATTTCGCAAAGTGCTCGTTGTTGTGCACGGGGCTTAGGGTATAGCAGATACACGCCTGGATATGCGCCCCTTCCTTTTTCGCGGCGTCAATCGCGGTCTGCATGTTGCGGAAGTCGTTGACCGCATCAAAAATACGCATGATATCGATGCCGTTCGCAACCGTCTTTTGCACAAAATATTGCACGACATCATCGGCGTAATGCCGGTAGCCCAACATATTCTGGCCGCGGAACAGCATCTGTAATTTGGTATTTGGCATCTCGCGCCGGATCACGCGCAGCCGCTCCCACGGGTCTTCATCGAGGAACCGCAGGCAGGCGTCAAACGTCGCGCCGCCCCATACTTCCGCGGAATAGTAACCGATTTTATCCATGGTCGGCAGAATGGGCAGCATCTCTTCGAGTGTCATGCGGGTCGCAATCAGCGACTGGTGCGCATCGCGCAGCACGACCTCGGTCACATTTACTTTTCTTGCCATAACAAATCCTCTTTTCCTACCCGATGACAACCATCAGCGCACCGGTGGAGACCACATCGCCTTTTTGTACACCAATCGAAACCACTTTGCCGCCCACCGGCGAAGTGATGTCGTTTTCCATCTTCATTGCTTCCAGCACAACCAAAACATCGCCTTCTTTAACCGTGTCGCCAACATTGACACGCACCGCCAGGATATTACCCGGCATCGGCGCGTTTACTTTTGTGGCGTTCGCCGGCACTGCCGCAGACGCGGCCGCCGGAGCGGGCGCAGGCGCCGCAGCAGGCGCAGATGCAGGTGTCGGCGCCGCAGCAGCCGGTGCTGCAGCAACAGGCGCCGCCGGGGCAATGCCGCCCACTTCGTCTACGGTTACATCATAACTTTGTCCATTGACAGCTATATTGAATCTTCTCACAGTGATTTCCTCCGTTTATCAAAGCGGCATATTGCCGTGTTTTTTTGGTAATCTCGAGACGCGTTTTGACGAGAGCATATCCAGCGCAAAAATCAGTTGGCTGCGCGTCTCCTCAGGTGCGATGACCGCGTCAACCACGCCGGCCGCCGCGGCTTGTTCCGCACTTGCTTCGGTCTTTGCATACTCCACCGCAAGCGCTTCAATATCATCGCTCTTTTTAATGCGGTCTTCCCACAACAAGCTTACAGACGCTTTTGCGTTCAGCGGGCTGATCGCCGCATCCGTCCAGGCATAGGACATATCACAGCCGGCATTTTTGCCGCAGAACATACTGTAAACCGCACCGATCGCGCTGCCGCAGACTACAGTGACCTTCGGTGTGGTCGCCTCCGCCAAAACATGGGTCAGACGTGCTGCGGCGCGAATGCCGTCGCAGATGTCATTTTCAGAGGACTGGACGAGTTCCGTGTCACCCACAAAACTGACGACCGGCAGGTTGAATGCGTCGCAAACTTCCACCAGCTTTGCACATTTTGCCGCGTCTCCTTTGTCAAATGCGCCGCGCATGGTCAGCACACCACAGGGCATACCGCCGATCGTCGCCAGCGCAATCCGCGCGCCGCTGCCCATTTTTTCATATAACACGGTTGCGCTGTTCACATCGCAGACCGTTTCGATCGGGCATGCGCCCATCTGGAATACCGGCGCGTCGCCTTCGCAAACCGGCAGCGCCGCAAGATTGTTGAGCGGCAGGAGTTTCGCGATGTCAGACGCTTTCACAAGCGCCTCGGTCTCACTTTTACAGCCAATCGCGGCCACGCCCGATTGCTGCGCATATTCCAGAGAACCGACAGTTGCCTTTTTATCTTTGTCCAAAAATGCCGATGTCAAAAACAGCTCGCCTTTTTCAGACATAATGCAAACATCAGCCATCGCGGCCGCCATCGCGGCAAACCCACCGCATGGACCAACCACAACCGCAATCTGCGGAACAACGCCTGACAGTTCCGATACCTTTCGCAATATTTCCGAGGCGGAATCCAGCGCGCCAAACCCGTCACGCAGATCTACACCTTTGGAATCATATATTGTGATCACGGGGGCGCCGGTCTTTGCAGCCAAGTCATAGACCTTGGCAAGCTTGCGGGCCTGTGCGCGGTCAACCGCGCATCCATTTACAGTCGCATCCTGGCAAAACGCAAACACCGTTGCACCGCCAACGCTGCCGTACCCAGCTTTGGCACTGCTTGTGTTTGCAGCGTCAATCTCAACAAAACTGCCGTCGTCAAATAACGAAGCGAGCCGAACGGAGGCGGCATTGTTTTTGCTTGTCTCGGACATATTTGCATACCCTCTTTCGATTCCGAATCTAAAAGCCAAATCGGATTAATTATAGCTTAATTTCTATAGTATTGCAACAAAATTACAGCGCAATTCATCGAAAAACCGTAAAAAAAGAATTCCCTTTCATACCATTGCTATTTGTGACTCTTGCGGTAGAAAAGAATCCGGTTGTCTCATAAAACAGTATCGCTGCAATAAAACAACTCCGCCATAAAAGCTTCTTTTTTCCTTGCTTTTCTGGCGACCTGCGCACCCAACATTCTAACAGGCAAAGTCGGTTTAACTGTAAAGCTAAAGCCATTTACACGGCGAATGGTTGTTGAACAGCGCTGTGCCTGCCCGCCAGTAAAGGCGAAATAGAACAATCCGAACCCTTCGCCACCAGGATTACCCTGTCGCGAGTGGTTCGGATTCTGTGCGTTTAGGCGAATAACTCCACGGAGAGCGTCCACCAGGATGCCGGTCACGTGGTAAATTGAATCAGACTCTGATTGCAAACTCGATTCATCGCTAGAGTTTCGCTGTCTTCAGAAATCAGTGATATTCATACGTTTTCGTTTGATAAGACGAGACGCATGCAAAAACCATTAAGCGCTATGCACATAAACCATTCTCGAATAAAAGCACTTAGTTAAAGAAAGATGTACGCTTGTTTTTTGTTCGAACTGTATTGTTCTGCACGATTCAATAACACCTAAGCATGGTGGTTTTGCAATCTCGGTGATTTGGAAAGAAAATGCAACGTTCCGCTCTCCTATTTTGCGTAGGTTTTGTTTGCCTTGCTAATGCCCAACAATTTGCAGCCATAATAGAATGCCGCGAGGACACACACATAATAGACATAGAAAAAGTGCAATAACATCGTCATATCACGATAACATGTGGCAAGACGAAGGCTGTCAAACAGAGGCGCGACGAGGCTCGCCGCGTAAAATACAAACAGCTTTTTCCGCCGCGACAGTGTTTTGTTCCCCTCTTCCCGCACCGAAAAACCGCTCTCGCTTTTATGAAAGATATTGTTGATTAACCGGAACCGCAGCTTTGCGAGATATGTTTTGAACGACGCAGAAGAATAGTGCCGGATGTCATCTCCCTGGATACAACCACAATATCCATTTCTTAAAAGCATAGATTCAAACGCACTTGTTGCAAAGGAAAGGCTGTCCATTTGTTCCTTCATCTGTTCACGAATCACTCGCATAGAAATAAGCGTTGTGCCGCCATCTCCAATTGGCTTCAAATCTGATTGTTCAAAATGCAGTACGTTGATCTCATTTTGGGATAAGACAATTCTTTGTTGAAAGGTTTTGAGTATCCCATTCTTTCTGCGATAGACAAACTGGGACAGCGGGTCTCCACACCGGTTGAGATAGGCGCAGCTGACGCCATAACCCTTAACAGGCAACAGCCTGTCCGCAGCCAGGCAGCTTACCTCAGGATGGTCCTGTAATAATGTAAACCGCTTTGCAAGCTGTTCGACATGTATCAGCTCTTCGTCGGTATCCATTTCAATCGCAAAGTCGCCCTTCGCCTGCAATATGCCAATCCGTTTGGCATATTCCGGAAGCCTGTCCGGATTATGCAAAATTGTAGCGTTATACTTTTTTGCAATTTCAAGCGTCTTGTCGCCGGATCCGCCGTCGATGACCAGGATTTCAATCCGGTTCTGGTCAAATGTCTGTTCCCGAATGGACCGCAGGGCTATCTCAATTGTCTTTTCCGAGTTGTATGAAGGCATGATAATCGTAAATACCGGCTTATCCATAGTGCTTCTCCAGCTCGCGCTCCAAGGTGTCCATAATAATGCCTGATGGAAAACGATCGGGAACAATGCGGTCGCGCGCATAAGATGCATATTCTCTGGAAAAGGCACCGATTGCATCCATTTCCCCGCCATACAACATGGCGTTCTCACCCAATCCGTCTGTCCGCTCCGTTCTCTTTCGTAGAATGAGGCATGGTTTTCCCATATAGCTCAGCTCTTCCTGATTGCTCCCCCCATCAGTAATGATGTAGCTGGCATTTTCGAGCAGTTTCATGAAGTCAAAATAGTCCTTGCGGCGCATTGTAATAACATTTTTTGATCTTTCTATTTTTTCAAGCAACCCCATTGCTTTTAGTGCAACTTCTGTCGGCTTATGCAATAAAAAGACG
Organism: Oscillospiraceae bacterium; assembly: GCA_031547945.1. Taxonomy (GTDB): domain Bacteria; phylum Bacillota; class Clostridia; order Oscillospirales; family Ruminococcaceae; genus JAVBRN01. The sequence continues at coordinate 161,449 of JAVBRN010000003.1, read as the reverse complement.
CAGAGTTTCCCTTCGGCAATCTCTAAAATCTGTTGTGTGATTTCCCTCACCAACGCAGGCTTCATCAAGTTTTCTTGCCGATGCAATACGAAAACAAAATAGTCTTTTCCCAAAACGGATTTCACTTCCGCGTCGTCGCATGAAATCTTCCGGGAAAAAGCAAGGCTGTCGATGACCGTATTGTATCCAGTATCGATCACGCTTCCTTTTGCTTTCTTCAGGTTCTCGCAAGCTATCGTTCCGGGCGCAAAATGTAGCCGCGTCCAACGCGAAGCAATGATTCGGTCAAGCTCTTCCGGAAAGGGGTCGAAAAGATTTTTGCTGCGCAGACCGGCCTCAATGTGTGCCACTGTCATCCCTAGCTTTTTTCCGATCCATGCGCCCATTACCGTAGAAATCGTATCGCCATGAATCACCATAATTGATTGGTGAAAGTCCACATCCGAAAAGACGTTTGAAATCCGTTTTGCCGCGTTACTCAAATTCTGAATAAACCACGCAAACAGCCCCGATGCGGATTTTACAATCTTCGATTCGTCGCTTAATAGCAGATCTGGTTTATACCCGATTGTTGCCAACACTTTACTGTTGTCAATGCCATTTTGTCCGGAAGCAATGATTCTAATCGGAAGATTTCGGCGGGATGCTTCCTGAATAACCGGGAAAACCTTTATCAGTTCCGCCTCGGTTCCAATAAAAAAGCAAAGCGCTTTCAATCGCCATTCCTCCCCCGATCGTAATATTTCAAAATTTTAAGCCTGTAAAACACCGCCAGCGTGTCCCACGCGGAATTAAACATATCCTGAAAGTGAATTCTTCCAAACCCGTCGGAACGCTGAAAAACAAGCTCAATCGGTGCTTCTACAATTTTGTATCCCAGATGATTGCACACCGCAAGCACTTCGATATCATAAGCAAAGCGCTTAACAAGCGTCCTGGGCATCACCTCTTTTATGCATTCTGCACGAAATAGTTTAATGCCTGTTTGCGAGTCGTGTATCTTCAATCCAAACACGACGCGAATAAATAAATAGTAAATAAAACTGATGATTTTTCGTGATACAGGGTATTCTATTTTTGAGTCGCGATGCATCTTGGACCCAATCACAACATCTACGTTTTGCGCAACCATCAACTCGAAAAAATCTTTGAGTTGGTAAGGCGGCAGATCCAAATCCGCATCTAAAAATGCAATATATCCCTGTTCTCCCGCTTCCTCAACACCAACCCGCAGCGCATTTCCTTTTCCTAGATTCTCAGGACACGATACCACCTTTATGCGTGGAATCTCCATCGCGGCGCGATACGCTTCTTCGCTTGTATTGTCGGTGCTTCCATCGTCTACCAAAATGATTCGGTAATCAGGCAGCCATTCTGAGAGGCTCTTGTCCAGTATCTCCAAATTTCTATGTATCCATTGCCCCTCGTTATAGGCAGGCACTACAACATATAACATTTTGCACAGCTCCATGAACAATGCCCCTTTTCCTCTAGTAACGCTTAACATATTCGGGCGAAAAGCATCGGCGACATTTATAAGAAGGTTGTCCAAAATCAATGTCAATTGACCGATTTCTTCTCCGATCAATGATTTCGATTTAGAGACCTAAGCCTCCATAAACATCTGCTTACGCAAATATTTTGCGCGCCCTTTTTATTATTTTTTTAACTTCTTCTGAAATTATATCAAAAAGTACGACAAATGCAACCGCACCCACGCGTTCATGTCGTCCAGGAAATAACTGCAACTGGGCGCGGTGTTGCAGAAATCTCAAGAATTTTATAGTCCATCTATCTATGTCTCACGCTCTCTGTCTTTTTTATGGTTGGCGCATGATAACGATGCCCTGTTTTTCGGAGCAAGCCTTCTATCCGGGCTTTACGCGCAGTCTTTTGACCGCGGCCAGCAGCGCGCGCGGCTGCACGCTGCACGCCTTGCCGGGCGAGTTTATGCCCCACATCCCAAAATTGGGCATTTTCTTCGGCGGAAAAAGTATTGAAAAACTGTTGCGCGCCTTCAGGCGGGTCCAGCCCTGCTTGAGAATCTGCCCCGCCTTCGGCGGGCCAGAAAAAGACAAACGATTACAGTAAGAAAAAGCTGAAAGCGCAGCCGGCCAGCAAGACGCTTACCGACTATGTGACCTCCTGTCGCTTCGTCATAAGATCACATCATAATGGTATCCATGAACTTTTGAAAGCCATGGCGACAACCGCAACCAGGCTGGCACGATATCTCTGAACTGTGCGTCAAAAAAACTCCCCGAAATATGATTTCAGAGAGTTTTGGTGCGGATGAAGGGACTTGAACCCCCACGGAGGTGAATCCACTAGAACCTGAATCTAGCGCGTCTGCCAATTCCGCCACATCCGCATATATGTGTAAACGCGAAACCGCGCGTACAGCTTTTTTCGCTCTCTTAATTTTTACACGGCAAGAAAGCACAACCGAGGTGGGGCGCATAGCCTGATCCACATTTGACAAACACGGCATATCCCGCGCCTATCAATTTCGTGCCGCAAACCAGTATTTATGAAAATACACGGCTGCGACGAAAAATATAGTAACACAGCCCTGCCCTTTTGTCAATCAAAAACGACGGGATTACCCGCTTAGTCCCCGATCACTTTTATCAGCACACGCTTGCTGCGTTTGCCGTCAAATTCAAAATAGAAAATTTGCTCCCACGGTCCAAAATCCAGCCGACCTTTTGTGACGGCGACCACCACTTCGCGCCCCATGATGGTGCGTTTCAAATGTGCATCCGCGTTGTCCTCAAACCCGTTGTGCCGGTACTGATCGTACGGTTTTTCAGGGGCAAGCTTTTCGAGCCAAACTTCATAGTCATGATGCAATCCGCTCTCATCGTCATTAATAAAAACGCTAGCCGTAATGTGCATTGCATTGACGAGCACAAGCCCTTCCTGTATGTCAGCGGCGTCGACCGCCGCCTGCACCTCAGTGGTAATATTGATCAAGCCGCGGCGGTTTGGAATTTGAAAATACAATTCTTTCCGGTAACTTTTCATTCTACTTTTCGCTCCACTGTTTATACTAAGGAAACAACCTGGCTAAAGTATATCCGACATTTTCTGCGAATGCAATGTGCCTGCTCACCAGAAACGTTACGCACTGTTCATATCCTGGCTCGCAAATTATGTTATAATATGTCGAAACAAATCGATGGAAAGGATTTATTCTCTATGCGATTTGCGGTAAGGAAAAAAATGGAGTCCACAAAGAAAAAATGGCTGATCGCTATTTTGTCCAGTGTGACCGTTCTGGGATTGCTCGCATCTTTTTCGGTGCTTTGGCTGTTGCCCCGGTTGCAGCCGCAGCCCGAGAAAACGGCACTTGAGCCACCGCGCGATTATATTATTTTTAATAACCGCGAAATTCCAGTGGCGCCGGGTGTGGATGTCAACATCTATGATCCAACTCTGTTTCAACAAGATGGGCAATATTTGACTTACAACCATCCGGAACAACAGACGTTTCGTGGCATCGATGTTTCGTCGCACCAAGAGACCATCGATTGGACGGCTGTGAAAAACGCCGGTATTGAGTTTGCAATGTTGCGCGTAGGGTATCGCGGCTATACCAAAGGCCAACTGTTTATCGACAACCAATTTCTGCACAATGTCAATCACGCAGAAGCTGTCGGCATGAACATAGGTATCTATTTCTTTTCCCAGGCCATCTCTGTAGAAGAAGCGGAACAAGAAGCGGAAACGGTACTGAAATGGATTCGTGGCTACGAAATCAACTATCCAATCGTGTTCGATTGGGAACATATGTATGAAGACGACGCCCGCACGAACGACCTCACGGGTGAACTGTTGAGCAATTGCGCTTTGGCCTTTTGCAATGTCATCTACCGCGCAGGGTATACGCCGATGATTTACTTTAATCAACATCTTGGCTATACCTATTATGATTTGAACAGGATCTCGGCGTATGACTTCTGGTTAGCCGAATACAGTGAGATACCGACTTTTTTCTATCACTTTGAAATGCTGCAATACTCAAACAAGGGCTCGATTCCAGGCATCAGCGGAGACGTCGACCTGAATATATCCTTTGTTGATTACGCCGCAAAAACGGAAAGTGAAGCAACCGTATAATCTCACCCGACACAAAACTATAAATCAAAATAAACGATCTATCACCGCAGTGGAGATAGATCGTTTTTACATTTTTCCTATAAATTTAGTAGTTCTGTGCATCGCTCTTCGGGCTGTGAATGGTCGGTGTCGGCGTCGGTTCGCTCTGCTGTGTGACAAAAGAATAAACTGTATTCCGACCGCTGTTTTTTGCCGCATACAGCGCGGCATCCGCCTCTTCAATCAGCATCATTTCGTCCATATCATCTTCGGATTCGGCATAATCCTGCGGTTTATATATGGTATATCCGATGCTTACCGTCAAAAAGTTAGACGCTTCCTTGCGCGGGGTCTCTATGCCTAATTCTTCGATGGATGCGCAGAGCAACTTTGCCATAGCATGCGCATCCTTGACGCTTGCCACAGAGGTGCAAATGACAAATTCCTCGCCGCCAAACCTGCAAATCACATCAGAGCTGCGGCCGAACACCCGTCCGATCTCATCAGACAATTCAATCAGCACTTGGTCGCCGCGGATATGGCCAAACGTGTCGTTATAGTCTTTGAAAAAATCGATGTCCAGCATATAAACCACAACAATCATGCCGTGGCGCTTGCACAACTCGATCACGGTTTGCATCTTGTCCAACCCGCCACGCCGGTTTAAAACATTTGTGAGCGGATCTACCCGCGTCTCCATCTTAAACTTGATCATCATATCAACATAGCGCTGCTGCACCAAGAACGCAAAGCAAACACCAGCGACACAGATACCGGATATGAAAAGTTTATAGGATAATGGGCAGGGCACAACAAAGGTCAGCACAACGTTATATAGTGTGAACAGCGAAAACACAAAAATAATATCTGACCGCACAAACATCGGCACAATAATGAGCGCAGCCATAAACAGCGTGACGTTGACCGGACGGTTGAGGACAATGTCCGCAATCAAAAACGGTGTCATGCCAAAACAAATGATTAAAATCCAATAGGAAAGATAGATGATACGCGCTTGTCTGGGCTTGCTGACAATGATGTTATAGCGCAGCACGGTGTACAGCGTATAAACGATACAAACCACCGTGACAAACAGGGAGCCCAACCGCATAAAAAGGTATTCATAGAATACATCGTCAAACAGATTGAGAATCTGAAAGGCGATGACAACATACGAGACATATGAAATGCGCTTTACATTCTGCTCAATGTAAATTTTGGATAATTCCGGGATTCCCCCAAATGCTTCCGAGCGGTTAAAAAAAGACATGACACTTCCCCGATGTCTGCCATATTCCAAAACAAAAACCGACTGCATCGTAAAAAGCCAGCCGATTTAAAAAGTCGGTATGTTGCAATCGGCTGTCATACTGCAGCTGTGCCGCAGGTTAGACCCTATGACTTTGCGCCCCTGCATTTCCACAGGTTTGCCTTTTTGTTTTGGTTTTCCACAGATTAAACCACGTTAACCTATGTATATCAGAATTATAACTAAAATCTCGCGGATAGTCAAACGAATTATTAAATCGTACCATATGGATTTTTCTGTCAAACAATTTTGATGATTTTTACCAAAAAGCAGTTCTGCAAACGTTCTCTCCATTCGCCCTCTAGATAGCACAGTCCAGATCGATGTAAGTCTAGTTTTGGACTTATGGCCAACTCTACGCCGTCCTTAAGCACCGCCGCCCCGTACAAATGGCGGTGTTTTTCTGCGTTGCGTTTGGTTTTGAATGCAACCTTGCACTATGCTACTATTGCGGCTATCGCGATTTTTGAAAATATTCTCTACGTGCAACTACTCTTTTAAGTCTTTGGATGGGCAGCAATCTACTGCCAAAGCGGTGCCGGCGCTTATCCATGGCAACATCCTAAATGCAGAATGCCGGGGATCTGATTCCCCGCTTCATTTTGACATTTTAAGCGGCCGGCCGCTGCTATATATATTAATTAGTATTTATTATATGTCGTACCAAACACATCTCTGGTATTTCGCGGTGCAGCTATAACGCCATGCCCCATCTGCAAATAAGCCGATAAAAGAAAGATGAGACGATCATGAAAACGATTATTCTGACACTTAGCCTTCTCTTATTTTGCCTTTCGAACAGTATGGCAGTGCCTACGAACAAACAGTCCAATTCAATATTGCAGACTGAAACGAGCGATCCTATTTCTTTCGCAGGCCAGAGCGCCCGGTCGCTTTCAGAAACGACCCCTTCCATCCCCGGTAATCCCGCCGGCGCACAGCCGTTCAATACTAGTCCTTTGCCGGCTGGAACAGAGCCCTCCCTGCAAATTATGAGTTTTTCCCCGCTGGAGGCAACCGTCGTTTCCCAAACGTACACTTTGGGCACCGCCGCGCAGGATCTCGTTTTGCCGCAGGCGCTGAACGCCACGGCGGTGGGCGACTCTGGTGAAGTATACGATGTAACGCTCGAGCCGATTACCTGGGACTGCGCAGCATTTGACGCAACCCAGCCAGGCACGTACCTGTTCACACCGGTGTTGCCGACGCAAGCGGCACTGTCGGCGGAGCGCGAAGACGAGCCGCTTCTGCCAGCCGTGGCCTACACCGTTACCGCTGGCATTTTGCCGCCTCTTATTACAGTGACGCTGCAGGAGGAGATGCTGTTCGCCCCAATGGCACTGATTCCCATCCCTGTGGCAACGCCGTTTGCGACCATCAAAAGCATGATTGAGGCTGCGGCGCCAGGAGATATTTTTGAATTTGGTGCCGGTACATTCGTGTTTGGGGATGTCATTAATATCAACGTTTCCCTCACCATTCGCGGCGCGGGCAGAGCCAGCACTTTCTTCACTGGTTTTGCCGGTGCGCGCCACTTTTTGGTGAACAACGCCGTTTCCGCCACGTTTGAAGCGCTGACGATGAACGGGCCTGCCGTACCGACGGCGGGTGTTGTCAACGGCGGGGTGCAGGGCGGTTCCGCCATTACAATGACCGACGTCGCGATGAACGGAAACGTTCAAAATTCAAGCAGCGTTGGCGGAGGCGCCGTGGCCTCAAATGGCCCGATTACACTGACAAGTTGCCTGTTTTCTTCGAACCGAACCGCCTCCGGCGGAGGTGCCATTTATGCCACCAGCGCCACAGCTGTCACCACCATCTCCGGTTGCACCTTCACGCAAAACAGCGCCACGTTAGACGGCGGCGCGATGTTCGCGAACCGCATCAGCATCACAGGCAGCAGTTTTACTTCCAATACCAGCAGCCGGCATGGCGGCGCTATTTTCACAACGCTTGGCGGAAGTATAAGCGGCAACTGCGTGTTCACAGACAACCTCGCCGCCAATACCGGCGGCGCCATTCGTTCCGATGTCACCGGCGAAACACTCACCGTTGAAAACAGCTCTTTTACCGGCAACAGCGCTGGCTCCAGCGCCGGCGCGCTTTTTGCGCGCCGGCTTGCGCTCACCAATACCGATTTTGTCGGCAACCAAACAACAGCTGGCCGCGGCGGCGCAGTGGAATTTTCCGAGCAGAGCACGATCACGGGCGGTATCATGTCAAATAACTCCGCCACAGGAGGAGACGGCGGCGCGGTGTATGGGAGCGCTTTCCTCACGCTGCTGAACACCACCTTCGAGGGTAACACAGCAACGGGCAGCGGCGGTGCGGTGCGCATGACATTTACTACCACCATTGCGGGCAGCACCTTCACGGACAACCACTCTGCTGGCAACGGCGGCGCGGTGAATATCTCCGCCGGCGGTAGCTTTGTCAGCCTTTCTGATACCGTATTTTCCCAGAACAGCACCACAGGCGCGGCAGGGCTTGGCGGGGCAATTTTTACCAGTATTCCGGGCTCTCTCTTCGCGTGCGAATTTCTTGGAAATCAAACCGTTCTCCATGGCGGCGGGGCCTATTTCAATGCCTCTACCGATTTAGAAGAGTGCACCTTTGACGGAAACGCCGCGGGCGACAGAGGTGGCGGCGCGCTGATTGCGGGAACAAGCAACCTTACAAATTGCACGTTTGCAAACAATACGTCCGTCACCCTGGGCGGGGGCTTTATCAGCAATTTGCCTGCAAGCATCTCCACCATCACAGGGTGCATTTTCCGGGAAAACCATGCAGGGGGGCGCGGCGGCGGCATCTCTGTGGGGGTATTGCGAATGTCGAATACGCTGGTAACCGGGAACACCACCCAAACCACCGGCGGTGGCATTACCACAGGCACGCAACAAAACACCTCCACAATTGACAACTGCACCATTACTAATAATACCGCGGTTTCAAACGGAGGTGGCCTGGAAAGCAGAACCCCGGCCAACGTCAGCAACACCACCTTCAGCGGGAATAGAAGCGGCCAAAACGGCGGCGGCTTATTTAGCCAGCAGCCCCTCAGCCTCCAAAACAGCACCTTGAACGGGAATATCGCTACAGCTAATGGCGGCGGCGTCTATGTAACAGCCGTGACAACCGCTCTCTCCAACTGCACCTTGTACTCCAACACGGCTGCCGACGGCGGCGGCCTGTACGCGCTGGGCGCGCCCAGCATGACCAACTGCACCGTGACCCTGAACACCGACGGCGTGGCTGCCGAGGGCGGCAGCACGTTAAACGGCTGCATTGTTTCGGGAAACGGGACGCAGGACGTGGCGGGGATGGCTCCCAGCCTCCCCGTTGCACCCGGATATAATCTGATCGGCCTTCCCGACGGTATCACGCTGGCAGATATCTTTACGAGCGGGACGCCGGTGCTGGCGGACAACGGCGGCGTTACCCAAACCGTCATGATCAGCCCTGTCGGCTATGCCGCCGAAGCGATTCCAACAGACGCCTTTGCCTATCCAGCCCAAGACCAGCGAGGGACGCCCCGCCCACAAGGGTATTTTGCGGACGTGGGCGCCGTGGAAATAGTCGGTTCACCCAGCATGAGCCTTACGCCAGACCATGTGGTGTTGGTGGTGGACGACACCTTTTTGCTCACTGCCAGCTTTCTGCCCCCCATGTTCGCCAATAAAGATGTCGTGTGGGCCAGCAGCACACCCGGCATTGTGGATATTGCCGGCAACGGGCAAACGGCAAATGTGACCGCCCTTGCCGTGGGCACCACCACGATCACCGCAACATCTGTAGTTGGTGGTCTTGTTGCTACCTGCGACGTGGTGGTCGTCGCCCATGAATATAGCTTTATTGTTCCGTTTCCCACCGTGACAAACAACACCGTGACGGCCAGCGGCACGGCAAACGGGCCATACAACAAGTTCAGTTCCCTCGTGATAGACGGGCAGGTGCTGACTCCCAACGTGGACTATATTGCGTCGCCGAACAGCGATGGCAATACTGTTTTTGAGCTGCAACCAGCATATCTGGCTACTTTGATGAACGGAAGCTACTACGTGCAGGCCCTTTACACGGACGGGGCTGCCAGCACCATCCTCGTCGTCGACCTGCCGAATCCCCCGCCGCCCGTATACACCATTACCTCCTCAGCTGGACCAGGAGGCACTGTCACCCCTTTAGGCGACCTCGTCGTAGCAGAAAACGGCATTGCTTCGTTCCTCTTCGCGCCCAATGACGGATACGTTGTGAAACGAGTGGAGATAGACGGCGTTGCCATCGACACCAGCGCTAACTTCTATATTTTCCAGGATGTGGACAGGGACCACACCATCCACGTCGTATTTGGTCTGGCTGGAAGCAACGGATCCGGCACCGGGGTGCCAATGGGCGATCAAAGCCTTATTCTCCTCTGGGTAGGCGTGGCGGTTCTCTCAGGCATATCGCCGGCATGTTTGATTCTTTTGCGCAAACGGTTTTTTAGGCACTAACAGTCCGTCGGCACGTTCCCATATATCTGCAATCGCTACTGCCACAAATCGAAATCGATTGCGGTTTTTGCGCAAACGAAAGCGTTCCCGGCTCCGCGCCGGGAACGTTTCATGTATGGTCTTGAAATAGCGGCGCTGCCTCGCGCGGCATAGTTCGAACCTGAAAAAATATGCAGAACCTGAAAAAATCAAATGCAACTAAACAGACCAACGAACAATGATTTTACTTCAGGCAAAAAACGATGAAAGTACTCGAAAATGTGCGGCAATTTTAACATGCCAATGTGATAAGGTCGGCCGTTTTACCGCAATTTCCTATTATACGGTATTTTCTGTAGCATTCGGCAGTGCTAAAAACATAAATAATAGAAAGCGCCCTGTTTCAAAATTTTTCGGCAATAAAAATGCGCTATCAAGGCTTTTCCCTTAATAGCGCATTTGTGTTTAATCGCTACGTTTTAGATGCAGTTTTATGAAGCTAATACTTATATTCCTACTTGTTGAAATATCCTCTCGCATAGATAAGTAAGGTAGGGTGATGGAATTTTCTTTTGTCCGAAATCCCAGCCTTTGAATTTTTGGTAGACCGATTCGGGAATAAACATACCGTCTGCGTTCCGTTTTCCTTGTATCAAAGCTACCATTTCGCAAAATCGGGAATCGGATTTTACGAAGTCAAACTTGCTTAAACAGTCGGCAACACTCACAATGTCATACCACATAGCGGGCGCTTTGAGTTTGCGGAAGTCAGTACCCATATAAAACATATATGGATGCCTTTCACAGCTGTTTTCCCATAGAGATAGAATAGCCTCTATTCCGCCCTTTACAATATCGCTGTTTCGATACTCGTCAATCTCGGATAATAGTTTTAACATAATAAGCGTTGCAAATGGGCAACAATCGCTTTTCCGTCCAGGACCTCTGAATGTTCCGTGTTCTTCGGAAACCGAGCAAGGAAAACCTTGTTCTCTGTACAGGCTTAACAGGTGTTCCGCGCCCTGTTTGATATGTTGCTTATAATCAATTTTAGCTTTTAATAATGCCAAGAGTAATAAAGGCGCATCACATAAGCACCAACCGAAAACATCTTCGCCCTTGCCACCGTAGTGCGGCGGTATGTTTGTCATTGACTGATATACTCCGTTTTTGTCTCTGTGGCTCATTATCTGTCTAACTGCGCTTTCAATTTCGGGGATATCCGTTTCAAACCCAATATCAAGCAGGAATAACAGTTTGTGTATTGATAAATCGGGGTCTTTATGATTTCTAACTATTGCATTGTGGAAGTTGGTAACACCGTTAAGATATAATAGGATTTTCTTGTCTTTCAATGCTCCAGCTTTTAATTCAACTAAATCCTTTCTGTTTTCATTAAGAAGATTTATCCGTATGGCATATTGTAACCACGTTTCGCTTATTGATAAAAGCTTTTCATACATGAGTTGTCCTCCATGTAACCATTACGAATTAGTCTGCCTCTCAAATGTGTAGTATACGAACGCTCTACGCTCGCATTATAACAAAAACCGCTCAAAGGTTCGAATCCTCTAAGCGGTTTTTTTAGTGGTGGAGATGAGGGGGATCGAACCCCTTACCTCTTGAATGCCATTCAAGCGCTCTCCCAGGTGAGCTACACCCCCACGGGCTTATGCAATTAATCTTTGCTCAATTATTTTACCAAAGCTTATGGCCTACGTCAAGAGCGATATGCAGATATTGGTTTGAATCCTCGCTCTTCTGTATCAGCTTTTGTTGTAACAGCACGGTCGCTTCCCATTCTGCGGTTTCCCGTGCGCTGACGGCTTGCGCGCACTCTTGCTGATAATCAATGCTTGCATTTGTGATTTTGTCTGCGCATTCCGTATTCATGAAAAAAGCATCGCGAAAACGATGCTTTTTTGCTGTTTACATTACTCTGCTATTTTCCCCTGATCTTTCAACCGCGGAAATACCACGCTAACTTCTGTGCCTTTACCTTCCTCGCTACGGATATCAATTGTCGCATTGTGCAGCGCGGCGCCATGTTTCACAATTGACAGTCCCAGACCGGTGCCGCCGGCATCGCGCGATCGACTTTTGTCCACGCGATAGAATCGTTCAAAAATACGATCCATGTCGTCATCTGATATGCCGATGCCGGTATCCGCCACAGTCAATATAGCCTTGTCCTTTTTTGACTGCAGCGACACCGTTACGCTGCCGCCTTCCCTGTTATATTTGATCGCATTGTCCACTAAATTAAATACAATCTCATCTAAAATCTGCGGCACACCGCGCACCAGAACTGCATCGCACGCAGTGGTCAGTGTCACCTCTTGCGCCGCCGCTTTGGGGGAAAGCCGCTGGGCAACATCTTCACACAGCGCGCCGAGGTCTACCTGCTCCCATTTTAGATCCACATTTCCCTCATCAAGTCGGGAGAGTTTCATAATATCGTCCACCAGGTTGATCAGCCGTTTGGACTCCGTATAGATTTTTTCCACAAACCGCTTGACATCTTTTTCCTTCACAAGTCCGTCTTTGATAATCTCCGCGTAACCCAAAACCGACTGCAGCGGCGTTTTTAGCTCGTGGGAGACGTTTGCGGAAAACTCCTTGCGCATCTGCTCGCTTTTCTGCCGTTCCGTGACGTCCAACAACAACATCACACAGCCCGAGACCTGTTTGCCCGCGCGCACTGGATTTGCAAGCAGCAGATAGATGTGGCCGCGATATCCAAAAGACAGCTCCTGCTGTGTGCCTTTCAGCGCGGCATCCGCGGCATGCTTCAGTTCCAACTGCCGACTCAGCGCCAGGATATCCCTGCCTTTGACCTGTTCGGCATCGGTGCGAAAGAGGGTGCAAATATAGTGGTTTGCCGCAAGAATATTGCCGTTGCGGTCGAGCAGCACAAGTCCCTCGCTCATATTGTCGACAACGGCGGCAAAATCCGCGTTGCGCCGTGTCAATTCAGCCGTGCGGCGCGCAATTTCCTGATTTTGGTGGTCAATCTTCCGCAATAACGGCGCCAATTCTTCATAATCCTCATTGGCCAGCGGATGTTCCAGGTCGATCTCATTGATCGGCCGGATAATCCTGCGCGACAACTGCCGCGCCATTGCCAGAGATAGGATCAACACCGCAAACACAATCACAACGATCAATTGCAGCAGGGAAACCATCACTGCGAAAATACTGCGCTCTGTTCTGGCTAGCCGCAGCACACGTCCGTCCTGTAGCAGCAGCGCATAGTAGCGCGTGCGTTGTAAAATTGTGTCCGATTTGCGGATACTCTCGCCAGACTTGTTTGTCAGCGCTTCCTGTACCTCCGGCCGGTCTCCGTGGTTGTCCATCGTTGCCGGATCAGCCATATCATCATATAGCACGGTGCCGTCACGGGCAATCAGTGTCACCCGAATATCCCCGACGTGAAGTCCCTGCAGATATGCTTCGTCATCCTCCACTTGCCTTAACGCTTCTGCGATATACTGCGCCGCATTGCACAGTTCCCGGTCCGCACGGCTGTTCAGCGTATCATATACAATCGCTACAATAAGGGTGCTGGTTAACAGCAGCACTAGCATAGACATCCAGAATATATTTCGAAAGATCTTTTTTGCCATTACGCCTCTCCTATGCGGTAGCCGATCCCGCGCACAGTTTCGATGCATGCGCCGGCATCGCCCAATTTTATCCGCAATGCGCGCACATGCACATCAACTGTGCGGGTTTCGCCGTCGAAGGTATATCCCCAGATTTCAGAGAGCAGCCGGTCGCGCGTGAGCACAACGCCCTGGTTTTCCATCAACAGCTGCAACAGCTGAAATTCTTTGCGCGTCAGTGCTATCGGCACACCGTTAACGGTAACCCGATATTTTTCGTCATCCAGCGCAATTCCGCCGGCCTCAAGCGTTTGTGCCGGTTTGTCCAGCTTGGTTCGGCGAAGCACCGCCCGGATGCGCGCAACCAGTTCCATCATACCGAACGGCTTCGCGATATAATCATCGGCGCCGAGATCCAACCCTGTCACCTTATCATATTCGGTTGTTTTTGCCGTCAAGAGAATGACGGGAATCTCCTGCGTGCGCGCGTCTGCGCGCAGTTTGCGCAAAACGGTTAGGCCGTCTTCGCCCGGCAACATGATATCCAAAAGAATCAGTTCCGGCAAAACGTCCGTCTGCAGCGCGCGCTGCAGTGAGACGCCGTCAGAAAATCCGCCGGCGTTAAATCCGGTGGACTGCAGCGTATATACAACAAGTTCCCGGATGTCGCCGTCATCTTCCACACAATAGATCATGCCTAGTTTCCTTCCGGCCGCACGCCGGTGATTGAAAATACAACCCATTCCGCGATGTTTGTCGCGTGGTCGCCAATGCGCTCAAAGTATTTTGCGATCATCAGCAGATCGATCAGATATTCCGCGTTGATATCGCCGCGCTTGATCATTTCAATCAGCTCGCTGCGCACGGTATAAAACAGTTTATCCACCACGTCATCGTAGCAGATGATTTCCTGTGCAAGCGTAAGGTCGCTGCGCACAAATGCTTCGATACTTTCTGTGACCATCTTAATCGTCTCGCGCGCCATCTGCGCAAGGCTGAGCGTATCGTCGGCATGGATATTGGACATCGTCATTATCTCGGCAATATCGCTCGCCTGGTCGCCAATGCGCTCCATGTCGGTGATCATTTTCAATGCCGAAGAAATGATGCGCAGATCTTTTGCCACGGGCTGCTGCTGCAGCAATAATTTCAGGCATAGGGTCTCTATGTCCTTTTCTTTCTGGTCGATCTGCGGATCGAGATCAAAGACCTGCTGCGCCAAGGTTTTGTCGTTCTCAATCAGCGCCTTTGCCGCGCTCGCGATCGCGTTTTCGCAGAAAGCGCCCATCGTGACCATCTCTTTGTTCAGAAGTTGGAGTTGCTCTTCAAACTTACTGCGCATCTTAGCCGAACCTCCCTGTGATGTAATCCTCTGTGCGTTTGTCCTTCGGCATCGAGAACAGCTGCTCGGTGCCGCCATATTCAATCACTTCGCCAAGCAGGAAAAAAGCGGTCTTATCCGAGATGCGCACTGCCTGCTGCATGTTATGCGTCACCATAACAATAGTATAGTTTTTCTTTAATTCTATCGCAAGGTCCTCAATACGGGAGGTCGAAATCGGGTCGAGCGCCGATGTCGGCTCGTCCATAAGCAATACCTCGGGCCCCACCGCGAGCGCACGCGCAATACAAAGCCGCTGTTGCTGTCCGCCCGAAAGCCCCAGCGCATCCTTTTTCAGCCGGTCGCTCACCTCATCCCACAGCGCGGCGCCCCGCAGGGATTGTTCCACCACTTCATCCAGTTTGGCTTTGCCGCGCACACCGTGCGTGCGGGGGCCGTAAGCGACGTTATCGTAAATGGACATTGGAAATGGGTTCGGTTTTTGAAACACCATACCCACCCGCTTGCGCAGCAGGTTTACATCCATGTCACCATAGATATCTTCGCCGTCCAGTGTGACTTTGCCGGTAATGCGGCAGCCCTCGACCAAATCATTCATGCGGTTGAGCGATTTAAGCAGCGTCGACTTGCCGCAGCCGGAGGGTCCGATAAACGCCGTGATTTCATGCGCACCAATCGCGAGATCCACATGATGCAGCGCTTGAAAATCCCCATAAAATAAATCTACATTTTCAATCCCGAATTTTCCCATTACTTCTTGCCTTTCGAAAGCTTTTTCGCTGCCATGTTGGACAATTGATTAATTAAAAAGACGATGATCAGCAAAACGACAGCGGTCGCATATGCCTCGTTGATGTGCAAACCTTCGCTTGCCAACAAATACATGTGCACCGCAAGCGTCCGCCCGGAATCCATGACCGTTTCCGGCACCTGTGCCACTGTGCCAGCTGTGAATATCAGCGCCGCCGTCTCGCCGACCACCCTGCCGATTGCGAGAATAACCCCCGCCAAAATGCCCGGCACCGCCGCAGGCAGTATCACGCGAAAAATGGTGCGCAGCCGCCCCGCCCCAAGGGCAAAGCTCCCCTCGCGGTAAGAATCGGGTACTGACTTGAGCGCTTCCTCTGTCGTGCGCATAATCAGCGGCAGGATCATAATGGCCAGTGTACACGCGCCGGCGAGCAGCGAAAGCCCCCAATGCAGTGCCGTGACGAACATCAGTAGACCAAACAGACCAAACACAATGGAAGGGATACCTGAAAGCGTCTCCGCTGTCACGCGCACCAGCCGGACAAGCTTGCTGCCACGCTTTGCATACTCCACAAGATAGATCGCTGCGCCGATACCAAGCGGTACCGCGAGCAGCAGTGCCATCACCGTAAGGCTGATTGTATTGATGAGCGCAGGCATCAGAGATACATTTTCGGACGTATAGTTCCAGGCGAATAGTGACAGTTTCAGGTATGGCGCGCCCATGACGAAGATATATACCACGACAAATAGAAATACAGCCACGGCGGCAAGCGCTGCCAGCCAAACCAGCAAAAATAAAAACAAAGAGCCGGGGTTGCGCTGATAGGACAACCATTTTTGTTTGAATGTGCGCTTATTGATCATTTTGTTGTCCTCCGGTTAATCGCCGAAAAGCAGAGGTTAATCAACATAATAAATACAAAGAGCACGACTGCCGTCGCAATGAGCGCCTCCCGGTGCAGGTCGGTGGCGTAGCCCATTTCCATCACAATATTGGTCGTCAGCGTCCGCACGCCGCGCACGAGTCCGCGCGGCATGCGCGCCTGGTTACCAACCACCATCATGACCGCCATCGTCTCACCGATTGCGCGGCCAAGACCGAGAATCACGCTCGAAAGAATTCCCGATTTTGCCGCGGGCAGCGTCGCAGAAAACACACTGCGCTCATGACTTGCACCCAGCGCGAGCGAACCTTCATAGTAGCTGCCCGGCACCGCGCGGATAGACGCCTCTGACACCGAAATAATGGTCGGCAGAATCATTATACCAAGCAGAACGGATGCCGCCAGAATGGATTGCCCGCTCACTTTAAACGCACGCATAATTTGCGGCACAATCACAAGCAAGCCGAAAAAACCATAGACCACCGACGGAATCCCCGCCAGCAAATCAATCGATGGCTTAAGAAGCCGGTAAATCTTTTTGGGGCAAAATCGCGCGAGATAAACCGCGGTCAAAATCCCAATTGGCACCCCAATAATAAGCGCGCCGGCAGTCACATAGATACTGCCAAGGATCATGGGCAAAATCCCGTAAATATTGTTGCTCGGGTGCCACTCTGTTCCCAGCAAAAACTGAAACACACCAATTTTGCCGATGGCGGGTACACCGTTGACAAACAGGAAAATACAGATAAGTGCCACCGCCGCGATCGAGGTCACAGCGGTGAGCACAAATACAAGTCGCATCAAATTCTCTTTGAAATCTCTCATCTTCCACTCCGTATCCGTTTTCAACCGGAACGCATGTCCCAGCTATGCAGGCAGTTCATCCCAAGTGAGGTACTTTCCTGTAAAGATATCGCGAACCATTTCGGAGGTCATGTTTGTCGCAGGGTTGCTCTTGTTAACGATTACGACAATGCCGTCCATGGCAATCACGGTTGCTTTTAAGCCCGCCGCTGTCTCGCTTTCTTTTAACGCACGGGAGGCCATGCCGATGTCGCAGATACCATCCTGCAACGCGGTCATGCCTGTGGTGGAGTCACTTGTCTGAATTTCAATGGTCGCGTTCGTATTTACCGCAAGATAAGCCTCTTTGAGTTTTTCCATAACCGGAGAGACAGAGGACGAACCCGCCACGACTACTTTACCAGATACTTCCTTGCCCGCATAGGCAGGTGTGCCGTCCACCGGAATATAACCGTTTGCTTCCACAACTGCCTGCCCTTCCGCGGACATGATATAGTCGATAAAATCCTGTGCCACGTCGCTGACCGTTCCTTTGGTTGCGATACTAAACGGACGCGCAATTTTGTATTCGCCCGATTTTACGGCCGCAACTGATGGCGCCACGCCGTCAATCTGCAGTGCTTTTACCGTGTCGCTGAGCGAACCGAGCGAAATATAGCCGATCGCGTATTGGTTGCTCGACACCGTCGTCATCATCACTGCCGTGCTGTTCGTAATGTTCGCCTCCGCTGTGGTCTGGTCCACTTTTTCGCCGGCTTCGTTTTTCTGCTCGACGCCAAACAGTTCAATAAACGCGCCGCGCGTGCCGGAACCTTCTTCGCGTGAACACACCGTGATCTCCCACGCGGGGTCAAATGCGTTTGCACCTTTTGTTGTTCTATCGTCGTTATTGCCGCCACCGCACCCCACAAGACAAGCCGCCAGCAGCAGTGCAACACTTCCCATTACAGTTTTTTTCACTTCATTGCTCCTGTCGCATGATTTTTTCTTTATATTTCCAATTTTACTTTGCGTTTGTAAAATGCAAAGCCATATAACTGTAAAAACTATGTTAAATTTGAGATCCAACAACGGTTTCTTTCCAAATACGCTTTGGGTTCGAACGGTGTAATGCATTTTTCTAGAATCGACGCGCCGCACCATTTCATGATACAATATCGTTATTATGAACCAAAAACACGCTGTTTCTGCAACATCATTACAATTGAATTCGCGTTTGCCTGATCTCCTTTGCCGCTGGTACCGCGCAAACGCGCGCGATCTGCCCTGGCGCCGCGACACCGATCCCTACCACGTTTGGCTGTCCGAGATTATGCTGCAGCAGACGCGTGTAGAGGCCGTGATTGGCTACTACAACCGTTTTTTGGCCGCGTTGCCCACAATCGCCTCTCTTGCGGCGGCAACCGAGCAGCATCTGCTCAAACTCTGGGAAGGGCTGGGCTATTATAATCGTGCGCGGAACCTGCAAAAAGCCGCGCAAGTAATTGTGCGCGACCAAGGTGGCGATTTTCCAGATACTTACGAGGCAATGTTACAATTGCCCGGCATCGGCCCATATACCGCCGGGGCGATTGCCTCCATCTGTTTTGACCTGCCCACACCTGCCGTAGACGGCAATGTACTGCGCGTTATCGCACGGCTATGCTGTCTCTCTGCGCCGGTGGATGACGCTGCGCTTAAACAAAATATCACCGCTGCGCTCGCGGCCATTTATCCGGATACAGACCGCGGCACCTTTACGCAGGCGCTCATGGAGCTCGGCGCAACGGTTTGTATCCCCAACGGCACGCCAAAATGCGAGCAGTGTCCCGCGCAGCCGTTATGCAGGGCATATCAAACCGAAACCACGGCGCAATTCCCGGTTCGTGCGCAAAAAACGGCGCGCCGCATTGAACAGCGCACCGTGTGGATTCTCATTTATAACAGCCGCTATGCCATCCGCCAGCGGGAAACCCATGGTCTGCTGGCTGGCATGTGGGAATTTCCAAATGCGCTGACTACATTGAGCGCGCAACAGGCCGTTGACATCGCCGCAGACTGGGGCGCGCAGCCCTACGATATCTATAAAACAATTCATCGCACACATATCTTCACCCATATCGAATGGAATATGACTTGCCACGTTGTCGCGTGCGGGGCGGCGCCCGATCGCTTTACCTGGGCAGACCGCAGCGAACTGGAACGCAGTTACGCTTTACCGACGGCGTTTCGGCTGTTTTTAAAAGAACTGTAAAAAAAGTAAAGTATCAAAACATTTAGGTCAAATTTTGTTTTTCTGCGTGGCGTGGCCTTTTGCAACTTCCGGTTGACACATCGCAAATTCCGGTTGGTAGCCGTTTGCACTCAAATACGCAATACTAGAGGCAGTCGTAGAAAAAAAGAAAGAAATAATTGTATGCACACAAAAACCAAGCTCGCAATCAACATCTGTTTCGTCATTGTTTTGCTCTTTGTAATCACCGTGTTCTTTGCGCCGTTTGTAAACTTGTTTTCCTCTATTCCTATGCGTTTGCTGGCCATTCTTACCGCGCCGATTCTATTTGTAGTAATTGTATTGGTGTTCAACCGCATAGAAAAGCAATCGCTCACCTCTCTTGGTTTTCAAAAAGCATATGGCATCCAACAAATTCTGATTGGTGTCGCACTTTTCGCGTTGCTGTCCGTGCTGTTTATTCTGTGCCCGATTTTGCTTGGCGTGCCGTGGGATAATCTTCTGCCGGGGAAAGACAACCTACTGTTTGCGCTGGTACATAGAATTATCTTTATCGGGTTTTCGGAAGAGCTGGTTTTCCGCGGCTATCTTCTGGATAGATTGATCCGGGTCACCGGCTCAAGATTCGCGTCTGTTGTGATTTCCTCGCTGCTGTTTGGCGCTTGGCACGTTATCTCTACCGGCAGCTTCATTACCGTCATTCTCACTTCTGTGATCGGCGCGATTCTGGGCTTGGCAAAAGCATATATCAAAAATTGCACCATTCTTTCCGTCGCTCTGGCACATGGGCTGTACGACGGCTTGCTCGTGCTTTTAAGCGCAATTTTGCTATAGTCGCACGTCGTCTATCTAAGAGATCAAAATCAATAACAGAATACAGATTGCCGCTTTTCAATAGACAGGGTTTGGGGCGAAGTCTTAAGTTAGATCCGGCGGCAGGGATGGGCAAAGCAAGCGCGGCGAACAGTTATATCGTAAGTATAGGACAGCAGTTAATGTGAAAAAAGAGACGCTTGTCTCTGTCCGGATTAAGGCTATCAAACAACCCCAGACAGCAAAAAAATGCACAAAATAGTCGACGGCTGAAAGATAACCGCACCGGCTGCCCAATCAATTGGGCTTCGCCCCAAATCCGTCGAGAAAATAGAATGCCTTCAGACGCAGAACAGTGCCGATACGACGCTGGTTTCCGTTCGTCGACCAGTCTTTTTATCTCTGCGGTATGGGTGAAGCACTACGTTAATCGGGTGACTGGGCAAGACTGCATCAGCCGACGAATGGAACGCCTTATTGCAGTTTGACGTTCCCGCGTTTTATATAAGGCCTTTTTGATATACTGAAAACAAAATGCTTTGATTCCCCAGAATCAAAGCATTTTGTTTCTAATAGTTCTCCACAATTAATATGCAATCTCGCCAATATAAATCAAATCCGCGTTGCCGGTGAGCATTACCGCTTCGTCTGTGTAGTTGACCACGAGGTCGCCGCCTTTGACCTTGACCGTGATGTCTACACCCTTCTCGCAATATCCGTTTTCCACTGCCGCAACCACCGCCGCGCACGCGCCCGTACCGCACGCCCAGGTCTCGCCGTTGCCGCGCTCCCACACCCGCATTTTGAGGGTGCGCGGGTTCACCACGCGCACAAACTCGGTGTTGACCCGCTCCGGAAAAAGCGGACTGTGTTCAAAAAGCGGACCGATCTGCGGCACATCGACCGCGTCCACCCTGTCGCAGAATACCACGCAATGCGGGTTGCCCATGGAGACACAGGTTGCGCGGTAACTTTGGCCGCCCACCGCAATTTCGGCGTCGACCATGCGGTCACCGTCAAAACGTACCGGAATGTGCGCGGGATTGAGCACCACAGCTCCCATATCGACCGAAACCGAGCTTACCCTGCCGTTTTGCGTATAAAGCCGCAGCGTTTTCACGCCGCTTTTGGTCTCGATCGTCATATTCTCTGTTTTCACGGCAGCGCTGTCATACAAATATTTTGCCACACATCGAATCGAGTTGCCGGCCATCGCGCCCTCGCTGCCGTCCTTGTTATATATGCGCATCTTCGCATCCGCGCTATTTGATTGCTCGATGAGCACCAGGCCGTCCCCGCCGATGCCGTAGTGGCGGTCGCTGAAACTGATCGCGAGTGATTCCGGGCAGGTGATGCTGCCATCACGGTTGTCGACATAGATATAGTCGTTGCCCGAGCCCTGCATCTTCCAGAAGCGGATGCGCTGCCGCTCTGTGCGCATGTGATTTAAGTCCACGAGCTCGGTGTTGTTCTCGTTAAACCGGCTTGCGATTATATCGGCCAGCGCATTTGCGGTGTCGAGCGAAGTCAGGCAGGCAAGGCCCTGCTGCAATGCGCAGCGGTTGAGGCGGATGTAGTCCTCGGTGCTCTGCTTGCCACCGTCGCCGGTGTACACGATGTAATCGATTGCGCCGTCTTCCAGCAGCGAAAAAATGTCGTCCGCCGTGTGAAGCGGCTGCACAACCGTCACGTCGACGCCAAGACTTCGGATCGCCTGCGCGGTGCCTTCGGTCGCATAAAAGCGAAACCCGAGGTCGTCCAGCTTTTTCGTGAGTGTTACGATCTCAAACTGGTCCTGACGGCTGACGCTGATAAGCACCCCGCGCTGTTGTCGGTCCCACGACGGAACATGGAATCCAGCCGCGAGCAGGCCTTTGAAGAGCGCCTCCTCTTTCGTTTTGCCAATGCCCAGCACTTCGCCGGTCGACTTCATCTCTGGGCCAAGCGCAGCGTTTGCGTCGCTGAGTTTTTCAAACGAGAACACCGGCACTTTGACAGCGACATAGGGCGGCGTGGAATATAACCCCGGCGCGTATCCCATTTCGGCCAGCGTCTGTCCAACCATCGCGCGGGTGGCAAGCTCCACCATCGGTACACCAGTAACCTTGCTGATATACGGAACGGTGCGCGAAGCGCGCGGATTGACTTCTATCACATAAAGCGCATGGTCATAGATCAAATACTGGATATTGATCAGGCCTTTGGTGCGCATGGCGCGTGCCAGCTTGGTGGAACAGTCGACAACTCTGGCCAGCATTTTGTCGGTCAGGTTAAACGGCGGATAGACCGCGATCGAGTCTCCGGAGTGCACGCCCGCGCGCTCAATGTGCTCCATGATCCCGGGAATGAGCACGTCTGCGCCGTCCGAGATCGCGTCCACCTCGAGCTCGATGCCCATCAAATATTTGTCCACGAGCACGGGACTGTCGATCCCCTGCCGCAAAATGACCTGCATATAGCGCGACACCTCGTCGTCACCATAAGCAATCGTCATGTTTTGCCCGCCGATCACGTAGGAGGGGCGCACAAGCACCGGATAGCCGAGTGCATTTGCGGCCTCAAGTGCCTGCGCCTCGGTCGTGACAGCCGCGCCGCGCGGCCGCGCAATCTTAAATTCCTCAAGCAGCGCGTCAAAGCGTTCGCGATCCTCTGCGATATCGATGCTTTCAGCCGAAGTACCCAAGATTGGCACGCCCTGCTGCGAGAGAAATTTTGTGAGCTTAATCGCTGTCTGGCCGCCGAACGCGACCACTACGCCCACGGGCTGCTCCACACAGAGAACGTGCATAACATCCTCAGGCGTCAGCGGTTCAAAATAAAGCCGGTCGGCGGTGTCGAAGTCGGTGGACACCGTCTCGGGGTTGTTGTTGATGATAATCACTTCATAGCCCAGCTGTTTCAGCGTTTGTACACAGTGCACCGATGAATAGTCAAATTCGATGCCCTGCCCGATCCGGATTGGCCCCGCGCCCAGCACAACAACGCGGTCGGCGCCGCTGCGTTTGTGCTGCCGCGCCTCGCAGACGTCGTCGTATGTCGCGTAAAAGTAGGGGGTCTCGGCGTCAAACTCAGCGGCACAGGTATCCACCATTTTATAAGACGCCTGACGCGGCGCTTCCACCGCGTTGCCGGACAGCCGCTGCAATGCCATATCTGTATAGCCAAGCTGTTTGCCCCGCAGATAACTCTCGCTGTCCAACGGTTTGCCGGCAATCTCGTTTTCATAATGGACGAGATTTTGTATTTTGTATAGGAACCAGCGGTCAATCCGCGTGATCTCGCAGATCTCATCTACAGCAATGCCCTGTTTGAGCGCCGCATAAATCGCGAACAGGCGCAGATCGTCTGTTCGGTGCAGCCGCGCGCGCAGATCGCCCCAGTCCATATGCGGCATATCCAATGTGTCGAGCGAAATCTCCGCGCCGCGCACCGCCTTGAGCAGCGCAGCCTCAAAACACGGGGCAATCGCCATGACCTCACCGGTCGCTTTCATCTGCGAACCCAGCTTGCGGTTGGCCGCCGGAAATTTATCAAACGGCCACTTTGGAAATTTGACCACGACATAGTCGACCGCAGGCTCAAAGCAGGCGTTCGGCATGCCTGTGATGTCGTTTTTGATTTCGTCCAACGTGTAGCCGAGCGCGATCTTGGTCGTCACTTTTGCGATCGGATAACCCGTTGCCTTGCTCGCGAGCGCTGACGAGCGTGACACACGCGGATTGACTTCGATGACCGCATAGTCCAGGCTCGTTGGGTGCAGTGCGAACTGTACATTGCAGCCGCCTTCGATGTTCAGCGCCGTGATGATGTCGAGCGCAGCTGCGCGCAACATCTGAAATTCGGGATCGGCCAGCGTGACGGCGGGCGCGATAACGACCGAATCTCCCGTATGTACGCCGACCGGATCGACATTTTCCATCGAACAGATCGAAATGGCGTTGCCCGCGCTGTCGCGCATAACCTCGAACTCGATCTCTTTCCAGCCATAGATGTATTTTTCGACCAGAATCTGCGTGATCGGCGACAACAGCAAACCGTTTTGCGCAATCGTCCGCAGCTCTTCTTCGGTGTTCGCCACGCCGCCGCCCGCGCCGCCCAGCGTGAACGCCGGCCGTACAATTACCGGATACCCGATTGTCGCCGCGATCTCCAGCGCATATTCAAGCGCCGTCGCGATACCGCTGGGAATCACCGGCTGTCCGATGCTTTCCATGGTTTCCTTGAACAGCTGCCGGTCTTCGGCCTTGTCAATCGCCTCTGCGTTGGTACCGATAAGGCGCACACCCATTTTGTCAAGATAGCCCTCTTTGTCGAGCTGCATTGCGATGGTCAGGCCCGTCTGTCCACCGAGACCGGCGAGCAGACTGTCGGGCCGCTCGGTTTCAATAATCCGCTTGACCGTAGGCACAGTGAGCGGCTCTAAATAGATCTCGTTGGCAAAATCGCTGTCGGTCATAATCGTCGCCGGATTGGAGTTGATCAGGACGACGTCGATGCCCTCCTGTTTTAGTACACGGCAGGCCTGCGCGCCCGCATAGTCAAACTCGGCCGCCTGCCCGATCACAATCGGGCCCGAGCCAATGACCAGTACTTTTTGAATGCTATGATCTCTAGGCATGCGGGCCTCCTTCTATCAGTGAGAGCAACCGGTCGAACACAAATGCCGTGCCCGAAGCGCCCGGCGTATTGTCCGGATCAAACTGGATCGAAAAGGCCCGCTGCTGCGGATAATCAATCCCGGCACAGCTGTCATCGTTTACGTTTTTATAGCGCACAACGCCACCCGCCTCGGAGACTGTGTGCGCACAGACAACATAACTGTGATTTTGATTCGTGATGTACACCCGCCCAGTCTGCACATCCTTGACTGGCACATTCGCGCCGTGATGGCCTGTGTGCATTCTTTCTGTCTTTGCCCCGGCAGCAAGTGCCAGCAATTGATGACCCAGGCCGATCCCAAGCAGCGGCATTCGCCCAAAGAGCATCTGCAACTGCCCAACGCACTGCGGCAAAACCGCCGGATTGCCGGGACCGCCGCTCAATACAATGCCATTTGGCTGCAGCGACAAAATCTCTTCCGCAGATGTATCAAACGGTACCGTGGTAACTGTACAGCCGCGGTTGAGGAGCGCCTGCAAGATGGTGTGTTTGTATCCGCCAAAATCCAGCAAAACCAATTGGTATTTAGCGTCTGTCCGCGGCATGATTGTTTGTTTTTTCTGAATACTTGCCGCCTGCACGGCATTTGTATTAACAGGCGCGGTTTGCAGCTTGCTTTTGTCAAACGGATCGATCGATTGCACAATGGCAGCAGTCACGGTGCCCTGTTCCCGCAGAATCCGGGTCAATTCCCGTGTGTCAATGCCACAGATCCCGACGATACCTTTTTCTTTTAAATAGGCGTCAATCGTACCGACGCTCTGAAAATTAGAGGGATGTTCGCACCACTCGCGCACCACATAGCCGCGCGCCGCCGGCATCGGCAGCGCCGGATCATTTAAAATACCGTAATTGCCGATCTGCGGAAACGTTTGCACAATAATTTGGCCGAAATGCCGCGGGTCGCACAGCGTTTTCTGGTATCCGCCCGTCCCGGTTGTAAACACAAGTTCGCCGGCGGTTTCCCCCGCAGCGCCAAAGGCTTTTCCTTTAAAAAAGTGGCCATCTTGTAAGACAAGGTACATCGCGTTCATATGCTTCCTCAATCTCTTTCACCTTGCAACAGTGACTTTTGTATAACAATTCGTTCCGATCCATCTGACTACCAACGGACTGAAATCTGTTTTTTAATATATCTTTGCAGCACGGTTGTCCTTGGCCACACCTGACACACAACTATTTGCGAAAGCTGCCGGTTATGTCTCAACCAAAAAAATAATAACCCATCCATCGCGCAGAGCATCACAGGTTCGTCTGCCATGTGGGATGCTCTCTCAGAAATCTCGGCATGGATCTAAAACAAGTAGAGTGAAATCTCAAATAGACGCAGTCACATTCATTCGACGTTTCCGCATAGCTTAACACTGCTTGGAAGCTGTCCATTGCTAGTGCAGCATCAACTTAACCAACACCGATTTTTGTGCGTGCAACCGGTTTTCCGCCTGGTCGAAAATTTCATTCGCGTGTGCCTCAAAGACATCCGCCGTGATCTCCTCGCCGCGGTGGGCGGGCAGGCAGTGCAGCACGATCGCTTCCGGTTTCGCCGCCGCCAGTATCTCACCGTTCACCTGATACCGCGCAAACGCCTGTTTTCGTGCCGCGTGCTCGGCTTCCTGCCCCATCGACGCCCAGACGTCAGTATAGATGACATCGGCGTTTTGTGCCGCCGCCCTAACATCGTCGGTGATCAAGAGCTTGCCGCGCGCCTCTGCCCAGGCAATCAGTTCTGTATCCGGCTCGTAGCCTTTTGGACACGCGACAGCCATCTCCATGCCCATGAGCGACGCGCCCACAATCAGCGAGTTCGCCATGTTGTTGCCGTCGCCGATAAACGCCATTTTTAAACCGCGAAAACTACCCTTGTATTCGCGGATTGTCATCAGGTCGGCAAGCACCTGGCAGGGATGGGCATAGTCGGTCAGCCCGTTGATCACAGGAATCGTTCCATATCGCGCGAGGTCTTCGACTTCCTGCTGTTCAAAGGTGCGAATCATGATCGCATCCAGATAGCGCGAAAGCACACGGGCGGTATCACACACCGGCTCACCGCGCCCGATCTGTAGATCGTTCGCGCTCAAAAACAGCGCCGAGCCGCCAAGCTGATACATCCCCGCCTCAAACGATACACGTGTGCGCGTCGAAGATTTTTGGAAAATCATGCCGAGCGTCTTTCCTTTTAAATGCTGATGCGGGATGCCGTTTGCGCGTTCATATTTGAGCTGATCTGCCAGGTTCAAAATATCGACAATTTCCTCGGCGGAAAGATCGCGCAGTTTTAAAAGATGTTCCATTTTTCGCTCCTCTTCTCTTTTCTCTCTATTTTGCCAAAGCATCCAGCAAAATCGCGATGCCCTGTTCTAATACTTCTTGCGGGATGGTCAGCGCTGGCAGCAACCGCACTTTCGTTTTTGCCGTGAGCACCACAAGCCCGGCTTGCAGACAATCCGCCACCACATCTGCAGCAGGATGCTCGGGTTCAATACCAAGCATCAGCCCCATACCGGTTACAGACTTGACGCCCTTCGCACAGGACAACGCAGCAATCGTATACTGAGACTTTTGCCGCACTTCTGCCAGCAGCGTTTCGTCCAGCTGTTCCAATACCGCGAGCGCGCCCGCCGCGCACACAGGATTGCCGCCGAATGTGGAGCCGTGATCCCCAGGCCCCAAGACGTCCTTCGTTTTTGAACCAAACAACGTCGCGCCGAGCGGCAGACCGCCCGCAAGTCCCTTTGCCGTGGAAAAAATATCGGGTTCGATGCCGTACTGCATATAGGCATACAGTGTGCCTGTGCGGCCGTTGCCGGTCTGCACTTCATCGATCAGCAGCAGGATATCCTTTTCCGCGCAGAGCTTTGCCAAAGTCTGCACGTAGCCACGGTCGAGCACGTGCACGCCGCCCTCGCCCTGAATCAGTTCGATCATGATTGCGCCCGGGTTGTGCGCGGCAACTAATTTTTGCAATTCTTCTATGTCGTCCGGCTCTGCATACACAAAACCCGGCGTAAACGGGCCAAACTGTTTGTGAAACGCGTCCTGTCCGGTTGCCGAAAGTGTTGTGACCGTGCGGCCGTGGAAGGAATTGCGCAGCGTAATCATTGTTTGTCTTTTGTCGCCGTAGCGGTCGCTCGCGTATTTGCGCGCCGCCTTGATCATGCATTCGTTCGCCTCTGCGCCCGAATTGCTGAAAAACACATTGCGCATGCCGCTGCGCGCGCAGAGCTGCTGTGCAAGCTTGCTCTGCGGTTCCGTGTAGTAGAGGTTGGACATGTGCTGCAGTGTTCTGACCTGTTCGCACACCGCGTCCGCCCACTTGGTATCTGCAATCCCCAACGTGTTCACCGCGATCCCGCTGCCGAAATCAATATACTCTTTGCCCATCTCGTCTTTTACGTTCGAGCCATTGCCTTCGATAAACAGTACATCATTCCGCTTATACGTTTGCGCGATATATTGGTCGCTGCTTTGTTTCAAATCCATTTCGTACTCCTTTTGGCCATCCCCGGCGCGGCGCAAAACGCGTACGCCAGGGTTTTACTATTTGCTGGGAAAATGCGTTTTTTTTACCGATTACCTGTTAAAGATCCGACCTTGCCGCACAAAAAATCTTAAACAATTTCATCTGCATGCGCGTAGATAGAAGCAGTAAATTGCCTTTCCACATCCGACCGTCCGATCTGACCACGCGGCAAGCACTTAAACTTTTGTTCTCGGCATAGCAGATCGCAATTTTTGACAGTTTCGTTTCTTAAGCAGCGAAGATACTACCTTCACGCCTACCGATAGACACGATTCTAGCATCTAATACCTATTGTCTAACGACTATGTGCGTGCTATTTTGACAGTTTGTCTCTTAAGCAGCGAAGATACTACCTTCACGCCTACCGATAAAACATGATTCATTCGCAACTAACACCTAATACCTATTGTCTAGCGACTATGTGCGTGCTATTGACAGTTTCGTTTCTTAAGCAGCGAAGATACTACCTTCACGCCTACCGATAAAACATGATTCTTTCGAAACTAGCATCTAATACCTATTGTCTAACGACTATTTGAACATCGTCCCCACGCCCTCATCGGTCAGCATCTCGATCAAGATCGCGTGCCGCACACGTCCGTCAATAATGAACACCCGTTTTACGCCGCGGCGAATCGCCTCAATGCAGCATTCCACTTTCGGAATCATGCCGCCCGAAATGACGCCCTCGCGGATCAGCTGCGGCGCCTCGCTCACCTGCACTTCGGAAATGAGCGTCGCATCGTCATCCTTGTCACGCAAAATACCCTTGATATCGGTCATAGAAATCAGGCTTTCGGCTTTCAACGTGCCTGCGATGCGCGCAGCAACTGTATCGGCATTGATATTGTAAACGTTGCCGTCACCGTCGCAACCCACTGTCGAAATCACGGGAATATAGCCTTTTTCGAGCAAATCCAGAATCGGCTGCGCGTTGATATCGGTTATTTCGCCCACAAATCCCAATGTTTCGTCAAGTTTTTTTGCCTGAATCAGGTGGCAGTCCAGTCCGCTCAGACCAATCGCCTTGCCGCCTGTACTGTCTATGAGCTGCACCAGGCTTTTGTTGATTTTGCCTGCCAGCACCATCTGCACGACTTCGGCAGTCTCCGCGTCGGTCACGCGCAAGCCGTCCACAAACTCGCTCTTTTTGCCAAGTTTGGTCAGCAGTTCGGAAATTTCCGGCCCGCCGCCGTGGATAAGCACCACTTTAATGCCGATCAGCGACAGCAACACGATATCGCCCATCACCGCTTGTTTCAGATCGTCGTCGATCATCGCGTTGCCGCCGTATTTAATTACGACAACTTTATTATTATAGCGCTGAATATAGGGCAGCGCCTCGATTAAAACCTGTGCCCGATTGTCCACCGGCAAATCCATAAGAGATCTCCTTTGACTTTAATGACGGGAATTTACCTGCGTTCCATTCCACCACGCGTTCCCGCAGATACGATGATTCAAAAAACACTGAATGTCGTTATTGCACATACGCAGGCCAATGTGTCGCCTATCTGTTTTCTATTGGACTTGGGTGCGAGCCACTGTCATTTTTAGGGCCCGCGCGGCGAAAGCCGTGAAGAAAAAGTGAGACGCCGCTCTGACGCGATTTCGATGCGTAACACGCGGCGACGCAGGTGCGTGGAAGCTTTTTGTTTTGGTCGTTGGCTATGCGTTTATCCATGCGCCAATCATTCGTGCGCATTCGGTAGAAAACGGCACTGTAAAAGCTGTTACGTCCGGTAATCCCCGTTGATTTTCACGTAATCATAGGTTAAATCGCAGCCCCAGGCAGTCGCGGTCGCGCCGCCGCTTTTCAGCGAGACGGCGATATCGATCTCGTCCTGCTGCAATATTTCTTTCGCAGCCGCTTCATCAAAGGGAACACCGGCGCCGTCGACACAAACGGAAATGCTGCCCGTCTGCGCACGAAACATAACGTCCACTTTGTGCACATCTACGTCCGCGCCGCAATACCCGATTGCGCAGAGCACGCGGCCCCAGTTGGCGTCCGCGCCAAACATCGCCGCTTTGACCAAACTGGAGCAGATAACCGCTTTTGCGACGGTTTTCGCGGTCGCCACATCCCGCGCGCCATCCACAAGGCAGGTCAGCAGTTTGGTTGCGCCCTCGCCGTCTTTGGCAATCATCCTGCACAGCTTTTCAGTCACAAAATAAAGCGCTTGCTTGAATTGCTCGTAGGCTGCGCCTGTCTCAGTAATCAACGCGTTCCCGGAAAGACCGTTTGCGAGAACGGAAACCATGTCATTCGTGGACGTATCGCCGTCGATGCTGATCATATTAAACGTGTCTGCGGTCACCTCGCGCAACGCTTGCTGCAGCATAGCGGACGAAATCGCGGCGTCGGTTGTCAGAAACACGAGCATGGTCGCCATGTTCGGATGGATCATGCCCGACCCCTTCGCAATGCCGCCCAGTTTGCACTGCACACCGTCAATTTCAAACGATACCGCGACCTCTTTTAGCGCGATATCCGTTGTCATGATCGCCTCGGCCGCGTTCTGACTGTTGTCACCGAGCGCTGCCGCAAGCATCGGCATACCGGATGCAATCGGCGCAATATCGAGCGGCTGGCCGATCACGCCCGTCGACGCCACAATCACGTCGGACGCGGCGATACCGAGCTGTTCTCCCACAAGTGCGCACATCTGTTCGGCGACCGCAATGCCGTTTGCGTTGCAAGTGTTGGCGTTGCCGCTGTTACAGACAATCGCGGATGCATAGCCGTCCTGCAGATTGTGCTGCGTGACGATTATGGGCGCGCCCTTCACCAGATTTTGCGTATAGACCGAGGCAGCGGCTGCCCGCGTCTCGCTCACAATCAGCGCCAGGTCTTTTTTTGTTTTGTTTTTCCGGATACCGCAGTGCATGCCTGCCGCGGCAAATCCGTTCGCGGCGCAGACGCCGCCCTTGATCTCCTGCATTGGTATGTACCCCTTGTTATAAAATCAAACCTCTGAATTGGTCGCGTCCCAGCATCAGATTCATACACTGGATCGCAGCGCCCGAGGCGCCCTTTCCCAGGTTGTCATATCGCGCAACCAGGCAGATCCGCTCCGCGTTGCCTTCGACCGAGAGCGCCATGCCGTCCTTGCCGCTATAGCAATTCCCGGCGATCATGGTCTCTGCATCGTTATAAGGCAAAACCTCAATAACGCCTTTTCTTTCGTAATAGCTTTGATAAAACCTTGCAAGCTGTTCGGGCGTCGCCGGTTTTGCAAGCTGGGCCGCGTGCAGCGGCACCGTCACCACCATGCCGCTGTAATAATCCGCGACAATCGGATTAAAAATCGGCGAATGTGCAAGCCCCGCATATTGCGTCATCTCCGGCAGATGCTTGTGGTTCTGCGCCGTCGCGTACTGCCGCGGCGCGTTTAATGCGCTGTCCCGCGCCAATTCCATGTATTCCGCAATCATCTTGTTGCCGCCGCCGCTGTAGCCGGTGACCGAAAAGCACTGCAATAATACATCTTTCCCAAGCCATCCGTGCTCGACAAGCGGGTAAATTAGGGCAATGAACCCGCTGGCGTGACAACCGGGCACACATACCCGCTTTCCGGTACGTACCGACTGTTCACGCTGCGCGAAGAGTTCAGGGAAGCCGTAGATCCATTCCGGAGAGATGCGGTGCGCGGTCGAGGCATCGATGATTTTGGTGTGCTCGTTTTCCACCATGCCAACCGCTTCCCGGGCCGCGGCGTCCGGCAAACATAAAATGGCCAGGTCGGCAGCGTTTAAACATTCTTTTCGCTTGCTTGTATCTTTTCGGTCGGCGTCGGAGAGAAGCAGCAATTCTAGTTCGTCGTCCTTTGCCAGCCGGTCGTAGATACGCAGGCCGGTCGTTCCAGCGTGCCCGTCGATAAACACTTTATACATGCTGCAATTCCTCTTTGACATACGCGATCTGCTTTAGAACCGATTCCGGCGCCGTTCCGCCTTCGGAAATACGGTTGCGCACACAGGTATCGAGGTTGATGGCTTCAAAGATATCCGCTTCAAACTGGTCCGAAAAGGCCCGATATTCGTCGAGTGTCAGTGTTTCGAGCGTTTTCCCCTTCTCCATCGCTTCTGCGACCAGTTCCCCGACAATGCGGTAGGCGTCGCGGAACGGCATGCCCTTTTTCGTCAGATAGTCCGCGCAATCGGTGGCGTTAATAAATCCTTCGGACGCCGCTTTTCGCATCATATCGCCATGCACCGTCATCGTTTGCAGCATGCCAGAAAAGAGAGGCAGGCAGGCCAGCACCGTGTCCACAGCTTCAAACACCGCCGCTTTGTCTTCCTGCAAATCCTTATTATACGCGAGCGGCAACCCTTTGACCATCGTCAGCAGCGTTGTTAAATCACCGTAGACGCGGCCGGTTTTGCCGCGGATAAGTTCCGCGATATCCGGATTCTTTTTTTGCGGCATGATGCTTGAGCCGGTGGAGTAATCATCCGACAGTGTCACGAATCGGTATTCCCAGGAACACCACAAAATGACTTCCTCGCAAAAGCGCGAGAGATGCGCCATGATCAGTGACATCGCGTAGGCGGTGTCGAGCACAAAGTCCCGATCGGACACGCCGTCGATCGAGTTAAAACAGATGTCCTGGAATCCCAGCGCCTCACAGACCTTGCGCCGGTCAATCGGATAGGTAGTTCCCGCCAGCGCGCCCGAACCAAGCGGCAGAATGAGCATGCGCGCTTTTGCCTGTCGCACCCGCTCAATGTCCCGCAAAAACATTGCGGCATACGCCATCAAGTGGTGACCAAAAGTGATCGGCTGCGCGCGCTGCAAATGCGTATAGCCGGGCATGATGGTCGCCGCGTGCTGCGTGGCCGCCTCTGCAATCGCGCCGATCGCCTCTTTCAGTTGTTCCACGACCATATCGCAGCCGTTTGCCAGATACATCCGTGTGTCAAGCGCCACCTGGTCGTTGCGGCTGCGCGCCGTATGCAGTTTTTTGCCGGCATCGCCGATGCGCTGCGTGAGCTCGGTCTCCACAAAGCTGTGTATATCCTCGCTTGTCGGATCAATTGCGACAGCGCCCGATGCAATGTCCGCCTGCAATTGCTGCAATCCAGCGACAATCTGTTCAGCGCTGCCGGCATCAATAATGCCGGTCACCCCCAACATTGCCGCATGTGCGATCGAACCTTTGATGTCCTCGTACACCATGCGTTGGTCAACTGCAATCGAGGCGTTAAAGTCGTTCGCCTGCGCGTTTATTTGCCCGCCGGTTCTGCCCTTCCAAAGTTTCTCCATGGTTCCGTCCTTTTCGAGCGAAATAGTCTCTATTGCTTTTCAAGCTGTCGTATCACGTCTTTACGCTACCGTCGCATTCGTCTTGAAAGACAGACGTATGCTCTTCCGCTTTTTGCTCGTTCTCTTTGCTACAAAACGCCGCTTTGCGGGAGCCACTCTTTCATGATGCATTGCTCTCACGCCGCGAATAAAATGGATGTTGCCGCAACCAAATAACTGAAAAAGCGTTTTCCGTTCATCAGGCCAGATAGATCTTTACGCTAAATGCTAAATCCGGGACGCGGCGGTTGCGCAGACAGCAACGCAAAAATAAGTGCTGAATAGCGCCAGCTCTGACTACTTTTCTTGTGCCGCTTTGCGCATCATCGAACGAACGGTCACCGGCAAGCCAAACAGATTGATAAACCCTTTGGAGTCATTTTGGTCATAAACCGCGTCTTCGCCGAACGTCGCGAATTCCTCGTTATAAAGTGAATAGGGCGATGTCATGCCGGCGCCGATCAAGTTGCCTTTATATAGTTTGAGGGTGACATCACCGGTCACCGTCTTTTGTGTTTCGTCCACAAACGCAGAGAGCGCCTCACGCAGCGGCGTGAACCATTGCCCGTAATATACGAGCTCGGCGAACCGCGCCGCAACAAGCTGCTTGTAATGGAATGTGTCGCGGTCAAGCGCCAATGTCTCCAACATCTCGTGCGCTTTATATAGAATGGCACCGCCAGGCGTCTCGTATACGCCGCGTGACTTCATACCGACCAATCTGTTCTCGACCATATCCAACAGCCCAACACCATGTTCGCCGCCCAGTTTGTTGAGCGTTTCCACCAGTCGAACCGCATCCATCTGTTCGCCATTCACCGCCACCGGCACGCCCTGCGCAAACGAGATTGTCACATAGGCCGGTTTGTCGGGCGCCTGCTCGGGCGAAACACCCAGCTCCAAGAATCCTGCTTTGTTGTACTGCGGCTCGTTCGCGGGATCTTCAAGATCCAATCCCTCATGCGAGAGATGCCACAAATTTTTGTCTTTGGAATAGTTTGTCTCGCGGTTGATTTTAAGCGGTATGTTGTGCGCTTCCGCGTAATCAATTTCGTCATCGCGCGATTTAAGTTCCCACTCGCGCCACGGCGCAATAATCTTCATCTCGGGCGCAAACGCTTTGATGGTCAGCTCAAACCGCACCTGGTCGTTGCCCTTGCCGGTGCAGCCGTGGCAGATCGCGTCGGCGCCTTCCTGCAGCGCAATCTCGACAATCCGCTTCGCGATGACCGGGCGCGCAAACGAAGTGCCCAGCAAGTATTCCCCTTCATACTTTGCGCCGGCTTTGAGCGTCGGCCAAATATATTCCCGAATAAATTCTTCTTTTAAATCTTCAATATATAACTTGGATGCGCCGGTCTTTTTTGCTTTTTCATCCAGTCCGTCCAGTTCGGTTCCCTGCCCGACATCGCCGGACACCGCAATGACCTCGCAATTGTTATAGTTTTCCTTGAGCCAAGGAATAATAATAGAAGTATCCAGACCGCCAGAATAAGCCAGCACCACTTTTTTTATCGTATTATCACTCATAATTCCGCGCCTCCAGTGCATATTTAATCACTATTATACTACATATTTTCTCTTTGTAAATAGATTTATGAATTTTTATTCATTCTTTTTGCATATTTTTGAGATATGCAGAAATGCGATTTTTATTCGAAAATTACCTCTGTATACCCTGATACGGTCGGGGCGCCATCGCAGCAACGTTTGACCACTCAAGCGAATCGTTTTCAATATGCAATTACCCTCCCCGGCGCAGCCGGGAGATGCGGGCTGTCAAAGAACCCCAGGCAGCGAAAAAAGTGCACAAAACTTGCCGACGAAAGAACCCCGCCCCTGCGCCCAATCAATTGGGCTTCCCCCAAACCTATTGAAGGAAACGGCCGTCGGATGCGGAAACGGCCGATACTGCGCTGGTTTCCGTTCGCCGACCTGTCATTTTCTATCCGGGGTGCAGGGCGAAGCTCCACGTCAACCGGGAGGCTGGAGCGGGATTGCATTGGTCGACGCGTTTTATATAAGGACTTTTTTGAAACGCAATCCCCTGACGCAGTCCTGAATACTCGCCACGCATCACGTGGCGTCTGCAAGGGCCTTACCTTTGCAATCCCGCACTCGTTTTCTTTCTCTTCTTTGTTTGCTTCCCGCTCTACCGGTTTTCTTCCCGCCCAATTCGCCTTGTTTGTGTTGCGTTTCTTAAGAAGTTTTGCTTTTTCTTGAAAGAGCTTGAAATGCCTCACGATCGGCAAAAGGCTTTTATTGAAACACTCGCCTGCAAATGGTTTTCAATATACAAAAAAGACTTCGATGGTTGTCGAAGTCCCTTTGCGTTTCAAAACGCTATTTTGTCATATAAAGGATGCCCAGCGTACGCGGCCCGCAGTGCGCCGAGATCGTTCCGCTTGCTTTTGTCACATAGCATTGTTTGAAGTCCGCGTATTTTGCAATTTCATGTTTGACCAGTTCAATATCGCTCTCGGGCGAGCCGGAGTGTGTAATGAATATACGGTCAAGATCCAAATCACTGCGGTCTTTTAGCTGATCCGCAACATATTCTTTCAAAACCTTTTCCATCGAACCGCGATATTTTTTGCCAACACCCATGCGCGCGCCATCTTTGTTATCCACCAAAATCTGCGGTTTAAGCCGCAGCAAATTTGCACCAATGGCCATAACCGCGCTGCATCGACCGCCGGCACGCATAAACTCCAATGTATCCAGAACAAAGCTCGCATGTGATTTTTCGCGCATGTTCAGAATCGCCGCCTGTACTTCTGCCGCGCTCGCACCGGCCTCGATCAGTTCCCCGGCTTTGACAACCAGCAGGGCGATTCCCGTAGAAAGGTTCGCCGAATCAATCGGATAGACATGCTCCAGTTGTTCTGCCGCGATGCAGCAGTTTTGATAGCTGCCGGACAACGCCGACCCTAAATTCAAGTGGACAATTTCGCAGCCGTCTTTCACCCATTGCTCAAAGTAGCTGTAGTATTCTTCTGGCGAAATTGCTGCCGTTTTGGGCAGGATTCCCCGCTCGCGCCAGGCAGCATATAATTCCTCGCTGGAAATTTCTACGCCATCAATAAAGCTTTCGTCCCCGATTTGGATATGATTATAAAAAAACTGTACCTGAAACTGATCTTTTAATTCCTGGCCGATATCACAGGTGCAATCGGCGCTCAAAATCACGTTCTTCCCCAAGTGGTCACCTCGTCTCTCAATTACGTTCAGGCCAACCTAGAATCAAGGATATCGTATCATATCTTGCTGTCAAATCAAAGCCGTAATTGATGATAGAATCCAAAAATATTGTAAGAATTTTTGTTCCTAAATCGGAACCTGCACCATCCTCTTACACAATTATGCTTATTCGCCAAATATATGTATCGCTTCCGCCATATTCTCAATGACTGGCACACCAAACGGGCAACGCGCCTCACAGTTGCCGCAGGCGATGCAGTCTGCACCGCTGGCGGACAGCTGCCCATAGTGCAAGCGCACCGATGGCGGCACCTGCTCGGTATTGAGCCGCGCGATATCCAAATATTTGTTGACAGCCGCAATATCGATTTCAGCAGGACACGGCAGACAGTGATTACAGTAAACACAGTTGCCGCGAAAATCGTTTTGCAAATCGTCGAGCAGCGGCGTATAGTCGCGCGCCTCGTCGCCAGCCTCCAGATACTGCATGGCCGCACGGACTTCCGCCGCAGACTGGCACCCAACCAGCGCGCTCGACACGGCAGGCCGCGTCAGCGCATAGTGGATGCACTGTTCCGGCGTCATCGGCTTGGAAAAGGGCGTGTGCTCCGGCGAAAGCAGTTTGCCCGCGCCAAATGTTTTCATCACGGTGATGCCCAGTCCTTTTTGCGCGCAGAGTTGATAAAGCGCTGTACGCTTCGGATTGATCCCGCGGTAGGCCTCGGCATTCAGTCCCGCTTCCAAGGCGTCAAGTACATAGGTATCGTCCGGACTTAAATCGAACGCCAGGTTGATGCTGAACAACAGCATTTCAGGCAGCCCGGTCTCGATCACTTTTGCCGCAATTTCCGGATTATGCGAACTGAACCCAATATGCCGAATATCGCCGTTTTGCTTCAACTGCTGCACATAGCTTGCAAACGATGTCTCAAATACCGCTTTGTAGTCTTCTATGGAGTCGATAAAGAACATCATTCCATAGTCGATATACCCGCCAAAGATACGCAGGCAATCTTCAAAGTATTTTTTCACCGTTGGCAAATCCCGACTGATATCGTATTGCTGGCCGACATCGGTGGACCCGATATGCCCTTGAATCAAAACGTCTTTTCGGTGCGCCCCAAGCGCGCGTGCGATGTTTTCACGCACCTCTCTGCCGGGCATAAACACATCAAAAATATTGACACCATATTCTAACGCCGCACCGATTGTTTCTTCCGCCGCAGCATAGGGCTCTCCATCGAGGTGCTCACAGCCGAGACCAATGATACTCGCTTTGCAGCCTGTTTTTCCGACTTCACGGTATTCCATCGCGTCCCCTTTCTTTCTCAGCTTTCAAAATGCATGGTCGTTTTTATTATACCGCGTTTCCACGATAAGTCTATCCCAAAGAAGCTGCGCGTTATTCTCCATAACCGATATTCCGTGGAAGGGGCATCCTTGTTTCTTTGTTCGAATCTGCCGCGTTCGCAGAACATCTCACTAGAAAACAAAGCAACCGCTCGCGCAGCAGCACCCGCTCTTCCGGCGTATAGTGTGCATGCCATGATTTCTGCAAAACGACAGTTTCGTTTTCCGCGCCGGATAATCCCTCGGACAGTATTGCTGCGCTTTTAAAAGAAACCGCTTCATCCATTCTGGAATGAAACAGCAAGACCGGCACAGATACATCAGCTAAATTTGACCTCGTCTTTTTGATCAACCGGAAAAGCCCCGCGATCGGCCTGCGCCATGTAAGATACTCCCAGGCGTGCACATTCGAAATGCTGTATGCGGACAGATAATCACGTTTAACAACCTGTCCTTTTTTATAGCACAGCAAACAAAGTCTCGCCCAAATCGACCGCGGCGCGAAAAACCGCATATGCGTCGGCGAAGACAGCATCGCGACACCCCGGATCGCATCACTATTTTGAATACTTGCGTTCAGCGCAAGCAACCCGCCCATCGAATGGCCAACGAGAAAGATCCGCGCATACCGTTTTGTGTGCCTTTCAATTTCCGTTTGCACGCAATCCTCCCAGTTCTGCAGCCCGTTTGCTGCAAAGCTTTTTCCGTCCCCGCCATGTCCCGGCAATAACACAGAAGCGCAAGAATAACCTGACGCAAATACTGCGTCTGTCAAGAAAGTAAATTGATTGGGGCTGCCCATAAATCCGTGAATAAAGATAACGATTGCAGCTGCATCGTCATGTTCCAGCAGAATAGGTTTGTGCAAGGTTGTGATCCTCCAACTTCAATATAAAGAAACCTATGCAAAAAGGCAACTTGCAATTTCTCTTGTATCGCAAAAAACAGATGCGTTTCGCACAGCATGATGAACAACGCAAATTGTTCCCACATTCCCATCAAAGTCATATGATACTACAGGTGCATGAAACGTTTGATCAATTTGCGTTTGCACGCGGCTGACCCCCACGCAAAACTGCGCGGGGGTCATCGGGGTATGTCTCGTGCCGAATGCAAAAGCATTCACACGTTTCTGCGATTTTATGTCAGAATCCGCGTTTCCCAATGTTCAAGCGAATATGATCGCAAAAGCAACGCAACGCATAGAAAAACTCGTTTTCGTTCGGTACCTTTCGCAATGAGGGGTCATATTCACGCCACGAATGCGGATGCCTTGCAGCTGGCCTACCTGCTATATCAGCATATGCGTCAGTGCCAAGATAGACCTTGATTCCCCCAAGCTTTTGTTCCTAATTTCTCGACAAAACCCGACAGTGTTGACTCATCAGGCGGTATGGGGCACCGCGCTGCATGTGACCTATGTCGGCAACAGCAATACCAGCGGAACAGCACCTGTTGACCCGAAAGATTACGCAGCAGGACAAAGCGCAATCGTTTTAGGACCCGATACACTAAAGCGTACCGGTTATACGCTCGCAGGCTGGGGTACCAATCCAAACGGACCCGTCGTGCATCAACCGGGCGATACCTTTGTCGTGACCGCCGATATCTCGCTGTTTGCCATATGGACGCCACTACCCATCCCGCCGACGGGCGATCTTTCACACATCGTGTGGCTTTGGTTGTTGCTATGCGCGACCTTTATTTCGAGTGCTCTCTGGCATATGCGGCGCAAATATTTACAGCATTATACATAATGAACAGGATAGCGCACCGCTCGTTCTTACAAGATTTACAAAAGCAGACATAGTGGGGAATGTCTGCTTTTTTTATGCTAATTTTTGATGAATTGTTGATTTTTTTCACATAGAATCTTGTGCGGTCTGCGCCCGTGCATCACAAGATGACTGTCAAATTATTAGACATACCTCTCGTTTCTATAAAGCGCACAGACACCCCCAACATTTTCCTGCATAATATAAAGTGATTTTTTTAACAATCCAAAATCATTTGTCCTGTTTTCGCGGGAAATCTACCTTGACAAAAGTCTATTGTTTTGATATGTTTATATCGATATAAAAATACCGATATCGAATGTTCTGTAGCAAACCAAATGAAGGAGGATTTCCCATGGCTGAAAAATTGTCGATTCCCCTGCCGGCCTACAACCGTCTTTCGATGTATCTCACCTGCCTGAAACGCCGTCCGGCAACAGCAGCTGCAAATATTTCCGCAACAGCGATAGCGGAGGAACTCGGCATCAACGATGTCGTTGTCCGCAAAGATCTTGCCAGTATCAGCAGCGGCGGCAAACCGAAAATCGGCTATATTATTGAAGATCTGATCCGGGATATTGAACACGCACTCGGACACGACACTGCCGCCGAAGCGGTCTTAGTCGGTGCCGGCAATCTCGGCAAAGCGCTTCTAGCCTATTCTAATTTTGAAAAATATGGGTTAAACGTTGTCGCGGCGTTTGACAGCAACCCCAATCTGATCGGCAAGGAAATTCAAGGAACCAAGATCGTTGATCCTGCGCGCATTCAAGATTTATGCGAGCGCATGCATATCAAAATCGGCATCATTACAGTGCCGTTCGACAGCGCACAAACCGTTTGTGATGCATTGGTCGCAGGCGGCATCCGCGCCATTTGGAACTTTGCGCCAATTCATCTAAAGGTGCCGGAAAACGTCGTCATCAAAAATGAAAATATGGCAGCCTCCCTGGCGTTCCTGACCAAGCAATTGGAGGAAAGCATCGCAAAAGACAATTCAAACTAGAAAACCGTTGCACACATGAGAAAAAGAAAGGGCACTTTATGAAAAAAAACGGCACAACCACTTTACCACCGCAACCAGCCGACGCGGGCCAGTTGATTGACCAGCTTGTTGAAAATGCGAAAACCGCGCTGGCGCAGTATATGGAGATGACACAGGAGCAGGTGGACGCCACGGTACATGCCATGACGCTTGCCGGTCTCGATAAACATATGTACCTTGCGAAGCTGGCCGTCGAGGAGACGGGCCGCGGCCTGGTGGAAGACAAGGTGATTAAAAATATCTTTGCCACCGAATATATCTGGCACGATATCAAAAACCAAAAAACGGTCGGCATTGTGGATGAAAATGAGATGGAAGGCTACATCGAAGTGGCCGAACCCGTCGGTATTGTCGCGGGCGTGACGCCGGTGACCAACCCTACGTCGACCACGATGTTCAAATCGCTGATCTGCGCGAAAACCAGAAACCCCATCATCTTCGCGTTCCATCCGTCCGCCCAAATGTGCTCGGCCGAAGCGGCACGCGTTCTCAGAGATGCCGCGATTGCAAACGGCGCGCCCGAACACTGCATCCAGTGGATTGATGTCCCCTCGATGGAAGCAACCAACCTGCTGATGAACCATCCGGGCATTTCCTTGATTTTGGCCACCGGCGGCGGCGGCATGGTCAAAGCCGCCTACAGCGCCGGCAAGCCCGCGCTGGGCGTCGGCCCCGGCAACGTGCCCTGCTACATCAACAAAAACGTGGATGTCTGGCGCGCCTGCACCGATCTGATGATTTCCAAGACATTTGACAACGGCATGATCTGCGCTTCCGAGCAGGCCGTCATCATTGATAAAGAGATTCAACAGCCGTTTGAGTCGTATATGAAAGCGAACAACTGCTACTTCCTGAATGCGGAAGAGATCAAAAAGGTGACCGATTTTGTAATTCAGCGGGAGCCGCTTGCCGTCAACGCAAAAGCGGTTGGTCAAACCGCAAACTGGATTGCTGCGCAGGCCGGCATCGAAGTGCCAAAGGGCACAAAAATTCTGCTGGCCAAACTGCCTGAACCTTCGAAAGAGTATCCGCTGTCCATCGAGACTTTGATGCCTGTGCTCGCCTATTTTGTGTGCAAAGATGAAAAACAGGGCTTCACGTATGCAAAAAAAATGCTTGAGCTCGGTGGTCTCGGTCACTCCGCGGTTATCCACTGCGACGACAAAGATTTGTGCGTAAAATTTGGCGAAGAGATGAAGGTCGGCCGCGTGATCATCAATTCCCCGTCTTCGCAGGGCGCAATCGGCGACATCTATAACACAAATACGCCGTCGCTCACGCTCGGATGCGGCTCGTTTGGCCGCAACTCCACGACATCCAACGTCTCGAGCGTCAACCTCATCAATAAAAAGCGAATCGCCAAAAGGAGAGTCAACTTGCAGTGGTTTAAAATACCGCCCAAGATTTATTTTGAAGAGGGCTCGGTCTCCTATCTCGAACACATGCCCAACATCGGCCGCGCGTTTATCGTCACCGACCCTGTCATCGCGCAGCTGGGCTACGTGGATACCGTGCTCTACTACCTGCGCAAACGCCAGCCCTATGTACACTGCGAAATCTTCTCCGATGTGGAGCCCGACCCCTCTGTGGAGACCATCGAGCGCGGCGTGCGGTCGATGACAGCGTTCCAACCAGACGTGATCATCGCGCTTGGCGGCGGTTCCGCGATCGACGCGGCTAAGTGCATGTGGCTGTTCTACGAAAACCCAGACGCGGACTTTGGCGGCCTGCACCTCAAGTTTATGGATATCCGCAAGCGCGCGTTCAATTTCCCGAATCTCGGTAAAAAATCGCAGCTTGTTGCCATCCCCACCACATCGGGCACCGGTTCGGAGGTCACCTCGTTTGCCGTGATCACCGACAAGAAAAACGGCAACATCAAGTACCCTCTCGCCGACTATGAGCTGACACCGGACGTCGCAATCATCGACCCGCAGTTTGTCCGTACAATGCCGAAATCGATCACCGCGGACACCGGCATGGATGTGTTGACACACGCGCTCGAGGCCTATGTTTCAATTCTGGCTTCCGATTACACCAATGCGCTTGCGATGAAAGCGGCGACACTCATCTTTAAATATCTGCCACGCAGCTACGCCAATGAAAAGGATACCGTCGCGCGCGAAAAGGTGCACAACGCCTCCACAATGGCCGGCATGGCGTTTACCAACGCGTTTCTCGGCATCAACCACTCCCTCGCGCACAAGCTGGGCGGCGAGTTCCACATCCCGCACGGGCGCGCCAACGCCATTTTGTTGCCGCATGTGATTGCCTACAATGCGCAAAAACCAGATAAATTTCCGATTTTCCCGAAATACAGCGAATTTAAGGCGGACTATCGCTACGCGCAGGTTTCGCGCTTCCTTGGTCTCGGCGGCACTACGCAGGAGGAGCAGATCGCAAACCTCATTCTCGCAATTGAGGATTTGATGAAGCAGCTGAACGTGCCGATGTCCATCCGCGAATGCGGCATCGACGAAGCGACCTTCCTCGAAAAAGTACCTGCGCTGGCCGAGCGCGCATTCGAAGATCAGTGCACCACATCCAATCCGCGCTATCCGCTGATTACAGATCTGGAAGAAATTTATAAAAAGGCCTACTACGGAAAATAAACAGGCGCATTGTAACCTCTCTCTGATTCAAGGTCACTTTACTACCAAGAGCTGACAGCGCGACTTGCGCTATCAAAGCAGGATCTTTCGCTAAAAGCTGCGGCGGTTGTTCGAATCGCGCAACCTTGGCGGAAAGCATGGCGCTGCCAGCTCTGATTTATTATGTTTAAATGTCGAACTGCACTGTATGAAGTAAAAACGAGGTGAATCCATTGGACAACAGTTTTTCCACAAAGTTTGACCGTGTTTGTACCATTTTGGACAAATACGAACAAAACCCCAACAAATTGATCCCGATTCTGCAAGAAGTCCAGGAGGCCTATTCCTACCTCCCTGAAGACACGATGACCTATGTCGCCACCGCGCTCGGCATTTCGCCGGGCACAGTATACGGCGTTGCGACCTTCTACTCCCATTTTACCCTGGAACCAAAGGGCAAATATGTCATCAAAGTGTGCGACGGCACGGCGTGTCATGTCAAAAAATCGGAGG
The DNA here is from genome assembly GCA_031547945.1 of Oscillospiraceae bacterium. Classification (GTDB taxonomy): domain Bacteria; phylum Bacillota; class Clostridia; order Oscillospirales; family Ruminococcaceae; genus JAVBRN01. Next base: position 117,192 of record JAVBRN010000003.1, on the reverse strand, counting down.
ACATCATCAAGGCGCTCGAAAAAGAACTTGGCCTTTCTAGCAAAAAGAAGACGTCCGACGACATGCTGTTCACGCTTGAGACGGTTGCGTGCCTCGGCGCGTGTGGATTGGCGCCGGTGGTTGTCATCAATGAGGATGTGCACGGCGCGATGACAAAGGACAAGACGTTGGAATTAATCCGGGAGATCAGGGGGAACGAACATGCCTAATGCAATACAGCTCGAAGCGCGCAAGCAAGTGTATTTAGAGGTGACAGCCCGCTATAAACAAAAAATTGTCATCTGCGCCGGAACCGGCTGTATGGCAAACGGATCCATGCGCATCTTTCATCGGTTTCAAGAAGTCGTTCAATCGCGCGGTCTCTCTGTGACGGTCGCGCTCGAAAAAGAAGATACTGACTACATGCTCGTCGAGAGCGGCTGCCAGGGTTTTTGCCAGATGGGTCCGCTTGTTACGCTCTACCCCGAAAACGTTCTGTACACCAAAGTGCGGGAAGAGGACGTCGAGGATATTGTCGACAGCATGGTAAACGGCACCCATGTGGAGCGGTTGTTGTTCAGTGATGCCAACAGCGGCGAGAGCATCCACGACATGCATAAGATCCCTTTTTATGCGAGACAGCAACGCACTATGCTCAAACTTTGCGGCAATATCGACGTCAACGATCTTGACGCTTACATCGCGAATGACGGTTACTTTATGGCACGCAAAGCGGTGCTCGAAATGACCGACACTGAGATTTGCAACGTCATGCTCGAATCCGGCCTGCGCGGACGCGGCGGCGGCGGGTTCCCCACCGGCCGCAAATGGGATCTCACCCGCATCAACGAGAGCGACGTCAAATATGTCATCTGCAACGGCGATGAGGGCGACCCCGGCGCATTTATGGATCGCTGCGTCATGGAGGGCAATCCCCACAGTGTGATGGAAGGCATGATTATCGCGGCCATGGCCGTGGGCGCAACCGAAGGCTATATCTATGTGCGCACTGAATATCCGCTTGCAGTCAAACGGCTCAAGACCGCGATCGAAACTGCGCGCGCCAACGGCATCCTCGGCAGCAATATATTCGGTTCTGCGAAAAACTTTGATATCCATGTAATGGAGGGCGCAGGCGCGTTTGTGTGCGGCGAGGAAACCGCGCTGATCGCATCCATCGAAGGCAAGCGCGGCATGCCGACGCTCAAACCGCCCTTCCCCGCGCAAAAAGGCCTGTTCGGCAAACCGACGCTTATTAACAACGTCGAGACCCTCTCGACCGTTCCCGTCATTCTGCGCATGGGCGCTGACGCCTATAAGCGGCTTGGCACCGAGACCGCAAAGGGCACGAAAACATTTGCGCTCACCGGACATGTTGTCAACACCGGCCTGATCGAAGTGCCGTTTGGCACAACGCTGCGCGAGATCGTCAACGATATCGGCGGCGGCGTGGTGGGCGACGACGGCAGCCTGTGCGGCAGCGATTTCAAAGCCGTACAGATCGGCGGCCCGTCGGGCGGCTGCCTGACACAGGAACATCTCGATCTGCCGCTCGACTATGACAACCTGCAGTCGGTCGGCGCAATGATCGGTTCGGGCGGCCTGGTCGTCATGAACCAGAACACCTGCATGGTCAAGATCGCGCGTTTCTTTATGCAGTTTACCCAGAATGAATCGTGCGGCAAGTGTGTCGTATGCCGCGAGGGTACCCGCCAAATGCTTGTGTTGCTCGACGACATTATCGAGGGACGCGCCACCGCGGAAACGCTGGTTCTGCTCGAAGACCTCGCGAAAATGGTCAAGGTTGGCTCGCTGTGCGGACTTGGCAAAACAGCGCCCAATCCGGTGCTCTCCACTTTAAAATACTTTAAAGACGAATACCATGCGCATGTGTTTGAAAAGCGCTGTCCCACCGGTAACTGTGAAGCTTTGGCGTCGTACGCCATTATCGAAGACGCCTGTAAAAGCTGCAGCCTCTGCGCGCGGAAATGCCCGGTCGGCGCGATTGAAGGTGCGAAAGGCGTTCCCTATACGATCGATCCAGCCAAATGTATTAAATGCGGCGCCTGTGTTGAGAGCTGTAAATTCGGCGCGATTGTGAAAGGTTAGGTACCCGTATGCCTATGAAAACTGTTGTCATCGACAATATGCCTGTTGTATACGAAGGCGAAAAAAATCTGCTGGAACTCATTCGAAAAGCTAATATCAAATTGCCCACATTTTGCTACCACTCGGAAATAAGCGTTTACGGCGCCTGCCGTATGTGCATGGTCGAGGTGGATGGCCGTGGCCTTGTGCCCGCCTGCTCCACCGCGGTGGAAGAGAACATGGTGGTACATACCAGCACGCAGCAGATTCGGGACATGCGCAAAATGATCATCGAACTGATGCTTGCCAACCACGACAGCAACTGTACCAGCTGTCCCAAGAGCGGCGACTGCCAACTGCAAAAAGTAGCGAAGCAGATGGGCATTGACAAAATCCGATTCAAAAAAGTAAACACTGTACAGCCCGTGGACATGTCTTCGGACGCGATTGTGCGCGACCCCGGCAAATGTATTCTTTGCGGCGACTGTGTGCGCACCTGCAACGAGATCCAATCGGTCGGCGCGCTCGATTTCGCGTTCCGCGGCTCAGACGCCAAGGTTGTCACCTGCTTCAACAAGGGCATGGGCGAGATCGAATGCGTCAACTGCGGCCAGTGCATCAAGGCATGCCCGGTCGGCGCACTTATGCCCAAATATCAGATCAAAGAGGTCTGGCAGGCACTGCATAACAAAGAAAAAACTGTCGTGGTGCAAATTGCCCCTGCAGTGCGCGTCGCGCTGGGCGAGTATTTCGGCAACAAACCCGGCACAACGACAATTGGCCAAATTATCTCCGCGCTGCGCCGCATGGGATTTGACCAGGTCTTCGACACCAGTTTCGGCGCGGACCTGACTGTGATTGAAGAGGGCCGGGAATTTCTGGAGCGTCGCGCCAAAGGCGAGAATCTGCCGCTCTTTACCTCTTGCTGCCCCGCCTGGGTTAAATTCGCGGAACAGTATTATCCCGAGATGCTCTCTAACCTTTCAAGCTGCCGTTCGCCGCAACAAATGTTTGGCTCTTACTGCAAAGAGCGGCTGCCAAAAGAGCTGCAGATTCCGCGCGAAAATCTGGTGGTCGTTTCTATCATGCCCTGCACCGCAAAAAAGTTTGAGGCCAACCGCGACGAGTTCAAAGTGAATGGAAATCCCGACGTTGATTATGTCATCACTACAAGCGAACTCGCGCTCATGATCCAGGAAAGCGGCATCGACTTCAACAATCTGGAACTCGGCTCGTTCGATATGCCCCTCGGCTTTTCCACCGGCGGCGGTGTGATCTTTGGCAGCTCGGGCGGCGTAAGTGAGGCGGTATTGCGCTTTGCGGCGGACACGCTGGAAAAAGGCGTGACGCAGGACTTTAAGCAATTCCGCGGCAACAACAGTACCACCGTATCCGAAATTGAAATTGGCGGCCAAACGCTGCGGCTCGCGGTGGTCAGCGGGCTTGCGAATGCGCGCGCCTTGATCGACCAGATTCGCAACGGCGAAGCTGCGTTTGACCTCGTCGAGGTCATGGCTTGCTGCGGCGGCTGTACGAATGGCGGCGGCCAGCCGGTGAGCAGTGATCGCACGGCGGCTGCACAACGCGCCAAAGGCCTGTTTGACAACGACAAAATGCTGCAATTTCATATCTCCTCTGAAAACCCCTATATCCAGCAGATTTATCACGATGAGATGAATCCGGAACACGCGCACAAGTTGTTACACACCTCGTATGAAAACCGCCGGCGCATTTTGCAAGACGATTTTCTGCTCAACCAGGCAAACAATAAAAAAGTTTCACTTTCGATCTGCTTCGGCACCAGTTGTTACTTGCGGGGTTCGCAGAAACTGTATACCCAGTTGATCGATTATATCCGTCAGCACAATCTGGACCAGGAAGTGGAATTCAGCGCCTCATTTTGCGGCAAACAATGTAAAAAAGGACCTGTCGTTGTTGTAAACGGCAAGACCCTCGAACACTGCGATTTGGATTTGGCGGTTGCAGAGATTACGAAAGCACTGTAGTCGTTGTTCGTTGCTGGACATTTCATGAAAGTCAAAGGCGAAAGCGCATCGCAGGTATGCAGCCCGAAAGAGACACAGACGCCAGACGGTGTAAAAGCAAGCGTTTGTCAGTGCTTTGCCGCCAAAACCGTGCCTTTCTGTGGAAGAGGATGCGCAATACCCCTGTAAAATCGTTTCTCCATACATGCGCTGCAGCGCAAGTTTGCGCGGTTAGTCGTTAGTTGTTAGGTACTAGATATTCGTTATAAAAGCGCGCCTTCGGTGCGCAATACCGCAAGCAGGTGGTAGATCGGATCAGCGCGAACAGGTGGCGCGTTTACAAGCCAGCCGACGCCCGATCGCGGCTGCTTGCGGAAATGACAAGCAATGGGCCGTGAAACATTCGGCTGCGCTTCAAGACGAATGCGCTGCAGCGCAAGTTTGCACGGTTAGTCGTTAGTTGTCAGATACTCGATTTTCGTTATGTGCAAAAGCGTAAAAAGGTGGCAGACCGAGGGCCGGCGTAAAAAAACAAAGCGTTTACAAGTGCTTCGCCGGCAAGGTCGTGCCTTTTTGCGCAGAGGAGGCGCAAGGGAGCGAGCGGATGTTTTGCTTTGTTTCTTTAAAGCAAAACGCAGCTTAGCGGACTTTGCGACGATGCGTGCGGAGGTGTCCCCATGAAAAGCAAAACCATCTATACCGTGACGGCAAACTGCCAGGACTGCTATCGGTGCGTGCGCGCCTGTCCGGTCAAGGCGATCAAAGTGCGCGGCGGCCAGGCACGTGTTGTGGACGAGTTGTGCATCAAGTGTGGCACCTGCGTCCGGGAATGCCCCCAGCACGCGAAAATGATTCTCTCTACCTTGGAGGATGCTAAAACTCTGCTGCGGGAGAAACCCGTGGTGGTTGCCAGCATCGCGCCCTCCTTTGTCGCGGCTTTTGGTCAAGGCAGCGCTTCCCGCTTGCCTTCGGCACTACGTCGGCTTGGATTTCGCCATGTGGGCGAAACCGCGCGCGGCGCAAAATATATCACCGACAAGTCGTTTGCGAACGATGGACAGGGCGGTATTTGTACCGCCTGCCCTGCCGTTGTCAACTATATTGAAACCTACCGCCCCGACATGATCGATGCGCTCATTCCGGTTGTCTCGCCAATGATCGCGCATGCGCGGCTTCTCAAAGCGGAATATCCGGGCTGCGCTGTTGTCTTTATCGGCCCGTGTGCCGCAAAAAAACAGGAGGCGCTTCGCCCGGAAAATGCCGGCGCTGTCGATGCGGTGCTGACCTTCGTGGAGTTAAAGGAATGGCTGGCCGAGGAACAAATCCGTCTGGAAAACTGCGCCGAGAGCGCGTTTGAAAACAGCGGCGAGATCGGCGCGGCGCGCTTGTTCCCCATCCAGGGCGGCATGCTGAAAACCGGCGGCATCAGCAGCGACGTCGAAAGCGCTTCCATCGTACATGTAAGCGGCGTTACCGACGTCATGGATCTTTTGCAAAATGCAACGCCAAACTGGAAATATCAATATGTAGAACCGCTGTTCTGCAAAGGCGGCTGCGTGGGCGGCCCCGCGATCGCGACCGACAGCAATCTGCTTTCGCGTCGGCAGGATGTCATCGCCTATGCGAACAAAGCGCCGGCGCCGGACAAAAAAGACACAACCGAAGTCGCATACAACGCGGCCTTTTCCCCTGTGTCGATCGACTCGGAAATGGGGAATCCGCCCAGCGCAAAAGAGATTCAGAAAATCCTGGAACTGACCGGAAAATCCAATCCAGCTACACAGCTCAACTGCGGCGCCTGCGGTTACAAATCCTGTTTGGAAAACGCGGCGGCCGTCGCGAGCGGCATGGCCGAGCTCGACATGTGCCTGCCTTATATCCGGCGTCTGTCCCAGCAGCGCACCGACAAAATTATCGAGACCACGCCAAACGGCATCGTCGTACTCGACGGCGAATTAACGATCCTCCGTATGAATCCCGCCTTTCAGAAAATGTTTCTATGCAATAACGGCATTTTGGGGCGCAAGATCTCTTACCTTGTAAACACCGACGGGTTTGAGCAGCTTGTCGCCGGCAAATCAGAGATATATGAGTCCGTCCAGACAAAGTACGGCATCCGATATCACGAGATTCTCTATGCTTTGCGCGAAGACAACCAGTATGTCGGGATCTATGCGGATATTTCCAAACTGAAATACGACAGCAAGCAGCTCGATTTGATCAAATCACAAACATTGCTGCACGCGCGCGAATTTCTTGATCATCAAATCAGCTTTGCGCAGGAGATGGCACACTATCTCGGCAAAAGCACGGCGAAGAGTGAAGAACTGGCCAAACGCATCATCGATTTGTACGAACCACCCGAGACGTCTGCCACATATCCATCCGAATCGAGCATGTGAAATCATGAAGTTTTTTGAGCAAACAATCTGTCAAGAAAAAAAACAGGGGCAGGACGTCTGCGGAGACACCTGCCTCTGCGCGCGTATGCCGGAGGGATCGGTCTTTATTCTCTGCGACGGCGTCGGTTCGGGCGTTTATGCCAATATCGCCGCGATCAGTTGTGCGGAGCGCATGCTGGAGCTGGTGCGCCGCGGCATCTCTCTGCGCACCGCCTGCGAGACGATCGCGGCCTCGATGCACAAAGCGCGGGAAACTGATATTCCCTTTTCTGCCTTTTCCGCGGCAGTGCTGCTGCCAGACGGATCTTTTACAGTGTATACCTATGAATCGCCCGCCGCGATTGTGCTCAAAAACGGCGTGGCGAGCATTTTAAATCCGCACTTTTATACGGTGGGATACGAGGCGCTTGGTGAAGCCACCGGTTCTCTGGAAATCGGCGAAGCTTTGATACTGTGCTCGGACGGTGTTACCCAGGCAGGGTTGGGTCACGGCTACGGCTTGGGCATTGGCCCCGAAGGCATTGTTCGATATGTCAATAAGAATTATAGGCACGCGGCGGCTGAACAGCTGCCACGGGAGATTGTCCATATGTGTTCCAGGCTCATGCAGGATCACTATGAAGACGATACCACGCTTTTATTTGTGCATTGCAGGGAGGCAAAAGAGCTTTCGATCCTCACCGGGCCGCCCTCACAAGCTGCTTTGGACAATACATATGTAGATACGTTTATGCGTTCAGCCGGGATTAAGGTTGTATGCGGCTCCACAACCGCCAACATCGTCTCACGGGAACTGGACAAAAAAGTGGAAATGATCAGCCAAAACTTGGCGCTTGGTGCGCCGCCTGTTTATCACATTGAGGGAATAGAGCTGACGACCGAGGGCGCACTCATGCTCAACCAGGTATATAATCTCCTTGACGTCCCGCCCGAACAGCTTTCCGGCAGCTCGGTTGTGCATTCCCTGTGCATCCTGCTCGCGCAGGCGGACGTGGTCCATTTATTCGTCGGGGGCGCTGTCAACCAGGCGCACGAGGATATGCTATTCAAGCAAACCGGCGTCCGCGCACGCAAAACAATTCTGAAACTTTTGATTGAAAAACTGCGGGCACAAGGCAAGCTTGTTGTGGAAACGCATTTTTAAAACCGCTGCAGCAGAAACAAACGGACATTTCTTTTTTTGGAGTTTCAATTCGACCGCGTCCCATTCCCGGAAAATTCGGTTCGAGAATTTTTCCGGGAATTTTCTTCTAATCAAAAGAGCCGCTACGCAGAGTCTTTTTGTGTATGTTCCCGGCGCATTCTCTGACGCAATCATCATCGTTCTGTACTGCGGTTATAACAGACCCGGCCGGCACATCCTAAACTTCTGTTTTTTATGGAATGACTCTATATAAATCTATGCATTCGTCAAAGATAGATTGTTTTTCACATTGTTTTCCTTTATAATTGCCTGTATATGCGCTTTTGCGTGCTTTTGTCTTGCACAGTTTTTGTGGCCACGGGTTCAAGTGCTGCTAAAAACCGTGTCTTTTGTTTTAATCCCCGGCTGAAAAGCCAAACTACAATAAACTCCCCCGCGGAGGCGAAGATGGTCTTTAGCAGCGTTGCTTTTTTGTTCTATTTCCTGCCGGCGCTGATCGTGCTATACATGATCGTGCCAAAAAAGCTGAAAAACGGCGTAATGATTTTAGCCAGCATGCTTTTTTTTGCGTGGGGTGAAATCCGGTTTATACCTGTTATGCTGGCGCTCTCGGTGGTGGATTTTGTATGCGGCCGCATGATGGAGCGCAACCGCGACAACCAAAAGCGTCGGTTGCTGTTTATGCTGATCGGTGTTGGCTGCAACCTGGGCGTTCTCATCTTTTTCAAATATACAAACTTCTTTGTGTCCAACATCAATCTGTTGTTCGGTGCCTCGATTGCCGATCCGAAGATCATACTGCCCATCGGCGTTTCGTTCAACTCATTTCAATCGATGTCCTACGCAATCGACGTCTACCGCGGCACGACCAAAGCGGAAAAGAAATACTACGACTATCTCTGCTATACCACGCTGTTTCCACAAATTATCGCCGGCCCGATCGTGCGCTATGTGACCGTCGAAAAGGATCTGGACAGCCACGAGATCACGCGCGACGGCTTTTCCGAGGGTATGCGGCGGTTTTTGGTCGGCTTGGGAAAGAAAGTGCTGCTTGCCAACAACCTGGGATTCCTGTGGAACCAAATATCAACCGGACAAGCCGGTGCGCCCTCTGTCCTGCTCTATTGGATCGGTATTTTGGCATTCACATTCCAAATCTATTTCGATTTCTCCGGCTATTCCGATATGGCAATCGCGCTCGCGCGGGTGTTCGGCCTCACGTTTGATGAGAACTTTGATACGCCCTATATCTCACGAAGTATCACGGAATTCTGGCGGCGCTGGCACATGACGCTGGGCGCCTGGTTCCGCGACTATGTCTACATTCCGCTCGGCGGCAACCGCAAGGGAAATTTCCGGCAGGTGTTTAACATCCTCGTTGTCTGGGCGCTGACCGGTTTATGGCACGGCGCCTCCTGGAACTTTGTGATCTGGGGCCTTTACTTTGCCGTGCTGCTTATTTTGGAAAAGTTTGTTTTGTTCCAATTCTGGGAAAAAGTACCGCACTGGATCCAGCATATCTATACTATGTTGTTTGTGATCATCAGCTGGGTCATTTTCTCAGCCGAGGATCTGGTCGGCGTCACGATGGGCGACTATCTGCGCGGTATGTTTGGTTTGAGCGGGCTGCCCGTTTGGAATGACCGCGCGATCTTTTATCTGTTGCAGTACGCGCTGCTATTGGCGGTGGCGACCTACTTCTCGCTTCCGCACTTTAAAAAAGTCTTGCAAAAAGTCGAGAAAAGCAGGCGGCGCTGGCTCTGGGTTGCGACCACGGCCTGCTACCTGCTTGTTTTCCTGGCCTGTGTGGCCTCTATTGTCAACAGCAGCTATAATCCTTTCCTTTATTTCCGGTTTTAGGAGGTGCGCACCATGAAAAAAAAGAATCTCAGTTTTTTACTCATTTTTGTCGCGCTTTGGGCCGGATTGATCTTCTGGAATCTGATCACACCGGAGCAGGAATTTTCCCAGTCTGAAAACCGCTATCTTGCCACATTTCCGAAATTTTCTATGGAAACCCTGCTCGACGGAGAGTATATGAATGCTGTTGACACCTGGCTCAACGATCAGTTCGCCGGGCGTCCATTCTGGGTCAGCAGCCAGTCCATGATCGATTATTCCGTTGGCAAACGAGAACTGAACGATGTCTATATTGGAAAAGGTGCGCTGCTCGGCGATATGGCTTTGCCCGACGACAGCAGAACACAGGAAAATATCGATGGCATCACTGTGTTTGCGCAAAAATATGGGCTTCCCTGCACAGTTGCGCTTGTCCCAAGCGCTGCCACTGTCCAACCCCAGAACATGCCAACTTTTGCTGTCGGCTGGGATGAAATTGCATATATCGAGCAGGTTTACGGCGCGCTGCCGCCTGGCATCACCGGCGCGGATCTTTATAAAATCCTGCTTGAACACCACGAGGAATATATCTATTATCGCTCCGACCATCACTGGACGAGCTACGGCGCTTATCTCGCATATACAAAACTTGCCTCTGCGCTTGGGTTGACCCCCGCTTCCATGATAGATTGCCGCGCCTCGCTGGTCAGCGATCACTTTTATGGCACCTATCACTCCAAAACAGGGTTTCCGCTGATTAAGGCGGACTCGATGTATGTCTTTCAACACGGTTCTGCCGTAGGTTATTCGGTCTTTAACGGCAAGTCGTGGACAGACTATAACAGCATTTACTTCGATTCCTTTTTGCAGGTCAAAGATCAGTATTCCTACTTCCTCGGCCAGGTGCAGCCCTACGCTGTCATTCAAACGGCGTCCCAGACCGGCCGAAAACTCGTTGTATTCAAAGACTCCTATGCGCACAGCCTGCTGCCGCTGTTGCTCGATGATTACAGCGAAATCTGCATTGTCGACCTGCGCTATACCAACCAGACGATGCAGGAGCTGGACGATATCCTGCACTTTGCCGGGTATGACGCAGCGCTCTTTCTTTACAGCACCGACGTGTTTTCACATCAGCCGGTTACAAGCAAACTGGCGCTGGATTTGGACGAAACACACGCCGACCCCGGTTTTGAGACAGCCGCCGCGACAACTACTTTAGCAGAAATTGTTTATATCCCCCGTAACGCAAATGCGCAGCCAGCTGCGGTGTTATCGCAGACGGCCGCGGTTATCGACGTTGTTCGAATCGAGCCGCAGTGTTCTCGCAGGGCACGAGCACCATCAGCAATTGGATACGCACGATCGCAAGCCAGAAAACTTTGTTGAATACGAATCAGATAGAATCGACATCCTTTTTAGGATGTCGATTCTTATTGTCATCCAAACATCCCCCGGCAATGCCGGGGGGCACGGCGTACGCGCGATCAGTTTTTTGCCCTGCATACAGATACAGCAAAGCCCAATTGCAACGGGAGCCGAAGCGCTGCGGCAGCATCCTTTGATTTCAACACAAGTCACCGCAGAGATATTGATGGCGACAAGCGCGTATCGAAGCTTGTCGTTTCAAGCAAAAAACGCCGAGGTGCCAAGCGAACGTACCCTATATATACTATCAGGTGCCGCTGGTAACACAGGGCAACGCCAGCGCAAGAAGTCCCACCGGCTTCGTCAATAGGCAAACTATGCAAAAAAATAGCCGTTTGCGGTCATTGCCAGCCTGCGCTCGCCGGTTGATTTCGTCCGCTTGCTTGCTGTTTCCAGCAATCACGCGCTATATCTAGCCAACCGATTGGCCCAAGCCATTCCCCAAGGATGCCGTTCGATCGCAACTCCCCTGTTCTGTACCAGTTTGGATTTTAGAAACGTTGTGCGCAATGCGGTATCAGCGCCAAGACCTCTTCGTCGGCATCGGGTTTTCCCTACCTTTTATGAGCATGTCACTCGCTTGCTTCAGAAGTACGCCGCCGATTCGAATTGCAGGATTGGCATTATCAGTCTTTAGTTCGAGACACTGCGTCGGCGCCCGGTCTTGCGAGACAACTGCAAGGATCAGATTCACTGCCGTGTGACAACTATATAGGGACAAACCGATGAAACTGCCAACGAAAAGCCTAGGCGATGCCGATAGGTTCTGCTTCTCACTTTTTGCGCCGCCTTGTTTTTATTACCCATCTTTGTATTCAAACGAAACGGATTTTATGATAAATCCGGTATCATTTTTGCATTCTATGACTAAAGAAAAGATCGCAAACGAGATCCGAAACTGTTTCGATTTTTAGGGTTTATTTGGGGGCATTCAAATGTAAACCTACGTCTCTCCGGTATAATAGGCAGTTAATTTATTGAATTTTAATCATTTTTGACAAAATAAACAAATATTTGGGAGAAATTTATATACTTGCGAAATGTAAGTAACTATTGAACTTTGCGATTTTATTCGGTATAATGAGCACAAATACAGGCAAAAGGAACGGCACGCATGAAAACACTATTATCAATCACCCCTTCCAGAATGCGGAGCATCAACCAAACCGCTGTGATGGAGTACATCCGCATTCACAAGGGTGCCTCGCGTGCTGTGATCGCAAATGAGCTCAATTTAAGCCTGCCAAGTGTCGTGCGCATCATCGATGACCTCATTGAAAAGAGGTTCGTCAAATTTTCCGGGGATTTTGAACATAGCGGCGGCAGAAAACGCCCACTCGTGGAGTTTGACGCGGAGAACAACATCTCTATTGGACTTGAAGTCGGTGACGGCATGATTCGAGGTTATGTGATCGATCTTGCCGCGAATACGTTGCAGGCTGAACATTGTACCTTTCCCGCAAATGATCCTGATCAAGCGCTGTCCGCAGTATTTAAAGTCATCGAATCCCTGTATACCTTTGTCACCGCAAGCAGCCGGGTATTCCGCGGCATTTCGATTGCCGTACCGGGGGTAACCGATCACCGCACTGGCGAGGTCGCCGTGATTCCCGGCCTTGGTTGGGAGAATCTCCCGCTGCAAGCCATGATCGAGGCGCGATTCCCCGTTCCAGTCGCCGTGGAAAACGACTCCAATGCTGCCGCCTTGGGCGAAATGTGGTTTGGCCGCGGCGACGGTATTTACAATTTGGCCCTCATCCATCTGCGAAAAGGGCTTGGCGTTGGTTTTATTGTAGACGGCGCGATCTACCGTGGCCCAAATAACGCTGCTGGTGAGCTTGGGCATATCGTGTTGTCTTCCAATGATTTTGCAAGCGTGCACCAGGACTATGGTCCTGTTGAACAGGCCATCGCGGGTGTCGGCCTTGAGCAACAGGCAAAAAACAAACTGCGACATATGTTGTCTCCCGCGGCATTGAACGCGATTTCCTTCCAGGATTTGTTTGAAGATTATTTTGCGCAGGAAAAGTGGTCTGTCGAAATTGTACGCAATTTTGTTGAGACCTTGGCAAAGGTCATTATTATCATCAGCACGGTTATGGATACCGAAAAAATAGTATTGGCCGGAGAAATCATGGGGCCGGCGGAACCGCTGATCGACAGCATCCGCCAGAAAATATATCAAAACATTGTGATTGAGAAATCAAAAATCGATTCCATGGCCAGTATTCTCGGCGGCGCTGTCGCCTTGATACAGCGCCAAATGGATTACAGTATCTTAAAATCTGTGAATTAACTGTCTTTCAGTTTTAGGTGGAATGGAGAAGGACCGCATGGCTGATTCAGTGTTGCTTTCTATGCAAGGGATATCCAAGAGCTTTTTTAGCGTTGCCGCGCTCAAAGATGTCAATTTTGACCTGCGCGCCGGCGAGATCCATGCGCTTTTGGGCGAGAACGGCGCAGGCAAATCCACGCTGATGAAAATTCTCTGCGGCGTTTACAACAAAGACGCCGGCACGATTTTGCTAAACGGTGAAAAAACGGAAATTCCCTCGCAGGCAGCCGCCAAAGAAAAAGGCATCGGCATCGTTTACCAGGAATTGATGCTCGCCCCCCACCTCACTGTCGCAGAAAATATTTTTATGGGCCGCGAGCCCAAAAAGCTTGGAATGATCAACCATCGGCAATTGTACGATGATACCCAAAAACTGCTTGACGAGCTGCAAATCCACGTGCAGCCAACCGACCAGATCCAACGTCTCACCGTGGCCCAGTGCCAATTGGTTGAGATTGCAAAAGTGCTCTCACAGCAGCCCTCCATCCTGATCATGGATGAGCCGACCTCTTCCCTGCCCGATGCGGACGTCAACAACCTGTTGGAGCGTGTTGTACAGCTCAAAAAAAGCGGCATCGGTATTGTTTATATTTCCCACCGCATGGATGAAATCAAAAAGATCGCAGACCGCGCGACAGTGCTGCGGGACGGCACCTACATCGCAACGCTGGAAAAAGAAGAAATCGAAATCAAGCGCATTATCTCCCTGATGGTCGGGCGCGAGGACACGGTTGATTTCCATCGCAATGCCACCGCGACACTTGCCGCCGATTATGTGTTGGATGTGCGGCATCTGTGCAACGACAAAGTCAAAGACGTCTCATTCCGGCTGAAAAAAGGAGAGATTCTTGGGTTTGCCGGTCTCATCGGCGCCGGGCGCAGCGAGACCATGCGCGCTTTATTCGGAATGGATCCGCTCGAATCCGGCGAAGTCTACATCCACGGCAAAAAATGCAGGTTATCCCACCCCAGTAAGCTGATTCGAAACGGCGTCGGGTTTGCGCCCGAAGACCGGAAGCAACAGGCGCTCTTCTTGGATATGTCGGTTTGGTCGAACGTCAGCGTTGCACAGCTCTACCGCAAAAAGAGCGGCATCCGCAGCATCACGGCGGAAAAAAAGCTGGGGGAAGAATATAAAAAGAAGCTAAATATTCATACACCGAGCGTCGTCCAGATCGTCAAGCGGCTGAGCGGCGGCAACCAGCAAAAGGTGGTCATTGCCCGCTGGCTCGCAAATACCCCGGATATCCTGATCCTGGATGAACCGACGCGCGGCATCGACGTCGGCGCGAAAACCGAAATCTACCGCATCCTCTCGGAACTCGCACAGCAGGGCATGTCGATTATCGTGGTTTCCTCCGAACTGCTGGAAATTCTGGCGGTAGCCGATCGGATTATAGTGATGCACGAGGGCCGTATTTCCGGAGAACTCCCCGCAGAAGAAGCGACGCAGGAAAAAATTATGACGCTTGCGACAGCGGAAGGATAAAGAGGATGGCAGCATGCTAGAACATAAACTTAAAACTGCAAAAAACATATTGCCGAACATTCTTCTGGATTACAGTATCTGGCTGTTCTTTGTCGGCATTATTGTTCTCACCACACTCTTCGCACCCAGCTTTTTGAGTTCGGCCAACATCATCAGCATGCTGCGCGAAGCAGTTGTTGTGGGTATCATCGCCATCGGCATGACGTTTGTGATTGTCAGCGGCTGTTTCGACCTCTCTGCGGGCGCGATCATGGGTATCTGCTGTGTGCTTGCCATGCGGCTGGGGCCGGCGGACGCCAAAAGCACTTTTATCGCCATTGCGCTTCCCATTTTGCTGGGCATTACCATCGGTTTGGTCGACGGTTTCCTCGTTGGCATATTAGATCTAAACGGCTTTATCGCAACGCTGGGCATGCAGTATGCCGTTCTCGGTATGACGCTGATTTATACCAAGGGCAGCTACACGATGCTGACCAGCTATACCAATAACTTCCATACCCTATATTCCAAAATCGGCACCGCGATTATCGGCGGCGTCCCGGCGCAAGTTTATATCATGTTCGCGCTCGCAATCATCGCGCAGCTTGTATTGTCCCGCACCAATTTCGGTCAGCAGGTCAAGGTGACCGGCGCGAACCCTGCCGCCGCCAAACTGTCCGGCATCCATGTGAAACGGACGCGCTGCACCTGTTATGCCATCCTCGGCGGCTGTTCCGCGATTGCAGGGCTGATTCTTGGTTCCTGGGTGCGGCAGTTTGAGCCGCAGACCGGTATCGGCTATGAATTTGAGGCGATCACCGCCGTCGTGCTGGGCGGCACGAGTCTCGCAGGCGGCAAGGGCAATATTTTTAACTCCATTGTCGGCGCACTGATCATGGTAATGATTGTCAACGCGATGATCCTGCTGAATATCTCTTACAATTACCAGCTCATGGTTCGGGGGCTCATCCTGATTGCCGCTGTTACACTGCAAGTGGTTACGAGGAGGAAAAACGGATGAAACGAATCCTCAAAACAACTGCCAATTTCTTTGTCCAATACAAATCCATTTTTCTGCTTTTGCTCCTGATTTTCATCGGGTTGAGCAGTAACAAGAGCTTCGCTACGCTAGGCAATGTCACCAATATTCTACAGCAAATTGCGCCGGTTGGCATCGCCGCCGTCGGGCTGACGCTGGTGGCCATTACGGGCGGATTTGATATGTCGATCGGCTCCGTCATGTCGCTGACAGGCGTCATCACAATGATGGGCATCCGCGACGGCATCTCGGTGGGATTGTCCATCGGCCTCGGACTGCTCATCGGCCTCGGCGCCGGATTTTTAAACGGGGTGCTGATTGCGCTCGTCGGGATCAACCCGTTTATTTCGACCTTGGCAACACAAATATTGATCAAGGGCATTGCCCTCGGCATTACAAATACCTATCCCATCACGCTGTGGAATAAGACCTTCGGTGCGCTTGCCATGGGAAGGCTGGGATTTTTGCCCTACTCATTTCTCACCGTTATTATCCTCGCAATTGTGTACGAGGTCTATCTGAAAAAGACACGATCCGGTCACTATATTTATATCGCCGGCAGCAACCGCGAGGCGGGCTGGAGCGCGGGCATCAACATGAACCGCACGCTCATTCTGGCGCATACAATCTGCGGTGTGACAGCATCAATCGGCGGCATATTTCTCGCCTCCAAGCTCGGATCCGGCTCCCCTGTCGTCGCGGGCGACGCCTCGCTGACCGCGATGACAGCGATCATCATCGGCGGCAACAAACTTACGGGCAGTAAGGCAAATATGCTGCGCACCATCATCGGCGTTCTGATTTTGGGCATTCTCAACAATATGATGAATCTCATGGGCACCATGTCTTACTACCAAACACTCATCCGCGGCGCCATTGTCATCTTTGTCATTGCCATGGACGCGGAAGCGGTCAAGAGCATCCTTGCCCGCGTTAAATATCAGTTTTTCAAGCAGATCAAAAAAATCACGGCCAAAAAAGGCGCAAATCCGTAAGTTGTTTCGATTGTTCGGATTGCCACTTACACTGTTGCCACACGCGTCAAGCGTGATATATATGAAAAGGAGAAAATTATGAAAAAGCTGTTAACCCTGTTCCTGGTAGCTGCCATGGTCTTTGCCTTCGCGGCCTGCGGCCAAAAAGAAGACCCGGCAGACGACAAGATTGTAATTGGGCTGTCCGAGCCGTCGCTCGGCTGGCCGTACATTGCAGCCTATGTCGAAGAGTTCAACAAACTCATACCGGAATATGAAAATGTTGAGGCAGTTGTTCTGAGCGCAGATGGAAACATCGAAAAGCAGACCAACGACATCAACGACCTGATCGTACAAAAGGTGGACATCATCCTTGTCTGCTCTCTGGACGGCGAAGCGGTTATCCCTGCGCTCGCACAGGCGCATGACGCTGGTATCCCCGTTCTCGCGGTTTCCAACGAGCCCGGCGCGGACGGCAAGCAATATCTGAGCGCATATACCGGCCCGGATGACTACAAGCAGGGCGAGATCGCCGCAAGCATTATGTTGGAAGCGCTCGGTTATGCCGACGGCACCGAAGAAGAGATCAACGTCGTCGTCATCGAAGGAACCGCCGGCCAGTCCACCACCCAGCTGCGCACTGAAGGCTGGAATAAGTACATGTCCGAACATGCCCCAAATGCGAAAATCATGGATGCGCAGCCCTGCGATTGGGACTCGGCGCTTGAAAAATCCGCAATGCAGGCGTTCCTGACAAAATACGGTGACAAGATTGACGGCGTCTTTTCACAGGGTTCCGGCGCCGCGACCGCGGAAGTGGTTGCAGAGGCCGGCTATGAGATCCCCGTTGTTTGCACCGGTTTAAGCAAAGCCACATTTGAGGCAATCCAAAGCGGCATCCTCTATGGCACGATGGCACAGTCCCCTTATATCGATGCGAAGCTTGGCATTGAAACCGCCATCAAAATCGTAAAAGGCGAGCTCGATACCAGCAGCTATCAGAGATATATCATCGATATGCCAATCGCCACCGTCAACAACATCTCCGAGCACGAAGCGGATTATTAATCAGACCGTAGATTTGCAGAGAATCGTGCGGGCGGTGTTTTCGCAAAATGCCGCTCGCACGGCAACAAAGGTGACACGATGATATACGATTTTCATTTTGGATTAAAAGCGCCTTCGTCCGACTGGTTTTGGAAATACGACCTGTCCTACGACGAGGCCATTGCAAAACTGAAATACATGGGTGTAGATTTCCTGATGTGCCACAACAAGCACCTGCCCGGCGCCAATACCGCGGTGCCCGGCGGCATTCCGGAGGCCTATGCATATAAATACAACAACTACGATGAGGGCATTTTCCGCAACAAGCTGCGAGAAGCCGGCATCGCCTACATCGGCCAGGGCGGGTATGGTTTCCATGAAGATCTCATGGATCAATTCGGGAATTATCCCGTCGATCAATACGGCAAAAAAATTGAAAAAATAGATTGGTATATCGGTGCATGCCCAACATGTGACGCATACACGGATGCCGTTCTTGCAGGGATAGAGTCCGCCATGCGCGACTATGCTATGGATGGCGTATTCACCGGCTTTATGCGGTTCCCGGGTTTTTGGGAATTGTGGCTGCCCGGTACCGACGGCGAAGCCTGGCAAGAATATTGTTTCTGCGACCGCTGTGTAACAAAATTTGAACAGCAAAGCGGTATCTCCGTTCCGCGCAATGTCGGCATGACACCTGGACAATGGATCCGCGCGCACTGCCGTGACGAGTGGACACGGTTCAAATGCGCCGTGATCCATGATATTGTTGGCAAATACCGCGCCGTTGTCAAAAAATACAATCCGGACGGCATCATTATGCTCAACACCGTGCCGTTTGATCCCGCACATTTCGGCAACTATGGAAAAATGATGTTCGGGCAGGATCCCGCGCTGCTGAGCGACGTGGTCGACGTGTTTGAGATGATGGGTTACAACCAAATTCTCGGCCTGCCCCACCAGTGGATCGGCGATGCCGGTAATTACTTTAAACTCGCGGCGGGCGGCAAGCATGTGTGCTGCACTGTGCAGGGCAAAGCGCTGTATACCGAAGGCATGCATGCGGGCAAAGGGCGCGCCGAGACCATCTCAAACGAAGAATTCAAAAACGAGTTGCAAACGGTTGTGGATTCCAACGCGGACGGTACAATTGTGTTTACCTGGTCCGATTTTTTAAGCAAAGAATACGAAGAACATGACACGAAAACGCTGGAAATCGTTCATAGCATGTTCGCAAAATAAGGAGTACTGCTATGACCAATCAGGATATATGCATTGCTGTTGACTTTGGCGGAACGAAAATGTTGGTTGGCGCAGTCACCGAAACCGGCGAGATTCTCGCTACCAGCATCTATAAAACAGGGTTTCGCAAACAAAGCGAAGCTGCACAGGCAGTTTTGCAGAATCTGGACGCTTTTATCCAGGCGCGAAGCTGGGGACAAAACCGAATTGCCGCGGTTGGCATCGGCCTGGTTGGAAAAATTGATTTTGACAAGGGCATCTGGTACCTGATGTACAACGACGCCGATGACCAACCGATCCCGCTCGCGTCGATCATTACAGAAAAATACCATGTGCCCTGCGTGTTGGACAATGACGTCAAGGTCGCGCTCGCCGCGGAACACGCTTATGGAAGCGGCGCCGAATGTGAAAACTTCACCTATGTCAATGTCGGAACCGGCATTGCGTCCGGCTCAATTTGTGACGGACGGGTGGTGCGCGGCCATGAAAACAACGCCGGAGAAATCGGCCATTATGTCGTTGACCGCTTCAGCGATGTGGTCTGTTTTTGCGGCAGGCACGGTTGTGTGGAGGCAATTGCCTCCGGTTTTGGCATACTGGACCGCTGCAAAAAAATTGCCGCGGCCTCCCCGGCTACCCAAATTGCATCTCTGCTGCAAAGCGGCAAACTGGATACCATTCGCCTGTTTGCGCTGGCAGACAACGGTGACATCCAGGCAACGGCCATTGCCGAAGACGCTGTTTACGCGTTAATTGTACTGATTGGAAATGTCATCTGCTCCTATTCACCTGAAACTATCGTTTTGGGCGGTGGCCTGTTCTGTGATGACTGGATCTTTCCAAAAATTATGGCTGCTCTGCCGGAGGCGATTGTACAATCCGGCGTCAACATTCGC
This sequence comes from Oscillospiraceae bacterium, assembly GCA_031547945.1. Classification (GTDB taxonomy): domain Bacteria; phylum Bacillota; class Clostridia; order Oscillospirales; family Ruminococcaceae; genus JAVBRN01. The sequence goes on along the minus strand of JAVBRN010000003.1, from coordinate 97,326 downwards.
AAAACAACACTCGATCCGCGGACCATCGGGTTAAAGGGCGCTGCGGTAATTGGGTTTGCCGCCGTCCGTCGTGATCCGCATGAAAAGGAGTTATCGCGTGAAAGTAACCATCGCTCGCTCTGAACAACACTTTGATTCTCTTGCCGGTTGGACCATCGTCAGCCAAATTACACAGAAACCCGATTCCGTCATCGGGCTTTCCACCGGCAACACCACCGGCGGCATGCACGGTGTCGTCGCGGATATCTATAAACAATTTCCGTTTGACACCTCCAAAGTCACGCTGTTTGGCGTGGACGAGATGGCCAAAGTGCCGGAGACATTTGCCGGCACCTGCGGGGCAACCCTGCTGAGCCAAATTGTAAATCCTATCGGCATGCCGCACGACAATTTTTTGATTTCAGATACCAATCCGGACGATTTCGACGCGGAGTGCCGTGTTTTTGAAATGGAACTGCAGCGCCGCGGCGGTGTAGACCTGCAAATGCTCGGCATCGGTATGGACGGACATCTTGGCATGAATTTGCCGGGCACACCGTTTGACTCCGATGTGCGGTTGACCCGGCTCAGCGGTGAGCTGGAGGAACGCGTGCGCAAAAAGAACAACTATCCTGCTCCCAATCCGCTGGCCGGCATCACGCTCGGTATTCGGTCTATCATGCACATCCGTCGCATCGTGCTCGTCGCAAAAGGCGCGCACAAAGCCGAGATTATCAAACAAGCACTCTGCGGACCGATCACGATCGATGTGCCGGCTTCTGTGCTGCAGCTGCATCCGAACTGCGAATTTTTGCTCGACCCCGATGCCGGCGCACTGGTGAAAGATATACCCGGCGTTTGCCTGCTGTAGATGCCCGACACAACTGGTATTACAATCTGTGCTGGTCTTTAGGAGAAGAAACATGCGGTATATCCTGCAAATTCACACCGGTTCGTTTGACCGCATAACTACGAAGGAAAACGTATCTGCCGCGCTGTCGGATTTGCTCTGCCGTCTTCCGGCAGAAGCCGTAATCTTTGGCTGGCACAAAGACCACATGCTGAACAAGGAGATCGTTGCCACTATAAAGCGGCATCAGGCCAAAGCATTTTTCTGGCTTCCGGTTTTCTCGGAAAATAATTTTCCAAAGCCGTTTGTCTCCTGCGGCGGCAGCCGCCAGAACATCGGACACGGCGAAGAGTCATTTTCCTTTTGCTGTGTCTCCTCTCCCGAAAATATTGAAACAACCTATCAAAGTTTCCATTCGATTTGCCAAAATCTCGATTTGGATGGCGTGTTTCTGGATCGGATTCGCTATCCTTCCCCTGCCAACGGCTTTTCCATGTTCAAAGGCTGCTTTTGTGACCGCTGCCGCGCGCTCTATACCGAACACAACATCGACGTAAGCTGGCTTGCGAGGTTGACACCCGCGCAAGCCGCCACAGCTTTCTTCCCATCATCAGCGCCTGCATTCCGATATTCCTCTACTTCCCCCAGCGCGCAGGCGCTGATGACCCTAAAACGGGAGATTATCACAAAGCGTGTGACTGCGTTGATCGACCGGTTTCACGCTGCTGGCTACAAAGTTGGATTGGATCTCTTTGATCCGGCGCTTGCGGATTTTGTGGGCCAGGACGTCTCCGTTCTGGCTGCAAAAGCAGATTTTTCAAAACCCATGCTCTATCGTGTGACAAACGCGCCGGCCGGCATTCCGTTTGAACTGCAGGCAATCCGGGACAATCTCGGCGAACCACTCGCCAGCGCGATTTCGCAAATCAACGGCGGCGACCTGATCGACCCGGACACCTGCAAGCGCCGTTTGCGGCAGATGTGTGCCTTTGGCGCGGTCTACCCCGGTATTGAGGTCAATAAAATTGAGCCGATCTGCAGGAGCAGCCCGCAATCGGTGCAAGAAGGCATTGCCATCGCGCAGCAGGCCGGCTGTAAGGGGGTTGTTCTCTCCTGGAACATGCTGGACGCGCCGGCAGAACACCTACAGGTTATTGAACAGTTGAATGCTGCTTTTTTCTAGCGTTATCTCTCTTAACAAAGAACCCGCCGATCCGGCGGGTTCTTTGTTTTTTATACATATCTGATTGTCTTGCTTGAATTCCTGTTTTCTTTTTGATTCACAAGCACTTTTTATAAAACAGAACATCCGTGTTTCGCGCGGTTCGCGCGCAAGCGTTTCGAAGGGCATTGTCGAAAACACTTATGCTGTTTTCCGCCGTCCAAAAGCCAAAACTGTGCACAAAAAGCACGCGCTGTCGGGGCCCGCAATGAAAGCAGTGGAACACGCGCCGAATTTACTTCTGCCCAATGACGGCCACGTGATCCTGTTTGCGGATCTCCACCCGGCGGATTTTGCCGCTGATCGTCTTGGGCAATGTGTCCACAAACTCAATGATGCGCGGATATTTATAGGGCGCCGTCCGCGCTTTGACAAATTGTTGCAGTTCCGCAATCAGCGCGTCATCGGGTAAATAGGCATCGGTCAAAATGATTGTTGCTTTTACGATATTGCCGCGTTCTTCGTCCGGCACCGCGGTCACCGCAACTTCGAGCACGGCGGGATGTTCCATCAGCACGCTTTCGATTTCAAACGGCCCAATTCGGTAGCCGGAAGATTTTATGATGTCATCCTTGCGCCCCACATACCAAAAATAGCCGTCCTGGTCTGCATACGCGGTATCCCCGGTGTGATAATAGCCGCCGGCAAACGCTTCCGCGGTCTGCTCGGCACTTTTGTAATAGCACTGCATCATGCCGATATTTTCGCCATGCTTGCGCTTAATCGCAATTTCTCCGACTTCTCCGGGCTTTACCGGCCGGCAGTTGTCATCGATCAATTGCACGTCATACAGCGGCACCGGTTTGCCAAGAGACCCTATTTTATTTTTTGAGCCTACCAAGTTGCCAATACAAAGCACCGTCTCTGTTTGGCCAAACCCTTCCATCAGCTTGATGTGCTGCGTCTCCCAAAAAATTTTATAAATTTCCGCGTTCAGCGCCTCGCCGGCGGTCGTCGCGTATTTTACGGCCGAAAGGTCATATCGCTCCAAACCGGTCTTGGCAAAGTAGCGCAGAATGGTCGGCGGCGCGCATACGGATGTCAGTTTATGCTTTTCAATCAGCCCAACAAACTCTGACGCGTCAAACCGGTCATAATCATAAACAAAAACCGTGGTTCCCACAATCCACTGCCCGTACAGCTTACCCCAGGACGCCTTTGCCCATCCGGTATCAGAAATTGTTATATGGACGCCGTCCGGATCGACGTTTTGCCAGTACTTCGCAGTCAAATAATGCGCAAGCGGGTAGCTGTAGTCGTGCAGAACCATTTTAGGATACGCGGTCGTGCCGGAAGTAAAATACAACAGCATAGGATCGTGTTTGTCGTTTGAAATTCGCTCCAGCGCCGGTGATGCCGCCGCGACCGCCGCATCGAAATCAATAAACCCCGGCCGCTCCCCTTTGACGATCATCTTCAAAACAGGTTGCCCGAGATTGTCAATCGCGGTCTCGAGAAAATCGGCGACCACACCGTCTGGCGTGCAGATCACCGCCGAGACATCAGCAGCCTGCAGCCGGTATTCGATGTCTTTTACGGTCAGTTGGTTGGTTGCGGGAATCGCGATTGCGCCGATTTTGTGCAACCCCAAAATTGTGTGCCAGTACTGGTAATGCCGCTTTAAAATCAACATCACCTTGTCGCCCTTTTTGACGCCAAGCGAGAGCAGCGCGTTTGCCGCTTGGTTGCTGCGCGCCGCAAGTTCACCAAACGTAATTGTCCGCGTTTCCCCTGCCGGATTGCACCAGAGCAGCGCGCGGCGGTTCGGCTCTTTTTCCGCAATGAAATCAACAATATCATAGCCGTAATTAAACTGCTGTGGACAGTTTATGCTCAAAGCACACAACACACCGTCCGCGTCAAAGCGCTCGGTGAAATACTGTTTAAAATAATCCATTGGTTTTCCCCGTTTTTACGTTGTAATAAAGGACACAGCCACCACATGCAATCCCAGGTGAATTGCGAGAATCGGGCCCATTTTACGCAGTTTCACATTCATGTTCGGATGCTGCGCTTTTAGAATGTTATAAATATAAGTCGCGAGCCGCTGATTTTGGATATAATTGACCACCACAGACGAAACCTGCGGCGATATTTTCCCCACGAGCTTGCGGATGATATCGGTGCTGCCGTGCGCGACGCCGTCGTTGACAACGATGCCGTCCTCGCATTTTAAAATCGGCTTGATGTTGAGAATGGTGCTCACACTCATGCGCACAAAACCGAGACGGCCGCTGTTTCGAAGCGGCGTGATATCGTCCACCGAAAACGCGATGGAAATACGGTTGCGGATTGCTGGCAGCGCTTTGAGCACTTCGCCAATCTCCAGCCCGTCAGCAATCAGCTTTCGCGCCTCCCGAATCAGCAAATACAGTCCGCCCGCCGTCATTTGGCTGTCGAACACCAGTACGTCGTTGGTTTCCATCTGGCGTGTCGCCGCATAAGCAACGCCAAACGTACTGCTCAAACGGGAGGACATTGTGATGCACAACACCTGGTTGCCCTTTGTCAACTCCTCCTGGAAGCAGCTTAAAAAAACGCCGACGGATGGCTGCGATGTCGATACTTTCGCATTGCCTTTCAAAAGCGCTTCAAAATCCCCGTTTTGGTCGCTGTACGATTCCTGGTAGAACTGCTGTTCGTTCACCCGATATCTTAACGGAACCACAACGACGCCCAGTTCGATGGCCTCTTTCTTTTTGAGGTATGCGCTTGAATCGGTTACAATTGTGATCATTCTATTTCACCCATCTTTCGAAACCGCTGGTATCTTGCTTCCAGCAGCACTTCTATTGACTGTGCGCGCAGCTTCACAAGCTCTTCAGAAAGCGCGGTTTGCAATGTTGAAAACAATGCCTTATCCTCCGCAAACACATGCTCGACAATATCAAGCGCGCGCATATCCTCTGCCGTCAGTTTGAGACATTCGCTGGCTTCTTTGACCTTTGCGCTGTTTTTCCAAAGAATACTCGCGCAGCCTTCGGGCGAAATCACCGAATAGGTTGCGTTTTCCAGCATCCACACCTGGTCCGCAACCGCGAGCGCAAGCGCGCCGCCGCTGCCGCCCTCACCGATTAAAACCGAAATCACCGGTGTGCGCAGCGTCATCATTTCCACAAGGTTTTCCGCAATTGCTTGCCCTTGCCCGCGCTCCTCCGCGTCAATGCCGCAGTAGGCGCCCGCGGTATCCACAAAGCAGATCACCGGGCGGCCAAACTTCTCGGCAAGCTTCATCTGCCGCAGCGCTTTGCGATAGCCTTCGGGGTGCGCAGAGCCAAAATTGCGCATCGTTTTTTCTTTGAGTTCGTGACCTTTTTCAATGCCGATCACCGTCACCGGCAATTCGTTCAGAAAGGCCAGACCAGCGACAATCGCCTTGTCGTCCCCGTGGCGGCGGTCTCCGTGCATCTCAGTAAAATCTGTAAATACCGTTTTGATAAAATCTATCGCGGTTGCGCGGCCCTTTTCGCGCGCCGTCAACACCTTCTCATAGGCGGCATTTTGCTGCTGCGCCCGCAATTTCAATCTGTCTCTTAGTGGATTTTCCCGCATGTTGGCACCTCCCGGATATGAAGACGCAACAATGTTGTCAGGCGCGCTTTTTGGTGGCGGCGGTCGACGATATCATCTACAAAACCGCGCGCGAGCAAAAACTCCGCACGCTGAAATTCCTCGGGCAGTTTTTTGCGAATGGTTTGCTCAATCACGCGCGGTCCCGCAAACCCGACGAGGGCAAACGGCTCGGCCAAAATGATATCCGCCTGCATTCCAAAACTCGCGGTCACACCGCCCGTGGTCGGGTCGGTCAGTACACAGATATACAAATTGCCTGCGTCGCTGTGGCGTTTGACCGCACCGCTTGTTTTGGCCATTTGCATAAGCGAAAGAATGCCCTCCTGCATGCGTGCGCCGCCCGACACCGTAAAGCCAACGACCGGCACGCTCCGCTCGGTCGCCGCCTCAAACAGCCGTGTGATTTTTTCGCCGACCACACTGCCCATGCTGCCGATCATAAAATAGGGATCCATAACAAAAATGGCCGCCTGCAATTCGCCGATTGTACAAAATCCGCACACGACCGCCTCGCGCTCCGCGCTGGCGAGTTTTGCCTGCTGCAGTTTTTCGTCGTAACCGGGAAATGCCAGCGCATTTTTAGATTGCAACGCGGCATCGGTTTCGACAAACGAGTCCGCGTCGCAAATCATGTGCAGCCGCTGACGTGCATTCACACGAAAGTGATGCCGGCAATACGGGCAGACATGCAGTGTTTCAAACAGCTCGCTCGACGTCACCGATTTTTTGCACCGCGGACAGGTGGACACAAGCTCCTCAATGGCGTCGCCGCTTGCCTCTTGTTCCAGCTTCATGTTGCCTTCCAACGCGTTGGCCGGACGTATAAATTTCATTGATATCTCCCTTTATGAGTGCTGACATTTTCAGCGCGCCCGCGTCTTTCCCGAAAGTATCACACTCCGTCACAAACTGCGCTATACACGATTGTCATAAAGGCTTTGCGATCTTTCGCTTCGCCGTTTCATCTTTTTGTCTCAAAAATCTACAGTGCTTTTGTTTTAATTCTTTTGCGTTCACCCGCACAGCACCGGTTCTCTAAAGCAGAAGCGCCGCGAGAAAATCGGTCGTATAACTCGCGTTCACAAACGCGTCCTCCGCTAAAATCTGTAACAGGAATTCGATATTGTGGTCGACCCCCTCCACGATTAGCTCGCAGAGCGCCGCCTTCATCTTGCGGATCGCCTCATCCCGCGTGTGCGCATGCACAATTAGCTTGCCGAGCATAGAGTCGTAGTATGGTGAGACTTTGTATCCCTGGTAGATTGCGGTATCAAACCGCACCCAGGGACCGCCTGGAATGTGCAGCAAGCTGATTGTTCCGCTCGACGGCATAAAATTGACAAAGGTGTTTTCCGCGTTGATCCGACACTCAATCGCATGGCCGCGCACTGTGATGTCCTCCTGCCGCATCTGCAGCGGCAGACCTGCCGCAATCCGAATCTGCCACTTCACCAGATCGAAACCTGTCACCATCTCGGACACCGGGTGCTCCACCTGCAGCCGCGTGTTCATCTCCATAAAATAGAAATTGCCGTCTTGATCGTACAAATACTCGATCGTGCCCGCGCCGGTGTAGCTCGCTGCAATGCCTGCTTGGGTCGATACGGCGACCATCTGCCGGCGCACCGCGTCCGGCATAGTTGCCGCGGGACTTTCCTCGATCATCTTTTGGTTTTTGCGCTGGGCTGAGCAATCGCGGTCCCCCAGGCACACCACATGTCCCTGGCTGTCCGCCAAAATCTGCATCTCGATATGTTTGACCGGGTGCAGGTATTTTTCAAGGTAAACACCGCCGTCTCCGAATGCGCTTCGCGCCTCAGTTTGGGCTGCTTGATAATGCTGCGCGAACGCCGCTTCCTCCCGGACAAGCCGGATGCCACGCCCGCCACCACCTGACCGCGCTTTAATCAGCAGCGGATACCCGATTTGTGCCGCTTCCTGCAGCGCCCTTTCCAGCGATTCCACAACGTCACTGCCGGGAATGACCGGCACACCTGCTTTTTGCATCGTCTTGCGCGCCGCGTCTTTATTGCCCATTGTCGCGATGACCTCGGCGCGTGGGCCGATAAACGCGATATCATGTTGCTCGCAGAGTGCGGCAAACGCGGCGTTTTCGGCAAGAAAGCCATATCCCGGATGAATCGCCTCCGCTTTGGAGGCGATTGCCACAGAGAGAATCGCTTGCATATTCAAATAGCTGTCTTTGGAAAGTGGCCCGCCAATGCAGTAACTCTCGTCGGCCAGGCTGACATGCAGCGATTCTCTGTCCGCCTCGGAAAAGACAGCGACGGTGGAAATGCCCATTTCCTTGCACGCGCGGATGACGCGGACAGCTATCTCGCCATTGTTTGCGACCAAAATTTTGGAAAACATAGGCTATTCCCCTTTGACCACGGCAAAGGACAATTCGCCGGAGACGCAGAGTGTGTCACCGACATGACCTGTACACCAAATAAAGTAAAACGACCCTTTTTTCTTTTCCAACCGGCTGCGCAGCGTGATTGTATCGCCCGGCAGTACTTTATTGCGAAATTTGACATTGTTCATGCCCGTAAAATACGGCGTAAAGTCTCCGGCCAGATCCACCAGCACACAAGCCGCCTGCCCCATCATTTCGCACAGCATGACGCCAGGCACCACCGGATTGCCCGGAAAATGTCCCTGCAAAAAGAATTCGTTGCCCTTTATGGTATAGCTGCCCACCGCTTCACCGTCGATCAGCGCAACCGAGTCGAGCAAAAGCATCGCGTCGCGATGCGGCAAAACTGTTTGTATTTGGTCTCGGTTCATCCTCTTTCTCCCCACTTTACGTAATTACAACAGTTTAAACAACACCTGGCCATACTCGGCGATCTCGCCGTTTTTGATGCAGATATCTACTATCTCCCCGTCGCGTTCCGCCGTGATCTCGTTCATTTGCTTCATCGCCTCGACAATGCACAGTACGTCTCCCCGCTTCACCTCGCTGCCAATCGTAACAAACGGCAGTGCTTCGGGCGATGGCGACGCATAGAAAATGCCAACAAGCGGAGATTTTACATCCGTCAAATCCGTATAGTTGATCGCGGCGTTGTTTTCACCATCCGCTCCAGCTGCCGGCAACGCCAATGTTTCCGCGGCGGATGCTGCCGCTGCAACCGGCGAAGTGCAAACTGCTGCCGCTGTTTCAAGCCGTATTTTCAGTTCTCCGTCGCAAACTTCCAGCGTAGTCAATTTATTTTGCGACACAATTTCCGCCAACTCACGTATCTGTTTTAAATCCATTTCCGGCTCTCCAATTCTTGCTTTAGATAGGTTGATGCAATCGAAAGCGTGCGACCCGCATCGCGGTAGACGACGCGTCTTTCAATTTATCCCAGCTTGGCATGCTTCCCGCTCTGAAGTCGATTCACTCTCGAGGTTTTTAACGGTAGAAATCATTGGGGAATCTGTAGCTGTGTTTTTGGTTCTCGACGTCACAAAATCGGTGATAGCGAGCGTCTAACATCTATTTGCAAGCGCGCGGCATGCCGATACCGGTCTAACATCACTTAGATTTTTTTAAATAAAACACCCGCGTTATGGCCGCCAAACCCAAGTGACATCGAAAATGCCTTGTCAATCTTCACGCTGCGCTGTTCTCCGGGCACATAGTCCAGGTCGCATTCCGGGTCGCGCTCGCGGTAGCCCGCGGTCGGCGGCACAGTGCCGGTTTCGAGTGCCAAAATCGCAGCAATCGCTTCTACTCCGCCCGCCGCGCCGAGCATATGTCCGGTCGCACCCTTGGTCGAACTGATCACAACATCGTAAGCCGCTTCGCCAATCGCTTTTTTAATCGCGAGCGTCTCGGTCTTGTCGTTAAGCGGTGTCGAAGTGCCGTGCGGATTGATATATAAGCTGTGAAAATCATGGATTCCGGCTTCTTCGAACGCGAGCCGGATCATCCTGGCGCCGCCCGCCGCCTCTGGATGGGGCGCCGTGATGTGGTAAGCGTCGTTTGTGTTGCCGTAGCCCACCACCTCGCAATAGATTTTGGCGCCGCGTGCCTGGGCATGTTCATATTCTTCAAGTACGATAATACCCGCGCCTTCGCCCATCACAAATCCGCTGCGGCGATTGTCAAACGGCATCGACGCATGATCGGGGTCGTTTGTCGTACACAGCGCCATGCAGTTAATAAATCCGCTCATGGCCAAAGGATTTATCGTTGCCTCTGCGCCGCCCGCGAGAATCGCGTCCGCATAGCCGTGCTTGATGCAGCGGAACGCCTCGCCGATCGTGTGGGTCGAGGTCGCGCATGCGCTGACAACCGGCAAGTTTGGCCCCATCGCGCCATAGCGCATCGCCACCTGCGCCGAGGCCATATTCGCGATCATCATCGGAATAAAAAAGGGCGAAACGCGGTTCGGTCCTTTCTCAAGCAGCTTGCTGTGCTCGGTCATAAAGGTACCGATCCCGCCGATGCCAGAACCGATATACACGCCGAGTCGCTCTTTGTCAACCGCATCGGCGATACCGCTCTCTTCCACCGCCTGGCTCGCTGCCGCAATCGCATATTGTGTATATAAATCTGTCTTGCGGATCTCGCTCTTTTCGAGATACTGTTCGGGTTGGAATGCTTTGACTTCCGCCGCGATTTTGACCTTCATATCGCCAGCATCAAATTTCGTGATAAAATCGATGCCGTGTTTGCCGCCAATCAAACTATTCCAATAGCTCGTCACATCATTGCCGACGGGCGTCACACACCCAAGGCCTGTTACCACAACGCGTCTCATATTTTCTTTGCCTCCCGCCTCACATATACATCCCGCCGTCCACCTGCAGCACAGCGCCGGTGATGTACGATGCCGCCGGTGACGCGAGAAAGAGCGCCGCCGCCGCAATATCATTCGGCGTGCCCATGTGTCCAAGCGGCACATTGTCATCAATCCAGTCCAGCACCTGCCGCGGCAAACTGGCGGTCATATCTGTTTCAATAAATCCGGGCGCAATCGCGTTACAAGTCACCTGCTTGCCGGCCAACTCGCGCGCGACACTTTTTGTAAACCCAATCAAGCCCGCCTTTGCCGCAGCATAATTCGCCTGGCCGCGGTTGCCCATCAACCCGCTTATCGATGAAATGTTGATAATGCGCCCCGCGCCGGCCTTCATAATTGTGCGGGACAGCTGCTTTGTAACATTAAACGCGCCTTTCAGGTTCACCGCAATGACATCGTCAAACTGTGATTCACTCATGCGCAACAGCAGCGTATCCCGCGTAATGCCGGCATTATTGACCAAGATATCCACGCCGCCAAACGCCTCACAGATTGCGGCGCAGGCCTGCTTTACCGCCATATAATCCGCGACATTGCATTGAAACGCCTGCGCGTTCACACCGAACGCCATCGCCTCTTCGCAAATCGCCGCAGCCGCATCGGTATTTCCGCTGTATACCACCGCGATGTTCGCGCCATTCTGCGCAAATCGCAGGGCAATCGCCTTTCCGATACCGCGCGAACCGCCTGTGACAACCGCCGTTTTTCCGTTTAACATAGCTTACCTTCCCGTGAGCGCTGCCGCCGTGTTCTGTAACGACGCGACGTCACTGACCTGTAAAATACGAACATTTTCGTTGTTTTTTTTGATTAGCCCAGACAACGTTTTTCCCGCGCCAACTTCGATAAAGGTGTCGAAACCGTCCGCAATCATATGCTTGATTGTCTGCTGCCAGCGCACCGAACTGTTGACCTGCCAAGCGAGCAAGGTTTTGGGGTTGTCATATGGCAGTGCTGTGACATTCGCATAGACCGGCATACGCGGTGTTTGAACTGTCACAGTCTCCAGATAGGCCGCCAGATCTTGCGCCGCCTGATCCATCAGCGGGCTATGGAACGCGCCGCTTACCGCAAGTTTTACAAAACGACCGCCCGCTTCGGTCACCGCGTGCTGCACTGTCTGTTCCCTTTCGGCGGCAAAGGCGACGACGGTCTGCCCCGGGCAGTTGTAATTGACAGGGTAGGTTTGCGCTATGCCACCGCAAATCCTCTCGACTGTATCCGACGGCAATTTCAATATCGCCGCCATGCCGCCCGGCGTCTGCGCTGCGCAGGCGTGCATTGCTTCCGCCCTCCGGCAAACAAGCGCAAACCCTTCTTCAGCAGATAAAAAGCCCGCATACACAACCGCCGGAATTTCGCCGAGCGAAAAACCCGCAGCGCCATCCGCTACAATCTTCTCTTCTTCCAATGCCGCGGCACATGCCAAATCCATCGCGAACAAACACGGCTGCGTATGGATTGTTGTATTTAACGCTTCTGCCGGACCCTCAAAGCAGATCCGCTTTGTGCCAGGTCGCGTTTGTTCGGCTAAGTCAAATACTGCGCGCGCTGCAGCCGAATGCGCGTAAAGTTCTTTGCCCATGCCGACGGCCTGCGCACCCTGGCCGGCAAAGACGAGCGCTAGTTTACCCATTTGGGCATCTCCCGCAATATGACTTCGGTCTGCGCAAACATTTCTGCGATGATCTCCGCCGCTGTTTGTTCTTGCTTTACAAGGCCGGCGATCTGTCCCGCGAGGAAGCAGCCGTTTTTCTCGTCGCCTTCCACCGCGGCGAGCCGCAGCGCGCCCTCCCCATATTGCTCGAGTTCCTCGTTTGAGACAGAACTGTCGTATTCTTTCGCAAAATAGGTGCGTGAAAACGAATTCTTGAGCGACCGCACCGGATGCCCCAACCGTTTTCCGGTCGCAATGGTGTCGGTATCCTTCGCATCGAGCACTTTTTGTTTGTACGCCGGATGCACATTGCACTCTTTCGCGACCAAAAACCGTGTTCCAACCTGCACACCGACCGCGCCCAGCACAAATGCCGCTGCGATGCCCCGGCCATCGCCGATCCCCCCTGCCGCGATCACCGGCAACTTTACCGCGTCACACACCTGCGGCACAAGCGAAATCGTCGTCATATCGCCGACGTGCCCGCCACTCTCGCCGCCTTCCGCAACGACCGCAACCGCGCCCGCGCGCTCCATTTTTTTTGCAAGCGCGCAGGATGGCACAACCGGAATCACCTGCGTTCCAACGTCCTGCCATATTTCCATATACTTGGCCGGGCTGCCTGCGCCCGTTGTAATCACGGACACGCGCTCCTCGGCCAGCATCGACGCAATTTCATCCGCGAACGGACTCATCAGCATCACATTGACGCCGAACGGCTGGTTTGTCAGTGTCTTGGCCTTGCGCACTTGTTCGCGCACATAGTTCGCTGGCGCGTTTCCCGCGGCAATGATGCCGAGCCCGCCGGCATTGGAGACAGCCGCGGCAAGGTCAGCATCCGCAATCCACGCCATGCCGCCCTGAAAAATTGGATATGTAATGCCCAGCATGTCACAAAGTGGTGTTTGAATCATCTCGTTTTTCCTCTCAAAGATTACTCCCATTCGAGTACGCAGCAGCCCGCGGTCATCCCCGCGCCGAACGCGCTGAGAAACAACCGATCCCCCGGTTTGATCGCTCCTTGTTCCAACAATTCATCTAACAAAACAGGAATGGACGCCGACGACATATTGCCGTAGTGTTGGATGTTGCCCGGAAACTTTTCGGGCGGTTGTTTTAATTTTGCGCGCGCAGTGTCAATGATACGCTGGTTGGCCTGATGCAACAGAAAGTAGTCAAAGTTGTCAGGCGAAAGCCCAAGCGCCTGTGCTGCTTCCCGCGCCTGTTGTTCCACCATAGTAACGGCAAATTTATAGACTTCCCCGCCCTCCATATGCAAAAACAAATCCGCTGGCAAACGCTGTGCAAACGGGCTGTTGCCCATGCTTGTGTGCAGATAGATTGTCTCGACATCCCCCGCGGCATATAATTGCAGATATTGAAGCGCTATCCCTTTTGTGACAACGCATGCGCCCGCACCATCGCCAAACAAAACACAGGTACGCCGGTCGGTCCAGTCCACATGCTTCGACATCACTTCCGCACAAACAATCAAGACATTTTGCGCGCGACCGGCATCGAGATAAAGCGCCGCCAAATCGAGCGCATACAAAAAACCGGAGCACGCCGCATTGATGTCAAACGCAGGGCAGCGCGCGCCAATTTTTGCTTGAATCGCGCAGGCCTCTGACGGCGTGATGTAATCGCCGCTGATCGTCGAGCAAATAATCAAATCGATATCCGCCGCAGTCAGCCCTGCTTTTTCAAGCGCTTTCGCTGCTGCGCGCGCGGACAAATCGGTCATCGTCTCCGTTGTACAAACATGCCGCGCCTTGATCCCCGTCCGCGTCGTAATCCAAGTATCGTCGGTATCCAAAAACGTTGACAAGTCACAGTTTGTGACAGTTTTCTCGGGCACCGCTTTGCCAGTGCCAATGATCTTCAGGCTCATGCATATCCTCTCTCGCCGAACAATATCCGGGATTTCTGTCGGCGCATCGCATTTTGCGCACAAAAAACCGCAACAGGCTTTTCCCGCCGCCAAATTGCGGTCGTCATTCAAAAATTTACTTTGCTTCTTTCAACGTTTTTGTTTGAAAGAACTGGCTTAATTTATGCATTGCGCTTAGCAGCACGGCCTGCTCCTGCGCACTCATATCCTGGCTGATGTTGCGCACCATGTTGTAATGCAGCATTCTGTGGGCACGGTCAACACGCTTGCCTTTATCGGTCAACTTTACGATCGCGCGTCGGCCATCTTCCGCACATTGAATTTTGGTGATATATCTTTTTAGTTCCAGCTTTTTGACCGCGACCGTCGCGGTTGGAACCGCGATATCCAACGCGGCCGCAATTTCGCTCACCGTCGTACTTCCCGCCTGACCAATCGCCTCAATCACGTGCGCTTCGGCGACCGTCACCGGGCCGCCTGGCAGCTTTTGCAGCGACGCCTGTTCCACTTCAACAATCGAGTTGTAGGTATCCACCAGCACCTGATTCAGCTCTAATTCAAAAGAATTCATCGTTTCACTCTGTATTCATAGGCAAGACAACTCGCAAATGCGGTAGCTTGCACGGGGCACCCCCGGATCGAAATTCTGCCCAGAGCCTAAAAGGATCCGGGGCTTCACTTCGTCCAAGCCTATATAAGTTCCTGCAAATAATTAGTTTTACTAACTAATTATTTATATCACATGATGCCGTAGATGTCAACGTGAATGATCTTGTAAATTCTTGATACCGGTCATCCTGCGCGATTTGCTTTTGTATGTATTGTTTATATTCACATAGAATACATCTTGAAGGTTTTGGCCGCATCTTTCTATGCCCCACAAATGACGCGGCAACAAAGCTGCCTGCGCGTTGTATGCACCAAAAAAAGCCTCGTCAACACAAAGTTTTCTTTGCCTGTTGTACTGTGTTGACGCGTGTCAAGAGGTTATGACATAAAAATCTTGGCATAGTTCCCATCCCATTTTTAATTTTGCCCGCCTTCGCCCCACATCTCCGTCAGGTTGCCGTCCTCACCGTATACCTCGTCCATCAGCACAATCCAGGTGTAAATACCGGTGTGCGCGACAGCGGTATAGCGCTCATAGACATCCACATGCAAGCCGTTTTGCCAAGCTTCTGCAAAATAAATGTTCTCTTCATCCAAGCCGATAATAATCCCGATATGTCCATCCAACCCAATTAAGTCTCCAACTTTTACGCGGTCGGAAGCCATCAATTCTTCGGTCAACGCAATACGCTCCCCGAGATCGCACAGATCATCGTTGTACTCCACAAAATTTCCAGATCCGGCATCACCGACGTCAAACCCGCCGTTTAGCAAACACCACGCGACATAACCGCTGCAATTTAACCCGTTTGGATTGTAGGTGCCGGTCTGTGTGCTATAAAGTGTTTCGCCCCAGACCGCCGGTCCCGCAAGAGATGCTTTTAAGTCACGAAACCGGCTTTCGTGCAGGAACAGTCCTTGGTGGTAATAGCGGCCTTCGCCGTCTACATATTCTGCAACGCTGTGGTTGTTCAGCCGGCCGTTTTCCGAAAAATAAGGAATAAACCATGAAAATTCAAGCGATAAGAACCGCGCCGCCGCAACAACGCCAGCCCGCGTGCCATAGCCGGCTTTTGCGATTTGATTGGCCAGAATTTCATCGAGCAAATCGTTTTCTTTCTCTGTAAATGCGCGCGTTGCAATCGATGGCTTTTGGTTATCGATTTGCGGCGCCTGATAGAGATCACTGACCGTTGCCACAGCCGATGTGGAAAACCCGTTCGACGCGGTTGCCGTGATGGTTGCTTGTCCCTCAGAAACAGCTGTGACATTGCCATAGGCATCCACCGTCGCCACTTCGGGGGCAGAGGATATCCAGGTAACCGCCTGACTGGCCAGTCCCAGCGTCACCACTTCTGCTTGCAGCGCAGTACTCCCGGACACCGGAAGATAGGTCGCTTCTGCATTCAACGCGATAGACAGAATCTCGCTGACTTCCACCGGCTGTGGGCTGGCGTTGCTGTCATTTTCATATTTTGTAAAGACATAGTATTGTCCCGCTGCAACATCCGGGAATTGCGCGACCCCATCCTGCACCGTTTGCCAGGTGCTCTGGTCGATGCTCTGCACCGCTTTGCTTGTCCCGAGCGCGCACAGCAACTCGCCGCGAAACAACCGAAAGCTTTTAAACCAAACGCTGATGGTAATGGTCGGCTCGTTTTCCGTTGTTTCGCTGTGGGTAACGGATAGAACGGTTGGCGGCTGTGATATGTATTGATAGCCGATTGCGATACCGATGATCAGCACCACCGCCGCACTTATCGCGACTATTTTCAACAAGTTCTTCTTATGCGGTTTTTTCTTATAGTTTTCCCAAAACTTATGTAATTCCATACGGAATCCTTTTTTCTCCCCATCCACTCGGCTGTTCTCCGACTTCTTTTTTCTAATTTTTCTATATTTATTAGTATAAGAACAAAGCTTGAACAAATCTTGAAGAATGCCGTCATTTTTTTGAATTTTTTTCTCACAACGTGCATTATAATACAATTCCAACAAATTGCACAGTAATAGACCTGCACTCTCCTCTCTCTTGTAGCGACAAAACATCCCGGCGTTTATGCGCGATGTTTGCTTTTCCGCATCACCGGCTACAATTTGTTCGGTAGTATTACATATGACTTGTCCGTCGCGTTTAGACCCGCACGCTTTTAAAACATTCGGCACATGAAAAAACGCACTCAAAAACAAGTGCGTTCGTTGATACTTTCAAGTATCCACTCTATACACTCTTCAACCGTATTGCCTATAGCAGCACTAATCAATATTATAGTTTTTTCTTGTCACCCGCAGGCGTGTCATCGCGCGTGTAAGCGCAATTTTGCTCCACTGATATTCCATACGGCTGCGCTGTTGCCGCATCCGCTCGCGCACGCGGTGTTCGGCTTCCAGCGCGCGTCTTTCATCAATATCCTCCGGCCATTCCACCGCCTGCGCAAACACATGGGTGATGCCGTTCAGCCCGCCGTCCACCTCGAGAAATCCCTCGGATTGAAACGCTTCACGCCAACTTCCATCCTGCTTGATGCGCACAATGCCGATATCCAGCGGCGCGGTCAACGGCATATGTCCGGCAAGCACCGTGAGCTGGCCGTCTACCGTCGTCACAGTCAACGCTTCGACAGGCCCATTGAAAAACTGCTTTTCAGGCGTCAGAATTTCGAGTTGAAAGGTCGCGCTCATTGTGCCGCCTCCTGCAACTTTTGGGCTTTCTCGCGCGCCTCTGCGAGGTTTCCCACCATGAAGAATGCCTCTTCGGGCAGGTTGTCTGTCTCACCGGCCAGAATCTCGCTGAAATCCGAGACGGTTTCAGCCAGCGGCACAGAGCGCCCCGGCATGCCGGTAAACGCCTCCGCCACAAAGAGCGGCTGTGACAGGAATCGTTGGATCCGCCGCGCGCGGTGTACCGTCTGGCGATCCTCCTCCGAAAGTTCATCCATGCCCAGGATCGCGATAATATCTTTCAGTTCGTTATAGCGCTGCAGGCATTGCTGCACGCGGCGGGCGGTGTCATAGTGCACCTGCCCGATAATACCGGGGTCAAGCATGCGCGATCCGCAATCCAACGGATTGACCGCCGGATAGATGCCCATCTCCGCAACCGAGCGCGAGAGCACCGTCGTCGCGTCCAAATGCGAGAAAATCGCCGCCGGCGCGGGATCGGTGAGGTCGTCGGCTGGCACATAGATCGCCTGTACCGATGTGATTGATCCATTCTTTGTTGAGGTAATACGCTCTTCCAGTTCGCCAAGTTCATTGGCCAAGGTGGGCTGATAGCCAACCGCGGACGACATGCGCCCCAGCAAGGACGACACCTCGTTGCCCGCCTGGATATAGCGAAAGATATTATCAATGAAAAGCAAAACATCCTGATGTGCTACGTCGCGGAAATATTCGGCGATCGTAAGCCCAGTGAGCGCAACGCGCATACGGCTGCCGGGCGGCTCGTTCATCTGCCCAAAGGCGAGCACTGTCTTTTCGATGACACCCGATTCGCGCATGTCCGCAATCAGATCGCCGCCCTCGCGCGTGCGTTCCCCGACACCGGCAAACACGGAATAGCCGCCGTGCCCAACGGCAATCGCGTGAATCAGCTCCATGATCAACACGGTTTTGCCGACGCCCGCGCCGCCAAACAAACCGATCTTTCCGCCCTTTGCGTAGGGCACCAGCAGGTCAATGACTTTAATGCCGGTTTCAAACAGCTGTGTGGCCGGGTTTTGCTCGGCCAACAAAGGCGGTTCCCTGTGGATATTCCACCGGGTATCCGCATCAATCGGTCCGCCATTATCAATCGGTTGCCCCAGTACATTCACAACGCGCCCGAGCAGCGCGGAACCGACCGGGACTTCGATGCCATGGCCGGTATCGGTGACCGTTTGGCTGCAGTACAAACCGTCTGTCGCCTCAATTGCGATGCAGCGCACCACGCCGGCCGCCGCATGAGCAACGACCTCAATGTGCACGCCGCTCTCAGTCACAAGCAGGTTGCCGATTGCGGGTTCCTGGCCCGCAAAAGCAACCTCAAGCACAGGGCCGCTGACGCGAACCAGGCGCCCGATATTCTTGTTTCCATCATTCAGCTGCATCTTGTGCCTCCCTGGCGGTTTGGGCCATTGCCGAACTCATAATCTCGGTGATCTCCTGCGTGATCGCCGCCTGCCGCGCCAGGTTAAACTGCACGGTAAGCTTGCCCAGGATTTCGTCGGCGTTGCGCGTCGCGCTGTCCATGGCGTTCATACGCGCGGCCAACTCGCTCGCGTAGGATTTCATCAGCGCGCCATAGAGTATGCTGAGCGTATATTGCGGCACCAACCGCCGAAGCGTCTCCTCCGGCGACGGGTGGTAGATCATTTCTTCCTTCTTCTGGATGTTCTTAAACTCCGAAACATCGAGCGGCAGCAACCGCCGCATCATTGGATAATACCGGACAGAATTGACATATTCTGTGTAGATCACATAAACCTGATCCACCATGCGCTGATCATACAGCCGAAAGATATCCTGCATCGTGTGCCGCGCGCTATCCAAGGAAGGATCTTCGACGGCGCCCACGATTTCAATATCCGGCTGTACGCCGTTTTTTATAAAAAAGTGCGAAGCGGCGATGCCCATCGTAATCAGGTTGCAGTTTTCACAGCCTGAAATCTGCGCCAGCGCAAACTTGCACAAATCGTCGTTATAGGAGCCCACCATACCTTTGTCGCCGGCCATGACGATAAAGGTTTTTCGCACGTCCCCGCGGTCGCGTAGATAGGGCAAATCATACGTTTCAGTATCTTCCAGGATATGGTGCATCACTGATTCCAGATGGGAAAGATACAGGTGGTTGTATTCCACAGACGGCATCACTTTTCGCATGCGCGCCGAAGCGATCAAGTGCATTGCATTGGTCAGCTTGCGCGTCTGCTCCACCGCGCGGATATGATGTTTGATGTCGCCGACAGTCTGCATAAGGCTACCCCTCTGCCCTTACGCCGGACGCTTCTTTTTCCGTAGCATCCCGATATGCGCTTATGAGATTCAGCAGGGCCGCGCGGTCCGAATCGGACAGCGCACCGGTGGCGTTGACCACTTCGGAAAGTGCTGCCCCATTTTGCTGGATATAGGTACATAGTCCGGCCTTAAACGTGCCAATCTCGCGGACGGGAATCGCGTTAAAATGCCCTGCCTCAAATGCGAGCAGGATAGCAACCTCATCCGCCAGCGTATAGACTGTATTCTGATCCTGTTTCAACAATTCTGTCAGACGAGCGCCGCTGTCCAGGAGCTGCTGCGTCGAAGCGTCGAGATCGGAATCAAACTGCGCAAACACCGCCATTTCGCGGTATTGGGCAAGCTGCAGCCGAAGCTGCCCGCTCACCTTCCGCATCGCTTCAGGTTGGGCGGCGCGCCCCACGCGCGACACCGAGAGGCCCACATTGACCGCCGGCCGCACACCGGCATGGAACAGCTCGCCCTCCAGATAAATCTGCCCGTCGGTAATCGAGATCACATTCGTCGGAATATATGCCGAGATATCTCCGCCCATCGTCTCCACGATCGGCAGCGCCGTCATCGACCCACCGCCTTTTTCGGGCGAGAGCTTTGCGGCGCGTTCGAGCAGGCGGCTGTGCAGATAAAAGACGTCTCCGGGATAGGCCTGCCGCCCCGGCGGCCGTTTTAACAGCAGCGACATCGTGCGGTAACTTGTGGCGTGCTTGGAGAGATCGTCGTAGACGATCAGCACATCCCGGCCCGCATACATAAATGATTCCGCGATCGCGCAGCCTGCATAGGGCGCGATATATTGCATTGCGGCGCTGTCGCTGGCCGTCGCCGCCACGACAACGCAGTGTTCAATCGAGCCGTTTTCTGTCAGCGTCTCAATCAGCTGCGCGATCGTCGAGGCTTTCTGCCCGATTGCGCAATACACACAAATCACGTTGTTTTTCGTCTGGTTGCGCACCGCAGATAGCGCAATGACCGACTTGCCCATCTGGCGGTCGCCGATAATCAGCTCGCGCTGGCCTCTGCCAATCGGAATCATACTGTCAACCGCAAGAATGCCGGTCAAGAGCGGCTGGCTCACCGGCACACGATCCATGATCGTAGGCGCGGGACATTCCAACGGCCGGTGCATCTTCGCATGCAACGGCCTGCCGTCGAGCGGCCGGCCGAGCGGATCCACCACGCGGCCGAGTAACTCTGGCCCAACCGAAACGTCAAGCACACGGCCCGTCCCACGAACAATCGAGCCCGCGAACACATCGCTTGCGCCCGAAAAGAGCACGGCGCCCACACCTTTTCCCGTCAGCTCCAGCGCCATGCCGTAGGCGTTGTTTTCAAACTCCAGCAGTTCCCCATACAGGCTTTTTTCCAGCCCCTTGATCTGCACGACACCGTCGGCGCAGCTTTCCACCGTGCCGTAATCAGAAACAGCACCGGATTCCATCTCGCGCAGGGTTTCGCGCATGTGCTCGCCGACCGATATCGTATAGCGCTTGAGATCGTCCATTCCCGCCTTTTCGGCGGACGATGCAGCGATTGTAAAATCCTTCGTGATTTGCGCGCGCACTGCCTCCAGGCGCGTCAGAATGCTCATGTCATAGAGTCGACCGTCTACATAGGCCGTAAATCCGCCAATGCGCGTTGGATCTTCCTCG
The DNA here is from genome assembly GCA_031547945.1 of Oscillospiraceae bacterium. Taxonomy (GTDB): domain Bacteria; phylum Bacillota; class Clostridia; order Oscillospirales; family Ruminococcaceae; genus JAVBRN01. The sequence goes on along the minus strand of JAVBRN010000003.1, from coordinate 76,102 downwards.
TAAACAAATGAGACTTCGCCGCCAAGCAGCGTTCGAAAACGCGCTTCAAGCACAGCGCGCGCATCATCCGCAAGCGGGCTCGCTGTCACTATTTTTGCCTGCCGCATCGTATGCTACCTCGCCTTTTCGAAAAACGCGTCGATGGTCTTCTGGTTGTCCTCCGCAGTCACTTCGCGCGCGAGCACCTCAGACGCCAACGCAAGCGAAAGATCGGTGATCTGCCCTTTGAGCGATTGCAGCGCCTCACCACGCTCTGTTTCGGCGCGTTCCCGCCCTTCGCGCACAATCTGATCTGCCTGCGTTTTCGCATTTTTTAAAATATCGGCAGCCGTAATGTTGGCTTTTTGCGTCTCGTCCAATAGCAGTTGTTGTGCGTCCGCCTCCACAGCCTGCATCCGGCCCTCATAAGAAGCCCGAAGCGCATCCGCCTGCTCGCCCGCAGCCTTTGCGTCGTCCAATTGCTGTTGGATGCCGTCGGCGCGCGCATGCAAAAATTTGCTGACGGGATTATACAAAATCACGCGCAATAACAAGTAGAGTACAACAATATTGATGATGTGGATAACAATATCCAACGGTTGAATATCCATAGTTAAACCTTTCGTTTTCCGTCTGTCGGCACATCCGTATCACTGAAAATTTGGAAAAACCCGTTGACACGGATGGCAGACTTGGCAAAGAAAGAAGGATGTCAAAATCTTTCTTTATCCTGATTGATACCGATCTTTTGCGCAATCGTTCCGCGCAACACTTATTTCATGGTAAACATCATGATGAGCGCCGTGACAAACCCATAGATGGCGGTAGATTCCGTGAGCGCAAGTCCAAGCAGCAAAATCGAGTTGATCTTGCCCGAGGCTTCGGGCTGCCGGGCAACCGCTTCCACGGCTTTGCTCGTCGCAAAACCCATCATAAGACCGGATGCCACGCACGAAAGCATGCACAGCGCAATTCCAATTGGTAAACTGTTCACAAGTAATTCCTCCAAACGATGTTTTGTTATTTATAGATTCAAAGCTTATTCTGTTGCTTCATTGATGAAGGTCAACGTCAAAGTAATGAAAATAAATGCCTGAATCAGCGGGTGAAACACATTGAAGTAGAGTCCGACCACGCTCGGAATCCCGATCGCGGAGCCGCCCAGCGCGTTGTACAGCAAGTCCATGACAATCATGCCGCCCAGCATATTGCCGAACAACCGGCAAGCCATCGAAACGGGCAGTGCGATATCGCTGATCACACGGAGCGGAAAAACAACAGGGGTTGGCTGCGCCAGTGCCTTGATGCGGCCGCCCACACCCTTTTTCTTAATGCCATATACATTTATCAAGATGAAAGTGACGAGCGCAAGTGCAAACGTCATTGTGATGTCCGCTGTCGGGGCGCGCACACCGAACAGTTCCACCATGGCCGATGCCACAAGCAGCGCGGCCACGCTGAAAATATAGGAAGATAACCCTTCCCCTAGGCCATGGGTCTGCGACTTTGTATAACTGCTTACGCCGTCGACCATAAGCTCCAGCACGTTCTGCACGCCTTTTGGTACCTGCCGCATCCGCGGAATCACAAAGAGGCGCGCCAACAGCGCAAGCACGATTAAAACGGCCATCGCAATCCAGGTTGTAATCACCGTGGCGCTCACCGACCAGCCGCCCAGACTTATGCGTGGCGCGGACAACTCCACCATAAATTCTTCGCTGGGCACCGGGCCAAAAATCAGACGCAGCAATTGGACGACAAAAAACCAAATGCCCGCAATTCCAACAACCGACCCAAGCGTACGAAGCCGCTTTGGCGTTTTTTTCTCCGGTTGCTTCGTGGCAAGATTCTTAGAAATTTGCCGAAGCAACGCGCCGCCAATCGCGATTAGAAGCCCTGCCGCCAAAAGAAACACGGCCTTTGTGTTTTCATGGTTCATACAACATCACCCCGCTCTTCCAGTGGTTCGACAGCAGGCGTCTGCTTTTGTCGCCTGGCTCGCACAAAAAAAAGCGCAAAGGCAGCTAAAATCAGAACAGCGGCCGCGGTAATCCCCGCCGCCAAAAGCTCCCCGCGAAACCACAGGCCGCAAGGCACAAAAAAAAGCGCCAGCACGCCCATCTTCGCAGGGATCACCCACGCCGGAATTTTCTCTTTTTCAATGCCGCGTACAAGCAACCAGAGCAAATAAAATTCCAACGCACCACAGGCAAATCCAAATAACGCACCAATCATCAAGTATCATCCCTTTAAAAAACTGCATTTATTATACGCCTGTTTTTCTACGTTTTAAATAGTATTGGCAAAATTTTTGTAACAAAACGTCAAAAAAGTGTTTATCTGCAGCTTCACCGGCATAACGCATAAAAATCCGCCATCGCGGATATGCGTTTTATGTAAAAAGAACGAAGCTCTTGCGTATTATGTGGGCGAGCATGAAAATAAACGCGCAGGATCGCCGTTCAAGGCGGGTTGACTTGCGTCCCTGCACTGCATTCGCCATGCCGCGATTTGTTTTTGCTTCTGTGCCGCTTGCATTGCCTGTTGTTTCACAATATAATGAACAAGCAATCATGAACAGGAAGGAATTTTGCGATGCGCAAACGTTTGGATGATTTGACAAAAAACAGCGCTATGCTGTTTATTATTTTGATGGCCTCCAGCGCAATTAACTATCTATTTCAAATTGTTATGGGCAAGCTGCTGGGTCCTGCGGAATATGGAACCATCAATTCCTTGCTCTCACTCGTCAACATCGTCAGCGTGCCCACAGGTTTGCTTTCTGTGCTTGCTTCCAAATACTCCACGCATTTTCTGTCGCTTGGGCGTCCCGGCGATGCCGTCACTTGGAATTATTCCTTGTTCAAAATATCGTTCTGGCTGGCGCTCGCGACACTGGTTGTCGGTACAGCGTTGTCTTCGCCGGTTGCAAATATGCTACAGCTGGACAATGTTTGGCTGGTAGTTCTTTGTTTTGCTGTCGTCACAATCTGCTATCTCAGCCCGGTTTTGATGGGTACCCTACAGGGCACAAAACGATTCGCTTCTTACGGGCTGGTCAATGTCGTTTCGAGTGCAGCAAAACTGCTATTTAGTGTCGTCTTTATTTATCTGGGTCTACGCGTCTCCGGCGCGGTGCTGGCCGTTGCCCTCAGCGCGGTTTGCATGTTTCTTTTCGAATATGGCATTTTGCGAAACTTTTTGCGCACACCGCGAGAGAAACATCTATCGATCGAACGCCAGGAAATCCGGCGCTATGTGATCAGCGCGTTTGCAATCCAACTCGGTCTGGCTCTGCTCTCCAATGGAGATATTCTGCTTGTTAAAGCCTTTAGCACCAACGCGGTAGACGTCGGACTATACGCTTCCGGGATGGTCATCGGCCGCATTCCGCTTTATCTTGTTACCGCAATCGTCGCCGTTTTATTTCCACTTGTGGCCGAGCGCGCTGCAAAACAGCAAAGCACAATCGGGCTATTTTATAAGGCAACGGTTTACAGCGCCCTGTCGGCCATCGCGTTTTCCCTGTTTCTCATTTTTCTGGGCGAGCCGGTGGTGCGTCTGATGTTTGGCGCAAATTATGCGGCGGCCGCTCCCCTTTTTCTTCCCATTTGCTGCCTGACGCTGACCGTGGCGATGCTGACTGTCGAAATTCAATATTTCCTTGCGCTTGGCAAGACAAAGACATTGACCATCTCGCTTCTGGTCGGTTTTGCGGCGGTATGGTTTGTCGTAAATTTCTGGCACAGCACCATTCCGCAAATGCTCTATGGCATGAGCAGTGTGCTGGCTGCTGTTTTCTGCTTCAATTTTCTGTGTGCCATTCGGCTCGATCGCACCCCTGTTCCGATGTAACGCGATTCGGTGTGTCATCGATTGTTAACGAAAAAACGCCCGCAAGCAGGCGTTCTCTGTGCCAAAAAGCCCTTCACAAGCAGCACAATACTGGCTGTATCTCGACCTATTCACCCGATTTGAAGCAGGGCTTCGCCCTGCAGCCTAAAAAAAACAACGCCGGAAAAGTCGTGTCCAAAACCGCGCTTTTCACGACCTTTTATTTCCGTTTTGGGCTTTGGGGCGCCAGCCCCATTTTTTTGTATCTTCAGACCGTCGGCATTTGTGCGCTGCAACTTGGCTTCTTGTTTTTGACAAGCTGAAACAGCCGCAACGGGTCCATTTCGAAGATTCCATGTTCTATATTAGAAAGATTAAAAATTGCGATCCATGCGCAACCAACGATAGGAATCCAGCATACTGTCACAGCTCATGGCGACGCAGTCGACCGCCGTGCCGCAGATTTCTAGTTTTGCCGACAGACGATTCCACCCACACTTTTCATAAAACCGCACATTATGTTCGCCACACATAAGCAGCCCACTTCCCCGAGAATGAATCCACTCTGTCGCGGCCATAACAATCTGCTTGCCAATGCCGGTTCCCAGATAGGATTTCCGCACACAGACATTGCCAATGCCCCAGACGGGAATGCATACACCCGTTTCCACCGTTGCCGTCACAGCGGCGATATAAAGATAAGCGGCCAGGGTCTTCTCGTCATATAAGAGCCAGTGTGCATCCTGCGGCAGGTGGTTTGCTTTCATCCAGCATACATTGGCGTCGAAAGAATGGTTCCAGTGCTCCTGCTTGAGGGTAATAATGTCGCACATTTCTTGCGCAGGCAAGTCACAATGCGATCGTATTTGCATTTGCATCGCAGCATCCTTTCTTTGTTGTATGTCAAATCACAACGCGGCTGATTTCTTCGCAAGTTACCCACCAGCCACAGGGCAACGCAACAAATTTCCGATAAAACTCCTCAACGCCAGGCAGGTGCGTATACGCCCCAAACACACTGTAACGATTATTGTTGATATGCACACCGGACGCGTAAAATCCCTGCTCGCGAAAGTGTTGCATTGCGCCGTCTTTGTCTTTGCAGAGCAGACCAAACACCCAGTAGTTTGGGGAACAGCCGGGACTTTCCAGCGTTTGGAATTCGCTGCAGCCAGACAGCCGTTCGCGCCACATCGCCGCGTTTTGGCGCTGTTTTTCAATCAGCGCGTCCACCTGCCGCATCTGCTCGCAGCCGATATAGCCATTGACGTTGCTTATTGTCGCGGAAAACCCGGTTAGCGTAATATCACATGCTGGACTGATTTCCCCGCTCGCATCGCGGAAATTGCTGCGATCAATGCCGCAGTCGCGAATCAGCAAGCCTTTTTCAAATAGCGTCTTATCGCGCAAAAGAAGCGCGCCGCCGTCTACCGTATTGGGCAGGCGCACAGGATTGAACGAAAACACCGCGATGTCAGACTGACTGCCAATGCGCGCCCCTTTGTACTCGCTGCCAAAGCATTCAATGCCGTCGTCGATCACCGGGATGCCATAGGCCTTTCCAATCGCGTTGATCGCATCCACATCGCCCGGATAGCCGCAAAAGTGGTTATGTACAATCACTTTTGTTTTTTTTGTAATGCTTTGCGCCACGCTTGCCGGGTCAAGCGTCCCTGTTTTGGGATTCACATCTGCCCAAACAATTTTCATGCCGGCCGCGTGGTATGGTTGCGTCGATGCCAGGCAAGCCATGGGCGAAGCGATCGCCTCCTCTCCCGCCTGCACATTAAGCGCCGCCAGCGCCACTGAAATTGCCGTGTTAAAGGTATTGGTCACCAAAAGCTGCTTTGTGCCAAGGAATTTCACCAACATGCGTTCAAACGCGCGGCTGTGCTCGCCATAGGCGAGTGCGCCTGAATGCAGAATCGCGTCTAGCTGTGGCAGCTGTGGCATATAGGGCTTATACAGTGGAACCATCATCGCTTTTCCTCATCACTTCGAGCAAACTTAAGAAAATCAGACTTCACCAGCCTTTGGAGATACAGTCCACTATCCGCTCGCGGTCTTCGTCGGTCACCCACCAGCCGCACGGGATATGCAAAAACTCTTCGTAAAAGCGGTCGAGCGCGGGCAGCGGACATCTGGAAGCAGCAAATACACTGTGCGTATCACTGCGGTGGTGCAACGGTGAAGCGGCAATTCCTTCGGTCTCCAAACGCCGTGCCAAGTCGTCGCGCCGCTCGGCTTTCAGCGTATAAAGCCAGTAGGATGGCCGCGTATTATCACAATAGCGCAACAGTGTTATTCCTGGGATTTTTGCAAGCGCCTGATCATAGTATTGTCCGTTTGCAACATGCCGATCGATGATTTCGCGCAGGTGGCGCATTTGCGTCAGGCCGATCGTCGCCGTGACATTGTTCATATTATATTTATAGCCCGCGCGGGAAATATCGTTCTCCATCCGGGAAACGTCTTTACGCAGTCCAAACCATTTCAGCTTCCGCGCCTCTTCGAGATTCGACGCACCGGCGCCTGCAAACGTAATCATGCCGCCGTCCACCGTCGTCATATGTTTGATCGCCTGAAAGGAAAAACAGGTGTAATCCGAATTGGATCCAACGGGTTTGTTGCGATAGCGGCTGCCCAGCGCATGCGCGGCATCCTCGATAACCGGGATATTAAACTCACGTGAGATCTCGTTGACGGCATCCAAATCGCATACCATGCCCGCATAATGCACAAGCATGATCGCTTTTGTATGCGCGGTAATTTTCTCACGGATCGATTGCGGGCTCAACAGCCCCGTGGTCTCGTCAATATCGGCCCAAACAACTTTCGCACCGGTCAATGCAATTGTCGTGTTTGTTGGCTCGGCGGTCAGAGCGGTGCTGATCACCTCGTCACCGGGCCCGATGTTCAACACCAGCAGCGCCAGGTGCAGCGCAGCCGTGCAGGAGTTCAGCGCCAGCGTATTTTGGTTTTGAATATATCCGGAAAATTCCCGCTCAAATTGTCTTACGGCCTCGCCCTCGGCGATGTAGCCGCTGTAAAGGATCTCTTCCAGCGCCGGCATCATTTCTTCTCTGGGTGCGAGATACGGCTTGATCAATGGTATCATTTTTTCTCCTCGGATTGCTTTCGCAAGAAGTCCCCGTGAATCAGCCGCGCAATCAGATTGTTCGCCAATGCCGCGGGATAAATAAGGTGTAGACGAAAAAGCCAAAGGGCAAGTACGGTCATCCAATGCTGCACCCGCCGCACGTTCTGCCGAAAGGACTGCGACCGAAACGCGGACAGCCGCAGATAGCGGTTTTTCGTGCGCCAGATCCGCCGTTGTGTTTCCCGCAGCGACTGCACAACTTTTTTTAAATCTGCGGCTGATCCGCGTCTCGACCACAAAAAACAACAGAGGGCAGCGAAGGTGGCACAGAAATAATCGAACAGTTCGCCACATTCCCCTTCTTTGGAAAACGTCTGGTGCATCTGTGAAAACTCCGCAAGCGGCAACAGTCTTGCGGAAAGCTTCGCATAGAACCCACGATCGCGTGAAAGCGAGCCGCCGTGATCCGTCACCAGATATCCAAGGTCAGGAACCGCTACTATCTGCTCGCAGGCAAGATTGGTCATCAGCGACCATAACGCATCTTCACACAGCTTCTTTTCGGGGTAACGGATGCTATACCATTCTAGAATATCGCGCCGGTAGAGCCGCGCAATATTGGGATTGGTGTATAAGCCTACGTGATCGACAACACCCTTGACAAACACACTTTTTCCGTGCACCACCAGCTCGTTATTTAAATTGACGACATCGAAGTCAAACACCAGCATATCGGCAGCATTGTCTTTTGCAAGCAATTTCGCCTTTTGCAAAAATCCGTCCGCCAGGCGATCGTCACTGTCCAAAAATGTAATGTATTTTCCCCGCGCAATGCCTAGCGCAACATTGCGGGCCGCCGATGGTCCGCCGTTTGTTTCTAGGAAACGGCAGAAAATCTGGTCGGGATATTGCTGCGCATACCGGTCAAGAATCTCGTGGGTGTTTTCGGTGGAGCAATCGTCTATTAAAATCAGCTCAAAGTCCGGGATATCCTGCGCGAGTACCGAATCGATACACGCCTCCAAAAATGAAACCCGATTGAACACGGGCGTAATAATTGACACAAATGGCTGCGCGTCATGCTGTTTTTGATTTAACTGCATCTTCTGTCTTTGAAACTCACTCATTGGCGTTTTTTGCGGAATGTTACCGCGTTTTTTAGTTTGGTGATAAGTGTGGGATTCCACTTGAAGATTCCGCCGCGAATACACCGCCAGCCAAGGTAAAAATCCGATTCTGTTGGACGAATGCTCTCATCAATTTCGATGCCGGCACGGCTGCAGAATACCAGTCCCGACGACAGCCACTTTCCCGCGCAGATGATTTCGGTATATGGAAACACATAGCGATAGGTTCCCAACATGGGCGCCGCAAAGGACTCGCTAAGAAAAGAACCGCGCCGCTCAAATTCCCAGAGTTCACTGTCCGGCGTTTCCGAGAGCAGCGCGATGAGATAGGCGGTGTCCCAAATGGCCACCTGTGCGCATACACGGTAGGCCTCGCCCCTCTTATATTCTCCAATTTCCTGTTCTGGCAACGCTACATGAGGCGCCGGCAGCGGAACCAGGCGCAGCGAGCCGCTTTCATATTTTTGCGCCAACTTCAAATACTGCTCCATTTTTATGTTGGAGAACTGATCGCACAGAAAAAAATCATCCAAAATCAACAACATGTAGGGTGTCGTCACCTGCTTCGCAGCCGCAAGCAACCGCGCGCACCAGCTTACCCCTTTGCCGCAAGCTAAAATGTCGTCAAAAATATATTCAGGCAAGACGGTTGGCGCCGACTCGGTCACAAGCAACCGCGGATATCGGCAATCAGGCCAATACTGCTGAAACGCGACCGAAAAAGGACGCAGAAGATCTGCGTATTTGTCACAAGACGAAACAACAACGGTCAATTCTTCCGGCATCACTCAATTCCCTTCTGCACTAAAGTGCCCTTGTAAACCGAAAATCATGTGGCTCACGCGTTCGCAACAGCACCTCTGTTCTGCCGTTTGAAAGCGGCGTCACACGAACAGACTCCATATCCTTGTGTAGTTTTCCGTCAAGCGGAAACGCCATTGACTCCAGAAATCCCGGTCCGTATTCCACCACCAAAGCTTTTCCGCTGTGATAGTCCGTAAAAAGCAGGTAGACTTCATTCGTCTGGTGTTCGCCGTCCAGTTGCATCATCACAAGGGTGCCCGTCTCCCAGTTTTGCTTGATAAAAAACGTGTTTCCAGTCTGTGGAATCGGCATTTCGATATCATAGCGCAACTGCACATCGCGTCCGGATTCGCGCAGAACAATGTCGTGCACATAATCCACGTCTGTATAGTAGTCATCAAACTGATACATGTAGATTGTGTCGCCATCCTGCACATGATCCAAAAAGTAATCCGTCTGTGCGAGCTCATTGAACAGATAGTACTTGTCGTTCGCTTTGTTTCTAAAATAGTAATTGGAAGAAAAGGTAAGATATCCGGAAAAGGCCAAAACGATAACAAGCAAAACTGAAACCATTTTCCGAAAGCGCATGCTCTTCTGCACCAGTATCACCAAAAGCAAAAACAGCGCCAGTATCAAAAAGAAATAAGCCATGTATGAAATTCCAATGTTTGTCACATGGCTAATGACAACAAAATTGAGATAAAGTGTAGTCAGCGCAAGCGGCGCACAGAGCGCCCCGGCGGTGAGGATGCAGACAGCAGCAGAAAACACGCCGGTCTTCGCGCGCATTTTAGGCACTGTATAAAGGCAACGCACCAAAACAATCGCAGCCATAATCGCCAGCAACCAGAGCGCAATATTCTGAAACGAAAAGTCAAGCAGATGTGCAAAATCGTATTTCAACGCCGCAGCGCCATTGGCAAACGATAAAAAAAGCGGCGAATTTCCAAACAGCATATATACCAATGCCTGCGAAAAGGTTGCAATGGTCACGCCTCCGTCGACTGTCACGCCGACATAATCAACCACCTGCGACGCGCGGCTGCCGATCGCAAAAAAAATCAAAAACAGTGCGCCGCATGCGGCGGGAATCACAAGTACCTGCAGCAGTTTTTTAAATTGTAGCGCGCCGGCTTCTTTGAGTTTGAAGATTGCGATAAACAGCAGCGGCAAACAAAACGCAGCCAGGCTTTCGTAGCACGAACAAGCTACAAAATACCACAAACCACAAAACCACAGATGTCGGCTTTTTGCGTCATCGAAATAGCGGCAGAGCTGTTCCAATGCCAAGAAACCAAACCCAATCGCGGCCTGGTACACAATACCGAACGACGTAAAGCCGCTGAACTCTTTGAAATAAATCTGTGCGAACATGCCAAACAAAAGCGCACAACACAGCGCCGCTTGCGCGGAAAAGCAGCTGCGGATAAACCGGTAGAACATATAAACGGCAAACAGAACACCTATAAAACCGAACAGACGAAACCACAACAGCGCGCCGCCCGCACATTGCAAATAGTTTAGAAAGATGGCAAGCGGCTGTCCGATGATTCTGCCGCGCACAAACACGGGAAACTCGCCGATGATCACGCGCATCATATCGCCGAATGTCATGCGGTTAAACAGGATAATGGTTTTGTCGTCGCCGACTGTGACGCCAAGATTGTGCACCAGCACAAAAAAATTGCAGGCCAACAGCGCAGCGGTAAGGTATCCCATCCATCTATCATTCCACTGTATCTTCCCGAGCCGAGACTTCCCCATTTGCATCTATTTTCCTTATTTTTTAAATGTGTTTTCTTCTGCGTCTTCCGCTTAATTCATCGTGCTCAAAATTCGCATACACGGTGACGTGCGCACACGCCAATGGCTTTCCGAATGGCAGACATCACAGAAACTGCGAACGGTCGCCTAACGCGTTTTTTGCAACCGCCGGGCATTCGTCTACAACGCGCTCGCATGGCGACTGCTTCGGCAAAATCAGATCGTGCAGCTCGCTTTGATACTGTACAAACTGTCCGATCATGGACAGGCCGCAGCCATACAAAACTGCGTTTCCGCCCAATCTATCCGCGCGCTCCTGCTCTACACGCCCATACGGTCGAAACCGTGTCGCCATGCATGACCAAAACAGACAGCGCGAAATCCACACCCAAAAGCGCTTTTTGCGCTTCACCGCGGCGCCGCGGCAGGTTCTGACACACAGGCGAACAACCCAAACGCAAACTGCGAATGTCATCCACACGGCTGAAAAAAGCCATACAATCCGTGTCTTCGGCAGCGGCAACACCAACCTGCAACGTCCGGCCTTTGCCTCTTTTTGTTTGCAGCCCACATGTAGATATGCGAACAACGGGAGACGGCGCGTATGCACTCGCTTTTTGTATTGTCTGTGTTGCCGTCATCCGTCTCGACTATCAATCGTTGACAGCTCTTGACAAGCTCTCCTGGATCAGAGCAAATTGTCGAAAATGCAGTCTCTGCATTGTAAGCCGGACAGCAACATATCCTTTTCTTCTGTCAGTTTCGCAGCCTGTCCAGCGAATGCCCGGTACTATTATTTTTGTTTTACAAATTATTATAACAAAGTAATATATTGTTCGCAAGCGACACCGCGCGGCTTTCCTCTAAAAAATGAGATTCTCCGCAAAAAAGCAATGCACAAGAGACCGTCAGTTGCTGCGCACTGAGGCTCGAACCTAAAACTCTAACGTGTTGGGCGGGGCTTGCAGTTTTGTGTCTGCGCTATCGATCAGCGTCTTTTTTCTTGCCGGTTTCTATGCTATAATAGCCAAACAACAAAAAGGCGGGAAACGCACCATGAAGCATAGTAAAATGGTAACGCGCAACATCAAGACAGCGATCCAAACTCTGTTGTCGAATGACCTGACAAAAAAAACATTTCTGATCATCCTGCTTATCGCGATCGCGCTAAAACTGATTGTGTGTGCGTTGCAGGTTATCGAGATTTTTCCAAATGCCGCGCCGCTCGACGATGAACTGATGCTCCGCGCCGCAAAGAGCATCGGCGAGGGCAACTGGCTTGGTGCATACAGCTGGGACACGATGGCAAAACACATGTTTTTTTCTGTTTGGCTTTGGCTGTTGCACACCTTGCATATTCCCTATCTGATCGGCGGTCAGCTCCTTTACCTCTTGGCGAGCATTGTCTCAACATTTGCTCTTTCGCCTGTTTTGCAAAAACGAATCTATCGCCTGGTCGCTTTTATCGTCTTATGGTTTTCGCCTTACAGCACCGCACAGTTTACGCTGCGCGTTTATATCGATAATATTTACCCGTCGCTCTGCCTGCTGTTTTTTGCCGGTGTCCTCGGCGTCTGTCTGCGCGCCGGCCAGCGCTTTCGCGCGGCAGTTCCTTACGCAGTCGCCGCCGGTTTTGGCGCGGGTCTTGCCTGGCTGACAAAAGACGACGCGATCTGGATTGTGCCGTTCGGTGTTTGTGCCGGCCTGTTCTATCTTGTCAGCCTTTTGCTGCAAAAAGAGAATTCCTGGAAACAGCGTGCAATTAAAGTTGTTTTGCCGTTGTTCGCGATTGTACTCGGACTCGGCTGTGTGAACACCTATAAAGCATTGAATTATAAATACTATGGGCGCTATATTGTCAGTGACTATACTTCAGCGGAATTTAAACAATTAGTCGGTTCCATGGTGCGCGCCGATGTCGATACGCCCCACAAGAATATCCTGGTCTGCAAAGAAACGCGGCAAAAGCTCTATGCGGCCGTGCCGTTGCTGGCAGAACTTGGCGAAGAGCTGGAAAACGGCGAGTACTATAACGGGTATGGCAATCCCGAAACGAAGGAATTCAACAGTGCCGGTTTCGTGTGGTCGGTGCGGCGCGCCGCCTACAACGCCGGCTTTGCCGATACGCCGCAAAAGGCCGAGGCCTTTTATACCGAGCTTGCGCGGCAGATCAACGATGCCTGTGACAGCGGGCGCGTCGAGAGCAACCCGGTTTCTCTCGGCACGCGCATCACCGCGACGCTCGTGCCGTTTGACCGCTCTTATTTGGTTCCAACGCTCAAAGAGTTCGGTCATTCCCTTTCAACCCTGTTGTTATTCCGGCAGACGTCTCCCTTGCCAAACTTTAGCTACGCGACGATAGAAGACGCTGCGGTTTGGCGCGAATATACCTATACACAGCCAAGTTATGTCGCCAAAACAAACACCGCGGAGCCGTATTTTTATCCGCACCAATGGGCCGCCGCCATTGCGCTCTATTGCGTCATTTGGGTCTACCGTATCGCCATCTGGTTTGCGTTGTTCTTTGGCGTTCGCAAATTCTTTTCCGACACAAAATGCGCCTTTCGCGCGTGGCGGAACCGGCAATGGACCGGCCCCGGCTTGCTGCCCGTGCTGCTGCTGGGTGTAATTCTTTCTGCACTGCTGCGCATCGCGATGATTTCGTACATAGAAGTCTCCAGTTTCTGTATTGGCACCTATCTTCTTTACCTTGCCCCTGCGGGCGCAATCGGCATGCTCTTCCTGGCATATGGCGCGGTTGCCGGCCTGCAGTTTCTGGAGAACTATGGCGCGAAAAAAAGCGGCGCGTCGCTGCCGGGTGCCTGACACTGTATTCCCGCTGTAAATGCTTCCCTGAACCTCTGGCTCATCCGCAATAAAGTTTGAGCTTGCCGTAACCTTGGTGCGGCAGATTGTCGTCATCTTCACAGACGCCCCGGCATGCCGAAGCGTCTGTGTTTTATTGTCTATTGAAAACCATCTGCCAAGCGACTGTTTCCGTAAAAGGCGACTGCCGATAAGCGAGCAAAAAACTCCTTTTGCTAGTCTTTATGCGCATAGAAGCACCGCCAAAGATAACGGTTCGAGTTTCATGGGATACCTGGAAGGAAAGAATGGCCGATGCTGTACGATGAATTCCGGGTTGAAATTAAGTACAGGAATCGGGAATGCTAGCGCGAGGATACGATTTGGACACCGCTGGAAAAATGCAACGTAGATACAAGCATACATCAAACACCCAGCTCGATGAAGATCAGGAAGGCGAACAGCTGCGCCGGCAAAGTAAGTCCGTACACAGGCGGCAGGCAACAATCTTACGCAAGTGTCAGGCCGTTCCAGCGGTGCATGCGGCGCGGCTAGACCATAGGAACTACGCCAGCACATGAAAATCCCTCGGCATAGCCGAGGGCTCATTACTTAGCTGTTTGCTTTTGATTTCTATTCGCCAATTGGGCGCACAGGCACAATATCCTTTTCGCCTTCTTTTTCCACGCCCCTGTCGTAAAGCGCCACCAGGATTGTGTCTTCCCGATAGAAAAAGCTGTGCGCTACCCCTCGCTCAATCCGGAACATCGCACCACTTGTGAACTCATAGGTTTCTTCGGTTGTTCCCCGCCACACGCGCAGCAAAAACGCGCCCTCTACGACATAAAACGTCTCAACATTGTCGCGGTGCAGATGTCCGCCGCGCTCCGTCCCCTTTTGCGAGCGCACAACGTTTACCTGAGAATATCCGGCGTGCACCAACTGCACCAGACTGCCGCGTTCGTCGCCGAATTCAAAATCAGGCTCCAATATTGTAATCATCATCGCGGATCGGCCTCGCAATCTGCCCAGCGCTGCGCTTCCAGCAGCGCGCACAACAAATGATAGACGGCCACGTGTTTTTCCTGAATAAAAAAGACATCCTGTTCGGGCACCCGCAGCAACACATCGCAAAGCGCGCCAAGCTGCCCGCCGCCCTGTCCGGTTAATCCAATAACTCGGATACCCATTGCGCGCGCCAGCGTCGCGGCCAGAATAACATTGTTTGAATTTCCAGAGGTACTGATCGCGAGCAGGACATCGCCCGGTCTGCCATATGCCAACAGCGGTTGGGCAAAGCAGAGCGCGGCGTCTACATCGTTGGCAACCGCGCTGCCAAGTGAGGTGTGTGTTCCCAGATTAATCGCTGGCAAAGGCGCCTGCAGTGAATCCGCCAAAAAAGCGCCGCTCTGCCCTGCCGCCATCAATCGCTCGCGCAGAGCCTCCGCGATTGGACGCTCGCACAAAAAAGATTTTCCTAGTTCGCCTACAATATGCTCAGCGTCGGCATTGCTGCCGCCATTCCCGCAAATCAGCAGTTTGCCGCCTGCGGAAAAACAGGTATCCAACAGCGCGCAAGCATCCATCAATACCGCTTGCATGTCCAGAATAAACGGATACGCCGCCTCATATTGCTTCCGTATGCGCGCTGCCTGTGCGTTTAACTCCAAACCAGCATCCCCTCTCAGCGGTTGATATATACCCCAGTGCGCCTGATCTTTTCGCGCCAATAATCGAGCAGATCCTGCATCGTCGTTTCGAACGGGATTTCGGGCTTCCAGCCGGTGTGTTCGGTAAATTTAGATGTGTCCGGCACCTGCAAATCGGCGTCGATCGGGCGCAGGCGCGCAGGGTCGGTCTCCACACGGATGTCCTTCACGCTTGAAAATGAAAGCAGCTTGCGCAGCATATCGCCCACGGTGCAGGTAAAGGCGCCGCCGATATTGTAATAGGCGCCGCTTTGCGGCTTAACCGTAACCAACATATAATAGGCGCGCACAGCATCGCGCACGTCCGCCCAGGTGCGCAGCGACTCGAGGTTGCCGGTCTTGACAACCGGTTCCTGAAACCCGGCTTCGATGAGCGCGATCTGCTTGGCAAACGTGCTTTCGGCGAACACATCTCCGCGCCGCGGCCCTGTGTGCGTAAACATGCGCGTGGTCATCACGGTCATGCCGTAGGCCTCCGCATAGTAGCGGCCAATCAGATCGGTACCAACTTTCGAGATCGCATAGGGCGACGCGGGATGAAAACTGCACTCCTCGTTGATCGGCAGTTTTTCAGCCGGCACACGACCGAATACCTCGGACGACGCGCAGACGTGGATCACCGGCTCCTGCCGCAACAACCGCACGCTCTCAAGCAGCCGGCAGGTTCCCAAGATATTGGTTTCTAGCGTGTCAATGGGCGCCGTGAAACTCGTGAGCGGATAGCTCTGCGCTGCGAGATGGAAAATATAGTCCGGTTCAATGTCGCCAAGCGCCCGGATGAGTGAGCTTTGGTCGTTGAGATCGCCGTAGTGTATAAAAACACGATCTTTGTTGTTGATGCGATCCATCAGATGCAGAATATTGTCCAGCGGGCTGCGCCAGCGCTGCAGCCCGTGAATCTCCCAGTCGGTGTGTTCGAGCAAATAATCACAGAGGTGTGATCCTACCATTCCGGTCATGCCGGTAATCAAAGCTTTTTTCATCGTTGCAACTCCTGTGCCGGACGGTAATAGATTACTTTTGTTCCGCTTGTTTCAAAAGCGACCGGAACGTTCATCAAATCATTGAGTGCTTCTTTCACAGCAGTCTGCCTGTCCGGCTCCACAAACAGCAGCATAAACCCGCCGGCACCCGCGCCAAGTAATTTGCCACCGATCGCGCCGGCGCGCTTTGCGCGCTCATAAATCGCGTCGATCTCGTCGTTGGACACTTGCGTGGACAGCTTGCGCTTAAGCTGCCAGCTATAATCGAGCATGCGGCCAAACTCACAGATATCACCCTTGCCCACCAGCACCGCCTCCGCCTCGTCGACGAGCGCGCACATCTCCTGCAAGCCGCCGACATTACCGGCAGTTTTTTGGATCTGTTCTTTGACAATTTCTCCGGAGTTTCGCTCAAACCCGGTGAAAAACAGCATCAGGTGGTCGCGAAGCAGCTGTTTGCGCCGACCGTCTACCACAACGGGATTCACCTCGATGCCACCCGCCGAAAAAATCATTTTATTGAGTCCGCCGAATGCGGCGGCCAGTTGATCTTGTATGCCGCCACTCTCTCCACAGAGCTCACGTTCCACATAGACGGCCTCTTTCGCGAGGCTCATTTTGTCCACAAATTCCCCGCGCAATGCGTGTAGACCGTTGAGCAGCCCCACCGTGAAAGACGAGCTTGTCCCAAGCCCAGAGCGGGCGGGCAGATCCGCGTCGTAACTGATCTGAATCTTTTCGACGTTCAGATACCGCAGCGCTTCGCGCACCACAGGGTGCTCTATCTCATCATAGGAATCAAACCGCTCGATTCTGGAATAGGTAAACTGATTTTTATACGGAAAAAACTGCGGAAAATAGCGCAGCGTATGATAACAGTATTTATCGATAGAAGTGGACAGCACCTTGCCGCCGTATTGCTCGTAATAAGCCGGAAAATCGGTGCCGCCGCCAAAAAATGACATGCGAAACGGTGTCTGGACAATAATCAAAGCGCAGTTCCCCCATTCAAAAGTATCTCTTCCACACAAGCGGCCAGCGATGAAACGCAATGCACCGTTCCAATCGAGGCGTCCAGGCCGCCCTGCTCGCCGATAAACCAAGGCTTACAACCGGCGGCAATGCCCGCCAGCACGTCGGCTGTCGCATCCCCGACCATATGCGATTTTGCGAGATCAATGTTATATTTTTGCGCCGCTTCCAGCAGCATGCCGGGCATTGGCTTGCGGCAATCGCATGCCATTTTATAGTCTGTCCGCTCGCCCGGAAAGCCGCCGTCGGGATGGTGCGGGCAAAAGAATAGATCGTCATAATACGCGCCGGCATTGCCCAGCAACGTCTCCAGCCGATTGTGGATTGTACGCAGCTCGTCAAACGTGCAGTCGCCGCGCGCAATGACCGGCTGGTTTGTCACCACAATTGCGAGAAACGCGCTGCGGTTGAGCCGCGCAAGCGCCTCTGACACGCCGGGTAGCAATTGTATTTGGTCGGGTCGCGTAACAAACCCGTCCATTTTGTTGATTGTGCCGTCTCGGTCGAGAAAAACCGCTTTTTGCCGATGCCGCAGGTTACGCGCCGCGACCGTGCCGCACGCGATGTCTTCGCTCACCTGCGCAAGTCTCTCGGGTGTGCCGACATCGAACACATATTCGGGCGAATCATAAGCGAAAAGCGTACCGTCCCCAACCATGGGTTCGAGCACCGCATGATCCAGGTTGATTTTTTCGGGCGCCGGGACGCGTGCAAACGCGCGCGGCGACAAGATATGTATGCCCGCGTTGACCCGATTTTGACAGTCTCCACGCGGCTCCTGTTTGTGCAGCCAACGTGTTACCCGCCCGTTGGGGTCGGCAACCACAAGCGCGCTGTCGTATGGATGATTGTTGGGGTGGGTCAAGATCGTCGCTTCCGCCTGCTTGTTTCGGTGAAAGTCGAGCATGCGCGGCAGGTCGATGTCGAATATAAGATCACCGTTGAGCAGCAGCACGTCCTCGTGTATCTCATCCTTCAGATAATACAGTGCGCCGGCCGTTCCCAGTGGCTGTACTTCCTGAAAATAGTGGATGTTGACACCCAAGCGCGCGCCGTTCCCAAAATACTCCGGAATACTGCTGCCGAGGTGCCCCGTGACAATGGTGATTTCGCGGATGTCGTTTTCGGCCAATCGCTCAAGTTGGTGTTCCAAAATCGGCTTGCCGCATACCCGCAACATCGGCTTGGGCAGTGCGGCGTTTACCGACGCAATGCGAGTGCCCTTGCCGCCTGCCATAATAATCGCTCTCATGCCTGCTCCCGCCTAAATTGAAATTTTTATCGAATCGACGCCCAGCACCTGTTTCGCCAACCTGTTGTCCATCAGCGTTGACTGCGCGCGAGCAGTTTCAAAGATCGTCGTATCTATAGTAATAGAAACAGGGCGGACAAAGGCGGCGTTCGCCTTCAGCGTTTTCGCAATCATCCGTCCCACATCATATTTGGAGAGATCGTCGTCCCCCGAAAGATTGAGCAACTGCGGAAAGGTTTCTTTCTGCAACAGCGCCGTCAATAACGCTGCAACCGTGCCAAAATCCAGCGAGGAGCGCAGCGAATCACAAAACAACTCAATGGGTGTCTTGGTCTGTATATGCTCAACAATCACATCGTAGAAATGCCGCTTATGCGGCAGCAGAGATGGTCCGATCAAAAATGGCAGGCGTACAACATGCTGTCCGTGCGCAAGTACAACCTGCTCGGCCTGCGCTTTTTGCTGACCATACAGATTCACCGGCTGCAGAGCGTCGTTCTCGCGAAAATGATAGCCATTTACGCTCTCGCCGTACACGCTGTCGGTTGAAGGATAAACGAGCGAACCGATGTTGGGCAAGCGCTCCAGCAGTGTATTCAACTGTTCCACGTTGATGTGATATGCCAGGTTCGGATTCTTTTGTACCGCGTCCGGATGATGATAAGCCGCAAGCATGACGACATCACAGGTTTCTTCGGAAACCTCCATTGCGGAGATTAGGTTTTGCCATGTGTCGGTATCTTCGAGGTCGAATTCCAGCCAGCGCAGCCGCTCATGCTCGCAAAACCGTGCCGATAAATCGCGGCAGGTTGCCAGCACTTGGGCATCAGTCGTCTGCAAAATATGCCGCACAATATAAGAACCGAGATAACCGTTTGCGCCGATGACAACGTACATCACTGTCCCTTTCTGCGCGCAGGCTCATAGTCGCGCAGCAGCATATGCCAAAGAATGCTGAGTTGATAGAAGTTGCCGCGGATGCCGCCAATTTTACTTGGCACCTCACCATTATCCGGATAGGCGCGCGTCACCGGAACCTCTGTCACGCGGAACCCCAGCCTGCAGGCGCGCACCGGCAGATAATAAATGAGTTCATAGCCATAAAAAACATCGTGAAACGGTTGTACGCGCTCGTCCGTCAGGAACTTCCGGGAATAGGCGCGGAATCCGTTTGTCGTATCGGTCACCCGCTGTCTCGCACAGATCGACATCACCGGCTCATTGATCAGTTTCATGGCAAGTTGCCGCACAAGCGGCGTGTTAACACCTTTGCCGCCGGGCACAAAGCGCGAGCCCTGGATATAGTCGTATCCTTCCTGCAACTTCTCGACAAAAGCCGGCATAGCCGCCGTGTCGTCTTTATCATTGCCATCCACGGTGATCATGCCAGTGTAGCCCTCTTCAAGCGCCCACCAATATCCCATGCGCAAATCAGTGCTGTACCGCCCTTTTCCTTTGCGCACCAAAAGCGCGCGAACGCCCGCATCGGCCAGCAGGGTGTGATCTGTGCTGCCATCGACGCTTCCGGCATCGCAGATAATGACATCGCAACACTGGAACACGCCGTTGCTCTTCATTTTTTTTAGTTGCGACAAAAACCGCTCACCCTCATTGAACAGCGGAATGAGCAGACAGAACGTATGCGTTTTCTCCGAGAAAACGAAAGCGTCATATTGCGGAACAACTGGATTTGGCATAGGCACCTCAGGCATGGGACCACTATAATATAATTTATTATAGCATGGCAAAAAGCGGAATACAACTTAGGTGTCGCTGCATCCAGAGCATGCCGCCAATGCCCTTTTAGACATGCCGATTAACGCTATTCGTTCCTTTATTCGTTCGCCTGCACAGATTACATGTACATTTCACTGTTTCGCCTATCCGTCCAAATCGCATTTTCTATGCACCGTAAATTGTGAACCACCTGCGCTAAAAAAGCTTTTGAAGTGCATACTTTTGTGCGCCCCGTGAGCTTCCAAAGTTTTCTCTCAAGCGTAAAAAAATGGGGGCGTACTGTTCAGTACGCCCCCATTTGGTTGTGCTTATACGCGCTTTCTGTCAGCTAAAATGACTTATCTTGTTTCCATGGACTGCCGGCGTTTTTTCAACGCAGCCACACATACCATGCTCAGGACAGACACGGCTCCGATTTCCATCCAAACGATCAGGTTTCCATCGTCGCCTGTGCGCGGGTTGTTTGGCGCGGTCTTCCCCGGCACATTTACTGTCAGCGTAAGATCCGCATACCCATCCGTAAACTCGGCGCGCAACGTGTAATTGCCGTTGGCAAGTGTTTTTAGATAACTTTCTTTCAGCATGATAACCGTACTGCCCTCGACCACCGTATAATTGCTTGCGGCAACGTCCTTGTTGTTCAACAGCAACTGCACAAATTTGACACTGCTCGCGTTGATCTTACCGGTGCAGTCACCGCTGCCTGTAAAGCTGCCAAAGTGACCGAGAACAGCGTAAACAGTCCGATTGTCGGCTTGGATTTCCACAGCAGCCACAGTGCTCGTGACACTCTGGGCGCCAGCCGCACTGACCACGCAATAGTAATAGTAGGTACCCGGCGTCAGTGTGCCCGGGATGGCAAAGGTTGCCGATGTTGCGCCGTCAATTTTTGTGCCGCCGGTATTCTGCGCTGTCGTATTGCTGTACCACTGGTATTGCAGCGCCGCATCCAGCGTAACGTTGGCCTTGATTTCCAATGTATGGGTGGTGTCGCCCTGCGGCACAGTCGACGTGGTTTTTGGCTGGGTGATGATGCTGATCACAGGTGCCGATTTCCCCGCGACTGTCACAGTGGCCACGTTGCTCGTAACGCTTTGGGCCCCCTGTGCGCTGACAATACAGTAGTAATAATAGGTTCCCGGGGTCAGTGTGCCCGGAATAGCAAAGGTCTTGGACGTCGCGCCGGCAATCGCCGTTCCGCCGCTCGTTTGTGCCGTTGTGTTGCTATACCATTGATATTGCAGCGAAGCCCCCTCGGTAACGCTGGCATCAATGTCCAGCTTCGCGGCAGCGTCGCCCTCCGTCACAGTTGTGGCGGCCGCTGGCTGCGTGATGATAGAGATGACCGGAATGACCTGGCCGGTCACCACGACTGTTGCCACACTACTGGTAACGCTCTGCAGGCCTTCCGCGCTCACGACACAATAGTAATAATAGGTTCCGGGCGTCAGCGTTCCCGGGATGGTAAAGGTCGTCGATGTTGCACTCGCAACAGCCGTCCCGCCGCTATTTTGCGCCGCGGCATTCACATACCACTGATATTGCAGC
This sequence comes from Oscillospiraceae bacterium, assembly GCA_031547945.1. Lineage (GTDB taxonomy): Bacteria > Bacillota > Clostridia > Oscillospirales > Ruminococcaceae > JAVBRN01. The sequence goes on along the minus strand of JAVBRN010000003.1, from coordinate 54,425 downwards.
GCGGTGCCTGCCGGCGCGGTTGCTTCGATATTTAAGGTGCGCGTTGCGTCCCCTTCCGGCACGGTTGTGGAAGCTGCCGGCTGCGTTGTAATGGTGATATCAGAACCCGCTACCTCTGTAACGACCACCGTGGCAACGTTGCTGGCAACACTCCAGGGACCCTCGGCGCTCACAACGCAATAGTAATAGTAGGTTCCCGGTGTCAATGTATCCGGAATGGTAAAGGTTGCGTCTGTTGCACCAGCAATCGGCGTTCCGCCGCTGTTTTGTGCTGTGGTATTCACATACCACTGATATTGCAGCTCCACATCTTCTGTGGCGCTTGCTTCGATTTGTAATTGATATGTACCATCACCCTGCGGCACGGTCGTCGTGGCTTCCGGCTGCGTGATAATCGTCATGACCGGTTCTTCCTGCACGCCTTTTTGTGGGCTGAAGAGGAAGCTGTCCTCTAAAATCAATCCAAGGGTCTGCCACCCTTTTACATCGTCAGTCGATTGCATTTCATTTTGTGTGCAATCCAGGTGGGTCAGCGCAGTATTATTCGAAAGATCCAATGTGCGCAGATTGTTATTGAAACAATCTAAATCCTCAAGCAATCGGTTATTTGAAATATCCAGCGCTGTCAGCTGGTTGCTGCCGCAGAATAACCACTGCAACATCGGATTTTTTGAGAGATCCAATGCCGTCAGCCGATTGCCTCCGCAACTCAAAAAAGTAAGCAGCGGATTGTTTGAGAGATCTAATCCGGTCAACTGGTTAACCGAACATTCCAACTTTTCCAGCGCAGCGTTATGAGAGACATCCAGTGTGGTTAGTTGGTTGTTATAACACCATAACTCTTTGAGGTCACCATGGGTCGAGATATCCAAAGATGTCAGCTGGTTGCTGCCGCAGTTTAACCACTGCAGCATCGGATTTTTGGAGAGATCCAATGCCGTCAGCCGATTGTCTGTGCACTCCAAAAAAGAAAGCTGCGGATTGTTTGACACATCCAGCGTGTCCAGTTGATTCCAGCCGCACCGCAAATCCTCCAGCAGTGCCTGCTTGGTCACATTCAATGCGGTCATCTGATTTTCCGAGCAGTCCAACGATCGCAGTTCGGTGTTTTTTGACAAATCCAGCGCTGTCAGCTGGTTGCTGCCGCAGAATAACCACTGCAGCATCGGATTTTTTGAGAGATCCAAACTGGGTAGATTGTTGTAACCACAATATAGCGCCTGCAGTGCTGTACTTTTCGAAAGATCCAAGGCATTCAGCTGGTTTGTGGAGCAATTCAGTATTGCCAGTGACGTACTTTTTGAAACATCCAGCATCGTAAGCTGATTCTCCTCACACGCCAACCATTCAAGCATGATATTCTTGGATACATCCAGTGTGGACAATTGGTTGTTTGCGCAGTACAGCTCCGTCAAACTTGTATTATGTGAGACATTTAACGCGCGCAGTTCGTTCCAGGCGCAACGTAATGTCGATAACATGGTATTCTTTGACACATCTAATGCAGATAGTTGATTCTCACCACAATCTAAAAGCAACAATGCCGTATTTTTTGAAACATCCAGTGCCGTAAGTTGATTTTCTGAACAAATCAACCTTTCAAGATTTTTGCACTTTGATACATCCAAATTCTGCAATGCATTTTGATAGCAATACACCCACTCCAACGCAGGATTGTTGGACAAATCCAGCGCAGCCAATTGATTTCCATCACAATCCAAACTAACCAATGCGGCGTTTTTAGACAGATCCAACGCGGTCAGTTGGTTGTCATAGCACCATAAATCCAGCAATTCTGTTGCCTTGGCAATATTCAGTGTGCGAATTTGATTACAACCGCAGTCAACCGAAAGGAGTTTGAAACAATTTGACAGATCCAGCGCTGCCAGCTGATTGTTTTGACACTGCAAAGATTCCACATTTTTAGGGACTTCCAGCGCTGCCAGCTGGTTGTCTTGACACTGCAAATATTTCAGTTCCGGATTTTTAGAGACATCCAGCGCTGTCAGTTGGTTTTGCGCGCAGCCTACGTCCACAACCCCTGGATTGTGAGACAAATCCAGACTTTTCAGTTGGTTCAATTTACACCAAAAAATCCACAACGACGCATTGTTTGAAACATCCAGTTTCGTCAGTTCATTTTCAGAACAGTTTAAAATGGCCAGTGCGCGATTGTTCGACACATCCAAGGTTGCAAATTGGTTTCCTTGACACCATAGACCTTCCAGCTTCGTGTTTTTTGACAGATCAAGCGTTGTCAACTGGTTATATCGGCACATGAAGTCACGTAATTGGCCATTTTTCGATACATCCAATGTGGTCAACGCGTTGTACGAACAGCACAACTCCCATAGCGCGGCATTGTTGGATACATCCAATGTAGTCAGTTGATTCCCTTCGCACCACAACGTTACGAGTTTTGAATTGCCGGACACATCCAAGGTACTTAGCCGGTTATTATCGCACCACAGAAACCACAGATCAGAAAAATACTGCAGTCCTGTTAAATCCGCGATATCCATGCCGGAGACATTCAAAGATGTAAACTCTGCAAGCGTTGCTTTATCATTTGCGCTGACCATGCTGCCCGCTGTCCTGTTGATGCCGACGTCGCTGAGCATGAGTAACACATGGCGAAGGAAGTTTGCGTCGGGAAACTCGGCGGCATACATTCCCGTCTGCAGTGCCGTCCACTGCGCGCGCAGCTGCATGTCTCCCTGCACCGTATCTGATGCGAAGTTGAACGCTGTTTCTGTTTCATCTATGAACCAGCCGCTTAAAACAAGGTCCCCAAAAGCCGGCTCATACGGCAAAAGCAATTTGCTGCCTGGCGCCGCTTTTACAATAACCGGCGCGCGGTTGTTGTCATTGAATGCATAGGTAACCTTACACAGTGCGTCCGGCCCCAGCACAGCCGCATAGGCGCTTACGACGCCCGCGCCGAACAGTTCATCATTCCCAAGTTCACCGGCGTCCCGCGCTGTTTCACGCAAAACGGTCCGCACCTCCTGCGGCGTATATGCGGGATGCAGCGCCTTTATGAGCGCAGCCACACCTGCAACACAGGGAGATGCCATCGAGGTGCCGGACAGCGAAACCGCACCGCCGCCAAGCGCCGCCGAAAGAATATCCGATCCTGGTGCGGCGACGTCGACCTCGGGTCCGTGGTTGGAATAGCTATAGTCAAAGCCGTTGCCAATTTTTGTGGCGGAAACCGCGATTGCTTCCGGGTATGCCGCAGGATAACCGACATGATCCTCCGAATTGTTGCCCGCCGCACAAATCACCGTCACGCCGTTTTTCACCGCATTCGCAATCGTTTGCTCTTCCAGTGCGTCCCCACCATTGTAATACGATCTTCCAAGACTCATGTTGATGACATCCGCGCCGTTTTCCACGGCATAGTTGATGGCACGCAACAGTGAATCTGTCGCAAAGAAACTCCGATCGCCTTCTTTAAAATTTGCTTTTATCATCAGAATCTCAGCGTCTGGCGCGACACCGTAGAGGCTGATATCGTCGTCGGCATACATCGCGGCCACAATCCCGCTGACATGCGTACCATGACCGTCATCGTCCTGTACATAGTTCAATCCAATTTGATTGGTGCGGGAATTATAGGATTTTGCTGAGATGCGTCCATCAAAAGCGGGATGACCCACATCAATTCCTGTGTCAATCACCGCCACCACGACGCCCTCGCCCGTGGCAACATCCCATGCGCGCTCACTGTCCAGCTCTGCATGCTGCCATTGGTTCTGGCCTGCAGAGTCTGCACATCAGACTCTGCAGGCATGTCCGCGCTATCTTTCTGATATGAAAGTGCATCTGACAGATACTGGTCGTAAGCCGACGGTCTCCTATAGTCCTTGTAGTCCTTGTAGTCCTTGTAGTCCTCGGGGTGAAACGATCCACCTATGTCGGAATCCGTTTCGGTTGTCGTATAAACCAGGTTCAGGCTCAATGGCGGAATCCCATCGCCCTGCATTTTCTTGCTCAGTTCCACCGCATGCTCGGGATTAGGCGCGACAAAAACCGCTATGCCGTAGGCATAGGATTTCAGTTGCACCCCATATGTCGCCGCAATTTGTTCCGCATGTTTCAAAGAATCGGCGGGCGCCAAAACTTCCTGCGGCACAAAACTGCTGCCCTCTTCCAAAGATACGCTTTGCTGCTTCGGTGTAAAAGAATCCTTCCCTTTGAAAAACCTCGGCACTACGACAACCGCCAGGGCAATTGTCAGAACCAGCGCCAAAATCCATCTGGCTTTCTTCATTTTTGTTTCTGTTCCTCTCTACAGGTTTTTTAAAGACTCTCATTGCTATAGACGCGGCAGAACTGGAAAATGTTACATGATTTCAAAAAAATTTCGAAAGCGAAGCCCCTCAGATCCAAACTGTTTCAGTTCTTGAACACAACAAAACTCCCACCTGTTTTAATAGATCTACAAGTTATAGAATTTGATAATAAAGATCATAGCATTACAAAATGTAGAACGCAATAGAAAAAAATATTTTTCATGTAATTCAGTTGTTTTTTTATAAAAAAATGCTGGATTTTTTATTGACTAGGCAGGAAAATTTTCTCATGTTTGTAGAACATTGTGTCCCCGTTCGTCCTCATTTATCACGTCGTGTTGTTTGCCCGGGCTTCTCCTTCACAAAATTGCACAATGCCACCTGAAGTTCATGCCAACCAAGCGTAAAAAATTGATCCGTTTTTCAAAAGCAAATACTTTTGGAAAGCGGATCAATCGCACAAACCATGCCCAGCCACCACCTGCGTTTCATTTGCTACGGCGAACATTTTCGGCACTTAAAAAGTTACCCGCCGGCAATGCCGGTGGTACTTCATGTGTGGGCATAGTCCTGTGGTACTAGCAGCGCCCGACGGCGCATACAAGGTACTTTCGCTTGCGCTTCTGCTACGGCTTTCCTGTTGGAACCGGTGTTCTTCGATACGCACTTGTTTCTAATTTTTGCGTTTGTGGTGGATTGTGTTGGAATCAAAGGCAAATGTTTTATTGCTACATCGGCCGTTTCGGCTCCCGTTGCAATTGAAATTGGTCGCGCGAAAGCCGTGACCCGGCTTTGCCGTGAGTTCTGGTTGACGCGCAAAGGAAAAGCCACCTGACGGTGGCTTTTCCTTTGCGCGCAGATACAAAAAGCGTAGCAAATTTAATAACGCAACTTCACATTAAAGACGTGTTGCTCGCAGAAAAAATATAAACCGGAGTTGCCGGTCAAATCTCGCGCTGCCAACATATGTATACAGGATCAAGCGGCAAAACATCTTTCGTAGTATTTCCCATGCTAAATCGACTCGCGAATAATCAATTCTGTTTCAAGCAAAATATGCCGCTGCGCAATTTGCGGATTGTTGATGCGCTCCATCAGTAATTCACACGCGATAAAGCCAAGTTGAAACTGTGGCTGATTTACCGTTGTCAACGAAGGTTCGCACATCATAGATACATAGGTATTGTCAAATCCAACAACGCCGATATCCTCCGGCACACGCAAGCCCGCACGCCGCGCCGCTTTGATCGCCGCAGCCGCAAAAACATCGGAAATTGCAAAGAAGGAATCGGGTTTTTCCTCCCGGTTCAGCAGCTGTGTGATAACCGACAGCGCAGAGTCAAAATTGATATCCGATATTTCTATCATCCATTCAGGGTCAAGCGGAATTCCCGCTTCATGAAATGCTGCCTCATAGCCCGCTTTTCTCTGTCTTGCATATTTAAAGACACGCGGGCCGTTAATCAGGCATATTTTTCTTTTTCCGCGTGAGAACATAAACTCGACCAGAGATTTGCTGGCCGCAAAATCATTGATAGAAACATAAGATTTATCGCTGTTTTCATCATATTCACAGCACTGTACAACCGGGATAATTGCATCGACAGTCTCTAATACTTCTGTTTCAAACATTGGATTCATAATAACAATGCCACACGCTTTTGTCTCGGTTACAATCTTTTGAATCTGTTCCAAATCATAGCGCTTGTTGCCGGATTGATAAATTAGGTATTGATACCCCAGGCGGTTTGCAGCAGAATGTATCCCGCTTACGATTTTAAAATAGAAAGGATTCTCGATGCTCGGCACCATTACCAAAATAATTTTGTTCTTTGTATAGTTTGTCTGTTCCGGCACAATATAGCGATATCCTGTCTGCTGCATGGCTTCGTAAATTTTTTTTCTTGTAACCTCACGCACAGTTTCAGGGCGGTTCAACACGCGAGAAACCGTAGCAATGGAACAACCGGCAATGTCTGCAACATCCATTATCGTTGGCTTTTTATTGCTCATCGTTTTTCCTTTCGCTGCATCACTTGACTATATAATACCTAAGAAAAACTTGTTTGTAAACACATATTGCGCATTTTTTTCATAGCGCTCATATTTTTTTAGTTTATTTTCAAAATTTTCAGAATTTTACGTTATTTTCACTCATATACTGTAAAAATAGTTGTTCAATATATAAATTTTGAAAATAATTACAAATTTTTATTGACTTGCGACGAAATGTGACACTATAATAAAGCAGCACTCTTCGTTATTATTCGATTTCCATGTTCTTTCTGATAAGCCCGTTTCACGTTTTACATCATTGTAACCTGGAGGAAAAAAATGAAAAAACTCGCATCATGTTTCTTTATCGCTTTGCTGCTATGCACGTTAGCTGCCTGTGGCGGTGGCGGCGGCAACACAAAGGGCGGTAAAAAGGAAGTCACAATTGCCTACTCGATCGAGCAACTGACCGAAGGCCTGACCCTTGGCGTCGATCAAATGAATGCGGCGATTGAAGAGTTTAACAACTCACAGACGGAAATCTTTGTCAACCCGGTCGAAGTCTACTCCGCCGACTACGAGCTCGCGAATCAGCTTGCCGCGATCGAAGATGTTGTCGTCAAGCAGTATGACATTCTATTGATCCAGGCGCTGGACAACGAAGCGGTTCTGCCCTATCTAAAAGAGGCTGCCGATTCCGGCGTCACGGTCATCGATGCACAGGGCGACCTCAAAGGAGACGGCTATCTCATCAACATTATCGCCTGCGATCATTATAGCCAGGGCCAGTTACTGAAGGAAACCGTCAAAAAGCAACTGGAAGAAAACCCCGATCTCATGCTCAATGTCGGCATCGTATGGCACGATCAGGCAGTGACCGCCTGCCTGCCCCGTATGCAAGGCATTAAAGAGCTCGGCACCGAAATGCCCGACCGCGTAAAAATCTTGGCTGAAATTTACACCAGTGAAACCGCGGTTGCACAAGCGACGATGGAAGACTGGCTGCAAACCTATCCGGATATGAACTACGTTTCCTGCAGCTTTGACGAGCCGGCGCTCGGCGTCATAAATGCGATCAAATCCGCAGGTATCGCGCCTGGCGTCATCGGCGTCGCAAGTATCGATGGCAGCCAGACCGGATGCGAATTGCTCGCTGAAGGCTACATCACCAATTTGGTCGGCATCTCCCCGCGTGAAATTGCCGGCATTCGTATTGAAGCAATTCTTGAGGCAGTAAAAGGCAACCTGAAACCCGGCGATACATTTAAAGGTAGCTTTATGGTCATGCTGGACGACTATACAAAGGAACAAATTGATCAGTATCTTGTAGACGAAGGATGGGTTTCCTAACAATTCTTTAACGATCCCCCCTAGTTCTTGGTAAAGCTTCATTTTGAGGCTTTACCAAGAACACTTAAAAAACATGCCATCTATAAAAGGAATAGGCAGTGATAATTATGCAAGATAACATTTTAGAAATGAACGGCATCACAAAGGCCTTTGCCGGCGTGATTGCGCTGAATGAAGCCAAACTGGAACTCAACCGTGGCGAAGTGCATGCGCTCATCGGAGAAAACGGCGCGGGCAAATCCACGTTAATGAAAATTTTACTCGGCATTTATACGCCGGACGCCGGTAAAATCATTTATAAAGGTAAAACAGTCCATTTCAGCGGTCCGGCCGATGCTTTGCGCAACGGCATTTCCATGATCCATCAAGAAATCAGTCTTGTACAAAGCATGACCGTCGCCGAAAACATTTGGCTGGGACGAGAAAATCAGTTTGCTCAAGTCGGTTTAATCCGTGAGAGAAAGCGCCGGCATGCGACAAAGCAGCTTTTGGAAGAATTGGGCTTGCAGGCAATCGACCCGCGGTCCGCTGTGAAGAACTTGAGTGTCGCATATATGCAGCTGGTCGAGCTGGCGCGCGCGGTCTCTTACCGTCCGGATATCATTATCATGGATGAGCCCACGTCGGCGCTCGCCACCGAAGAAATTAAGTTGTTATTTAAAATCATACGAAAACTCGCATCCGAAGGCGTCACTGTCATTTTTATCTCGCACAAACTGGAAGAAATCTTTGAAATTTGCGACCGCGTTACAATTTTGCGCGACGGGCAGTACATCGACACAAAGCAGTGCAGTGAACTGTCGATCGCCGAGCTTTTAAAACTGGTGGTCGGACGCAATCTGGACGATATGTTCGCGAAACATCCTGGCAAAATCGGTGATACCGTTTTAGAAGTCAGCAATTTTAACAGCCTCGGCGTGTTTAAAGATATCAACTTTCATGTCCGAGCCGGCGAAATTGTTGGTTTTTCCGGCTTGCTGGGCGCCGGGCGCTCCGAAGTCATGCGTGCGCTGTTTGGCATGGACAATCACTCCGCCGGCCAAGTGCTTTTGAATGGTAAACCCGTAAAGGTACGCACGACAAAGCATGCGGTGGATCTTGGGTTTGGAATGGTGACCGAAGACCGCCTGCGCACCGGCGTCATCTCCGCCCTTTCCATTTTACACAATACTACCATCGCGCGTATGCGTGATTTCTGTACAAAAATCGGCATCATCCGCGCAAAAAAAGAGTATGACGCTTTTCAAACGATATCCGGTGCATTGTCCTTGAAGTATGCATCTGAAAAGGATGTGATCAGCAAACTCAGCGGCGGCAACCAACAAAAGGTGATTCTCTCGCGGTGGCTGCTGCGCGACCCAAAAGTTCTGATCCTGGACGAACCGACACGCGGCATCGACGTCGGGTCGAAGTCTGACATTCATAAACTGATCGACGGCCTTGCAAAGCGCGGCATCGCAATCATTCTCATATCTTCAGAAATGCCGGAACTGCTCGGTATGTGTGACAGAATCTATGTCATGCGCGACGGCATGATTGTTTATGAATGCGACAGAAAAGAAGCCACACAGGAACTGTTGGCACAACACGCTTTCGGCTCAAATGCGGTTTAACAGGAGGATACATATGAAAACTTTAAAACAAGAGTCGTTTAGAACAAAAGCGATGAACTTTTTTGTCGCAAACAAGGTGTTTGCCATCGTCATTTTACTTGGCATTGTTTTATCCCTGGCAACGAGCACCTTCCTAACTTCCAGAAACCTGTTTAACTTGTTGCGGCAGATTACAGTCAACACCATTGTTGCCGTGGGATTTACGCTGATTTTGGGATCCGGCCAGATCGATTTGTCAATCGGGCACATGCTTGCGTTTTGCGGCGTTGTCATTGCAAAGCTGATGGTCTCCGGCTGTCCCATATGGCTGGCCATTTTGGCCGGCATGGCCGTCGGTGTCCTATGCGGCAGCATCTCGGCAACGATAATCACACTCTTCAAGCTCCCCGCCTTTATCGTCACGCTCGCGATGCAGTCGGTTTTTCGCGGAACGACGTATCTTATTACAAATATGAAACCGGTTGGCAACCTGCCTGCGGATTTTGTCTTCCTTGGCCAGGGTTATATTGGCGACATTCCCGTCACGATCCTTGTGATGCTGCTCATGATTGTTGTGATGTATTTTATTGTCAATAAGATGAAAATCGGCCGTCACGCAGTCGCGATGGGCGGCAACGCGGAAGCAACGCGCGTGTGCGGTATCAGTATTTTTAAAACAAGAATTTTCGTTTATGCAATCGGCGGACTTTGCGCCGCAGTCGGCGGTGTTGTGCTGACAGCGCGCACAGCCTCCGCGCAGATTGCTGCAGGCGACAACCTCGTCATGGACGCGATCGCCGCGGTCGTTATCGGCGGTACCTCTATGAGCGGCGGCAGCGCCAACGTCGTTGGCACCGTGTTCGGCTGCATGGTGGTCGGCATTGTCAACAACGGCCTGAATCTCCTGGGCGTCAACGCCAACTGGCAAATTGTTGCAAAGGGACTCATGATCCTGTTTGCTGTTTTGCTCGACACGCTTACCACGCAATATTATGAAAAAAGAGCGCGCAAGCAAGCGCTGCTTGGATAAGGAGTCCGCGCATGAAGCCGATCAAAGTTGCGGTAATTGGCGCAGGACAGATGGGAAAACGCCATGTGGAATCTGTGCGGCGCCTGCCAAACACCCTTATTGTCGCTATCGTCGACCCAAATGAGTCCGCCGCCAAAACCGCTGCGCAACAACTTGGCATCGACCACTGGTATACCGATTATCAGGCGATGCTGCACGCGCAGTCGCCCGACGTTGTGCACGTCTGTTCGCCCAACGCGTTTCATTATACGATTTGCAAGACTTTGTTGGCCGACGGCGTACATGTCTACTGCGAGAAACCGCTTGCCATTACCGCGCAGGAAGGCAATGCGCTGACAGCGCTCGCGCAGGCAAAGGGATGCGCGAATGGTGTAAATTTCAACTACCGGAACAATGCCATGGTACGCGACATGCGGGAACGTGTACTGTCGGGCGATGCCGGGCGGCTCTTCCTCGTGCACGGCCGCTACTTGCAGGACTGGTTGATGTATGAGACCGATTATTCCTGGCGTCTGGATTCTCAGATGAACGGCGCGTCCCGGACGGTCGCGGATATCGGTTCCCATTGGTTTGACACTGTGCAATGCATCACCGGACAAAAAATTGTCCGCGTATTCGCAAAATTGATCACAGTGTTTGCCGCGCGCAAAAAGCCAAGCCAGGAAGTGGAAACGTTTGCAGCAGCCCGCAATGCAACCTACACCGCCTACCCTGTCGACACCGAGGACGCCGGGCTGATTCTTGTACAGCTTCAGGACGGCACGCTGGGATCCCTGACGCTGTCGCAGATCAGCGGCGGTCACAAAAACGATCTTGCCGTCTCCGTTGACTGCGAAAACTATTCTCTTTATTGGGAACAGGAAAGCGCCGACAGATTGTGGATCGGTTCCCGAAAGGACGGCACGCGTCTGGTGTATGCATCACCATCCACCGTTTCCGGCGACGCGCAGCGGTTTGCGACATTGCCCGAGGGTCATGCAGTCGCGTGGAATGACGCGTTAACCAACGGGATACGGGAATTCTATCTTGCGATCGAGAACGATACTTATCAGCAACAAGCACAAAGTTACAGCACCTTTCAAGACGGATACGATATCATAAAAATCGTGGATGCCTGCCTGGAAAGCAATCGAACGGACACCTGGATTACTGTAAGTTAAGGAGACGCATTATGGCATTAAAAGTTGGCATCCAACTGTACTCGGTGAAAAATGCAATGGCGCAGAACCCCATTGATACCATTCGCCGTGTTGCGGAAATTGGCTATAAATACATTGAGCTTGCGAACTTAAACGCCCGCACCGATTTTGGCTGCGGATTTGCAGCAAAGGCAAAGGATTTAAAGCAGGCTGCCGAAAACTTCGGCAGCAAAATTGTCAGCGCGCATATCAGCCCGCTGGACGACGAGAATATCGACGCCGTGCTTGACTACCACCAGGAACTCGGCACAGCGTATCTTATGTCAAAGCCATTCGATGTATTGAAAGATGATTGCCTGCGCGCAGCGGAACTGTATAATCGTCTCGGCGAAAAATGCCGCGCGGCCGGCATCCAACATTGTCTGCACACCGGGCTTGCCACATTCTGCGAGGATGGAACAAACCAATTGGATGTCTTTTTTGACAACGTGGATCCCAAAAATCTTATGTTCGAGCTGGACACCTATTGGATGATGCGCAGTGGCTTCAACCCGGTGGAGTCCATTCGAAAATACGCCGACCGCATTGTCATCATTCATCAGAAAGACCTGCCGAAGAGCTTCAGCGGCGAGATCAATATCAATAAGCGTATCAAGCCGGGAGAAGCGCTTTCGCTCGACAACTTCTTTGACTACTGTACTCCGGGCGACTTCTGCGAGGTCGGCACCGGACAGATGAACTTACAGCTTTATATTGACACAACATTAAAATATACCAACGCGCAATACATCATGCTAGAACAGGATTTTACCGAGATGACCGACGAATTTGAGAGCATACAAACCAGCATGAACGGCTTTAAGAAAATGAAAGGACTCGACTGGCGTTGAGTAAAAGGCAACCGCAATGGCGCTAAAAGTTGGCATTCAGATGTTCTCTGTGCGTGAATCGATGAAAAAAGACCCGATCGGAACGATCAATCGGGTTGCGCAAATGGGATATAAGTATATCGAATTGGCAAATCTGAAGGGCAAGCGAGATCCCGGCTGCGGGTTCGGCGTCTCGCCAAAAGAGCTAAACGCAGCCATAGCGCCGTATGGCGCCGAAATTTTCAGCGCGCATGTCTACCCGCTCGACGAGGAAAATATCGATGCTGTTTTAGAGTACCATGCCGCGCTCGGAACCAAATATCTTGTTTCCAAACCGTTCGACGAGGGACGGGAAGCGACGATTCGCGGGTGCGAACTGCTCAACCGTTTGGGTGAAAAATGTAAGGCGGCCGGTATGCAGCACGCAATCCACGCCAGTTTCTTTACCTATTTTGCCGACGGCACCTGGCCGCTCGATCTTATCACCGAGCGAACCGACCCTGCGCTTGTAAAGTATGAGTTGGACACCTACTGGATCCTGCGCAGCGGCTATGACCCTGTTGAACGCATGCGCATGTATGGTGACCGCATTATATTGCTGCATCAAAAGGATCTGCCAAAAGGATACGACAAGCCCATCAACATCAACAGCACCGTTCCTCCCGGCACCTTTTTTCAGCCGGGCGATTACGGCCATTCGGGCACAGACGCGTTCTGCGAGATCGGCACCGGTCAGCTTGACCTGCAGTTGATGATCGATACCGCAATCGAATGTACCGCGGCATCACACATCATCCTGGAACAGGATTTCACGCAGCTTGACGAGTTCGAAAGCATCGAATTGAGCATGCAGGGATTCCGCAAGTGTAACCATATCGATTGGAGCTAACGGAGGTACTATGGAAAACAGCGTGATAAAAGGATGCAAATTTCACCACGTATCTATCAATGTAACGGATTATGATCGCTCGGTTAAATTTTACGAATCGCTTGGCATGCACGTCTATTTGGAATTTGACTTGCAGGACGGCCAACAACACGGATTTATCGATGTCGGCGACGGTCCCTATCTTGAGATCCATTCCACAAATGAGCCAAAGTTGATCGAAAGCCGCATGCAACATTTTTGTTTTCATGTGGATGACGTAGATGCGGCTTATGCGGCCGCGATAGCGAACGGCGGCAGGGAAAAAGGATTTCCACCGCGAGACTGCCCGCTTCCATCCACACCCAAGCCGATTCCCAACGCGCGTGTCGCCCATTTTTTCGGACCTGATGGCGAAAGTATTGAACTCATCAACTGGGGAGGCTTCAAACTCGAATAGCGCAAACACTTCAGAAAAAGAGGAAGCATACATGAAACTTGGATTATTGAGCGCCATTCTTGGCGAACTCAGCTTTGAAGACATGATCGATTATGCTGCGCACGTCGGCTACCAATGCGTGGAAGTTGCGTGTTGGCCCAAAGGCAAGGCCGAACGAAAATATGCGGGTGTCACCCACATCGATGTCGACGGTTTTGACGAAGACAAAGCAACAGAAATTCTGGACTATTGCAACAAACGGCGCATCGAACTTTCGGCGATCAGTTATTATGGCAATCCCCTGCATGATGATCCGGCAGTACGCGAAGCAACGGTCAGCCATATCCACAAACTGATTCGCGTAGCTTCTATGCTCGGCGTCAAAAACGTCGGTTCGTTCATAGGGCGATCGCAGACAAAGACCGTGGAAGAAAACTTTATGCGGTTTCAGACGGTTTGGCCGGAAATTGTAAGCGACGCGGAACAGCATGATGTTCGAATTGTTATTGAAAACTGTCCGATGTTGTTTACCGACCAAGAGTGGCCAGGCGGCCAAAATCTCGCCACAACGCCGGAAATTTGGCGGCGAATGTTTACATATATCCCCAGCAAGTATTTCGGGTTAAACTACGATCCTTCCCATTTTATATGGCAGGGCATGGACTATATCAAACCGTTGTATGAATTTAAAGACAGAATCTACCATCTGCACTTTAAAGACATCAAACTCTATCAAGATCGCCTGAACGATGTCGGATTTATGTCCTATCCGCTGCATTATATGGCGCCGAAATTGCCTGGATTTGGCGACATTGACTGGGGCAAGTTCATTTCCGCACTGTATGACATTTCTTTCGACGGCCCAGCCTGTATTGAAATTGAGGACGCCGCCTTTGAGGATACCTTGCAAGATGTAAAAAAGGCTGTCGAACTATCGTATCGTTTCATGCGGATGCACCTTGCCTAGTGCGAGATCATTCTTTATGACAGGGTTGTCGGCGCCTGCGCTTGACAATTCTGTCCTTCTTTTCGCCAGAGGTGGCCATATTTATGTTTTCACAAAAAAAAGAGTTCTATCGCACATTACTAAAACTGGCGCTTCCGATTGCGCTGCAAAACCTGATTGCTTTTGCGGTCAATTTTGCGGACAATCTCATGGTTGGCACGCTGGGAGATGTTACAATCTCCGGCGTCTATATGGCCAACAACGTGCACGTCCTGATGCAGTTTATTGTCAGCGGCATCGGCGCTGCGCTCGTCATATTGGCGGCACAATACTGGGGCAAATGTGATATCGGGCGCATTCAATCGATTACTGCAATCTGTTTGAAAGCAGCGATGTGCATTGGTTTGCTGTTTACCGTCTGCGCCGTTGGGTTTCCGCAATTCACCATAAACTTAATGACAACCGATACAGCCGTAACAGACGTCGCGATACCCTATCTGCGCACACTTGGGCTGTCATTCCTTTTTTTCTCTGTTTCGCAAATCCTGCTCGCTTCCCTGCGCAGCATCGAAAAAGTAAAATTCGGCATGTATACCTCGCTGATTACCCTTGTCGTCAACATCGTCTTAAACTATCTTCTGATTTTCGGCAAAGGCGGATTCCCCCGCCTCGGTGCGGTTGGCGCCGCCATCGCAACCGTGATTTCGCGCGGATTGGAAATGCTCATCGTCGCAGTTTATGTATTGGCGGTCGATAAGCGCTTGCAAATGCGCTTTCGCCACATGCGTACCTTTGATGCTGCGCTCGCCAAAGACCTTTTACGTTACGGCGGGCCGGTTGTTTTGGGCGAGATTGTCTGGGCAACCAATTTCTTTGCCTATAACGCAATTGTCGGCCGCTTTGCCGCGAATGAGATGGCTGCCTTCAGTATCAGTGGCATGATGAATACGCTTGTCTATGTTTGGATCGCCGGGCTTGCCGCCGCAGTTGGCATTATGACGGGAAAACAGGTCGGCACCTGTAACAATCTCAACGACATCCGGCCATATGCGCGGCGTGTCCAGCGTATGTTTTTGATTGTGGGCATATTGACCGGATTGTTTGTTTTTTTCACAAAAGATATCCTGATTTCCTTTTACGCCATCACGCCAGTTGCCGCACACACAGCCACACAACTCATGTCGGTGCTGTCGATCACAATTGTCGGAACCTGCTACCAGATGTCCTGCCTGGCGGGGCTTGTAAAAGCCGGCGGCAACACATCCTTCGTTTTCAAAAATGATACTTTCTTTGTTTTTTTGATTGTCATTCCCGCGGCTATGATTGCGATGACTCTGCACGCGCCCGCCTGGGTCGTGTTTGCCTGCCTAAAGTGTGACCAGATTTTAAAATGCGCTGTTGCAGCGGTCGTCGTGAATCGATATCGGTGGGTGCACGATTTAACGATCTAAGGCTTTATTTACTGTCTGCAAGACATGTTTCACACTTTTTATACTTGCGCTCGTGTTTGCATACTATTGCATTTTCAGTTCGCCAGACTCTATAAGTTCTCTCCTGGATCTCTCGCAATCATTTAAGAAATTTTCTGCCCAGTTGATGAGCGGCTTTTTTATGCCTTTTTCAAAAAACATAAATCATCCACGATGGCTTGTTTTGCCTGAAATAGCTGTCGGCTTTTGGGGGTTCTGTATGCCGTATATAGTCGGAGAAGCTGTCTATTTGGATTGTTTCCATTTTCAGCCACCACCAATATAAACCTAAGTAAGAATATCTGAATTTATTATACAATATTCCCCTGCGTTGTCGCATGAAAAAAGCCCGACACCGCGCCGCTTTTCCTGCAAAAGCGATTCCATGTAGTGCCGAGCGAACGCGATTGCCGCGTCAAACGAACACCATGCTCTCCCAAGTTGTTCGTCTGACGACATATCGTGTAGGTCGTTACGCCCAAGCCGAACTGTTTGCCTCCTAACGGTTCGGCTTGTTTGCGTATTGCGAAAAGGATAACTTCATAAATATTTCCCATTTACCGGCGTTCTGTGTTGCAAGTGCGCCTATAAAATATAGTTGCTTTTTCTATGTTGCGCATCTGTTCTATCAACATAACATATTGCAAGCTTAAGAAACACCGTCGGAGAATTAGATGCCCTTGTGCACCGAACAGCGGTCGTAAAACGCCGCGCTCCTTGGCATCGCTTTACCGCAGCACAGTAGTTATGCTGAACGTGTGTGGCATGTAGCGGCATTCATACGCCCGGCAATGTTAAACGGAACTTCAATGCCGCCACTTAAGCAGTAGTCTGTCGCGGTTCGTATCATCCGTCCGCCAGCATTTGTGTGCCGACTGCAAAAGCGCGGCGCCAGCGCAAACACCAGTCACTCCAATACATAAATTTAATATTGTCTTGACAAGTTCTAGTTATCTGTAAAATTTTTGTATTTTTATAAAAACATTGCAATCTTTGTATTATATTGTATAATGTAATAGTATTTATTTCTACTTAATAAGACTTTTTTCTACTTTTTCCATAATCTAACTCACAGATATTGGGGGATATGCACAGTTAACATAAAAATAAATCGAAAATTAAAAAAATGATGCACCTTGATGAAAATCGATCACTTGGTATCGATTTCCTATGTTGACCTTTAGCGCTTGTTTAAAACGTCGGCGACTCCAACTGGTGCAATCTTCCAGTTGCTGGCGAAAAGGTGTACTTTGGATTGCGTTATCCAATTATTGGGCGAGCGTGCGGCCCTGCCCGAAGGAGTTTAGTATTTCGATGAAAATCGTGTTTCGTGTCGTCAATACAATTCTGACGATAGTGCTTACGGTACTTTTGATCATCAACCTCTGGTTTTTAGTTTCGCACTTTGCGTTGAAGCAAAATCCTCCACAGTTTTTTGGGTTTTCGCCGCTCACGGTGGCTTCAGGCAGCATGGCGCCCAGCATTCAAGTGGGAGACATGATCCTGATAAAACAATCAACGGACTTTGCTGTTGGCGATGTTGTCACCTACCGCAAAGATGGCACCCTCATTACGCACAAAATTGTCTCTGTTTCCGGACAAACGGTGGTCACCCAAGGAACTGCCAACATGGTCTCAGATGCGCCGATTCAATCTGATCAAATAGTGGGAACGGTTGTTGTTGTAGTCCCCCGTCTTGGCATGATTTTTGGGTTTCTGCGCACACCTGTCGGTCTTTTGCTCATGATTTTGCTTGTCATCATTTGTTTCAAGCTGAATGATTTATTTAAAACCCGAAGACGGGCAAAAAAAAGAATCTAGCTTATATTTTAGAAGTGTTAGTGTCTTTTAGGAGATGGCAATATGGAAAAAAACGGCGAGAAAAAGCAGAGACGGCTCAAGCTTTATCTCATTCTGCTGCTTATCGCGACAAGTGTTTTGGGACCTATCACCTTTTCGCGCTATATGACCGCGCTCCGGGGGGCGGATTCCGCAACTGTTGCTAAAGCACGCCTGCAGTTTATTGGCGGAGGCCCGGACATTTCCGACCTTGCCCCAGGAGAAACGAAATACTATGAATTTCAAATAGTAAATGTTGATGAACTGGATACTGTCAGCGATGTAGCCCTTAAGTACAGCTTTACCTTCGCGTTTACCGCTCAAGGGAGCGCACCACTTCTGGATCTGACGTACGACCTCTATTATAAGCCGACACCAAGTTCCGCCCAACAACATGTCGGCATGACCACTGGCGATCCTGCAAAGAGCAATCCCGTCGTCATTGGACACACCGATGCAGAGACCCATACATTCTTTTTGGCTATTACTTGGAACGCTACCCAGCAGGATCCAGGAACTTACGCAAATATTGTTAACAGTTTTACAATTTTGACGCAAGTTGAACAGGTTGACTAGCGATTTCTTCTGATTCACTTTTATGTATAACAAATAGAGGGAAACCATTCATGAAATTTAAAAAAAAAACCGCAAAAACCTCTGGCGCCGAATCATTGTCACGCTTCTCATTCTGACAGCGTTTTCCGGGTTAATGATTACTTATTCAAAATATATTTTCCAATTGGACGAGCAGAGCTTTGCTGTTGAGACCGCGGGATTTACTGTGAATCATTCTCGAGTACCCGAAACAATCGTCTACAACAGCGACGCAGAGATCAGTTTTGACATTCTAAACACCAAGGATGGCAGCGTTAACACGCAGGATATCACGTTTGAGGTATCCATCCATTACGGAAATGGTGTTGACTCCCCTGTTTTGGATCAGCCCAACAGCGACTTTAATGCCTATTTCAACGATGTGCTGGTCAGCGACGGCACCGATATTTCATCGCCATATACAATCCCTGGTGGTGCAGCGAATGCTGAAACCGTGCGCATGCGTTTTGTTTGGGAAGATCAACACGACATCGGGCCGTCGGAATTCGTCTATATCAAAGTCAAAACAACTGCACCTTATGTGAAAGAGTATGTTTTTCGCGTTGTGATCCTTGGCAAGATGTACATTGCACTTAGCGCAACAGATACAATTGATGCATTTTCCAATTCGGTCCGACGCCTGGATATTCAGACAACGCGTTCGTTTGGTGCCGGTCTTCCGTACCATAAGATGAAAGTCTTACTGACATGGGACACCTCGCTCAGTATAGACAACACCAATCCATTGGTCGCGGCTGCGAAGAACAATCCGGAAAACGCAGATTCGATTGTTAACGGCGGATCGGGCAGCAACAACCGCTATTTGTATATTTACGTGGAACCCTCTGCTTCGCAGAGTATTCTATTCTATCGGAACGGCGCGTCTCCGTCAGATGCAGATAACATTACTGCGGTGGTCGAAGTCATGGAAGCCGACATTTCCTACTACAATACCTGGCAGGCCAAAAACAGAGCAAATGCCAACTTTGGTTGGGATCGCACGCCGGACGGGGCGCTTCTTTAACACCCCTTTGTTGACGAATTATAGGAAAGAAAACATACATGAAACGTTACAAAAAACAGCTTTATAGAATTGCTACGACTTTTCTTCTATTGGCAATGTTGATTGTACAGATACAGGTTCCGTTTCTTTCACATGCTGCGGGGCCCACAATCACCATCACAGTTGCCGACGGAAGCGGTCTGGGAAATGAAAATGTAAGTGTGCATGTCAGTGGAATTGGTGTGCGCAAAATCAACGAAACTTCCTATACTGCCGAGATTGGCAGTATGGTTTATATTACTGCTGTTTCTGAAAGTAAATTTTTCACCGGATGGTCGTTCTCACAGACCGTGTCCGGTGCCGTTCTTGCCAATACTTCCACGAGTTTTACCGCGCCTTCCGGCGACTTGACAATCAATCCCCTCTCCCGTTCTACTACTGCGGCAGACCGCGGAAAAGTGATGTCAGATTCTTTCAAGTTGAACTCCTTTGGCGATTTTTACGCGCTGCAGGAGATGATTGCCAAGACGTCAATCACAACTGCCGAAATTAGCACTTATAACGCCTATGCACAACACTTTGGTCTCAGTGTCACCACAACGGCCAACTATGCAACGGCGCGAACCCAACTAAATACCGGCTATTTCATCGTTCAATCGGATGTCGCGCTGACCGAATTGAATCCGGATACCGGAGACGATAATTGGACCCCCACAAAGTTCTTTACAGGAATCGGCACCGCCGCGGCCGCGTTTCAGGGCGTCATTGACGGCGGCGGCCATCAGGTCGCCCTTCTGATCAACACACAACTGTCCGACATGACCTCGGCATACTACACAGGCCTCTTGGGAAATGCGCAAGGCACCGCAGCCAAAAACGCCGTGATTCGCAATATTAAAGTCTCCGGCAGCATTACAGTTGACGTTTCATTTGGCGGCACCCTCGGCTATAAACTTGCCGCTGGCGGCCTTGCAGGGTATGTGGGATCAAACGTTGTGCTTGCTGATTGTTCTTCCAAAGCAAATATTATGGTGAAAGGTACATATGCGGTACAAAGTACATCCGCGATTGTCACTGTTGGCGGCCTGGCCGGACAAATCGACGCAAATGTCGCCCATGGCAGTAATCTGAGTTATAACGCAAAAGCGCTCTCCATCAGCGCGGAATCAAACGAACTTGTGTATGCCGGCGGCTGTTTCGGCTATGCCAACAACACTTATATTTTCAGCGCGACAGCAGAGATCGACGATTCCAAAGTTATCGCTAATTCCAGCGGACAGTTTGGCGGCGGGTATGCTTTGGCGTCTGCCGGTGGATTGGCAGGATACTTCAACAACACCACTGCAAATGCCTCCGCTGCGATCAGTGAAGTTGATGTAATCAGCGCAGGCAACTTTACAATCAGTGCAACCATTCACAACGCAGCCGGAAAAACCGCCGGCAACGGCTATGCGGGCGGGCTTGTCGGCTACATAAAAGTCATCGGCACAGGCGCTGTTATGAATGTTACAGACAACACAATACACGCCGGCTCCGAAGGGTTAATTCAAGCCCGCGACCTCAGCCAAGACAGCAGTTCTCCCGTTTACTGCGGAGGTGTGTTTGGGTATACCCAATGCACCGCGCTTCAGTTTGGTGGGGATATTTTTGACGGTAAAATCCGCGTTGAAAGTGTCATATACGGCAAAGCCTCCAGCTATGCCGGCGGCTTGGCCGGCTATACCACAAATGCGCCGTCTGGTGAAATTACGCTTGACCTGACTGACGTGCATGTCAAAGCGGTCGAAAAGACGACATCTTCAGGAACAATCCACAGCTATGTCGGCGGATTTTTCGGCGCTGCATCTGCGAATATAGCCCTTTCCGGCCTTACGCTGACAGGTTCCAACATTTTGATTTCTTCAACACGCGATTCCGGCGCTTTGTCCACGGGCGCACTCCTTTCCGGCGGCATCATTGGAATCAAAGACGGCGGCAGTATTTCCAATTGCCGCGCGCTTATAATATCGGGTTTCATCAATGTGCTTCAGGAGTCCTATCTTTCCAGCCCAGCCGCCACTGATCCGTATTCCAATATTTACGCAGGTGGCATTGTTGGCTATTTTAAATCTACCGGCACACTTACAAATTCCGTTGTTGCCGGCGCCAGCGACGGCGACGGCGGATACACCGGAACGGGTGCGCAGATTATGGGTACCCAAAATGGAATCTACGGCAACCACGGTATTTCCGATGGCTACATCGGGGGCATTGCCGGCAAGTCCAATGGAGAGATCCGTGGATGCTCTTATTATGGAGATCCCGGTTCCACGAATGAAGGCATTATCCTGCATTCGAACAACTCTGCCAACTCTCCCT
Organism: Oscillospiraceae bacterium; assembly: GCA_031547945.1. GTDB lineage: Bacteria > Bacillota > Clostridia > Oscillospirales > Ruminococcaceae > JAVBRN01. Next base: position 32,639 of record JAVBRN010000003.1, on the reverse strand, counting down.
GCGTCGCCGGCATTGTTGGGCTTACGCAGCATAATGTGATCGACTGTCACGTGCGCAATGCTTATATTTTCGGCGACGGCTATAACAATGACGCTTCAAAATCAGACACAGACATCATCGTTGCCGGTGTTGTCGGTCTGATTAACGGCTCCGGGAAAAAGATTATGAATTGCACGGTTGATGGTTCTCGCGTTGAAGCAAGCGGTCGTGATATGACGCTCACCTACGCCGGCGGTATTGTTGGGGCCTTTTTCACTTCAAGTCTTACTGTCTCCGGCTGCATCTTTGAAAATGGCGAAGTTGTCGGCAACGGCCACATGAAATGGGGAGCAGCCGGCGGTATTTTGGGATATTTTTACGACAATTCAGCCTTCGTTGTTGACAATTGCTTTGTAATAAACAGCAACCTTTCTGCCTCATCTGCAGGTACAGACCCGCTGTTGACGCCGTATGCTGCTGCGGGTGGCTTTATCGGCTTTGTGGCACCCGCGAACGCATCTACTGCCAAGATGGTGATCACCAATTCATTCAGCAACGCGCACTTAACTGCCACGCACGTCGATCCCTCCTATGTGGTGACTGGCGGAATCGTGGGCTACAGAAAACAAATTTTTCTGACCGGCGACAATCTCACAAATACATTCTATCACCTGCAAAACAGCGGAGCGGATGTTGCGCTTGGCGGAACACCAATCACCAATACCGTTCAAGCCACTATTACTGCAAAAGCAGCCGTTGACTTTTCGACCATTCTTCTTGATGCCCTTTCCCCCGCCGCAGTGCCGTTCCAAACCGGCATATCGGATACAAACAGTGAAATGGTCACAGCGGCTGGCAGTCCCTATGAGGTGACCTTCCTGTCCGGCTCAGAAATTATAAACGGTGTACCCTACAGTTTAAGGTACAAATTTGCCGCTATTCCCGGCATGTACGGTTTTAACACGACTGATTTTGTTGCATTTATCCGCCAAAGCAATCCGGATAACGCGGGCGCGACGCCAACGATTGTTCGCAGAACATTTGGCACGATCGCCGTCGTTGTTACCGATGAAACATTGCCTGAAAGCACCGACATATCCTTACACTATGACAGTGAAACCGGCACATTGGTAGAAACCGGTATCAACGACACTGTTCAGTTAAAAACAGGCGCTTCTGGCCGCGACTTCTTCGCAATCACTGAAAATCCGCTCATCCTTGATGGAACGGATCTGCACCTGGTTAACTGGCAATTTTATGATTCTTTTGGCAACCCGATTCAGCCCGGTGCCTTGATCAGCAGTGGCGTTACGATATCTATTACCAACAATCATATCAGCATTGTTCCCAACAAACCAATTAGCCATCGAATGACCTTTTCTTTTCAGGCCGCCAGTTTGACCGATCCAACCCTGAAAACTTCCCGCGTCACGGTCAATGTCGATCCGATCTATGTTGAGTCGGTTGCTCTCACAAATGCAACTTCTCCGGAAAATACCAACCACGGTGCGATTGATTCTCTGGGGACGCCATCCAATCCTCTTCTGGTTGTAAAAAACAGTAAGCTCATCCTCGACGCGACTGTTTACGGGGAAAACGGCAACCATCCCACCATTTCATCCTATGCCTTTGGCAAAGAAGTCTGCGTCAGCGGAATAGATGGCGTTGTCCATGTTTCATCGGATGGCACTGTATTCACCGGTCCTTTTACAGGGTACACGGACGCACAGCTTGCCAATACCGTCTATAAAGTCACGGTGAAATCAATTGGCGAAAAAGCCGACGGACATGTTGCCGAATCGCGTGAGATTTACATCCGGCTTTGTGTCGGTACGACCGTGGACAAAAAGACGTCAGGCACGCTGGCGGCTGGCCTGGTGGATGGCAGTTCCGGTACATATACAGTTGAGGGCGGCTTAATTGAAGGCGAAAACATTTCACTTCTTATGTGGAACGTTGATTATCAGTTTTCTGTGGCCCCCGAGGTCGGATATGGCAGCGTTCCGGACGTATACTATACCTTTGGCACACCAAACGCCATCACGAATCCCTACAAGAAAATTCCAATCGGCGCTGTCAACAGCACGGCATACGGATTGTTAAAGCCCGGTTCAAGTAATTATGAATACAACTTTACCATCAAGGCCGATCCCGCGCTCACGCAGCCCTTATACATAATGGTCAAGTATTATAAGGTCACGGGGGTCTTGTTTGATCCCAATAACGGACAGCCTTCCTTGGTCGTCAACCTGCCGATCGGGTTGCCGATTGGTGACGCGATTCCTACTGTTTCCTTTTCTGGATATACATTTACTGGTTGGTACACACTGAAACAGGCGGGTTCCGGCGCAGCTTATGGAAACCCACTCTCTGCAAGTGACGTAGTACATGCCGGCGTCGTGTATTATGCCCGCTGGCAATATAAACTTACCATTATAAATGCAGCCGGACAGCTTATTTCCGGCCCTGTACCTTTCGACAAGAACCAGAACTTTACATTCTCTGTTAGCCAGGATGCCCATGCTGCCGGAACACCTGTTTACAATGTCAGCATCGGCGAAAAATCCGGTTTAATCATCCCGCCGGTTCACTATACGCTCGGCACACCCGTTTATATCGTCGATCCTGACGGTGGTGCATTTGCCGCGGAAATTGTGGTCACTTTGGATGCGAACGGCAAGCAGATCCACACTGTGACAATTTTCAGTGACTACATCAATAAATGGATCAACAGCACGCCCTATGGCATAAAGATTGTCGGCGAAACGATAAGCAGCAGCTTTATTCCTGAAGAAGCGCCAAGTTCTTCTAAAGACTCCCGCATTCTCCAAGATACCAGTTTCACATTGCGCTATTCTGTCAACCACGGCGCTAGCGCGAGCAATCAGCCTGCTTCTTATGCGTTTCGTCCCGCCAACAGCGGCATTACAAAAGATCTGGCTGTTCAAATCGTTGACAAAGACGACAATCCTACGCAGCTTCCAGCGGGAACGATGATCCGCCTTCATTACAACAGCTATGACGATATCACCGGCCTCGCAAAGCAAACCGTCTGGAGCTATTGCTTACCCGAAGCAGCCGACCACTTCCAGACTTCTGCATTTTCTGCAATCGGTGAAACCACAGCGTTTCGCGCGGAAACATTTGGAGCTTTTGTGGCTAGCCACAGCTTTAAACCCGAGGAATACTATTTTGTGGTAGTCCCCCCCTATCAGGATGCATCGTTGGCCACGCAAGCAGACCTTGCATTTAATATGGGCTTTGTGGACGATAGCGGTACGATCATACAAGAAACAAAACAAACCGTTTCTTCGGATGTTGCCGCCAAACGCGATGTATCTTTGACCGCTGAAGCGCAGGGCGCTCTCATTCTCGACAGTATTACCGGCGGCACGCTCAGCATTGATATCACTTTCGTAAATCAACTGTTAGCCGCAAACACGCCTATTGATAATCGGGATGCGGCGTTTGGGGTGTCTGTTTCTTTCCGGAATGCCGAGGGCAAATCCGTTTGGTTGCCGGCTGGCTCCGCAATCCACTCTACGTCTCCAGACCGCACCGTCACCAGCACCCTGACTTTCCCGGTTGAGAAATTCTACTTCCAGGCAAGCGATAGCACACTGGATATCACAATTCCGCCAATGGGTACCGACACGGCAATGCAAAATGAAAACAAGCCTTTATTAACAGCGGCTCCGGGAGAATATGAGATGGTGATCCAGCTGGTGTCTTCCCGCACAAACTTGCAATACGGCAACGGAAATGTCCTGCAAACAATTGTGATTCCTGTGACGGTTAGCTAAAAATGCTCGTCAATCCGCGCTCTTTTACGGCATTTGAACATATTGGTACACCTCTCGATGGCGATATTGGCAAACCCGTGACGCGTGAAGACTCACAGCCACAAGTTGAGATGACGATTTGCATTTCACGCGCGTTTGCGCCGGGCACAGTAATAGCGCCGCGCCCATGTGAAAGATGGATGCACATGATATCGTATTGATGTCGTTGTGTATACGGCAAAATCAGTGATGGAAAAGACAAGTATTGTCGAAGCACTAAAGTAACAAAACGCATCATGCAGGGTTGCACTGAGAACCGTTTGCAGCGTTTTTCGGTAAAGCGATTGCATCGCAAAAGCCTCTTACCTGATTGGCAGAAGCCATAGCGACAAAAAGACCGTCTTGTATTCGACACAAGACGGTCTTTTCGATTCATCTCCACACGGTGATTTTTGTGCTTTCAGTATAACAAGTATTTTCTTCTGCTGTCGCTGGAAAATTCTGGAATTCTGTGCTATCATTAATCATAAGCTATTCAACAAATTGGAGCATATGTTCTGTTCTTGATCTTGGAATACCAAATATTAGCAGCAGAATCTATAGAAAAATTGCACAAATCGAGGAAGGACTTGCAGTGTATTACCATAGTACGGACAGGCACCCCGAACCCCTTAGAATATAACTATTAAGAGAAAGTGGGAGGGCAAGCAAATGTATTGTAAGAGTTGCGGGCAATAAGTAGGTCAGGCAAAATTCTGTCCACGTTGCAAAACAGTAGTAACCCCGGAATTAACTAACGCCAACCAGTGGACATCGTCACAATCCGCCGCGAGTGAGCAGCGGTTTGGAACCCCAGCACAACCAATTAATCCATATCCATACCAAAACACAGTAGTGCCAAAAAAGAAAAAGATGAAAGCTTGGCAAGTGCTGCTTATATCGTTGGCTGTTATTGTTGTAGTCGTTGTGATTGCCAATGTGTTTGGTGAGCCAGTGGAGACTGACAACAACGTTGTGGAAACATCGACTAGCGAAGAACAGGCCGTTGTGGAAGAGCAGTATATAGAAATCACCGCCACGGAATTATTGAAAGCATATGATGAAAATGGCGTTGCGGCTGACCAGCTTTACAAAGGAAAGAAGTTGAAGGTAACTGGCACCGTGAATCACATTGACACTGACATTACTGGTGAAGCCTATGTTACATTAATAAATGATGAAAACGAATACTCTATTATTTCTGTACAATGCTATTTTAAAGATGCAAATATTGACATGATAACCGGATTAAAATCCGGGGATATTGTAACGATAATCGGCACTGGTGGTGGCTCGTCATTTAATGTATATTTAGAAGACTGCGTTATAGAGTAATGCCTATGTTGTGATATTTTCAGGAGTGACAATTGTGGCGATTACATATAGGAACGGATTTCGAACAGCCGACATGTTGCAACGGTATATCAGCATCTTTTTGACGACAAGGAAAGGAAGTTCGCGAAACCGTTACCTCTAATTTTGATACCATTTTTGATATGCAAAACTGATATACAAGCGTATGTTTTTAATGCAATTTCATCACAACGGTCAAAATATTAGTGTACTAATTCAAAAGATGATCGCTGAAAAAGCGCTATATTAAAGGCTATAATATAAAAACCCCCTTGTAATCAGGTTTTCCTGATACAAGGGGGTTTGGTGGACAAAGATAACCTAAATACTAAATATGTATTCTACAAATATGGGTTCATAATTACGGTTCGGCTATAATATAATCTCCATCTAGTTTTTTATCTAATGCAATTTTTGAACGTATAACTGGCTCTAATAACCTATATTGAAAATGCAAAAAATATAAAAATGCTTGCGCTCCCTCGATAATTACTCTGTCCATATCTTGTGGTAATGGAACCCCTATCCCAAATTTCATAGTAAACGGTTCTTCTGTTTGAGTCATAGCATAAAAAGACTTGTTCGAATGATGGATATATCCAGATGCTTCATAATAGACAGCTTTAAATCGTGGTTCAATTTTATTCAACTGCTCTGAAAGATACTGGTCTGTCAATTTTTTGCCAGTCTTAGATTTCAGGTCTTTAAGCTTAATGTCACCTTTAACCACACAATCAATAACTCTGATTTTATCTTCTGCAATGAACGCGGCGTATGTTCTCATGCAGTTATCAAGTTGCATCCTGAGTAAGGCGCCCATGCAAGCAAGGTTACGGTCTTTGAGCAGAAGCACAAATCCATCATTTAGTCTTATCGACCTATCAACTAAGCTCGAAAAGTACAAATCATCTTTGGTTATTGAACTTCCTATTATTGCTCTTACTGTATGCAGTGCCGTCTCTCTCGTTTTTGCAAATTCTATACAAATATTATCAATAAAAGTCTGAGAAGCCTTCTTAATTACTTTTTACCTCCTTGCGTTTCAAATTGTCATCATTAAATCCAGTATACTCCCGAACGAGATGTATAAGTTTAACAGTCAAGCGCCCAATTTCCTTAGTATATTCTGAGTTTATCTGCGAATGAGGGCAGTCAAAATCTAATTCAACTTTGATATTTATTATAGCCTCATCAATTAATGATGCCGTCAAAAATGCGTCGTTATTGAGCATTAAGCGCATTTTCCCGGTATTAACATTCCAGAATGCTCTAAAAGCCGCTTCTGCCGCATAAAACTGCTTAATAATTGCCTCGGACTTTTCGTTTTCGGGTGCAATATAGTGCGGCGGCAAAAACGAGTTGTTGACCGTACTAGTACATTCGATAAGACCAGTAATTAAAGAAAATCTTTGATCTCTCCTATATTTTACTTCTTCATATCTTCTCATCTGTTCGCTTTGTATTAATGAAAAGACAAAAGTTAATACACTTCCTATCACTACGCCTATAATTCCAATGACTGCTCCCCAAAAACCACTCATCTTTTCACCTCTTTCTAAATATTATCATAGCTTCATCTATTTTCAAAATAATTGTAGAAACTTGTATGCTATGTTACTATTTGAGTAAGAAAAAGAGAATGTGAGGGATTATTTTGACTGACAAAGAGCACGGGGTGTTTGACAAAATATTTGTCTCGATTGATAAGAAAGATTTTATAAATGCTGAACAAAAGCTAAATGATATTATTAATGCGAAAAAGCTTTCGGAAGAAGCTATTAGCTATTCGCACTATTTAATCGGATATATTCATACACGTTGGGATAACAATGGAAAGAATAGGCGTATTGCGAAACGCCAGTTGCTTAGCTGCATAAATAGCGACTATCCTTATCCGCATGCATATGCTTTGTATGCTGGTGAAGTGGATGATAAAAATACGGCATTAAATTATTTAAAATCGGGCTTAGAAAAGTTTCCTATGAGTCCTTCAATATATCTTGGTTTACTTCGCTATTCCTCAAAAGATGAAAAAGCAATCTATATTTATGAAATTATAGAAAAGTCCATTTTAGATAAAAAGCTATTAAATAACGCAGTTGAATTCTTGATTGAGAATGAAAAGTGGGAAGATGCTGAAAAGGCCTTGCAAATCCTATTTCATCTTGATGACCTCAATGTAGACGAGCGATTATATTGTAGACTATTATTTGCATTTTCAAAAATTGAACAAGGGAAAGACACTCAAGAAGCCACCTCAATTTTTGAGAGCTTGATATCCGAAGATTTATCTCACAGCCTTTGCTACGCTCCTTATATGGGGGCGATACAAGGTTACATAACGTCAGCGCAAAACGATAAAGCGATTGCGCTTTTTAAAATAGTACCCATAGACGCTTTGGACGACCTGATAGCTAATCCTTGGAATGTCATCAATATTGATTTCAGCAAAATCTATGCCAAGATTTTTAAAGCACTTAGGAACATATTAAAACCTGATAAAGGTTTGCTGATGAATCTAAATGCATTAGAGGCTTATTATCTTTATATCCCTTCAGAAACATACGACATCCATAGATATAGCAAAAAACATCTATCAGCACTCAAAGCATATTGGAACAATAATTTGCAAAATCTATCTACTGCATGTGCAATTTATAACATGCAATTAAATTTCCATCAATATTTTGACGCTTACATAACTTATAAAAAAATGCTTTGTAATTATCTAAAGCCAAATGAAAAATTTATTGAAGGTGTTTCATTTTTTGATGATTGTACTCAAGAAGAAACAGATAAAATTCTCGAAGACATTATTAACACGCTTCAATCAGATATAGATATTGACTTAAGTAAATTCGTTCTCGAAATTTGCGACCCGTTAATTGAGCATCTATTTGAAGAGAACTCTAATGGTAGAAGTAAAATAGTCTTAATTGCGAATCAAATGAGTGACCATAATTTTACATTCTCACAATGTCTATTTGAGATTGCATATTCCTACGCTGAAAAAGACGCTGGTAGTTTGAAAGCTGAAAAATTATATTTAGAGCTTTTAAAGAAAAATCCGCAAAATGATTCTGTTTTGAATAATCTAGGTGTCATATATGAAAATAAGGGTAACCTAGATAAAGCAATGGAATATTTTGAACAGGCAAATAATATCGATAGCGATGACGAGATACATTCCAGAAATCTTGAAAGAGTTAAAAAAGCATTAAGTACAAGCCAGAAGCTTTTAGATATTGTAAAAAAAGAAGATATTTGGTTTTTAACTCGTCTTAATATGATTGCTGAAATCACAGACCAAAATAATGAATTTGAATGCAGAAATAGAGAGCGCGCCTCACTACTATCTGTATCTCCCCAAAAAGCTGAAGAAGTATTCGAAAAGATGCTGCAACTTAAATATATCGAGAAAACATTTAGTGGAAACTATAATACTCCCAGCAAATACAGGTTGAACGCGATTATTAGGGATTACCTAATTAAGGAAAACGCAAGGATTGCCGCAAACAAAACTTATGAGTTAATCGGAGAAAAGTTAAATATTGATGAGCTTAATAGAATCGGCTATACCCAAGAAATAAAAGATAAAATAAATACTATTTCAAATTCTGATTTGCGCGATATCCTATATCGTGATGTACACGAAGGAGCTGTGTCTCTCATTGCTTGTCAAAATAAATCCTGTATTGTTCTTTGCGGAAGCATTATTGAAGCATTGCTCGTTTATAAAATTGAAGAGTGCAGTTTCAAAAATTATGATATTGGTACATTACTTGGGAAAGCCCCAAAAATGAAAATTGTAAAAGAATTGGATTTGGCAGAGTTAGTCGAAATTGCAAAGAAAGAAAATATCATCAGTGCAGAAACATATCATCTTGCAAGCTATGCCCGACTTTTTAGAAACATCATTCACCCCTCTTGCGAAATACGAAAAAGCTATGATATAAGCGATGATAAGGCCAAGACCATCTGGAATGCGATGCTTTCTATAGTCAAAGAAAACCTTTAGGCACCTGTCAAGAACCCCGCTCATTCTGTACAAGAAAGAGCGGGGTCAACTTTTGCAATATGCGTTTTCAATCATAGAGTGCCCTAGGTATTGACATTGAATTCATCACCGGTTTTATTAGCTGCTATTTCCTTAAACTTATTAAATAGGTTTTCTGCATCTCGTCTCGTTTTTCGGTACACATCCGAGGAAGTTAATATCTGCTTGCCAATAAAAGTGATTCGTATTTTATCTAAGTTTCCAAAGTACAATAACCCGCTACCATTTGGTGCTGCAAGAACTGTTTTAGGTGTGTCTATTAAGTGAACTAAAACCTCTAACCTTGAAACTGCCTGCTTACTTACTGCTTGCCCTCTAGATGATGCAATGCCGCCACCGAATGTTCCTTGAGCGGCTCCAACAAAAGTGCTATTTGATTTGGAAGTGGTCACTGTCTCTTCATCCTCGATTAGTTCAACATCAACAATACTTTCAAAGTCAAATACTATATTACGCCCGAACTTTGAGGTTGTATTAACGCTATACCATTTCCTATTTTCGTAGTCAATATGAAGAATTCCTACAATGTTCTCGCTGTCAATAAACTCTGCAATTCTGCGCTCTTCTTCATTTTTTACAATTTCAATTTCACCCTTATTTGCTTCAAAAAAGCTTGACTCTCTTTTTGTCGAAATTCTTATCGACAACCAAAAAGCTAAGATCGTTCCACCAATGAGATAAAGAATTAGGGATAGAAGAATACTTCCTGTCTCAAGTTGCACTCCCATACCTATAACAATAAATGCAATTGCTGATATTAGTCCAACAAAGCCTCTTTTTTTATTCGCTTTTTGTTTCATAAAATTCACCTTTACCATTTTTGTTTTTGATAATTATACTTCAGGATACTAATAATTACAAGTTGTACCATAATATACAGTACAACTTGTGTGATATCAAAAAACGTAACTGTCTCCTATAATATTTAAAAGGAGACTTGACATGGACGAAAAATTTATTATTACCCCTAAAGAGGATTTCCTTGAAGATAAATCTGTGACGATAACTATACGCATTGATCGAAAACTGCGAGATCAATTTGATGCTCTCTCTAGTAAAAGCAACCGGTCGCGCAACGAACTAATCAACAGGGCCTTGCAATATGCAATTGACCGCGTTGAATTTGCTGTTAATAATGATTAGTTGAAAGCAGCCCTCGTTTGAAGGCTGCTTTTTGTATCCCCAAGTTTATCTCTAAAAATCGGCTACAACCGCTTGAAGCTCTTCTAAAGTGCAAACTCCTTATAGATGACTCCATGCGCTTACAAGCAAAAATCAATGAAAAGCTTGAAGATGGTAGATTGTGTATCGAACACTTTTCCTGTTTGTACAGATGTTCATATTCAAATATCGTGCTATTCCTTTTTGTCGGAAAAACTTGCAAAACAGAAAACTGGTAACTCTCGTCATCTCCAGATCGGCTTGCGTGAGTTTCAACATATACTGTGGCATCTTGATCTAACTGATCGCTCCAACGTCACCTTAGACTAGCCTGTTATCTGCGGTCCACTTATTTTTTCGGTTAACGGTTAAAAAGGTAATAAAGGTTATAAACCCAATTTCAGTTCTTACCCTTAAAAACCTATTTAACCGTATTTGTAAAATGTTTGGGATTCAGTTGGTATTTCTCCATTGATGGTCTACCTCCTGTTTCGCGCCAACCTCCAGCTTTTCTCAAGTAGCCATACTCATTCAATAAATCTAACGCTGGAAGAATGTCCTCAACACTTTTGAATTGTCTGACTCGACAGAGATGATGAATCTCGCATCTCGAAAGTTCTGCCTTATTTTGTTTCTCCAACCGCTTTAATACAATCTTTGCCTCGGAAACTGCTTTACTCGCACCCATAAGTGAATAAGCGTAAACAGCATGTCCTGAAAAATAATTTGCTATTTTTATCGCTTTCTCCATTGTTTTTTTGCTTACCTCTTTAGTATATGGTTCAATCATATTCACCGCACAATGAAGCAGCCCCGCAATTCTCAATGAAGCACCTGCGAACTTATTTGCCCAGTCAGCCATTTCAGAATAATCGGCTACTAAGCGCGGTTCAAGCCGTTCATAAAAGCTCTTATATGTTTCGCGCGCTTGTTCACTTAGTTTGAGCAAATGAAGCTCTGTCCCTCTCGGTATACTAAGTAAGCTGTTGACCAGGTCACAATAGCTTTCCTTTACTTTTGGGTCAATTGTTGGAGTATCAAATTTCCTTTTTCCTATATACGATGCAGGCTTACTAAAAAGAAACCTAGCCGTCAAACCTCTACCTGTGAAAACACCATTGCTGAACAAACTTTCCAGAACCTCATCTTGTGTTGCCAATAGAATCGTCAAGCATGGTTTATCTACGTGTTCCTCTCCCCGCTGTATTCGGTCAACTGTTATAGAATCCCCACTGTGCGCTTTAAGTACTGTATCAATAGACACCTTCTTTGAGTATCGCCCCGCAAGTGTTTCGAACAATCCACCCTCAGCTGAAAAAATAGAAATACCGTTTTGTGATTCTGCAAGTATCGACGTCAAAGCCTCTGGTGTAACGTCATCTGCCGTAATTCGCATCCTTTTAAAGTTTTCTCCGCTCTCTGTAGCTTCTTTTTTAATTCTATCATTTATCTGCTTTTCAAAAATTTTTACTGGTTCTGTCATTGCGCGCATGATTGCGCTTTTGCGTTCACCTGGCTGGGCAATTATGAGAATAAACAAATTAAGCGGCTCAGTATAATCCTTTTTCCCTTCTATTTCAAATTTTGATTGAGTTGCAGTAGCAAGGACCGCCAGCGAGGCAACCGCCGCCATATCAGTCGGAGTCGCAGTAAACGCGGATAACTGCGTAACCCACTCTCTCAGCCGACGAGGTAAGCAGTCGACAGGAAAAGCAGGCAACTGAAATTCTTCCAAAGGTCGAGGGATCTCCCAGTCCTCCAACTCACACAGCTCATATTTGAACTTATGCATTGCCTCACTAATCGTTAGATTCTCAGCTGCCATTAAATAGTCTATGATACTTCCGCCAACCTGACCGCTGGAAGAAAAACAAAAAAATGAGTTTGTATTCTTGTAATAAACCAGATCATCTTCGTGGCCACATATTTCGCAGTTTCGAAAGGTTATATATCCGTTCCCCTCATGGTAATCTCCGTTTCTCTCTACTAAGTAATTAAAAAAATCAAACTTGCTTTTTAGCTCTTCCAAATCGCTAGGCACTCCACACTTCGTATCCCCGCGCGTATGGCCTAGGGATTTACGCTGTTCATCGCCATATAGCGCAACAATCTTTGTCATTGTAATTCGTGCATCCAAGTCATATAAGATCACTTTTTTATTTGTTCCGAAAAAAATGCGATCGGCATTTATACATGCCTTGTCACTTTGCGGAAATAGGTTGATCAAAACTTTCGCTATCATGTCTCTCTTACCCCTTTGGGTAATAACCTCATTCATCACAAAGACCAAGCGAAACTTGGATATCTCCTTTGAATAGCTGAAAGTTTGATAATAGAAAACAGGTACTATTCCTGCTTCATCACAAATTGCAAGAGCGTCTTTCGGTTTTAAAATAGGAACGCTTTTGTCGTCATTATCAATGTCAACTAAAAACAGTTGCTGTTCAACCCAATCCGAGCTTTTCATCCCGCGCATCACAGCAGGACAAATGGAATGTCCTGCTGCTATTTTTTTGAGAAGACTATCTGCCGAAATTTTATCAGCGGGTCCGGTTTGCATCCTCCTTTTTATTAGTCCTATCTCGTTACTCTGCGGCTTTTTCGGATAAGGCTTTTTGTCCACGTGCATTTTTAGTTGTTGACTCTTTTTCACTTTCTTTTTCCTCCTTTTCTTTTGAAGACCTTTCCTGTTCGGCGGGGTGCAATTCTATATATCGCATGATATCGGCATAAATGGCGCGCGCAAATGTTCGAGCTTGGTCTTGGCTTATAACAAACGCACTATCTTCCAACTTGCACCCCTCCTTCAAAAAATAGACTTTACAATTTTCGCTGTTCCTTATATAATAAATTTGCAATAAATAAGGTTTAGCCACATTTTATAATACGGTTTGAATAGCGTGTCAATAGTTTTTTGAAAAAAGCTTTTCCCCTCTGAGAAATAAATAACATTGATTTTAAAGGAGTAAGAGAATGACAGAAACCCATCCATGGCTAGATAACAACGGAAAGCCCAAATATATAAAAAGAATAAAAGAATTAATGAAAGAAAAAAACTTAACTCAAAGCCAACTGGCTGAGTTAAGTGGTTTTTCTGCCGCTACTATTTCGGACTGGCTAAGCAATACTGTAGAACCAAAAGTCGAGAGCTTTTTTGCTTTAGCTTTTGCTTTAGACGTATCAATAGATTATTTGGCAGGGCGTGATAGATATGAAAAGCCCGATGTCAACGACGTCTACAGACTTACTGGTTTGTCGGATAAAGCAATCGCAAAACTCAGGATCAATAACAAAAAACTCAAAAACAATAAGAAGAATAATGGTGCTGATAATAAACCAGCGCATAGCCTAGCAATGCTTAATTATTTAATTGATAATATAGACACCTCACCATTACTCAACAATCTGTACTCTTACCTGCTTGAGGAACACATTGAAAATGAGGTAGACTGTGAAACAGACTATATAGCTCAATCCTATTTCGTTAAGGTCGTAAAAAATTTGTTCTCAATAAAAAAGAAATTAGAAAATAACATTGAGTAAAGTGATAAAAGTTAAATCGGAAGGAATGTGAGAAATGAACGTAGCTATCTACGCCCGCTATTCTTCAGATAGACAAACGGAGCAGAGCATAGAAGGGCAATTAAAAGAATGCTATGCCTACGCTGAACACAACGGTTATAACATCGTTGGCGAATACATAGACCGTGCGATTTCTGGTACCACTGACAATCGACCTGAATTTAAAAGAATGATAGAGGATAGTAGTAAAAAAAATTTCGACTACCTACTCGTGTACCAACTTGATCGTTTTGCTCGCAACCGTCATGACAGTGCGGTTTATAAAATGGTTCTAAAGAAAAACGGCGTACGTGTCCTATCTGCGCGAGAAAACATTTCCGATGATGCTTCCGGTATTATTTTAGAAGCGTTATTAGAAGGCATAGCAGAATACACTAGCGTTGAGCTTTCGCAAAAAATTCGACGAGGAATGGATATAAATGCAGAAAAATGTATTTGTACTGGAGGCAACGTCGCGCTCGGTTTCTATGTGGACGATGATAAGCACTTTCAAGTTGATTCCAATACCGCTCCCATCGTTCAAAAGGTTTTTGAAATGTATGTGAGCGGTTCCACAATGGCAGAGATTATCCGTTATCTCAACGACCAGCAGGTTAAGACTTCGCAAGGCAATGAATTTAACAAGAACAGCATCCACCGTATTCTTACAAATAAAAGATATATCGGTACTTATACGTATAAGGGCACGGAAATCCCCGACGGGATGCCAAGCATTGTAAGCGAAAAACTCTTTAACGAGGCGCAAGAAATGATAGCAAAAAAGAAAAAAGCTCCCGCTCGCGCGAAAGCCATTGAAGGATATCTGTTGACGACCAAATTATTTTGCGGCTACTGCAAGTCCGCTATGATCGGAATTAGCGGCTCAGGGAAAAGCGGGAAATTCTATCAGTATTATCAATGCGTCCAAAATCGGCGTGATAAATCCTGTGTGAAAAAAAAGGTTCGCAAAGATTGGCTAGAAAATTTAGTCATTGCAGAAACGCACAAATTGTTAACTAACACAAACATCGACAAAATCGCACATGAAGTTGTGCGTTTCTGCGAAAAGGACATAGAAACAGCAATCTCAAAAGACTTCAAAAGCTGCTTCGGGAAAATGAAAAGGCGACAGAAAACTTGATTAAGGCAATCGAGAGCGGACAAGCCGCTGATGTTATCACCGCGCGGATTGCACAAAAGAAAAAAGAACATACCGATTTAGAAAAGCAAATCCTAATTGAAAGCACACAACACCCCATCCCAAGCATTCAAGACGTTCGCTTTTTCCTGTCCCAATTCAAGAAAGGCGATATCAACGACGCCAAATATCGCCAAGCTCTGGTGGATACCTTTATCAATAAGATCTACCTCTATGACGACAAAATGACCATCCTGTACAATACGCAGGACGGCCATTCTGACGTTGATTTGGACCCCGAGAGTTTGTCTGGGGTCATGTTGGTGGAGGCGGCGGGAATTGAACCCGCGTCCGAAAACTTTTCCACAAAGGCATCTCCGGGTGCAGTTTGCCAACGGGATTCCCCCGGCGTTAGGCCGGCAAACGGGCCAACGCGTCGGTAGCTTCATACATTACATGGCAGGGCGCAAAGCTTAACCCCACGCACGTTCACTGCGTCATTTTACGCCAAAACCGGTTACGCAGTCTGGCCGGCTATGACGAGCGGCATTAAGCCGCTACAGCTAATTTATTGTTGTTAGCTAATTTATAATGGAGAGTTATAAGCGGTTCCCCACCGCTACCCGCTTCCTGTGCTTCTAAATCCCCGTCGAAACCATTACGCCCCCTCGTCGTCGCAAATTACGCTTTGTTCGCATTCGTCTTGAAGAAATAGCCGAACGCTCCTCCGCTTCATTGCTCCTCCTCTTTCGCAAAAAGCCCCGGCACTAGCGGCTAAGCACTTGTAAACGCGTGCTCTTTACGCCGCCTGACTGCCTACCACCTTTTTGCGATTGCGCGCCTTGCGGCGTATCTTTCTCGCAAAGATATTTATCTTTTGTGGAGTAAAAACCTTTCTGTCGCAAGCTTCGCTATACTTCTTTTTGTGCTTCGCACAAAAAATCCATCCGCTTCGCTGCTCCTCCTCTTTCGCAAAAAGCCCCGGCATTAGCGGCTAAGCACTTGTAAACGCGTGCTCTTTACGCCGCCTGACTGCCTACCACCTTTTTGCGATTGCGCGCCTTGCGGCGCATCTTTCTCGCAAAAATGTTTAATCTTTTGTGGCGCAAAATACCTGTCAGTATTAATGCTCTTCAACAAGCCTCGGCAACGCACCCGTACCAGTAGTATACACGTTTTTATAACGCATTTCACATTTTTCTTGTTTTCTCTGCGCGGTCCATTTCGCGTTTGGCGTCGCGCGCTGCTGCCGTTGCGCGTTTGTCATACAGCTTCTTGCCTTTACATAGTCCAATCAGTACTTTTACGCGCGACCCTTTGAAATAAAGCGACAATGGGATCAGCGTCAGACCCTGCTGCTTCACCTCTATAAATAAATGTGCGATTTCGCGCTTGTGCATCAACAATCGGCGGTCGCGCAACGGATCCCGATTGAAAATATTGCCCTGCTCATACGGGCTGATATGCATGCCCTTGAGATAGAGTTCACCGTTTTTGATGTCGCACCAGCTCTCTTTCAAGTTGACACCGCCCTGCCGGATCGACTTTACCTCTGTGCCGAACAGCTCAATGCCTGCCTCAAAGGTCTCAAGAACGAAGTATTCGTGCCGCGCTTTGCGGTTTTCGGCCACGGTTTTTATTGCGATCTTTTCGGCCACGCTATACTCCTTCCTGCTTGAACCGTCGATTTTGTCCGATGAAACGCTAAACACTTTCGGAAGTGCCAGCGCTAAAAAACGGCAATATCATACCTGCACGCACGCTACCGCGCCATTTGATATGCGCGCATCCCCGTTATCTCCTGTTTGGTCGTGCGAGACCTTCAGCGCTTTTAAAATAACTTGATTTCTTCTAAACTTGGCCGCTCAGCCCTTGACGCAATCGTACATTATAACTCGTTGCGACCCTCAAGCGCGCGATAGAGTGTAACTTCATCCGCATATTCCAAGTTCCCGCCGACCGGCATGCCATAGGCAAGTCTTGTGACTTTCACGCCGAGCGGTTTGATTAGCTTGCTGATATAGATGGCAGTCGACTCTCCCTCTACCGTGGGATTGGTCGCCATAATTACCTCTTTCACCTCTCCGGAAGCCGTGCGCGCCACCAGATCTTTGATGTGCAGCTGTTCCGGCCCGATGCCATCCATCGGCGAGATTAACCCGTGAATCACGTGATAGACGCCCTTGTATTCGCGTGTTTTTTCAAACGCATTGACATCACGCGGGCTCTCAACCACACAGATCGTCCCGCGGTCTCGCGCCGCATTGCTGCACACGCGGCAGGTCTCGCCGTCGGTGAGGTTGTGGCAGAGCGGACACTGGTGCACCTGGTTATGTGCTTTTGTAATCGCGTCGGCAAACTGTTGTGCTTCATCTTTTGGCAGCGCCAATACCCAGTAAGCCAACCGCGCCGCCGTTTTGCGGCCGATGCCGGGCAGCGACGCAAACTTGTCGATTAATATTTCCAGCGTGGGAATGGTGTTGTTTGCCATGCTACATCCCAAGCCCCGGCAAGTTCATCCCGCCGGTTATTTTACCCATTTCGGCCTCAGAATCCGCGGTTGCGAGGCCAATGGCCTCGTTGACTGCGGCGACAACCAAATCCCCCAACATCTCAACATCGTCCGGGTCGACAACTTCGGGCGCAAACTTCACGTCCAAAAGCGTGTGATCACCCTTGACCGTTGCCTCGACCATCGAGCCACCCGCCTTTGCGGTATACGTGCGCTCGGCAAGCTCGGCCTGCATGGCGGCCATATCGTCCTGCATCTTTTGCACCTGCTTCATCATATCCCCGCGGCTTTGGTTATAGCCCTGCGGCAGTCTTGACTTCATAAGCGGTCTCCTTTTGGCAAATTCATAAATCTAGAAACTGTTCAATTCGCCTTTTCTTTTTTCTGATTATTTGGGCAATGTATTCTTCTACACTTTCGGCAGGGTAATTCGGATTGTCTGCGTATTTGGTTTCGCCACCTGCAGCGTTCATAAGCAAACTAATCGCCGCGCCTACACGAGTAAGTGAATCGACAATTCCTCCTGTATGACCAATAACTATTTGGGGTTCAATATATGAATATAACTTTTCCAGCTGCTGAATATGCGCATCTAAATCTAGAACGGGTGAGGACGAATATTGTGTCTCAATCCGTCTGTTGATTATCGTTTCAAGTTCGTGTGAATTCGCCCTGACGTTCTCCGTCTTTCTTCTTACATAAATATCTGCAACACGAATATTCTCTGCGTCTCCATTTGCTGCAAAAGGAAGGTGCGCAGGACTATCCGCAATAATAAGCATCTGAAACTTTTTCCCGATTAGTTTTTCATATTCTGCGGTATCATATGCTATATTAATGATTTCATATTCAAGAAAGGCTGGGAGTAACGCTCTTATTTTCTTGTCGATGGTTGCCTTGTCTTCAAAACTTGTCAATCCGGTCGGTACAAGTTGACCTGTTTGATCTTCATCTACTCCGACTATGATAATTCCTCCGCCGGAATTCGCCATCGCCAATATCGTTTTAGCCAACTTTCCCTTATCAATCCAAATGCGTTTAAAGTCAATATGATTCTGCTCTCCCGTATTTTTCTCG
Organism: Oscillospiraceae bacterium; assembly: GCA_031547945.1. GTDB lineage: Bacteria > Bacillota > Clostridia > Oscillospirales > Ruminococcaceae > JAVBRN01. Next base: position 13,980 of record JAVBRN010000003.1, on the reverse strand, counting down.
AAGAATTTTCTAAAATTTTCTCGACTGGGATTCTCCACCAATAAATCATAAAATTCGTCTTGGTTCGACTTCATCGCATGCCTCCGATCAACCTGGACAGTTTCCCCTTCTTGCTGTCCTATGTTTTACACCTTTTCAAAAGCGGGTGCTTCTGCCATGCCAAACTTATTTCATCATAGATGTCAAAGTGTACAGCCGAAAAAAGTATTTTTTTGACGGCTTTCATTTCACTCTTCTCGTTTCATTATCTTGGTCGAACTCGTATGTTCGGTCTGTTGCAATTGTTTCAGTTGTACTGGCATTCGCACTTCGTTTGCGTTTGTCCACTTTTCTTGGTTCCTATCTTATCTCAACATCCACGCCCCCGCGCTGTGCCCGGGCGATCAAATCGTCAATATCGTCCAGCGCATCTGCCGCCGGACTTACATCCGCCGCTTTCGCCACATACGGTCCAATTGGCAACGTAATGCCGGTCACCTGCACAATCGCCTGCTTGATCGCCTCTTTGGACGATGCGTTTTCGCGGATGTGTTTTAAAAAGAACTCGTTCGCAGCAATCAGCACATGCGTCTGGGTGAGGTAGGCTTTGGAATTGGCCAAAAAGCCATAAAGCATGCCGTTTGTTGCTTTGAGGGAATCCACCACTGCCGGCCACTGCGCAAACCGCTGTTCGCCTGTGTCAGGGTCAAACAGGCTGTCCGTCTCTTGCGGTTCCGATTCCCGGATAGGTTCTGGCGTCGATCCTTGCGCCGCGACGGGAATTTCCTTCTTTTTTGATTCCGGTTCGGCAACTGCAGACGGCGGAACCGGTTGGGTTACAGGCCGCTGCGGCTGCGGTTTCGGTGTCTGTCTTTGCCACGGCACATCGTCGGACACAACGGTCGGTTGTATCGATGCGGTTCCTTTGGCACAAAGTTTGACAAAACAAAGTTCAAGCAACAGCATGCGGTCGGGCGCGTTTGAAAGCTGATCGGCCGTATCCGCAAAGCGGGACAGTGTCGCCAGCAAAAACGGCAGCTCGCTGCGCGCGGCCTGCTCCTGATAGCGACGCACATCGTCTGCGGCGCAATCGTTTAGCGCGAGTGTGCCCGAGACTTTGCAGAGCACAAGATTGCGGTAATGCCGCACCAGTTCCAGACACAGCCGCGTAGGGTCCACCGATTGCGCATAGAGTGCCGACAACTGTTCAAACAGCGCAGCCAAATCCTCGCGCGCAATGGCGTCTGCCAGCGCAAACAGATAGTTCTTGTCCGCGACGCCGGCCAGCTGCGCCACCGTGGCTTCATCCACAACGCCGCCGAGCGACGAACATGTATCGAGCAGCGACAGTGCGTCACGTAATGCGCCGTCGGCGAGCCGCGCCAACAGCGCCGCGCCATCCTCGGTCAGCGCAATCTCTTCCTTTTTTGCAATCGAAAGCAGACGTTGTTGAATATCCCCGGCCGCAATACGTTTTAAATCAAAGCGCTGACAGCGCGAAAGAATGGTCGCGGGTACCTTGTGCACTTCGGTTGTCGCCAGAATAAACAGCACATGCGCAGGGGGTTCCTCCATGATTTTGAGCAGCGCGTTGAACGCCTCGCGCGTCAGCATGTGCACTTCGTCGATAATATACACGCGCATGCGGCACACGGCCGGCGCGTATGCCGTCTCCTCGCGCAACGCGCGGACATTGTCCACACCGCTGTTGGAGGCTGCGTCGATCTCGGTGACATCGAGCAACGAGCCGTTGTCGATACCAACGCAGACCGCGCAGGTTCCGCAGGGTTCGCCGCCGTCCGGATGCAGGCAGTTCACCGCCTTGGCCAATATCTTGGCAAATGAAGTTTTTCCCGTGCCCCGAATCCCTGTAAAAAGATAGGAGTGCCCGATCCGCCCGGTTTTGACCTGATTTTTAAGCGCCGCCACAACCGCGTCCTGCCCAACGACATCAAAAAAATGCGCGGGCCGATACTTACGGTAAAGCGCGGTTTTCATAGAGCAACCTCCTTTCTCATATCTCGCATTCATTCTTTTTGGCATATCTTCCCAAAGAAAAACAGCACCGTCGGCAGCATAGAGACGGGCAAAGGAAACTGCGGCACAGGAAGCACCCGCTTAATGCTGCTCGGTTCCCCGTCTGACATGGTTCACAGGGCTTACATTGCACAGGCTTCACCCGTCTCTATACCGCCGGATTCTGGCGCTGTTTTTAGCTGCGTATTGGAAACGTTTGCAAGGAATCCGTCTTTTTTAAATTATACTTGATTTTCATCGCTTTTTCAAGCGATCAAAATGGCATTGCGTTGCCGGCTATGCATGCGCCCGTGTTCCCCTGGCGCACATCGGCGTTTTTAATTTAGCATCCAGTTTTGGAAAGAGTTTGCTGCACAGCCAGAATAACATTGCGCCCACAAGACCGCCGAGCGTATTCAAAATTATGTCGTCGATATCGGTTGCGCGCGGCGTGAACAGCTGCATAAACTCAATAAAGCAGGACAGCAAACACGTCCAGGCAGTTCCCGCAAAAATGGGGTGTGCGTACTTTTTGAAAAGCGGCACCGCAAATCCGATCGGCGAAAACACAAAGATATTTCCCCAAAAATTGATGATGGAATGGGTGGAATCCTGGTTGTGAAACCAGCGATCGATCTCTCTGAATGGAACAAGGTTGTAATCGTTTAAATTAAAATGCAGGCCGTTTTCCAGCAGAGTGGGAATCTCTAGCGTCAGGCTGAACAGCCCCATCAAATATCCCAGACACAGCGCGGCCATCACCGTGCGCGTCCAGTTGATCCGCGTACCGGCAATCCGGTGTTTCACCGAGACATAGCTCCAAAAAAGAAGGAAAAATCCTGCGGCAAACAGCAGCATACCGCCCAATAATGAGCGAAAAAAGTCCTGAAACATAAATGTTTTTACAAAGCTCAAATCCATATCTGCCCTCTTTGTATATCGAAAGGAAGTTGCATTATAACATAAGATTGTGAATAACAATTGAACTTCGATAAAAGATAGTCTTTCCATTTTTGGAGTAGGTACCCACCTGCGCAGCCGGTGGTTCTTCATATGCGGGCAAAGTCCTGTGTTACCAGCCAAGCCGGAAGGCGCATACAAGGTATTTTTGCTTGCGCATCTTCCGCTGTGAGGCATTCCCTGCTATAAAACGATGTCCTTCGATACGCACTTGTCTCTATCTGTGCGTCAGTGGTGGATGTTTGAGCAAGGCAATGTTTCATTGATCGCTTTTGCTCTCGTTGCAATTGGTCTTTGCTGTTTCTGCATGCGCGGGCGAGGGGTTGGATGACAACAAAGGACAGGCAATTGCTTGCCTGTCCTTGAATAAAGCCCGAACAGCATCAGTCTTCTAAAAGGATGCCGTATACTTCCCCGCTCACACCTGCGGCATTGCCCTCATCGGTGTCGATATGCATTGCGGGCGCAAAACTCTGGTCAACACGCACCACAACGTCGCCGAAAACAAGCGATCGCTCTTCTGTCTCGAGTTTGACGTTGACAACTTGTTGATCGTTCACGCCAAATTTGGCCGCGGTGGCATCGTCAAAATGGATATGGCGCTTCGCCACAATGACCCCTTCCTGCAACGTGATCTCCCCTTTGGGGCCGACAATTTTGCAGCCGGCCGATCCCGCCGTTTTACCAGATTCGCGGATGGGCGCCGTCACGCCGATCGAACGCGCGTCGGTCAGGGAGATTTCCACCTGAGTCGCTTTGCGCACCGGCCCAAGGATTGTGACGCCTTTCAGTTCGCGTTTGGGTCCAATGATATCTAGGCGCTCCTCACAGGCATATTGTCCGGGCTGTGAAAGCTCTTTTTTGGGTGTCAGCTGATAGCCGGCGCCGAATAATGTTTCCAGATCTGCCTGCGACACATGGACGTGCCGCGCAGAGACTTCTACCAAAACCTTTCGCATACAATCTCCTTTAAACCACTTGCTTCTTGCAAAGCATCTCTTTTCCCTTCTATTTTATCATACCCATAAAACTATGCAAGCTGTTTTGCCACACGATTTTTTGTGCTATACTGATTGCAGACGCCGTACAGCGGCGATTTTAAAGTTGCGAGCGAGAAAAAACAATGACTTTGGAACAACTGCGCACCGAATGCCTGCAATGCACACGCTGCGTCCTCTGCGAAACACGTACCAACGTGGTATTTGGTGTTGGCAATCCGCAGGCGGACATCTTGTTCGTGGGCGAAGGTCCTGGCAAAAACGAAGATTTACAAGGCGAGCCTTTCGTCGGACAGGCTGGACAGTTACTCGATACCTATTTGACTGCCGTCGGCCTAATGCGTCAAGACGTCTACATCGCGAATATTGTGAAATGCCGGCCGCCAAATAACCGCGATCCGCTGCCCGACGAGCAGGACAGCTGTATCGAATGGCTCAACCAGCAGTTGGAACTGATATCGCCAAAAATTGTTGTCTGCCTTGGCCGTGTCGCCGCAAAGCGCCTGATCGGGAACGAGTTCAAGGTCACGGTTGACCATGGCCGCATCTATGACATGGGCGGATTTCAGATCATGGGCACCTTTCACCCCGCGGCGCTGCTGCGCAACCCGGCCAACAAAATCCCAACCTTTGAAGACTTTAAAAAACTGGCTGAGATTGTTGGCATTCAGGGTGAGCATTCCCTGCCGTGCGTTTGATCTTATATTGACGCCAAAGAAAGGACAGAAAGAAGCGCGCTTCTTTCTGTCCTTTTCTATTATAAGCGCTCAATGCAGATTTTCATTCTCCAAATTTTTCCCTGCCGAAAACACTTTACCAATTCCTTCGCCCAATTCGAAATATGTTGGCCCCATCAAAACCAACGGTCCCGTTTTTTTCGCGTCGACGACGCCGCTTTTCACACAGTTCTCATTCGCATACGTTGCCATAATCTCGCCGAAGAAGACATCAAAGCCTTCGATTTCTACGCTTTTCACCACTTTGCAGAGATAATTCATCGGCGATTCCGCAATCATCGGCGCAACGCACAGATCATCATAAAAAGCTGTGAAGAGTTTGGATTTATCCACATCTTTGCCGGACACCATTCCGCAGTAATCCGCCTTTACCATCATCTCGGCTGTCGTTAGGTTGACACTGAAACATCCTGTTGCTTTTACGCCGGCAGCCGTGTGATGTGTGCATTTTAAAGAGATATAGAAGATCGGCGCGAGACATACCACTCCAAAAGCGCCAACGGTAGCGTAGTTTGGCTTGCCGTCCACGGTGGCGCCAACGAGCACTACCGGCGTGGGATTGACCATAGGGTAATTCGCCAGTTTCATTTTGTCCATGGAAATTCCTCCAATGGGTATCTTAATAGAATTTGAATCAGCTTATCACATACGGTGCCAAGAAACCAGCTCAAGCCGGGATACTTACAACATAATAGATTGGCTGCTCAAAGTTTTTCACCACCATGCTCTTCCTGTTAGCTCTCTCGATTATCATCAAAAAAGCGCCCCATTTTGCATGTTATCCGCGTGAAACAGCATCTTATCGGTTTTTGATTGACTGGATAGATCCAGACACATTACACTGGATTCGAGGTGATAATGCAATGAAACTGCATACACAAAAAGATCCGTCATTGGATGATGACTATATGGATTTAAAGTATCGACAGTTAACCCCGGCAATTGATCAAATTTTAGAATTGTGTAAAGGTGGTGTCAATGTGCTTTTAGGCAAGCAGGAAGATAAAACATACAATATTGATATCAACGATATTTTCTATGTGGAATGGGTAGACAACCATTCCTGCATCTGCACCGCAAAAGAAGTCTATACATCGCCCCAAACACTGTTGCAGCTGGAACAACTGCTTTCCCAAAAGGGCTTTGTCCGTATCAGCAAACCGATGCTGGTCAATGTGTATCGGGTCAAATGGATTTCTTCTGGGCTAAATATGAAATTAGTAGCCGAATTGATGAACGGAGAGCGCGTTGGTATAAGCCGGCATTATCGCGACGACCTGCTGGATGCTATCTATAAACTGGGAAAGGAATCAAAAAAATGAAAAAGAAATCATTGCTGCAATCCTTTGTATACGGAAATAAAGCTATTGTTTTCTGTATCATATTCACCATTGCCACTCTGTTCGATTTAATACTCTGTGTCCTGCAAGGCATCCCAGACATATCCTATTGGCATCTAGGCATGCGGTTTTACCTGTGCGTTTTCGTTGCGCTTAGCTTCTATCTTTTCAGGTTTTTTGAAAAGCTGCCGCTCCTTGCTATCCTACTCATTCATTTTTGCATCTGTATCCTGATCATGTTGGGAGATGTATGGATTACAGGGCTATTCACCGAGCTGCATCCAAATGCCTATCGAGATGCCGTGCGCACAATCGCCATGATTTATCCTGTTATCATTTTGGGATGTGTCGTAATCGATGGATTTCGGACTGCAAAGGCCAACCGAATTCTAAAAAATGCAGCAAAAGAATAAGCGCACACAAAAATTAGAATCCACGGACGACAGCGCTGTCATTCGTGGATTCTTTCTTTATGCCTTATATGCGATTTTTCCACGCGGGCAAGTTCTGCATGGCTGCCGCGGCTTCGGCGCGCGCCGCCGATTCCGCAAAACCTTTTGTCCGTATAATAAACTGCGTCATGCCTTCGAGCCGCTCCTCATAGGTTTGCAGTGTTCCATCGGCATTGGCACAGTGCACACAATACTCCTTGGACGTGTCGCCCAACGGATAGTCCGCAGCTTCTCGCAACGGCATACCGCACGAAATACATGTTTTCAATTTGCTTCTCCTTTCTCTCGATTTTATCGTAACCTAAGTCGACAACAGGTTGCACATGGAATCTAAGAGTTCTTGTTTGCGCGCTTGCAGCACACTGCCACTCTCTACAAATGACCCTGCATTCTGCAGATAGTGATGCACTAAACCAATCCAGAGATTGTAGACCATATATGGCTTGATCTGTTTTAGTTGCTCCTGCTTTTGCAACGGCACGATCAATTGGCTTAAATGATGAGACAGCGCAGATAAAAATGACTGAAACGAAAGCCTGCATGGCGCCGGCAAATCAGAGGCGAGCAAAATATGTGTGTAAAACGCCTCATAGTTTGACAACAAATCCAAATGCATTTCCAGAAAAACGCGCAGCTCCCCTTGCCTTGTGGCCGCTTCATGCAGCTGATTTGTTATGCTGTCGCTAAATGATTGGATAAGACATATAAGTAAATCATCTACTTTCGGAAAATGCAGAAAGACGGTTCCGTGCGAAACCCCCGCCTGCTGCGCAATGCGGTTGGTCGACGCCGAGAACCCCGCCTCTGCATAAACCGCATAGGCCGATTGTAGCAGTGCCTGCCTTGTATGTGCCTTTTGCTGCTGTCGTGTTTTCATTGAACGACTCCATACTCACTGACTTTACAGTCATTATACAAGCGTAAGTATAAAATTGCAAGGGCATCGTGCAAAAAAAGAGAAATAAACCATTTCTTTTTCAAATCTAAGTGTCAAAGCACCCCATATTTTCATACCATGGTGTGAAAAGTGATTTTTCAATTTTGCGTAAAAGGTGGGGTTTGTTTTGGCAACAATTCACGATTATTTTTTGGGTGCTTCCAGCCCAACCGGGTTCACCAGCTTTTTTGAACAGCTGGTGGACAACGACGCACCGTTCCGCACCTACATCATTAAGGCTGGCCCCGGCTGCGGCAAATCCTCTATGATGCGGCGCCTGGCCGATCGTATCCTTGCCGCCGGGCACAAAATTGAGTTTATTCATTGCAGCAGCGACCCGCTCTCGCTTGATGGCGTGATCTGCCATGCACTGCATTTTGCCATCGTAGACGGCACGGCACCGCACGGCAGGTTTTCGTAGGGAAACTTTTGAGGCGTTTTTTTATGCAAGACATCCAATATATTGGACAAGCTTGCATGTTTGCATCAAAACAGCCTCGACGGATGCTTTTTAAATGGGGTTTAGATTCGCCAGTGGATGCGTACTTCCTGTTGGCTCGTGCCTTTTTCTCGCTGGCCGACTTCGATGGAATCCACAAAGTCTGCGATCAACTCGCGGGAAACCTGATCGAAATCCAGCCATTTGTCGATGCGCTTTTTTATGCTTTCAATATCATCTGCATCAGTCAAATCGCCGCGTTCCTCATCGATCGTTTCCAGCCGCGATTCCAGATTGCGCCGCTCGTTCAGGTATCCTGTATTTAGCTCTTTGAACAACGCGGCATCCACGATTCCCTGTGAACGGTCGAGGTAGAGGTTGCGCATGGCTTTTTGCCGCCGCTCAATCTCTTTTGTAATGCGTTTTCGTTCGCTCTCCAACAGCTCGGACTTGCTCTGTGCTGCATCTGTCCGGGCAAGTTGCTCGGCTTCAGCGCGGTCGCAGTAATGTTCTATGTAGCCGCGAATACGCTCCGATACCGCTTCTTCCAATTGGTCAAGCCGGATGGCATGGTTGCCGCAGCAGCTTGACTTGTCGATGTCATACGCCTTACAGCGCAGATAGGATGTCGCCGTACCGTCGGTCTCCCGCTTTTTTGTCACCTTGCGCATCAGTGCGCCGCAGTCGAGACAGTGTACTTTTCCAGCCAGCAGATGAATCTCGCCCTTTTCGGATTCAACCGTTCTTATCCCAATCATGCGCTGCACCGTCTCAAAGGTCTCCCTGTCAATGATGGCTTCATGCGTTTCCGGAACAATAATCCATCGGTCACGTTTTGCTGGAACGGTTCCCTTGACTTTATAGCTGGGTTTGTAGGTGCATCCTTGTACCATGTCGCCGACGTACATCTGGTTACGCAGCATGCGGGCAATGGTCGCACGGTTCCAGTAGCTGTTGTTTTCGCGTGCCATTCCATTGGCGTAGCCCGTCTCACGCAAAGACTTGTACGCTGTGGGGTTCGGGATGTTCGCGTTGTTGAGTAGCGCAGCGATATGCTGCTTTCCGTTTCCCGCGAGATATAGCGCGTAGATTTTCCGAACAACCTCTGCCGCCTCTGAGTCTATCACCAATCTCCCCTTCTCGGTTGGGTGCTTCTGATATCCGTAGACCGGGAACCCGCCGATATAATAACCGCTCCTGCGCTTGTTGTCAAAGACCATTTTAATGTTCTCGGAGAGATCTTCGAGATACCACTCATTGATGAGTCCGTTGATCTGACGGGCTTTTTTGTTGCCCTTGATCTCAGTATCAATATTGTCCACGAGCGATATGAAACGAATACCCCAGAGCAGAAAGCGTCCGTGAATGTACTTTTCGACCATCTCAAGGTCGCGGGTGAAGCGCGATTGGGATTTACACAAAATGATGTCGAAGCATTGATCGCGCGCATCGTTCACCAGGCGATTGAGGTCGGGGCGGTCGCGGTCAACCCCACTGTAATCCTCATCGCAATAAATGTCGTAAATATCCCATCCTTGGTTCAGCGCGTGCTGCGTTAGCATCGACTTTTGATTCAGAATACTTTCAGATTCGGTCTGTTTTTGCTCATCCTCCTTGCTCAGTCGGCAGTAGATGGCTACTCTCATTTTCCGTTGGCCTCCACCCGAGGCATAGCTGCTTGGTGATATGGTAACACCTCCCTACTGCCGTATTAATTGTGTGAACTATATAAAACAAGATATTCTCTTGATTAACTTCTTGCTTTGTCTTTGCTTTTACGTTGTTTTGATTTTGTTCTTGATGTACCGGTTAACAATGGCCTGGATGGCCAATCTGCGTTCGTTGTCGTTGTCCGTTTTGTATATGTCTTTAATAACAATCACTGGCTGTTTCATATAAGTACCTCTATCCGTCCTTTTTCTTTATATATACATAATGGCAAAGCAACGCAAAAAGAACCGGAAGCTTATCCGGCAGGTGACGACTTTTCGCCCGCAGGTTGGTTGTGACCATATTGTTATCACTTCTGTTTTCGTATTCGCCGGGCATGATCGTTAACGTCATGGTCACATTCTACCGGCAAACCCCACATTTAACCCGGCCACGCAATGTCCGTTTTTAGCAAGAAAACGCCCTCTTTTTTTGTAATTGCACCATTACAATCTACCCAAAACGGCGGCACCGCACAAAAAAACAGCCGGACAAGCTATGTCCGGTTGCTGATAAATAATTTCTGTTTTCTTTACTCCTCGTTGCTCAAAATTCGGAATCCATTGCTTATCAGAATCTCGTTACATTCGAAGATCGTGCTCATATAAAAAGATTAGCGCGGAAGTTGATCGGTAATGTGTTCTTCGTTTCCCGTTTTAAATCCCAGCGCCGCCTTGCCGATTAAGCGGTATGCCGCAGCCCACTGGACTGTGCTTAAAAACCACCAGTGCTGGTTTTTAAGTATGTCAGGTATATTTACTCCAGCAGATAGTGTCGTGCTTGCCTGCAATCCCAGTTGATGTTTTTGCTTGTCATACAAATAGCGGCCAAGCGTGTAGTCGTCCGACTGACCGCTATCACAATGTCGTTTTAGTCTCTGTTCTCAGTCAAAACCTGCACTGCAAACGTCAATAAGACAGTGGTTACCAAAACCGAGAGCACGGTCGTCAGCCACGGAGGAAGAATCAGCCCCAGCCCGAAGTTTGCGCCGAAACACAGGGCAGCCGCACCAAGTAGAACGAGGTAATTCTTTTTCACCATGGCCCCGAATGTCTTCCAGAAGCCCTCGCGGTAACGGACGACCGTCAGCGCCGCCATGGGTACGCTGATGAGAACCGGGAACAGCAGCGCATTCAGCGCCAGCCCCGCGATGGTCTCTGCGCCAAAGCCCGGCGCCTCGCTCACAGGGATGCGGAACACCCACAGCAGCAATGCCGTCAGCACTGTGGCAAGCAGCAGAACCGCCAGAAACGACAGAACTGTTGCGAGAATGGTGAATCCCAAATCACCACGCTCAGGCGATTCTTCATGGATTTTTGTGTAGAGATACCGCAGCAGGAACACCGCTATTGCGATGCTTGCGGCCAACATCAGCAGAAATACAAGCACCCGGCCGCCCGGCGTGGGTAACAGGTTGTAGACCGTTGGAATCAGCGTCAGCAGCAGCGACAATCCAAGCAGAAACAGCGCGGTAGGCCATGCCTCACGCAGGTTCGATCGAAACGGTTTCTTTTGCGTCTTCAATTCACTCATTCTTCATATCCCTCCTTTGCGGCTTCGGCATCGATATTCGTTAGGGCAAAGAAATACCGGTAGAGTGTTTTATCTGGTGGGGTGGGCGCGCTTATCTTGTCCTCTTCCTCTGGCTCCCATTCCTCGCGGTTATAGGCGGCGAACTGAACAAAAACAAACGCTTCATCCAACCCCGCGAAATCGCGGCCCAGCCATTGCAGCATGTCCTGCTGTTCGGCAACCAGCTTTTCCTGTGTGCGTTCGTTTTGCTGTATCTGCCGCTCGGTCAGCGGCTTTCCATCCACGATGGGGATGCCATCCTCATCCAGCTCCGCGGCCTGTGCCAGAGAGAGATTGAAGATCTCATTGTTGGTCATGTATTTGACCACAACCGAGATGCCGTGCTCACGTGTTACCACCGGATCAAAGCCCAGCAGCACAAATCGTTCGTCGGAATACAAATCGCGGTTCTGCGGGATATCCTCTCGCTCCATCAGCGGCAGATCATAGGGAAAACGGTATTGCTTATTCACCGCGTCGAAAAGCGGCGCGACGCCACCCGCAATCGATTCATTCTCGCGCCAGACGATGCCGCAGGGATTGAGAACTTGTCCGGCGCAATAGGCGTACACGGCGGTTGGAACGATCTGCTTGGCGGCAGCAAGTTCCTGCGCGCGCTCGTACAGCTGCGGCGCGGTTAGCCCCTCATAGGCGTACTCGCCACAGCGCAACTCGCAAAGCTGCCAGCCCGAATCTTCCGTATTTTCGAACACACTACAAAGGAGATATGTAATCTGACCACGCTCGAAAGTCGTGAAAGCCACATACACTTCGCAGGCATAGGGAGACAGTTCAAACGCAAAGGCTGTATCATCCCCGGCATCAATGCGCTGCGGCTCGGCGACGTTCTTGCCGAATGTGACGAGGTATTCCGCGATGACACTGCCCTCGGGCTGCACCACATCAGTCAACGTATATTTCGGCGAGAAAGCCACTGGGTGCGCTGGGTAGAGTTCCGGTTTAGCAGATGGCTCGTCCACAGGCGATTCTGCCATGGATGACGCTGTCTCAGATTCTTCGGCTGCGTTCGGATGCTGGTCGATGAACATAACAATATCATCTGCCACTTCGCCAGCGCGAAGCAGCGCAAGCGCCGATTCGTAGGCTTCGCTTATCTCTGCATGTGCAGCGGTTGGTATCTCTATACCAAACCGCACTGCGGTGTTGTAAGGGCTGCTTTCCAGTCTGCAAGAGGGCAGCAGGAATATAAAAAGCAAAAAGAGTATTAGCATTTTTGTGTTTTTCAAAGTATTCCCCTCAAAATCTTATTATTTGAGATCGTGGCACTATGCAATAATTCTGCTTCGACCTACAGGAAAAAAGAGTGGTCATTTGTTGACGTATACTTCAGTTCGTAATCACAGCGGGGATTGCTTTTCCTTGTTGCCATTTTTATATTTGAGCAGTCGACAATCTTAGGTAGAAATTTTTTTAGACAATCAAGCGCTATATTCTCATCGACAACAACACAAAAAATATTTACTACTATTTTGCCGCATTCTGATTGTCCAGAATCATATCCGTCAACGATTCCGAGTCCCAACCATCCTATATGGTTGTTGATGCCGAATTTTAACTTGTCAATCATATCTGTGTCCTGTAATTTAGGTTGTGTTTCGACCGGAAACTGAACAACAAGCCAGTACTGATCCTCAATCCTCAACGGCGCATAGCCCTGTGCGGCATATCGGGAAACAAAATCTTTCGTTTGTTTTTTGGGATCAGTTAATCCTGTCTCTTTTGTCACACCTTTCTTTCCAACAACACCATAATGCTCAACAAAGCGCTTCCCATTGATCCAGCATTCAGCATACTCCATGCAACGCAAATTTCGCCGATATAGCTTTGTCAACATATGCCTACTCCTTATTGGTTTTCTGATGATAAAGAACTTCAAAATCGGCAAGATATTGCTTTGCTTGAAATTGAGATCCCAGTCGCTTTTTTGCATCCTTAATTGCAGCAATGATACATTCAAGAAGTAGTTCTCTTTGGGTATTCTCACTACCGTTTATATACAGGTCATATCCGATTCTTTTCGAGACAGTTACAGCATTAGCAAAAGTGGACACGCTAACCATCTCTTTCCATTTTCCGTTACTAATATCCTCTTCCGTTACAAAACAAGGCAAGATTTCGATTAGCCCGCAAAAGGAACCATAATAATTGTGTTCTATCCGCTTCGCAATCGATTCAAATTCTTCCAGAATCGTTTCGTCAATGGAAATGCGTTTCGATCTGTAAATCGCCAGTTTCACTGAAATGCCTCGCTTTACCAAAATGATTTGTTCAATAGCGGCAATGAACCAACACTATCAAAAAAATCCTGAATTTGATTGTGCTGCCAATCATGAATTTCGCGTTTGCTCCCTGATACCAACACTTCCATGGAGGCGTTATTGTTATCCAGATATGTTTGACTATACCGCCTATCTGGATAAAGTGTCTCTCCAAACTTTAACACCTCTCCGGTGTCATTGTCCACTAAGACATATCCATAATTTGTGTTTGGATTGTCTAGCGAGTTTCCATGAATTTTCGACGTAGAGGACGACGAAGATTGCGGTGCCGCCACCCCAACTTCCGCATTGCTCGCAAATTGTCCATTGGGACGATGCCACCTACCATTGGAATCTTGATAAAAGCCATCGGGCGCGCCTGTTTCCGCTGCCGCCGCTGCCGCCTGCGCTTTTGCCTGCTGGCGATTGGCAATCGCTCCCGCGATCGCCCCTGTAATCGCACCGGTAGCCGCGCCCACTGCGGCGCATCCCAAGGTACCCACGGCAATCTCGCCCCAGCTTTGGTCGCTGGCGCCGGTCACCTTGTTCAGTGCACCCGTT
>JAVBRN010000009.1:0-11898 GCA_031547945.1 Oscillospiraceae bacterium | reverse complement strand
CCCCCCCCAGCCCAACGCACCCGCCGCGCCGCCCCTCCAAACCTCGCTTCATCCTCACCCACACGCTCGCGCCCCCGCTCCTCCGCAAGCAACCGCGCTTCTTCCTCAGCCAAACGCTCGCGCTCCCGCTCCTCTGCAAGCAACCGCGCTTCTTCCTCAGCCAAACGCTGGCGCTCCCGCTCCTCTGCAAGCAACCGCGCTTCTTCGTCAGCCAAACGCTGGTGTTCCTGCTCCTCTGCAAGCAGCCGCGCTTCTTCTTCTGCCAATCGCTCGCGCTCTCGCTCCTCCGCAAGCAGCCGCGCTTCTTCTTCAGCCAAACGCTGGCGTTCCCGCTCCTCTGCAAGCAGCCGCGCTTCTTCCGCAGCCAAACGCTGGCGCTCCCGCTCCTCTGCAAGCAGCCGCGCCGTTTCTGCTTTTTCCGCGCGTTTTGCCTGCGCCGCAAGCTCACGTTGTTTCGCTTTTTCTGCTTTATATCGTTCTTTTTCTGCTTTGGCAACCGCTTGATTCGCCAAATTTGCCGGCGCTGCCGTTTCTGCAGGTTTCTGTACCGCCGTTTCGATACGATTTGCAGTGGTTACTTTTTGCACAGGCGGCTGGTCAGCGTTTGCAGCTACAGGTTGCGCCTGCACCGCAGTATTTTTCTTGTTGGGTACAACGAGAATGCCTTTACAAACAAACATCCAAAGCAGTGAACTGATGCCATAAAGTCCAATTTCGTAGGTATGCGTAACAACAAACATCAGCGCGATGAGAACAGCAACGGCGATAGAAGCAATCAGCCACGCCATTTCAGCGCGCATCGGGCGCTTGCGCACCACAAACCGATAAACAGCAATGGGACACACGAACACAATTGCCAGAATACTTAAATCAGCCAGAAAGCGGTACGCATAGAAATCCACGCCTTCTAGTTTTGTTGTATCCTGCATCGGCAAATTTGTGAAGGTAATGCCGTCCACAACGCCAAGAAGCGCAATTTCCATATCTTGCGTGATTTTGCCTTCATAGCATAGTAGAGAAATCTCAATACACATACCTTCAACGACTGTATAGTATTCATAAATATTATAATCGCTGTTGTAAGCGCTTTCGATAAACCGTATTTGCTTATGGCTATAGACACGAATAAAACTGTCGGTTGACCCCTCCTCCACCCAGTATTCCCCAAGCTTTTCAAGTTCATTTCGCGTATAAATATTAAAATCTTCTAACTTTGTAGATGGATAGGTTTTTACACAGATATCGTATGTCATATCGGCCGGATAGGCCAATAGTTTTGTCGAACTGTCCTCAAATTCCTTTTCCAATTGTGATGCGTTTAGATGCAGCTCTTTGAGCATAGGATCTGTATGGTCGAAACTTCTTGTAAAGGAATAGAGATGCGCTGGCACATCAATCGTCATCGCCGGCGACGCGATAGTCATTTGCCTTGCCGCAACAAAAAAAGGCTGCAACATAAAGCAGGCAATTAAAAGTGTCAGCAGTATAAATGTTCGACTTCTTCTCATCTTTTTTTCCTTATCACGATAAATACCCGGCGACTCTCTAAAACAATTAATTTTATTTACAAAGCTACTTTTTATGATAAGTAAAAAAAGTAATTTTGCAATGCAAACAAAGGATTTTAGTAACATATCCTTAAAATATGAAATATTTTTCTTCATTGGTTCCGATTTAAGGAGGTACCCATGTTTGTGTCTTTACGCATACGCCCGAACCGTTTATTGGTCTGGATTCTCTGCGCTGTTCTCTTGGTCGGCGCAGTGCCGGTTCTTGTTCACGCAGTCGCTTCTCAGGCGCCGACACCGGTTTATCTGACGATCGACGACGGTCCCAGCTATGTTACACCGCGTCTGCTGGAAACACTGAAAAAACACAATGTGAAAGCGACATTTTTCGTCACGGCACAATATATCGATTATGCCCCCATCATCAAACAGATTGCTGAAGACGGCCATGTGATTGCGCTGCATTCCTATTCTCACGTTTTTAAACAGATTTACAAAAGCACCGATGCGTTTTGGGAAGATATGAAAAAGTTGGACGATCTCGTCTTCGAGATGTCGGGCCAACATGCGGCAAAGATCATTCGTTTTCCGGGCGGCAGCTCCAATACCGTTTCGCATCGGTATGGCGGCAGCGAGATTATGCGGGATTTGGCGGCGCAATGCAAGACTCGCGGTTATACCTATTGTGATTGGACCATCGATACCAGAGACGCTGTCGGCAGCGGAAAATCTGCAGAGTTTATTGCCGGGCGTGTCTTTGATGTAATTGACAAGGTACCCGTTGCTGTCATTCTCATGCACGACGGACCCGATCAAAAGACAGCGCCAGAAGCTGTAGAAAAAATAATAACGCGGTTAAAAAGCGATGGCTACATGTTCGACACTTTGGATCATCTAACCACAGAAGTACATCATTCTTTCGCATAAGATACATTATTTCCCATATTGTAACGAACACCAATCGCATTACAATCACAGAATTTCGATAGAAAGCAGGGCGACGGCGATTGTTTACACAATCTGCTATCTTTTAGACAAATCTGTTGTTATAGTAATGCAGGATGCGGAAAATCACGCTCTGTAGACAGCTGTCGTTGCATTTTTGTCGTTTTTCCTGTAAAATGCACTTAGTTTTTTTGGACGGAGATCAACTGTGTTTGGCTATGTGACGCCTGCAAACGCCGCGCTGTCAACCGAAGAACGCGCGCAATACCGAAGCGTATACTGTGCGCTGTGCTATGGCCTAAAACGCTATGGGTTTGGCGCAAAATTGCTGCTCAACTACGACTTTGTGTTCGCAGCCATGCTGCAGATGTCTTTGCACAGCGACGCACCTGTCTTCTACCTGAGCCGATGCAATTCCAATCCGCTGCAGAAAGAGACGTTGATTGCACCAAATGACGCCATTGATGCTGCGGCGGCGGCGCTGTTGATGACCAGCAGATATAAGCTGCAGGACGACATCGGCGACGAACGTTTTTTTAAACGGATCGCCGCCTTTTTTGTGAATGTGCTGACTGCGCGCGCGTATCGCCGCGCAAAGAACTGCTATCCAGAGCTGGACCGAACGGTTGCGCAGTGCATTGCGGCACAAAACGCGTTTGAGCATAGCGGAAACAGCAATATCGACGCTGCGTGCGATGCGACGGCCCGCGGGTTGCAGGCCGTTTTCACACCGATGGCCGACAATGCCATAACACGGCGCATTTTGCAGCGGTTGGGTTACCTGCTCGGACGCTTTGTTTATCTGGCGGATGCGGCGGATGATCTCGCTGACGATATCAAATATAAGCGCTACAATATCTTTGCACTTAGAGACCGGCTGCATGCCGGCGACGATCTTTCCGCCTCTCTTGCGGAAGCAAAAGCACAGCTTCGCCTGACAATTGGTGAAATTGAACTTTGCTACCGCTTATTGGAACCACAGCATTTTTCCGCTGTGCTGGACAATATTATTTACGAAGGACTGCCGGCGGCGGCCGCACGGGTCGGCGCGGCGGATAAAGGAAAAAGAGATGTCGAATCCCTATGAGGTTTTAGGCGTAAAAACAAGCGCCACCGATCAGGAGATCAAAGAAGCGTATCGGAAGCTCGCAGTAAAATATAGCACCGAGGACTATGCGACATCCGATTTGAAGGACGTCGCCGCGCAGAAACTCGCGGAAATCGACAGCGCTTATGACACCATCATGTCGCAGCGCCGGTTAGGCGCGGGGGAACAACAAACGGCACAGTCCGCCGCCTATCGTTACGCCGACGACAACGCGGCAACATCATCATACGCCGACACTGGTGTGGACAGCTATGCGGACATTCGGCAATGCCTGGAACGCGGCGATACCGTAACTGCCGAACAGCGGCTGCTCGCCATTGATCCCACAAAGCGCGGCGCGGAATGGCAGTATTTGATGGGCACGGTCTGCCAGGGCAAAGGCTGGCTCAACGAGGCAAGCGAATACTTTGCCAAAGCGAACCGTATGGATCCAAACAACATTGAATATGCCGCAGCCTATGACCGCATGCAGCGGGAACGTCAGACCGGCGGCACCTACCGGCCATATGCCAGACGTACGAGCGATATGGGCAGCGAATGCTGCGACCTGCTCTCCTGTGCCTGTTGCCTTTCAATGTGCAACTGCTGCGGCCGATGACACGGCGCAGAACATATGCGATTGCACTGGGCGGCGTTCTTTCTGCCGCAGCGGCGGCCGTTATGCTGCTGGGCTCTGTGATCCCGTTCGCCACCTTTCTTTCGCCGGCGATTGCGGCGCTGAGCGTATTGTATTTTTGCATCGAGTTCGACAAAAAGACCGCGTTTCTGGTCTATTTTGTTGTTGCCGCGCTCTCGGTACTGTTTGCCGCAGACAAAGAGCAGGCTTTTCTGTTTGCGTTTGTACTGGGATATTACCCGATTATCAAAACACTCGCCGAGCGGCTGCGCGCCAAAGTCGTCGTTCTGTTCATAAAGCTGGGGCTGTTCAACCTGTCCGTTCTGATTCTATATTACATCATGATCAATCTGTTTGTTGTAGAGACTGTGCGCGCAGAATTTGCACAGTATACCGTGTGGTTACTCGGCGGCCTGCTCGTGATGGCCAACATTGCGTTTTGGCTGTATGATGTCGTGATGACGCGCCTGTCGGTCTGGTACGTCGCGCGGTTGCAGCCGCGATTGAACCGGCCACGCTAGTCGCCCGGCGCGCCTGCTTAATCGTCATTGCCTAAACGACTATCGCCCGCCACTGGCAATTTCCTCTTCTCTGCAAAAGGCACAGCCTCCCGCCGTGCACGGCCTGCTGACCATTTATGCATAAGCCAAGTAACCAAAAAAGACGCGAAGCGAATAGCTTTACTGCGCGGCGGCGGCAAAACAGGGAAAGTGCGCAACGTTTGCTCTAGCTATTCTTTTCATATAGCCCACCGATTCCCAGCAATATGCCCCAGACACAGCAAGTCATTCCGAGTCCTCCACATAGATATCTGAACCATTCCGTCCCGAGCAAACATGCGAGAATTAACACTGTGCCTCCCAAAAACAAAAAGCCTCCGGCTAAAATCTTTTTCAAAGCAATTCATTCTCCCTTCATCGGCGGCGCGCCTCTCGAACAACACCATTTTAACACAGACTCCGCGAAAAGATGTCCCTATCATCCCCCCGTCGATGTTAACAAAAACTATCCTTTTTTGTTGGATATGCATTTCATTGGTTCGTGATGCCGCCTCTTTCTATTCATTCTTTTTTGCGCTCAAAGCGTTTTCATACTGAAACCATATCTTTTTAAAATGGGCTTTCCCGTAACCCATCGCCTAGCATCCAATTACGAATTTGTCCGCTTTTTTCGTTTGTAACCGTTTTTACAGGAGCAGTTTATGTGTGGAATTGTTGGTTTTGTCGGGCAGCGGCGCAGTGTGCCGATTTTGCTGGACGGTTTAAAAAAATTGGAGTATCGCGGCTACGACTCCGCAGGCATCGCTGTCATTGACAAAGGCAAGATCGACTGTGTCAAGACCAAGGGCCGGCTCGCCAATCTGGAGCGGCTGGTTGAACAGACCCCCGGCCTTGTGGGCAGCTGCGGCATCGGCCACACGCGTTGGGCCACGCACGGCGAACCCAGCGACGTCAACTCCCACCCACATAACAGCGCCTATGTCTCCATTGTACATAACGGCATTATCGAAAACTACGCTGCGCTGCGCGCATTTTTAATGGAGCAGGGTTACACCTTCCAATCCGAAACCGACACCGAGACTGCGGTAAAGCTCATCGACTATTTTTATCGTGGCAGCCATTCCCCTGTCGATGCGATTGCGGCGGCGATTCAGCAGTTCCACGGATCGTTTGCGCTGGCAATCCTGTTTCGTGATTTTCCGGACCGCATTTATGCCGTCCGTCGCGAGAGCCCGCTGATCATCGGTCATGGCGAGGGTGAAAACTTTGTCGCATCCGACGTACCCGCTATTCTGAAATATACCAAACGATACAGCCTGCTTGACACTGACGAAATCGCGACCATCACGCGCGATGGCATCGAGGTGGTAACCCCGCTCGGCCAGGCGATTGTACCCGAAGTTCTGATCGCGGACTGGGACGTGGAGGCGGCCGAAAAGGGCGGCTATCCGCATTTTATGCTCAAGGAAATTCACGAACAGCCGCAGGCGTTTGCAAATACCGTGAATCCGCGCATTCAGGACGATCTGCCGGATTTTAGCACTGAGAACATTCCAGACAACTTGTTTGCGGACGCGCCGGCAATCCATATTGTTGCGTGCGGCACGGCGATGCACGCGGGCATCGTGGGAAAATACGCGATTGAACAACTGGCGCACATTCCCGCGACAATCGATATCGCCTCGGAGTTTCGCTATGCGAATCCGATTTTGAAGCCAGACGAGCCGGTCATTGTGATCTCGCAGTCTGGCGAGACACTGGATACGATCGCCGCAATGCGGTTGGCGAAATCGTGTGGCTGCCCGATCATCGCAATCGTCAATGTCGTGGGCTCAACAATCGCACGCGAAGCCGATTTTGTTCTGTATACCTGGGCTGGCCCGGAGATTGCGGTCGCCTCCACAAAAGCATATACCGTCCAACTTGCGCTGCTCTATTTGGTCGCGATCAAAATCGCCTGTTTGTCAGGCGCGATTGACCTGGATGCCACAAAAAAATTGATCAAAACACTGTGCGCGGTACCCGCGATGCTTGCGGATATGCTGGCGGACACCGACGGCATCAAACACATCGCCGCGCGTTATATGAACGCAGATGATGCCTATTTCATCGGCCGATCGCTCGATTACGCGCTCTCCCAGGAGGGTTCGCTCAAGCTGAAAGAGATCTCGTATATCCACAGCGAAGCCTATGCCGCGGGCGAGCTGAAACACGGCACCATCTCGCTCGTGACAGAAGGCGTGAGCGTTGTCGCGGTGGCAACCCAGCAGCGCATTATAGAGAAGACGTTCAGCAATATCAAAGAAGTAAAATCGCGCGGCGCGCGCGTGCTGTTGATTACGCGAGAACAGGCCGAGGTGCCAACTGGCCTCGCGGACGATGTCATCCGCATACCCGATCTGGATGACTTCCTCGCCCCGCTCGCGACCATTTTACCGCTGCAGCTGTTTGCCTATTATATGGCTGTGCTGCGCGGCTGCGATGTCGACCAGCCGCGCAATCTTGCAAAGTCAGTGACGGTGGAATAAGTAAAAACATATGAAAAGGTCTGGAATCCCAGACCTTTTTTAATTGCTTTATGTCATTGACAATTCCGGAAATTTAAAATCACCTAATTCACAGGCTATGTTCCGAACGAAAAGAGGGTCGGTTTCATACGGCTGCATCTCAAAGCGCAAGTCGCTCCAATAAGGCATAAAACCGAATTCGACGGTTGACACATTCTGAAAGGGCAAGTGCTGTGCCAATTCAAAAAAAGAAATGTCTCTAAGCGAAAAGACTCCGATTATCTTTAGGGTATTCCGATCTTGTGTCGCAATTACAGTGGTATCCAACGTCGGGATTTCGTAAATACAATCCTTTAAATACCCCTCATAAATATGAAACATCGTGATGCACGCTGTGTTTTGACAATCCAGCGCTGTTGAAAAGTTCTTCTGTTTATAAACGTGGTTCCACACCTTTGGATCGCTATATTGTATTTTTTGCGGCGCAATTGTATTGTCAATGAGGTAATGCGCTACCGGAAGATGCTCCTCTATTCTTTCAAAACCATATCGCGGGTAAAAATCAACGACAGATTCATTTGCCGCTAAATACATGGGCGTGTTCGGATATTTGTTTAAGATATGTTCCATGATCGTTCCGGCATATCCGCTTCCCCTATATTCTTCTTTTGTCGCAACGGCACCAATCGAAAGCGCCCGGTGTTGCTTGCCCCGAAACATAACATCTGTTTTGTAGACGCAGATATTGGATACGATTTCACCCGCATGCATAATAGAATAGCTCTCATAATTTTGATCCCAAAGATCTAAGTCGTACCAAAATGTGAAGTCCAAAAAGATTGGTTTTAAGAGGCTGTTCAGTTGTTTTTGATATTGCTTATCGTTGCGATTGCAAAATAGCAGTTGCATATGTTCCCCCATAGTATGTTGGAGTTTCACCGCACATATTGGTAAAAGAAACAGGGATTTCCGCCAATGTATTAATTTTGTCTTTGTCTTCGGATTCGCCTTTGCCGCGCAATATAATTCGCAGCTGCAGGGTAATTGTACCGATTTATTATAAGGAAAAAACGGCCGCGCGGGACATACGCGGCTGTGCTATTGGCCAAAATATCGGATTTGTACAGGCGCTCGGAAAAACCGACCAGAAGGTATAGATGAGGGATCGCGCTAAAGAATATAACGATTGAAGCAGGCTAAAAACACAGCTGAAAGATGCTATTTATATCGGCGTGATGGAGCACGATATACCGCCGGTCTGCACAAACAGCGCCAGCGAGAAATTGACACAAAGCAAGATGCACACCCCTTGATGCGGTGTTTCTTCTGACTATAGAAGCTTTTCATACGCCACTTTTTCGCTGTTTTCAAACCAAACAGTCCCGCAAAACGCATATCCGCTTTTGCGCAGCACGTGGTTCATGGGCAGATTCATGGGGTCGGTATCGGTTTTGATGCTATGTACACCGTTCGCGGCACATAAGGCATCAACGTTTTGCATCAAAAAAGCGGAGACGCCTTTTCCTTTATGCGCGTCATCGACGGCCATGCGGTGGACAACGGCATAGGGCTGTTCGCTCTTCCAGGCGCCCTTGATCTGTTCATACCCGGCTTCGTCGCCGAAAATAACAGTGACAACGCCCATCATCTCGCCAGCTTCCTCTGCCACATAACATGCTTTTTGCGCAATGTCTGCCTCGAGATCAGACATCTGCGGATAGTCCCCTTGCCACTGGTTCACGCCGTTTGATTTCAGAAACCGCCTTGCCTGCTCGATCAGTTCCAAAATGCGCGGCAGATCTTCTGTATTTGCCAGCCGAAATTCCATTTGCTGTTTCCCCTTTTCTATCTAGGTAAGCACTGATGTAATCGAAAACCAAGAAATGCGCGATAATGCCCCGTCCGCAACTGCCGTAATTCCCATAAAATGAGGTTTGAAGACACAGCCCCGGTTCATTTGGGCGGCTGGGACGGAAATAAGGCCAGATGCAAATTTTCATCGGTCACCTAGACGTCGCAGGTTAACGTCAAAATGATCAACTCCGGGCGGTTGGCGATGCGAATTGGAAAGCCGCTGTTGCCAAGCCCGCGGCTGATAACGATCGTGGTATCGCCAAAGGTATGCATACCACTTGTCAGCCTGGGAAAGACGCCCTGGTGCGGCGCGAACAAACCGCCAATGCCCGGGATGCGCCATTGGCCGCCGTGCGCGTGTCCGGCAAACACAAGATCAAACTGATAGCGCTTATAGGTTCGGATCAGTTCGGGCCGATGGCTCAAAAGAATGCGCAGCGCGCTGGTGTCGGTATCGATAACGCCGCGCAAAAAACCGTCCATATGGTATTGATTGAGCTCATTGTCAAAACTATAGGTGATAAACGCGGGATCTTTGACGCCGACCAACTGCAATGCCGCTCCGTCGCGATAAAGCGTCTCTTTTGCGTTTTCAAGCACTGTGACACCCGCTTTAAGCAGCTGGTCACGCAGCCCGGCGTAATGCTTTGTGCGCGCTTCATGGTTGCCGGGCACAAAATAGACCGGCGCGAGTTTCGATGCCGCAGTCATGCATTGCAGCGCAAACGGCACGTCCTGTTCCCGACGGTCGATCAAATCGCCCGTCACTACAATGCAGTCGGGCGCCTCTTTTTTTAATCGTTTGAGCAAACGCTCGTGCAGAATTTTGTTGTGGCCGCAGTGCAAATCGGAGAGGTGTGCAATTTTATAGCCATCGAACGCCGCGGGCAACTTATCCGTTTGATATCGGTAATTAGTCACAGACACCGATTGGTTTTGCCACACGCAATAGCGGACAAACGCCGCGCCAACCAGTGCCGCGCCCGCCGCCGCTGCCGCGGTTGTGATAACAGAATGTCTTGCTTTTTCAGCCATCTTTCGCGCCCGATCCCCTCTCTGTGCAATCTGTCCGTGTATAGTATTCCTGATTTTGTCGAATCTAACCCTCGAATCTGGAAGTGCCAAATGGTGCGCTTAAAAGAATTTCTTTCGCTTAAACCAGGCAATGCACAAAGCCACCACCGCTATACTTAAGAGAATCACAAATCCATAGCCAAATTCCCAGGCAACCTCCGGCATCGATTCAAAGTTCATGCCATACCAGCCTGTAATCAACGTCAGCGGCAGAACCACCGTGGTCACCGCGGTAAGCAGCTTCATCACGCGGTTTTGGCTGATATCAATTTGGGTCTGATATACTTCGCAGATCTGCAGAGAATATTCCCGCAGCGCCTGCGTCATTTTCCACAGTCTATTGTAGCGGTCAAACAGCATGCGGAACAATCGCCCGCTGTCCGGTGCGAAAAAGCCGTTTTCATTTTCGATCAGTTCCTGCGCGACGCCCTCCATTTGGGAATAGTAGTTGGCATAGCGCAACAATTCTTTGCGGAACAGCATCATCTTGCGGTTAAAGCCTTCGAGCTTGCCATCCAAGACAGCTTCTTCGAGCACCGCAATGCGGTCTTCCATTTCTTCGAGATACAAAGAATCATCGGCGATACATTGCTCTAAAAAAGCCGCCAACACTTTGCCGATGCCGGGTTTTGTCCATTTTTTGTTTGCCGACAGCTGCCCGATTTGCCCTGCAAGCCAATCGAAATCACCGGCCAAAACCAAACGTTTTTCGTACACATAGAACCACAGCACATACCGCTCCGCGTGCCCGCTCTTTTTGGGGATTGCCAAAACACCTTCCAAACGGTCCGTATATACATCCGCCCGGCACTGCCGCGTCGCGGCGCGCTGTTCCTCGCTTCCATGCAGTTGCTGCCACTCTGCCGCCGCATATAGTTCCAGGCAGGGCGCGCCAGCCCGAACGTTGTCCTCGGTCAACAACTGTGTATCAATCTGATATTGTCTCATGGATGATGCCTCCTTGCTTGCCTATTATACCATAGGAACCAAAACAAGATGCACAAAAAAATTTCACGTGGCAACCATTGCGACGCGGGATTTTGATGCCGATTTTTTAGCACCATCAAGAGAAATGGTCCGGGCACAGTGCCCGGGCTTGATTGTTTGCGATATTTGCATCATCTCTCTTATATGCGCGGATCCCTTTGCAGTTTTGCAATCTTTTTGTTGGCGTTGCATATCAAATATAAGAGGGCGATCATTGCAGCAATCCCAAAACCTGTGGCAACCAATACCATCGGTGTGACTGCCGACCTAAGAAAACAATTGGCTAAAGCCGATCAGCCCCTTCCGCCAGCGCCAGCCACGTCCATGTGGCGCGCACGCGTTTATACTGTTGAATTCTCGATGCAAAATCGGAGTGGAGCGTAAACGGGACATCCTCCACCCTTTTGCGCAGGTAAATCCAAGACTGAAATACTCGATGCAGGTCTCCTCCAAAAACATAAGATACACACACTGCGACTGCTAAAGCAGTAAAACTGTTCACGAAGCGCGGCGCAACTGATAACGCCTTTCTTCCCTCAACGCTGTAAGCTAGCTTTTTATCCACACGGCGCAGCCTGTACTTCATATGCGGGCAAAGCCCGGTATTATTACCCGCAGCGCCTGAAAAAACATACAAGGGACTTTCGCCTGCGCATCTTTCGCTTTGGCATTTCCTGTTTCAAACGATGTCCTTCAATACACACTTGTTTCTAGCCATGCGTCTGCGGTAGATTGAGTAAATCAAAGGCAATGTTTCGTTGCTCTTTCGACCGCTTCGGCCCCAGTTACAATTGGCCTT
>JAVBRN010000005.1:0-91884 GCA_031547945.1 Oscillospiraceae bacterium | reverse complement strand
TTTCTCTAATTCCTTGACCAACAGTTCTTGACGACTATTAAAGTGTTTATCCATAAGCATAGGTCCGCCTGTATCAAACAAAACGAAGTTATTTTTTGATTTTACAAGATAACAATTCACCCCATTTAAATCAATTCTAATAATTTCTTGATTCATTTATAAACCTCCAAGGGCTTTGTGTATACCCTACGTATGAGTAAGCAAATTTTAAAATCAGCTAGAAAATATAAATTTTACAGTCTCAGCACGAACGTATCGCCCGCTACAGAAAACAATTATGTACCGCCGTACTCGCGGTCAGTATACCACGCCCGGCGGGTAAAGTCACTTCATTTCCAGAATTTTTGCGTTGTGCCGGGTATGCACTGCTGGATAAAATATATCTGTGCGCCTTTGCGCGGGGTATTATACAGGCAAACACAGCGAAACAAAGGAGTTTTTACATATGGCAAGCATAGAAAACGCGGAGACAGTTTCCGCATATCGGCCAGCTGTGGGCCTATGTGCGGCAGTTATCGCAAAAGAAATACTACACGGGGAGCACCGACGTAAGCCGAGAGGAGCGTCTTTTTTCGGTCAACTGGCGCAATGACCTTGCCCCGGGAAAAAAGCAAGTGGTGCTTTATCGTCCGCATTGACCCGTATGAGGACTACAAAAACGACATTTAGCTCTATGTACAGGCCGCTGTCGGCGCGAATGTGCCCAGCAAGGGCGATGTGCTGCCGTGGGAGGGTGAGGGGGGGCGGACATGGAAAAACCGACACTTTGCACCGAAAATGTCGGTTTGCGGGGGTGAGTGGAATATGGTGCAGGGGGAACGGAAATGCTTATTAACTGTTTGATTCAATTATTTCTTTCAAACTGACATTTTGATTTCTAAACCGCATTCTACTTTTCTCTCCTGCAAGACGAATAGAATTTTGAGGACAATTATGAGTACAGGCAAGGCAACTGATACATTTCTTGTCAAACACAGGCTTTGCATCATGCGCTATGATATTGTCCGTAGGACATACTTTTGCACAAATACCGCATTTAATACAACTATCCTCGACATTATATTTATCAGTTACTCCAACACCAGTTCCAAAACGGTTTGATTTCATCATTTGTGTTGTTAGGACTTTATTTATAAACCCATCCTTATATATCCATATTTTGCCGTTATTTACATCGCCAATTATTGTACTTAAATGCTGTTCTATTTGCTTTTTGGGGGCATCATCCAGTTGCTTTTCCATTTCATATTTTGGTAAATAGTTATCTATCATTTTTATTGTATTGATATAAGAAAAGCGTATGCCGTTGTCGGTGGCAAGTTGCAAAAGGTGGCTGGTAGGACCTCCGGCAAAACTTCCGTATGACATTATCGCAAAAATATAATTGCTGTTTAATTGTACCTTTTGAAGAAAATCACTTATATATGGGGGGACAGCAATCCCGTAAATCGGAAAAATAATCCCGATTTTATCATCGCTAAAACTAAAATTGTTTTCTTTTATCGCTTTAGGAATAGATATTAGGGTTCCACCTATTTTTTTTGCTAAATACATACCGTTTCCCGTTGCAGAAAAATATAGAATTGTCATAAAGGCCCCTCTCTCGAACATTATATAAGTTTTCCAGTCTCAGCACGACCGTATCGCTCACTACAGAAAACAATTATGTACCGCCGTACTCGCGATCAGTATACCATGCCCGACGAGTAAAGTCATGATTTACCAAAATTTTGCGTTGTGCCGGGTATGCACCGCTGGATAAAATATATCTGTGCGCCTTTGCGCGGGTATTATACAGGCAAACACAGCGAAACAAAGGAGTTTTTACATATGGCCAGCATAGAAAAACGCGGAGACAGTTTCCGCATATCTGTCAGCTGTGGGCCTATGTGCGGCAGTTATCCCAAAAGGAATACTACACGGGGAGCACTGACGTAAGCCGAGAGGAGCGTCTTTTTTCGGTCAACTGGCGCAACGACCTTGCCCGGAAATGGCCGTGCTCTACAAAAGCAAGTGGTGGTTTATCGTCCGCATTGACCCATATGAGGACTACAAAAACGACATTCAGCTCTATGTGCAGGCCGCTGTCGGCGCGAATGTGCCCAGCGAGGGCGACGTGCTCCCGTAGGCAAGTGCCGCGGCCGTCGGATATGGAAAAACCGACACTTTGCGTCGAAAATGTCGGTTAGCGGGCGTGAATGGAATATGGGACAGGGGGAACGGAAATGCTTATTCAGTTCGTTTATCGGCGCTGGTTATAAGGGCATTTGGGACAACACAAATGTGCATCATCAAGATTGAATGGAAGTGTTTCAGCTTCTTCCGGCTTCCTTAGTATTTCCTGTGCATTCCCACACTCGTCAGCATTGACTTCTCTGCGATATAGCTTGCAATAATATCTTTCTTTATTAGTCACTCGTGAATACGGACTGTGAGATAATGGACGTATATTGATAATTTGTTTTCCTATATGCCCAATTTTTATTTTTTGCCCTACTATATAACAACCCACACTGCCA
Organism: Oscillospiraceae bacterium; assembly: GCA_031547945.1. Classification (GTDB taxonomy): domain Bacteria; phylum Bacillota; class Clostridia; order Oscillospirales; family Ruminococcaceae; genus JAVBRN01. Next base: position 89,365 of record JAVBRN010000005.1, on the reverse strand, counting down.
CAGATTACTTTAATTTTCTTATCCTTATTTTGTAAATAGAGGTAATGCCGACTCTGACTAAAAAACACCTTTTTCACTTTAATCAGCGTACCTGTAAAATCCTCATATTTTTTCAAATCATACTTCGCACCCACTTCTCAATACCCCACCTATAATAAATTTTCCAGTCTTAGCACGACCGAATCACTCACTACAGAAAACAATTATGTACCGCCGAACTCATAGCCAGTATACCACGCCCGGCGGGTACAGTCATTGATTTACCAAACTTTTTGCGTTGTGCCGGGTACTCACCACGGGATAAAATATATAGGTGCGCCTTTGCGTGGATATTACACAGCGAAACAGATGAGTTTTTACATATGGCAAGGCCTAAAAAGCCATCGTCGCAGATAGCCAGGATTTCAGCCAGCCCTTCACGCTGTTTTTTCCGAATCAGCCAAAAAGGTTTTCGCTCACCCCTGGGAAACGAAAACTTGTACAGCCTTTTGATGTGTTTTATTTGGTTTTTATCCGCACGGATTAAATTCATTTACTCCACCAATATCTTTAATTAGATGAACTCGCTGCCGCTGCCGCACTGGAGGCTGCTACAGCTGCGCAAATCGCCGCGTGCTGTGCGATAACCAAGGAAACAATGCCGCTCAGTGCTGCGACTTCCATTGTCGCTGCACTTGGCATAGCATCACACATGACAAGCATACCCGCATACATCAGCCGCTGCTTTGCTCCCACGCCGAAAGTACCGAACCCTTTTTGCGACTTAAGGTAATTATCCACTTCCATGATTTCTTCTGCAAGTGTTTCTATATCGGCCCCAGTTAAGGCAAGCGCACCCAACGTGGGCAGCTCATAACTTGTGCCGTATTTGTATCCGTGATCTTTGAGATAGCCAAACAGTTGCGTCACTCTTGCGCATTTTTGTTCGGCGGGCTCATTTCCGAGCGCCAGTACATGACTGAGCGACTGAACCGCATTGCCTGACCAAAACCCCGGTTTCATAATGGAATAACATCGCTCCATTTCCTGCCCCGTCCGTTCATCATTAAAACCTGACAGGGCAAGCAGTGCGGCAAAAGCGCTGTCCTCGCCCGAGGTGAGAAATGGATGTGCCGTCTTCATACGGTTGTAAATTGTTCTCGTTTGCTGTGTAATTGCTTCATACTGGGATGGATCAGCTAAATCGGTAATGGCAGAGGCTGCGACTGCCAGATATTCCGAACCCCAGAACACTTCTTTTAATTTACTGTAGACAAAAAGCAGTCGCTCCATTTTATCTTGAGGGTTATCCGACAGTGCAAGTGAAGCTATTGTTGCCATTTTGGAAGTGCCTCTGAAACTTGAAAAAACTCCGGTATTTTGTTTAAGCAATCCTTGACAGGCTCGAAGTGCCTGCGCGTTGGCGTATACACCTTTTGCGGTAAACAGTCCGGCGCATAAAGGATAAATATATGTTGTCTCCCAAGAAAATTCTGACTTAATAATATCCCTGTTGGCAATAAACATTTCGCAGCGTTTTTGCAATTCAATTTTCATGATCACTCCTCCGCTAAATAGTAATATTTTTGTTTAAATCCAAATGGTGGCCTTGACTTCTTTTCCGACTTCCATTTCTATTTTTTCTTTTTTCCGAATGGCTGCCTTGACCGGCAATAAGTAAGTATCGTGCTTTGTATCGAACCAGATTGAGGTTTTCCATTCGCTTGTACCGATTTTCACCGTCACTTTCATCCGCCCCCAGCCCTCTTCACGCCATTTGAAATTGGCTCGTATTTCTTTTGAGAGCTCTTTCGGCATGAAAAGAAAATTCCAACCATCATTAGCTTCCTCGCTATGCTTTTGGAATGTGGCCGTGCAGTCATATTGTACTGTTCCATCTTTATTTATTAAATCTGGCATGGCTGTTCTCCCTTCATATTATGGGCGAGAAAAAGTTAAAGTATAATGTCCTCTTTTGGAGCAAAATTCGATTCAAACGTCCAAACGTTCGCAATGCCGTTTTTCAAACGAAAGACGGTAAACATATTATAAAAGTCCTCTTCGGTGGCACAGCTCGCTTTCCACGCCTGCATAAATTTGCGGCTGGGATGGTTTGATATTTCGTCCTTGAGCGCACGGTCATTGATATTCTCGAGTGTGCCGCGTACGCGAACCTGCACATTTTGTTCCGCGTTATAAAAGCACATCTGCACATTCGGATTACTCATGATCTGCCTGTAAACATCCTTAAATGGGCTGGTATGAAATACAATTCCGTTTTCGTCGGCTTTGTAGAGTGCCATGACCCTCACACGCGGCTCTCATCGTCCTCGACGGTTGCGAGGAAGATGAGAGGATTGCTGCTGATAAACTCCAGTATTTGCTCTTTGTTCATGATGAAACTCTCCTTTAAAATTTATTGCACGGCATAAAATTACAGCTTCTTCAAAATCCATGTAACGCAGATGAGACTGTCGCCTATATCGGCATATTCGCTCTGCTGATTGCGGACATATCCCTCGAACATTTCTTTTTTATCGGGGTGCTGTTGGGTCAACTCGCTTGCCCTCGCGGTTATTGCCGCCAAGCCTGAATCGCTGTCAAGCGCTCCTTCACTATGACCAGAGGCGGTTTCGATCAACTCCAAATCCATTTCCTTGAACCAAGCCATCCACTGTTGTTTAAGAAAATATGCGTCTTTGTTGTATCGGATAGCTTCTCGCTTGTCTTCATCGGGAATATATCCTTCTTCAATTAGAATATAGCCACCCGGTTTCACGGTTGCTTTGAGTTTGTTCAATGCTTCCTCCGGGCTACCTAATACGTCCATTCCGGCCGCTCCGAAAACTACACAATCATAATCCTTTTCCGTTTTGGCTGCTTCGTTAATATCACCAATCACAAACTCGCATAAATCATCTACATGAAACTCTTTCGCCTTTTGCGCGGCATACTCAATAAATTCAGGGAATAAGTCAATCCCCTTTACTTTGAGTCGAAGTTTTTGAGCAATTTTAACCGATACCGCTCCCTTGCCGCAAGCCAAGTCCAATATTTTTGTCTTCTCGGATATGCTTACATATTTGTGAATCAACTCCGCCATTACACCGGGGTCGCTTCCGAGTTCCCAAAAATCCTGTAGTAGGTATGGTAGAAACGGTAGTAGTTGCGTTGTATCCCCTGATAGGGAATGGGCCAGTTTTTCTTCGGTTTCTCTCGTCATATTCGTCACATCCGTTCTTCGCAAATGTAGTCAATTCATACAAGCAGTATAGCACAAAAATAATCTGGAAGGCTGAACTCAACAAGTTGTCAAAACACTTGCCCCATAACCTCAATTTGTCGCTGCAATATAAAATTTTGAATATAATTGATCAGAGCTTCCCTAAAGCGGGAATCACCGGGAGTCATGTGGCGATTTCTCTGTTTTGAAGCCTGCTCATATAAATACAAATCGTAATGCCAGCGGCAACCCGGATGAGGCTGTGCATGATCTCGATCGAATCTGGGTAATTCGCGAGCAGTTGAGATGATTGTCAATTTCAAGCAAAATATCAACGGTTGGCTTGGCGATTAATCCTTCCACCGCGCTGCTGCCTATATGGTTAATGCGCTTCACAATGTTTTTGCTATGGCAGTTTAGCAGCCTTAGTTTCTCTGTTTCGTACCATGCAGTATATTCTTCATTATGATCTTTGCAATAATTGGGAAGAGTTTCCACAGTTCTTCGTTAGACATTTCAGATAGCGGCTTCTTCATAAACATCCTGCTTTCTACACACAAAAGCAGCCTATAGGTTCAAATCCTATAGGCTGCTTTCAAACTGGCGGAGGAGGTGGGATTCGAACCCACGGGCGGGGTTAACCGCCAAACGATTTCGAGTCGTTCTCGTTATGACCACTTCGATACTCCTCCGTGTCCATATGCTTATCCGCTATGCAATTGTACCGGCGATGTCCGCCGGTATTTTATTATATCGGCATTTGACCAGAAAATCAACAGCAGATCTACCGGATACGTATGGAATGATGTTTTATTTTCCAGTCTGTCTCTCGTTTCACTTGTTTCCCCTGTGCGTATTCTATCTGCCATTTTGAATTTCTATTTTTCTTTTGGATTGTATGCGCGGGCTTCGTTCACAAAGTTTCGCGAATATGTGTTGGCATATGCTCTCAAAGTTTTACTTTTGCAAGTTTATACATTTTGTTATTTTCGTTTCTTTCTTCGCTCTTCGTATAGTTTCACTGGCCGAACGTCCACGCGCCTTCGATATCGTTTGCCTGCGTCACCACAACCGGAAACCGTGCCTTGATCTGTTGCTGCAGCTCTTGTTCTGTAATCGGCGCTAGTCCTTTTTTGATCTGTGTGGATTGCATGATACGGGTTACAATTGCGTCACACATGGCTCTGGAAAGCGTCAGATTATTCTTGCATAGTGTTTCAATGGTTGCGCACAACGCATTCTCTGTGTGAACCACCGCAAGCAACATATCTTTTGTCTTTTTGTTTAGCTGTGGTAAATTGTGCCGCAAAAAGGCCGGTTCAAACAGCGCACAGGCAATACCGTGCGGCAATCCGCCGCGCTCGGTCAATCCGTAGCCCGCCGGATGCGGAAAGCCGGTTCCAACCTGCGCGATCGCAACGCCGCCCCACAGGGCGCCGTAATATAGTTCCCTGCGCATCTCTTCATCCTGCGGATCAAACAGCCCTTGCGCAATGGCGAATAGCCACGGGTAGATCAGCTCGATGCCGCGCCGCGCCGCACACACAACCGGTTCTGTTGCATCGGTGTGAAACCAGCTTTCCAGGCAGTGGCAAAGAGCATCCAACCCGGTGGAAACCGTTTGGCGCAAATCCATTGTCTTGGTGTAACGATAATCTGCAAACGCGTATCGCGCAAACAAAAACTCTTTTTTGATCGATTTCTTTTGCCCGGTGGCATCTTCTGTAATCACCGCGATGTTATCCACTTCGCTGCCCGTTCCGGCTGTTGTGCCGATGCAAACCAGCGGCAGCGAGCGATCGAATGTACCCAGAAACAAATCTTCATCTGCGTTAAAATCGCACACCGCAAACACGCTGGCAGCCCGTGCGCCATCCAACACAGAGCCGCCGCCAATCGCGATAATGAAGTCGGCTTTGCATGCCCGCGCGCAACGCCCTGCTTTCGCCGTGGTGGATAACAGTGGATTCTCCCGCATTTCGTCGAACACTACAGATTCGAGTTTGTATCTGTCGAGCGCTGCCAAAACGTCATCCAACGCGCCGCTCACTTTCGCCGCGTGCGCCCCCGTGATAATAAGTGCACGGTGCCCCATCTCTTTCAATATCCGCGCATTTTCCCGCACACAGTTTGTGCCACCAATGATCCGCACAGGATTATAACTTGTAAATTCCATGCTTTTCCCCTTTTTCTTTTTATTATAGCTGTCCGCGGTTCTGCTGTCCCAGCAATTTTATTGGTACACGCTTTCCTTTTTGCATTGCAGCCCTGTGCGCGGATGCCACTGACGAGAGAATCCGTGCCAAAAGTTTCGCTTTGCTGTTCTATACGTGCGGAAATGATCTCATGGAATATAACAAACCGTATATTTGAGCGCTTTTGCGGGACTGACTCCCACACGGCACACAATAATTAGCCCGACCGATCCCCTCGACTTTGGATCTGGAAATGCACTGCGCAAGATGGTTGTAATGCATGGATTTTTCGAACACAAACGATATTTACTTTTCTTGTTAACTATTATATCATTGACTTACAAAAGGAAATCGCGCATGTTCCACGTGGAACATCAACCAAACAGATAGAATATGTTCCATGTGGAACAATAGCGAGGAGACAGTATGGGAAAAACAATCGCAATTGCAAACCAAAAAGGCGGTGTTGGGAAAACAACAACGGCCGTCAACTTAGCTGCCGCCCTGGGCGCGCTTGGAAAAAAAGTACTCTTGGTAGACATTGACCCGCAGGGAAACGCCACCAGCGGCTATGGCATTAACCGCCGAAGCATCGCCGGCTCGTCCTACGATTTGGTGCTGGGGCACAAAACATTCGACGAGGTCTTAACGAAAACACTGTTTAACAATGTCTCCTTGATCCCGTCGCATATCGATTTGGCGGGCGCCGAAATCGAGTTGGTCAGCGTGGACCGGCGCGAATTTCGGCTGCGCGACGCGCTGGCCGCAAACAAGCAGTATTTTGATTTCATTTTGCTGGATTGTCCGCCTTCGCTTGGCCTACTGACGCTGAACGGTTTGAACGCCGCCGACACGATTCTAATTCCAATCCAGTGCGAATACTACGCCCTGGAAGGTTTGTCACAGCTGATGTCGACTGTACGCCAGGTAAAGCGTTTGTTTAATCCAAGCCTGGAAATCGAAGGCGTTTTGATCACAATGTATGATTCGCGCCTTAACCTCACTGTTCAGGTCGTGGAGGAAGTAAAACGATTTTTCCCGCAAAAAGTTTACAGCACTGCAATCCCCCGCAACATCCGCGTATCGGAGGCGCCCAGTTTTGGCAAACCGATCAAATATTACGACGCCAGCTCTAAGGGTTCTGAAGCCTACGACACCCTGGCAAAAGAAGTTTTGGAAAACAATAGACGCTTCGTCGGAGGGACACGATAATGGCGGCAGCAACCAAACGAGGACTGGGCCGCGGCCTGGATGCCCTGTTTTCGGACAACGAATCTATTCTGGCCGAACCCAACGAGACGCCTTCGGAATTACGCATAAGCGAAATTGAGCCCGACCGTGACCAGCCGCGCTGCAGCTTTGATGAGGATGCACTTCAAGAGCTTGCCGACTCTATCGCACAGCACGGCGTCATCCAGCCCATTTTGGTGCGGCCGGGATCCGACGGCAGCTATCGAATTGTTGCGGGCGAACGCCGCTGGCGAGCCAGCCGGCTGGCCGGAAAAACAACCATTCCCGCCATCGTGCGTAATTTAACGGAATTGGAGGCTATGACTTTTGCGCTCATCGAAAACTTGCAGCGCGAAGATTTGAACCCGATTGAGGAGGCGTCAGGCTATAAACAATTGATGGCAGCCAGCGGCATGACGCAGGAAGACATTGCAAAATATGTCGGACGCTCCCGCCCCGCCATTGCCAATTCCCTCCGCTTACTGACACTGCCCGAAGATGTGCAGAATTTATTGCGCGACGACAAAATTACAACCGGTCACGCAAAAGCAATTCTTTCGGTCGCGGACGCGTCGCGCCGCAGCGAGATCGCCAAACGCGTGGCTGAGGACGGGCTAACTGTCCGCGAAGCTGAACAAATCACACAGCGGCCTGAAAAGAAAAAACAGATGCCCGCCAAGAAAAAAGATTCGATTGCAACCGAAGTGGAGCTTTCTTTGCGCGGCGCGCTCGGCGTGCAGGTGGACGTAAAATATAGCAACGGCCGCGGCACACTTTCCGTTGATTTCTATTCCAAAGAGCAGTTATACGAGTTTGCAAACAAACTTGGAAATTAGAAGCGAACAATATACCAAACCGATAAACCCGCTTAAAATATACAAACAGGAGTATTTCATGCTCGATATCAAACGAATTCGCGAAAACCCGGACGCCATTAAACAACAACTGGCTGTCCGCAACAAAGACTACGACGCCATGATCGATGAATTGCTGACGATCGATGAGGCCCGCCGCGATATCATTGCCAAATCCGACGCGATGAAAGCGCAGCAAAATGCCGCGAGCAAAGAGATCCCCGCTGTCAAGAAAGCGGGCGGTGATGTGTCCGCGATTATGGCAGAAATGAAAATGCTGTCGGAAAAAGTCAAACTGTTCGAGAAAGACCTCGCTGACTTGGAAGCGCAGCAACAGGAGATACTATATTCGATTCCCAATACGCCGCACGCAAGTGTGCCGACCGGCGCGGACAGCGACGCCAACCCTGTCGAGCGCAACTGGGGCGAACCGCGGCAATTTTCGTTCGAACCCAAAGCACACTGGGACATTGGCGCGGCGCTGGACATTCTCGACCCGGAGCGCGCGGCAAAAGTAACCGGCACACGGTTTCACTTTTACAAGGGTTTGGGCGCGCGATTGGAGCGCGCCGTCTACAATTTCTATCTCGACTTGCACAGCACGCAGCATGGTTATACCGAGATCTTTCCTCCATACATGGCAAACCGCGGTTCAATGACCGGCACGGGACAGCTGCCGAAATTTGAAGAGGACATGTTCAAGCTGGAAGGTCTCGATTACTTTCTGATTCCAACTGCAGAGGTGCCGGTGACAAATTTTCATCGCGATGAGATTCTCGATGCCGCCGCACTGCCAATCAAATATTGTGCCTATAGCGCCTGCTTCCGCGCAGAGGCGGGCAGCGCCGGACGAGATACCCGCGGGTTGATCCGCCAGCATCAATTCAATAAAGTAGAACTCGTGAAGTTCGCACACCCCGACACGAGCTATGCCGAACTGGAAGCCCTGACAGCGGACGCCGAGCACGCACTACAATTGCTCGGTCTGCCCTATCGTGTCGTTACCTTATGTGGCGGCGACCTTGGTTTCTCAAGCGCGAAGACGTATGACATCGAAGTATGGCTGCCAAGTTATGGCCGCTACGCCGAGATCTCAAGCTGCAGCAACTTTGAAGATTTTCAGGCCCGCCGCGCATCCATCCGGTTCCGCGACGCCGCAACGGGCAAGCCGCGTTTGGTGCATACGCTCAACGGTTCCGGTTTGGCCGTGGGCCGCACAACCGCCGCCATCCTGGAAAACTATCAAAACGAAGACGGGTCTGTTACCGTGCCCGACGCACTTGTGCGCTATATGAGCGGCGTGGAGCGTATCGGCTGACCTGCCAAACTGCACAGCAGAAATTTACAAAAACTGTAAGACACCTGACAGCAAAAGGATCCGCTTATGCAGAAGACCGCAAAAAAACAAGCGCAACAGCCCAAGCGAAAAAAACTCGTTTGGGCTGTGTTGACATTTTTAAAAGGCCTATTTCTTATTGTTCCGTTTTTAATAACGGTCGCCTACACCAATTACACCGTTGACCCGTCCGGTCTTTACCATGTGAATCCGGCCGAGATTCCGGAATATGAAATATCGCGGCTGTTGCTGGAAGGCAACAATGTGGAAGGGATCCGCGGCAATTATAACGAACGTTTGGTGCGGCGCGACTATGTCAACCGCATGACCGCACCCGTTGATGTGATTGTCACAGGTTCCTCCCGCGGGGCATTGATCACAAAAGAGATGCTTGGGGCTTCCAGTCTGTTCAATTGTAGTGTCGCCGGCGGTGCCCTGGAGGATGTCATTGGGTATTACGGCGTCTTGTATGCGTACAAGCTCTTGCCAAAGCAATTGTATATTGTGGTTGATCCCTGGATGCTGAATGACAATTATGCAGAGGGGCGCTATGCGGCCGCGGTTGGCGACGGCTATTATACCTACCTCACCGAGCGCATGGGGTACGATGCTCCCAAGAAGCTGCTGCGCATCGATCCGCGCTTCGCCAAGGACCCGGAACAGGATCCCAGCTTTTGGACGATGAGTACTGAGGTGCAGCGCAATCTATTTTCAATTCCTTACTTTCAGGCGTCGATCCAGCGGCTCTTTAAGAAAGAGAATGCGGTCAATGTTTGGCCGAGAGCGACAACAGCAGACAACGGCACAAATGGTTTGTTGCGCGCAGACGGCAGTTACAGCTATCCAACAGCGTATCGTACTGCCGGATTAGAGGAAGTGGACACCCGCGCGCGAATGGCTCTTCCGGATCACATTACTGGGCTGGAGAATTACACAGAGCTGGAAAGCCAGCACAAGCAGATGCTGCTAGATTTTATTCGTTGTGTGCAAGATGATGGCGTGGAAGTCACTCTCATCCTGGAGCCGATTTCTAATGTGCTGTATGACCATATGCAAGCGTTCCCCCGCTATGACAACTTCTTTCTCGTAGAGGATATGCTCTATGACATGGCGGCGCAATTGAACGTAAAACTTTACGGTTCTTTTAGCCCATACAGCTGCGGTTACACCATGCTTGACTTTTACGACGGCTACCATTTGCGCGCAGAAACATTGGCTTCCTTCCTGTCTTCACTCCCTAAATAACAGTTTGTATATTATTTCATATCAATTGCCATCCGTAATAATTGGCTTTCCTGCGCACATACATTTCGAATGGAAGAACCTCCCAACAGAAATATCTTTGCGCATGCACAAACTGCTCAGGGCCGTAACATCGCACTGCGAAAACGTATATGTAATAGTATTAGCCAGAATAGATCACGAACTTGTTTCATGGTTGCACTCTGATTTTAATCCCTTGCACGGTTTATTTTGCGCATTTTTTGTATTATTGCGCCACGAATATACAAATTGTTATGTGAGGACAATTTTGGCATCTAACACCTTTTCGTATCTTCTGTTTTTAGGCGTCGTTCTCGTCGCTTATTATTTGCTGCCGCAAAAGCTGCGCAACTATGCTTTATTCATCGCAAGCTATTATTTTTATATGCAGACCGCACCCGTTAACGTAATTTATATGGTTGCATCGACCTTATTAACGTTTGGCTCTGCCCTTCTCTCCACGCGTATTGCAAACAAACGAACCTCGGATTGGTTTCTTGCCCTGACCATTGTTTTGAACCTCTCCTGCCTTCTGGTTTTTAAATACAGTACCTTTTTTGCGGATATCGTAAACGGTATCGCGATGTCTGTTGGCGGCAAGGCGTTCGTGCCGCTGCGATCTTGGATTGCGCCGCTTGGCATTAGTTTCTATACCTTTCAATCGCTTGGCTATGTCATCGACGTCTACCGAAAAAAGGTTGCGCCCGAGCGCAACATCGCAACCTATGCCGTATTCATCAGTTTCTTTCCGCAGATTCTTTCGGGTCCAATCGGGCGCGCCGACCAGCTGCTGCCGCAGTTTAAGGAAACCCACCCCTTGCGGTATCAAAACATTTTATTTGGCGGACAGCGTTTCTTGTGGGGGTTGTTCAAAAAGGCAGTCATCGCCGACTGGCTTGGCACTGTCGTCGACAATATCTATGGCAATTTTACCGAGCGTTCCGGTTTGATTCTTTTGGCGGCGGTTGTTCTCTTTGCGCTGCAACTTTACTTTGACTTTTCTGCCTATACCGATATGGCGCTGGGCGCCGCCAAAATGCTGGGATTCTCCCTGCTCGAAAACTTTCGCGCCCCACTGTTTGCAACCAATATGTCCGACTTTTGGAAGCGCTGGCATATCTCCTTGACTTCCTGGTTTAACGACTATATCTTTACGCCGCTTGTGTGGTCGCGCTGGGTAAACAAATTGGTATTTGGCAAAAAGTGGCAGGATCGCGCGCCGCACTTTGCGCTCAATATTTTGATTGTTTTTGCCGTCAGCGGGCTGTGGCACGGTGCCAGCTTGAGCTTTGTTTTATGGGGATTGCTGCACGGCGCATTCCGTGTGGCCGAAGAGATTTTGCATAAAATCAAAAAGCCCGCAAAGATTAAAAACAAATGGCTGCGCGGCGTGCGCAATACCGGCAAGCGGTTGATTGTCTTTTGTCTTTCCGCCGGCTCGCTCGTTTTTTTCCGGCTGCCGACCACCTTCCAATATGCCCAGTACGTATTTCAAAATCTGTTTACCTCTTTCGACTGGAACGCCATGGTCGCCGATATTTATCGCATCATTTATGAGAACATCGCCTCCAGCGTTGGCTTTGTCACATTTATACTTTGGGTCGTCGGCGCCGCCATCGCGCTGGTGTTGACCTGCGAATACTTTGTGATTTACAAGGCGCCAAAAAACAGGGACAATCCTGGTAATATTTTACAGCATGTGCCGGCGATTCCGCGCTGGATTTGTTATGTTTTTATCCTGGCATCAATTGTCGCTGTCGGCGTTTTTGGCAGCTCCAGCTTTGTCTATTTCAATTTCTAACGTCGGCGCAATAACTTTCTGGTGACAGGGCGATTTGTTTTTGTTGACAAGCCTTCTCCGGTTCTGTATAATTAGTCGTGCGTTTGGCGGCTTAGCTCAGTTGGCTAGAGCATTCGGTTCATACCCGGAGTGTCACTGGTTCAAATCCAGTAGCCGCTACCAAAAAAGGAAGCCGCTTCAAAGACTTCCTTTGCATACGGCCCGTTGGTCAAGTGGTTAAGACACCGCCCTTTCACGGCGGTAACACGAGTTCGAGTCTCGTACGGGTCACCAATTAAATCAAAATCCGGACGTTCTCTGAAAAGAGAATGTCCGGATTTTGATTTACAATAATACGAATAATTTGCGCAATTTGAACATCGGCTAAGCAGTCACTTTTGTAATCGGCAAATAGTTATAGGCTTCTATTGGTTGCCTGTCCACAATGCGCATCATCATTTCAAAAAGCATATCCGCATCGTCATCACTCGTGCCCCAAATAACTGTGCCCGTCATTTTGCCATTGCGCACCAGTTGCACGGCCTCGTCAATCCCGTCGATCCCCACAAGATACAGGTCTTTTCCCACTTCTTTTCCAGCTGCCCGGATTGCCTGTTCCGCCCCCACAGCCATGAGGTCATTGTTGCAGAAAATGACGTCGATTTTGTTTCCGAACTGCTGTAACGCGGTTACGGCAATTTCCGTTGCATTGTCCGTATCCCAGCCGCCGCTCCGCTGCAAAAGACAATCCAGCTGTAATCCGGCATCCCGCAGCACTTGAATCGACGTTTCCGTGCGTATGCTTGCCTCAAAGTTTCCGCTTTCGCCCGAGATCATTATATAGCGAACAACGCCGTCGCCATCGATATCGCCTTGGTCCTTTAAGTCTCGGATGATTTCTCCCTGCGCAATGCCCGGCGCATCTTTGTCTTCGATGGCATAGTAGGCATGCTCGTAGGGCAGTTCTGCGCCATCCAGTGATCCATGCCGATAAAATATCACCGGCGTGTGATACGCCCGCGCAAGCCGGGCAAACTCGTCGTGGCTTTTCGTGACAAGAACCAAAAGGACATCGATTCCCTCTTCTAAATATGCCGTTGCCGTCTGCAACTGTTGTGTATGGGCCTCAACATTATAAACATCTTCGAGATCATACACAAATTTATACGAAACGTTATATTCTTTCGATTCACTACGGCTTGTTTCGAATTTCGTTTGTAATGCCTCTACAATTCCAGTACTAACAGGCTCTGTTTGCAATACGCCAGCAACCCGAAAGATTCGCAGCATTTCCGGATACACTTGTGTAACTGCAGAAACCTCCTCTTTGTGCAGCAGCTGATATGCAACCTGAACGGCGTGCAATACCTTCTCTTTTGGCGACAACGTCCCGCTCAGTTTTCCTTGCTCTACCAAATCTACTTCTTTTGGGGTATCGCCGGCGCTGACCGCAAACAAATTGACCCCGACTTTTCTTCCCGCCTTTGCAATCGCATCTTGTGCGCCGTCGATCAACACACCATCGCCGCTGTCTGCAATCACAAGCAAATCTACCGGATTCTCTTTTTCCTGCAAAAGCGATTCCAGTTGCAGCGCATCTGTCAGCGACGCAATCTGCTCTGTTTGAAGCCCTCGGCTTTCCGCCGTTTGCATTGCCGCGGCCATTGCGCTGTTATCCGCAGCCAGCGTGACATACCGCACCACGCCATCCTCATCCGCGTCACTTCCGTTTTTGAGGCCGCCAATCAACTCACCCAATACTTCCCATCGTGCACTGCTATCGTCGCACACAAAATAGGTCTGCTTCCATATCGCCGTCATTGTTTCAATGGGTTCTTGCCCGAGAATCACAAGCGGTGTTTTGTTCTGCTTGGCGAGATCTGCAATTTCTTCCGCATCTTCCGCACTGGAAAGCGCAACCAACAGGACGTTCGCCTTTTGCGCGAGCAGCGATTTCACCGCATCTGTCTGGTCATGGCGTGTATCATTTGCCGGACGGATTAACGTGTACTGCGCCGTCTCGTTCTCCTCAAGATTATAGCTATCTATCATTTTCTGTATGTCCGCTTCGTAATACTGCAAATGTTGTAAGCTGATGCCAATCGCAAACTGCTTTGGCCCTGTTTGACAGCCCGAGTACGCCAACAAAAGGATTCCCAGCAGAAAGATCAAAACTCCCTTTTTTATTTGTTGCATGTGTATGCCTCACATTTCTTATTCTACATTACGTGGTAATTATGGCAGTTCCTGCATATTATGTCAATATTTTTATTAGAAGGCCCGTCTATCCATTTCGTATTTTGCAAATACGGTTGTTTATCGTTCCATAAAAAACCGGCCGCGCAGGCGTGTTCTCGCGGCCACTGTGTGACAAAAAATCCTTATACAAAACGCGAGATCGTCAAAAGGCACAAGGCGTTCCGTCGCCGACCTTCGCAATCCCGCTCCAGCCCCTCGATTGACGTGAGCGCTTCGCCCCACATCCCGCAGATGAAAAAGACAGACCGACAAACGAAAACCAGCATAGCATGGCAGTTTTCCGCATCCGACGGCCTTATATTTCTTTTGATAGGGTTTGGGGCGAAGCCCAAAGGATTGGGCGGCAAGGGTGGGTATTATTCGCTCGCTGGCTACTTCTGTGCACTTCTCTCGCTGCCTGGGGTTCTTTGACAGACTGCGAAAACCGCCGCAGTTTATTCTGCGGCGGTTCTATTTCGTTTTGCTTATGTTGCCGGTATGGGTTCCTTTGGATGCTCGAGATTGTAAACGCCGCTTGTCTCATCAAACAGCATCCAGGGACTGACACTGAATCCGCCGATCTGCACATCGAAGTGCAGGTGCGGCCCGGTCGCGTACCCTGTCATGCCCACCGTTCCAATCTCCACGCCGCGCTCGACCAAATCGCCCGTTTCACAAGATACGCTGTTCATGTGGAGATAAATTGTGTGCAATCCCAAGCCGTGTTCTATCACAACGGTATACCCTGTCATTTGCAGATAGCCGCTGTACAGCACCTTTCCGGTATTGGAAGCCACAATCGGCGTGCCCTCGGCGCATGCGATATCGATGCCGCCGTGGCGAGACGGCGTCGTCGCGCCGTTCGTATACCGCTTACACCCATAGTCGGTTGTGATCTCTCCCAGTACCGGCTGTATAAACGGATTCGTCCAATACACGGTGTTATCAAAGGAGTTTTGCACTGCTCCCATGATCTCTGCATGTTCTTGCTGCGCCTCATCGTTGCGCGTCTCGCTGACTGTCGACTCCGGCATGGTCAACTGCTGTTCTTCATATTCCGGTTCAATCACCGTGAAAAACAGTGTCTGCATTTCGCCGCCGTAAGTGACATCTACCTGATGTCGGCCGGCCTGCCGCATAAAACTGACAGGAATATAGCCCTTGCAGCCGGACTTGTCATACACAAGGTAGGGCGTATAATCAAAATCGAGTCCCACCTGCACATCCTGGCTGCGTGTGTTTGCGCCATAAAATAAAAGGACGTCGCCCTGCACAATGGTGTCCATCGAGAGGAAAAAGCTGGGCACCGCATCATATCGCACCGCAAATGTGTAGCGGCAGCTGCCCGCATATCCGTCGCTTTCAAACTGCG
Organism: Oscillospiraceae bacterium; assembly: GCA_031547945.1. Lineage (GTDB taxonomy): Bacteria > Bacillota > Clostridia > Oscillospirales > Ruminococcaceae > JAVBRN01. Next base: position 73,895 of record JAVBRN010000005.1, on the reverse strand, counting down.
CCGTGATCTCATAATCGTACACATCATTGTGCTGCGGGATAAATGTTGCAAACCCTGCCATGTTCCCTTCATATTCGACGTTATCTTTTTGGGAAATTTTAAGCCAGATCTCTTTTGCCGCAGAGGCAAACAAAAGCGTCGCGTTAAAATCCGACTGCTCAATCACGATCCGCTGGTTACTGGTGTCCAATTTCACTTGTTGTAAGGTTCCGGCGGCATCTGTTGTTGTAAATGCACCTGCGCTCGCGGGAACGACAACCCCGTCAAAACGCAGCGTGGTTGCAGCGCCAATCTCTGTTTGCAATTGCTGTTTCTTTGTCGTCTCGTCTTCTTGAAAAAGCAGAAGATACATAGTGGAAGCAACCACGGCAACAGAGGCAAACACAGCCAAAACCAATACCGTCGCTGGCATTTTCCTCGTTTGTCTCATAGGCTGTCTCCTTAATACATTTAAGTAACTGTATTATATCGAATCATTGTGAAAAAACTGTGAAAGCTGCAACAGTATTTTTGTCCGGTTCAAAACAACTATATGTAGAAACGGTGAATTCCATACCTTTTTCGTCAAACCGGCGAAAAAGTCCTAATTTCTACGCATTTTCTACACCGAATATCCATTTACAACCGCCCCTTGCATCGGGTATAATTAAAAACTGTAAGTGTACAAGATTATAAAGGAGTTTGAAAATGAAGAAAACAGTGGCAGCCCTGCTCTGCCTGTTACTTATGTTCGGCTTGTTTGGATGTGGCAAAGGCATTGACATCGAAGAAGAGGATGTGTTCAAAGGTAATGAAACCGCTCCTTATACAAAACCGGTTACCTCTGCAAAAACAGCCTTTAATTATCTCACAGGCGAAATGAATATGGCCGAGGACCGCGTTGGCATGCGCCCTTACTGCATTTCGGTCAACAATGTCAACGGCAGCTGGCCGCAGTACGGTATCTCTAAAGCCGATATTCTCATGGAGATGGAGACCGAAGGCGGCATTACCCGCATGCTTGCGCTTTACACCGATCTGCGCGAAGTGGAACGCATCGGCTCGGTCCGTTCCCTGCGCAACCAGATGATCATGGCGACCAATCAGATCGACCCCATCATTGTTCATATCGGCACCTCGATTTATGCCGACAAAATGGTTGCTGAAAATAATATTAAGTCTTTGGACGGCGACATCAACAACCAGCTCATCTGGTTTGACAATGACCGGTACTCTGCAGGCTATGCATCCGAATATTGCAAATTCACTTCCGGCGGTTATATCGATGATGTCATGGCTGACAAAGGGATTCCCGCAGAATCCAGCGCAACCGTGGAATCTTTCTTTAAGTTCACCGACGCCGAAACCCCGGTGGAGCTCAGCGGCGGCGACGCAAAAACCGTGAATTTCAAAATGACGGAAAGTACGTCCTATGATGGCGATTTCCGCTATGACGAAGCAACCGGCACCTATCTGAAATTCCAGCGCGGCGAAAAACAAGTTGACGGGCTTGATAACAGCCAGGTCGCCTTTACCAACGTGCTCGTTCTGTTCGCAAAGACCACCGTTATCGATCAAAAAGCCCAGATTGTCGATATCGACTTCCAGGGCGGCGGCGAAGGCTACTATTTCTCGAACGGCAAATTTGAGAAAATCACGTGGGTAAAAGATGATCTCAACAGCGGCTACACCTTCACAAAAGAAGACGGTACAGAGCTTGTTATGAACATCGGCAAAACCTGTGTATGTATTGGCCGCAGCACAAATGTCAGCAGCATGAAAATTGCTTAGTTATTTCGTTACATCGTAATTCGAAATGCGACGCGGGTTTCCGCGTCGCATTTCAGTTTGCTCAAAAAGTCCGACAAAAGGTACTAAACTTGTCGTTTATGAACGCATTAGACCCGCCCATCCGCCCGCTTGGAAGCAGGGCGTCAGCCCCATTTCACTTGGGTGGACGGGGCGGGTAGCTTGAGACCGTCGGGCACTTTTGCACTTTTTCTTGACGAAATGAAAATACCAAGCCGCTGAACAATCGCGCTATGTTCGCGCTTTTTGCATATCCGACGGTCTTCTGTTTCATACTTCGGGGTTTGGGGCGTCAGCCCCATTTCACTTGGGTGGATGGGGTGGGTAGTTTGCGACCGTCGGGCACTTTACTCTTTTTTCTTGACGAAATGAAAATAGCAAGCCGCCGAACAGTCGCGCTATGTTCGCGCTTTTTGCATATCCGACAGTCTTCTGTTTCATACTTCGGGGTTTTGGGCGTCAGCCCCATTTCACTTGGGTGGACGGGGCGGGTAGCTTGAGACCGTCGGGCACTTTTGCACTTTTTCTTGACGACAGGGGTTTTGAAAGGCTGAAACGCGATGCAGAAAACCCGCGCGCGTTTTTTATATTGCATTTAAATGACGGCTTTTTCTTTACACTGCGAGACGTATTCGCTATAATAGAGGCACGAAAAACGGAGGGTATCCTGCAAATGAAACGGATGACAGCACTCTTTCTCTGTATCTTGCTGACAACGACCCTTGCCGGCTGTAGCACGCTTGAAACTGAGGGCATCGATCTTGCGCTGGAAGATGAAATTTATGCGGCCAGCCAACCCGATGCGACCGAGGTGGTCGGAAGCGATAAAACTGCCTACAATTATCTGACCGGTGAATATACTCTGGCGCAGGATCGCGTTGGCTATCGTCCGTACTGTGTATCCATAAATAATATCTCCGCGTGTTGGCCGCAATATGGCATTGCGCAGGCAGATATGATGATCGAAATCGAAACCGAGGGCGGTATTACGCGCATGATGGCGATTTACGCCGATGCGCGCGGTGTGGAAAAAATCGGTTCGGTGCGTTCACTGCGCGACCAGTTTATCGAAGCGACCTATCCGCTTGATCCTATCATTGTGCACATCGGCACCTCAATCTATGCGGATCGCGCCATTGCCGAAAATAATATCCGCACGCTTGACGGCAACATGGTGCCCCGTGTTTACACAACCGACCAGGTTCGCATGCAGTCTTATTCCTCCGAACACTGCAAATTTACCAGCTACGACCTGATCACGAAAATGGTCAAAGAGGTAGATATCGACCCAATGTCCAATTCCTCCTATGCATCTTACTTTAATTTTGCAAAACCTGGCGAACCGGTGACGCTTTCCGGCGGCGCGGCGGAACAGGTAACGTTTCAGTTTTCTTCTAACACGTATGACGGTGATTTCCGCTATGATTCCACAACTGGAACCTATTTAAAGTTTCAACGCAACCAAAAACAAATGGATGCCGGTATCAATGCGCAACTTGCGTTTGAGAATGTATTGGTTTTGTTTGCCAACATTGAAACCGTGGAGTTCAAGGCCGGCTTGGTTAAAGTCGACTATGTTTCAGGTGGTACCGGTTATTATTTCAGCCAAGGCCGTTATGAAGAATTTCACTGGGTGAAAGACGACTATGGCAGTCTGTTCGAATTTACAAAAGCAGATGGCACCCCGCTTGTTATGAATCCTGGAAAAACCTGCCTCTGCGTCACTCGTGCGTCGCTAAGCAGTACGTTTAAAATTGCATAGCGAATCGGTGTGCAACCTTGTGTGCCGTATCTTCACGCTGTCAAATACCGTATTTCCTGCTTCTGCAGGCGCTATTTGACGTCTTTGCTGCGCTATCGTTTCTTTTGGCGCAGAATCACAGATCTTCCCATTTTACACCTGCCTTTAAAACAGGTATAATGTAGTGCATTGATGCAAACCTTGTTGTGTGTCGATGTTTGCCATGTGTTCCCTTTTCTTTTTTTGTTTATCGGCACCGTAAGGAGGTCTCCATATGAAGAAAGTATTTGCTTTGTTCCTCTGCCTTGCCTGCTTGTTTTCGCTGGGCAGTTGTGCGAAGCAGGAAACCGGTGTTCCCCCCACTGATGACGAGGAAAGCGGCGGCCCCGGCATTGTTGAAGTAGATGCGGAGAAAACTGCGCTCAACTATTTGACCGGCGAATACAATATGGCGGTGGATCGTGTTGGGTATCGTCCGTACTGTATTTCAGTCAATAATATCGCCGAGAGCTGGCCGCAATATGGTACTTCACAGGCAGACGTAATCCTTGAGATGGAAACAGAGGGCGGCGTGACGCGTCTGATGTGCCTGTACGCTGATACGCGCGAAGTTTCTCTGATTGGTTCGGTGCGCTCGCTGCGCGATCCGTTTATCGAGGCAATTTATCCGCTTGACCCGATCATCGTCCACATTGGCACTTCTATTTACGCGGAACAGGCAATCCGCAATTATAATATCCGTACCTTGGACGGTGACGCGAAGCCGAGCGTCATTTATATTGATAAAGAGCGCATGAAGCAATATGCGACCGAGCATTGTAAATTTACGTCCGGCAAATTGATTGACGAAGCTGTTATCAAATATGATGTGGATATTCACTCCTCTGCTTCCCTGCAAACCTATTTTAACTTTGCAGCATCAAACGAGTCGGTTGTGCTGACCGGCGGCGCCGCAACGTCGGTTACTTTTTCTTTTTCGAGCGCGTATGATGGAGACTTTCGATTTGACGCCGCATCTGGGAAATACTTGAAATATCAGCGCGGCGTCGCGCAGACCGACGCCGGCAACGAAAACAGACAGCTTTCCTTTGAAAATGTGCTGGTATTGTTCGCAGACATTCGGACAATTGACAACGGCCTGACCCAAGTTGATTATCAGTCCGGCGGCACCGGTTATTATTTTAATAACGGCAACTATGAAGAATTTACCTGGAGCAAAGGCGCCTACGCAGATAATTTTAGTTTTCAAAAGGCCGATGGCACCGACCTTATGTTGAATCCTGGCAAAACATGTTTTTGCCTTACCCGTGACAGCTTGGAGCGTTCACTGACGATTTCTTAAGAACAAGCAGAGAGATGTTTAAAGAATTGCCCGTCCGTAAGATATCGCCGAAAGATTTTTGTTTGTTGGATGAAATAATATAAAGACAATGCCACGCGGATGTGGTAGAATATTGTCGAATCTGAATTACCAGGGAGTGTTAATTTATTGTGAAAAAGTTCATATGCCTGCTGCTTTGTCTCATCTTTTTGTTCTCATTTGGCGGTTGCGGCCTGTTTGGCAGCAAAGAGCCTGTAGAAGAACCGGATCCGGAACCAACGCTGGAACCAGGCCAAACCATGTTTCAGAACCCTTTGACCGGCTTATACGATATGGAAAACGCATATACGGGCAAGCCATACGCTGTTTCTGTTAACAATATCCACCAGTCCTGGCCGCAATCGGGCACCTCAATGGCGGACATCATTGTGGAAATTGAAACGGAGGGCGGTATCTCGCGCTTAATGTGCCTTTATACTGATGTACATAAAGCGGCCAACGGCATTGGTTCCCTTCGTTCCCTGCGCACGCAGTTTATCGATGGTGTTGCGCAATGGGATCCTATTATTGTACATATCGGCCTCTCCAACAACGCGGAGGACTGGCTTGCAAAATACGGCATGAAAACCTGGAACGCCGACGGCAACGCAAAGCTGACATATAAAGATAAAGAGCGGCAGAAAAATTATGCGTCCGAACATTGCTGGTTTACCACCGCGGACATGTTGGATGCCTACCTGCAGACACAGACCGCAATCAGCCCCACCTGGAACCCAAAATCCAAGACAGCGTTCAATTTTGCTGACGCGGACAACCCTGTTATTCCGTCTTCCGGCGACGCAACTGCCGTTACCTATAAATTCTCAAAAGCGTATGACGGCGATTTTCGCTATGACGCGGCCACTGGCAAATATTTAAAATTCCAGCAGGGCGACCCACAGGTCGATGCCGGCAACAATAATCAGCAGCTCGCGTTTGATAACGTGATCGTGCTCTGCGCCTCCATCCGCGATATTTATGGAACGGTTTACGATGGACTGATCTCTCTGGAATACAACAAGGGCGGCACCGGTTACTATTTCAACAATGGCAAATATGAAGAAATCACCTGGTCGAAATCGGCCTATAACGCAGACTTCGTTTTTACCAAGGCAGACGGCACAACCCTGCAGATTAACCCCGGTGTTACCCACCTGGGCATCATCCGCAATGATTTTGAATCTTCGATCAACATCACCGGCTCTTCCGCTTCAGAGTCAACCGGCGCATAGGATTTCGCTATGTTATTTGCAAAGCGCTCCGGCATGGACTTCATGATTGTCGGGCTCGGCAATCCGGGAAAAAAATATGAATTGACGCGCCATAATGTTGGTTTTCGCGCGTTGGATGCGTTTGCGACGCAACACGGGATCCGTGTTGCGCGCGCGCGCTTTCAGGCACTTGTCGGTGACGGCCGGGTGAACGCCGCCCGCGTGTTGCTGCTAAAGCCGACGACGTTCATGAACCTGTCCGGCACCGCCGTACAGGCTGCGGCGCAGTATTACAACATTCCGCATGATCATATCATTGTGCTTTGCGACGATGTCGCGCTTGCGCCGGGCGTGATTCGCATCCGCGCGGATGGTTCAGCGGGCGGCCACAACGGTCTGCAAAATATTATTGATTATTTGGACTCTACTGCTTTTGCGCGCGTGCGCATCGGCGTGGGGCAAAAACCACACCCCGACTACGACATGGCAGACTGGGTGCTCTCGATGCCGAGCAGCGCCGACCGCAAACAGATCGACGCGCGCACCGCAGACATCTGCGACGCCGTCTCGCTTATTCTGGAAGGGCGGCTGCCGCTGGCGCAGAGCAAATACAACGGTTAATGTTTATTTATAACCTACTTTAAAGAGGAGCGGTATCGTTCCTCTTTTCTGTTTGTCAAACAGTTCCCGATCGACATACGAAAGCGTCAAAAGAACAAAGCTAGCCGTTCGTCGGCCCATTCCTCTCGACTCCACCGCCCGCTTGGAAGCAAGGCCGCGCCCTGCACCAAATGGAACCAACAGGTCGCCAAACCAAAACAGCGCCATGTCGGCGCTGTTTTGCAGATCCGACGATTTCTTATTTCAAAATGCCGGGTTGGGGCGTCAGCCCGGCATTTTGGATGGATGGTGCTGGTCGTTCGAAACCGTCGGGCAGTTGTGCACTTTTTTGACGATTGATATTTGAGATTGAAGGCCGCAGCGCTGCTGCGGTTTTTTAGCCTGCCAAAAAGACCTCATAGAAAACGCGGGAACGTTCGCCGACCTTCGCAATCCCGCCCCTGCCACTCGATTGATGTTGGCTTCGCGTTACTCCCGGAAAGGAAAAGAAAGGTCGACGCACGAACAAGAGCCTAGCCTCGGCAGTTTCCGCATGGTCTTTTATTTCCTTCAATAAGGTGTTGGGGGCGAATCCCAATGGATTGGCGGCAGGGGTGGTTATCTTTCGGCTGTCGGCTATTTCGGCGCATTTTTCTTTGCGATCGATTTTTTGAGGGCAGCGCGGAACGGTATCGTTCCGCTTTTTCGTTTCCGTTTTCGCTGAAAGTAACGCCCGGCGTCTTTGAAGTACCGGGTCTTCTTTGCCTGCTAACGCTTTGCGCAAACCACATCTTGCTTTGGCGCGTTGTTTTTATCATGTCTCAAATTTCTACACAATATAGAAAAATGAAGCATTATTTTCGTTTACCTGTGTAATTGCTGCTGTTTTCTGCGTTTTCCTGCGCGATCTATCGTTTGCGTTTCGCCGACGGCAATGTTATTTTTATACCATCCTATTCATTTGTGCGTCCCTGCTTTCTCTCATTTTGCAATTGCAAACCGAACCGCATTTTGTTTCTATCGCGATATTCCGTTAAGAACAAACAATGTACCTGTAAAAACTAAAACGCTCGTTTCTTTGATTACATTGTTATCGTCCTTTGTTAAACCATGGTGTAGTGAAAAACTTTGAGGAGTTTCTATGAAAAGGAAAACGCTTGCACTGCTGCTTTGTCTGCTCTCGCTGGTTTCGCTCTCGGCATGCGCAAAAGAACCGGAACCGGAAGCGGAAAGCGGAATTGTATATTCTTGGGAATCCGATCCGCAGGATAACACAACCATCCCCGTCACAGCTCCCAAAACTGCGTTTAATCCCTTAACTGGAGAATACAATATGGCGACCGACCGGGTCGGCATGCGACCCATTTGCGTTGCTGCGGATAACATTGAATTCTGTTGGCCGCAATCTGGGTTGTCGCAGGCGGATGTCCTTATTGAGTGTGAAGTTGAAGCAGGGATTACCCGTTTCCTCGCTCTATATAGTGATGTCCGGGAAGTACCCAAAATTGGAAATATTCGCTCATTGCGTCATCAATACCTGGAAGCCGTTCATCCTCTTGACCCATTATTTGTACATATCGGTTGGGGTTCTGTCGAAGCGTATAATTTTTTGCAGAAATACTATGATCTTAAAACACTCGACGCAGAAAACACCTACGGAATCTGCTATAAGGATTTATTACGATTCAACGCGGGGTATTGGTCCGAACAGTGCTTTTTCACAAATGGCCGCAGAATCTACGAAGCTGCGCGGGAACTCCAATTGCCCGACCGTTCCACATCCAAGCTCACTTCATTTTTCAGTTTCGCCAATTCCGGCCAGCCCATTTTGCCCGCGGGAGGCACCGCACAACAGATCAATTTCTTTTTGTCAGAAAACCATGATTACGACGGCGACTTTCGCTATGATGCCGACCTGGGTGCCTATTTAAAATATCAGCGGGACGAGCCGCAGCTCGATGTCGGCGAAGGTACCCTACAAACTCAGTTGGCGTTTCAAAATGTGCTTGTTTTGTTTGCGGAGATAGAAACAATAGATACTCTCAGTTATATGGCTAAGGTGACTTACGCCAAAGGCGGCGAAGGCTACTATTTTTCAAATGGCAGCTATGAGCGCTTTACCTGGACGAAACCGGACGTTGCAAGTAACTTTGTCATGACAAAGTTGGACGGCGCCCCGCTTGTGCTAAACCCCGGCAAGACGATCATCAGCCTTGCCCGCAACACCAATATTGACACCTTGCAAATTCAGTAATTTTAACAATAATAGGAGACGATCTATGTGGAAGAAAAGCCTGGCCCTGCTGCTCTGTCTGCTCTCGCTCGTTTCGCTCGCGGGGTGTGGAAAGAGCGGCGCACAAGAAGGACAAACATTGCGTGTGACCGCCGCAAAAAACGCCTATAATCCTTTGACCGGTGAAAACAATCTCGCAACCGACCGCGTCGGCACCCGACCGGTCTTCATCATGGTCAACAATGTTTCCATGAGCTGGCCGCTTTCGGGCGTGTCGCAGGCGGATGTTCTTATCGAGATCGAAGCCGAAGGCGGCATTACGCGCTTTGGCGCACTCTACAGCGATACGCGCGAGATTGCAAACATCGGCAGTCTGCGCTCGATCAGAGATTATTTCATCGAAACCGTCTGCGCGATCGATCCCATCTACAGTTTTATTGGCACATCGATCTGGGCAGATGACGCAATTGAACAATACGGCATTGCTTCGATCGACGGTATGAAAGACAACAGCTTCGCATTTCTGGACGAAGCGCGCGCCGAGGATGATTACGCGACTGAACATTGCTGGTTTACCTCTGGCAGGCGTATTCAAAGCGCCGTCGAAAAACTGGAGCTTGACGATCGATCACACGCCTCCATTTCCTCTTTCTTTTCCTTTGCAACGGCTAAAAACGCCGTGCGTCCATCTGATGGGGATGCCGCGCGCGTGCAGTTTGTCTACTCGGTCGACGAAAACTATGACGGTGATTTTCGCTATGACGCCGCGTCTAAAACGTATCTAAAGTACCAGCGGGATACGCAACAGATAGACGTCGGCGACGGTACCCAAAGCCTTCCGCTCGCATTCACAAACGTGCTTGTCTTGTTTGCGCGCATTAAACTGCGCGACCTTGGAACGAACACGGTTCTTGTGGACTATCAGGCCGGCGGCGAAGGATACTATTTCACCGGCGGCAGTTACGAGCGGTTTACCTGGACAAAACCGGACTTTAGCAGCAATTTTGTCATGACAAAATTGGATGGCAGCCCCCTCATGCTCAATCCCGGCAAAACCATGTTTTGCGTTGCGCGGGACAGCAATATTGATACGTTAAAACTGTCTTAATGGAGGTTGACTACATGAAACGGTTTATAACATTGACGCTCTGTCTTGTTTTTTTGTGCAGCCTTTCCGGCTGTACAAAAAAAGAAATAAAGGAATCTCCGCCGGCCTATGATGCAGTGTATGCATATACGACGCCGGACTATATGATGGGAACGATCCCGGTGACGGCAGCAAAAACAGCCTATAATCCCCTGACGGGGGAATCCAACCTCGCGACTGACCGTGTTGGCAAGCGGCCCTATATGATTCCGATCGGGTTTTCGGATACCCGCAATCCCACGTTCGGTTTATCCAGCGCGGATGTCATCGTTGAGATGCAGCCTCAGTTTCCTAATGAATCCATTTTGCTTGGCTTCTTTTCTGACATCCGGGAAATTTCAAAAATCGGCGGTCTGCGGGAGCTTGCCGTCCCGCTGTTGGAATTTGTTCCGTCCTTCGATCCGATTGTGGTTTCTTTCTGGCTGAGCGGATTTGCTTATAGCTCTGATTACTCAGATGAGCTCCTTGCGCAGTACCCTACAGACGCCTTGGAAGCATTTACCTGCCGAGATCTTGTTGATGAAGCTATTAGCGGGCAGACCGGCCCCGCGCCAGCGCCAATGAATACGTCCGGCAAGCGCATTGTCGTGGAACAGCGCATCCATGAAATTCGCGATGAAACGAAAGGAACGCCGTCTTTTCTTTCTTTTGCAAAGACGGGTCTGCAAATCACGCCCGCCGGGGGTGTTGCAACGTCTGTTCAGTTTCAGTTTTCGGAACAGTGGGGCAGCGATCTGCGGTATGATACCGCCAGTAACTGTTATCAGCGATATCATAATGGCGCGCCGATGACCGACGCTGCAACCGCAGAACAGCAGACGACTATCGCGTTCAAAAATGTTCTTATTCTGTTTTGCAGTGAGAAACAAACGGAAGGCCTTGATCTGTATGCGTTCGATTTCCGCGCCGGCGGCGATGGCTACTATTTTACGAACGGACATTACGAATTGATTCAATGGCAGAAACCAAGTGTGACGGACGATTTTATTTTTACAAAAAAAGACGGCGCCCCGCTCGTGCTCAATCCGGGCAAAACCATGATCAGCGTTGCCCGCGATTCCAATATTGATACCCTGCAAATTCAATGATCCTCTGTGTCCAAAACGATTTCTAAAAACGGCAAAGTTCTGTTGCCGTCTCCTGAGAGATACGCTATAATATTAAATACAATTTATACGATTAGCTGCCCTTGTCTCAGGGGCAGTTTTGCGCGCTTGCATTATACTTTTTGTATTGACCGTTTAAAACAATACATTTTGTCGAATTTCGCGAACGCGTCACGGAAACAGCGCTCTTTTCGCTTGCATTGTTTCGCCCATATGCGGAACGTTCGATCTTGCGAATGCTTTTCTCTGCCCTTGCCCGAATCAATAACGCATACCCAACAACCAGCAACGAACTAGAAAGGTGCTCCATGAATCTGCTTTCTCCAATCATCCAAAGTGATGCCTTCCAACCGCTGCGCGACGCGCTTGCAAAACCTGCGGGTAAGGCGGCATTGTTCGGCGTGCATCCCATCCACCGCGCGCTGTACGCGGCGGCGTTGGCGCGCGCGCGCGACCGCGCCGTACTGTTTGTGTGCGAAACCGATGCCGAAGCGACAACAGCCGCCGCCGATATCCAGGAACTTGGCGTAAAAGCAATGCCATTCCTTTCCCGCGATCTTGTTTTTCTCGATGTCGAGGGCCTTTCGCACGACACCGAACTTGCGCGGCTCGCCGTGCTCGGGCAGATCTGCGATGGCAGTTTGAACGGTGCCGCAGTGGTATGCTGTTCACTCGAAGCGCTCTGTCAGTTCACAATGCCAAAGTCAAAACACCAGGCGCTTTCCATTGACATCAAGACTGGCGGGACGGTGCAGCTGCCAACGCTCACGGCGCAGTTGGTGGCAGCCGGCTATACGCGGGGCGACCGCGTGGAGGGACGCGGCCAGTTCGCGGTGCGCGGCGGTATTCTAGATATCTTCCCGGCACACAGCGACGAGCCGGTCCGCATCGAGTTGTTCGGCGACGCGGTAGACGCGATCGCGACGTTCGACGTCGAGACCCAGCGGCGCACAGGAAAACGGACGCGGGCCACGATTACGCCTGCGCGCGAGGTGGTGCTCGGCAACGACGCGTTGGCACAGCTTCAAAAACTGGCCGAGCGCTGCAAAGGCGCGGCGCCGGCGCTCGGCAAGATCGTCGAGCGGGATATTGCGCTGCTCGCAGACGGCATCACGCCGGCGGGCACCGACCGCTATTTGCACACGGTATATAACGCGCCAGAAACATTACTCGACTATCTGCCGGACGCTGTGCTGTTTTTGTGCGAGCCAACCGCGCTGCAAAAGCGGCATAAGAATTTACTGTTTCAGCACACCGAAGAGCTGCTGTCGCTGGAACAACAGGGCTTCTATCTCAAAGGACAGGGCCGCTATTATCTGGAGGACATTGACAGCGACCGGCCAACGGTATTTGCCGATGTCTTTACGCGCACAGTGACCGATCTCGCGCTGGATGCGGTTGTCAATGTGCGCGCCAATGTCATTCCGCGTTGGAGCGGCGAGTTTTCTCTGCTGCTTGAGGATGTGCGCGGGTATCTCGCAACCGGCTATGTCTGCGTGGTGCTGGCAGGCACGGCGCGCGCCGCGGCTGCGCTTGCAAGCGATCTCGCCGACGCAGGCCTGTCCGCGTCGGTTATCAGCGACGTGTTGCCCGCGCCCGGCGCGGTCGGTGTCGCGGTCGCAAGTCTCAGTTCGGGCATGGAGTTGTCCGCGCTCAAACTTTGCGTCATCGCGAGCCGGCGCGAAAAGAAGGTGGAGCGCAAACGCGTCTCGGTCAAACAAAAGCCGGGCAAACACATCGGCAGCCTGGAGGATCTGCGCGTCGGCGACTATGTCGTGCACCAAAGCCACGGCATCGGCCGGTTCGACGGCATCCACCGCATCGACCACCACGGCCTTGTGCGGGACTATATTAAAATCAAATACCAAGGTGAGGATACGCTTTATGTTCCTGTGACCCAGCTGGACATGGTGTCGCAGTATATCTCTCCCAAAGGCGACGACAGTATCAAGCTCGCAAAGCTGCATTCGGGCGAGTGGAACAAAACCAAACAAACCGTCTACCGCTCGGTGCGCGAAATGGCAAAAGAACTCATCGAACTCTATGCCAAGCGCGGGCAGTCCGAGGGCATTGCGTTTTCCAAAGACAACGAGTGGCAGCATGACTTTGAAGCGCGGTTTGCCTATGACGAGACAAATGATCAGCTGCGCGCGGTGACCGAGATCAAGCGAGACATGGAACAAACACGGCCGATGGACCGGCTGCTGTGCGGCGACGTGGGCGTCGGCAAAACCGAGGTCGCGCTGCGCGCGATCTTTAAATGTGTCACCGACGGCTATCAGTGCGCGGTGCTCGTCCCCACCACGATTCTCGCCTGGCAGCACTACCATACCTTTCTGGAGCGGTTTGAGGCCTACCCGATCAAAGTCGCCATGCTTTCCCGCTTTGCAACGGCAAAAGAGATCCGCGAAGCGATCGAAGGTATTCGCGCCGGTACCGTCGATGTGGTCGTCGGCACGCACCGCCTGCTGCAAAAGGACGTGCAATTTAAAAAACTGGGCCTGCTTGTTGTGGACGAGGAACAGCGATTTGGTGTGTCCCACAAAGAAAAGCTAAAACAGGTGTTCGCAGACGTCGATGTTTTGACGCTGTCCGCTACGCCCATCCCACGCACGCTCAATATGGCAATGTCGGGCATCCGGGATATGTCGGTCATCGAGGAACCGCCGGAGGACCGGCACCCGGTGCAGACCTTTGTCATCGAATATGATGAATCGATCTTGCTCGACGCGATCAAACGCGAACTGGCGCGCGGGGGGCAGGTCTATTATCTGCACAACCGTGTAGAGACCATTGAGCGCACCGCACATCATCTGTCCCAGTTGTTGCCCGACGCTTCGGTCGAAGTTGCGCACGGACAGATGGACGAGGCCTCGCTGTCCGAAGTCTGGCGCAGGCTACTTTCGGGCGAATGCGATATCCTCGTGTGTACGACGATCATTGAAACCGGCGTCGACGTGCCCAACTGTAATACGCTGATTGTGGAAAACGCAGACCATATGGGGCTGTCCCAGCTCTATCAGATTCGCGGGCGGGTGGGGCGCAGCGGGCGGCGCGCGTTTGCCTATTTCACCTTCCGGCGCGATAAGGTGATCACTGACGTCGCGGCCAAACGCCTTGCGGCCATCCGGGATTTTACGAGTTTTGGCAGCGGCTTTAAAATCGCGATGCGCGACCTGCAGATTCGCGGCGCGGGCAGCGTGCTGAGCGCGCGCCAAAGCGGTCATATGGCGGCGGTCGGCTATGACACCTATTTAAAAATACTTGAGCAGGCCGTCAGTGACGAGAGCGGCAACCTCAGTTACACGCCGCCGACAGAATGTACCGTTGATCTTGCGGTCAGCGCCTATATCTCAGAAACGTATATCCCGGACAACGAAAGCCGCATCGAGATGTATAAGCGCATCGCGGCGGTGGAAACACCAGACGACGCTGAGGATGTGCTCGACGAGCTCGGCGACCGTTTTGGCGCGCCGCCCGAGCCGGTTGTCACGCTCGTTTCGGTCGCTTTGATCCGCGCGATGGCGAGCACGCTTGGGTTTTATGAGGTCACCGCGCAAAACAGCGGCGCCACTGTGATTCTGTATGGCGACCACATTGAAGCCGCGAACCTGCAAGATTATATCCGCCAGCGTTCCCGGCGCATATTGCTTTCCGCCCACGGCAAAAGCCATATCGCCGCCGAGGTCAAGCCGGGCGAGGCAATCACCGATGTCGCGACAGAAGTGCTGTCGAACTATACCCTATAAAAAACGGCAGACTTCGACATGCTTTACTAAAACGTTGGTGAACTGCACAAACTGTATAAAGCGGTTGTTCTTGCTTAATAGTCCTGTTTTGTTGTATAATACGACATTGAGACTGGTTTCGGAGGAAATAGAGGCGTGAAAACAAAAAAACTGGCCGGCATTGTTCTGGCCATCATCTTATGTGGCGCGTTGCTGGTTGGGTGTTATAATCCGGCCAACGTTATGAAAATCAACAACAAGGATGTTCCAGCCGGGGTATATTTGTTCTATCAATTCAGCGCTGTGCAGCAGGCAATGTCTGAATATGGCGATTCCACCATCACGGGAACCGCAATCTATGATGTTGAAATAGAAGGAACCCCTGCGCGCGAATGGATTAACAACAAAACCCTGGAACTTGTGAAACGGCATGTGTTCATTGAAAGTGAGTTTGAGCGGTTGGGGTTGTCTTTCACTTCTACCGAGCAAAACTCCAACAAGTACATGGCGGATTACCAGTGGCAGCAATCCTATTCGATTCTGCGCAGAAACGGCATCAGCTATGAGAGTTTTGCCTTGGTCGTCGACAATTCTTACAAGGAATCCGCCGTCATAAAAGCGCTGTACGACACCGATGGTGAAAAAGCGCTGCCTGAAGAAGATTTTGAAACTTATTTCCACGAGCATTACACAAAGCTGGATTATCTGCAGTTCCCCTATGCCTATGATTCGGGCGAAGCGTTGTCCGAAGAAGATGCCGCCACGCTGTTGGATCTTGCAAAAACCATGCGCGACTATGCCAAGCAGACCGGGAGCATGGAAACCGCGTTTATTCAGTATTACCAGCAAGTGCTCGATTTGATGGCCAAGCCTGCGGAGACCGGCGAGGACGAGGAAGCTGCCGATGAGGAAACCGCCGATGAGGAAGCCGCAACAGACGAGGATACCACCGTCGAAGAGGAAGCGGCCGTTGAAGTCAACGCAGAGCTATATGCGGCAACCGCAAAGGTTGGCACAGTCGTCAATGACGCGCTTACCTCGCCGGACGCCGACTTTATCAAAGCTGTTTTCAACGCAAAAGCGGGCGACTATAAAGTCTATGTAAAAAAAGAAGCCAGCCTGATTATCCTCTACCACGTCATCGGTCTGGAAGACGCGGATAAAATTGAAGATTATCACAACCAGCTGCTTATGGAAATGGCGGAAGATCCCTATGAAGCGTATGTTACGGCGACCGTCGATACCTATGCGATTTCGGTAAACGAGCGCGCACGGAAACACTACAGCCTTGATAACATTAAATTTTCATAACCTGAAACCCTGTTCGTTGGGCGCCGCGAGAAATCGCGGCGCTGTTTATTTTTTGTTCAACAAAAAGGGACAACCCTGCCACACAGGATTGTTCCAGCGCGTCAAAAAAAGATCTTTTATAAAAACGCGAGAACGACAACAGAGCACCGGCGTTCGGTTCATCGTCCGATGCGCGCCCGCCCCGAAACCCAATGGACGTTCCGCTTCGTCTCCACATTCGGAGATGAAAGCAGGCCGACAAACGGAAACCAGCGCAGGTTTGGCAGCTTGCTGCATCCGGCGGCCTGGATATCTTTTGGCCGTCGGTTGTTTTTGTGCCCTCTTTTTACTGCCTGGGGTTGTTGTTTGACAGACTAAAACAACCCTGCTATACAGGGTTGTTACTTTAGTGCTATTAATATGGTATTTCACAAATGTCGCACATTTCAATATACACCGGGGAAAATGCATCCGTGACATAATCGGCGATGCTGGCCATAAAGGTATCTTCTTCCGCCATCTTTTTTTTGATCGACATCGCAACCGAGGTGCCTTCGCCGTATTCCGAATCGATCAGCAATGTGCCGCTATGCAGGTTACAGAAGATCGCCGCAATTGACAACCCCAATCCAAGCCCCGGGCGCACATCGCCCTCATCTGCGGGCTCACAAGAAAAATAAGGTTCTTTGACCAGCGGCAAATTGCTGCTTTTTATGCCGGCGCCTTTATCTTTGATCGTCAGCATAATTTGGGTCGCGGTGTGTGACAAGGTTAAATCAATTTCGTTGCCATCGCGGGTATAGGACATGGAATTGAGCAAAAGATTCAGTAATGCGCGCTCGGCCAGCTTGATATCGATTTCGGAAATGACATCGTCATAAGGCACGGTTAAATTTATTTTAACCGGTGATTTGCATACACTTTGCGCAGCCAGACAGATTGCGCCACACAATTCGTTGACATTGCAATTCTGTTTCTTTAAAATCAAAGATCCTGTCATATATTTAGACATCAATGTCGCATTTTGGACATTGCGCAATATTTTGTAACTGGAACGGCGGATACCGCCAAAAAGCCGGTCCACTTCCGGATTGTCGGCGTCAATCATGCGCTCTATCGACTGTGCCGAAAGGGTAATCCCGTCAACGCCGTTGCGCATGATATTGGTAAAAAAATCCATGCCGTCTACAGAAATGAAATTGTCCGGCAATGGCATCCCTGCCGTCTGATCGGACATCGCGACAATATATTCGCCGTTGTTCACAAACATTACGCCATCAGATACTGCGGGAAACGGTGCCAACCGATAATATGCGGTGCCATACTGCTGCAGCCTTCGTATAATTTCTTCGCGCCCTGGAATTTCGAACGCGGCTGCGCGCAGAAAAGTTGGTCTGTCTTGGTTGGCCTTTGCATTGCTCCAAACAACAGAAAAGGAATCTTTTTCTAAAAGAACGATCGGTGTCTCAGCTTTTTCGTAAAGCTGTTTTAAAGATTGCAGAAACGCATCGTCCATATTGCAACTCAATTCGTCATTAGTTTCTTTATAATATCATATTTTGTCGAAAAAAGCATTTCATTTTTCTCAAAAATATTACATAGTTATCAAGTGGGTTTTCATAAATTTTCGCAAATTAATATTTACTAGGTCAAAAATATGAAAAATGCAGGATTTTCTTTGTTTTCCCCCAAAATAATTAAGCTCGATATCTTTTTTGTCCAGCACGGTTCGGCAACTAATATATATATTGTGGCTTGCGCCTTTTTCTGTTATGCTAATAGCATTGCACTCTTAAATTTCCCTGTTTGATAATCGGGCTCTATCGCCGAAAGGAGCTGCATTATGCAGGAAAAGTTTGTGTTTTCCAGAATTGGACTCGGCCTGACCATTGCGCTGATTGCGCTGACGTTTGCACAGCTGTTTCCCTCTGTTGTTTTGGGATTGTTTGCAACGATCGACCTTCGCGGTGATCTTTTTATCGCAATCCTGTATTTGTGCAGCTGCCTTGCATATTGCGGTGTGTTTTGGTTATTTGTGCGTCCGATTCCCATCGCGCCGCCCAATCCGCAGCGCTTCGATACCAAGCAAACGTTTGCCCTGATTGGCATCGTCTATTGTATCGGCATGGGCCTGCTGTATTTTCTCAGCGATATCGGCAATTTGATCCATGAGATTCTCCATTTTATTTTTACGCGCACGGATCAATCTATGCTGACGGACGTTACCGAAAGCAACAGCCTGTGGGTCTCCATATTTATGACCTGCGTTTGCGCGCCGGTGTTTGAAGAATTTCTTTTTCGCAAACTTTTGCTCGATCGGCTGCGCGCGTTTGGAGAGAAAATCGCAATTCTTTGCAGCGGCATTGCGTTTGGTCTGTTCCATCAAAATTTTATGCAATTCTTCTTTGCCGCGATGTTGGGCTGCCTGTTTGCCTATGTTTACCTGAAAACCAATCGACTATGGTCTGTTATTTTGCTGCATTTTATGGTCAATGCATTCAGCACCATTTTATTGCCGATACTCACCCATGTTGACGAGACCAACGGGTATGTGATGTTCTATGGTCTGATCGTGATGTTCTGGATTCTCGGCGGTTGCTTTCTCGTTCTTTTCCGAAAAAAAGTGACGTTCGGTGCGCCTTGTTATACCTTCTCCGTGCCAATCACAGGGAAACTGGTTGTGCTCAATGGCGGCATGTTGACCTATTTGATTCTGTGTCTTGTGTGCTGTATCGCATTTACTATACTATAAAAAGTTCAACTGAATAGAGGATCTAGAGGGAGTTATGGAGAAAAAAGCATTTGGCAAAATGGGATTTGGTTTGGCCACTTCGGAGATTGGGTGGCTGGTGCTGAGTTTTCTGATTGGTTTCTTGATTCGAGGTACTTTGTTATCCCTGATTCGGGAGAATGCACTGTATTTTGATGTGTACTATATTATCAATTATCTTTTGATGTATGGTACGCTAATCGGTGCACTTTGGATTTGGATTCGTCGGTTGCCGGAGGCGCCGCTGCAGCCGAAGAAAAAGCTTTCAGTGGGCATGTTTTCGTCCTTGATGGTTATCACGCTTGGCGGCGGCGCCGTTTTGACCTATATCGGTTATTTTGTGCAGCAGATGTTCAATCAAATTCTCGAGATGTTTGGCGCGGAAAGCAGCGGAACGTCGATGGAACCATCCTTTCTTGTCGGCATTATCGTCACCTGCATTTTTGCCCCGGTGTTTGAAGAAATTATGTTCCGCAAGGTATTGCTGGACAAACTGCGCCCGTTCGGCGATGTTGTCGTTATACTCGTCAGCGGCATCACGTTTGGCCTGACGCATCTGAACTTTCAGCAGTTTATCTTTGCGTCGTTTGTCGGCATGATGTTTGCCTATACCATGCTGCGCACGAACAATTTGTTATATCCAATTGCCATGCACGCCATCTACAACGCAACGCAATCCCTTCTGAAACCATTTATTATTAATTCTTCTTTATTTGAGCGCAACCCGTTAGTCGTGTTTGCCATTGACGGCACAACCATTTTTATCGGATTGTCTCTGCTGTTCACCAATCTCAAGCGTATCCAGCTTAATCGACCACAATATCGGTTTTCCCGCAAACTTTCTGCCGGCACGATTCTTGTGAACGCGGGCATGCTCGTTTATCTGGTTGTGCTGGTTGGCATGTTTATTTATAGTGGCATCAATAATCTGTAAAAAGCGCCGTTTTTACGCGATCTTTTCCGCTGATTTACTTGAATTTGAAACGCGCGTTTGCTATACTGGATAGGCATTAAAATAGTATTGGGGGTCCTACGAATGATCAAAATTGGCATCAACGGCTTTGGCCGTATCGGCCGTCTCGTGTTCCGCGCAGCGGTCTCGCGTCCCGATGTGTTTGAAGTTGTCGGCATCAACGATCCGTTTATCGACAGCCTGGAATACATGGCATATATGACCAAGTACGATACCGTGCACGGCGTCTACGAGGGCAGCATTTCTGTGGACGGCGAGCATCTTGTTGTCGACGGCAACAAATCCCGCGTGTATCATGAAATGAAACCGGAAGAAATTCCATGGGGCGAATGCGGCGCAGATTATGTCGTCGATTCTACCGGCGTGTTCACCACAACCGAAAAATGCATGGCGCATATCCAGGGCGGCGCGAAAAAAGTGATTATCTCCGCCCCCGCAAAGGATGCGTCCCCCATGTTTGTGTGCGGCGTGAACCTGGACAAGTACACCAAAGACATGCAGGTTGTCTCGAACGCTTCGTGCACCACAAACTGCCTGGCACCACTGGCCAAAGTCGTCAACGATACCTTTGGCATTGAAGAGGGCCTGATGACCACCGTCCATTCCACCACCGGCACCCAGCCCACCGTCGACAGCGCCTCGAAAAAAGACTGGCGCGGCGGCCGTGCGGCAAGCGGCAACATCATTCCGAGCTCTACCGGCGCAGCCAAAGCGGTTGGCGCGGTTATCCCTGAACTCAACGGCAAACTCACCGGTATGTCGATGCGCGTTCCAACCCTGGATGTTTCGGTCGTTGACCTCACCGTGAAACTGAAGAACCCGGCAACCTACGAGCAAATCTGCGCCGCGATGAAAAAAGCGAGCGAAGGCGAGCTGAAAGGCATCCTCGGATACACCGAAGAAGCCGTTGTCTCCAGCGACTTTATCGGCGACGCGCGCACCTCGATCTTTGACGCCGACGCGGGCATCATGCTCAGCGACAAATTTGTCAAACTCGTTGCGTGGTATGACAACGAATGGGGTTACAGCAACAAACTGCTCAACCTCATCGAGCACATGGCGAAAGTCGACGCGCAGTAATTAATTGCTTTCATAAACAAACAAAAGCTTCTACACAGATCATTTCTTGCGTCTGTATGGAGCTTTTGTTTATATCGGTAAACGGAGAAATATTTGCATGAAATCAGAACTGCACAACTCCAAAAAAGCATGGCAGATCAAAAAGCTGCCCACACTTTTCTTGGTGGTCGCCGCACTCTTGGAGGCGCTGATTGGATATCTCTTGTTAACCGGCACGGCACTTGTGTTCAGCCGCCTCGAAATGGCGCTCGCAATTCTTTTTAGCATCGCCGCAACGCTTATGTTTCCATTCTTCTTGGATATCGAGCGCCGCAAAAAAATTCTGTCGAAGCGCCGGTACGTGGTTGCGTTGATTGGCCTTTGTGCATGGTGTGGCTTTTCGCTCTTTGGAAACGCCCTTTTTGTATATCCACTCGATCGTATCGTGGCTTGGCATGAGATCGGTTTATTCCTGCTCAGTATTGTCTGGTTTGTTCCAATCGTCCTATTTGTAGTTGGTCTTCTGTTATTTTTGCCAAACTTTTTGGGTGCCGCCCGAGATAACATCGACAATAAAAATTGTAGAACCCTTTTTTTTACCATTTTTACTCTCGCGTTGGTTTGCGCAGCCTTGTACTTGTGGGCGTTTAACCCCGCCATCTCCTCTCCGGATACGAATGTAATTTATGCGCATGCCATCGACGGCACTGCCGAAACCTGGCAGTCTCCTTTGTTAACCGTTTTTTACCGCATTTGCTTCATTTTGAGTAAATCTCCTTTTCTGCCGGTTATTGCGCAAGTTCTTTTTTTAGCTTTTTGTTACGCAAAAGCAGTCACCGTGATTTTTCAATTTGGAATGAAAAAGTGGGTATGTGTCTTCGGCGCCGCCATCCTATTTCTTTCTCCAAACTTTGGAACATTTCATGTTACACTTTGGAAGGATGTCCCTTATTTGGGCTGCGTTCTATTGATAGGTGTTTTGTTTGCAGAATGCTGTTTGTTGGCAAGGCCTGTTACGATTGGCGTATGTATACAGTTGGTTGTTTCCAGCCTCGTCGCATGTCTTTTGAAAATTAACTGCGTCGTTTTTGTCGTAATTGTTCTTGTTGTTTTTGCAGCCAAATTGCACTGGAACCGAAAAGTTCTCTCTGCCGCAGTGGTTAGTATCATTCTCTTTGTACTTATTATCGGCCCGGTCTATCAGATATTTCGAGTCAAATCCGTTGCTCCCGGCGGCATGTATATCGCATTGGGTCAAGACATGCGCGCAGTGGAAGCATGCGGCGGAACGCTTTCGGAAACCGCGCAGGAAATTGTTGATCAACAAAGCGGCTCGGAGCCATACCAAGTTTATCGCGCGGGCGGTGCTTCCTCTATGGATTGGGAAGGATATGAATACCAGCCCGGTTTCCTGCGCTTTCTCGGCGCTTATCTAGACTCGTTTGTTCGTCATCCAATTATTATGATACGCTCCATTCTTTGTCGTGCCGATTGTATGTGGAATATAAAAACCGGCGTTAACGGTGAAGTTCTCAACGCGGGATATACCGGTGAAACTCTTTCACAAACGTATCGTGACGATTTATATCAACGTAAGCCGAATACGCTGACTTTTGTCCTTGACAAAGCTGTATCCCTCAGTCAGTCGGAGCCGGCATCTACCTTCTTTTGGCGGACAGGTATCTATTTATCCCTTTCTTTGGTCATGTGCTATACCCTTTTTCTGGAAGGAAAAAAAGGTGTTGGCCTTTTATTGATTCCCGCACTGTCGCAAGCACTTTCTCTGATTTTATCTTCCGGCTGGATTTCCTATAGATATTATATGCCGTATGCCGTTTTTCTTTTGTTCTTTCTAGCATGCGCCGTTGGTTATTTGAGATGCGAACCCGCGCAAAAAAAGGTTTCTGTCAATCAAGCGCACCAGGAAGCAGCGTGCGACAACAAGTGAGTTCTCGCAGCAGGATGTTTGTCTCTTGAGCATATGCGAAAGTCGACGCGCAATAATTCTAAGCAATCAATGCAAAAAAATACCCTGCAATGGCGGGGTATTTTTTTGCATTTTGTGATCTGTTTGAATCCTCTTTGCGCCTAGAACCCTTCCACCCACACGTCAAAAATATAGTAAAATTCAAAACTTGCATCTGTCACGGTATTATCCTGTAAATTCAGCAGCTTGCTTACTCTGTCTCCCGCGCCGTCATCCATACCCTCAGCGCTGATAAGGCTGACGCTTGTCCGGGAAAGGAAAGAAAGATATACCCATTCCGTAACCTCAGCGATGACTTCATATTTGCCCGCCTGATAAAGGAAAATGCGACACGTTGTCTCCCCTTCGTCCAAATAAATATATCCGTCCTCATAGGGGGCGATGTATGCCTTTTCATCCCTGCCCGATTTCAACGACAGTGTCCTAGAGATCTGTGTGATTGCTCCGCTTGCAATATCATATTCACAATAGACAAACGCCCCGTTTAACTCATTGTCCAGCTTCTTGCTATATATAACTTTGTTTTTGTAAATAAAGATATCTAAATTCGCGTTCGTATCAATCAATAGTTCATTCCCGGTGAGCACATCGATCAGCTTTAGATCTCCATTTTCCGCAAGATAGGCTGCGTTTTCACCTGTCCGATTGGGTTTTAGAATTCCCGCGCGATAGGGTGACAATGAGGTTTTCGTAAATTCATTGTCTGCGACAGAATACTTTGTGTAAAGAGCATCAGATATATAGCTAAAGTAAATAACATCCGACAGTGCCACAAAGTCAATAAGCAACGCATCTTGCCCAGTGCTTGCCAGATGCGTTACTGTGTAGTTACCGTCTCCGCTGTTTAAGTCTATAAAGCCCAACTCTCCCTTGCCATAGTAGATATAAATCCTGTTTTGAAAATAATCAAATTCCCCCAGTCTTGAACCTGCCACGTGCGGGATCACCTGCAAGACATTTGGAAGTATGACAATCTCACTGCCGTCTTTTGTTACGGCAACTAATTGCTCCAAGCCGCCTTTAATGCTCCTTTTAATACAGAACAGCATGGTATCTTTCAGTTCCTTGTTAACGTTGGAAGATGATGTTTGATTTGGAACAACGGGATCGGCTTTTTCGTCATTCGGCTCCTGCTGCGGTACACCGCAGCCATGAAACACGAAAGAGAAAAGCAGTAAGACCGCAAGAATGCGTGCCACTATCCTTGTTTGGCGCATTATGATCTCCCTCTTTTCGTTTTTTTAGAACCATATATTACTGTTTGCGGTTGCGGATCTCAGATACTTTTTAGAACCTTTCTTCCAACTGTCAGAAATAGTTGTTACGTGATGGTCTGTGACCCTGTTCTTCGGCATTCTATTTTTTCTTGAATGAATCCACCTCCTTTTCATACAACAAAATGGTGCTATCCATGTAATTGTGCAACTTTTCTTCTTTTCATATGCCGTTGTAGCAAATATTATCTGTCCTGGTGGGCGATATTCTGTTTTCAGTTCAGCCAATTTAACATATACAAAACGAATGGTTGCTTTTGTTTCAAGACAAACGGGACAACCCTGCATACGCGATATGAAGGATTGTTCCCTATTTTTTTCTATCCGCTGTTTTTATCTCTGCATTCGTCAAAATTCGCAAAAAAGAATGTTATATTTTTTACAAACGCTGTAACAAAAAAACTCGTTTGTGCGTCTTATAGATAGAAATACAGTTTTGGAGGACCGAAGAATGATGATCCCGTTTTTGACCTGGCTGATGCGGCAAACCGACTTTTTGCTTTTAAGTGACATTGCGATTGAGCATGTGAGCGTAACCGAGACACAAGCCGGCTCAATCCATTTTATGTCCGACCCCTGCGCCGGACGCGTGACCGTTTTGGAAACCGGCGAACTGTTGCTGGAAGTCGTCCGGCTTGAAACAAATACTATAGTTTATCAGCAAACATTCGCGGCACAGACGATTGATGTCGACTATCGTTCGATGCTGCTTCCCTTTTTTCAGGCAATGCAAGCGGGAATCGTCGCCGCATAAATCCATCCTATCCCATAAATTGTTTGCGCGCCTGCGCATAAGATTCAACGATGTGCAGCATCAGTCGACCTTCCGTCGGTGCAAGCGCGTAGTTTTGTTCGTTCCCATGCACATCGATTGCGCAGTAGACCGCGCTGTGCGGCATATGGGTCTGGTGTTCATACGGCGTCTTAAACCGGAGCGGTGCGCCGTCGCTTGTTCCTTCAAAGGACAAGCCGGTGTCATCCAACGTCATCGTGCCCGCACCACAGCGGGTATAGCCATGCTTGCCCTCCATCGTCTTATATAAGGCGCAAGGACTTGCAATCGGCAGCAACCTGCCGGTCTGCAGTTTTTCTATAATGGTATCGCGCTGTGCGGTGTACCACGCGGCCGGATTGTCATAGAACAGCGGCTGTTCCCCGCATGGCTCAAAAAAACCGTAATTTGTAAGCCGCACGCGGTAGCCGCAATGTTCGCAGTACAGGATGTCTTTGTCCGCGCGCATTGCAAAATCCGCGCCGCAGCTCGGACAATGGTGCAGCACCATATCCAGGCCGTCTGTCTTGCGCAGCCTGGGTTTATAGTCTATCCGTTCACCGCGCTGCCACTCATATTCATTGTAGGCCAGCGCCTGCACCGTTTGCGCTGTGATTTCATCGGCCGAAAGCGCCTGTATTTGCTCTTTTGTGAAAAGAATCGACGCCGAACATCTGACGCCGCCGCGATAAGCCGCCTGCCCTTTCGCCCATTTCGGACAGGTCAGGTGATTGCCGCGGATGGCAACATTGATCGTCGTAACGCCCAGTTTTTTGATCAGCTTGCCGATGCTCGCATCGATATCGCAGTTCATGCCGGAATAGCAAACCTGCCCCTCCGGAAAAATGCCGATGTTGCCGCCGCGTCCAATCACTTTGAGCACAGATTTGATGGCGCCGGGATCCGGGACAAACTGCTTTTTGGGAATTGTGCCCAGGATTGTCAATAAAAATCGTAAAACCCTGCTGTGGTAAAAGTAGGTGGTGACCATCATATTAAGACGCAACGGATAAACGGTCAACGCCATAATAAGGAAATCCAGGTTGCTTTGGTGATTACAAAGCACCAAAACCGGCCCTTTGATCCCCTTGATTGCGCTGTTCTCTGTTTTTAGTCGATAAAATAGCCGAAAACAAATACTGGAACAAAAACACGCCAGGACATACAACAAGCCGAACGGTTTGCGCGGTTCCTGTGCGCGTTTTTTCCTTTTCGGCTTTTTTGCGTGCGCCCGCTGCTTTTCCATGGCTCCCCTTTTGTATGATTTTTGCTTATTTTAACATAATAAAATAAAGATGTAAAAGCAACGTGTTAAAAAAGTCTTATATACAACGCGAGAACGACGCCCAAGGCATTCCGTTCGTCGGCCATTGCAATCCGCCCCAGTCATCCGATGATGGGGAGTTCGCCCCAACCCCAGAGATGAGATGATCGGTCGACGAACGGAAACCAGCATAAAATCGGCCGTTTCCCGCATTCGCCGGTCTTTATTTCCATCAATGTGGTTTGGGGCGAAGCCCACCTTGATTGGCGGCAGGGCATCTTTCGGCATCGGATCTTTTTGTGCACTTTTTCGCCCTCTTTGGTTCTTTGCCAGCCTAGTAAAAGAAAGGATTTCCTCTTTTTATGATAAACCGCCGGCATTGTGCTGTTATGTTATGCCTATCCCTGCTTTTTTTACTTTGTGGCTGTTCCGGCAAAGTGGCAACCGCTTCGGTGGCAGGATATCGCGGCAACATTTGGCTGCAGGCTGCGGTTGGCGACAACGGCAGCGTACAGCTCTCTGTGATAAAACATACGGAGACAACAGGCATCGGCGACCTCGCCGTGGAGAAAACGGTAGCGCAGATCAATCGCGCGCAAAGCCTCTCGGTCGACGTCATATCCGGCGCGACGGTGTCCAGTCTTGCGACGATTCATTGTGCGGAGGCCGCCCTGACAAAACTGCATGTCGACATAGACCGGTTGCGCGCAAACCCCGTGCTATTCCCCGACATACAAACACACTACAATTGCGATGTCGCGGTTGTGGGCGCGGGCGGCGCGGGATTGACAGCTGCCATTGAAGCCGCGCAAGCGGGCGCACGCGTCATCGTGCTGGAGAAATTAGGCGTTGCCGGCGGCTCCACCGCGCGCAGCGACGGCAAAATAATGGCGGTCGGCACCGCAAAACAACAGGAACAGTTTGCGGATGACCGCGTCAGCCTGTTTGCAACCGATCTCTTTCAATACAGTGACGCAGAATTGGATTTGCACCGGCATGTCGCGATGGCTGTGCGCAGCGCGGAAAATATTGCTTTTTTGCAGCATCTGGGCATTCCTTTTTCCGATAACCTTTCCGCCGATGCCAACGGAAATGCCAATCGCATTCTGCAAACGGCAGCCGAAACAGAAACGGGCGGCGGCAATATGCTGCAGCCGTTGCTCGATTGTGCAGCCGATCTCGGCGTGACGATTCTATATAATACCGAGGCATATGAATTACTGCTGGACGAATATGGCACCGTCGCTGGCGTACTCTCGAAAAATGCCGCCGGAACTTTGGTAACCGTGCAGTCTAACGCGGTTGTCATCGCTTCCGGTGGTTTTGACCGCAGCGAGCAGCTGCTTTCACAATATGGTTTGCAGATTGGCGTTTCGATGTCCGGCCTTGGCAGCGACGGCAGCGGGCTCACTCTGGCGCGCCGCGCGGGAGCCGCTCTCTATGAGAGCGCGGCGTTAATGGCCACGCTGGAAGACTTAGATACCGGCATATTTCAGACAACCGGCCTGATTGTCGATCCGGCGGGGCAGCGTATCGGCAACGAGGCCGCTGATCCGTTTGCGCTGTCCAATACCTTGCTTGCGCGCGGCTATTGTTATGCTTATTTGATTACAGACGCAACGGCTTACGGGGAAGCGATCCGCAAGGGGCTGGATACCGATCTTGTTGTGACCGCACAATCGGTCGCCGCGCTGGCCGATGCGCTGAAAATGGACACACTGGAATCTACTGTAGAAAGCTATAACAATGCGTGTGTAAAAAAGGCAGACTTGGCCTATGGCAAAAGCGTGCGCTTCCTTGGCGCTGTTGACCAGGCGCCCTATTGCGCCGTTCGCTTGACGCTGCGCTCCTATGGTACCCTCGGCGGGCTCATCACCAGCGAGGACTGCGAAGTGCTCGACGCGAACGGCAAGGCAATCGCCGGATTGTTTGGGGCGGGCGAAGCAATCAACGGGGCTTATTATCTAAAAGGGTTCCCCGGTTTTGGCGCATCGCTGACAGAGGTGATTGAGACAGGCCGTGTCGCAGGGACAGCCGCCGCCGCGTTTGCAAAAAATCGTTAATGTTTCTTTATAATGCCGTAACAGCGTCTTCACAAATACTGCGTATGATAGGACACAGGCAAGGCAAGCGCCCTGCAAAACAGAACCACATCTTTGGTCAAACCATGTCCTGCCTGATCAAAGAACAAAATATGCTTGCAAGTTACGAACCCCATCCGGTTTTCCCGGATGGGGTTCGACAATTCGTTGCGGCTTCTTGTTGTAACGTGTTTTTTGCTGTGATAAAATAGAAAAAAATACATGGGGGCTTTGGTATGCAAGAGGGAAACGCTTTTATCTTTAACCATCCGCTGATCCAACATAAAATTTCGCGCATGCGCGACAAAAACACTTCGACAAAAGACTTTCGCGAGCTGGTCGACGAGGTCTCGATGCTGATGGTCTATGAGGTGACAAAAGACCTTCCGCTAAAGGAAGTCGAAATTGAAACACCCATGGCTAAGATGCATACCAAAGTCCTGGCGGACAAGCCCATCACGCTTGTGCCCATCCTGCGCGCCGGCCTTGGCATGGTGTCTGGCGTGCAAAAGCTGCTGCCGCATTCCCGCGTGGGACATATCGGACTCTATCGCGACCACGACACGCACGAGCCCGTGGAGTATTATTGCAAGATGCCGGACGATGTTGCCGAAAGCACGGTAATTGTGCTTGATCCGATGTTTGCAACCGGTGGCAGCGCTACCGCGGCGATTGAACTTTTAAAAGCGCGCGGCTGCCGTGATCTGCGTTTGGTCTGCCTGGTCGCCGCGACGCCGGCGGTCGAGCGCATGGCGCAAGAGCATCCCGATGTGCCGGTTTACTGTGCGGCGCTCGACCAGGCATTAGACGCCAACGCCTATATCATCCCCGGCCTCGGCGATGCCGGCGACCGGATTTTCGGCACAAAGTAGCCACAAAGCGTTCAAAAACAGCCGAGAACACCGGCTGTTTTTTTATTGACTTTTTCGCATAAATGCTTCGCCTTTATCCAGCTTTGATCTCGAAAAGCAATCATCCTGACGCGGAATGGTCTGGCAAATCGTAGCATGCGGCGTCATTTGAAACCAAAAACAATGCATTGTATCGACAACGATCTGGGCAAACGCAGGCCGATACCTCTGCCTGCCGGCAGGATTGGCAGGTACAGCACGCGCCCCGCGCCGCTGCCCGTCCATTCTCTCGCAAAGCTTCAATTTTCGAGAGGGATCCGTGCAAAAACCTTTCGTCAAGAAGGATACCCACTCCTGCCGCCCAGTCAAATTGGGCCTCGCCCAAACCCCATGCGGAAAATAAAAGGCCGTCGGATGCGGGAAATTGCCGAAACTGCGCTGGTTTTGTTTGTCGGCCTGCTAGTTCATCTTTCGGATGCGGGGCGCAGCCCTGCTTTCCATCGGTCGGCTGGGCGGGATTGCATGGGCCGACGATGGAACGCGTTGTGTGCATTCTGTTTTCTTTCCTATAACTGCAGCGTAAAATAGCGGCAGACGAAAAAGAAACAGGCGGAACCATTGCCCGCCTGTTTCTTTCACTGTTTGCCAGCTTAACTGGTTTGGTTCTTATTCTGATCATCGGTGTTGCCGTTTTCGGTCGCTCCGTTGTTGGCATCTGTTGTATTTTCCATAATTTCAATACCGCCGCCCGCTTTATCGGTGACCTTCAGCATAACAGTCGCTTCCATATTTGTCAGATCTGTTTTCATAAACTCTTTTTTTGCGAGCTCTTTATTGTCTTTGTCATATACCGTAACCGTAAATCCCTCGGCAGTTGTTGTTTTATCGAGCGTCAGCGTCACTGTTTCGCCCTTTGCAAGGTTCGCATCCGCGGCGCTGTCTGTTGTTTTGGAGGTGTCACCGGTATAAGATATTTTGATTGACCCGATCGCGGCGTCGGTATCAATCATAATCTCAACTTTTTCTGCCTTGATCGTCGGCTCTGGCGTGTTTTTATCTGTTCCCTGGTCCACCGGCGGCGTTGGGTCCTCTGTCGGTTTTTTTGTACATGCGGTCAATAGAGTAAACGAAAGCGCGACCGCCAACAGTATTGTGAAAAAACGTTTCATTTCGTATTTTCCTCTCCTTAAAACATCATCGTTCAGGTGCGCCTTTTGTATTCACGGAACAACAGCCCGTTTAAGCGCCTGTTATAGTATTCGCAGCGGTTTTGTTTCTACACATCAGCGTAACAATTTGTAATGCAATTCCCAAAAAAAGGGCGAGATGTCCCGTCCTTTCCGCGCGTTAAAAGTCTTTTTATAAAAGCGAGAACGAAAAAATACACAAGGCGTTCCATTTTCGTCGACCTTTGCAACCCCACCCAGCCGCCCGACAGGATGCGGGGCTGTGCCCCGCATCTGCAAGATGAAATAGCAGGTCGACAAACAAAACCAGCCCCGTATCGGCAATTTCCCGCATCGGCGGCCGTTTGTTGGGGCGCAGCCCTCCCATTGATTGCGCGGCCGGGATGGATATCATTAGGCCGTCGGCTTTTTTTGTGCACTTTTTCGCTACACGTTGATTCTTCGGCAATGAAAAAGGACGGGGTCCCCATCCTTTTTCGCTGTCTCGCTTTTTTAGCAGATGTCCGCGACACCATGTATGCCTTGCAGCGCGCCCGCTTCCAGTTCGCGGACCATTACATTTTCTTCGTGCCCGCGCAAGCCATCCGGAGGCTGAATCCCGAATTTGATTGTCGGCCAAAATCCAAAGCGCCTATAATATAACGGGTCGCCAACAAGAAACACCGCTGTATATCCAAGCGCCATTGCGCGTTTAAAACTCTCCGCAATCAGCGCCGCGCCAATGCCTTTCTTTTGTTGCGCGGACGCAACCGCGATCGGGCTGAGCAACAAAAAGGCGTGTCTGCGCGTACCGTCGACAATCTCGGTCTCTGTCAGCATAATCTGACCAACAATTTCCCCGTTCTCTTCCGCAACCAATGACAGCGCGGGAATAAAGCTATCTTTTGTCCGCAGCGCCGCGGCATAGTCCTGTTCGTCACCGTCTCTATGGGCCGCCGTGGCAAAGGCCTCTTTTATTAATAGGTAAACCGCGGCATAATCCTGCGGTGTCTCTTGCCGAATATCCATTCCCTCTCCTGCCATGTCATTTTCTTTTTGCCACTCAATGTAACAACTCTCTTTGATGCTACAGACTAACTGTCCTTCTGTCAAACTGGTGTGACACCGTCTGTATGACATGCCTTCGGTTTTCCCGGACTATTACAAGACGGCTATTCGAGCTATTTGTACATCCACCTAGGGTAAATAAGCATCTTCTTATTGCGGCCCTTTTTTCTATGCCGCTTTCTCCAGGCATTGGTCGGCAGACACGTTTTTACTCACCCCTGCCGCTGATTGCCAAGGGGTTTGTGACCCCTGCATCTCCGCTTTGAAGCGCAGGATGCCGCCGATCTTTGTTCCCTATTATTTATTTTCGAGCTACGCGTTTTTTGAGATTTGGTTCTTCTCTCGTTTGATCTATGCTCTGTGTGACTTCGATATGTCTCCAGTCAACTTCGGTAACCGCTTCCTCCTGAAAGCACCAGTCAACAATTTCTGCAACCAATGCCGGTGTCCCGATTGTATCTTCCCATTCCGGCACCAGATAGCGTCTCCACCTACCCATATCTTTTTGTCCTTTAATCTTTCCTTTTTCGACAATGATAACCGGTCTCCGGGATGGCGTTTGTTTTGTTTGCCCAAGCCGATATCTTACCATCAGCGTCTTGTCTTCTGCATAAAGGAACAGATAGACTTGACCCTCCGCTTCTTCGTCCTCCTTAACCAGCCAATAAAAAGTACATTCGTGTCTTATGCATTTACGACGCCCTTTCCTGGAAATGGCCACCCCTGTTTCCCCTGCTTTCTCAAAAATACAGCTGCGCAGAATTAATCTGCGCAGCTGTTCTTCCTTATTCGTCTGCGCCAGTGTCCGCGCTTTCGTCCAACTCTATCGCATCTTCTTCCTGCAAAACCTCTTCGTTCTCCGCTTCGGCCTGCTCCGCCTCAAGTTCTTCCCGCTCCAACGCCGCAATCTCCTCTTCGGTGGCGTCGTCGGTCGCGTCTACCGGTTCGGGCAGCGCGGTCTCCTCGTCTTCGCTGCGCTCCGC
Source organism: Oscillospiraceae bacterium (assembly GCA_031547945.1). GTDB lineage: Bacteria > Bacillota > Clostridia > Oscillospirales > Ruminococcaceae > JAVBRN01. The sequence goes on along the minus strand of JAVBRN010000005.1, from coordinate 41,443 downwards.
CCGCGCGAGCGTGACCACACGGTCGTCCTCGCCAACGCGCATGACGCGCACACCGCTGCCGTAGCGGCTCTGCGTGGCGATATCCGCCGTGTGCATGCGGATAATGATACCGCTCTGCGAAATCAGAATCGCGTCGTCGTCCGGATCAACTGCTTTGACGCCCGCCACAATCCCGCGCGCGATGTTATAGTTGCGGATGCCAAGACCCCCGCGGTATTGCCGGCGGTAATCGTCAACGTTGGTCAGGCGGCCCTTGCCGTCCTCGGTCACGGTCAGCAGCTTGCTGCCGTCGCGCACCGTGGACATGCCGACGACCTGGTCGTACGCTTTGAGTTTGATCGCGCGCACACCGCGCGCCGTGCGTCCCATCGGCCGCGCATCCTGCTCGCTGAATCGGATCGCCATGCCTGCGCGCGTTGCGACAATCAGATCACATTCGCCATCGGTGAGGCGTGCCCAGGCAAGCTCGTCGTCTTCATCAAGCGAAATGCCGTAGACACCGGTTTTTCGAATATTATTGTAGAGCGACAGCGCGCTGCGCTTGATGATGCCCTTTCGCGTGACCATACAGATATAGTCCGCTTCGTCAAACGCCGCGACGCGGATGACCGCCGAAACCTTTTCGCCCGGCATGAGCGGCAGCAGGTTGACGATGTTGACGCCGCGGGAAACGCGGGAACCCTCGGGAATCTCGTAGCCTTTCAGCTTATACACGCGCCCTTTTGTGGTCATAAACATCATGTAGTCGTGCGTGGATGTGATAAAAAGCTCCTCGACAAAGTCCTCGTCGCGCCGCGACAGGCCCGAGATGCCGCGTCCGCCCCGCTTTTGGCTCTTATAGACGTCCACCGGCTGCCGCTTGACATAGCCAAAGTGGGTGAGCGTGATCACGCAGTCCTCCACCGGAATGAGATCTTCGATGTCTACCTCGCCCGATACCGCCGCGATTTCGGTTCTGCGCGTATCTCCAAACCGTTCGCGCACTTCTTCGAGCTCCTGCCTGATGATCGCCAGCAATTTTTCCTCGCTGCCGAGAATCGCCTCATATTCCGCGATTTTGGCATGCAGTTCGTTCATTTCGTTTTCAATTTTCAGAATTTCCAGACCCGCCAGCTGGCCGAGCCGGAACGCGACGATCGCGGACGCCTGCGGATCGTCGAATTCAAACTTGTCCATGATCGCGACTTTTGCTTCGGCCTGTCCGCCTTTACATGCGCGGATGGTCGCGATGATCTCGTCTATGATATCGACCGCGCGTTTGAGACCCTCTAAAATATGGCAGCGGTCCTGCGCTTTTTTCAGATCAAATAAAGTGCGGCGCCGCACGACTTCACGCCGGAACTCCACAAAATGCTGGAGCATGGTTTTTAAGTCCATCACCCGGGGTTCGCCGTTCGCGAGCGCAAGCATGATGACGCCGACGGTATCCTGCAGCTGGGTAAACCGATAGAGCTGGTTGAGCACCACTTGCGGGTTGGCGTCGCGGCGCAGCTCGACGACAATGCGCATGCCGTCGCGGTCGGATTCGTCGCGCAGATCGGAAATGCCCTCTACGCGTTTATCTTTCACCAAATCGGCCATGCTCTCGATCAGGCGCGCTTTGTTGACCATATATGGAATTTCGGTAATCACAATGCGGAACCGGCCGTTTTGCATCTCCTCGATCTCGGCGCGGCCGCGCAAAATGACCTTTCCGCGCCCTGTCGCATAGGCCGCGCGGATGCCCGAACGCCCCATGATGATGCCGCCCGTTGGGAAATCGGGGCCGGGAACATAGTCCATCAAATCGAGCGCGGAACAGTCCGGATTCTCGATCAAGTAGTCGATGCCGTCTATAATTTCATTCAAGTTGTGCGGCGGGATATTGGTCGCCATGCCAACCGCAATGCCGGTGGATCCGTTGACAAGCAAGTTCGGAATCCGCGCCGGAATGACACTGGGCTCTACGGTAGTATCGTCATAGTTTGGGACAAAGTTAACCGTCTCTTTGTCGATATCCTGCAGCATAGCGTCGGCGAGCCGGCTCATGCGCGCTTCGGTATAACGATATGCTGCGGGCGGGTCGCCGTCGACCGAGCCAAAGTTGCCCTGCCCCTCAATGAGCGGATAGCGCATGGAAAAGGATTGTGCAAGGCGCACCATCGCGTCGTACACCGAGGCGTCGCCGTGCGGATGGAATTCACCGAGCACATCGCCCACAATTTTAGCGCACTTGCGTGTCGGGTTGCTGTGCGTGTTACCCTTTTGGTCCATCGAATATAGGATGCGCCGGTGCACAGGCTTCAGGCCGTCCCGGACATCGGGCAGCGCGCGTGAAACGATGACCGACATGGAATAGCTCAAAAAGCTTTTTTTGATTTCCTTTTCCACGTCGACCGTCAATACTTTTTCGCCTGGCACCTGCAGAATTTCGTCTTTGCCGTTGTTTTCGTCCATGCTTTTCTCCATCTATCTTTCTATAGTCAAATTCCCCTGTATTACATCCAGCGATGCGCACGACAATCGGCGCCCAGCGCCGCCTGCATCTCGCTTAAAAAATTGTCCGGCACCACCGCGCGCGGCACACAGCCCGCATCGTATTGCGTCAAAACACGCACGATCTGCTCTCCATAGTCGATCCGGAGGATATCCTCGTTGCGCGCCAGAAACACCGCGTCGCCGTTTTCCTGGATCACAACCGTTTCACCGCTGAAATTGACCGTCAGTTTCCGCTTTTGCAGCGCCGTGCCGACGGTATACAGCCGAAACAGAATATAGAGCAGCAGCGCCGCATATACGGCACCCGCGATCAGCAGCACCGGGGACAGGTTCAGTTGCGGAACAGGCATTCCCGCGACGACACGCAACAGTTCAAGCACAAGCGGCACCGCATACGGGATCACTGCGACCGGCAGCAGAAAGTTGCGCACCCCAACCTGCCATTTAGCGACAATCATCGCCTGCCTGGCATCATATTGAAACGGCTGGTAGCCCATCAGACGTCAAGCTCCGCATAGCGGGCGTTGCGCTCGATAAACTCGCGGCGCGGCGGAACTTTATCCCCCATCAAAATGGTAAACGCCTCGTCCGCCTTGGCCGCGTCGTCGATCTCGACCTTTTTCAGCGTGCGGAAATCGGGATCCATTGTCGTCTCCCACAGCTGGCCGGGATTCATCTCGCCAAGACCTTTATAGCGATTGATTTTGACATTGCCGCCCATTTCCGCAACGATCTGGTCGCGCTCCTTGTCCGAATAGGCATAGCGCAGCGTCTGGCCTTTTTGCAGCCGGAAGAGCGGCGGCATCGCGAGATAGACGTGCCCGCCATCCAAAAGCGGCCGCATGAAACGGAAAAAGAAGGTGAGCAGCAGCGTCTGGATATGCGCGCCGTCGACGTCGGCGTCGGCCATGATGATGATGCGGCCATAGCGCAGCTTTGTGATATCAAATTCGTCGCCCAGCCCGCAGCCAATTGCCATGACAACAGGCATCAGTTTGTCGTTTCCATAAATGCGGTCCAGGCGCGCCTTTTCCACGTTGATCATCTTGCCCCACAGCGACAAAATCGCCTGGAACCGACGGTCGCGCCCTTCCTTTGCCGAGCCGCCCGCCGAGTCGCCCTCTACGATATAAAGCTCGGTGCCTTCCGCGCCGCGCTTGGAACAGTCGGCAAGTTTGCCGGGCAGCGATGCCGATTCGAGCGCGGATTTGCGGCGGGTGAGATCGCGCGCTTTTCGCGCCGCCTCGCGCGCGCGCGCGGCGCCCAGCGCTTTTTCAAAAATTGTTTTGGCCACGCCCGGATTTTCTTCAAAAAAGTCAATCAGTTTTTGATAGACCAGTGTCTCGACCATACCGCGCATCTCGGTGTTGCCGAGTTTTCCTTTTGTCTGGCCCTCAAACTGGGCTTCCTGCAGTTTGACGCTGATGACGACCGTCAAACCCTCGCGCACATCGTCGCCCGAGAGGTTTTTGTCACTCTCTTTGAGCAAGCTCTTTTTTCGGCCAAAGTCGTTAAATACGCGCGTGATTGCGTTTTTAAAGCCTTGTTCATGCGTGCCGCCGTCGATTGTGTGGATGTTGTTCGCAAAGGATAGCAGCAGCTCGTTATAGCTGTCGTTGTACTGCATCGCGACCTCGGCCTCGCAGTCGTTTGCGACTGTTTTAAAGTAAATCACTTCGGGATGCAACACTTCCAGTTGGCGCCGCGTGTGGATATGCTCGACAAAGCTGCGGATGCCGCCTTCATACTGCATCGCCTCTTCAACGCGTTCGTCGCCGCGCTCATCGGCAAGCACGATTTTCAACCCCGCGTTCAGGAACGCCTGTTCGCGCAGCCGCGTTTCGAGCGTCTCAAAATCAAAGTGGATTTCCTCAAACATCTCGGCATCCGCTTTAAACTGCACGACGGTTCCGGTTTTATCGGTGTCGCCAACACATTGCAACTCGCTCTGCGCGACGCCGCGCGCGAACGTCTGCACATATTCTTTGCCGTCTACATACACGCGCACCGTAAGCCACTCTGCCAGCGCGTTGACCACCGAAGCACCCACGCCGTGCAAACCACCCGAAAAGTGGTAGCCCTCGCCGCCAAACTTGCCGCCCGCATGCAGCACGGTAAACACCACCGTCACCGCGGGAATGCCGACTTTGGATTGGATGCCAACCGGGATGCCGCGCCCGTTATCAGAGACTTCGACGACGTCATCCGGCTTCAGCGTGACGCAAATCTCGTCGCAGTGGCCGGCGAGCGCCTCGTCGATCGCGTTATCTACAATTTCATAGACCAAATGGTGCAATCCCTTTGGTCCGGTGGTGCCGATATACATGCCCGGACGCTTGCGGACCGCTTCCAGCCCTTCCAAGACCTGGATTTGTTCGGCGCCATATTGTTCTTCGTGATCCGGTGTGTTTTTTGTCTTGTTTGTATCCATGCTTGCTCCCTTAATGATTTTCGCCAGAAATTTTCAGTTCGCTGAGGTAATCCGCGCGTTTGCGCAACGTTGCGGGCGAAATGCCCGATATATACACTTTATCGCCGTCCGGTTCCCGGCAAAGTATAAACGATTTTGGCAGCTCATCCGTGATATTAATCACCATTCCGTTTTGTTGTGCCGTTCGCAGGAACGCGCGCGTCCGCTTGCTGATGGAACAATAATCGATATCAAAGATGCCGATAATGCTCTTTGTCGTGACGACCGTATTGCTGCCCAAATGAATGTACATGAATCGTTTCCTTTTACTCGTTTTTGTTTCGACAACGGCTCGTTTGCAGGAAAAGCCCGGCAGTTTTACCTGTCTTGCTGCGCGCCGCCTCTTTGGAATCCTGTCGGTTTGGAACCTGCGCTCAACGAAGTTGCCTGATTCAACGGGATTCCCGCTGTTGCACCACAATCCTAAACCATAGTTACCCGCGCAACCGTCCATTCTCCATCCGGAATACTTGCGCGTCGGTGCGCGCGACAATCAGTTCGGGCGAACAGCTTGAGATAATCGCCTGCGTGTCGGTGAGGCTGCTGATTAGATAATCCTGGCGCGCCGCATCGAGTTCGGACAGCACGTCATCCAACAACAGCACCGGTCGTTCATACAACTTCAGTTCCATCAGTTCGGCCTCGGCCAGTTTCAGGCTCAACACGATACAGCGCTGCTGTCCCTGTGAGGCAAACAATTTACTGTCCTGTCCGTCGAGTAAAATCGTGATATCATCCCGGTGCGGGCCGACCATGGAATACCCCGCGCGCAGCTCGTCCGCCCTGGAATCTGCGATGGTGTGTAACCCTTCGTCAAAATCGGCTTCGCCGTTTGGGAAAAGCGTCGACTTGTAAAAAAAATCCAACTGTTCGCGCGCGCCGGAGAGCATCCTGTAGGTGCGCTGCGCCAGCGGCAGCAATTCCGCGACAAACGTGCGGCGTTGCTCGGTGACCACACAAGCCACGTCAACAAACTGCGAATCGAGCACATCAAGCATCTCGAACGCCGCGCCGATATACTGCGCATCTTTCAACAGGCTATTGCGCTGTTTGACTAACCGATTGTATCTCTTAATACTACTGAAATAGGTCGGCGAAATCTGGCAGAGTGCGGTATCTAAAAAACGGCGCCGCGTCTCGGGCGAACCCTTGACCAATTCCATATGTTCCGGCGAAAACACAACGCAGCAAAATTTACCAACCAGCGCCGCCGCATTGGCCTCGCTGCCTTTGTTGAGACTCGCCGTGCGTCCTTTTTCCGAAGAAATTTTCAGAGATATCGTCTGTGCGCGCTCCTCACAAAAAAACGACGATGTCACGGCCGCAAATTCTGCGTCTGCCCGGATGAGAGAGGCATCCTTGCCACCGCGGAAACTGCGCGCGCCCGTCAAAAGAAAAACGCTTTCGAGCAGGTTGGTTTTGCCGTGGCCATTTTCCCCGCTGATTACATTCACCCCTTTGCTTGGAAAAAAGGACATCTGCTCGATATTGCGGTAATTGATGCAGTTGTGAGAGATTAAGTACATGATTGCACAACCTCATAGCTGTCGTTATCCATGCGGACACGATCGCCGGCAACTAGTTTTTTCCCTCTTTGCCTGCAGATTTCATCGTTGACAAAGACTTCTCCCGCGGTGATTCGTGCTTTTGCCTCACCGCCGCTCATAGCGGCACCTGCAAATTTTAAAAATGCCGCAAGTGTAATATATTCTGTTTCGATCGTTATCTGGCGCATCACTGTGCGTTTTTGATGCGGATGGGCAGCACCAAAAAGAGAAATTCGTCGCCGTCCACCGGCACAATTTTGATGGGGGAAAGCGGTCCGCTAAGTTCCATATAGACTTCTTCCTCCCCGCTGTTGCGCAGCGCGTCCATAATATAACGATTGTTAAATCCAATCTCTACGACCTCCCCTTCTGTCTCGCAGGAGAGCTCGTCGGAAGCGTTGCCCAACGCGGTCACACAGCTGATCTGCACAAAATGGTCTTCAAATACCATACAGACCGGGCTTTTAAAACGGTCGCTGATAATCAAAGAGGCGCGCTCTACCGCGTCGTATAGGGAATGTACGTTGATTTTAACGCGCGTCCGGTATCCCTGTGGGATCGACTTTGTATAATCGAGAAAATCTCCTTCGAGCAGCCGTGTTACAACGGTATAATTAGAAAGCTTAAAGACGCCGTACCGACGCGCGGTTCCAATGCTGACTTCCTCTTCTCCGTCTCCTATCAGGCGGCTGATTTCGACCAGCGTTTTTGCGGGCACCACAAATGATGTTTCGCTTTTGATTGTTACATCACTCTTTTTACATTCCGCCAGCCGAAAACCGTCGACGGAAACCATCGTTAACTCATTATTTTGCAAAATAAATTTTGTGCCGGTATGTACCGGTTTCTGGTCGCTTGTAGAAACAGCATAGATGGTTTTTCCGATCATCTCACGCAACACAGCGCCGGGAATCAACATCGTATCCTCGGCTTCCGGCACAGGCAGTTCCGGAAAATCGGACGCCGGAATGCCCATAATTGTAAATTGGGTTAATCCGCCTTTGATTGTGATTTTCAGTTCTTCTGTTGTTTCGATGGTCACACTGTCTGCTTCTATTTTCCGAATCATATCGATCAGGAGCTTTCCATTGATGACGATATCCGTCGGATTCTCTATTTGTGCCGTCACCGATGTCGTAATTCCAATCTCCAAATCATATGCAGTCAGCGTCGCAGTGTAATTTGTACATTTAAACAAAATCCCCTCTATGGCTGGAATCGAAGATTTTGCGCTTACGGCTTTGGACACACCGGTCAAAGCTTCAAGCAGTTCACTGCGATCACAGGTCATTTTCATAATTGCTCTCCATTTCTCTCTTTCTAGAAACTGTTAGATAGAAGTAGTAGTAGGGCCTGTTAAAATTGTTAAAAGTGGAATAAATTGCGATGACGGCGCATATATGCTGGCCGTTCAAAAAACAGAACCGAATGTGAAAGAATTGTGGAAACAACAAGGTATCACAAAGAAGATGTCGAACAGTTGAAAAAAAGCTGTTAATCGTTAAATAAACAGTTGATAATTTTTTAGGAACCCCGGCTGTTTTTAATGATGTCTTCCACGAGTTCCCGCGTGCGGGAATCGGTCTCCATCTGTTTTTCCACTTTGCTGATTGCGTAGACAACGGTTGCATGGTTGCGGCCGCCAAACTCCTGACCAATCTTTTCCATGGTCATACCTGTCACCTCACGAACAATATACATAGAGATCTGCCGCGGGGCGGAGACAGCAGCATTTTGTTTAGAAGACCGGATGTCATCTGCGGAAACGCTGAAGGTCCGCGCAACTTCGCCGATGATTTTTTCCACTGTGATCGGTGTGGGCTGTTGTTCGGACAAAATGTCGCGAATCGCGTTTTGCGCAAGACCGATTGATGGCGTGATCCCATCCATTTGAAAATAAGCATTTATTTTTTTAACAGCGCCCTCTAATTGACGAATATCACTTTTGACGTTGTTCGCGATAAAATCGGCGACATCGGACGGTAGTTCCAGCCCAAGCAATTCCGCTTTGCGATAGAGAATAGAAATCCGCGTTTCCACATCCGGCGGCTGTACATCCGCAAGCAGTCCCCATTCAAAGCGTGTGCGCAGCCGTTCTTCCAACGATTTGATCTCTTTTGGAGGACGGTCAGAGGTGAGGACAATTTGTTTTTGCGCGTTGTGCAGCGCGTTAAAGGTGTGGAAGAACTCTTCCTGTGTCGCTTCTTTTCCACCGATGAACTGGACATCGTCCACCAGCAAAACATCGACAGAACGGTATTTATCGTGAAAAGGTTCGGTATTGCCGCTGGCAATCGCGGCAATCAGTTCGTTGGTGAACTGCTCGCCGCCGATATACAGAACTTTAATGGACGGGGTTGTTTTTTTTAATTCGTTTTTGATGGCGTGCAGCAGGTGTGTTTTGCCAAGGCCGGACGCGCCATAGATAAATAGTGGATTATAAGCACGCGCCGGATTTGCGGCGACGGCCTGCGCCGCCGCGTGGGCAAAGCGGTTATCTTGTCCAACAATAAAATTTTCAAAGGTATACGATTCTTCCGGTGTCTGTGTGGGCACAACCTGTGCGGTCGCCGGCACCGAAGCGCGGCTGACAATTTGGACGGGAACGTCAAACCCCATCACTTGCTGAAACCCACGCTGGACAAGCACTAAATAGCGATCTTCAACAGTAGCTTTGATAAAATCCGTGCTTACCGAGAGCGTCGCGATCCCGTCCGTATAGGAAACGGGCTCAATGCCTTGCAGCCAGAGATTGTAGATTGTTTCGGATTCCGATTCACGGCAATATGTTTTCACGGCAGCAAAAACCTGTTCAAACGACTCCATAAAAAACCCCTTTGATAACAAAAAAATGGGGAGAACTCCTAAAAAAAGAACAAGAGATTTTTCGAAATCTTTGTTCTTTTCCGCACACCAATTCTTTAAAATATTACATATTATAATACACTGTAGACAGTATAACATAAAACATGTCCTGTTTCAACAAAAAAGGGCAAGGAATCCAGGGGAAAAGACAGGTTATTATCCGCTGCGCGCCAAAAGATGGCATGGTCTTTTTTGTAGCAGCATGGTATAATAGAACAACATCAAAAAACGAAAACAGATTTATAACAAAGACAGCGGAACTGTATCATTTTTTGAGACAAAAAGAAGACAGATGCCCCAAAACAGGCGGATATCCATAAAATCCACCTTGACAAGTAAATTCCTTATCATATATACTTATTTTCTGCAAGGATCTATTTTAAAGGAGTAAGTAATTTCATGAAACCGACCTATCATCCGAAACAGCGCAGCCGTTCGCGCGAACATGGTTTTTTAAAACGCATGTCCACCCGCAATGGCCGCAAAGTATTGGCGCGCCGTCGCGCTCGCGGCAGAGCTCGCCTCAGTGCTTAAAGAGCCAACCGTAACAGCGGGCTGGCTCTTATTTTTAAGCAGATGGCACAACTGCCGCGCCCGATAAACAAGAATTTTCAGTTTACGCGGGCCTATCGAAGCAAACTGTGTTTTGTCTCGCCTTTTGTGGTCACCTATGTGGTGCGGCGCCGGTACGGCGGCGTGCAGATGGGGATTACCGCGAGCAAAAAAATAGGGGGCGCCGTACAGCGCAACCGCGCGCGAAGAGTCGTAAAAGCTGCCGCAGCCGCGCTGTTGCGCGGAGCAGACGGCCATTACGACATCGTGTTTGTGTGCCGGAAAGCGATTCTCTCAAAGAAATCGACCCAGATCCAAAAGGTTCTGCGCGGACATTTGGAGAAGGCTGGCGTCATTCCGGGCAGCGGATTGCAAAACAGCACGCAGTAGGGAGCCCTTTTGTCGATCGGAAATGTTGACATGATAAAGCGCTTTTTAATCTGGACCATCCAGCTCTACCAAAAGCATATTTCGCCCGGTTTGGGCGCGCACTGCCGCTTTCGGCCGACCTGTTCGCAATATGCAATTGAAGCCATAGAGACCCATGGAGCGTTTATGGGTCTCGTCTATAGTTTTTACCGAATCTTGCGTTGCAATCCGCTGTGCAAAGGCGGTTATGATCCCGTGCCCGAAAAAAGAAAAAAAGTACAATGCAAGGGGACGCCTTTGCGTTAGGTGGAGGTTCTCGAAAGTTTATGAATATTTTTGGTCAGGTCTGGCAATGGCTCGCGGTTCCGCTGGGCTATATTATGCGGTGGTGTTATCTTTTTGTGGATGAGGTTCTGCATCTGCCCATTCCCTATGTGTTCGCGATGTTTTTGTTCTCGATTGTCACGACGGCACTGATGTTTCCGCTTTCAATCAAGCAGCAGAAATCCACAGCGCGCACCGGCGCGATGCAGTCCGTGATGGCGAACATACAAAAAACGTTCTCAAATGATAAAAACCGGCAGAACCAAGAGATGCAAAAATTGCAGGAAGAGATGGGCATCAGCCCGTTTTCCGGTTGTTTGCCAATGGTATTTCCGCTAATCTTAATGTTTGGATTGGTGGAAGTTATCTATGCGCCGCTGAAATTCATGTTGCGCATTCCCGCCGACCTTCTGACAAAACTCACCGCAGTGACCACGACCCTGATGGGTGGCAAAATTGATGTGCCGCGCTATACAGAAACATATATCATACAGCATGTGCAGACAAACTACAGCGCATTTTCGGAACTTGCGGCCAACCCGCAGTATGCGGCCGACCTAGAGCGCATCCGCAGCTTGCAGATGAGCATCGGCAATGTTCACCTCTGGGAAAAGCCGATGATTTCCCAGCCGTCGTTGCTCTGGCTGTTGCCTGCGTTTTCTATTATCGCGATGGTCATTTCCATGCTGGTCACCAACCGTATGAACAAATCTGTTTCCGGCGCCATGGGTGGCGCAACCGGCAAAGCGATGACCTTTGGCATGGCGGCGCTGTATGGCGTGTTTTCATTCACCTATCCCGCGGCGTTCAGTTTGTTCTGGGGGTTCCGCAGTTTGCTGACCATTGGGCAGACCGCGCTGCTGCGTAAATTTGTTGACACTGAGAAGATAAAGCAGGAAACGCTGGACAAGTATGAGGCCATGAAAAAGGCCAAATCCAAAAAAGAAAAGCACACCGTCAAAGTAAAAGACAAAGCGACCGGCCAGACGGTGGAAAAAACGATGACAACCGCAGAATTGGCAAAACTGCGTTTGCAAAAGGCGCGTGAACTGGACGAAGAGCGCTATAAAGACAGCGTCACCGATCGCGAAACGGCGGAGACGGAGGAAACAAAGCCGGCGAAAGATAAAGCAGAAATGGACAGCGCACAGCGCGAGGAAGCGGAAACAGCGCACAACCAAAAAAAGAAGAAAAAATAGCGCCGCTATTTTAATAACCCGAAAGGAGCATTTCTATGCAAGAGATCGTTGCAATGGGCAGTACGGTCGACGAAGCGGTAGATAATGCATGCGCCCAGTTTGGGCTTACCCGCGATGACGTGACCTATGAAATTATCGAGTTGCCCCAGAAAAAGCTGTTCGGTACATCGCCTGCAAAGGTGAAAGTGACACCGCTGGATGCTGCGTTCACGATGAAAGATCTATTGCGTGATCAGCAAGCAAAGCAGGAAGACCTCTCCGAAGAGCGCAGCCCGAAAGACCGCAACAACCGGCCAGTGGCCAAACCACCGCAGCAGCGTGTTGCGCAACCGCAGCCAAAACAGCCAGCAATGGATTCGGAACAGTTTGAAGAGGAACCAGAAGAACCGCTTGAAGAAGTTTTGCTCGCGGATCTGACCGCCCCTGCCAAAGCCGCGCTGGAATATTTCCAGGCTGTTTCGGCAAAGATGGGTGCAACCCAGCTCACGTATACCGCATTTAAAACCGCGCGCGGCGTCAAATTTGTCATTGACGGCGAAGACAGTGCGCTTGTCATCGGTCGCCGTGGCGAAACGATGGATGCGTTACAATATTTGTGCATGCTCGTCAGCAGCCGTACGGAAGGCGATTACTGCAAGATCATGCTGGATGTTGCAAACTACCGCAGCAAACGTGCCAAAACGTTGCAGGCACTTGCGGCGCGCGAGGCCGAAAAAGTAAAAAAGACATTGTATAACCAGACATTGGAGCCAATGAACCCCTATGAACGGCGCATTGTGCACAGTGCAATTCAAAGAATTGAAGGCGTCAAATCGGAATCGGTCGGCACCGAACCCAATCGCCGCGTTGTGATTTCGATGATCAGCGGTGGCAAAGGCAACCGCAATCGCGGCGGACGCGGCAACGACCATCGCGGCGGCGATCGCAAAAAAGGCGGAAACAGCAAATACGGCGGCAACGGCGGACACAACCGGGATCGCCGCGATTACAACAAGAACAACCGCAGAGATGCCGCCTACCGAAACGGGCAACCCGCGAATAACGGCGGAGCAGAGAGCGCATCAAGCGCGCCAAAGAGCGATATCGATCCTTCCAAACTGTATGGGAAGATTGACCTGTAAGAGCGTCTTGGCGAGCTCAAAGCGAAAAAGAAAAAATAAAACACCGGGGTCAAAGGTCGGTGTGTGATCGCGGATGCTGTCACACAGATCATTTGACCCTTTTTGCGTGCAAAAAGTTTCTAACAACCCCAAAAACACTTGTTGAAAGGTAACGTGCTATGCAACAAAGCGAGACGGTTGCGGCGATTGCGACGCCGGCGGGGGCGGGCGGCATTGGTATCGTGCGGCTTTCGGGCGGCGCGGCGCATACGATTGCCGACAGCATATTTCGTACGAAAAGCGGCGGATCGCTGCGCGAGGTCAAAGGCTATACGGCGCGCCTGGGCAATGTAATCGCGTCTGACGGACAAATTGTGGACGAAGCGATTGCGCTGGTTTTTCACGCGCCAAAAAGCTATACCGGCGAGGACGCTGTGGAGCTGATGTGCCACGGCGGCGAGGTCGTGTGCGAGGCAGTGCTGCGCGAGCTGTTAATCGCCGGCGCGGTCATGGCGGGGCCAGGAGAATTTACACGCCGCGCGCTGTTGAATGGACGTTTAACGCTCACACAGGCCGAGGCGGTGTGCGATTTGATTCATGCAACGTCTCAACAGGGCGAACGCGCGGCTGCCGCGCTGCAGAACGGCGCGCTCTACCGCAAAATCACTGCCTTAAAAGAGCAAATTCTTTCCCTGCAGGCGCATATTACCGCCTATATTGATTTTCCGGAGGAAGATGTTGACCCGGTCGATCAAGCACAGCTGATGCGCGCGTTGCGCGCGCTTGAAGTGACGATGGCAAAACTGCTGGCAAGTTATGATATCGGCGCCAGCGTGCTGCGCGGTGTACCGACGGTAATCGCGGGCAGCCCCAATGTGGGAAAGAGCACATTGCTCAACCTGCTGGCGGGCGCGCAAAAGGCGCTTGTGACGCCGGTTGCCGGCACAACACGGGATATCGTAGAGCAGCAGGTGCGCTTGGGCGGCACGACGTTGTTGCTGGCCGATACTGCAGGCATTCGCGAGAGCAGCGACGAAGTGGAGATGCTCGGGATCGAACGCGCGATGGCCCGGCTGGGGGATGCGAGTTTGGTGCTGGCGGTCTTTGATGCGTCGCGTGCGCTCGACAACGACGACCGGCGCGTGATCGAACTGGTCAAAGACAAACGGGTGGTCGCGGTGGTCAACAAGACCGATTTGGAACAGCGGCTGGACACAGCGGAAATCGAGCAGACCTTTATGGACGTCATTTATATCAGCGCCAATGACGCGACTGCGCTTGAGACGCTTGACACCGCGGTAGCGCACGCTGTCCAGATCGACCATCTGGATCCGAACGAACCACTGCTTGCAAACGAGCGGCAGCGCGGTTGTGCGCTGCAGGCACATGTGGCAATCGCCGATGCGCTGGTGGCAAGCGAGCAGACGACGCTCGATGTGGTCTACGCGCTTTTAAGTGAGGCGCTGGCCGCGTTGGCAGAGTTGTCCGGTGAAACGATCACGGAAACGGTGCTCGACGAAGTCTTTTCAACATTTTGCGTGGGCAAATAAGGAGCAAATGGCATGATTCTTTCCGGGCTGGAAATTGAGCGGCAGGTTGTGCGCGGGAACATTCAGATCGAACCGTATAACACGAAACAGGTCAATCCGAACAGTTATAATCTAAAGCTGCACAACGAGCTGGTTGTGTATACAGATGCTGTTTTGGACATGAAACAGCCACCGGCCACAAAAACAATTCAAATTCCAAAAGAGGGCCTCGTTCTCGAGCCGGGCAGGCTCTACCTTGGCCGAACGATGGAAAAAACAGCAACCGACAAGTTTGTTCCGATGCTCGAAGGACGCTCATCGGTGGGCAGGCTAGGGTTATATATCCACGTGACCGCAGGATTTGGAGATATCGGGTTTTCAGGGTTTTGGACACTGGAAATCCAGTGTATCCAGCCGGTGCGGATTTATCCGTTTGTAGAAATCTGTCAGATCTACTATCACACAATAGAGGGCGATTTTCTGCCCTATCATAGTGGGAAATACCAGGACAATACGGGAATACAGCCCAGTTTGCTGTATCGGGATTTTATAAAATAAGAATGCACGCGCCGCAAGAGACCAAAGTGAGGAAACGTGTAAAGAAAAGAGCCGTTAAGCGCGCGTCCCCGCCTTGTCGCGATCGCCATAAACCGGATGGGTACCCGCCGCTTGCTGCATTTTCGTTGTCCTGCAAAGTGTTACGTTGCAGGAGTCCTGTGCCTCACGCGTCGTCGTGCGCTACGCCTGCCGGAACCCCCTTTGTCTTTGACCTTGCCAGCAGTTTAGCGACACGTCACTGGCGGCTATTCGGGCTTCGCCCCAAACCCAAATCAAGAAATACAAGGCCGCAACGATTCGGCATGATTTTATTGCTCTACTATCGTTAGGGCAAAGCCAGCGAGCCAACAAAGCGCCGCGGGAAAAGAAGGAGCTGCGAAGCGGATTGCAATATGTTCGGGCAATTGCTAAACGCATAGCGCGGCGACTTGGTTGGGCGAAACTGTTTAAAGGGCAACGGAAATTGCCTTATACAATTCCACCTGTGTATAAACAATAGATTTAAATGGAGAACCAATGGAACTGTTTCAGCGATACCAGGTAATTGTCATCGGCGCGGGGCACGCGGGTATCGAAGCCGCGCTGGCCGCGGCGCGTCTGGGTGCAAAAACGGCGGTGTTTACCCTGTCGTTAGACGCGATTGGCAACCTGCCGTGCAATCCGTCGATCGGCGGCACGGCAAAGGGACATATTGTCTTCGAATTGGACGCGCTGGGCGGCGAGATCGGTAAGGCCGCCGACGCCACAACGCTGCAAAGCCGGATGCTGAATCTGGCGAAGGGACCTGCTGTACATTCTTTGCGTGCGCAGAGCGACCGCCGCGCCTATCACGCGTATATGAAACGCACACTCGAAGCACAGCAAGGCTTGGATATCATACAGGATGAAATTGTCGCGGTTATCGTTGAAAATAGTGCGGTGCAGGGGGTACAGACGTTGCTAGGCGCGACTTACCGTGCCGAGAATGTGATTGTTGCGGCAGGCACCTATCTTGGCGGGAAAATATATGTCGGCGACGCCGGATACACATCCGGTCCGGACGGGATTCGCGCCGCAACCGCGCTGACCAAAAACTTGATGGAACACGGTGTGCCAATCCGCCGGTTTAAAACAGGAACCCCGGCGCGCGCGCATCGCAGAAGTATTGATTTCACCAAACTGGGTGTGCAGTATGGCGACGAAAATACAATTCCCTATTGTTTTATGAATCCTGCGCCCGAAAACAAAGTGGTGTGTCATATCGCGCATACAAACGAGCGTACCCATGCGGTCATCCGCGCAAACCTACACCGATCGCCGCTCTATGGTGGTATCATCAAAGGGACGGGGGCGCGTTATTGCCCGTCGATCGAGGACAAAGTCGTGCGGTTCCCGGACAAAGAGCGGCACCAGATTTTTGTGGAGCCCTGCGGCATTGACACCGACGAGATGTATCTGCAGGGCATGAGCTCCTCGCTGCCGCTCGATGTGCAGATGGAGATGTACCGCACAATCGAGGGATTTGAACACATCGAGCTGATGCGCGCGGCCTACGCGATTGAATATGACTGCTGTGACCCGCAGACGCTGTTGCCCACGCTGGAATATAAAGGCATCTCTGGGCTGTTTGGCGCCGGCCAGTTCAACGGTACAAGCGGCTATGAAGAGGCGGCAGCGCAGGGGTTTGTCGCGGGGGTCAACGCGGCGCATCGCGCGCTTGGGCGCGCGCCGTTTGTGCTGACGCGCCAGGATTCCTATATTGGAACACTCATCGACGACCTCACAACCAAAGGTACAAATGAGCCCTACCGCATGATGACGTCGCGCAGTGAATACCGGCTGCTGCTGCGGCAGGATAACGCCGACCTGCGGCTGTGCGAAAAAGGCCGCGCGCTGGGATTGGTAGATGATGAGAAATATAGCGTATACTTACAAAATAAGGAACAGCTCGAAACACAGATTGCGCACATGGAAAAAACAGTGCTCGCGCCGAGTGACGGGCTGAACACGATGCTGGCGCAAAAAGGAACCGCATCACTGACCTCCGGCGCGACGATTGCTGCGCTGCTGCGGCGTCCCAACATCAGTTACACGGATCTAGTGCCGTTTGATCCGAATCTGGCAGAAATCCCCACGCGGATTTTACAGCGCGCGGAAATTGAGATCAAATATGCCGGCTATCTCCGGCGACAACAAACGGCGGTGGAAAAGCAGCGCCGGCTGGAGGATGCTGTGCTGCCGGCAGCGCTGGATTATGCTACAGTGACGGGATTGCGCATCGAGGCGCGCGACAAGCTCAATAAAGTCAAACCGCTTTCGCTGGGGCAGGCGGCGCGCATCAGCGGGGTCAATCCGGCGGATATCGCAGTATTGACGGTTTTTTTAAAGAAGAACGGGCGATAATCGCGGGGTTGCACGGACGGCATGCAGTAAAATGTCGAGAAAAGACGGTATAGCGCATACCGCGGTGACCGACACACACAGCAAAGTTTTTGACATTCTAAAAAAGACATGTTGAAAAGAATGCTGTTTAACTGGCTGTCAAAGAACGCCAGGCCGCAAAAACGTGCACAAAGATTTCCGGCGGCCGAAAGATACCCATCCCTGCCGCCCAATCAATTGGGGCTTCGCCCCAAACCGCTGAAGGAAAGAAAGGCCGTCGGATGCGGGAACTGCCTGACTACGCTGGTTTCTGTTTGTCGACCTGCCATTTCACCTTCGGCGTGTGGGGCGAAGCCCCACGTCAATCGGGTGGCTGGGGCGGGATGGCAACGGCCGAGGAACGGAACGCCATGTGCATTTTATCGTTTTTGCGTTCTATTAAGGACTTGTTTGACACACTGATCTAAACGCAAATTGAGATGAAATCAGTTGAACGGAAAGGGAGACACAAATGCTGAATCTGGCGCGGTTGCTGCAAGAGGCGCAGGAATATGGGGTTCAATTGACGGATGCGCAGGCTTCAATATTAGATGCTTACTGCGCCTGCGTCGTGGAAACGAATCGGTATCTGAATCTTACGGCGATTACCGAGCCACGTGAGATCGAAGTGAAACATGTGCTCGATTGCCTCACGCTGTGCGCCATGCCGGAGCTTATAGGCAGTGTCGTTGATGTCGGAACCGGCGCGGGTTTCCCGGGTGTTGTGTTGAAAACTGTGCGCCCCGCATTGCAAGTAACACTCATTGACGCGACCGATAAAAAGCTGCGATTCATTGCACAGGCCTGTGAACAGCTTGGTATTGACGTGCGCACCGTGCACGGCCGCGCGGAAGAACTCGCGCGCGGCGCAATGCGCGAGCAGTTTGACACCGCGGTCGCGCGCGCCGTCGCGCCGCTTGGCGCGCTGGTCGAATATGCGCTGCCACTCGTGAAAGTGGGCGGAATGCTGCTTGCGATGAAAGGACCGGAGGTGGAGCAGGAACGCGGGGAAGCGGCCGACGCGATTGCGATATTAGGGGGCAGCGTGACTGCTGTTGAAAAGTTTACGCTGCCAGGCGAAATCACGCGTGCGGTCGTGAAAATTAAAAAGATATCGCAAACACCGCCAAACTATCCCAGAATAAGTAAAAATATCTTAAAAATTCCGCTGAAAAAGCGCTAAAGAGCGCGAAAACCGCCGTTTTTTGAGGA
The DNA here is from genome assembly GCA_031547945.1 of Oscillospiraceae bacterium. Lineage (GTDB taxonomy): Bacteria > Bacillota > Clostridia > Oscillospirales > Ruminococcaceae > JAVBRN01. The sequence continues at coordinate 22,840 of JAVBRN010000005.1, read as the reverse complement.
ACGAATTAACTGGTAAACACCCCGCCTCTATGCTATCGTAGTGATAGGAAAGGCGGGGTTTTGTATGGCTCGGTCGACCGAAAAGAAGCTGCGGGCACTGATGATTCGGACCAATATGATCAAGACACCAGGCGCCGCTTGTTGGGCGGTTAACGACGCGGACAAGCAGCAACAGCTCACAGAGAGCATCCGCGCGGGAGGCATTGTACAACCGCTTATTGTCTCAAGAGAGCCACTGGAATTGTGGTACACGCTGGTCTCTGGACGACGACGGTTGCAGGCGGCAATACAACTAGGCTTGAAACATGTGCCGGCATTTGTAATCGCAGCTGGGCAGGCGCCCTTTACACAGCTATGTGAGAACATATACCGGGAACCGCCCAGTTGTTTTGAAACAGCAAAGTTGCTTGCAGGGCTGATAGACAAGCTAAAAATTAATGATTACGATTCCCTAAGCGATCAAATCGGCATTCCGCCGGAAGAAATCCAAAACAAGATCAAACTGCTGGCGCTGGGCGACGAACGCATCGAGCTCTGCCGCGCAGCCGGCGTAACGCAAGAAGCTGCAAACCGAATTTTGACGCTGCCAAAAAGTGAACGGGACAAGCTGTTCTTTGGGTTGCAAAACCCGGCGCGAGACATTGAGGAACGCGCCTGGCAGCTGCGGGAGCGGCTGGGTCTGGACAGTGCCGAGACGCCCAGGCGAACCATGGCGGTGAAAGATGTGCGCATCTTCTTTAATACCATTGAAAAAGCCATTGAGATTATGAAACAGGCGGGCGTCAACGCGACGACCGAGCGACACGATTATGACGGACTGGTGGAATATGTCGTGAAAATTCCATCCCACAACGGAACCCATATGGAGCTCGAGCCCAAAACCAGCGCTGTCTGACAGCGCCACCAACACTCGATAGCCGTTCTTCCAACATACACACAGCAGCAGGAGCACAAGGGCCGGTCAGCCTTTGTGCTCCTGTTGTGTCTGGCGGTAAGTGTGTAAGAGATCAAACCAATCCGAGATTCATTACTGTCTATGGAATGGCATCCATAACGGCTCTAAAAGTATTGATTACGCGTCACCGATCAAGTTTTTTGACCTCGGGCACCTATTTCAAACGTAGCCGCACTCTCGTTTTTGAGAGCAGACCTGCGAACTGAGCCAATTCAGGATGAAAAACAGCCGCGATTTTTAGATTTATGTGCAGACAAGATCGCAGGGAGCCGTCAGATTTCTGTGCCTATTATGATCTTTCCGGTAAGCGCACTTGTTGGCGCGAGGAATAAGATTCTCGTATCGAAGCAACAAAATGTTTGCACAGACATATCAAAAAAGGTGAACTATTGCAAAATATGCTGAAATACGTTACAATGTGACGGAAAATGTAAGATTGGGAGGATGTAAGTTTGAATTATAACAACGATCCATCACAAGGACAACAAAATCAACAGCCGGGCTATCAACAGCCGGGCTATCAGCAGCCGGGTTATCAGCAGCCGGGTTACCAGCAGCCAAATTATCAGCAACCGGCATATCAGCAACCCGTGCAAAAAAAAGGATTGAGCGGCGGCGCGATCACCGCAATCGTTTTGGGCGCGGTCGCCGTCTTTACCGTGCTTACGATCGTGCTCGTCAGCCTGTTCAGCGTGCCGAGTCCAATCACGGAATCGGAAACGGGACCTGAAATTGGTTCGGGTACGGAGAGCGAGCTGCCGCCGGCGACGTTGGTTGGACAGTATTATTATTCATCCGCCAACATCCCGGACGCAGATATCCAAGCCCAAGCGCTAGTACTATTCTGCGACCTGTTACGCGCATCGGGCGAGGACCTTTCGAATATACGCTATTACGCGATTGAACCAAGTTCGATATATGCGGATCCGGACTTGCAAGAATCCATTATGTGGTCTTGCTATAGCCTCTCGGAAAAAATCCATGTGGAAAATATTGACGGAAGCTGTGTCGCGCGGGAAGAGATGGATTTGCGCGGGATGAGAATGTTTGGCATAGACATTACAGAATTCAACATTCCAAAAAATCAGGGTTATTATCCGCCGTACTTTTTGGAAGAGTATGATGTCTATGGTCCGTCAGCAATTGGCGGTGTAGAGGGATATTGTCCAGAGGGGGGCAAGGTGGAAATCGTCGAAAAGACAGCGGAAAGCGTCCGTGTCCGCGCACACATCCTCGCAACGTTCTACAATCAAGAGAAGGACGAACTGGAAGATTTTGACTGTGGCATGCAGGAGCTGTGCTTTGCAATCAAAAACGATGGCGGTGTTTATTATCTGCAGCTTCTGTCGGTTGGAAATCAAGCATAAAACACAGTCTATTATAAAAATAGCTATAAAACACGAGGCTGCCTGCGGCAGCCTCGTGTTTTTCGGGTTGTCAAAGAATCCCGGGCGGCGAAAAGTGCACAAAATAGCCAACGGCCGAAAGATACCCACTTCTGCCAATCCATTGGGCGTCGTCCCCAAACTCCATGGGAGGAAATAAGCCTTCGGCTGCAGGAACTGCCGATTCTACGCTGGTTTCCGTTCATCGACCTTGTCATTCATCTCCGGGATGCGGGGCGAAGCCCCACGTCAATCGGGTGGCTGAGGCGGAATTGCATAGGCCGACGACCCGAACGCTTTGTGCTTTTGTTTTCCTAGCGGTTCATATAAGGATTTACGCGAACACGAGGCTGCCGCAGGCAGCCTCGTGTTTTTTACGGAATTGATTATTTCTTGCGCGGATTGCGGAGCTCGGCCTGCGCCGCCGCCAGGCGCGCAATCGGCACGCGGAAAGGCGAGCAGGACACATAGTTGAGCCCGACGTTGTGGAAGAAGGTCACCGAGGACGGGTCGCCGCCGTGCTCGCCGCAAACGCCCAACTTGATGTCCGGGCGTGTCTTGCGGCCAAGGTTGCAGGCCGTCTCTACCAATTTGCCGACGCCCTTTTGGTCGAGGCGCGCAAACGGGTCGGATTCGTAGATCTTTTTGTCGTAGTAATCCCGCAGGAACTTGCCCGCGTCGTCACGCGAAAAGCCGAATGTCATCTGTGTGAGGTCGTTGGTGCCAAAGCTGAAGAACGCGGCCTCGGTGGCGATCTCGTCGGCGGTCACGGCCGCGCGCGGGATTTCAATCATGGTGCCGACGGTGTACGGCAGTTCAACGCCGCTCTCCGCGATCAGCTTGTTCGCAGTGGTCGTCACGATATTTTTGACATACTGCAGCTCTTTGAGCTCGCCAACCAGCGGAATCATGATTTCTGGCACAACGCGCATGCCGGTGTCGCGGATGACTTTGAGCGCCGCCTGGATAACGGCGGTCGTCTGCATCTCGGCAATTTCCGGATAGGAAACGGACAAACGGCAGCCGCGATGACCCATCATCGGGTTAAACTCGTGCAACTCGGTGATGACGGCGTTGATATCTTCAACCGTGAGGTGCATGTCCGCGGCCAGCGCGGCGATATCGTCCGGGTCGGTCGGCAGGAATTCGTGCAGCGGCGGGTCGAGGAACCGGATGGTGACCGGGTGTCCCTCCATCGCCAGGTAAATTTTTTCAAAGTCGCCCTGCTGCATCGGCAGGATCTTCGCGAGCGCGGCGCGGCGCTGCGCTTCGGTTTTGGCGACGATCATCTCGCGCATCGCCTGGATGCGGTCGCTCTCAAAGAACATGTGCTCGGTGCGGCAGAGGCCGATGCCCTCGGCGCCAAAGGTAAACGCCTGTCTGGCGTCGTGCGGCGTATCCGCATTGGCGCGGACACTCATGGTACGGGCCTCGTCCGCCCATTGCATAAACCGGGCAAACTCGCCCGAGATAGAAGCTTCAACGGTCGGAATTGCCTGCAGATAGATGTTGCCGGTGCTGCCGTCCAGCGAGACATAGTCGCCCGCGTGCATGGTCTTGCCATTCAGCGTAAAGGTGCGGGATGCGTCGTCAATTTTCACGTCGCCGCAACCTGAGACACAGCAGGTACCCATGCCGCGCGCGACGACCGCCGCGTGCGATGTCATGCCGCCGCGCACCGTCAGGATGCCCTGCGACGCGTGCATTCCTTCGATGTCTTCCGGCGAGGTTTCCAGGCGAACCAAAATCACTTTTTCGCCTTTGCCGGCCAGTTCCACCGCCTCTTCGGCGGTAAACGCGACGCGTCCGCAGGCCGCGCCCGGCGAAGCGGGCAGCGCGCTGCCGTCCGGTGTTGCGCCCTTCAGTGCCGCCGGATCAAACTGCGGATGCAGCAGCGCGTCAAGCTGCTTCGGGTCGACCGACAACAGCGCCTGGGTCTGGTCGATCAGACCCTCGTCCACGAGATCGCATGCCACCTTAAGCGCGGCGACGGCGGTGCGCTTGCCGTTGCGGGTCTGCAGCATAAAGAGTTTGCCTTTTTCGATCGTAAATTCCATGTCCTGCATATCTTTATAGTGCTTTTCCAGTGTATTCGCAATCGTCACGAACTGCTGGTACACTTCGGGCATGGTGTTTTGCAGCTGCGAGATCGGCTGGGGCGTGCGCACACCGGCAACGACGTCTTCGCCCTGCGCATTCATCAGAAATTCACCGAACAACTGCTTTGTGCCGGTTGCGGGGTCACGCGTAAAGGCAACGCCGGTGCCGCAATCGTTGCCCATGTTGCCGAACACCATCGATTGCACATTGACGGCGGTGCCCCACGAAGCAGGAATATCGTTCATGCGGCGGTAAAAGACGGCGCGGTCGTTGTCCCAGCTGCGAAAGACCGCTTTGACAGCGCCCATGAGCTGATCGCGCGGATCGCTGGGGAAATCGGTGCCCAGGTTGGTTTTATAAAATACCTTAAATTTTTGAACCATCTCTTTGAGATCGTCCGCGGTCAGTTCGGTGTCCTCTTTGACACCCCGCGTTTCCTTCATCTCGTCGATGATCACTTCAAATTGTTTTTTGGGGAGTTCCATGACAACATCGGCGTACATCTGGATAAACCGGCGATAGCTGTCATAGGCAAACCGTTCGTTGCCCGTCAGGGTCGCCAGCCCGACAACGACGTCGTCATTTAGGCCAAGGTTCAGGATGGTGTCCATCATGCCGGGCATGGAGGCGCGCGCACCCGAACGCACAGAAACAAGCAGCGGGTTTTCGGCGCTGCCGAATTGTTTGCCGGTCATCTCTTCCAGCTTGTCCAGATAGGTGTATATTTCTGCTTCGATATCCGGCGCAATCGCGCGGTCATCTGCATAATACCGGGTACAAGCTTCGGTGGTGATCGTAAATCCCTGCGGGACCGGCATGCCAAGGGTAGTCATCTCCGCAAGGTTTGCCCCTTTTCCGCCGAGCAGCTCTTTCATCGAACCGTTTCCCTCGGCAAAGAGGTAGACATATTTTTGGCCCATGTGTTGCCCCCTTAAATCGTTATGTATTTTGTGGCTTGCCGATTGCATAACAATTGTTAGAAAACAAGATTTTTCGCCCGCTCTCTCCATGCAATGGCAAAATTAACCGCGTCGATAATTATAACAGAAAAAGAATATAAAAGCCACTGCATTGTCGTTAAAAAGTGAGAATCTGACGCCAAAGGCTTGAAAAGAACGGTGAAACTTGCGATAATAAAGATACGATCAAGAACTTGTTCTGGAGGTGAGGGTAAATGCGACTCGACAAACACGGATGCGTCGTCTTGGCAGCCGGCGAAGGGAAACGGATGCATGCGCCACATTCCAAGGTTTTGTGTGAGGTTGCATTCAAACCCTTGCTCGGCTGGGTGATTGACGCTGTGCGCGCCACAGGCATTCGGGATATCTGCGTGGTGGCGAGCAGCGAGGATGTGAAACAAGCGGCTGAAGGCTGTGTGATTATGGAACAACACGAGCGTCTCGGCACGGGACACGCGGTGATGTGCGCCAGGGATTTTTTGCAAAATCGCGGCGGCCATACACTGGTTCTGTGCGGCGATGCTCCTTTTATTGATGCCGAAAGCATTGTAGGTGCGCTTGCATTGCATGAGCAGAGCGGCAGCGCGGTAACCGTGATTAGCGCTATGGTTGAAAATCCTGCGGGGTATGGCCGGATTTTGCGCGAACAGGGCGCGCTGGCGGCGATTGTGGAGGACAGCGATTGTGACGCGGAAACACGCGCAATCCATGAGATTAACGCCGGCGCCTATTGGTTTAACACAGAAAAATTATTAACTGCGCTTGACAAAATCAAGCCGAACAATGCGCAGGGCGAATACTATCTGACCGACGCGGTCGCCATATTATTGGACGCAAAGGAATCTGCAAGTTGCTATACTGCGGCAAACGCAGATATCGCACTTGGCGCGAACCGCGCGGCAGACCTGCTGATGCTCAACGATGTGGCGCGCAACAACGCCATAGCGAAGCATTTAACAAACGGCGTGCACCTGCTTTGCCGCGACGGCATTGTAATCGGCCCCGATGTGGAGATCGAGCCGGGTGTGCAGATTTTGCCCGGTTGCCTGCTGCGCGGCAGGACGAAAATCGGAGCCGGCAGCGTGATTGGCCCAAACACGATTTTGGATAACACAACCGTTGGCAGCAATACGAAAATTAATGCGAGCCAGTGCGCCGACAGCACGGTTGGCGACGGCGCGACAATCGGCCCGTTCGTACAGCTGCGGCCCAACAGCCATATTGGCGACAAAGCGAAGATCGGCAACTTTGTGGAAGTGAAAAATTCTACGGTGGGCGACGGCACATCACTTGCGCATTTGACTTATATTGGCGACAGTGATATCGGCAAGCACTGCAACTTTGGCTGCGGCGTTGTTGTTGTCAACTACGACGGCGAGCAAAAGTTCCGCACGACCGTAAAGGATTACGCATTTATCGGCTGCAACACCAACCTGGTTGCGCCGGTGACCGTGGGCGAAGGTGCATATACCGCCGCCGGCGTCACTGTGACCGAAGATGTGCCGGACGGCGCGCTTGCGATCGGCCGGGCAAAGCAGGAAAACAAGCTGGGTTGGGCGGCGAGCAAGCTGCAAAAATATAAAGAGAAAAAAAGCAAACGGTAACACCGGTCTCGGGCAAAGCAGACGTGTTTGATTGGCAAAGGGGAAGGATTTGATATGAACTTGCATGGTCGGGACATCAAAATTTTTACAGCAAACGCACATCCCAAACTGGCGAAAGAAATGTCGGAGTATCTCGGGTTGCCGCTCGGAAAAAGTGATGTCGGCACCTTCAGTGACGGCGAAATTTCGGTCTCAGTGCACGAATCGGTGCGCGGCAGCGATGTGTTTGTGGTACAGCCGCTTTCATCGCCGGTGAACAACAACATCATGGAATTGCTCATTATGATCGACGCGTTCAAGCGCGCCTCGGCGGGCCGTATCACGGCGGTGGTTCCCTACTACGGCTACGCGCGGCAGGACCGCAAGGCGAAAGGCCGTGACCCAATTTCTGCAAAACTGTTGGCTGACATGATTACAACAGCCGGCGCGGATCGCATTCTGACCATGGATCTGCACGCGCCGCAAATCCAAGGGTTCTTTAATATCCCGGTGGATCATTTGGTCGGGATGCCGACCCTCGCGGCCTATTACGAGGCAAAGCTTGGCGGAGACCGCGACAACTATGTGGTGATGGCGCCCGATGTTGGCTCAATCAACCGCGCGCGTACCTTTGCCACACGTTTGGAACTGCCGATTGCGATTGTGGACAAGCGCCGTCAAAAAGCGAACGAGTGCGAAGTGATGAATATCATCGGCGACGTCGCCGGCAAACATATTATTATCTATGACGACCTTGTAGATACCGCGGGAACGCTGTGCAGCGCGGCGGAAGCGATCAAAGCGTCCGGGGCGCTTTCCATCAACGCCTGTGCCACGCATGCGGTACTCTCGGGGCCCGCGATTGACCGTATTAAAGATTGTCCGATCGGAGAGCTCGTCTTTTTGGATACCATCGACATCAGCGAACCAAAACGCATAGACAAGATCAAAATTCTTTCGTGCGCGCACGTGTTTGCAGAGGCGATTTCCCGGATTTATTCGGACAAACCGATCTCGCCCCTGGTCAACTGAAAACGAACAAACAAAAGACACGCCGAAGCAAAGATACACAGCTTCGGCGTTTTTCTTTTATGCGAACAAAACGCGCAAAATGGGGGCGGCAAGTAGTGAATCAAGACTTTTTGAAAATGGCAAATCGTGAAACAGACAAAAACGCTTCGGGGGCCTAATCCCGAAGCGTTTTTGAGAGGATAAAAAACCGTAGAATACGGTATAAAAACAAGATTTGCATCTTGTCTTTGGAAAAAGTAACTGCTGCGCGAATATTCGAGAAGCAGTTAAAGTTACCGAGGAGGACTGGGGGCGTAGCGCCCCCTAACCCTCAACGACAGTATATGACAAAATCTCCCAAATGTCAAGATAAAATTATTGAAAAATGAATAAATTTTAAGAGATCGACAAATAAATTGCAGAATTTTGTTTAATTTTGACGAAAAATCTAGAATCAAAGAAAATTGATAGAGATGCGGCAAGGCTGCTTCTACTAGTATAATTGACCCCAGCTTCAAATGATGTAGAAAAAAAGACATGGCTTTCGTTGTCAAGCGTGAAAGGCTCTGTTATAATCTTCAAAAGGGTTAAAAAGGAGGGAATTTTATGAGCAATACGACTTTGATATTTTTAGCGATGGTCTTTTATATGCTCACCGTTATTGGAATTGGCATCTATTTTGCAAAGCGTGCAAACCAAAATCCAGACAACTTTTATTTAGGAGGACGCTCACTCGGTCCCTGGGTCGCTGCAATGAGTGCGGAAGCATCGGATATGAGCGGCTGGCTGTTGATGGGCTTGCCGGGTGTCGCTTATTGGAGCGGGCTTGCCGATGCGGCCTGGACAGCGATCGGGTTGGCCGTTGGAACCTATCTAAACTGGCTCATCGTCGCAAAGCGGCTGCGCCGGTATTCGGTCATTGCGGACAACGCGATTACCGTGCCTGATTTTTTCAGCAACCGGTTTAAGGAAAAGAAAAAAATCATTTTGTCAGTTGCGGCGCTGTTTATTCTCATTTTCTTTACCGTCTATGCGGCGAGTTGCTTTGTCACATGCGGCAAGCTGTTTGCAACGCTGTTTCAGCTGCCCTATGTACCGGTTATGATTGTAGGTGCGGTTTTTATTCTCGCCTATACGTTTTTGGGCGGTTTTCTGGCAGAGAGCGCTTCTGATTTTATGCAGGCGATTGTTATGGTTTTTGCGCTGGTCACGGTTCTGGTGATCGGCACGGTGAGCGCGGGTGGATTGGGCGCCGTGATCGAAAACGCAAAGAGCATCGATGGATTTTGGAGCTTTCTCACCACGGCCAATCCGGTTGTCAATGAGGCCGGCATACAACAGGCCACGGCGGCCAATATTCCGTCATTCGGTTCTGCCCTGCCCTACGGATTTTTAACCATTTTGTCTACGCTTTCCTGGGGTCTTGGTTACTTTGGCATGCCGCAGGTTGTGCTGCGCTTTATGGGCATCCGCAAAGAAAAAGAGCTTACGCGGGCGCGCCGCGTTGCAACCATTTGGGTCTTGATTTCTCTGACAGCCGCGGTCATGATCGGTATTCTCGGCCGCGCATTGTTCCCAATCAACAGCGCGCTGTCCACGCCGAGCGGCGCGGAGAATATTTTTATTGTGCTGTCCACCAGCCTGCTGCCCGCATTTTTGGCAGGCATTGTTATGGCGGGAATTTTGGCGGCGGCCATCAGCTCTTCGGATTCCTATCTCCTGATCGCGGCTTCTGCATTTGCCAAAAACCTATACCAGGGTGTGATTCACAAAAAAGCGAGCGACAAACAGGTGATGACGATGTCGCGCATTGTGCTGCTTGCTATTGCCGCGATTGGCATTTTGATTGCGCTCGACGAAAACAGTGTGATCTTTACCATCGTTTCGTTTGCCTGGGCGGGATTTGGCGCGACGTTTGGCCCGATCACGCTGTTCTCCCTGTTCTGGAAGCGCACCACCCGCTGGGGCGCGCTGGCCGGTATGCTGGGCGGCGGCGCAATGGTGTTTTTGTGGAAACTGGTCATTAAGCCGATGGGCGGCGTGTTCGGATTGTACGAATTACTGCCGGCGTTCTTGTTCTCCTGCCTGTGCATCCTTGTCGTGTCGCTGTTGGACAAAAAGCCCTCGGCGGAGATGGAAGCGGAGTTCGAAGCGGCAAAGGTGCCAAGCGAGGTGTAGGTGTTTGCCGGGAGCGGTATCACCAATTGCATTGTAGCTACAAAAACTCGAAAAATTGTGTCGAGGTACGATAACTGGAACTGGCAGAGGGGCATCAATTCATCCCCGCTGCCAGTTTGTTTGCCAGTTGCGTTTTAGATAATAAAAAAAGGGTCATGACTAGAACAGAGGATGAAAACGGATGATTTTCAAGAGCAGATGATATAAATCCTCTGGCCTATAGTTGAACCGAAATTCGCACTCTTTGAGATAGAGATAGAAGTGTGATTTCGGAACACCCCGATACTTGGCAAGGCGCATTTTGAAGAGGCCCCAGAAACTTTCAATGCCATTGATATGAGAAGAACCGCTCACAAACTCGCCTTTGCCGTGGTCTACACGAAAATGCTTTTCAAAGCCGACATCACCAGACCATCATAACCGCGCCACTTGTCCGAATGAATGACTGAATCCATAGATACATGGCCTCTAATGATGCGTTGCAGCGTTTTAGCTTTTCACATCGGGCACAATTTCAGCATAGACTTTGCCATTTCGTTTGAACAGGCCGAAGACTATAACCTTCCCAGCGGCGCCACGACCACGCTTTCCGCTGCGACGCCCGCCGAAATAGCTTTCGTCTACTTCTACCTGCCCTGCTTCTATCGGGGATGTTTGTTCGCAAAATTCCGCAATCCGCGTTCTGATGCCAGTCAAATATCGGTTGATTGTGTTGCGGTTCAGTCCTGCGATTTCAGCTATCTGCATTGCATCTAAATCAATGCAAAACAGTTTCACAATCTGCCTGAATTTGGCTTCAGAAATCTTCGAACGTTTCACATACTTGTTTTTCGGCTTCATGACTGTTTTCTAGCACCTTTTTACTGGGCTGTTCTAGTCATGACCCTAAAAAAAATAGTTAATTAGTGGAGCAGTTGTTGTTTGATGATTGGATATATATCTGATGATAAGCAGTTAGACGCGACCGCAGTTATACATAGGGCGAACCATGAACTGGGTTATATGCTATATTAAATGCGCCAGATGCCCTTCATAAAAAGATCAAGATAACTGCTTGGGGACAATGCAAACGCGTTGGATGTGTAAGGGTATTATCGGACGGCTAGTTTTTAGTACAATATAGAACGATTGGGTTTGACTGATTATCGATGGCGAGGCATCGGCAAAAAGTTGGTGGCCATTGCGTTGGAATCTGCATCCACTGCTGTGTTTTTTGGCGAACAACCGGAGACGGCGGTTTTCGATAAAACGCTTGGATATGAAAAATCCATACAAGCTTTTGGTAAGAATAGGCCCGCAGGCAATCGTTGCGCAGCATAAAACTTTTTATAGAAGATTTGGGGCTTCTCAAAAAGCAAGGTGGCCCAGTGTCATATATTATCCGTGCGGATTTTTTCGTGAAGACAGGAGCTGGATAGAACTTTTCAAAATATTACGCGCCGATCTTGACAGCAAAGCGATTTGATCATGAATAGAGGGATGCTTGACAATCTATGTCATGCATCCCTTGATCGTTTTGTTGGACGTCGCGCTTTTTCGTGAGATACCGAAGTATTCGTTTTGGCCAAATCTCGATCGACAAAAACCGGCTCGACAATGGCGGTGCCGGAATGTCTAATACCGCGGAAAGTTACGCCATCGGCGCGCCTGTTTCAAAAGAAGCCGGCGAAAAAAAGACAATACGCTTAACCTCTCATAAAGATGGCCAGCACAACGCCAAGCAGCATTACAATTATCAGCGTCAAAACTAAGATCTTGGCCAGTGTTTTTTGCCAGTTCTTTTTCATGCGGGTTTTTCTCCTCCAAAGGCAAGGTCAGTTGCAACAAAAACCGCAACCGCCGCAAAAACATCAACCAGCGAGAGTGTAAAAGAAGCGAGACTCCGCTGGACGAGCAATGGCGCGACCGGCAGCTGAAACGAGACAGCAAACAAAAATGCCAGCAGCGCGTACGGCGCGAGTTTGACGGCAAAGGATTCCGGATAATGCAGCGAAGCCGCGCGCATATATTGCAGAAACAGCAACGCCAAAATCATGTTGACGGCGATGCTTGTCAACCAAAATGTGTTGTAAGGGTTGGGCGATAACGCATAATCGCTGAGGGTGCGCAGGCAATACCAAAGGATTGGCACACAGCAAAATATCGGTTGCCCGGAAAGATCACCGTTTTGAAACATGCGAATTGCCGCAAACAAAAACCAGGCCGCAGCCAAAAAACCGCAGAGGGCACACCAAAATTCTATGCGGAAATGGGTATCTGTAATATTTACCGCAAACAATTTTTGTTTGGATAGGAACAGCTGTTCCCATGTCGCGCGCTGAAAAACTTCGGTCAACAAGCCGATGCTGCCGGCAACAGCGCCGACTGCGGAAAAAAACAACAAAATCGCGGAGAGCACGCTGGGCGCCGGCTTGTTTTGTGCAGGGCTTATTTTGCGGGCGCGGAACCACTGATAGCCGGCCGCGCCAAAGATAACAACCAGAATGAGAATGGTTTTCAACAACCCGCCGGCCCGGGAAAAGCCAGTGCGCAGATCAATGTTGTCAAGGATCACATCGAGCAGCCGCAAAACAAACAGCGGCAGTGCCAGCAACGCCAACGGGCGGTACAGCTTTCTCATTTGCGCTCCTTAAGCGGGGTATAATCCCGCTCGACGCCAATATATTTATACGCGGGGCGAATGATCCGGTTGCCGAAGAGGCGTTCTTCCACAAGATGGGCGCACCAGCCCGCCATGCGGGACACCGCAAACAGCGGCGTATAGAGATCTTCCGGAATATTCATAATGCGAAACACCAGGCCGGAATACAGGTCGACGTTCGCGCAGACGGCGCTCATATTCTTTTTGCGCATGACAATGTCGGGCGCGAGCCGCTCGACAGCGCAAAGAAGCTTATAGTCGTCATCCAGCCCGTTTTCGTGGGCGAGGTTTGCCGCGCTCTCGCGCAGAATCACGCCGCGCGGATCGGTTTTGGTGTAGACGGCGTGACCGATGCCATAGATCAAGCCCTTGCCGTCGCCGCGTTTTTTATCAAGGGTATCCTCGAGGAACTGTGCGATTTCGGCGTCGTCATTATAGTCTTTGACAACCCCTTTCATCTCGTCGAGCATCTCCATGACTTTGATGTTCGCGCCGCCGTGCCGCGGGCCTTTGAGCGAGGACAGCGCCGCCGCAATGGCGCCGTAGGTATCGGTTGCGGACGAGGTGACCACGCGCGTGGAAAATGCTGAGTTATTGCCGCCGCCGTGGTCGGCGTGCAGCACCAGGCAGAGATCGAGCAGCATAGCTTCCTCTTCGGAGAACTGCTTGTTGCTGCGGTTGATGCGCAGGATGTTCTGCGCCAGTGAAAGGTTTGTTTTGGTCTGGTGAATATACATGCTCTTTTTATCAAACGCGCGGCGCTTGACTTGATACGCGCCCGCCATGATGGTCGGCGTACAGGCAATCAGCGTCATCGCCTGATAAATCGTATTTTCCAGGGACTGATCTTCGGCGAACTCATCGTAAGCATAGAGCGCCAAAACCGCGCGCGCCATCGCGTTCATGACATTCGGCGAGGGTGATTTCATCAGCATATTTTCCGTGAAGCCCTCGGGCAACTCGCTGAGGCTTGCAATCACGGAACTGAACATCTCCAGCTGCTCCGCGTTGGGGAGCGAGCCGAACAGCAGCAGCCAGGCGACCTCTTCGTACATATAGCGGTCGTCGCGCTTGCCGGCATCGACAATGGTATCGACATCAATGCCGCGATAGATCAGTTTGCCAGGGCAGGACACGCGCTGGCCATCGACAAGATCATAGCCGACAACGTCGCAGATGCTCGTCAAACCCGCAAGCACACCGGTGCCGTTGGCGTTGCGAAGCCCGCGTTTGACATCGTATTTGGTCCAGTCTTCGGGCGAGATATAGTTATACTTGCGATACTCCTGACATAGATATGTAAGGGAATCCTTTAATTGCGGTGTCATGGTCGGCATGTTATAAACCTCTTCTCTGTATCTGATTTACGGACAGGATCTATGCAGAAGGAAAATTGCGGTTTACACCGCAACCCTGCCGAATTCCTATATATTCTTTAAAGGATATTCTATCAAAAGCAATCAAAATTTGCAATCTGCCTGGAGAGATGACTATGAAACGGAAGTTGGGACCCATGTTGTTATTTGCGCTACTCATTGCGCTCACCCCCGCGCTGTCGCTGTTGTCCGGCCGCGCACCCGCAACAGCGACAAAAGACCCGCAGGGAGAACAGGGCGGCACGGGAGATACCTATCAAGGCGGCGAGATCATCGTATTTGATGAGGCTTCCGGACAAACATTGACGCTCACCGAGCGGGAATATGTGCTTGGCGCGCTTATGTGTGAGATGCCCGCGCTCTATGAACTCGAAGCACTCAAAGCGCAGGCGGTCGCAATTCATACCTACGCGCTCAATGTAAAGGAGATGCGGCGCCAAACACCCGATCCGGAACTCATGGGCGGCTATTTTAAAGTGAACAGCCGTTTTTATACCGGATACATGACGCAGGGCGGCGCGAAGGAATGTTATGGAAGCAACTTTGATAAATATTACGCAAAGATGGAACAGGCGGTAGACGAAACGCTGCAGGAACTGTTGTATTACGACGGCAAACCGATCAGCGCTTGCTATCACGCGATCTCGCCGGGCAGAACCGAAGCGAGCGAAACTATTTTTACAACAGCACTTCCCTATCTGGTTTCGGTAGACAGCGCCTGGGACGCAGAGGCGGAGGGTTATCTTTCAGAAGTGAAATTTGCGCCCAACGAGCTTGAGGACCTGTTGCGCGCCTACGACAAAGACTTTGAAACATCTGGGGACCCGTCCAGTTGGATCGGCTCCGCCACCGTCAGCGAAGCGGGCACGGTGTTGAATCAGACATTGTGCGACCGCAACTATGCCGGCACTTCCCTGCGCGAAGTATTCGGACTGCGCTCGGCAGCCTTTGTGCTATCCTATGAAAACGGGTCGTTTGTGTTTCAGGTAAAAGGCTATGGGCATGGTGTGGGCATGAGCCAGAACGGCGCGAATTATTTGGCCAAACAGGGAAAAACCTATGCCGAGATCCTCGGGCATTATTACCCCGGCGCGGTCATCACAAAAATATAACAGTGTGTATAGCGAAGCGGCCGCCTTGGCGGTCGCTTCAGGCTGTCAAAGAACCCAGGGTAGCGAAAGAAGTGTAAACAACGACCCGACGGCCGAAAGATATCCCCCTTGCCGCAATCAATTGGGGATTCGGAAAGAAATAAAAGGCCAACGGATACGCATAAAAGCGCCAAATACAGCGCTGTTCCGTCCGTGTCATTTCCTCTTCGGATGTGGGGCGAAGCCCTTTGTCAATCGGATGACTAGGGCGGCATTGCAAAAGCCGACGAACGGAACGCCTTGTGTATTTTATGTTTTCGCGTTTTATAAATTTTTTGCGTGTCAAGATCCGGCACAATACCATTTTCGCAGCGGAACAGCATGATCCTCGCCGTTTAAAATCCCGCGCAAATAAATAATGAAGCGAGAACTCCGCGCGGGCGGCGCAGCGCGGTTTTGCAAGGGCGCAAGGGGCGATTGATGAAAGGGTTCGGTTTCCTTAAAATTCTTTTCTCTGTGCCAAGACGCCTGTCTCTTTCCACGGCAACAGGGCACCCTCTTCTTTCGGGTTCCTGTTCAGTTTATCTCGCCGACTTACCGATGTCTTGTAACTGTTTACTTGCCGTTCTCCTGAAACTGGACATTCTTCAGCGCAAGGATAGGCATGCCAAAAGCGATCGAGGCTTCATTCGGGGGATGTGCAGTTCACCGTAAAATGCCGGTTGCAAAAGTTGCGAACAGCCGCAGTGTATCGCTTCTCGTCCTGCAGAAACGAAACGGCGTGCTTTGCGCCGGGAACAACCAGTTTTTCCTTCTCGCCGGAAACGGCCTCATATAACGCGTCCAGCATCCAAAACGGCACGGTTTCGTCGATGTCGCCGTGAATCAACAGCAGCGGAACTCGGCTGCGTGAAACCGCCTCCACACAGTCAACTTGCGCAAAACTGTAGCCGGCCCGCCATTGTTGCAGCGTGCAGGCAACCCAAACCATCGCGCGTTTATAAGGCAGCCGCGGATAGTCACGCAGCAAGTGTTCGTAGAGCTCGACATCGCCTTTGGAAAATCCGCAATCCTCAATCGCGCACACGACGTTGTCCGCCATATCGCGCTCGGCTACCGTCATCATCACAGAGGCCGCGCCCATCGAGATGCCGTGCAACACAATCTCGCAGTCGTCGTCGAACATCTGGTTGATACGGTCGAGCCAGCGGATGATGTCATAGCGTTCATAAAAGCCAAAACCGATGTATTTCCCTTCGCTGGCGCCGTGCGCGCGCAGATCGATGGCGAGCACATGGTATCCGAGCGCAAGAAACATTTTTGAGATAAAGCCCATCTCCCCTGCGACACTCTCGATGCCGTGCACAACAAGCGCCACGCGGCGCGAAGCAGGATCGTCTGCGCGGCGCAGATAGCCGACAAGTTTCAGACCGTCGTGCGCCGTGATCTCCAACCGTTCAAGCGGCTGTTTGTTCCACCAGATGTTGTATTCGCGGGAGAAACGTTTGAATGTCGAATTGCCCGGCTGCAGAAAGTCCGCCTCCGACTGATCCGGATGGTAGTTGCCGTCGATGCCGTGTTTTGGTTTGATACCGGCGATGCGCTGTCCCAGGCAGCCGCCGACCACAATCAGGGCAACCGAAAACAGAGCAAATGCCAGCACAAGATACCCTAGAATTGTCAGCACAATATGCATGTGCAGTACCTCTTATTCCAGATCAATATCGTGCGAGATTCAACGTTAGTATAACATGAATTTGCGCGATCCTACAATTTATTACGTCGCAAATGGATTTGCATAATCCCCTTTTTACCATTATAATAGTATGCGATATTGCAAAGACTGTGCAAAAGCAGTCACGGAGGATCTATGCTCGGATATCCATTTGACGCCGATTTCATGATGCAGAACAAACGCGCGCTCAAAAAATCGCTGCTCCAGCAGGACAACTTGCTCGAAAAGCGCATTGCGCTGCTGTCGGGCACGACAATCGGTGAAATCAAAAATATTCTCGAACTCTTTTTGCTCGATAACGGCATAAGGCCGACATTCTGGGAGGGCGACTACGGCCGCTATTACGAGGATGTTGTGTTTGACGACGGCGCGCTGGCTTCGTTCGCGCCCGACATCGTCTTTGTCAACACCAGTATCCATAACCTGGACAACCTGCCTCTCGCAGGCGAGGATGCCGACAGCTGCGCGCAAAAGTTAAGCGCGGCGGAGAACAAGCTGGCGGCGTTCTGGCGGGCGGCGGAAAAGCTAAACTGCCCGATCATCCAAAACAACTATGAGTACCCGCGCGTCCGCGTGATGGGCAACTATGAGGCGGTGGCCCCGTCCGGAAAAGTGCGGTTTGTGCGCCGGCTCAATGAGTGGATGGCGGACTACGCAGAGACGCATAAGAACGTTTTTATCAATGATTTAAACTATCTTTCCGCCTATTATGGGCTGCAGACATTCACAGACCCGAGCTATTACAATTCGTATAAATATGCAATCAGCCCGCATACAATTCCCTATTTATGTCACGCGGTTGCGTCGATTGTCAAGTCAATTTTCGGCAAGAATAAAAAGGCGCTGATGCTCGATCTCGACAACACCCTCTGGGGCGGCATCATCGGCGACGACGGTGTAGAAGGCATCCGACTCGGCACCGAAAGCCCAGAGGGCATCGCCTACCTGGACATGCAGCGCTACGCGAAAGAGTTGACAGGTATCGGCGTGATTTTGGGCGTATGTTCCAAAAATGAGGAGGCGGCGGCCAAGAGCGGCTTTGCGCATCCATCTTCTGTTTTAAAACCAGAGGATTTCGCGAGTTTTCGCGCCAACTGGGAACCGAAACATTTGAATTTGGAGGCGAGCGCCAGACAGCTGAATATCGGGTTGGATTCGCTCGTGTTTGCGGACGACAACCCTGCTGAGCGCGAGATCGTGCGGCAGGCCGGCGACAGCGTTGCCGTTCCAGAACTTACAACACCCGAACTATTTGCCGAGACCGTTTCCAATGCCGGCTATTTTGAGATTACGTCCCTTTCCGCGGACGACAAAAAGCGCGCGGAGATGTACAAGCAAAATGCGCAGCGCGAGGCGGAACTCGAAAGTTTTACCGACTATGGCGCGTATCTCAAATCGCTCAATATGCACGGGTATTTCGGGCCGGTTACAAGCGGACAACTCGAACGTATCACGCAGCTGGCGAACAAAACGAACCAATTTAATTTGACCACACGCCGCTATCAGCCGGCCGAGATGGCTGCGCGCGCCGCCGACCCGAACGTGATCACGCTGTACGGTCGCCTGGAAGATAAATTCGGCGACAACGGCATTGTGACGGAGATCGTCGGCAATGTCGAAGGCGATAATTTAGACATTGAATTATGGATTATGAGCTGCCGCGTCTTTAAACGCGAACTGGAATATGCGATGTTTGACGAGATTGTGCGGCTGGCAAAAGCGCGCGGTGTAAAAACGATTACCGGCAGCTATTATCAAACCGCAAAAAATGCGATTGTCGCGGAATTCTATGGCTCGCTGGGCTTTGCAAAAACCGCACAGAATGGCGCGGACAGCACGTGGAACTATACCATCCCGCAGCATTACGAAAACAAAAATCATTCGATAGAGGTACATTATGAGCAGAACTGAAATCTTGGATAAAGTCACCGAAATTTTGCGCGGCATCTTTGACGACGACGAACTTGTTGTCACAGATGAGACCACCGCGGCCGATGTGGAGGACTGGGATTCACTGGAACAAATCAATATTCTGGTCGCGATGGAGAAACAGTTTCGCGTAAAATTCTCGGTCGGCGAGGTGGAAGGTCTGCGCAATGTCGGCGAGATGATCGACCTGATCGCCTCAAAATTATAAAGAAATTATGAATAATTATACAATCGAAACGATTGAAGTTGGCGCGTCTGCGCAGTTCTCGGTGACAGTGACCGAAGAGATGCGCACGCAATTTTGTGACCTGACCGGCGACGTCAATCCGCTGCACAATGACGAAGCCTATGCGCAGGCGCGCGGTTACCAAGGCCGTGTTGTATTCGGGATGCTGTGCGCGAGCTTGTATTCCACGCTCGCGGGGGTATACCTGCCCGGCGAGCATTGCCTGCTGCACGAGGTCGACACCAAATTTAAGCGACCGGTGTTTGTCGGCGATACGCTCACGGTGAAAGGTGAAGTTGTTGAGAAAAGCGAGGCGGTGCGGCAGATTACTGTCAAGGCATCGATTGTAAACCAGGACGGTGTGACGGTGAACAAAGCGACAATGAAAGCGGGCGTTTTGGGATAACAGCAAAGGAAATAAGGACAGATTGGCAGCACAAAGAATGCGGCGGCCGTTTCCAACGGTGGCTTGGCGGACATTGCCCCCCAGACTGTCAAAGAACCAAAGGTACACAAAAGTATCCGACTGCCGAAAGATACCCAGCCCTGCTGCCCAATCAATTCGGGAAATGAAAGGCCCGTTGGATGCAGAAGCCTGCCGATACTACGCTGGTTTCCGTTCGTCGCCCTGTCATTCATCTCCGGGGTGTGGGGCAAAGCCCCATGTCAATCGGCTGGCCGGGGCGGGATTGCAAAGGTCTACGAACGTAACGCTATTGTGCAGTTTGTCGTTCTCGCGCTTTATAAAGAACTCTTTTGACACGCCTGTGGGACATAGGTCCCCTGTCAATCGGATGGCAGTGGCGGTGAAACCGGATCGCCATGTAAGGAAACGCATGGTGACGGAATAAGGATGGCGGTGAGGAATTATGGACGAAAAACAGGCAACCTTGGTCGTCGGCGCGGACAGCGATGTCGGCGCGCGGATGATTGCGGAATTAGAAGGCACGGTCGTTGCCCACTATTATTTGTATCCTGATAAGCTGGAGCAGCTCTCCGGCGATGTGATTCCGGTCAAAGGTGACCTTTCCACGATTGAAGGCATCGAGGCGTTTGTGGCAGCTGTTCAGGCGCTTGACATCGCAATTTCTAAAATTGTGCACCTGCCGTCTGCGCCACCCAGGGCCGACCGCATCAAGAACCTGGACGCCACCGCCTTTGCGCGCGAACTGAACATTTCTGTGATGAGCGCCGCGCTTATTAGCCGCGCGTTTTTGCCGGCGATGGCAAAGCGGCGGTTCGGCCGCGTTGTATTCATGCTCACATCCTATATTGTGGGTGTGCCGCCCAAGTTCTTGGCGACCTATGTGTCCTGCAAGTATGCGCTCGAGGGCATGATGAAGGCGCTGGCTGTGGAATTTGCGGGCAAAAACGTCACGGTGAACGGCGTTGCGCCATACATGATGGAGACAAAATTTTTAAGTACGGTCGCGGATTTAACAGTAGCGCAATCCGCCCAGAACAACCCGACCGGCCGCAACGCGACAATTGAAGATTTGTTGCCGGTGGTGCGGATGCTGCTGGACGACAAAAACGAGTTTGTCACCGGTGCGGTCATTCCGGTGGCGGGTGGTGCGGCGTTTTAGACGTGCCCGAAAACACGGCGGTGCCAAGCGCCGCGCGCAGCGCGGAGAGCAAACGCGAAGCGGATTGCGCAGGCTGTCAAACAACCCCAGGTCGTGAAAAACGTGCACAAAACGATCCGACGGCCGAAAGGTACCTGCCTTGCCGCCCAATCATTTGGGACATCACCTCAAACCCATTAAACGAAATAAAAGCTGTCGAATACAGGAAACTGCCGAATCTGCGCTGTTTCTGTTTGTCGACCTGTCAGTTCGTCTCCAATGCGTGGGACAGTCCTCACCAATCGGGTGGCTGGGGCGGGATTGCAAAAGTCGACGAACGGAACGCCCTTCTGCATTTGACGTTCTCGCGTTCTATAAAGGACTTTTTGACACGCAGAATAATCCGCAAAGCGGATTGCGTGCGCGGTGAAACCGCGCGATGGCGCACAAAAAACATCAATATACGTCGCGGCGCGTCAAAGAAAACCAGGGTTGCCCTGGCGCAGTTATTCTTTTCACGGTTGCGTTTCAACAGCATTTGGGATTTAACCGGCTGCGGCATGTGGGCGTCCAAGTGCAATGGGATTGGACGAGGATAAGAAAACCGCAGGGAGTGTTTGTACACTTTTTGGAGGCGGAGATCTGACAGAAACAAGCGGCAATCGTGCCGCCTGGCGGAGGAGCAGTGCATGCCGGAAATTACAATCGAACGGTTGCAAGAGCGGGAGCTGGAAGCGTTTCGCTTGTTTTGCCGCGAAAACTGGCCTGGCGAACATCCGCTGATCCACAACCATACAATGTTTGAATATTACTATCGCGACAGGGATGACGGCGGACTCAATTTGGCGATTGCCCATGGAGAAGACGGCACGATCTGCGGCGTGTGCGGCTATATGAAAACGAACGGCAGGGAAACGCCGGACATCTGGATGTCTTACCTGCTTGCGAAAAAAGGCGGTGCGCCAGGGCTGGGGTTTCGTCTGCTTGGCTGGATACAGCAAGAGACACGCTGCCGTACAATCGCCTGCAATAATATCCGCGCAAATACTAGGGCGCTGTATGAATTTCAGGGCTGGCATGTTGCGGACATGACGCAGTATTATCGCCTGAATCCACAAAAAGAAAATTATACAATTTGCAACATATCGACCAAAAAAACACAAAGCGTAGAAGAAAGTGAATATCAATGGTCACTGCTTAACAAACAGGAATTGGAGGCGCTGAATTTTGCTGCGTTTGCCGAAAATAAACCATATAAAGATCGATCTTATCTCGAAAAGAGGTATTTCGACCATCCTTGGCTCCACTATGACGTCTACGCCGCGCGCGAACACGGAATCGTGCGCGCGCTCTTGGTTGTGCGGCAGATCGACAGCGCGCTGGGCCGGGCTATTCGTGTGGTCGACTATATCGGGAACCGCGACTTTGCCGCAGGATGCGGGGCCGGACTCGACCGATTGATGCAAGACTGCGGCGCGGATTTCTGCGATTGGTTCGCGTTCGGGCTCGATGACGAGACCATGGCGCGTGCGGGATTTTGTGCGCGCACCGCCGATGACCCCAATGTTATTCCGCTGTATTTGGAACCGCCCAAGCTGGAAAACGTGACGATAACGATGTGCACGAGCGACCCGGATGGCTACACCATGTTCCGTGCGGACGGCGACCAGGATCGGCCGAATTTCGGATAACAGATCGTTCATAAAAAGACACGGAATGCGATCGCATTCCGTGTCTTAAACAGGGACTATATTCTGCTTTTTTTGCGAAGGAAAGCTATGCTTATCAAAAGCGTTATACTTCCCGCTCCAATCCAAACCCAAAAATCTGAACGATCCCCTGTTTGCGGGATGCGTGTTGCAGGGCGCGGTGGAGCTGGGTGCGGCGGCGCTGGGTCGGGAGACGTTGTAGGCGTCGAATCAAGCGTGACTGCCGAAATAGAAAAACTGAAAGTCACTGTGGATTCCGCGCCGGCGATTACGGTTCCGGCGGCGACCGGATAACCGGCAAAAGCACCGGCAGCATTTAAGAGATCCACCGTGCAGGCTTCCGGGTCCAAAGAAACGGCAGTGCCTGCTTGTATGGCGCCGAGCTGTGTGACGACAA
>JAVBRN010000004.1:0-79695 GCA_031547945.1 Oscillospiraceae bacterium | reverse complement strand
CGTTGCTCCTCCTTTTTCCCACAAAGCTTCGCTGTGCGGGAGCCCTGTGCTTCGCACGATTTCTCGCAAACTACGCGATATTCGCATTCGTCTTGAAGGGACAGCCGAACGCTTCCCTGCTCCGTTGCTCCTCCTTTTTCCCACAAAGCTTCGCTTTGCGGGAGCCCTGTGCTTCGCACGATTTCGTCGCAAACTCCACTCATCACATTTCAAGGGACATAAATCGCGTATTGCTGCGGCGCTCTTTCCTTTCCGCAAAAAGACACAGGCTACGCGTGGTAAACAAACAAACTGGCAGGATAGAATGATTCTATTCTGCCAGTTTGTTTTACGCGCGAATTGTAACAAGTACCGTTTACAATCCCTTCGCACCCTTTCACAAGGCTAGCCCTCTGCAACGAAAGCCGAGATCGCAGCTGTAATCATCTGTTTACTCCCATGAAACAGATACTGCGGGTTCCCGCAAATATTGCGGCAAACGCAGACCGCGCGCAACGAGACGTATTTTCAATTGCATTGCGCACAGCCCGCAGCGACACGGGTGGAAAAAGCGGGTCGCAGACGATTAATAAACTCTTCTCAACAACTACCTGTTTTAGGCGTCGTATTTATAAGCTTTATAGACGGTCGTCCCCAAATCCAGCAGCGTTGCCACAACAAGAATGGCAATAAAAATAACAACGACATGCGGCGCTCCATTTTCAAAGCTTGTGAGCGACAACGACAGTTCCGGAATTGCCGTACGTAATTCTGCGAAAAAGTTCTGGTTGAAAATAGCAGGTTGTGTAATGAGATAAATAATAATCGCCACTGAAGGGACTTGGCAAAGCACATGTGCAAGCGCAAGCCGTTTGGTATATCTGCCTTCAATCAGGTTCATGAACGTTGGGATCATGCCGAGAATAAACGACAATGCGATCCAAAACCAATACTGCTTGATACCGTCTAGATTAAAGATGTGTATAACTTTGAACGGCTGTTCCGCCGTTGACAACACAACAGCAAACCACTGCGGCATGGTCAAAAACAATATCATAAACAACAAAGAAAAGAAGATTGCAAACGCACTGCCTACGCGGGAAATGTGCGCTTCTTTCACCGGAACCGGTGGAAGCTTGTCGAGAAAATTGTTTTTTGCCTGCTTGCCTTCGAGTGTCGCCGCAACCGCGTCCATTCCTTCTCCCGTCTTGTGATTAAGCGCAAAGAAATTGCGGTTTTCGATACAGGCAAAGAGAATGGTTACAAACGCAAATGCGCTAAATGCCGCGGAAAATATCGTACCGATCCATTCGCCGATCAAATTACCGATGAAGCTCCCGATTGCCTCTTCACTCGCGATTGGACTGCTTGCAGCGGTGGCAACAACAGATAGCAGAACCGAGATCGAAACAGCGCCCACAACACAGATCATTACCAACTTCAACATCGACCAATAGCGCGGAAACAGTGTCGGTCCGATCAAATATCGGTTTTTACCGCTATACTGGGCCGCGAGAATATCTGGCTCCCCCAGCTCCAGCAATACTGCGTCCACATCTTCTAACGCTGGTTCTCGCTCCCCACAGCGTGCCTCCAGCATATCGCTGATCAGCGTGCGCAATTCCTTTTCGATATCGCCGCGCGTTTTTCCAGGCAGCTGTCTCACAACCTGATAGACATACCGATCTATTCTGTCTGTCCCTTTGTTATCCATTTCTATGCCTCCCCAATCAGCGATGCAATGCTGTGCATCGTGCTGACCCATTCTTTTTTGAGCATTACATATACATGCTTGCCTTGCTCCGTTATGACATAATACTTCCTGGGTTTTGCGCCGTCTGTCTCCCATTCACTCTGCAACAAGCCCTGTGATTCCAACCTGCGCAACAGCGGATACAGTGTGTTTGCCTCAACCGGCATTCCCTTTTCTGCAAGCAATTGAACAAGTGAATAGCCATACTGCGGCCGAGTCAACTGGGATAACACTGCCAGGACAACCGTTCCTCTGCGCAGCTCGGACAGCAAACTGTCAAGCAATTCCTTTTCTGTCGCCATACGCACCTCCTGTTGATCGTATTATACTGTGCGTGACACATTATTGTCAATAATAAATATTGCGAAACTAAACTATTTTCATCACTTTCCGCAAATAAAAAACGACCCGCTCATCGGTCGTCATCATCAAGAACTATTTTGGGTCTATCTGCTGTTTGCCAACGTTGCGCTTCGTCAAAAATCTTTACCCAGGTTCCTTAAACAATATATTTCGATTTTGAGACTGTCACCTTTCCGAGTTTATACGATCGTGCGAACATAGCAGATGTCTGTCTTTATAGATTCTCCAATTTTCTTCAAACTTTTTCAGAACCTTTTCGGATCGCGAATGCTCAATTGGAATGCGTATGTATATCTTCCCCGTGTTTTTATGATTCTGCAAATCGTTCTATTCTCATCGCGCTCTCCAGTATCAAACTTTTGCATCGACTTATATTTCCGATCCCAATCGATGTCCGCAATCTCTTCATAAAGTAAATACTTGATGCGCAATCCTCTTGCAAACCGAATGCCAAACGTATAAATCGTTATTCTGTTCATAAACCCATTCACGAAAAATACTATGCAAAAAAACAAACAGCACACTGTACACACGCCGAGCGCAATTCCTGATATTCCGTCTTCCTTTTGTAATGCAGCCTCATAGGCAGCGGCACCTGTCATCGCAGTTACTGCAAAACATAAAGAGCATACGCAAGCTGCATTACGTCATTGAAGCGGACTGTCTCAAGTTCTAATCCCGGTCTCTCTTTCATCCACACCTCCATTCTGAAGCAAACGCAGAAAAATATCTGCCAAATATGTGCTTCTTCTTATATTATTATATCACAGTGGATTACTTTTAGCGACGCGTTTGACATTCAAAAAAGACTGCGATTGCGACGTTACAGCGCGTGAAAAAGTCCTATAAAAAAACGCGAGAACGTCAAAATACACAGGGCGTTCCGTTCGTCGCCCAACGCAATCTCGCTCCAACCATTGACGTGGGGCGTCCCCCACACCCCGGAGAGGAAATGACAGATCGACGAACAAAAGCCAGCGTAATATCGGCAGTTTCTGCATCCGACGGTCCTTTCTTTCCTTCCATGGGTTTGGCCGTCAGCCCCAATCGCACTATTTCTTCATTTTTTCCTGCATATTTTCTTGTGCGCGGAATGCGACTATTTTGCGCACAAGGTCGAACGGCATGGGCTGGCTGTACGGGAACTGAATACCGCCTTTGGATGTCTTATAGCCTTCCAGCTCCGATTGAAACTGTTCGACGCCGCTTGCGCCGGGATAAAACCCGATATGACTCTTTTGACCCGCAAAGTGCACCAGGTTTCCGTTCAGCGTAAAGGTCGCCATGCCCCAGCTGATCTTTTCCTGCGCCGCCGGCGCCGTCTCGCGGATCACCTTGCGCAGCGCCTGCATTCTTTCTTGTATCTCTGTCGGAAAGGAGGCAATATATTCGTCAATCGTTTGGAACATATCCTTTTTTTCATCCATGACAGCGCTCCGTTTCTGTGTGCGGATTTTTCTCATAGTAATGCATCTGCTTGCTTTTTGCAATAGATCGTCGTCGCAACGTTCGTCTCGTTCCGGTTTGCTTTTAGAAACAACATAAGACTGCGCGCTCACCTTGGGCACCCTCTTCCGCGTAAAATTTCCGCTTTACACAGCGGCGTATCAAAAATTCTGCCTAGAAACACACGTAATTTTCAAAGGGAAGAAAGCTGCGGTTTGTCTACCCATTACGCCCGTTCCAGCCGCCCGATTGGAAGCTAGTCGCATTCTGCACCGCAAGCGTACCAACAAAGTCGCCGAACAGAACTGTGCTATTGTTCGGCGCTTTTGCACGTCCGGCGCCTTCTATTTCATATAATCTAGGGTTGGATCCCATACAGTGGGCACAGCGCGCTGATGCGCTCGACTTTGGCTTCTGCCGATGTGAAAAATGCTTCCCGATTTTTTAGCACAGTTTTTTCCTCCCAAGGCATCGAAAACCGCTTCGTCCTGCTTTTTTATCTTCATTATTCCAGCAAAAACTTTTATCTTTCTGCCCGTCCATTCTGTCTCCTATCTTACAGAGCTATACACGAGGCCACATTTCATTTAGGTGGCTGGTGCTGGTACGTTTAGACCGCCGGGCATTTGCGCATTTTTTCCTGACGATAGATTTTTTTGAAAAACTGCCGCGTGGCATTTTCCGTTCCACAGGGTGACAAGTTTTTGTCGCAACGTTCTCTTCCCCTGTTTTTTGACAAAGTTGTTTCGGGCGTACAGTTGTCATGGCTGTAACGATCATTGCTCTATTTGGTTTACAAAAAACACCCTGTCAAGTATAATGAATTGTCAGTACGAACAGCGCTAGCATTGCCGCGCGAAAGGACAAAAGAATGGAAAAACAGAAATTTTATATCACAACCCCCATCTATTATCCGTCCGATAAACTCCACATCGGGCACGCGTACACCACCGTCGCAACCGATGCCGTTTCGCGGTTTAAGCGCATGCAGGGCTATGATGTCATGTTTCTGACCGGCACGGACGAACACGGCCAGAAAATTGAGGATCGCGCAAAGGAAGCCGGCGTCTCGCCACAAGCTTTCGTTGACACTATTGTCGCGTCCATCAAAGATCTGTGGAAACGGATGAACATTTCCTATGACAGGTTTATCCGCACCACCGATGCGTATCATGTCCAGTCGATTCAAAAGATTTTCCGCACGCTTTACGACAAGGGCGAGATCTATAAGGGTATGTACAAGGGTATGTATTGCAAGCCGTGCGAATCCTTTTGGACCGAAAGCCAGCTGGTGGACGGCAAATGCCCCGACTGCGGCCGCGATGTTTATGAAACAAGTGAGGACGCCTATTTCTTTCGGCTGTCCAATTACACTGAGCGCCTGCTCAAGCTGTACGATGACGAGCCAGAATTCCTGCAACCGCAATCCCGTCTCAATGAGATGCGCAGCTTTATCAACCAGGGTTTAGAGGATCTCTGCGTTTCGCGCACTTCGTTTACCTGGGGTGTACCGGTAGATTTCGACCCAGGCCACATCGTGTATGTCTGGGTGGATGCGCTCTCCAACTATATTACCGCGCTCGGCTACGGCAACGACAAATATCATGATTTTGACCGCTACTGGCCGGCCGACGTGCACCTGATGGCAAAAGAGATCGTGCGGTTCCACGCGGTTATCTGGCCCGCGCTGCTGATGGCGCTTGCGCTGCCGCTGCCGAAAAAGGTGTTCGGGCATGGCTGGCTGTTGCTTGACAGCGGCAAAATGAGCAAGAGCAAGGGCAACGTGGTCGACCCTGTTGTGCTCTGCGACCGTTATGGCGTCGACGCGATCCGCTATTATCTCATGCGGGAAATCCCATTTGGCCACGACGGCGTTTTTTCGAACGAGAGCCTGATTACGCGTATTAATAATGATCTCGCCAACGACCTGGGCAATCTGCTCTCTCGCACCGTTTCCATGATCACAAAATACTTTGGCGGCACACTGCCTGCCGCGCGGCAAGCCGACCCGCTTGACGACAATCTGATTGCGCAATGCAATGCGCTTTACGGGATCGTTGCCGACCACATCGATCGTCTGTTGTTGCCCAATGCGCTGAGCGAAATTTTTAAAGTTGTTTCACGCGCCAATAAAGATATTGATGAGACCCAGCCCTGGGTGCTCGGCAAAGATGCGGCCAATCAACCGCGCCTTGCCACTGTGCTCTATAATCTTTGCGAGGCGCTGCGCGTCTGTTCCGTTTTACTCGAGCCGTTTATGCCACAAACCGCGCCCAAAATTCAGGCGGCGATCGGCGCAAATGGCGAGGCTGTCACGCTGGAAGCCGCGCAATTCGGCAAACTCCCGCTTACGCTCAAAGTCACGCCTTGCGACGCGCTCTTTCCGCGCATCGATGTGGCTGCAGAGCTTGCCGCCCTTGCGGCAGATGCGCAGCCAAAGCAGGAATCGGCAGCTGCGATCGAGCACCAAGCCGAGATCACCTACGACAGCTTTATGGCGAGCGAACTGCGCGTTTGTCGCGTTGTGACCTGTGAAAAAGTGGAAAAAGCCGACAAGCTGCTGCGCTTTACTTTGTTTGACGGCGAGCGCGAGCGCACGGTGCTGTCCGGCATTGCGCAGTGGTACCAGCCCGCGGATCTGATTGGGAAAAAGGTCGCGGTTGTGTGCAATCTGGCGCCCGCCAAAATTCGCGGCATCATCAGCGAGGGCATGATCTTGTCATCCGATGTCGGCGAAGACGGCGCGAGCGTTCTGTTTATCGACGACAGCGTCCCCGAGGGTTCGCGCATTCGCTAGTTTATATTGCAAAAAGACCAGCGGATGGAAAAAGGATTGCAGCGGCCATCGTTCTTCCTATTGA
Source organism: Oscillospiraceae bacterium (assembly GCA_031547945.1). Classification (GTDB taxonomy): domain Bacteria; phylum Bacillota; class Clostridia; order Oscillospirales; family Ruminococcaceae; genus JAVBRN01. Next base: position 73,293 of record JAVBRN010000004.1, on the reverse strand, counting down.
CGGTCTTATGTTCTTTGCATACATTCCTATTTGGGCGGCAGTGGCCGCCCAAGGCTGTCAAAAAGCCAAAAGTGGCGAAAAAGTGCACAATACCCACCCTGCCGCCGTTCGTCGACCTGTCACTTTATCTCCGTGGGCATGGGGCGAAGCCCCACGGCAATCGGGTGTCTTGGGCGGGAATGCATAGGTGGCGAACCGAACGCCTTGTGCATGTTGACGTTCCCGCGTTCTAGAAATAGACTTTTTTGATACGCTGATGGCGGCAGTGGCCGCCCTTCTATTTGATATTGTTTTTTATTGTGGAGGCTGGCCATGCCCTATGCTGGTATCATCGACACCCACGCGCACTATGACGACGAACGCTTCAGCGAGAACTTAACAGAAATTCTGCTGCGTCAACAGGAGAATGGCGTCGCTCGTATCATCACCTGTGGCAGCGACCTCGCCACCTCGCAGCGTTCGGTCGAAATCGCCGCGCAGTTTCCGTTTGTCTACGCGACAGCCGGCGTCCATCCGCAGACCGCCGGCGACGTCCCCGACAATTGGCTGGACGAGGTCGCGCGGCTTGCACGGCAACCTAAAGTCGTTGCCATCGGGGAAATCGGCCTGGACTATTACTATCCCGAACCATCGCGTGAAACACAGCATCGTGCGTTCCGCGCGCAGCTAGCGCTCGCAAACGACCTGAATATGCCGGTGCAAATCCACGACCGCGACGCCCACGGGGATATTTTTGACCTCGTGCGGGAATACCGGCCGTGCGGCTGCCTGCATCGTTTTTCGGGCTCGCTCGAATTGGCAAAAGAATATGTGAAACTGGGCATGGTGCTCGGCATCGGCGGCGCGCTCACCTATAAGAATGCAAAAAAAGAGCGCGCGGTCGTCAAAGAAATCCCGCTCGCATCGCTCATTCTTGAGACCGACTGTCCCTATCTTGCGCCAGCGCCCTTCCGCGGCCAAACCTCAACATCCGAGATGCTCTGGGTTGTCGCCGAAGAGATCGCCGCGATTAAGGGCGATGTTACAGCGCAGCAGGTCATTGACGTTACTGGCGAGACCGCTCGGCGTGTTTTTTTGCCGACCTAACAGGGGTTTGTCCGCGTACAACACCCGCGCCGGGAGCGAATCTGCGGCATCCCACCTGCGCAGAATATAAAATGTTTTTATTAAGTATTGCGGGGCGCTGCGTTTTAATGAAGAAAAAAATATCGAAAAAGCTGTAACAAATGACTTATTGCAAAGCCCTCTGCGTTAATCCAGAGGGCTTTTATCCATCTCAAAACAGGCGCTTATGCAGCGGCTTGTCGCACACTTTGATATCTTCATATTCAAACTTTCGGTAACATTCCGTCGTGGTTGATATCCATACCGTTTCCACTTTCTTTATCGAAACGACTGTCAAAAACATCCTAAAGGCCGCCTTTCCCAGAAACATACAATCCGTTTTCTTTTTCTTTTACTGGATGCGTATATGAACGATTCTGGATTAAGTTATTTCTTGTTTTGATTTTATCTTAAACTGATTACATCTCTGCTAGTGTCGGTAAATTTTCAGGATTCATGGCCGACAGTATGTCGCTTGCTATCATGTTAAATACTTCCTCTTTTAGCCGATCGCCAGGTATCAAATCTGATATGTTCATGTCAAATGCCCTTTCATTCGGTTTGATAACAAAGATGTGTTCTTTCCCTGAAGTGGCCCCGTTCGTACATCTTTCTATATTACATATGCGGCAACCCATTATGTGGAGCATTTTATTGAGTCTGCTTCACTAAAATGGAATTCTATCTTTTATTAAAATCAGAAGTGTATTGCTATATCGTATTCTTTCGAAGGCATTCACCTCGATTTGCAGTCCCACAGTCCGCAAACTTTCTCTGTATTTGGGGGGCAACATCCCAAGTAGAAAACGGACGCAACCATGGAAATGGCCGTCCGTTTTTTTGTTTCGTTTTCTATCGCTTTTCCGCCCAGCTCACATGCTACTCTAAAAAACGATATGTGTTTCGCCCGCTTGGCCGCAAATATAGACGGCCTCCGGACCCGTATAGTCTGTGTCTTTTAGTGAAACACAAAAAACGTTTGGGCCAATCGAAAACTGCCAACGGCTTTCTTCGAATGTTTCAATATCATGTATTGTCATCCCAACCGTATTCCGAATCTGCGCTGGATTTGTGATAGGATTAAAAATATTGATGTGGAAATCTGTTGTCTCAATGTGTAAATCGCCCTGCATTTCGACGACTGCTACCACCCGTTGTCCTTCCAATTGTTTCGTGATGTCCATCATTCACTTTCTGCGCGATGAACGCGTCGTTTCGCGGTAAACTCGCTCGCCTCGAGCCGATACACCGCCGTGTGCGCAAGCGTCGATTCCGCATAAACATTGTCGGTTCTTCCCACCGCATGCCGCATCAAATGGTCCAACGCCTCGCGCTTGCCCGCCGAATCGGTGACAACCTGCATCTGCCCAAACCCGATCACACTCGCATAACTAAAGCCGCTGTCACACGCGTTTTTACCTTCTACCAGACCCCACTCGATATCCATTTCAAAGCAGACGCTGGGATTCCTTTTCAAAATCTCAACTTTTCGCCCCTCGATCGCCCCATGTATATAAAGCGTCAGGACGCCGTCCGCAAGCGAATACCCAAAATTCACGGGCACAACATAAGGCTGCGTGCCGTCCACCATCGCAATCCGGCACACGCGGCACTGCCGGATGATCGCTTCGATCTCATCCAACCGGGTCACCTGCAGGTCACTTCTGCGCATACAAACCTCCAATCGAGAAACTCTATCTATATTATCAAATTATAAAAATAAAAAGTCAACGCTCTTGAATATTTTTTGCCGGGGCTGTTCACAATATGGTCAAAGGGAGTGACTGTATTATGAACAAGCACCGCAAAGAGCGCTCATTCAGAGCTTTCTTATCCAGAAACGGATTTTACATTGCACTTGTCGCGTGTGTGATTGTCGCCGCTGTTGCATCGTATTCCGCCGTATCCAGTATCCTCAGCAATCTCAAAGATGAGAACACAGCCATCCAGGATAAAACGGATCCTGCTCCGCCGGTTTCTGTCGATCCCGAAACGCCTCCAACAGTGGAAGACGAGGACCCCGAGAAGGAGGCAAACAGTGACCCCGGGATGATACCCGTATATGTTATGCCTGTGGAAGGAACGGTCACCAACCCCTTTAGCGGGGATGAACTCGTTAAAAACCAGACGCTCGATGATTGGCGTACCCACAACGGTGTCGACATCGAAGCCGCGGCTGGCACCGAAGTCAAAGCGATCTATTCCGGTGAAATTGTGCGCGCGGGCGTGGACCCGCTGCTTGGCAACTTTGTAGAGCAAAAGCTAGATACCGGGTATACTGTTATTTATGCAAACCTCGGCCCTATTACAGGCCTAAAAGCGGGCGACCGCATTTCGCAGGGCGATGTGATCGGTACTGTCGGCAACTCTGCCATAATTGAAAATGGAGAACCGCCGCATCTGCACTTTGAAGTGAAAAGTGGAGACAAGTATATCGATCCTATGTCCCTGTTTCACTAGCCGTTTCCCCCTCGGTTTGAGGGGCACACCCTGATCCCTTGGACACAGACTGTCCAAGGGATCTCATTCTGTTTTTTGAACGCGTCATCTGTTATACTGCAGCTCTTTCACGTTGACAAAGTCTACCAAAACGGTATAATTAAAACAAAAGTGATGGAGTATATACAACATGACGCGCACCAAAACCATTTCCGTTCAAGGCATGACCTGTGCAGCGTGTTCGGCGGCAGTCGAGCGCGTTGTTTCTCGCCTGTCCTTTGTTGCCGAGGCGTCCGTCAATCTCGCCACGGAACAGCTGCGCGTCACTTATAATGACACGGCAGGCAGCCTGCAGGAGATTGCGGCCGCCGTGTCCCGCGCCGGCTATACGCTGGTAGAAAGCCAGGCGGAGCAAAAGGCGGATGCCCGGTTTTCGGAACAACACAAGACGTTGTTACAACAGCGAAACCGGCTGATTGTGGCGATTGTGTTTACCATTCCGCTTTTCTACTTGGCGATGGCGCACATGATCACGTTTGTGACGCTGCCCTACCCCACGTTTTTGGAACCGATGTCTCATCCGGTTACATTTGGACTCGTGCAGCTGGCGCTCACCCTTCCCGTTTTGGTTTGCGGTCGTCATTTTTATACCAGCGGGTTTAAGTCGCTGTTTAAATTACATCCCAACATGGATAGTTTGGTGGCGGTCGGCACATCTGCGGCAGTTGCCTACAGCCTGTGGTCGCTGATACTTGTGCTGCGCGGCAATACGCATGCAGTCATGGATTTATACTTTGAATCGGCGGCCATGATCATTGCGCTCATCATGGTCGGCAAATATCTGGAAGCGCGCGCCAAGCGTAAAACTGGCGACGCGATCGCCAGTCTATACGCGCTCTCCGTTCCCACGGCAACCGTCGAACGCGACGGAGAAGTCGCCGAACTGCCCATCGAAGAACTCGCGGTCGGAGACACGATTCTCGTACGGCCCGGCGCCAAAATCCCCGCCGACGGTGTGATTGTTGCGGGAAGCGCGGCAATTGACGAATCGATGATCACCGGCGAGAGTATGCCGGTTGAAAAAGGTGTCGGCGATGCCATTACCGGCGCGACGCTCAACAAAAACGGCGCCCTGCGTATCAAAGTCACACGGCTTGGCGCCGACTCCACACTCGCGCAAATTATCAAACTTGTCGAGGAAGCCCAGGGTCAAAAAGCGCCGATTGCAAAGTTGGCCGACATCGTCTCTGGCTATTTCGTGCCCGTCGCGATGGCAATTGCGCTGCTTGCTGCTGTCGGTTGGCTCATTGCCGGCGAGGGTATTTCATTCGCACTAAAAATCTTTGTCTCTGTTCTGGTCATTGCCTGCCCATGCGCACTCGGACTTGCCACGCCGACCGCGATTATGGTCGGAACCGGCAAAGGCGCCGCCAACGGTATCCTGTATAAAAACGGCGAGGCGCTCGAAACCGCCAAAGCGACCCAAGTTGCGCTGTTCGATAAAACCGGCACGATTACCGCCGGTCATCCGGCCGTGACCGACATCCTCCCGGCCACCGGTTTTGACGGGACCGCGCTGTTGGCGCTTGCGGCAGCCGCGGAACAGCACACCGAACATCCGCTCGGCGAAGCGATTGTTGCCAAAGCACAAGAACAAAACATTCCGCTGCAATCCAGCACAAACTACAAAATTGTTGCGGGCCGCGGCATTGAAGTTGCCGTCGGTACGGGCACCGTGCTTGCCGGCAACCAGGCCTGGATGCGGGAGCAACAGATTGACTGCGCCGATCTGGCGCAAACTGCTGACGCGCTGGCCGCGCAAGGCAAAACGCCGCTGTTCTTTGCAAAAAACGGAACGCTCGCCGGCCTCATTGTGGTCGCAGACCCGATCAAGCCGGGCAGCCCGGAAGCGATTGCCACGCTGCGCGGCTGGGGCATCCATACCGTAATGCTCACCGGCGATCATGCCAAGACCGCCAATGCCATCGCGCGGCAAGCGGGCGTCGACGAAGTCATCGCGGAAGTGCTTCCCCACCAAAAGGCGGAGGCAGTCGCACGCTATCAGGCGCAGGGACGTGTCGTCATGGTAGGCGACGGCATCAACGACGCACCCGCGCTTGCGGCCGCAGATGTGGGCATGGCCATCGGCAGCGGCACCGACGTTGCGATCGAATCCGCCGACGTCGTGCTCATGGGTCATTCGCTCGAGAGCGTGTGCGCGGCCATTCGGTTGTCCAGCGCGGTCATCCGCAACATCAAGCAAAATTTATTTTGGGCATTCTGTTATAATAGTATTGGTATCCCGATTGCGGCCGGTCTGCTCTATCTGTTCGGCGGTCCACTGCTCAACCCGATTCTTGCCGCTGCGGCAATGTCGCTGTCTTCCGTCAGCGTCGTTGCAAACGCGCTGCGTCTCAATTTCTTAAAACTAGGTAATCGCTGACCGAATCGAACCATAAGAGTGCGCGATCATGCTTCTGTCCGCAACTGCCCGAATTCCCCGAAACATGTGCGCTTAGGGGCGCAGCTCCCATCTGATTTGGGTGGCTGGGTGGGAAAATAGGGGCAGTTGCGATTAATCGTCGGTTACCTTGAACAAAAAGGAGAGCAAATATGAACACAACCATCACAGTCGAGGGTATGTCCTGCGAACATTGCGTCGCGCACGTCACACAGGCACTACAAGACGTCACCGGCGTCACAGAAGCCAACGTTTCCCTGGCGGACGGCAAAGCGGAAGTGGTGTTTGAAGAACCCGCCACACGCAGTCAATTGCTGCAAGCCATCGAAGCGGTCGGCTACAACGCGGAATAATTCCAGACAATTCGACAAACACTACTTCCAACAAATACGTTAGGAGCAGTGGGATGGATAAAATTAGCAAAGAAGACTATTTGAAGAAATATAAAAAGAACTACAGCGCGCCGCAGGCAGAATCCAAGGTGGACGCTGTTATCTCGGAAGCATCCAACATGGACAGTCGCTTTGACCCAAACGGCAGCTATACCGGCAAGCCGCTCGAACCCGGCGACGTTCCCACGCAGGACGCGGATGATCTGTAACCAGGAAACGCCAGACAAAACCTATCGGGCGTTTTGTATCAGTGTACGCCCGCGACAAAAACGCTATAGAATTTGCAATCCCCAAAGCCAACAGCTGGCTTTGGGGATTTTGGCTTCGCAGTTTCAATTTTGGATGCCGATAAATCGCTTACCGATTCCTTTTTACCAAATATATTGCCCCGGTGTTGTAGGATGTTGGTCGATAACGCCGCCACAGGATTTACAGGTAAAATCCTCTCTTTGGATCTGTAAAAAAGGTGGTCATATCCACTTGCGTCTATGCCGTTATGAACAAGTTCACGCGGTCGTTTTGGTGGTGCCGTCTGTCATAACTTTTGATTTGGACACAGGAAAACCCGGCAGCACACAAAATACCATTGCCGCTTGATCAAGCGTACTTTTCTTTTTTAAGCAGCTCCGGCAGCTTTTGTACGTGTGATTTCTGCAACCGGCGCTCGACAGCCCGGGCAAGGCTGCTTGCTGTCTAAATAACGCTGCCGGCAAAACAATTTATACCGCTTGCGCAATCATGTTGCATCTATGCTCTCTGATATTTTCCTGTTTTTTGCACCCGATACCGGCTGGGGCAGTAAACCGTATCTTTGAAAAAAGTTCGACGAAGCCCATGCCTGTGTCCTGTAGCTCTATTCGCCCAGTATCTCCTGCCGCGCCTTTTTGCTCAGCGACGAAACCATCACAGTATATGACGCGCATACCATGTCGGCGAGCACTTCTTTGGGCACTTCGCCATCCAGGTAGACCGTGCTCCAATGTATCTTGTTCATGTAATAACCCGGTACAATATCCGTATGTTCTCGCCGCAACATGTCACTGTAAACGGGGTCTAGCTTTAGCGTGATGATCGGCCTGCCATTTTGATCGTTCACCCCGATGTAAGCGTACATTTTGCCCCGCAGCAGATATTTATATGCCTGCCATGCGGGTTGAAATTCTTTTTCGGTGGCCGGCTGTTTTCGTAAATATTCATCTAACCAACGGAACCGTTCCATGGTCTCCGCCGGCCACGGTGTTGTACTGTTTACAATCTCTGCCATTCCATCCCCCTTTTGCTCTGAGCCGCGGCCCAAAATTTCGGTGGTCCTTTAAAATAACGCGAATCGCATGGTTTCATGATATCACTTTCCAGATCAAGTTAAAAGCAAAACAGCGATAACGCGGTTTGATATGGAAACGGACGGCCTTCCTCTGCGCTTACCGCCTTGGAATCTTTTGTTTTTAAGCTGTCGGAAGCGCGCCCGTATGCCCGGTCGAGATAAAAATTTGTCAATAAAATAGCATGCCCCAAAGTCAAGATCGGCTTTGGGGGTATGACATGATCGGATCTGTATGATTGCTGGAGGACTGTTCTGTGCTACACGAAACGAAACCGCAGCGCAAACGTCGACTTGCCGGCGCCAAGATGCTTGGCTTGCAAAATATGGATGCGCTCTTTCTCACATAAAATTGAGTTTGCCTGCGGACACTAAAAACGACGAGTACCCAAGGGAGAAACGAATATGTTTAAATATTTAAAGCGCAAGAAAAAGGAATATTACGGCGAGCCGGCAATTGACCAGGAAACCGTCACTGACGTCGAGCTGCAACAGACCAACCGATATGACCACGGCCGCTACGTCGGCCGCCTGCTCAATCCCGATGACCAATTTTGGCCGCCGGCCGACCAGTTACAGCCCCCGCCCAACACCGGCGACAATTCGCCGCCACCGCAGTAGCGGGAACCATAATCCTTGTATTTCGCGGAACTGCCTGTGGTCTTTGGCTGCAAGGCAGTTCTCAAGCTGCAAAGAATCCCAAGCAGCGAAAGCAGTGCACAAAAATAGCCGACTGCCGAACAGCCGCCCAATCAATTGGGGCTTCGCACCAACTTCCATTATAGGGAATAAAATGCCGTCGGGTGTAGGAAACTGCCGATACTGCGCTGGCTTCTGTTTGTCGACCTGTCATTTCCGCTCCGTGGTGTGGGGCGAAGCCCACGCCAATCGCGTGGCTGGAGAGGGATTGCATTGGCCGTCGAACGGAACGCTTTGTGCATTTTGTCATTTCTGCGTTTTATACTTTTGATACGCTGCGCAGAACTGCCTGCAGTCTTTGTGCTCTATTTCACCTATTAGTCCACAAGGGGGAAATTCACATTGAAAAAATGGGTAACGATCGTCACTGGCATTTTGTTATTCTGGTTTATGCTCGTCATTACAGGGTTTTCGCTTGGCCCATCTATATTTGTCGTTTCCGCTCTTACCGATGAGCCGATTGACATACTATTTTTCGTTCTTTTTGTCGTCTGCTATATTGTTTTCATCTGGAAAGACAAGGTCGGAAAATATATTCTTTTGGTGTTCCTGTTCGGCTGGAGCTGCATGCAATATGAGAAATATTTCATGTCAAGCGAAAGGATACAAAGCTATAACGAATACTTCCTGCGGGAAGGAACACATCGCATCTTCCCTGTTTCAGACTCTTTTTTAGTCAAAGATACATATCACTTATGCCTGGATATTTTTATTCTGGCCGCGCTGGTTTGTCTTTTGATTTTTATCGCAAAGGACCGCAAGAATCACCGCGGCACCTAACCCGAACAGCCTGTTCTTGAAGTGTTCAGCTTTTTTCGTCTAATCAAAACGACGCGTTGAACGCGGTAGCATTAAGCCCTAAAAGGGCATCTTGCTGACCAGGCTCTCAAGCGCACTGAAATTCTGTAATTGCATTCCTTGCCCGCTGCCTGTAACGGGCAAACCTTTATCCAAGTTCAACGCAATAGTATCATTGTCTTTGTTAGTTTCTCCGCTTCGCTCCAAAAAAACGATTCGCTATAAGTTTCTGATCCTCACCAGATAGCTGGTGGTTATTTATACGAAAGCCATAACAAAAAGCCCTCTTCCGCACAATCGGCGGAAGAGGGCTTCCAAATATACAAATCGTTTGCAGAAAGTCCATCATGCAAAGCGGTATCAAGCGGCCGCGGGGTCTTCCTCTACCGGCAAGGTATCCCACTCATGCTGGCACATCGGCGGTTCTGTTCCTGTTTTGTACCACCCGGTCTCAACCTCTGGACATGCCGGTGACGCCAGGTTGCCGGAAGCCTTACAGAACGTTGCTGATTTTACATTTTCCGCTTCCGGGAAATTTTTATACTCCAGATCCTTGCTGATCTCGCCCATTAAGAGGCGGAAAATCCGCTGTGTGGGGTGCGGGCTCAGCTGTCTCAGATAGTTTCCCTTTTCTGTCTCCAGATAACCTTCCCAGACTGCGCAGACATAATAGGGATTCATGCCGATACACCAGAAGTCGGTGTTGTCAGAAGCAGTGCCCGACTTTGCCGCATAGGGCAGCCCGTTCGGGTTCAGGCCAATTCGGTTCGGCGACGCGTTGACGCAGGTGCCGCCGGCGACAACTTGCTGCAAAATCTTGTTCATGATAAAAGACGTATCTTCACTGATTGCTTTGTTGACAGCCATTCTATCTGCCTTATCAAGGATCACCTCGCCGCGCGCATCCTCAATACGGGAATAACTGTGCGGCTCATAGTAGGTTCCGCCGTTGCCAAAAATCGCGTAAGCCGCGCACATCTGCAGCGGGCTGATGCCCCATGTCATGCCGCCCAATGCGATGGCAGAATAGGACGCTTTATCCTCCTCCACCAAACTTGTGATGCCAAGAACACTTGTTAAAAAGTCGTAGCTCGTCTCCGGCCCAATCTTGGCAAGCGCCTTGACCGCGATGGTGTTCAGCGATTTTTTAATCGCCTCTACAACGGGCACCGGACCTCTTGTGTATTGGTGGTCAAAGTTTACCGGCCAGGATCCCTGGAAAGGCGTATCAATCAATCCGGTAGAATACGTGATATAGTTGTATTCCAGCGGCAGACAGTAAGCGCCGATCGGTTTCATGGACGATCCGGTCTGTCGCACCGAATCCACCGCAATGTTCTGCACCAAACTGCCCTGCTTTTTATACAGCGCGCCCGCAAGTCCTTTGATATTGCCTTCAAAATCCATCACCACATAGGCGGCCTGCGGTTGGTCTTTGGGTGGCAGGAGCACCCGCTCGCCGTTTTCGTCCAAAACATAGTTGCCGTCTTCGTCTTTTTCCCAGGCCTCGCGCGCAAACTCCCGCGTGCCGTCGTCATTTATAATATAACCGTTCACAGCGATATCATCACAGACGTCTTGGATATGCGTGTCCACGGTAAGATAAACGCGCAAGCCCCCTTGGTAAAACAGTCTCGTCGCATCTTCCAGGGAATAGCCGCCGTAATCTTTCAGATCCTGAATGACCTCGTTGACGGCAGTATCGGTAAACCAAGTATAGGTCGCGCCGGGCCGGTGGGTTCCGCCTGGATGGTCAAAGGTCATGGCCTCGCTCTCAGCCATCGCAGCAGCATATTCGGCGCTGTCCAAATATCCCTGCTGGTTCATCAGCCACAAAACGACATTATCCCGTTGGTACTTGTTTTCCTCCGGATTTACAAACGGGTCATTCGCCCCGGGCGCTTTCGTGATACACACAATGGCGGCGCACTGTGCCGCTGTCAACGCTTCCGTTGTGGTATTGCAGTAATAATTAGCGCCCGCTTCAATGCCGGCTATTTGTCCGCCCAATCGGAAGGTGTTGAGGTATGCTTCCAGAATCTGCTCTTTGGTAAACCGCTTTTCCAATTGATACGCGCGATAAATCTCGCGCACCTTGCGCATAACGGTTGTCTCGTCTTCATCGGTTATATTTTTGATCAGCTGTTGCGTGATGGTGGAACCGCCCTGCGTCCCTTTATAGATCAAATCCGGCAGACCAATCTGTTCAAACACAAGGTCGAGCATCGCGCCGGCCGTGCGTTTGATATCCACCCCTTTGTGATTCCAAAAATCTTTATCTTCCGAAGCCACGATGCAATCGAGCAGCACCTGCGGCATATCTTCATAATTCACCCAAATCCGGTTTTCATCGTTATAAATACGTTCGTATTCCACCCACTCGCCCGGGTTATCCTTGTCTTCCGCCATCAATAACGTCGCGTAACTGAGCTTGATCGAGTTTAAATCCAAAATGGTTTCATCGTTGACTGTTTCTTTGGAGAGGTAAACGGCGATATAGACCGCGGCCACACACAAAACAACCGCCATCGCACAGACAACATAGAGTGCCACTTTCAGCAGACGTTTCCAAACCGGCGCATCCGATTTCTTCTTTTTCTGTCCGTTTTTCCCGGCGCCATTTTTCCCCGAGTCCTTGTTTCCTTTTCCAAAACGGCTCAAACGTGATCCTTTGCCTTTCGTTTCTCCGGCATCTGGTGTTGTTCGGGATTTCAAGTCACGGCCTTCCGCCTGCTTGTCCGCCGCATCCGGCTGCCGCTTGGCAATAGGCTGACCAGAAACGTTGCTGTACTGTGCTGCGGCAACACCTTCTTGCTGATAACCAAATGCACTGCGCTGTGCGTATTGCTGTACCGGCTGGCTTTGCATTGGTTGTGGGTTGTTCTGTTGTATTGGCGGCAAATTGCTCTGCGCGGGCTTTCGCACTTCGCGGGTCGTGCCATCCCGAAAGGTACTGGATGGATAAAACACGACATCCAAGTCCTCAACGGGCGGGGTCGGTTCCCGGCGCTGCTCAGACTCGTGGTATTGCGGTTGGCTTTCTTTTTGCCCACGCGCCCCTTCCAAATTGCTCTGTTCGCTCAACTTTCGAAAAAAATCGTTGACACGTTTGTCGTCATTCTTGTTGAAATCATCGTTCATATACTTCGCCCCCTTTGAAAGGACTGTCGATTCGAATCGCAGGCTCCTGCTCTTTCACTACCGCAATGTATTATACCACAGAGTCCGTCGCCGTCAACTTGACAAATTTCTTTGTTTTCGTTCTCTCTCAGTGCCCGGTACACCGCGGCGGCAGTGCATTTTCTTTATAATACCCCAATTTCGACGGACAACCAGCCCCAGCCAAATTACCGGTTTCGGTGCAATACTGTGCCGTTACCACCCCAGGCGCCGTTGGAAACTCTTTTTCCGGCAGATCTTTGCTGGCGCGTCCCATTATCTCGCGGAACAGCATCTGCACCGGCTGCGGGCGGATCGTCGTCATATTTTGCGGCGTATCATACCCTTCCCAAACGGCACACACATAGTATGGGTTCATTCCGACCCACCAGAAATCCCGATCATCTGGTGTCGTGCCGGATTTTCCGACATAAGGCAGGTCACTTGGATTGTTCTCTGCTTTTGGCACGGCATTGGTGCCGGTACCGTAATCTGTTACGCTTGCCAGCAGCCGATTCATAATCATTGATGTCTCCGGCGAGATTGCAGCCGCATGATATGTGGATGTTTTATCAATCAGCACTTCCCCGCTCTGGTCTTCTATCCGCGAATAGGAATGCGGCGCATAATAGGTTCCGTCGTTGCCGAAAATCGCATAGGATGCACACATCTCCAGTGGTGTGACACCATAGGTCATCCCACCGAGCGCAAGTGCCGAGTAACCGTTATCCTCTTCCTGTAAACCGCGCAGTTGGAATACGATTTTCAGGAAATCAAACGCGACATTTAACCCGGTCTTTTCCAATGCCCGCACGGCGACGGTGTTATACGACCGCGCAATGGCCTCTTCTACCGTAACCGTCGCGCCGCTGCCCGCTCCATCACTATTGCTCGGCCAGCCACCTTGTAAGGGCGCATCCAAAAAGCCAGTGGAATATGTAAATATATCGTGTTCAATCCCAGGCGCGTAGGTTCCAAGCGGCCCCATTAAAGTCCCTGGTTGACGCATCATGTCCGTCGCCCGGGTATACTCCAGGCTGTTTTTCTTTTCACCCAAACCGCCCGCAATCCCAAGAATTTCTCCCTCGTAATTCATGACCACCATAGCCGCCTGTGCGTCGGCTTCGCCGCCAACCGGCCGGTCAAACCCGATCGTTCCGTTTGCACGGGTATAGCCGTTCTTTGCGACATCTTCAACAATCGCCTGGATCTGCGTATCTACGGTCAAATAAATGCACAGGCCGCCGTTATACAGTAATTGTGCCGCTTCTTCCTGCGTATAGCCGCTCTCGACCAAATCGGCCAATACCTCTGCAATCACTGTATCGGTAAACCAACTGTACACCTGCCGCTCTTGCGGCGCCGTTTCGACAGCGTCAAACCGCATCGCGTCACTTTCCGCAACGGCGGAATCAAACGCCTGTTGCGTCAGATATCCCTGTTGAAACATTTTTTGTAAGATGGCGTCGCGCTTCAGCTTGTTGTCTTCGGGATGTTGAATCGGGTTATTTGCTGACGGCGCGGAAATCATGCTGACAAGCGCAGCACTCTGCGCAGCAGACAATTCCTGCGTCGAGATATCAAAAAAGTGCTTGGCTCCCGCCTCTATGCCGGAGGCTTCCGGACTCAGGTATACCAGATTTAAATAGGCTTCTAAAATTTGCTCTTTCGTATAAGTTCGTTCCATCCACATCGCGCGGTATAGTTCCCGGGCTTTGCGTAAAACCGTATCTTCATTATCTTTTGAAATCAGACGCACAACTTGCTGTGTAATGTGGGATCCCGGCGCGCCGCTCGACCAAAATTTAGGGTTTTCCGCGGCGACAACACAGTCCAACAAAACCTGCGGCACATCTTCGTAATTTACCCAAATTCGGTTCTCATTGCTATAAATGCGCTCGTATTCCACCCACGTGCCCGGGTTGTCCTTGTCTTCCGCCATTAAGAGCGTCGCATAGCTTAGTTTGATATGGTTTAAATCCAAAAGCTGTGCATCGTCAGCCGTCGCACGGTTCAGATAGATCGCCATGCCGACGGCAGCCATCCCCACAATCACCGCGAGCCCACAGATCATGCAAAGCGCAATTTTTAACGCGCGTTTTCCGGCGCTGCCTTTTCGTTCCCTTTTCGAAGGTCGCGTCTCCACCTCTTGTGCGGTTACCTTTTCTGTTGTTTGGTTATCCTTTTGACCTGTATTTTCTCCTTTTTTCATGTTATCCTCCCAAGTAAAATTCAAAAATCAAGCTGCCGGCGGCGCCTCTTCCTCAGGCGCTACATGTCCCGGACAACGCGGCGGATAGACGCCCTGTTTATAATACCCTGTCGCTGTAGGGCAACCCTCACCGGGCATTCCACCCGAGTCTGTGCAATATGCGGCACGCACGACACCGGGCGCTGTCGGGAAATCTTTGTAAGGCAGATCTCTGCTAATTTGTCCCATGACGTCTTTAAAAAACATCTGCGTTGGATGTGGACGAACCGTCACCATGTGCCGCGGCGTCTCGTAGCCCTCCCAAACCGCCATCACATAATAGGGATTCATGCCGATCCACCAGAAGTCGTGCTCATCCGACGTGGTGCCCGATTTGCCCACGTAGGGCAGGCCCGCCGGATTGTCCGCACGGTTCGGCGGCGCATTGGTTCCTGTTCCATGTCCGGTAACCCCCGCGAGCAAGCGGTTCATAATCATGGACGTTTCGGGCGAAATCGCATATCCTTTGTACATTTCCGCCTTTTTATCGATTACAATTTCGTTGCGGGATGTCAAAACGCTCGTATAAAAGTGCGGCTCATAATAGGTTCCGCCATTGCCGAATACAGAATAGGCGGCCGCCATCTGCAGCGGGCTGATGCCCCATGTCATGCCGCCCAATGCCAACGCGGAAGGACTGCGATCCTCGGGATCGGCAAGGCTGGTAATGCCCAGTTTTTTTGTCAGGTAATCAAATGTCGCATCGTACCCGGACTCCATCAGCGCGCGAACCGCAATGGTGTTATAAGACCGGGCGATCGCCTCGGCCACTGTCATCGTTTTGCCGTCTCCGCCGGAATTGCCGTAGTTGATCGGCCAACCGCCTGAAACAGGCGCATCCGGAAATCCGGTCGAGTAGGTGAACCGGTTGTTTTCAATGCCAAGACTGTATGCCCCGAGCGGTTTCATGGAAGATCCTGTCTGGCGCACCGCATCTACGGCCTTATTGTGTCCTAAACTATATGTTTTTTCGCCCAGGCCGCCGGCCAAGCCGAGGACTTCGCCCTCAAAATTCATAACGACCCATGCCGCCTGGGGTTTGTTTTCTTCTTGGGTAATCGGATTGCCGTCCTCGTCCAATTCGTAAATCGGATTGCCGTCGGCGTCGTGCTCCAGCTCACTGTCAGGGATATCTGTAAAGACGCTGCTGCGGTCGAATCCAACCGTGCCATTGTTGTGGCGATATCCATTGAGCGCCACATCTTCGCAAACTTGCTGGATGCTCACATCAATTGTTAAATAGACTCGCAGACCGCCCTTGAAAAACAGATCCGAGGCGTCTTTTGAGGTCATGCCTTTATACTTCACCAGATCATTTAGAACCTGGCTGACGACGCTGTCCGTAAAATAGCTGTAAACTTCGCCTTCGCGCTGGCTGGTGGTATGTGGTTTATCAAATACAAACTCGTCACTTTCCGCCTCTGCCGCCGCATATTCCGCATCGGACAGATAACTTTGCTGGTACATCGCCCAAAGAACATCTTCCCGTTCTTCCTGGTTCACTTCCGGGTGGATAAACGGATCATATGCCGTCGGATATTTTGTGATACAGATGATCGCAGCACACTGTGCCGCCGTCAAATCCTGTGTTTTTACACCGAAATAGTAGTTGGCTCCCGCCTCGATACCGGCCACTTTTCCGCCGAGACGAAAGGTGTTCAGATATGCCTCTAAAATCTGCTCTTTGGTAAATCGCCGTTCCAGCTGATACGCGCGATAAATCTCGCGGATTTTACGCATCACATCGGTTTCATCTTCTGTTGTGATGTTTTTGACCAACTGCTGTGTAATGGTCGAGCCGCCCTGCGTGTCATCCGAAAGACCAGAAAAGCCCATCTGCTTCATTACAAGGTCAAGCATTGCGCGCGTTGTGCGGATAATATCCACACCGTCGTGATCCCAAAAACGCTTATCCTCCGAAGCGACGATACAATGGATTAGCTCCGGGGTAAAAGAGGAATAATCCACCCAAATCCTGTTCTCATCTCCATAAATACGCTCATATTCCACCCATTCGCCGGTTTCATCTTTTGCCATCAACTGCGTCGCATAGCTCAGTTTGATCGAATTCAAATCAAGCAGTTCGTCATCCCCGGCCGTTTCTTTCGCCAGATACAGCGCAACCATCACGATCACAACGCAGGCCACAACGGCAACCACGCTGAAAACATACAGCGCCGCCCTCAAAAAATATTTCCACCACGGCACACGAACCGCGTCCGGATGCCGTCTGTTCTTTTTCTTTTGCCCCGGTTCTGCCTGCGTCGTCGGGGCAAGATCTGTCAATCTGCTCTTTTCACGCAGACGATCTAGGAATCCAGCAACGCGCGCATCTTTTTTTTCTTTTTTGCTTTCCATTGGCTTGGGTGGCTCCTTTCAAGCATGGTATACCCAGTGAATAATTGTACCACACTCTATGCTAATTGTTAATATATTACCTTGAAAGAAAAAATATAAGGCCGGTTGTAAAAGCAAATCCGGTGGTGTATAGTTTTTACAGCAATTGACATGTGTTTTCCCACAGATCAGGACATCTTTATTATGCAATATCAGCAAAAACTGGACGAAATTATCGGTTCGCTGCAACAACCGGCGTCTGTGCTGCTGCACAGCTGCTGCGCTGTGTGCTCTTCCTATGTCCTGGAATACCTTTCAGCACATTTTCTGGTCACTGTTCTATACTACAACCCCAACATCTATCCTGACACAGAATATCGGAAACGTAAGACAGAGCAAATCCGTTTAATCCGGGAAACATCCTATCCATTTCCAGTCGCTTTTATCGATGCCGACGCGGAGTACAGTGTTTTTCTGGCCGCAGCAGACGGCTTGTGCGCCGCGCCCGAAGGCGGCCTGCGCTGTGAAGCCTGTTTCCGTCTGCGGCTTACGGAGACCGCGCGGCGCGCGGCGGGCCGGTTTGACTTTTTCGGTACAACGCTGACCGTCAGCCCGCATAAAAACGCACAGACCATCAATGCAATTGGGGAAGCGCTTGGAGCACACTATGGCGTGTCTTGGCTCTATTCGGACTTTAAAAAGAAAAACGGCTATCTGCGCGCCACACAGCTTGCGCGGCAATATGGACTCTATCGTCAGAACTACTGCGGCTGCGAATTTTCGATGCGGGGTGAAGGTGAATGAAAACAAAAACAATCCTGTTTGGCATTCTTTTTGGGGTACTGTGTCTGATTGCCGCCACCGCGCTTGCGTTGGGCTTTATTCATCTCACAGAGTTTCCCTACCGCGTCGATATGAAGGCGCTCGACATCTGCGAGACGTCCGGGCTCACATATGAAGTCGTGTTGCGCAACTACCGAGACGCGATGCGGTTTCTGTCCCCGTTTCACAATGCGCCGTTTCATTTGACAGATCTGGCTTATTCGGAAGACGGCGCACAGCATTTTGTGGATACCAAAGGCATTTTCAACGCGCTCTATCTCGCGGGTGCGCTCTGCACAGTTACAATCGCAGTTTTACTATTGTCAAAACGTCGAAAAGATAAACGTTTTTTGCGCGTTTCCGGCGTTACAACACTTGCGTTGCCGCTCTTAATTGGCCTGTTTGCCGCAATTGATTTCAATTCCCTGTTTATCCTCTTTCATAAGATTTTTTTCAACAATGACCTTTGGATTTTTCAACCCGACATCGACCAAATTATTACCATTTTGCCGGAGACATTCTTCTTGCACTGCGCAGTTGTCATTGTTGTTTTTTGGATAATCGCCGCCGCGCTGCAGTTCTTTTTTGCAAAACCGCGGCAAAAAAAGTAGGCAAAAAATAGGCCGAATGATTGACAGTTGTTCGCAAAAAAGAGTATACTTTTTTAATCAGTCAGGGCGCTTCGGGCAGCAGTCCGCCGCGCTCTTTCTTTCTATTCACTTTGATCGGAGGAAGTTTCCATGCACACACAGCTGCTTTTACCGGACGGCTACCGGACCCAATTGAATGTGCGCGATACCCAGCGCGGCATTAAAATCATCAAGGACAATTTCGAGCGCTATCTCTCCGTTGCGCTCAATTTACAGCGTGTGACGGCGCCGCTGTTTGTGCGCAAGGATTCCGGCCTCAACGATGATTTGAACGGCGTAGAGCGCCCTGTGGAATTTGATATTCCAGACGCCGGCTGCAGCGACGTGCAGATCGTTCAGTCACTGGCAAAATGGAAGCGCTGGGCGCTGGGTGCCTATGACTTTACGCCGAACACCGGTCTCTACACCGATATGAATGCCATCCGGCGCGACGAGGCGCTTGACAACCTGCATTCCGCCTACGTGGATCAGTGGGATTGGGAAAAGGTAATCACACCGGAGCAGCGAACCAGTGCATATCTGCAGGCGACTGTCAGAGATATTTACGGGGCGATCAAACAAACCGCGCGCACCGCTTGCTATGAATTTCCTGCCATCGATTTCCCCCTCGTGGAAGAGATCTTTTTTGTAACGTCGCAGGAACTGGAGGATGCCTTTCCGCTGCTCGCACCGAAGGAGCGCGAGAACAAGATCTGTCAGGAAAAGAAAAGTGTCTTTGTTATGCAGATCGGCGATACGCTCCAGAGCGGCAAACCGCACGACGGCCGCGCGCCCGATTACGACGACTGGGCACTGAACGGCGACATCCTTGTTTGGAACAAGGTGCTCGGACTCGCGTTCGAACTGTCCAGCATGGGTATCCGCGTCAGCGAACAATCGCTGCGTGAACAGTTGGCGAAAGCCGGTTGTCCCGACCGCGCTTGTTTGCCCTATCACAAAGCCCTTCTCAGCGGCGAATTCCCCTACACCATCGGCGGTGGCATTGGTCAATCGCGCCTCTGCATGCTGATGCTCAAAAAAGCGCACATCGGTGAAGTTCAGGCCGCAATCTGGCCGCCAGAGATGATCGAGAGCTGCAGACAACACGGTATCGAGCTTCTATAGCACAGCTCTTATAGTAGAACGACAAAAGTCTCCGCTTTCTTTCAAAGATTGCGAAGACTTTTTATTTTTTATATTTTACGTCACAAATGCGGTAGCAGACAGCATCTGCGCCGCACCGATCAACTGCCGCGTACGGCCGTAATCCGTTTTGGGAAACCGCAGCGCGATGACAGTTCCGCCATGTTCGCGTCACGCGCGGCGGCCAAGCGGCGCGCAGGCATGACCGGTGCCCCACGATTCCCGCGCGGGCGGTGCGATGTCTGATAAATCCCAAAACGGGAACCTGCTAAAAACGAATCCACAGTTTCGGCAAAGCGCCGCCGTGTGTCTGTCCGGCGCATTTTCAGACATTGCGCAACCGATATCACCGGCCGGCGCGTACAAACTATTGTCTTGTTTGTGTCATGGCAATTTTCAACCGGCGTCGGGATATCCTCTCTGTGTTTGAAGACCGCTCTATCCGGAAAACAAGCGCAAAAATGATTGTGCGCTTCGTCAAACACAAGAAAAGAGCCGACGACGATGACTTGGCGCGCGGCAGTCCACTGCCGCCAATAGTCCCACGGCTGTTGCCCGCTTTCATCGGTTTCGCCCTGTTTTGCGCTCAACTACAAAACCCCTGCGCAATTAAACTCGCGAAAGGGTTTTGATTTCTTTTGTCTATCATCTATCGACCAATTCAGGCATGCCGGGGTATAGATGACATTTATTGCTCCGCAATCGCGCAGATCTCATACGACCACGGTTTCACAGTGACCGACTCTTGTGCGTTGATCACAACTGTTCGCTCTTGGTCCGACCGGTTGAGCACAACGGCCACCGTTTCAGCCGCGCTCCGGCGCAGATAGGCAACAGTGGCGTTGGCAGCGTAAATCGGCACAAATTCGCCATCCGCAAAAGCCGGGTGCGCGCGGCGGATCGCGGCAAGCTCGCGCGTGAACTCCAACAGATTTTCGTCCGCGTTCTCCCACTGCATAAACGCGCGGTTGAATGGATCCCGCATGCCCTGCATACCGATTTCGTCGCCATAATAGATGCAGGGAATGCCCGGCAACGTAAATTGCAGCACCATCGCCAGTTTCAACATTTCCACGCCGCGCAAATACTCATCGTGGCCAAGATACACGCCTGCCTGCTGCTCGCGGCTCATGCCCTCACTGCCGCCCACCGCCAGCACGTTGATTGCGCGTTCGGTGTCGTGCGTAGAAAGCAGGTTCATCATAATATCCAGCATCGGCCTCGGATAGTTCCCGACAATGGTCTCAATCCAAGCGAGAAACACGCCCGCGTTACCGTGCTTGACAAAATCCAAAATCGCGTTGCGAAATGGATAGTTCATCACGGCATCGAGTGCATTGCCGTATAAAAACCGGCGCCGTGTGCCATAGCTTATCTTATTGCTTGCATCCTCCCAGACTTCGCCGATTAAAATTTTGTCATCGCCGTTTCGTTTTATCGCCGCACGCAGATGCTCGATAAAGTCGTCGGGCAATTCGTCCGCCACGTCGAGCCGGAAACCGTCGGCGCCCAGGCCAATCCAATAATCGATGACGCCGCCTTCGCCGCAGATATAGGCGTCGAAGCTCGGCTCTTCCTCGATGATCTCGGGCAGGTTGCGAAAGCCCCACCAGCTCTGGTAGTCATCGGGGTAGGCGTGAAACTTATACCATTTGTAATATGGGCTGTCCGGGCTTTGGTACGCACCCAGTGTCTGATATCTGCCGTATTTGTTAAAGTACTCACTGTCGTCGCCCGTGTGGCTGAACACGCCGTCGAGTATCACTTTGATGCCAACATGGTGTGCCGCTTTACAGAGTTCGACAAATTCCGTTTCGTCGCCAAGCAAAGGATCGACCCGCCGATAACATGCGGTGTCATAGCGGTGATTGGAGTGCGATTCCCCAATCGGGTTGAGATAGATGCAGGTGACACCGAGACTTTGCAAATAGGGCAATTTTTCGCGAATACCTTCCAAATTCCCGCCAAAATAGTCGTTGTTGCGCACCACGCCGTCCGCGTCAGGCCGAAACACAGGCAGCTCCCGCGTGGTTGTGTGAAGAACGCGGTCGGCGAATGGCGTTTGTCGGATGCCGGCGCTGCCGATCGCGAAACGATCCGGAAAAATCTGATACAGGATACCGCCCGTAAAGCCTGTTGGCTGTACATAGTCCGCCGCGTACACCGTCAGCTGAAAGAACTCGCCTTCCCGCTGAAACGAAGGCTCGCCGTGCATATTACGGTAGATTGTGCTGTCATCGTCCAACACAAATGCATAAAAATAAACACCCGGCTGCGCAAACGATTGCTCCGTGGCAAATCCGCCATCGGTTTTCGCAAGCGCAAACAAGGACGGACTGCCTTGTCCGTCCTGCCAGATGGATAGCCATGCTTCATTACAAGCTTGCGGCGGCGTGATACAAAACCGCACCGTCTGTCCTGCGCGCACCGCGCCAAACGGATCTTTATACCGCGCATCGTACTCGTTGTAGACCATTGCACGCCCCCATGCTATTTGATCGGATGCAGATTCCAGATATCTCGTGCGTAGTCATTCACTGCGCGGTCCGCAGAAAAGACTCCGGCGTTCGCAATATTCATGAGCGACATGCGATTCCAGACATCCGGTTGCAGATAAGTCTCGCTCACACGCTGCTGTGCGGCGCGGTAACTCTCAAAGTCGGCCAGCACCATATACGGATCCTGGTGCATCAGGTTGTTCGAAATTTCGTTGTAGTTGTTGCCGCCAAAGCCTGCCGCGATAAAATCAAGCACCTTTGCGATATTCGCGTCGTTTTTATAAAAAGTCTCCGGCTTATAAGCGGCCTGGGACGCAATGACTTCCTCCTTCGTCATGCCGAACAGAAAGAAATTATCGTCGCCCGCCGCCTCGCGGATCTCTACATTCGCGCCGTCGAGCGTACCGATGGTCAGCGCGCCGTTGAGCATCAGCTTCATATTGCCGGTTCCAGACGCTTCTTTTCCGGCTAGCGAAATCTGCTCCGAAATTTCCGCAGCGGGCATCAGCAGCTCGGAGATTGTGACGCGGTAGTCCTCAATAAATACCACGCGCAGTTTGTCACGCAACGCCGCATCATGCTCCAACAGATCCTGCATGCCGCAGATCAGGCGGATCAGCAGTTTTGCCATGTGGTATCCGGGCGCCGCCTTTGCGCCAAACAGGTAGGTTCGCGGCACAAACGGCATATCCGGCTGTTCTTTCAATTGTAAATACTGATAGATGATGTGCATCACATTGAGATGCTGACGCTTATACTCATGCATGCGCTTGGCCTGGACATCAAAGATGGATGCGGGGTTAATCGGATAATCGAGCGCGCGGTCACAAAAAGCGGCCAGCCGCTTTTTGTTTTGCAGTTTGATCTCCGCCAGCGCCGCGCGTACTTTTTCGTCTTCCGCGTGTGCTTCCAGTGCCTTGAGTTCCATGGCGTCGTGCAAAAACCTGTCGCCGATTGTCAGCTTTAGCAGGTTGGTCAGGCCACTGTTACTCTGCAGCAGCCAGCGGCGGTAGGCAATCCCGTTCGTGACATTTGTGAATTTTTCGGGCGTGAACAGGTAGTAATCGTGGAAAACCTCCTGTTTGATGATCTCGCTGTGCAGCTTCGACACGCCGTTGACACTGTGCGACATATATACGCAGAGATTGGCCATGCGGATTTGTCCGTTGCCGAAAACACTCATATAGGAAATTTTGCCGATATCGCCCGGGAACCGCGCTTCGAGCTCATTTCGCAGCATACGGTCGATCTCATCCATGATCTGGCAGATGCGCGGCAGCACCACACACACCATCTCGGCGTCCCATTTTTCGAGTGCCTCGCTGAGCACGGTGTGGTTGGTATACGCAAAGGTTCGACGCGCAATGTCAACGGCTTTGTCCCAGCCGTAGCCGCAGTCGTCCAGCATGATGCGCATCAGTTCCGGTATCGCGAGCGTCGGGTGGGTGTCATTGAGTTGAATCGCAACTTTTTCAGGCAGGTTTTCGAGTGTACCATACTGTGCCAGATGTTTTTGGACAATGTCGTTGATTGCGGCGCTGCACAGGAAATATTGCTGCCGCAGCCGCAAAATCTTGCCCTCCAGCTTATCGTCGTTTGGATAGAGCACCTGGCTGATCAGTTCCGCAGTGGCTTTTGCCCGCATGGCGCCCGCATAGTCGCCGCGGTTAAAGCTGTCCATATCGATGCCCGGCGCTTCTGCTTTCCAAAGGCGCAGCTTCGTCACCGATGGGGTGTTATAGCCTGAGATATACATATCATACGGCACAGCGCACACCGCGTCGTAATTGCTGTACTCCACATGGTGGTAAGGACCCATCCAGGTTTCATGGATTTCGCCACCGAATTTGATGTTGACCAATTCGTCGCGTCGCTCGCGCAGCCAAACGTCGCCATAGCGCAGCCAGGTGTCGGGCAGCTCCTGTTGCCAACCCTCAATAATTTTTTGTTTAAAGATGCCGTATTCATACATAATGGAATAACCGGTGCCGGTATATCCCTCTGTAGCGAGGCCGTCCATATAACAGGCCGCGAGCCGTCCCAACCCGCCGTTGCCAAGTCCGGCATCCGGTTCGACCTCGTAGAGCTTTTCGAGCGAGAATCCCATTTCATCCAAAACGGCAGCTGCCTGTTCTTGGATTCCCAAATTATATAGATTATTTTTTAAGGACCGTCCGACGAGAAATTCCATCGAAAGGTAGTAAACTTGTTTTTCTCCTTCGCCATACGTTTTGGCTTCATGCCGGCGGTGCTGGTCTTCTAGCAAAACACGAAGCGCGCCGGACAACGCGCGATAGATATTCTCATCAGTGGCGTTTTCCGGCGTTGTAGAATACACTTTTTCCAGACGCTCTACAATCAATTGCTTCAGCTGACTCTTTGATATACTCGCAGTTTTCAAATTTGTTACCCCGTCTCCCCGCTGGTGCGCGCCAGGTTGCGTTTCCCTTTCAACTATGGTTTCGTGCAGACAAATATATTATACTTAAAACAGCTGCCTCAATCAAATATATTCTCATTCTTATTTTTTCGTCAATTTTGTTTTGTAATACCTATAGTTTTGTATTATAATAAATAGAAGATTTTTGCCGACCATCATAAAGCGAGGTTGTTTTATGCCTTCCAATCAGGTCTCATTACATATTGCCGGTTTAAACATCTTGGTCACTACGCCGGAAGATGAAGAATACGTCACACAGATCGCACAGGAAATTGATGAATACGTCACGGCGATCTTGCAAAAAGCATCGGGTGCCTCGGTAACCAATGCGGTTCTTTTGTGCGCGATAGAATATCTCGACAGCTACAAAAAGGCAAACCGCACCGCGAACAATATGCGCAGCCAAATCAAAGAATATCTTTCAGAAGCGGCCAACGCCAAAATGGAATGTGACGAGGAAAAGAAAAAAAACGACGAGCTAGTTATAGAAATACAGGCGCTTCGCAACCATCTTACGCGCATCGCGACCGAAGGTGACAACAGCGGTATTATCCAAAAACTGCGCGACGACTTCAATTCCGTCAATGACGACCTCGAAAAACTGCGCAAGCGCAATGTAGAAGTGACGGCACAAAACAAATCGCTCTCAGAAAAGAACGAAGCGATGAATACCTATATCGCGGGCCAAGATCGGGAGATTGCCCGGCTTTCCGCGGTCACGGAAGAACTCAACGGACGCTTGATTGATAAAACCAACGTGATCAGCGAGTTATCGGAGCGGCTTTCGGGTTATGAAAGCCAGGTTGCCGATTTGTTGGGCGAGACCAACCGCCTGAAGTCCGAGCTTGAATTGCTCGAAGAAATGATCCATGCGGAAAAAGCGCAGCGCGACAAGGACGATCAGCGCAAACAGGATGCAAAGAAACGCGATTTTATGGTCAATATCAATGACCTTTATCAGCCCCCGGCTAAAACGCCGGCAACGCCTGACGCAGACGGCGCAAACGCTGCACCTGAACAAGAAAAACCAGACATCGAAGTGTCTGCCGAGCAGCCAAAAGAACCGGTGCCCGCACCCGCGGAAGTGTCCGCCCAAGCGCAGCCCCCGCTCGAAGATCTCAATCCGTTTGTGCGGGAGACGCGTCATGCGCGCGTAAGTGAGGCGGATATGGAAGCCGACATTGCGTCGGTGATCCAACAGGTCAATGAAAAACAATCAACTTCGTCCGGTCGTTCGATGCGGGATTTTGACATCGACATCAGTGACCTGCCGAACATCTTAAAATCCAATACGGCGCCTGCCGGTGAACCTGCTGCAAAAGCCGAAGGCGATGCGTTTCACGACTATAAAATCGACGAGGACGATACCGTCTTGGGTTTTTCTTCGGTGAACAAAGTGGGGCCAGATCCCGGGGAAGCCGCGGCTTTGGAACAGGTGACGGAAGACGTCCCCCCGCCTGCCGATGCTGATGTGCCATGGCGCAAAAAGTTTGATGCCGCTTTGTCTGCAGAGCGGATTCCGCTCAACGAAGTGAAACCTGCGCCGCTGCAGGCAGCCGCCCCTTCAGCCGTCAAACATGCGGATGACTTGCTCGTTGAGGATGCCGACTCTCAGGATATGTTGTTCGGCGGCCGTGATCTCACAAAAAAGAAGCGTTCTGACCAGGATGACGACTCCGTCCCGGATCTCAGCTGGACATTGGATGTATAGCCGATGCAAACCGTATTAAAAGTCAAACGTCTGCGCGAAAACGCGCGGCTTCCGGTTCGTGCGAGTGCAGGTGCCGCCGCTTACGATTTATATGCCTCTTTAGAGCAGGATCTGACAATTCTGCCCGGCCAACGCAGCAACGTGCCAACCGGTATCGCGATTGAGCTTGCCGATGATTCGCTTGTTGCGCTCGCCTTTTCACGCAGCGGACATGGCATGAAATTGGGGGTCTCGCTCTCCAATTCGGTCGGCGTCATCGACAGCGACTACCGCGGCGAGCTGTGCATGGGCCTGATCAACCACGGGGACACGCCGTTTACGGTGTCCGACGGCGACCGCATTGCCCAGCTGCTTGTGACCCATGCCTTTGCATTGGATATTGTGGAATGCGAAGAATTGTCCGAAACTGCGCGCGGCAGCGGCGGTTTCGGTTCGACAGGCACAAAATAGCGCGCGACTATAGCTGTCGAAACATCGCATTTACTTCCCTTTGCCATTTTTGAATCGATGTATGAGCAAAAGTGAAATCATCCCATCTGTTTTGTCAGGTCAAATACTTATCATACGGTAAAAACGGCGATAATCCGTACGTTGACGAATGTGATGCGTACATGCCTAACACCTGGTTCGTGCGAGATAAAAAAAGCGACACTCTAATTTCTTTTTTAATCACTATTTCTATTTTCTTTTTATATACCTTATATTATCAAATACATTTTGAATCACTGAAAGATCCAGAGGGGTGCTGTGGACGCATGAAAAAGAACTTTACCTTCATTTTTTATTTGGTTGCGGGTATCATTATCGGCAGCCTTCTTGCCGCGTTTGCACAGCAGGTTTCGTGGCTGTCCTGGCTCGCTTTTGGCACGCCGATCGGCTTTGGCGCGGATAACCCGGCTGTGATCGATCTCGCCGTTTTGCGGCTGACATTTGGTCTTTCGATTTCCGTTACTGTCGCGCATGTCATTACGATCGGCTTGGCTATGTTCCTATATTCCAGGCGCGGAAAACGATGATTTCCACGCGGTTTCCTATTATTCTCGCTTCTAAAAGTCCGCGCCGGCGCGAATTGTTTCATTTCATCACGCCGGAATTCACCTGTGCGGTTTCTGACTTTGACGAGCACGGGGTTCATATCCAAAGCGCGCCCGTTCTCTGCCGCGCGCTGGCCAAACAAAAGGCAGAAATTGTTTTTGCAGACCATCCGGACAGTACGGTTGTCGGCTGTGACACCGTTGTGGCTCTTGACGACCAGATTCTCGGAAAACCGCATAACCGCGCGGAAGCGCGGCAGATGCTGCAACAGCTTTCCGGGCGGTGGCATATTGTATATACCGGCGTACATGTTTGCAGCCCGGTGTCTGCCGCCGGTTTCGTCTGCCGTTCCGCTGTCGATTTTTATCCGTTGACGGCGAAAGATGTCGAAGCCTATGTTGCAACAGAGGAGCCCTATGACAAAGCGGGCGGCTATGGGATCCAGGGTTCCGCGGCCAGATTTGTCCGGGGCATCCGCGGCGATTATTTTAATGTTATGGGCTTGCCCGTTTCACGGCTCTATCGCCTGTTGCGGCAATTGCAGCTACTAGACGCAAGCGACGGATGATTGATCTGATAAAAAATTTTTGTTATAATGCTTTCTGAGGTATTATTATGGGAACGATAACGATGGTCGCCTCGAGCAAGGATGGGATTGGAAAGTCGACCTGTTGTGTATTGCTTGCCGATGCGCTTGCCGCTACGGGCAAGCGCGTTCTTGTACTCGAGCTGGACAGCGGATTGCGCAGCCTGGATATTATTGCCGGCGTGTATGGCCACACCATCTACGATATCCTCGATGTTTTGAGCGGGAAATGCGATCCCGAAAAAGCAATTGTCAAAGCACCGGCGCCGCGCAGCTCTGTTTATGTGCTGTCCGCACCCTATCGCACCGATGCCCTGCAGGGCCACCAGTTTGTCGCGCTCTGCAACGTACTCGGGGAACAATTTGACCATGTGCTGATCGACACTGCCAGCCTGAACGGCACAACACTTGCGGTCAGCGCTGTCGCAATGAATGCATTGCTGATTGCGACGGCCGATCCAATCTGCGTGCGGGACAGCCGCATCCTGTATGACCGTCTGCAGGATCTTTGGGTCCCGAATATCCGCCTTATCCTCAACCGGGTTGTGCCGGCGCGCATCGAAGCCGGCGTTGTTGCCAACCTGGATTATTGTATCGACAACATTGGCGCGCAGCTCATCGGCGTGATTCCCGAAAGCACCGACATTGCCCTGGCCGCGTCGCGCGGCACCCCGTTAAACGACAAATCCATCGAAGCCGAAGTGTTTCGGCGCATTGCCCGGCGCATGCACGGGGATGACGCACCTTTGGCTTTTCAGTAGTAAAAAGGAGTAGCTATATGAATATCGCATTGCTGGCG
This sequence comes from Oscillospiraceae bacterium, assembly GCA_031547945.1. GTDB lineage: Bacteria > Bacillota > Clostridia > Oscillospirales > Ruminococcaceae > JAVBRN01. Next base: position 44,669 of record JAVBRN010000004.1, on the reverse strand, counting down.
CATGATTCAAAAAAAGAATTGATGGTGCAGTTTTGTATTGCATACTGCGGGATTCTCTCTAACCATTCTCTTTGCGCAACCGGCACCACCGGTAAATTGGTCAGCGAAGCCACAGGTCTTTCGATTCAAAAGTTTTTATCGGGCTCGCAGGGCGGAGAACAGCAGATCAGCGCGCGCATCGCTTATAACGAAATTGACCTGCTCTTGATGTTTCGCGATCCGATCGCCGCGAAAGAGCATGAGCCGGACGAGATGACGCTTTTGCGTCTTTGTGATGTGCACAATATCCCCGTTGCCACCAATATCGCTACCGCAGAAGTTTTAATCCACGGCCTTGAGCGCGGCGATTTGGATTGGCGCAATATCGTCAACCCGAAAGCATAACACCCAAGAATCGATACTCCCGCCTTGTGCGGGATTTTTATTTTCTGTTTGCACATCATGGGGAAAGCCAAAAGCGACAGAAATATGCGTTGCTACGCGCTGGTTAAGGTCAAAGAAAATAGACACCGCATGTTTCCGTCCCAATTCGATACCTTAGACCACGGAAGAAAAAACTGCGAAGCCCATAACGACACAAAAGCACCGATTCCCGCGCGGCTTTCGCAATGTGTCAAAAAAGTCCGCTATAAACATGCGAATCGTCAAATGAGCAAAGCTTTTCGTTTGTCGACCTCCCTCCATCCCGCCCCGGCTCTGCTTTGAAGCAGTGCACGCCCTGCGCCCTCAAGATGAAATAGCAGGCCGACGAACAGAACCGTGCCATTTTCGGCGTTTTTTTGCATATCCGGCGGTCTTTTATTTCACAATTCGGGGTTTGGGGCCTCAGCCCTTTTCATTTGGGGGGATGGGGCGGATAGTTTGAGACCGTCAGGCGTTTGTGCGCTTTTTCCTTGACGATAGGTTTTTAAAAGACTGCAGAATTCCGCGCGGCTTTCGCCGCAACATTGGCTTTTGCAAAAAAACAGCGCCCCATTAGAGGCGCTGCTTTTTATCTTTTTTTCAGATTTAGCTGATCGCTTCGCAGACGCGCTCAAGCGCCGCGGCGTCTTCGCTGACAACCATTACCGGTTGCGTAAAATCAAGGCTCATAAGCCCAAGGATGCTCTTTGCGTCTGCAATCTGACCTTTTCCGTCATGCAGGCCCACATCATCCGTACATCTTGCCGCAACAGTTGCGATGGTTTCCACATCAGCGATATTGGAAACTTTAATTTCCCGTACCATATCTTTTACCTCTCTTTCATTTTTGAAGGGCAGGCAGTCTCTTTGCCTGTTCCATATTCCCTTTCGTTGTCAATTGTACCATAAACAAAGACGTTTTATTAGTACTATTGCACAAAATCTCTGTATTGTATAAACCTTACAAACTGTCAATGAAAAATTTGTTGATGTTGTATAGGAATATTCTCCTTTTTACGAGGAATTTACAATACAATTACATCGTATGACCGTGGACGTGCTATGGTGCATCCAGTTTGAACAGACGGCACACAAATGTTGTGCTTTAAATAAGAGTATGCTATGATATACAAGAAGTTTTTCTGTGAAAACCATTCGGTTTTGTTCCTTATCCTTTTTGGATGAGGATTTTTATTGAAAGGATCTTTTATGGCACAGTTGATCAGTTCGCCGCGCGGCACCGCAGATGTATTGCCGGAAGAGAGTTATAAGTGGCAGTATGTCGAAGCCAAACTCGCATCGGTGTGCGAGCGGTTTGGCTACCGCGAAATCCGCCTGCCCACCTTTGAACATACCGAGTTGTTCGAGCGCGGCGTCGGTGACACAACAGATGTGGTCGGCAAAGAGATGTATACCATGCGCGACAAAAGCGACCGCTCGATTACACTGCGCCCCGAAGGCACGGCAAATACGGCGCGCGCCATGTTACAGCACGGTGTGCTTGGCGGGCCGCTGCCCGCCCGCGCCTTTTATATCATGTCTTGCTTCCGCTACGAGGCGCCACAATCGGGCCGCTACCGTGAATTCCACCAGCTTGGCATCGAATTGTTCGGTTCCCCCACGCCCGACGCCGACTGTGAGGTCATCCGCGTCGGTGAGACTGTGCTGCGCGAGCTCGGCCTCAAGCAGATACGCCTGGAAATCAACTCGATCGGCTGTCCCACTTGCCGCAAAAAATATCATGCCGCGCTGCGCGAATATTTTGAAACACACAAGTCGCAGCTCTGCGACACCTGCAACGACCGCCTTGTGCGCAATCCGCTGCGCGTTCTGGACTGCAAAAGTCCTGTTTGTCAGGAGATCACAAAGGATGCCCCACAGATTCTAGATTATCTCTGCGAGGATTGCCGGGAGCACTTTTCCCAGGTTCAGGCACTGCTTACAGCCGCCGGCATAGCTTACGCGATCAACCCGCGCATCGTGCGCGGACTCGATTACTATACACGCACCGTCTTTGAGTTCATCCATGCGGCCGCCGGGGCGCAGGGCACCGTATGTGGCGGCGGGCGCTACGACGGCTTAATAGAACTGTTGGGCGGCGTGTCAACGCCGGGCGTCGGGTTTGGCATGGGCATCGAACGAGTGCTGCGCACCCTGGAGGCCGAGGGGATCGAAATTCCTGCGCCAGTCGGTTGTTCGCTGTTTATTTGCAACATCGGCGCACAGGGCCGCCAAAAAGCGCGCGCGCTGGTGTTTGCTTTGCAGGGCATGGGCATAGCGGCGCAGTATGACCTAAATGAACGCAGTTTAAAAGCACAGATGAAATACGCCGATAAAATCGGCGCGCGAAAAGCGCTGGTGCTCGGCGACGATGAAGTCGCGGCCAACCGTGCAGAACTCAAGGATCTGCGCGGCGGCGAAGCTGTAGATGTCACACTGGACGTCGCAGCGATTCAAGCGCAGGTGGGGCAATAGACGGACAAGCAACGCCGCGATAAACCTGCCGTGCATTTTGTAGCGCACCGTGTATTGCATCTGATAAACCGGGCATTTTTAAGACACTTTTCTATCTTGTCCTTTGTCTTTTCTGCAAAGCGCAGGTTCTGCGCTCCTTGCATCGCTATCCTATCTTATGAGGTAACACAATGGAAACCATGGGCTCTCTGCGCAGAACACACTATGCAAACGACATATTAAGCGTAAAACTGGGTGAGGACGTTGTTGTCGCCGGTTTTGTCGCGCGTTCCCGCGACAAAGGCGGCATCATCTTCACCGATGTGCGCGATGTGACCGGCATCATCCAATTAATTTTTGACGACGAAACCGACCGCGCGTTGTTTGAAAAAGCGAAGACGCTGCGCAGCGAGTATCCCGTGATTGCCAAGGGAACCGTGCGCGAACGCTCAAGCAAAACCGATAAAATTGCCACAGGTGCACTTGAACTGTTTGTGACCGAGTTGCGCATCCTGAGCGGTGCCGAGACGACGCCGTTTGAGATCCGCGATGAGGTGCCGGTGCGCGAAGATCTCGCGCTCACCTATCGCTATTTGGAGCTGCGTCGCCCGTCGCTCACCGAGGCGATTGTGCTGCGCCACAAGATCACAAAATGCGCGCGCGACTATTTTAATGAAAACCACTTCCTTGAAATCGAAACGCCGTTTTTGATCCGCTCTACGCCCGAAGGCGCGCGCGATTATCTCGTTCCTTCGCGGGTGCAGCCCGGCAAATTTTATGCGCTGCCCCAGTCCCCGCAGTTGTATAAACAGTTATTGATGTTGTCCGGCTTTGATCGCTACCTGCAGATTGCGCGCTGTTTCCGCGATGAGGATCTGCGCGCCGACCGGCAACCCGAATTTACGCAGATCGACCTTGAAATGGCCTTTGTGGATATCGACGACATCATCGCTGTCAATGAGGGATTTCTCCGGCGTGTTATCAAAGAAGTCTTGGGCATCGATATTACGCTGCCCCTGCGGCGCATGACCTACCAAGAGGCGATGAACCGCTTCGGCTCGGACAAACCAGACACCCGCTTCGATCTGGAGTTACATGACCTGACTGCAATCGTTGAGAACAGCGCATTTTCGGTCTTTAGCGGCGCGGTGGCCGCGGGCGGCAGTGTGCGCGCGATCAATGCTAGAGGTCTGGCAGACCAACTGTCCAGCAAAGCGCTTAAAAAATTGACCGAGCATGTGCGCACCTATCGCGCAAAAGGACTGGCCTTTACCAAAATCACGGCTGACGGACGAGACAGCAGCTATGAGAAATTCCTGTCCGCCGAAGAAATTGCGGCAATTGACCATGCGCTCGATGCGCAGCCCGGCGATTTGCTGCTCGTTGTGGCGGACGCGGACAATGCGGTGGTGTTCGATGCGCTGGGCGCGCTGCGCTGCGAGATCGCAAAGCGTTATGACCTCATAGATGAAAACCGCATGGATCTGTTGTGGATCACCGAATTCCCGCTGTTTGAATACAGCGCAGAAGACAACCGCTATTACGCAAAGCATCACCCGTTTACGATGGTGATGGACGAAGATATCGACAAGCTCGAGAGCGACCCGGGCAGCTGCCGCGCCAAAGCCTACGACATCATCCTCAATGGCACCGAGGTGGGCGGCGGCTCGATCCGCATCAACAACCCCGCATTGCAGCGCCGTATGTTCCGCGCGCTCGGTTTTACCGACGAAGCAATGCAGGAGCAGTTTGGCTTTTTGCTGGAAGCGTACAGTTACGGCGCGCCGCCCCATGGCGGGCTCGCCTACGGGCTTGATCGACTTGTGATGCTGCTGCTCAAACGCGAGAGCATCCGCGAGGTCATCGCCTTCCCCAAAGTGCAAAACGCCGGCGAGCTGATGACCAACTGCCCCGCCGTGGTCGATCCCAAACAGCTTGATGAATTGCACATCCAATTGAGAACAGAGTAAAGTATAACAAAACAGCGGCCAGCTATGGCCGCTGTTTTGCTCAGGTTATTGTTAGATAGCGCGGGCTCCGCCGAAATGGTTTCGCACAGAGTTTAATGAATACATTAGGCGTTAAAGTAACCGCACCAAGTGATGCATACACTTATAATCGGCTATGGTGGCGCAGCCGGTTTGTGCCATAGTATCCTGTTATTCACGTATAAAACGCTTCTCGCCCTTGCTTTATAATCTTTTGTCTTTCTCTCACAATTGCTATTGTCTGATTCGGATGCTGAGAATGTGCTATACTGTTTCCAGATACAATTCGTGGAGGTACACAATGCATATCGCTGTTGTCACCGGCGCTTCGTCCGGCATCGGTCGCTGTTTCGCACTCGAATTGGCAAAGCGCGAGCCGCTTGATGAACTCTGGGCGATTGCGCTTCCCGGCCCGGAACTGGATAGCCTGCAGGCCGAACTCTCCATTCCCGTGCGGCTATTTCCGTATGATCTCACCGACAGTGGTAATCTGCAGCGTTACGCCGCGCTGTTGGAATCGGAGCAACCGTGCGTCAGCGTTCTTGTCAACGCCGCAGGCTTCGGCCAGTTTGCGCTCAGCACAGCTGTTCCGCTTGACATTTCCTGCAACATGGTTGATCTCAATACGAAAGCGCTGCTGTCAGTCTGCCAGCTCACATTGCCCTATATGCGCCGCGGCGGCAGCATCATCAATATGGGATCGCTCTCGGCGTTTCAGCCGGTGCCATATATCAATGTCTACGGCGCAACCAAAGCGTTTGTGCTCAGCTATTCGCGCGCGCTTGGTGTCGAGCTGCGGCCGCGCGGCATCCGCGTGATCGCGGCTTGCCCCGGCTGGGTTAATACCCCGTTTTTTAAACGCGCGGTCGTTGACCCGAACGCTGTTACCTATTACAATTCGATATGGAAACCGCAGGATGTTGTGGCGCGCGCGTTTCACGACCTTGCGCGCGGCAGGGATGTTTCTATTCTTGGCTTTCCCATTCGCCTGCAGGTATTTTTAACAAAACTGCTGCCACACAAGTGGATTATGGCCATCTGGATGCGGCAGCAAAAACATAACCGCCGTCCCGCGGAAGACTGAGAGGATAGATCGCTATGAGCTGTTTGGGAAACCTGTTGTGGATTGTTCTGTGCGGGCTGCTGCTCGCGCTCTGCTGGGCAATTGTCGGCCTGTTGTACTGCGTCACAATTATCGGCATTCCAGTAGGCGTGCAGTGTTTTAAAATTGCAGGACTTGCGTTTGCGCCGTTTGGCTGCGAGGTGATCTATGGCGGCGGCGTGGGTTCTACGCTGCTCAACATTTTTTGGATTTTGTTTGGCGGTCTGGAGCTGGCGATCACCAGCGCGGTCATCGGCGGCGTACTCTGTATCACCATCATTGGCATCCCGTTCGGCTTGCAGTGTTTCAAGCTCGCGAAATTGGCTTTGCTGCCGTTTGGCGCGACGATCGTCTGAGGCGTAGGCTTATGACACGAGAAGAACAGCGTTACGTCAAAGAACTGAATAAACAACTCAATCCCACAATGAAACAGGTTGCAAAGGACTGCGGATTTCAACTGAGCCATGGATATGCGTACCGATTTGTCGGCGAATTTGTGTATGTTGTGCTGCCAAGCGTACCGCCTGTGGATCTTGGCCATTCGCTATCCCTCTGGTTGGGCATGAAACCGCTTGCACTCGACGATTTGTTTTGGGAAATCTTTGAAATTCGCGAGGCAGTGACACAGCCAAAAAGTTTCCATGTTTGGGGCGCGTTCACGGCGCCTTTTGCGTGGTTTGAAAAATGGAAAACTCCAATTGACAGTCTGGACACAGTAACGGCTAGCTGCCGAACGGCGTTGGAGCAAGCGGCTCAAAAAATTGACGCACAGTGTCATCGCGTCTCTTCCGTCTCGGACTTTGCTGCGTTTATACAAACGCATCCCCGCGAGTATTTAAACCGTATTCTTTGTGCCATTAATGCTCGGCAGTATACGGCGGCGCTGGACATGCTTGACGCGGCAATCGCGGCGCACCAAAGTGGCGGGTTTGCTGACACCGGCGGCAAGGACATTCTGCAGTACGCGCGAGACTATTGCCTGCGGCTGCAAAAGGAATAACCATTCAAGCTGAACACAACAGTTTTGCGGTGTTCAGCATGTCAAAAAAATCCTTTCTAGAACGCGAAAACGACAAAACGCGCAAGGTGTTCTGTTCGTCGCCCCATGAATCCCGCCCTAGTCACCCGATTGACGCGGGGCTTCGCCCACCCACACCCCGGAGATAAAAAGACAGGCTGACAACGGAAACCGGCGCAGAACCGGCAGTTCCCGCATCCGACCGCCTTTTATTTCCTTCAATGGAGTTTTGGGGCGAGGCCCAAATGTATTAGGCGGCAGGGGTGGGTATTTTCAGGCATCGGCAATTTTGTGCACTTCTTTCGCTGCCGATGTTCTTTGACAGCTGAACACCGCAGTCTTTGTGGTGTTTTTCTTGCATAATTCACGAAAACTGCTATACTAATGGGACAATAAAAGATTACATATTCTGGGGAAAATATGGAACCTTCTTTTAATCTGGCACAGTATTTGACAAACGGCGTTGAACGCCTGGTCAAAGAAGTCCTGCGCGCCACAGTGCGCAACCCGAAAGCGAGCGCGTTTTTTACGCAGTATGCGCTCTCTTCAAAGCAGGCGGCGCGCCGCCGACAGCAGTTGGAGGCGCAGGGCGAGCACATCCCGTCCTTTCTGATCTGCAGCATCACCAACCAGTGCAATCTGCACTGCGCGGGCTGTTACGATCGCGCGAACCAAAGCTGTGAGCGACAAACCGAGTTGACCCGAGCGGATTGGAGCCGGATTTTTAAAGAAGCCGGCGCGGTTGGCATCTCTGTTATTTTACTTGCCGGCGGCGAGCCAATGCTGCGTCCGGATGTGATCGAGGAAGCCACGCGGCATCGGTCCATTTTATTCCCTGTTTTTACAAACGGCACTGTTTTTACCGATCAATATCTCGCCTTGTTCGAACAGCACCGCAACCTTATCCCCATCGTTAGTATTGAAGGCGACGCGGCGCAAACCGATGCGCGGCGGGGCGACGGCATATATGCGCAGACCGTGCATGCAATGGAGTTGCTGTGCCAAAAAAAATTATTGTTCGGCGCCTCCATCACAGTGACGAAAGAAAACCTTGCAGATGTCACCAGTCCTGATTTTATCGCAGGCCTGCGCAATCGGGGCTGCCAAGGCATTGTCTTTGTGGAATATGTCCCGATAGAACAGCCTGCGCTTGCATTGAACGATGCTGCGCGCGCAATGCTCGCCAGCCGCGTGTCTTTTTTGCGCGAGCAAGGCGAACTAATTGTCGTCTCTTTTCCCGGCGATGAAGTTGCTTCGGGCGGCTGCCTTGCGGCTGGTCGCGGTTTTTTCCACATCAACGCAGCCGGCGGCGCGGAGCCCTGTCCGTTCTCGCCTTATTCCGATACCAATTTAAAAGCAATGTCTCTGCGCGACGCGCTGCGCTCCCCACTTTTTCAAACGCTGCAGACAACTGGCGCGCTGATGCAGGAGCACGCCGGCGGCTGTACCCTTTTTGCGCAGGCCAATTCTGTGCAGATGCTCGCTGCCGCGAACAAGCATTAAGGTCGACTATAGCGTATACAAAGCGTTACGGAGCCTTTCTTTGAACTTCCTTGTTTGATCGGCGTAATCGCGCTCGTTGTCCTGATCAACCATGACGAGGAGCCGCTAGCAATATGTTTTATTCTGCGCGATTGCCGTCGCGCTTGGCTGCGGCATTCGGCATCGGCAAGCTGATATCTCAGTCACGAAGACCATATGTTAAGTGATCTCATATCCTATCTGGCAGCTACGACACGCGGTTTGCCCTCTGTATCTATTTGCTCGCCGCGCTGCGGATTGCGTGCTGCTTATTCCGCTGAACCAATGGACAAGCGCGACGTGCCGCTTTCCTGCGGTATATATCGCAACCTTCCGTTTGTGGTTCTGTGTTTTCACGCACTTTCCTGTTTTGCTGCGGAGCAAAATCGACAGCGGGATCGCGCGTTCCGGTTTATGTGGCTGGCACTTGCGCTCTGCTTTGCGTTTCACATTCCGATTGTGCGCCGGCAGACAGCATCCCGTTGTTAGGACATGCGCATGATCCCCAAACCAAGTGCATGTGTCTGGGTTGCGTGGATGGGTTACGGGGCAGCAAAACAACATACAAAAAGAGAAATTCTATTTTCATCCATCCCTTTATTGGCGCGAGTTTTCTTTGCTTGCATCGGTTCTATATGCTCCTCCCCATGGGTTCTGGTGGGGAGGATTTTTGTATGTTTATACAATAAAAAAAATAATTATATCATTTTGCTAGATTTTTTATTATAAATATAATATAATTGTTATAAAGTGTAGAAAAAATAAGGTGGACTGAAGGAATGTATAAACTTTTTGTCGTAAAATTGAAAAGATTTTATGGTCTTGGGTTGATTGCAATGTGCATTGCATCAGCGCTTTTTATCCTCCAAGCGGATCGAACATATGCCGCAGCCATCCAAATTGATCTCGCCTCCGTGTCGAGTGACGGGGACGGTTTTACATATGCTTCGAATCTGCTGACATTTACAACAGCAGCAAACGGGAACACCTATACGTTAACCGGCGCAACGACGCTCCATTCTATCGAAATATCAACCGGTGTCTCCTTGACATTTGTGTTGGACAATGCCCTAATTAACGTGCCCGGTACCGCAATCAACTTGAATAGCGGTTCTTCCTTGGCGCTCACTCTGTTGAACGGAACCTCGAACGAGTTGCAGTCAACCAGCGCCGGTGCCGGAATCAATGTTCCCGCAGGTGCATCCCTGACCATTGCCGGAACCGGCCAGCTCACCGCGAAAGGCTCCCTGCTTTATGCAGGCATCGGCGGCGGCGGAACGATCACCATCGATGATGGTATCATCAATGTCCCGCAGGGGTTTGCCGGATATGCGGCTGGCATTGGCGGTCATAATGGTACCAATGCTGGTAACATTACCATTAACGGCGGTACAATCACCGTTTCCGGATATAACGGTGCTGCAATCGGCGACGGCTCCAGCGCCCCCAGCGGCGGCATCCTCACCATCAACGGCGGCACCGTCCATGCCACATCGACCTATCATGGCGCAGCAATTGGCGGCGGGCTCAACGGGTCGGGCAACACCTGTGAAATCGTGATCAAAGACGGGGATATTACCGCGCTTTCGAACGCATATGGCGCCGCGATCGGCGGCTCCAGCACATGGGGCACCGGTGTGCCCGGCAATAACAATCGTATCGAGATCAACGGCGGACATATTGTGGCCAGCGCCCGTTCGGCAGCTGCGATTGGTGGTGGAATCCAAGGCGATGGCGGTCCAGGAGGTGACGGCGGCACGATTTTGATTACCGGCGGTACCATTGAAGCCACCAGCACTGCGGCCGCAATCGGCGGCGGCAATGCGAATGGATCCGGCGATCACAACGGCGGCGCCGCAGATATCACCATCACTGGCGGTTCCCTTACTGTAGTCAGCGGCAGCGCGCATGCAATCGGCGGCGGCGCAGGGAGCGGGACAGGTTTGGCAGGCAATGCTGTATTGGAAATTTCCGAACCGGCCGAGATTCTTGCGTTCTCCCTCAGCCTCCTCCCCGCCATTCAAAATACAACAAATCTCGGCGACGCTTTGATTGCGAGTGCCACCGTCCCCGGCACGTTTGGCAATGTCCCGCGTTCTGCTCAAATAGTTGATCACACAATTCCTTCTGACGTGTTACATACCGTGGTGATACCGAAAGATACCAAAAATATTGCAGTTACGACTGGTTCTATCACACAAATTGACATCACAACATACAACCCGGACGGTTCCAAGCACGAATTGTTGCGAAATGTCCCTGCAACAAACCCTGAAGTGCAAGGCCTCTCGCGCAATCTCCTTCCATATTATAACGTTGTCTTGCATGCGGGCTCGGGATATTTTGCATTCGATCCCACCCAAGCTGAAACTTCGGTTCAAGTTGTCAGCGGCGACCAGGTGATCGAGAATGGCCTGCCAACATTGCGGCCGCAGACATCCGCCTATTATTTTGCCGGCTGGTATGCCGATGAAAACTGTACGATACCCTGGAACTTTGGTCAATCGATTGTGGGCACCACGGAACTGTATGCAAGGTGGCTGCCGATAGCGGTATCATCTCCCCAGACCGGTGATGCAACTATGCTCTTACCCCCGGTGACGGGACTCATTCTATCATTGCTTACCGTGTATTGCCTGATGCATCGCAAAAAGAAAATTTGAGGAAAACACGCTTGTTCACCCGATACGGGATTCCGTATCGGGTTTTCGCATGTCTCTTGCACAAAGAACAACTGTTGTGCGGTCATCGCTTTTCTTTCGAATAGCAACGATACCTGTCAGAAAAACCGTCACTTTTTTTGGAATACAACGCCTATGATAAATGTGCAGATTGCACAATTGTCCCCCGATGAAAACAGTATATCTGTAATATTTGTCAGCAAGCGATTGAAACAGGGATAAAATATGATATGATTAAGTAGAGTTATGAAAGGGGTTTCAGCGTGGAAACATCAACATCTGATCTTGCGTTATACCTGTTTCATCAAGGCACCAATTATGAAGCCTACCGTTATCTTGGCGCGCACCCGATACGCCAAGACGGTGTGGAAGGCGTGGTCTTCCGCGTATGGGCGCCCAACGCAGTCGCCGTCTCTGTCGTCGGCGACTTTAACAATTGGGATGCAGCGGCAGCCGGTATGGAGAGAATCAGTGAACAGGGCATATTTGCATGCTTTATTCCCGATGTGGCACAGTTTGACGGCTACAAATATCTGATTACCACAAAAGCCGGCGTACAGATCTTTAAATCCGATCCCTATGCCTATCATTTCGAAACGCGGCCGGGCACTGCGGCAAAGGTGTTTGATCTCGACGGTTATGCCTGGGGCGATGACGCGTGGATTGCCGCGCATTGGCCCGCGACCTGCTATGACAAACCGGTCAATATTTATGAGTTGCACGCAGGCTCCTGGCGTGTCTATGAGGACGGCAATTTTTACGATTACCGCGCGCTTGCCGACGCGCTCGTGCCATATGTAAAAGAGATGGGTTATACGCACGTAGAACTTATGCCGGTCACAGAGTATCCGTTCGACGGCTCTTGGGGCTACCAGGTTACCGGCTATTACGCGCCGACTTCGCGCTATGGCACGCCGCATGACTTCATGTACTTTGTGGATACCATGCATCAAAACGGCATCGGCGTCCTCATGGACTGGGTGCCGGCACACTTTCCAAAGGACGCGTTTGGCCTTTGTGAATTTGACGGCGGCTATTGTTATGAAGACCGCAATCCCCTCAAACGGGAACATGAGGAGTGGGGCACACGCGTGTTCGATTTCGAACGGCCAGAGGTACAGTCCTTCCTTGTGAGCAATGCGCTCTTCTGGCTGCAAACGTATCACATCGACGGCATCCGCGTAGACGCCGTTGCCTCGATGCTCTATTTAGATTATGGTCGCAAGGCAGGCAAATGGAAGCCCAACGCGTATGGCGGAAACGAAAATCTGGAAGCCGTCGCATTTTTGCGCAAACTCAACGAAGCGGTATTTGCGCGTTTCCCCGGCGCGCTTATGATTGCCGAGGAATCCACAGCCTGGCCGCTCGTCACCAAACCAACCGACATCGGCGGCCTCGGGTTTAACTACAAGTGGAATATGGGATGGATGAATGATATTCTCGATTATTTCTCGCTCAATCCCTTTTTTCGCAAGGACAATCACAATAGAATTACGTTTTCGATGACCTATGCGTTTTCCGAGAATTACGTGCTGCCAATCTCGCACGATGAGGTGGTGCATGGCAAGCGCTCGATGATCGAAAAAATGCCGGGAAATTACGAGGAGAAGTTTGCCAGCTTGCGTGCATTTTTTGCCTACATGTACGCGCACCCCGGTAAAAAGCTGCTTTTCATGGGACAGGAGTTTGCGCAGTTCATCGAATGGGACTTTAAGAAACAGCTCGACTGGCACCTGCTCGATTATCCAGCGCACCGCCAATTCCAGTCCTACGTCAAGTCGCTGAACCATCTCTATCGCGAACAAGCGCCATTCTGGCAGATTGAAGACAGCTGGGACGGATTTCATTGGATCATCGCGGACGACAATACTCAAAACGTGATCGCGTTCACCCGCACCGACCGCGCCGGACACTCCATTCTCGTCGTGTGCAATTTTGCGCCAGTCACGCGCGAGGGATACCAGATCGGCGTGCCGGTCGCCGGCGATTACACCGAGCTTCTCAATTCAGACAGCAATATCTTTGGAGGCGGTGCAGCACAGTCAATTGCCGCACACTCTGTTCCGCAGGCGATGCACAGCTGCGCGCAGTCCATTCGTCTGACATTGCCGCCGCTCTCAGCGATCTACTTGCAGGTTCCGGACAACAAATAAAATCGGGTTGCCGGCGGTTATAAGACGCACACCCAACCAAAGGAGTGATAACCGTTGAAAGACAAAGAGTGTATCGCCATGCTTTTGGCCGGCGGCCAGGGCAGCAGGTTATACGCGCTGACGCGCGAGATCGCGAAACCCGCTGTTCCCTACGGCGGCAAATACCGCATCATCGATTTTCCGCTCAGCAACTGCATCAATTCCGGCATCGATACCGTCGGGGTGCTCACGCAGTATCAGCCGCTTGAGCTTATCGACTATATCGGCAGCGGCAATCCCTGGGACCTCGACCGCATGGATGGCGGCGTACATATCCTGCCCCCCTACCAAAAATCAACCGGCAGCAACTGGTACCTTGGCACAGCCAACGCCGTCTATCAGAACATACAGTTCATCAAGCGCTACGCGCCGCAATATGTGCTAATTCTTTCGGGTGACCATATTTACAAAATGGATTATGACAAGCTTCTTGCCTGCCATAAAAGTCACGACGCCGCCTGCACCATCGCGGTGCTAGAGGTGCCGTTGGATGAGGCATCCCGCTTTGGCATTATGAATGTCAACGACGACGGCTCGGTCTATGAGTTTGAGGAAAAGCCCAAAGAACCAAAAAGCAATCTCGCCTCGATGGGCATCTATGTCTTCGATACCGTGAAACTTCTCCATTACCTGGAACAAGACGCGCAAAATGATGCCAGCAGCAACGATTTTGGCGGCGATGTAATCCCGGCGATGTTGCAGAACGGTGAGCGCATGTTCACCTACCGATTTGACGGCTATTGGAAAGACGTCGGGACGATCGACAGTCTCTGGGAAGCCAACATGGATCTCATTGACCCCAACGTACCCTTTGATCTTTGGGAACCAATGATGCGCATCGGCACCCGCAATCCAGCAAAGCCGCCGCACTATATCGGCGCGCAGGCCGCCGTGCAAAATGCCATCATCGCCGAGGGTTGCCGTGTGGACGGCAACGTCGATTTCTCTGTGCTGTTCGAAGGCGTCACGGTGGAACCCGATGCGACCGTATGCGACAGTATCCTGATGCCCGGCACCGTAATTAAATCGGGCGCGGTTGTACAATACGCCATCATTGCGGAAAATGTCGTTGTAGATCATGGGGCACAGATTGGCGAGCGCCCCGAAAACGTGGAAGATAAGGGCCGCTGGGGCATCGCGGTTGTCGCAAGCGGCTCACATGTAGGCAAAAACGCGGTGATCAAAGCAAAAGGTATGGCCTGGGGCGACGTGGCGGAAGGAGAAACATTATGTTGAGAAAAGCGACGCTCGGCATCATTTTTTCTAATATGCACGACAGTGCCGTCGGCGATATGACGGCGAAGCGCTCGATGGGTTCCCTTCCCTTTGGCGGCCGTTACCGCATGATCGATTTTATGCTTTCTTCTCTGGTAGACGCGGACGTCACAAAAGTCGGCGTGATCGCCAAAAGCAACTATCACTCTTTGATGGATCATCTGGGCAGCGGCCGGCAATGGGACCTGTCCCGCAAACGCGGCGGCCTCTCCATCCTGCCGCCCCACCGCTATTTTGACGAAACGGAATCGGTTTATCACGGCCGCATTCAAGCGCTGTATAACGTGCTCAATTATATCAAACATTCCTATGTCAGTTATGTGGTCATGATGGACTGTGATTATGTGTGTAACATTGACATCGACGCGATGATCGAACATCACGTTGCCACAAACGCCGATATTACCATCGCTTGCTGTCCGCTGGTGTCGGATGAGGAATTGTGCAAAAACTGTGTCACCGTTCGCACCGATGAAACCAACCGCGTGCGCGAAATGTTTATGAACCGCTGCGCGGAAGGCAGCGCGTTGAGCATGAACATGTTTGTCATTGGCAAAGAGATGCTGATTACATTGATTGAGGATGCTATGGCCAGCATGTATCGCTATTTTGAGCGCGATGTGCTCGCCGGCAAGCTGGATACGCTGCATGTGCAAAGCTATATGCACGAGGGTTTTGTGCGCCGAATTTACAGCACAAAAAGTTATTACGAGGCCAACATGAGTCTCCTCAATTTCGATCACCTAGCCAACCTGTTCACACCAGATCGTCCGGTTTACACCAAAGTGCGCGACGAGGCGCCTGTCCGCTATGGACTGAACGCGCAGGTTCACAATTCCATCCTTGCAGATGGCTGCGTGATTGAGGGCAATGTGGAAAATTGTGTCGTCTTCCGCGGCGTGCATATCGAAGCTGGTGCTACGGTCCGCAATACCATTCTGATGCAAAACACGGTGGTCAAAAAAGGGGCAGGATTGAATTACGTGATCACCGACAAAGACGTTACGATCAGTTCCGACCGCTCACTTGAGGGTGATCTCAACTATCCACTTTATATCAAAAAGGCCAGCATCGTCTGACAATATTTGCGTCGTGAAATTTTATCGTGCTTCCGTGTGCAATCCAGGTCGCATATGTTATACTGGAGATGTACATACCAAGCTCCTTGATTTCAGCGGAGGTGGTTTGATGAATATTCTGTTTGTGACATCCGAATGCAGCCCGTTTGCAGCGTCCGGCGGTTTGGGAGACGTGTCCGGTTCGCTTCCAAAGGCACTGAACAAACGCAAGGGATTTGATTGCCGCGTTGTCCTGCCGCTTTATGCCGATATCCAGCCGCAATACCGCAACAAAATGGAACTTATTGCCGAGTTTGATGTGCCAGTTGCCTGGCGCAGCCAGTACTGCGGTGTCTGGCAGTATGTGTTTGGCGGCGTCACCTATTATTTTCTGGACAACGAATACTATTTCAAACGCGCAGGACTCTATGGCTACTACGACGATGCAGAGCGTTACGCTTATTTTTCGCGCGCCGCGCTCGAAATGCTGCGCCATATCGACTTTCGTCCGGATATCATTCACAGCAACGACTGGCAGACTGCGCTCGTCAATGTTTACATCAACTATTTTTACCGCGACGACCCGAAATTTTACAGCATCAAAACGCTGTTTACCATCCATAACATTCAATACCAGGGCAAATATGGCCTGGAACTGTTGAATGATGTGATTGGTATTCCGCCAGAGCAGTCAGCTGTGCTGGAATATGGCGGCTGCGTCAACTTTATGAAGGCTGCCATCGAGAGCGCGGACAAAGTCAACACCGTCAGCCCAACCTATGCCAGCGAGATCCTGGATCCCTGGTTTTCACACGGGCTCGATCCCATTCTGCGGGAAAAGCAGTTTAAACTTTGCGGCATTCTTAACGGTATTGACAATTCGGTGTACAACCCGAAAACCGACTCCCGCATCGTGGCGCACTATTCTGCGGACGATCCTGCCAACAAAGCGCTCTGCAAAAAGGACTTGATCGAGCATTTTCATCTGGAAGACAACGATGAGCCCATCATTGGCATTGTATCGCGGCTCGTTGCACACAAGGGCATCGATCTTGTCAAACATGTGCTGGAGTACATATTGCTCAGCGGCATGAAGGTGGTGCTTCTCGGTTCCGGCGATTACATGTATGAAAACTGCTTTCACGATTTCGCTGCGCGTTACCCGCAGCGCTGCGGCGCTTTTATCGGGTTTGATCCGGCGCTCGCGCGCAAAGTCTACGCAGGCAGCGACATGTTCCTGATGCCGAGCAAATCCGAACCCTGCGGCCTTTCGCAGATGATCGCGCTGCGTTATGGCACTTTGCCCATTGTCCGGCTGACCGGCGGCTTAAAAGATAGTATTTCGGACAGCGGCGACGGCGAGGGCAACGGCTTTACCTTCCGCAGCTACAACGCGCACGATATGTTGGACGCCTGCCTGCGCGCCAAAGCGGTTTACGACAATCCAGCGGAATGGGCTGTTCTGGTAAAACGCGCGCTTTCTTGTGATTTCAGCTGGCAGCGCGCCGCCGCAAGCTATGTGGGGTTGTTTGAGGAAATGCTCACGCTTTGGGAGTAGCATCCTGTTAGGCGCCTTACCCGGGGTAGCCTTGGAATATCAGGCACGCCCCAAAACGACGTAAACACATTTCTTTTGTGTTTGTTCTTCTTTTTCCTTTTCTTTTGCAAACATCTCAGTTGTCTGTCTTTTTTCACATGACACTTCTAAATTTCGGGGGGTTCTTTTTCCGCATGCTTTTCAGTGCTTCATTATCGACAGAAACCTTCATCGGGACCTCTCGTCCAACAAATCGTTTCATCTTACTAAAACAGAAGGCAGTCGATGTATAAACTGTCTTCTTTTTTCTGACGATACCACTGAAAATATTTTTTATATCGGACAAATGTAAAGTTATTGTAAATAGCCTTGACCTGGTGCAGTTAGGCGTATATATTTAGTACATTGGACAGTATGGACCGACATGCAAATAATTTGAAATTGGTGGTAATTCATGGGGCTTAAAATCATTGCTGACAGTTGTTGTGATACAACGGCCGCGTTGCGGGATCAACTCGAACTCGATCTCGTGCCGCTCATTATAAAAATCCCCGGATATGGCGAAATCCTCGATGAGGTCGGCGTAGATACCGGTGTTTTAGTTGAAAAAATGAGTCAGACCAAGGAACCGGCGCGCACAGCCTGCCCCTCAATTGATGATTATGCAAACCGTATGGCACAGCATGATGAAAGTGTCGTGATTACGCTTTCGCAGCACCTCAGCGGTTCGAACAACGCGGCGCATGTGGCGCGCAATCTGGTTTTACAGCAGCACCCCGAAAAGAAAATTCACATTTTCGATTCTCAATCCGCAGCGGCCGGCGAACTGCTGATCGCCATGTTTATCGATCGTCTCAAAAAACTTGGCGAGACGTTTGAAGACATTGTCGTCAAGACCGAAGCTTTTATCAAATCGTTCCGTACCCTGTTTGTGCTCGAGGATGTCGGCAACCTGGTGAAGAACGGACGCATGAGCAAAGTCAAGGGCATCGTCGCTTCGGTTCTCTCTATCCATCCTGTGCTTGCCGATAACGGCGAGGGCGAGATCCAGTCGATGTCTATTGTGCGCGGACTCACGCAAGCGCTTGCCAAGCTGGTTTCTCTCATCGGTTCGCTCACTGAAGCAAAGCCGGCGCAATCGACGCCGCTGGTATTGTCCCACTGTCATTGTGAAGCGCGCGCGCTGACGGTAAAAGAACAAATCTTGCTGCGTTGCCCCGCAATTAGCGATATTGTGGTAGTCCCAACTTCTGGATTGTCCACGATTTACGCAAACAAGGGCGGGATTATCGTCGCGTTTTAATTGGCGTAGTGCTGATAAAGAAAAAAGAAATGAATTTTTAAAGGGCTCCCGCACAGTGAAAAACGTGTGGGAGCCCAGCTCTTGTGTGTCGGCAAACGTTATTAGCAGTCGCTTTTTGGATCGTCTGATTATCGTTTTTTGCCGGTCAGAATATAGCTTAACGGAAATTTGTCCATTCCCTTCGCCAATTCGTTGTTTGCCATTTCCAGGTTGTATTCTTCAAATGCTTGTATGGCAATCTTGCTGCCCAAAACCGCGTTTATTATATCGGAGAGTTTGTGCATAAACCAGTGGCCTTCCTCCGATTTATACGCCGTGCCGCCGACATAATCCAGCGCGTTTTCGTAATGGTACGGCCCTTTTTCAAAGTATGATGTCAGTGCCTCAAAATTTTGCGTCTCAAACGCAAATCCGTTTTCAAAAAAGTAGGCAAACGGATGCATCTCAAAAATCAGGACTTCTCCGCCCGCTTTTAAAAGTCGTGCCACAACTGCGAAATATTCGTCTAAATCCGAAAACCACTGTAACGATCCCTCGGAAATATAGATGAGGTCAAACCGGCCATTGTATTGGTCGCCGATGTCCAGAACGTTTGTCCGTTCGAACGCCGCGTTCAGGTTGGCTATCTCGGCAAGCTGTTTGGCCTCCGCGATAGCAACATCAGAAAGGTCGAACCCGACAGCCGCTTGCGCGCCAAATCGCATGAGCGACAGCAGTTCCCTTCCGTTGTTGCAGGGCAGCTGCGCGATGGTTTTACCGGCAAAATCAATCGCCTGCAGTTTCTGTAGTAATACTTGGTCGCAGTCACGATCGAACGTTGTAAATGCCGGGTCGGCAAATCCGGCTTGCAGTGCATTGTTTCTGGCTTTCTGATGATACTGTAGCGCCTGGTTCCAGGCTTTGCGATTGCTCTCAATCAAATTTTCCGATCCATTCTTTGTTCTCCCCTTAAAAACTTATTTCATCTTATGCAGCAGTGTCAAAGGCGGCGGGGCTTTTGTCTTTATCCGGCCGCCTTTTCCAGCGCTTTTCGATCTAAAATCGTAAATGCCCGCCTGGAAACCGCAATCCAGCGCTCTTTTGCCATGCGGGACAGTTCCCGGCTGAGTGCGCTGCGCTCACAGTTTAAATAGCGCGCCATGTCATCCCGGCTGTGCGGTACCAAAAATGACTCCCCCTGCGCGGCCTTTTCGCCATACAGCAGCAGGTAACGCGCCACCTTACGCCGCAAGCTATGGTGCGCAATGACATACATATGGGATTGCAGCGCAAAATATTTGTCCGAAATCGCGTGGATGAAATTGCGGAGCAAGACTGCCTGCTGCGGTCGGCTGTCCGTACAAGGTGCCAGCAGGCCGTCCAGCGAGAACAACACCGCCGTACAATCAATTACCGCACGCACACTTACAATGCTCCCAACCGACGCACCCGAGAGCACATCGCCAAACACATCGCCTGCAAAAAATTCGCTGATGACCGCCGTCTCTCCGTCTGCGGAGACCTGCTCCCCCGCCGCATATCCGTCGACCACAATCGCGATGTTCTCATTTTTGTCCCCCTGCAGCAGAAAGAAGCTGCCTGCCGGCTTGTGCACCAAACGCGCGCCGATGCAATGCAAAAGCCGCAACGTTTCCCGCTCTGTCATACCGGCAAAAAGCCTGCTTCGCACAAGAACGGAAAGATAGTTCGTAAGTTCCACATTGCCCTCCAATATTGCCGCCGCAAATTTCATGTACAGAGATACCACATAGTCAGCCATTGCGCAATCAAGGCATCGATCGCCTGTTCCTACGCGCGGGGGGATATATGATCCAAATGATAGCGCCGCAATTGGCCTGCATGCATGGTACCGCTGGTTTACCACGCCGAACTGGCTACCGCATTCCTTTTTCACGTTTCGGATTTCTTCTCGTTCATGCCGACGTCATTTCGCTTACCTCTACAATACACGCCCCGCGTCTGCTCGTCAAACGCCAATGCGGATCGTCTTGGTTGCAACGGCCTCGCAGAATGCCGCGTCGTGCTCCACAAACAACATGGTCGGGCTGTATTGCAGCAACAGCGTTTCGACCTGGATGCGCGACAGCACATCGATAAAGTTAAGCGGTTCATCCCAAAGGTACAAGTGCGCCTGTTCGCAAAGGCTGGCCGCCAGCAATACCTTTTTCTTTTGGCCGCTGCTGAAGTCGGTCATATCCTTTTCAAACTGCACGCGCGAAAAATCCATTTTACGCAAAATGGTCTTGAACAGTGTCTCGTCAATCGCGCGCGCTGCCGCATAGTCATGCAAACCGCCGCGCAAATGCGAGGTGTCCTGTGACACATAAGATATTTTTAACCCGCTCGCAACGGAAAAAGCGCCCGTGTGCGCAATCGGCTCGCCTAGCAGCAGTTTGAGCAGCGTCGTCTTGCCGCTGCCGTTTTTCCCGCGCAGCGCGATGCGGTCGCCGCGGCGGATTTCCAAGGTCATGTCTCCGCATACCGGACGGTCGCCATAGCGCAGTGCAACGTCCCGCAGCGAAACGAGCGGATCGCTGTGATAGTGCAGTGGATGGATTTTTAGCGTTTCGTTCGATTCCACATTTTTGAGCAACTTTTCTTTTTCGCTCGCCGCTTTTATCGCGCGCGCCTCTGTTACTTTGGCGCGCTTCATCATCTTTGCAGACTTTGCGCCAATGTAGCCGCGGTCAACTTTTAAGCCGCTGTTATAGGTGCCGTATTTTGTCTGCTCCACCTTATCCGACCAGACCGCCGTGCGCTGTGCCGCGGTGTTTAGCCGATCAATGTCTTTTTTGAGAATTCGGTCCTGTTCCCGCTCCAAATTATCCCTGTTCTCTTTATTCTGCCACCAGGATGAAAAATTGCCTTTGACGACCTCGATGTCCTGCTTGTTGATGGAAAGGATGTGGTCGACGCACACATCCAGAAACGCGCGGTCATGCGACACCAGAATAAAGCCGGATTTTCGCGACAAATAGCGCCCCACCACCGCGCGCGCCTCTAAATCCAGATGGTTGGTCGGTTCATCGATCAGGAGAAAATGATTGTCCTGCAAAAACAATGCCGCGAGCAGCACTTTCACCTGCTCTCCGCCGCTCAGCGATTCAAACGGCCGGTAAAGCACATCGTCGGCCACATCGAGCAGGGACAATTCGCGCAGCAACTGCCATTGCTCCAGACCTGGACAAATGCCATCCGCGACATCGAGTGTGTCCGCTGCTTTGTCCGGCACCTGCATCGGGAAATAGTCGAACAGCACCGAGGCAGCAATGTTGCCTTCAAACGGCAGTTCCTTTTTCAGCAATTTTAAAAAAGTTGTTTTTCCGCGCCCGTTGCGCCCTACAAATCCCAGCTTCCAATCAGTATCCAGGGTAAAGGAAACATCAGAAAAGATCGTGTCATAACTGCCCGGATAGGAAAATGTCAGATGACTGACTTGAATCATAGACATACAGTCGCTTCCTTTCCCGCCGCGGCTCTTTGTATGGCATCGCGGCGTCCGTATTCCAGCAAAAAGTGAAAAAGAGTCACGGGATCTGTGCATCCCATAACCCTTGATACAATTTCATAACGCCGCTATACAAAGCAGCAGTACATTGTAAAAGGATCGTTCGCTCACACATTCCCGTTTGCGCACATCAAACCAAGAGGCAAACCGCCTCAGTTTGCTGTCGCGTTTTCATTTATCGGGATGTGTTGCGCATCCTTTCAACTCCAAACTATTTAAACTATTGGTATTATAGCAAAAAAATGAATCGCCGACAACTATTTTACAGCTGCCTCTGCTCGCTTATTGCGCAGCACCGCCTTTTGCTGTCGGTTTTGGCGCGAACCACTTCTGAATGATCAGCGGAAACAACACGGTCATCCAAAGCAGCATCAAACAGTAGCGCAGCGTATCGACGACAAGGCCGGTGCCGATCAACAGCTTGAGACCCTCTTTGATCAAAAGCACGCCCGCGAGTCCGAGCACAAACTTTACCGCCTGCATCCACCACGCCTTGCAGCGTGTCTCAAACCGAATATAGAGGCGTTCGATATACATACCCACCGCAAAACCGATGCCCGCGCCGGCAGCTTTGCAGCAGTCCGCGACATAGTGTTCTTCGATCACGCCGCCTTGAAAAAGCGCGGTTGCCAGCACGATGACGCCCGCCGCGATTGCAAGCAGCGCCGCGGTCAGAACAAAAGCGCTCTTTTTTGTCACGGTATCTTTGACCAGATAGCGGACGGTTATAAACGAAAGCAAAAGGGAAAGCGCAAATCCAACCGCTACATCGAGCGGCGTATGTACGCCAAGATACATGCGGGAAAACCCAACGAGAACAGCCGCCGCAAAGCAAAGAAGCCTCGCCCACCACTTTTTTAAGTAGAACCCCAGCGAGCCAAAGAGCGCCGTTGCGCTCTGCGTGTGCCCGCTTGGAAAAGAATACCCCGAAGCCGCTGGTATCGCCGACAATACCGGCTGAAAGCTGGAATCAAGCACCCACGGCCGCGCAATCCGAAAACTGATTTTAAGCGATTGCACAAACAAACCGGACAAGAAATAGGAAACGCCGATGCCATAGGCAAGCTTCTTGTTCACACACCAATAGAGCAGGCAAAGAATCACGATGGCAATCGTCTCTTCACCCAACCGCGTGACCAGCCCGAACACCGTATCTAAGAAAGGCGTTCGCCATTCCGACAACGTCCACAAAAACTCCATAGCCGCCTCCATTCCCGATTCTCTTTCGTCAATTTTATTGTAGCGTATCCGGCGCGGCGGCGCAATCGTAATCTGATGTAAGTGGTGACATTTCCGTCTGATTCCGGTTTCACAGGCAAAACCACGTCTGCATGGCGAAAGCTTTTGGAATTGTCTCCTCCTGCACCGTTTAAAGTAAGCGTAACCTGGCGACCCGATCATCCAACACTCTATTTGGATTATTTCATTCTGCCCTGTTGCATCGCGACTGTATCTTTGCAGTTCGTTCTCACATTTTCGGCATGGCATAATTAAAGTTCGGTGTAACGCAGTAATGCAAAAAGGCGCAGTTTAACGCCACATCCCTGTAGGAAATCCAATGATTAACGTAACCGATTTTTATTTCCACAGTACATGCAGCGGTCTGATACGCCAACGTGAAAGCCACAAAAAACAACAGCCAAGCAGCTGTTGTTTTTTCTTTGCATTATTTGCGCACAACTGGTCTGTGAAGCTTCGTCTCAAGTTTTCTTCGTATTCTTGCGATAGGCCAGAAACCCTTCCAGAATAATCGCCGCGGATGCCGCGTCAATCACCTGTTTGCGCTTTTTGCCGCGCGTGTCTGTCGCATTGAGATAGACCGTCGCAACCTTGGTCGTGACGCGCTCGTCCCACATTTCCACAGGCACATCCGGCAAGATATTGCGCACCATCTCGGCGACCCGCCGGCATTTTTGTGCGCGCGCGCCCTCGCTGCCGTCCATATTGCGCGGCAGGCCGATCACAATCATCTGCGCCTCATATTCCCGCGCGGCATACACAATCTTTTCCACTGTTTTGGGCAAGCTCTTTTCTTCGATTACGCCGAGCGGCGAGGCCAAAAACTCGGTGCGGTCGCACATCGCAATGCCTGTGCGCGCGTCGCCAAAGTCCACCGCCATAATTTTCATGCGTCTTCGCCCTCCGGCTGCTCCGCACAATCTGCCGCGGTGTCCTGTCCCTTCAACGGACGCATTGTCGGAAAGAGCAGCACGTCTCGGATCGAGGGTGCGCCGGTCAGCAGCATAACCAGCCGGTCCACGCCCATGCCCATGCCGCCCGTAGGCGGCATACCGTATTCAAGCGCCGTTAAAAAGTCCTCGTCAACATCATGCGCCTCGCTGTCTCCCTGCGCTTTCAGCTCCATTTGGCGCACAAAACGCTCGCGCTGGTCGATGGGATCGTTGAGCTCTGAAAACGCGTTGGCGTATTCCCGCCCGCCGATAAACAGTTCAAAGCGTTCCGTATAGGCCGGGTCTGCCGCGTCGCGCTTGGCCAGCGGCGAGATCTCCACCGGGTGTCCGGTAATAAACGTCGGCGCAATCAGTTTCGGCTCGCAGAACTTTTCGAAAAACAGATTGAGAATATCTCCTTTTTGATGGCGCGCTTCAAACGCAATGCCATGCGCCTTTGCTGTTTCGCGTGCCTGCTCTAACGTTTCAATCGTGTCAAAATCTATACCACTGTCACGCTTGACAGCTTCGCGCATCGAGAGCCGCGCAAACGGCGCGTTGAGATCATAGTCTACGCCGTCCAGCGTCGCTTTCGCCTCCGGTCCCAAGACGGTTTGCGCAACGGTGCGGATCAAGTCCTCTGTCAGGTCCATCATATCGCGGTAATCGGCATATGCCTCGTATAATTCCAAAAGCGTAAACTCCGGGTTGTGCCGCACAGAAAGCCCTTCATTGCGAAATACGCGGCCTAACTCATAGACCTTTTGAAAACCACCGACAATCAGGCGTTTGAGGTGCAGTTCCAGGGAAATCCGCAGATACAAGTCGATATCCAGAGAATTGTGGTGCGTAATGAACGGCCGTGCCGCCGCGCCGCCCACTTCCGGCCCCAGCACCGGCGTCTCCACTTCCAAAAAGCCGCGCGCGTCCAAATAATTCCGGATCTCGCGAATAACGCGCGAGCGATTTAAAAAGGCCTCTTTGACCTCGGGATTCATGATCAAATCCAGATAGCGCTGGCGATAGCGCAGGTCGGTGTCGCGCAGGCCGTGGAATTTTTCAGGCAGCGGGCGCAGCGACTTGGCGAGCAGCACAATCTCCTTTGCGTGCACCGAAACTTCGCCGCGGCGGGTACGGAAGGCATATCCCGACACACCAACAAGATCGCCGATGTCCCAGGTTTTAAACGCGTCAAACGCGGCTTCGCCGACGTCATCGCGCTTCACATAGACCTGGATTTTTCCGTCGTTATCATGCAGATCGATAAAATTTGCCTTGCCCATATCGCGCCAGCTCATAATCCGGCCGGCAACCGTGACATCTTTGCCGTCATACTGCGCGTCAAACTGCTCGACTATCTCTTTGGACTGCGCCGTCACCGCATATGCGGTATGGGCATACGGATCCTGCCCGGCCTGCTGCAGTGCCGCCAGCTTGTCCTTGCGAATTACAACCTGCTCACTCTCGCTGATCTGCGGCTCCAACGCCTGTTGGTTTTCGTTTTCCATCTGCGCTCCTCTTTTCCTCCATCGATACGAAAATGATTCTTCGCGCAAACGTAGCGTTTCACCTGCGCGCGAAGAATCACTGATATGCTGTTATGGCTTATTGAAACGACTGCTTTCCGATCTCCATTACCTGATAATGCAACGTAAGGCCCGATGGCACGGAGACTTCGAATACGTCGCCGACTTTGTGGTCCATCATTGCGCTGCCGACCGGCGATTCGTCGCTGATTTTCCCAACCAACGCATCCGACTCGCTCGAACTGACAATCGCATAGGTCTCCACTTCGCCCTCGTCAAGATCCTTGACCTTGACAACACAGCCGATCCCAACCTTTTCGGTGGACAGTTCCTCTTCATCAATCACTTTGGCGTTTTGCAGCATCTTTTCAATTTCGAGGATGCGCGCTTCAATCATCGCCTGCGTGTTTTTTGCCTCGTCGTACTCGCTGTTTTCAGACAGGTCTCCGTGCGAACGGGCTTCTTTAATAATCTCGGCGATTTCTTTTCTCTTTATGGTCTTGAGATGCTCCAATTCCTGCTCGTATTCCAGCAGTTTATGTTTGCTGATCAAAGCTTCCTTGCCCATGATTTTCCTTCCTTTTCGGACAATTTACAAGGATACATTATATGATAAACCATATGTACTGTCAAGTATATGTCCAGCACAGCAATTTATGCCACAAAAAAGCGGCGGGACAAAGGCCAGCTTCTCCCTGCCGCCATTCGTTTAGGCTATTTTAAGTGTAAGAGTGCAAAATGTCAACCGCTTTTGCAAATTGAAGGTCGGTTGTTGTCGAAGGTTCCGCCGGTACCACAAAGTCTTCCGCCACTTTCACCTCCGAGTTTGGCTTGACGCCAATCTCGTTGTACACTTCGCCTTTGGGCGGCTTAATCAGCGCGACACTGACGTCGACACCCGAACCATCCGAAAGTTTGATCAGCTGCTGCATCGTTCCCTTGCCGGCCGTGGTTGCTCCGACAATGCCCTTGCAGATTGCGCTGCCCTGCATCACCGCGGCAAACGCTTCCGCATATCCTTTGGTATTGCCGTTGACCAGCACCGTTGCGGGAACATTCACATTGCTCTCATCAGATGTGTATAAGACCTTAGCGTCATCGCCGCGGTAGATCCCCGTCAGCAATGTGCCTGCCGGCAGCAGGATATCCAGCATCCCGGCGACAACAGCAAGATTGTGGCCGCCGGAGAGGTCGCGTATGTCTATGACGATACCGTCAATTTTTCCATCGGTATATGCCGTTTCCGCCTCCTTGACCAGGCGGTTAAACTGTGTCTCTGCCGTATTCCAAAGTGCGCGAATGCGAATATAGTAGACCGATTCAATCTGGCGCCCTTCTACCGAGGTCTCTTCAATTCTGGAACACAACAGCTCCGCGGTTTTGGCCTCTCCCTCGCGGGTGTACTCCACCTTGATATTGGTTGCCTCAACGCCCATCAGGAGCTTTTGGCCTTCTTCCTGCGTCAGGGAAAAGGTATCGACATCTCCGATTTTTCGGATAATATCATCCACCATCATGCCCAAGGTTTCCGCAGAGGAATCCGCATACACTTTTGTCACGCGGAGGTAGCCGCTGCTGTCCTTAATGACATCCAAGCCAACACTGACAATTTGGCCTTTGGCCTGCTGCTCCCGCGTCGCAATTTCTTCCGCCGTCAGGAACACGGAGTTAGGATCTCCCAATCCGTTCACATAGCCTGCAATCAAGCTGTCATAAAGAGCCGTCTCATCAAACTCTTTGTAGTAATATTGGCGTACAACCTTATCGATTTCAAGCATTTTCTCATACATGGCATCACGCCGCTGCGAACTTGTTGTGACTTTGCTGTCAAACAAGCGCATTGAGAAAATCATTGTCGCAGTGAACGTAATGGTAATTGCAATTAGGACAAGAGATGCGGCAATTCCCACCGAAATCTTTTTATTCATTTATATCACCCGGTAATGCATTTTTAATATCCGTAGGACACATAGTTGGCCGGATTGACCGTGCTGCCGTTCAGGCGGATCTCAAAGTGCAGATGCGGCCCTGTGGAGTTGCCGGTGCTGCCGACGTAACCAATGATATCACCTTTGTTGACATATTGTCCAACTTGCGCGGCGATACTGCTCATATGTCCGTAAACCGTCCAGTTATTGGCGCCGTGGTCGATCATGACATGGTAGCCATACCCCGTTGTTTGATATTTCGACACAACCACCTTGCCGCTGTCCGAGGCAATAATCGGTTGGCCGTAAATGCCTGCGCCTGCGATATCGATGCCGGCGTGCCAGTTCTGCACGCCATACAGGATGCGCCACCCATAGCCGGAAGATATGTAAGAAAACCCTGGAACCGGCCAGCGGTAGGTGCCCTCGCCGATTGAATCTCCCTCGCCCGTGCCCATCAGTTCGTCCCATTCACGGTTGACACGGTCGCGCTCTTCCAGGATCTTTTTATAATCCTCTTCGGTTGCTTCCTGTTTTGCCTCCGCGCGGGAGATATCGGCATTCGCCTCTTGGTATAATGCCGCAAGTTCGTCGTATTTTTTGTCGAGCTCCGCCTTGTCCGCTTCGAGCGCGTCAAGCGCCACCTGGATATCCGCTTTCGCCGCCTCAATCTCGACCGTTTCTTGTGCCAACTTTTCTACAAGGTCGGTGTCGTGTTCCGAGATGCGGCGCATCATCTCCGCCTGCATCAAAAAATCGGTGAGCGACGTGGCGCCAAGCAAAGTCGACAGTGTCGAAGCGTTGTTGCTCATATACATCGCGCGGATGCGCTGCCGGAACAATTCCTGCGTCTCTTTGCGCTCCGCTTCTTTTTTGTCCAACTCCTCCTGCTTGTCCCGCAACTCGGTCGTTACGAGGTCGATCGACTGCTGCAACAACAAAATTTGATTCTCTACAATTGCTTTGCGTTCGGCGTATGTTTTCGCCCGCTCTCTTGCCTTTTCTGCTTCGTCTTTAATGTCCGCCAGTCTGCGTGTGATATCGAGCAACTGCTGTTGCAGCTCCTGGCGCTGCCGTTCCAACTCCTCTTTCGTCGCCGCCTGCACCGTTGTATTGGACAGCGGCAGCATGGTAAACAATAATGCGAGCGTTAAAAAAATTGTAATAATTCTATTTCGTTTCATCTAATCACACCCACTTTCTGAGGAGAATTTACACCTGAAGGTGTTTCTTCATGGCAGAGGAACTGCCAAACGCTCCAATCAGCATACCGCTGGCCAAGAACCCGCCCAAAACCCAATACCAAAGATTCCAGAACGAGATGACGCCGGTTGCCATGGAACTGACCCAAGCCACGGACGAGCCAGCCAGCATACCGGCCAGGCTCTGGTAGACAAAGAACACAATAATAAAGGCAAGGATTGCCGCGGTAAAGCCCAGTGTCAGGCCTTCGACCACAAACGGCAACCGGATAAATCCGTTTGTCGCGCCGACATACTTCATGATGTTAATCTCACGCCGGCGGGAAAATACCGTAAGCTTTATCGTATTGCTGATTACGACAACAGACGCGATAAGCAAGATAGTAATAATAATGCCGCCGAGTATCAGCAACGTCCGCTCGATGCCGGAAAGTGTTTCCGCAAGCTGCGTCGGCGCAGAAATCGAATCCACCGCGCCCATGCCCTGGATGCGGATTTGGACATCGGTTAGATACTCAAGGTTATCCAATGTCACACGGTAGGACGCCGGCAACGGGTTATTATCGGTAAAATCGTCAAGCAGATGCCCCTTGTCTTTGAGCGACTGGCGCATACGCTCCAGCCCTTCTTCTTTGGAAACATATACAACGTCGGACACATGGTCTAGCGCTTTGATTTGATTGCCGAGCGCAAACGCTTCCTCGTCCGTCGCGTCATCTTTGATAAAGACAACCAGCTCATTCTGGCTTTCCAGTTCGATAAAAGCATCGCGGATGTTGAGTACCAACAACGACGCCCCGCCAACCAAAATCAAACAGGCGGTCAGGATCGCAATCGAGGCAATCGACATGACGCGGTTAAGCCAGACACTCGAAACCCCTTGTTTAAACAGATATCCAAAACTGCCACCGTTCATCGTGTCACCGCCTTTCCCACGTCGCTGACCAGCTTTCCATTTTTCAGGCTGATGGTTCTGCGATGAAATTCCCGCACCATCGTCTGCTCGTGCGTGACAACCACAACCGTTGTGCCAAGCTTGTTGATCTCGGTCAGCAGTTCCATGATCTCATGGCTCAGCTCCGGGTCAATATTGCCGGTGGGTTCGTCCGCGATGATAATTGGCGGGTTATGAACCAGCGCGCGCGCCAAAGCGACGCGCTGTTGCTCGCCACCCGAGAGTTCGGACGGGAGAACGCGCGCTTTATCGGTCAATCCGACCAAATGTAATATGTACGGGACGCGGCGCCGGATTTCTTTTGGCGGAATGTTGGTCACCCGCATGGCAAACGCGACATTTTCGTAGGCTGTCATCGTCGGAATCAGCCGAAAATCCTGGAACACGACCCCCAAATTGCGGCGCAGGTATGGAATTTCACGCCGTTTCATTTTAGTCAAGTTATAATCGCCCACCATGATTTTTCCTTTTGTGGGCAGTTCTTCCCGCAAAATCAGTTTCAACATTGTACTTTTGCCCGCGCCGGAATGGCCGAGCACAAACACAAATTCTCCTTTGTCGATGTACAAGTCTACATCGTCCAACGCAACGGTACCGTTGTCGTAGACTTTGGAAACACCTTCGAATTCTATCATCTTACTACTCCCGTAACCCATTCTTTATTTGCCGAGCAGTCCGAGTGTTCTATCAGTATTTCGTGGGATTACTATCCAGATATTTGCGCACCATGAGCGCCACTTTGAACACAATCGCGTGGTCGAACTCACGCAGATCCAGACCGGTCAGCTTTTTAATTTTTTCCAGACGATAGACCAGCGTATTGCGGTGCACGAAAAGGCCCCGCGATGTCTCTGACACATTCAAATTGTTTTCGAAAAACCGCTGGATTGTAAAAAGTGTCTCCTGATCCAGAGAATCGATCGACCCCTTTTTAAAGACTTCCCGCAGGAACATCTCGCAAAGTGTCGTCGGCAATTGGTAGATCAAACGCGCGATGCCAAGATTATCGTAGGAAATGATCGCGTGTTCGGTATCAAATACTTTGCCAACCTCCAAAGCAACCTGCGCCTCTTTAAAAGAACCCGCCAGCTCTTTGACGCCGACCACAGTGGTTCCAATGCCGACTACCGACTTAATATAATGTTCGCTCTCGAGAATATCCACAATCGATCCGGCCAGCTTTTCAATATCCTGCGATTCAATGCCGCTTTTCACTTCCTTGACAATTACGGTATCGCTCTCGCTGATATTGAACACAAAATCTTTTTGCTTGTCCGGAAACAGTTCCGAAACAATGTCCAGCGCAGAGATCTCATGGCCAGAGACAACACGCACCAACAGCACAACGCGCTGTACATCGGTTGCAAAATGCAGTTCCCGCGCTTTGGCATAGACATCGCCCGGCAAGATATTATCTAATACAACATTCTTAATAAAGTTTGTTTTGTCGTATTTTTCATCAAAATGCTGTTTGACGTTTTGCAACGCGACCGCCGCCAGCGACGCATAACGAACCGCGGCTTCATCTGTGCCCTGCACGAACACAGCAAACTCGTTTTTCTTGCTGCTGGAGCTGATATAATGGTAGGTATAACCCTCCACTTTCACAATTTCACTCAGCACATCACTGATCGGCACCGGCCGCACGCTGCCAATCTGCGCAAGATCGCTGCTTGCAATGACGGTGAAGTGCTCGTCCACAACACCGACAATGCGGTCGACTGCATCTTTCATTTGATAGACGATGCCTTGAAACAACCTGTTTGACATAGCAAGTTCTCCTCTGCTGCGCCGGACCTTTTTTCGAGGGTTAGGCCCGATCGTTCGTCATTTTAACGAATCAGTAAAACCATGAAAATTATGAGTTAATGTATCCATTTTACACAAAACATATACATATTGCAACATTTTTATACAAAAAATGTGGGGCAGATCTGTGCATAATATCTCATAATACTGGGTGAAACTGAAATTCGCTTAAGGAGAACTGGATTTTTTTGTTAATTATGTATAAAGAAGTGCTGGGTCGTGCTACGATATACGGTAGTCCACAAACAAAAAAAGCGTGGATGTACACTTTATATATGTTTTATCCAATAAATATGTGTAAATTCTATATTACCTCGATATTGCGTGTATACGTTTTCGATTGTGTAACTATTTTGTAAACTTTATGCTCATTCCACTGTCTCGAAACCGACAAAATAGTCGCTCAGCGCACAAAACTGCTGCAGATCCAAACGCTCTGGCCGGATTGCCGCATCTACACCCAGTGATGCCAGCGCCTGCTGTACTACATCTTTTTCCAGCTTCATGCCGGCCGAGATCGCGTTGGCCGCTGTTTTACGCCGCTGGGCGAATGCCGCCTTGATCACCCGGAACATGTGGGCTTCATCCCGCGGTCGAACAGCCGGACTTTGCAAAATGTCAAGCCGGATTGCGCTGCTGGTCACATCCGGGCGCGGAAAAAAACTGCCAGGCGACACATCAAACAAAATCGAAGGCGCGCTGTAATAGCGGACAGCCAGCGATACCGCGCCCGCGGCACGGCTGCCCGGTTCCGCGCACAGCCGCTGCGCGGCCTCTTTTTGCACCATTGCGACAACACGCCGAACACGCAGCCTGCTCTCGAGCAGCTTCATGAGAATCGGCGTCGTGATATAGTACGGCAGGTTGCCGAAAACAGCGATATCCTCGCCCGCAAAGCGGTCGTCGAGCAACTGCTGGATATCCAACTGCATGATATCGCCCTGCACGATCTCTACATTGCTGTAATCCGCCATATTTTCGCGCAACGCCGGCACGAGATCGCCATCAATCTCCACTGCAACTACTTTTTTTGCTGCCTGCGCCAGCGCGCCTGTCAGCGCGCCCAAGCCCGGGCCGATTTCCAGCACGCAAAACCGATTGTCAATCTCGGACGCCGCCAC
The DNA here is from genome assembly GCA_031547945.1 of Oscillospiraceae bacterium. Taxonomy (GTDB): domain Bacteria; phylum Bacillota; class Clostridia; order Oscillospirales; family Ruminococcaceae; genus JAVBRN01. The sequence goes on along the minus strand of JAVBRN010000004.1, from coordinate 11,918 downwards.
CATCTTCGGGCAGATGCCCGGGTTGACAATAAAATTTTGGCCGAGCGCCTTTTTCGCCTTCGGCAAACCACTTTCCCTTTGTTTTTCCGGCATAATTACCTCTTCTTACGTTTTTGTCGCAACAAAAAAACCAAATGCCTGCAAGAAAACCGTCAGTAAACATACTGGGCATGTTTAGCACGCATGATTCCCCTGCACATGTCCCATTCCGCATGAACCGGATCTGGTTTTGATGCTGCCTGCAACGCTGGTCTGCCGGTTGCTGTTTCCATATGTGCAAGCGCGCCCACGGTGGAACGGCAATCTTCACACACAACTATTCCGATTCAAACGTTGTAAACGGCAGCGGCGCCAGTTCCCGCAGCGTATGCGTATACACCGCACCGTCCGGCGCGCCATAATACACCGGAATGTCCAAATCCGCGCAAAACTCGGTCATCATCTGCCGGCAGAGCATACAGGGCGCGGCATCCTCATTTGCGTTCGTCACAAACGCAAGCGCCAGATACTTGGTGCAGCCCGCGCTCACCATGTTGAGCAGCGCGCAGCGCTCGGCACAGACCGTCGCGCCGAAACTGGCGTTTTCAACGTTGGCGCCGGTATAAATCTGACCGTCGGTCCCCAACACCGCTGCGCCCACCTGAAAATTGGAATAGGGCGCATAGGCGTGTTTGCCCGCCGCGCGCGCCGCCGCGATCAGCTCGGCTTTTCTGCTTGGCTCCATGGTTTCTCCTTACATAATCGATCTCTGTCTTTGCGTAACTGTCTATGCCCTGGCTCTTTTGAATTCTGGTTGGCTGCAAACGCCGGCTTCGAAAGCGTAGTGTCGTTCGCAGTCATTATAGCACAACTTTCTGCCCCATACACACTTGCGTTGACACCGCCGCGCCTTGATGCTATTGTAACTATGTGGGGGGAATCATTATGAAAAAATTCATTTCATTGCTGGTGCTTTTTTTCCTGTTTGCGTCTATGCTGCCCGCTTGTTCCGCGGACAACCGCGTTATTAAATTCCCAGACACGAATTTTGAAGCGGCAGTGCGGGAAGCGATATTCAAACCATCGGGAGACATCCATGGATCTGACGTGGCGACCGTGGGCATACTGAATGTGTCAAAACGCGGCATCACTGACTTAACAGGCATTGAATATTTTACGAATTTAGAGGAACTGGATTGCAGTGACAACGAGCTGACAGCGCTGGATTTGCGCCATAATACCGGATTAGAAACGCTTATTTGCCATTACAATCCGCTGACTACCCTTGATGTACAGAACAATACCGCTCTCATCAATCTCGATTGTTCTGCTACCGGGTTGACTGTGCTGGATATCAGTAATAACACCGCGTTGCAAGAGCTTGTTTGCTGGGGTAACCAACTGACTGAGCTGAATATCCGCAGCCACACCGCGCTGACAAGACTTTCCTGTGGTGACAACCAACTGACAGCGCTGGATATCAGCAATAACACCGCGTTGCAAGAGCTTCTTTGCTGGGATACCCAACTGACTGAGCTGGATATCAGCAACAACACCGCACTAACAATACTTGGTTGCGGGGGTAACCAACTGACCGCGTTGGATATTAGCAGCAACACCGCGCTGACAACACTCCATTGTTTTGAGAACCAACTGACCGCGCTGGATACCAGCAACAACACGGCGTTGTACGAGCTTGGCTGCCAAAGCAACCAACTGACCGTGTTGGATATTAGCAGCAACACCGCGCTGACAACACTTTCTTGTTTCGAAAACCAACTGACCGCGCTGGATACTAGAAACAACTCCGCGCTGCAATGGCTTTACTGCGAGGGCAACCAACTGACCGTGCTCGATATCAGCAATAACACGGCGTTGCAAGAGCTTGATTGCCAAAACAACCAACTTGCCGCACTTGACGTAGGCCACAACACCGCGCTGACAGGGCTTTCTTGTGATGATAACCAACTGACCACACTGGATACCAGCAACAGCACCGAATTGATAGACCTTAATTGCGCGGGTAACCAACTGACCGCGCTGGATATCAGCAATAACACGGCGCTGGAATCGCTTTACTGCCAAAACAACCAACTGACCGCGCTTGATGTAACCAACAATACCGCGCTGACGATACTTGATTGCAGAAACAACCATTTTCCTGATAAATCGGCGATTATTGGGCTAGATGAGAGCAGGACGAGGGTTGAGTTTGATCCGCAGAATCCGTAGAAAAAATGGCCATTTGCTCGCTCTATAATCGAAGGTTTTTTGTCTCTTGGGCGTCAGAGAATCTTAACTGTAAAAAAGTGTTCAAAACGCCAACTGCATATCGTGCCCATCCCTGCCCCCCATATGGATTATAACGTAAAGCCATAGCGCTGTGGTCGGTTTTGCGTCCGCGAAGGTCAAACGCGGGAGCGCGCAGGATGCGCATGCTAGAGCCCCAGGGGTTTCCGCACCGCAAGCGCCGCGAAGGCAAAAAACAATGGCCCCTCTTGAACATTGCGAGAGCGCAGCAAGTTTGCAATGGTTTATCGACTCTTTCAAACTGAGAGCTTTTGCCTCTCTCAGGCTGTCAAAGACCCAGGCAGCGAAAGAAGTGCACAAAACTATCCGACGGCCTAAAGATACCCGCCCCTCTGCCGCCCTATCAATTGGGGCTTCGCCCCAAATCCGTTGAAGGAAAAGAAGTCGTCGACCGCCGAAAATTGCCGATTCTGCGCTGGTTTCCGTTCTCTCTCTGTCTTTCCTCTCTTTGGTGGTCGGAAACCCCACGTCATTCGGGTGGCCGGGGCGTGTTGCATCAGTCGGCGAACGGAACGCCTTGTGCAGTTTGATGTTCTCGCGTTTTATAAAGGACTTTTTGTCACGCTGTGAGAGGCTATTGCCTCTCTTTTTGTTATACTTCTGTAAAATCATCCTTTTTTGCTTATTGGCCGCGAATCGCCAGCCTTCGAATTGTGGCATCTCTCACTATTATTATAGCACAGACAGCGTTTCAGAAACCGCCATTCGTTCAACCGGCGCCAAGAATCATCCGGCAAAATCTTGAATTCTTTTGGAAAATGCCCTATTATGGAAAAAAACAACTATAGGGTTTCCCGCAGAGGAGGTCGAATCTATGCCACGCCGCGACAAAATCAACTATTACCTCGACATCGCCGAAACAGTCAGCAGGCGCAGCACCTGTCTGCGGCGCTATTTTGGCGCGATCATCGTCAAAAACGACGAGATTTTGTCCACAGGCTATTCCGGCGCACCGCGCGGCCGCAAAAATTGCAACGACCTTGGCTATTGCCTGCGGGAATCGCTGAACATCCCGCGCGGCGAGCGCTATGAGATGTGCCGGTCGGTTCACGCGGAAGCGAACGCGATTATCAGTACCGCGCGCCGCGACTGCATCGGCGGCACCATGTATCTGGTCGGTACCGAAGCGGCAACAGGCGCCTATGTCGCCAACGCGAGTTCCTGTTCGATGTGCAAGCGTCTGGTCATCAACGCGGGTATCCAGACCGTCATCATCCGCAACACGGCCACTGAGTATACCGTTGTCGACGTCGACGCAGATTGGGTGACAATCGACGATTCGCTCAGCGGTGCGACCGGTTATTGAGGAGTTTTCATGTTAATTTGTATCGATATCGGCAATACCAATATCGTGATCGGCTGCTATGACGGGGAAACCCAGATTTTCCAGTCGCGCATCTCGACGAACACAGCGCTCACCAGCGACGAATACGCCGTGTCGCTGCATGGTATTTTGAATCTGCACAGCGTCGCGGTGAACGCGTTTGACGGCGCAGTCGTCAGTTCTGTTGTTCCCGCGTTGACGCGCGCAATGGCAAACGCCATCGAAACCGTCACCGGTATCCGGCCGCTATCCATTGATAAGCTGACCAAAACCGGGCTTCATATTGTGCTTGACAATCCGGACGAGCTCGGTGGCGATCTGATTGCCGCCGCGGTTGCGGCAAAATCGCGCTATCCCCTGCCGTGCATCGTGCTCGACCTTGGCACAGCAACGACCATGATGGTGCTTGCGGCAAACGGCGATTACCTTGGCGGCGCCATTGTGCCCGGCCTCAAAGTATCGCTCGACGCGCTTGTGAGCCGCACCTCCATGCTCGTTGGCATTTCGCTCGACGCACCAAAACAGGTGATTGGCGCAAACACCGTGGACAGCATGAAATCGGGCGTAATCTTTGGCTATGCTTCTCTAATTGACGGCATGTGCGCGCGCATCGCAGACCAGTTGGGCGCCAAACCCACAGTGGTCGCGACCGGCGGTCTCTCAAACGCCGTGATTCCACACTGCAACACTGCGATTGTTTTTGATGATAATCTGTTAATGGACGGCCTGCGTCTGCTTTACGAGATGAACACATAGAACTAGATTGTTTGCCGGAGGGAAAAGACCATGGAAACACAAAATACAATACCCGCAGCACCAAAAAAATACGACGTAAAATACCTGGTGCGCCTGGCACTTCTGTGTGCGCTGAGCATCGTCATGGCGTTTACCCCGCTCGGCTATCTGCACATCGGGATCATCGAAATTTCTTTCCTGTGCATTCCGGTCATCATCGGTGCTGCTGTTTTAGGCCCGATGGCCAGCACCATATTGGGGCTCGTGTTTGGTCTCTCCAGTTTTGTCATGTGTTTTGGCGCCTCGCCGTTCGGCGTTATTCTGCTGCAGATCAACCCCATTTATACCTTTTTGACCACAGTTGTAACGCGCACCTTGATGGGTTTGTTCGCCGGCTGGGTTTTTAAGCTGTTTCACTCGATTAAAAAGACGCGATCCCTGTCTTTTACCATAACCGGCCTGTTCGCCGCGCTACTCAACACCGCCTTGTTCACATTCTGTGTGCTATGGATGTTTGCCGGCAACGCCACGTTTCAAGCCACCTACCCGCTTGGCAAGCAGGTTGGCACCTTTATCGCCAGCTTTGTTGGATTTAACGGTCTGCTCGAAGCGGTCGTCTGCGCGCTGTTTGGCTTTGCGGTTGGGCGCATCGTAGCAGCCATTGACAAACGTGCCGCACAAAAGGAAGAAGCCAAGGCCGAAAAAGCGCAGGCCAAGGCCGAAAAAGCAGCCACAAACGCACCACCTGTAAATAGTTCTGTGCCCCAAGCAGATGCAACAGGTAAAGCGCAATACGCGCCTGACACAGCAACCAACCAACAGCCGCCGTTTCCCAGCCCGCCTGACACCCAAAAATAAAGGATATCTCGTGAACATTCCCCCATTGACAGTACAAGCCGTTCTGTTTGACATGGACGGCCTTATGATCAACTCGGAACAGCTCGTCTATGAAATCATGCGCGATTATTATGGCGCAGATTTCCCGATCGAGTTTTACACGCAGCTCATCGGCATCAGCGACGCTGAATCTCAAACATTGCTTCGGGACGGGTATCCAGACCGCTATTTGGATACAAACCAGCTGATGCAAGAATACAACCGGCGCATTGAAGCAGGTCATCTACAAGCAAAACCAGGGCTGATAGCACTGCTGGATACGTTGGATCTTTTCGGCATCCCCAAAGCGGTCGCAAGTTCTAATAAATTACCGCCCATCGAACGCTGCCTGCAAAGTATCGGCGTCCGTGACCGATTCGAGGTCATTGTCTGTGACGGCATGGGCGCGCGCTGCAAACCCGCGCCCGATCTCTTTTTGCGCGCCGCCGAACTGTTGCGCCAACCGCCGCAGCATTGCCTGGTTCTGGAGGATTCCGCCGCCGGCATCCGCGCCGGGCATGCCGCAGAATGTCCAGTGATTATGGTGCCAGACCTCTTCCAGCCTACACAAGAAATTGAAAAACTTTGCCACGCGGTTGTCCCAAGTCTGTTCGTAGTAAATGAGTTTATTCTACGATTATACTCTTATTGATTCTATCCCATGTAATCCTCCCCCGGCGGGGCCGGTGGTTTTCATGTGCGGTCGTAACCCTGGAATACTAGCCACGCCTCACCGCGGCATATATAAGGGTCTGACATTCGCGTTGGTCAAGAGATTGCAGAAGCGCACACTTTCCTTTTCTCGTTGAAACCTACTGCTGTTGCAACTTTAACGCGGGCGATCATTTGCAACTTTCTGTGCATATTTCATAAAATGCGCTTGAAATACATCATTATCGGCAGAAGCCTTTTATTTAACCACTCGCCTGGCGAGTGGTTTTCGATATACAAAAAAGCACCTGCCTCCACAGGTGCCGCAGTGTGTCAAAAAAGTCGCATACGAATGCGTCAAAAAGAAACAAGGATTGTTGTTCGTCGACAAGCAGATATGATTTCAATATTCAATTATTTTTTATATATCAATGTCTGTGTCGTCAGCTTCATACAAATTCCTTTGGGACAGTGTTGCCTCTTTACATCGTTACATCTAACAGCGCGCTTGCCACTTGAAAATAGATAATCAGTGAAAGCGCATCCACAATGGTCGTAATAAAAGGCGCGGACATGACCGCCGGATCGAGTCCGATTTTTTTGGAAAAGATCGGCAGCAGACAACCGACCAGTTTGGCAATACAGACCGTCGCGAGCATCGTCAAGCTGACAACAAGCGAGACAACCGGGCCGACACGGTCGAGCCACAGACATTTTGCAAAAACGGCAACGGCAAGTGTTGCGCCGCACAATACCGCAACTCGAATTTCTTTCCACAACACTGCCAGCCAATCTTTAAATACCAACTCGCCGAGCGACAGGCTGCGAATGACTGTGACAGAGGATTGGCTTCCCGAATTCCCCGCCGAATCCATGAGCATCGGAATAAACATGGTCAATGCCGCCTGCGCTGCCAAAGCATGTTCGTACGACCGGATAATCAATCCTGTAAAGGTCGCCGACACCATCAGGATGAGCAACCAGGGGATGCGCGCTTTCCAAATATCGATTGTGCTCATTTTTAAATACTGCTTTTCGGTCGGCGTGATCGCGGCCATCTTCTCGATGTCTTCGGTGTATTCAGCCTGTAGGACATCAATCGCGTCGTCAAATGTGACGATGCCGACAAGCCGGCTTTCGCTGTCCACAACCGGCAGCGCCATAAAGTCATATTTCCCAAACATCATGGCAACCTGCTCCTTGTCATCTGTCGTGTTGACAAAGATCACATTTTCCTCCATGATGTCGCCGATACTGTCCTCCGGTTCCGCCAATAGCAGGTCTTTCACCGATACCAGCCCGAGCAGCTTGCGGTTGCGATCGGTTACATAGCAGGTGTAAACCGTCTCTTTGTCCACGCCCGTTTTTTTGATGCGAGCAAAAGCTTCCGCTACTGTCATCGTCTTTTTGAGATCGACATATTCGATTGTCATGATCGTGCCGGCGCTGTCTTCTGGATAATTGAGCAATTGGTTGATGCTCTTGCGTGTATCACTGTCTACATTGCGCAAAATGCGTTTCACCACGTTTGCCGGCATCTCTTCAATGATATCGACGGTATCGTCCAAAAACAGGTCGTCAATCACCTCTTTTAGTTCGCGGTCACTGAATGCCTGAATCAAAATTTCCTGCGTTTCAAAACTCATCTCAACAAAAGTTTCCGCGGCTGTCTCTTTTGGCAAAATGCGATACAGTAGCAGAAGCTCCTCTTTTGCAAGGTCGTCACTGTCCATCAATGTCTCGATTGCCGCGGCAATATCAACCGGATTTTCCTCCGACAACAATTCGCGCAATTCTTTTGTTCGTTTTGCTTTCAGCAAGTCTAAAATCTGTTCGGTCATGGCAAATCCCTCCGAAAACGCACCATAATCGCCCTGTTCCCTTGCAATACAAAAGATCCCATGCCCTCGCAGAACGATGGCACGGGATTTAAAAATTCCGCTTTTTATGCCGGCTAGACTTGGCCGACACCACCGTTCAAGCTTTAGCTTCGCAGGGCAATGAAGTTGCATTAGGATAGGCCTTGTTTTCGACCTATCCTGCTAACCAGCTTGTAGTGTCTCCACTATTTCGCGGCAGCAACCCGTATCCCTGTGGTAACCTTGCCTACCGGGGTATTCAGTTCTTTTTTAGTTTATGTGTTTTTCTTTTTCTTGTCAACATTTTTTGCGAACAAATCCTTACAGCCGGCAATAATAATAAAGATTGCAAACGTGCGGCGCAGCCAGACATTGTCCAATGCGTTTGCAACCCAAAATCCGGCAAAAACAGTCGCCGCGCCAATCGCGCCGCAGATGAGCGCAGTCTTAATATCAATCAGCTTATTTTTAATATGCATGATGACTGAAATTAGGATGATCGGGATAAAAAACAGTAAGTTTACTCCTTGGGCTGTTCGTTGTTCCATGTCTGAAAACAGCGCAAGGTAGACGAGCAGAATAAACCCGCCGCCCATGCCCATAGACGCGAGAATGCCGGATGCCGCGCCAATCAGTGTCGCCCATACCCAACTCATCGGAGCAACATCACCACCCCGGAAACGGCGATAATGCCGCCAAATAAGCGGCGGAGCGTTTTTGCGTCAATATTCTTTAAAAACCTGGCCCCCAGGATAGCCCCGACAACACCGCCTGGCATAAATTGCAACCCCTGTTCAAAATCGACACTGCCATTTGACGCATAGAGCGCTAAACTGACCACGCTCATGATCAGAATCATCAGCGTTGCACTCGCGTGCGCTTTGCGTTCGTCGCCGATCATGTTGCGTAGAAACATGACGGCCAATACCCCGCCGCCTGAACCGAACAGCCCGTTTAAAAAGCCGCTGACAATACCGGCAAGGATAAGGCGGCCCGGTCTGGATGGTTTCTCTGATTCCACATGCTTCAGCAACGGCTTGTCCTTTTCCTTGTGATAGATTGGCTTTTCCTTACCCAACCACACACCTCCTGCCGTCCGGGTGTTTCGTTTGGCGGACGGACACCCCTAGTGTGCCACAAAGAACCGCTTCTATGCCTGTTTGCGTGCGCGGGCGGCACAATTCAGCCTCTTTGCGCAAGAAAAAATGCGCAGCGTGACGGCTGACGCCGTCCTTTTTGTTGAAAACAAAAAGCCCGCGGCATAGCCGCGGGGACGCTGCGCTTCCATATTGCCGCGCTCGCGCAAAACATACAGACTCACTTTGTCACAAGCAAACTGCGAATCACATGGCCGGCCAGCAGATATCCCGCAACGGGCGGCACAAACGAAATACTGCCCGGCGTTCCATCCGCACTGGAAGAACGCGGTTCCGCGGTACTGTATAACACCGTGACATCCGCAATCTCGCGCTTGCGCAGTTCCCGGCGCATCACGCGCGCCAGAGGACAGCCGCAACCGGCGGTTTCTTCGATATCCCCAACATGAAAAGCCGAGGCATCCAGGCGGTTGCCCGTTCCCATGCAGGAAATGACAGGTACGTGGTGTGCTTTACACTGCGCGATCAGTTCCAATTTTGCGGACACCATATCGATTGCATCGATCACATAATCAGGCTTAAACCGAAACAAGATACCGGCAGAATCTGCGCAAAATTTCTCATTGTACGCCGCAACTTGCGCTTCGGGGTTGATCGAGCGCACACGCAGCGCCGCGATATCCACTTTTGGTGCCCCGATGGTATCGCAAAACGCCAGCAACTGCCGATTTAAGTTGCTTGCCTCAAACACATCATAATCCATCACAAAGATATTGCGCACGCCGCACCGTGCAATTGCCTCGAGGGCCGCACCGCCAACGCCGCCGACACCGATGACCGCAACTCGCGCTTTTTGCAATGTGTGCGTTGCATCCGCGCCAATTAGCATGGACTGCCGCATGAGCCAATCATCCATCATCCGATTCCCGCCTATCGCTTTCAGTCTATCTTGTTTATTACTATGCGGAACAAGCTCCAAATAGAGTTGTTTTTGCTGTACGCCAAGAAAAATGGACAAACCAGCCCAAATCTAATCTCGCGTTGCAAACAAGACGCAAAAATCCCCGCCTTGCCGTCTGCAACCGGTTTAGAACCCGTCCCGAAGACGGTGGGTATATCCGCCCACGCGTTTCGCGCTCCCTTCAGCCCTTTCGGGGGAAGGTATGCAATCCACGTGTGGAGCAAAGATTCCCTATTCTAAAGTTGTCGGATTAAAAAAGGTTGCAACATATCGCGCAAGGCAGGGAGTTTCTCAATAAATACCTATTCGTCTTCCCCGTCGTCTAATACTTCAAAATCATATAAATCCTGCAGCCGGTCCATAAAAATATCGCTGATTTCCTCAAATTCATCATCGTCTTCAATCTCAGCGTAGCAGAACTCATCTCCGTTTTCATCTACCACTTTCAGAATCACCAGGTTGCCGTCGCCCTCAACCAAAAGCGGGTTATCTCCACTTGGAATCAGCGCAACATAGTGTCCATCTTTGTGGTCCAACTCGTCAACCAGTTCAAAACTGTGGGTGTTTCCTTCTTCGTCCACAAATTCGACGATATCAACATATTCCTCTTGCGCTTCTTCCTCACGCGCCGTTTTTTCCTCGTCCATTTCTTTTCCTTCCGCTTTTTGTTGTTATGCCTTATTTTACAATGTTTTTAGGCGGAAAGTCAAATTGGGTGTTGCTATCTTTTGTTTTTTCTTCTAGTATATAAAATAGCATACAAACGACCAAAAACAAGCAATAAAACGGTCGCAAATAAAATATTTTAGCGATATATATCTATCTTTCTCTGCCATATATTTTCTCTGGCTATTCCATAAAACAAGGAGTGAATTCCATGATAAAGCGATCTCTTGCATTAGGATGTGTTGTTCTCATGGCTGTTATTCTCTGCAGCGGATGCAATAAGCCCACAAAAAATGAGGGAGACGCTTTGCTGCAATACCGCAGTCCGGAGAAAGGTGATGTCATCGCTGTGTTTGAAACAAGTCAGGGCACTTTCAAGGCCCTTCTTTATCGCGACCAGGCGCCGCTGGCTGTCGACAATTTTGTACAGCTCGCCGACAGCGGCTATTACGACGGCTGCGAATTCCACCGTGTTATTGCTGATTTTGTGATACAAACCGGTGACCCGACCGGCACTGGCAGCGGCGGCGAAAGCGCAAGCGGTACGCCGTTTCGCAATGAGTATTCTGAAAAATTGCATCATTTTCGCGGCGCACTCGGCATGGCCAATGCGGCCACAGACCAAAACAAAAGCCAATTTTATGTGGTGCAGGGCGCAACGGTAACCAAAGAACTTTTGGATCAGATGGCACAGCTCGGCTATGACCAAGCGGTGATTGACGCCTATACCAAAAATGGAGGAACGCCAACGCTCGATTTTCGCTATACGGTCTTCGGCCAGGTTTATGAAGGTTTGGATATTGTCGAGACCATCTCCAAAGTAAAAACAAAAGACGACCGGCCCGTCAAAGCAGTGACTTTGATCAGTGTGGTGATCGAAACATTTGAGGCAGTTTAAAAACTAGTACATCGCCTTTAAAGAACCGCCAGCACACTGGCGGTTCTCAGTGTATCAAACACAGGAACGACAAAATGCACAAGGCATCCATTTGTCGCCCGTTACAATCCCCCCCCCAACCAATCAATTGGGTGGCAAAGGTGGGTATTTTTCGGTTCTCAGATCGTTTTATGCAATTCTTTGCTACCTGGGGGTTCTTTGACAGCCTGAGATTCGCTGGCTCACTTGGCGGATCTCTATTATTTTTATATATTGATATCTCTTTTTGAAACGACTGCGCGTCAGATAAACGTGCGTCGCTGCGTTCATGTTTTCAAAAGTCGGCAAACCAACAAATGAACTGACCCCAAAAAGTTAGACAAGGAAATAAGGATAAGCAGCCTCGAGGGCTTGTTGTCTGTGAACCGCAGGCGGCAAGCCTTTTAGCTTAGCCTTGATTCTGCGATTATTGTAGTAATCGAGATAGGCAATCAACTCGGCCTTGAAGTGCTCGAGAGACTCAAATTTTTGGAGGTAGAGCAGCTCACTTTTGAGATGCCCGAAGAAATTCTCCATCACCGCA
>JAVBRN010000007.1:0-101529 GCA_031547945.1 Oscillospiraceae bacterium | reverse complement strand
GCGTTGGGCCGTCCGGCATTTTGGCGCTTTTTGGTTTTATTTTTTATTTTAGCTGACTGCGGGGGCCTGCTGCGCTGGCCGCCTTCCGTGCGTAAAAAAGCTATGCGAAATCAAAAACACAAAGCGGGCCTTATTCCGATTGCATCCACTCCATTTGAAGCAGAGCTGCGCTGCGCCCGCAAGATAAAATAGCATGCCGACAAACAGATCTGTGCGATGTGCGGCGCTTTTGTGCCTATCGGGCGGTCTTTTATCTCATACTTCGGGGTTTGGCGCGACTGCCCTATTTCGTTTGGGAAGATGGGGCGCGTTGAGACCGTCGGGCGTTTGTGCGTTTTTTTCTTGACGATCGGTTTTGTGAAAGGATTGCCACGCTCTGCAAAAGCGAGGTCTTTCGTTTTATTCCTACTGTGCGCGACCGGCATGTGTCGGAACAGGAACTACTCCGTAATCGAGCGCTTCTGTAACGTCAGAATAAAATAGCGGCTCGTTCAGCGGCGCCAAGCCGAAATAATCGGTATAGCCGTCGTCCGCAAATTCATGCTCCCAATCCGCATCAAATACGCCAAGCCATGCTGCCACTGTATCTAACCATGTGTAGGATTTCTGTTCCATTTGTCGTGACCCCCTGTCGTCTATGCTACAGACAGCATAACGCAAGACTTGTCCAAAAAAACGGTCTTCCTTCGGTTTGCTGTTCCAGCATACATTGGACAGTTCACAGCCAAATGTCTCTTAAGGCGGGGGCAGAGTCCCCCCTTGCCGCTGCAGCAAATGCTGCAATCCGACATGCAGTGGTTTCCAGGCGAGCACAACGATAATAAAATTGCCTGCGCAGTGCAGCAGGTCAAACAGAAGCCCGCTTGAAATCCAGGCGAGCGCGCCCGCCGGCCCTGCTGTAACCCAATATGGAAGTGACGTCAGCACCCCGAACAAAAGCCCAAATATCGCGGCGACCAGTGCCCACACCCAGGCGCTTTCTATCTCTCCCATTGCACGAACGACAAAATACAAAATCGCCCAGATATAGAGGTACGAAAACCACCAAAGGTGAAATCCGTAGATAACGCCTTCGAGCAATACAAAGCAATAAATCATTGGCAGTGTCTTTTTGCCAAATGCCTGGGTAAAAAGAATCACCAAAAGCGTCACCGGCTCAACATTAGGCAGACTGGACATTGCAAACTTGAGCGCCGTCATCAACCCGGCGCATACACCAATGACTGCGACGTCTTTGATTGTAAACTTTGCGGCTACCATCCGACGGTCAGCGTAATTTCAAACACGTCACCGTCCGCAATCGGTGTCTCGTCTACGCCTGTCATCAATGCTTCGCCGCCTTTGGTAAAGCACCACCACTCCTGGTTGGCGTCGTCCGCTGTGATTCCATTGACCGTCTTGACATACAGTCCTGTCTCCGAATCTTCGCCGGCGATCAGATCTTCCTGCTCCAGCGCTTCACGTAAAAATGCCGCATCGGTCTGGATTTTGAAAACTTCGCTTTCCCCTGTTTTATCCACAACTGTGACCGTAATCGTCTTTGTGCCGCGCGCAGTCTCCGGTTTGTCCAGCGCACGCCAGAGCACGAACGCAACAAGCAGCACCGCGAGGATGGCGGCGGTAACGATCAGGATACGTCTTGTTTTTACCTGCGACTTCTGTTGTTCTTCCATCACAAAAAAACCTCCGAAAATTTTGTTTACCACAAAATTTCGAAGCTTGCAGCGCCAGGCCTCGCCAACACGGCGAACCACTGGCACATACCGCTTCCAAATCCACGTGGAATGGCGATACTTGCAGTCCTCGGCCGGTCTTCTGGCTCAAACATCAACACGCTGCGCGGTCTTCCCAAAACAATGTTTCAGTGACGATATCGCGCGCGCTCCGTTATTACAGCGACGGGTTCGCACAGGAGTCACACCTGTTTCCCTGGCGCATTTTTGATGCGCCGCCGGGACTTTTACCTATGCAATTGTATCGATTTCAGTATACTGCGCATCCTATTGGTCTGTCAACGTTTCGGGACTGCCACGCTTCATCGATATCGCGCATACAATGAAGTGCATGAACTGCGCGCTGTGGTGTCGATGCCGTGATTTATGATATACTAGTAATAGAACTACGCAGGAGAGTCGATGATGGATTCCACACAAAAAGCGCTGCGCGCGCAATCGTACTGGATTTCCTTTGCGTTCCTGTGCTACTTGGCTGTGGGCCGCGGCCTGGCGACGGGAGCGAACGCCCTTTTACACGATACGGATTCGGAGACATGGACGCAAGCGGTCTCACTGGGGTGCTACCTTGCGTCGTTCGTTGTTCCCATTGGCTTCCTTGCCCGTGACAATTGCAAACAACGAACGCTGGCCCGCTCGCTTTTTCCCCACGTTCCAACCCTGCTCCTCTTTTTTCTGGCTTGCTATTTTTGCGTGATGATCTCCAATATAGCTTCGGCAGCCCTGTTACAGCTATTTGGGCTGCAAGTGAAAGCGGTCACGTTTCAATTGCCGACGACGTTCGGCGGCTGGCTTTTTTACCTGCTTCACTATACGATAGCGCCCGCCATTTTAGAGGAATTCCTGTTCCGCGGTATTTTGCTGCGGCGTTTGCGTCCGTTTGGAGATCGATTGGCCGTTGTGGTCTCTTCGCTTTTGTTTGCGGCTGTCCACTTTGATCTCTCCCGCTTTTGCGGCATTTTTCTGTTTTCGCTCTTTTTGGGCTGGGTCGCCTGCAGAAGCGATTCGATTGTACCGGGCATCCTGCTGCATCTCCTCAACAACGTGCTTTCCTGTCTTTTCTTGTTTTTTAGTACCGTTTTATCCGCTGCTATGATTCAAATTTTAAGTGGTATTATGTTTACATTATGCGGCGTTGTTGCAGTTGCAATTTTTGTCATAGCAATTGTCCGGCAAGCAGTACCGCGCCTGTTCGGGACAATGCATCCGCTGCAGTTCTTTCGAACTGCTCCCGCTCTGGTTCTCATTGCCGCGCTGCTCTACTTCGCCATCGAACGCCTTTGGAGGATTTCTTGAACACACAAGACGAACAATATATGCGCATCGCAATCGAACAAGCCCAGCTCGCCGCGCTTGCGTTAGAAACACCGGTCGGCGCGATTCTCGTGAAAGAGGGCGAAATGATCGCCGCTGCACATAACACGCGGGAAACTACAAAAAATGCGCTGCACCACGCAGAGCTTTTGGCGATTGATGCTGCGTGTCAAGCGCTTGGCGGCTGGCGGCTGCCTGGCTGCACGCTGTATGTAACGCTGGAGCCCTGTCCCATGTGTGCGGGCGCTATTATCAACAGCCGTATTCCGCGCGTAGTGTTTGGTGCCTATGACCCAAAAGCCGGCTGTGCCGGCAGTGTTTGTGACTTGTTTTCTATGCCGTTTAACCATCGCCCGGAAATCGTTGGCGGTGTGTTGCAGGAGGAATGCGCAGCTCTACTTCGAATGTTCTTTTTGCAGCGACGTGCGCAATCAGGGGAATAATACAATCTGTAACTCTATAAATTTTCTTTTTTAATTATTTGTTTTTTATTATATTTTGACAATTTGTGCAATTTCTTTACAAACCGTATATCTGGGTTAAGTAAAATACTGTTGAAAAGTCTGTTGAAATCGTTGAAAAAGTGCCTATTTCCGTGAGAGTGTTCTCAACGCTGCGTGTTGTAAATGACAAGTGCAGATTACTTCCGGTAGAGTTCGTGCGCCACGGATCATTATGCGCTGTGGTATTTTTTTAAAATCGGTGTTACACTAGTAATACCCTCTGTTATTCTTTCACCGCATATGGAGGAAACGTATGAAACTGATTACTGCAATCGTAAGCAAGGACGATAGCAACGCGGTGCAAAACGGTCTGGTTTCCGCCGGGTTTACCGTCACACGCATTGCAACTGCTGGCGGTTTTTTACGCGCAGGCAACGTCACTTTCTTTGTTGGCGCCGATGATGTACAGGTGGAAGCGGCGATCCAAATTATTGCCGAACACAGCCGACAGCGCAAGCAGCTGATGCCCTCGATCATGCCCTATGGAATGGAACCAGTAGAAGGTGAGCCGATCGAAGTGACGATTGGCGGCGCAACGGTATTTGTGCAGAATGTGGAACGATTTGAAAAACTCTGAGATGCTTCATTCTTTTTTAGAAAACGAAGACGCCAAGCGGCGTATTCAAAACTGGTTTGCCAAAAACGCCGTTCCACACGCAATCCTGGTCACGGCAGAGGACGGTTGCGGGCGCAATGCTTTTGCGCGCGAAATTGCTGCCGCCTATCTTGGCGACACCGCCGACTTGATCGTGCGGGGTGTACATCCCGATTGCCTGGAGATTTCCGGCGAGGGCGCTTCGCGTGACATTCCGGTGCGGCGCATCCGCGAGATTTCGTACGAGCTCAACTTAGCCGCGGTTGTGGCTGACGGCAGGCGTGTTGCGTTGCTGCGCGATGTCAAAGCGCTCAATCGTAACGCTGCCAATGCGCTTCTTAAAATTTTGGAACAGCCACCCAACGGCGTCATCTTCCTGCTGACAGCGGCGCATGCGGATGATGTCATTGAGACGATACGCTCGCGCTGTGTTGTCGTACCGCTTTTGCCGCTGCAATTGCAAACCTGTATTGATGCCTGCATAAAACGATACCCGTCTTATGACGGCGCGACAATTGCGGAACTTTGCGCACTTTATGACGGTCGCCTGGGTCTGGTCCAGCATGCGCTCGCGGCACCAGAACGATTGGCATTCACGCAGTGCGCCATGCGGTTTTGCAGAGCGGCGCTCGCATCGGACAAGCTCGCGATGGCGGCAGAGCTTGAGTGCGCTTCCGACCGCGAAAGCGCCGTATACCGTGATCAAATGCGATATCTGTTGTTCGATATCACGATGTACTTAAAATATTTGCTTAAAAATGATATACTACAAGCGAACCACATCGACCGGATTGTGCGCGCTGTGCAGCAGATGCTGTGTGATGTGGAGAAAAACATCAATTTGAAATTGCTGGCAACGAACTTGGTTGCACAGCTATAGGAGTAATATAGATGGCAAGAGTAATTGGCGTGCGGTTTCGCAATGTGGGTAAACTCTACTATTTCGACCCGCTTGATTATGCGATTCAAAAAGGCGACCGTGTTGTGGTAGAAACCGCGCGCGGCACAGAGTGCGGCGACGTTGGCGTCGGCATACATGAGGTGGACGATACCCTGATTGTCAAGCCGCTGAAAGCGGTGGTTCGCTTGGCCACCGAGCAGGACGTGCAGACCTTTGAGGCAAACCGCGAAAAAGAGCGGAATGCGTTTGCTGTCTGCCAAAAGAAGATTCGGGAACACAATCTCGATATGAAGCTCGTTGATGTAGAATATACGTTTGACGGGCAAAAAATTCTGTTTTATTTTACTGCTGACGGCCGTGTGGATTTCCGTGAGCTCGTAAAAGATCTCGCCGGCGTATTCCGCACACGCATTGAATTGCGCCAGATTGGTGTGCGCGACGAGAGCAAACTGCTCGGCGGCGTCGGGATCTGTGGCAAGCCATTTTGCTGCTCTACCTTTTTATTCGATTTCCAGCCGGTTTCCATCAAAATGGCAAAGGAACAGGGCAAATCGCTCAACCCAACCAAGATTTCCGGCACCTGCGGACGCCTGATGTGCTGCCTGAAATACGAACAGGACGTCTATGAGGAACTTGCCAGGAATATCCCGCGCAACGGCACGTTGGTGCAGACGCCAGACTGCAAAGGCGTTGTGATCGACGGCGCCGTATTGGCGCAGACAGTCAAAGTCCGCTGCGAAGAAAACGGCGACACCTCCGTCCGCGTCTATGACGCTGCGGACATCAAAGTGCTGCAAAAACCACAGCCGCAGCAAAAGCAGCAGAAAAACCAGACCAAAAAAGAGGGCGGCAGCGGCGCACAGCTGTGACTTTTACCACTTTTTTTGTAACAATCTGGGTCTTGCAAATTTGACAAGATGTGATATGATTGTTTTGATAAATTGTTTGGAGGGTATAAAAGTTAATGGCATATGTAATCAGCGACGAGTGCATCGCATGTGGTGCCTGTGAGGCCACCTGCCCGACGCAGGCTATCACGGCCGGCGACAAATACGAAATCGATCCGGAAACCTGCATTGATTGTGGCGCTTGCGAAGCCAGTTGTCCGGTCAACGCAATTTCGCAGGGTTAAAGTTGATTGAATTACTAAAACGGCGGACACCATTGTGTCCGCCGTCTTGTATCACAGGAGAATGTATGGAATGCGAGACGCTGTCAAACGGCACTACCGTATGGATAGGCGATTTCGTTCGCTTTGGAGCCGATGCGCTGTTGCTGTCCCGGTTTGCGCTTACAAAACCCGGACGACGTGTGCTCGATCTCGGCACAGGCAGTGGCATTGTTCTGCTGGACGCGGCAGACCGCACCTGCATTGGTCAATGCATTGCGCTCGACTGCAACGAGTCCGCATGCGCACTGGTCCGTAAAAGTGTGCATGACAACCGTCTCGATGCTTCCATAACAGTTGTGTGCGGCGATCTGCGCGCCTACGCAACAACGCACAAGATGGATATTGTTACCTGTAATCCACCTTACTTTGCGATAGATACCGGTGCATGCAGTGCCAAAACAGAGGTCTGTCAGGCGCGGCACGAACTAACATGTACGTTTGACGATGTCGTGCAGGCAGCCCGCCGCAACCTAAAACAGGGCGGCGCATTCTGCTTTTGTTTTCGGCCCGAACGCCTTGTGGATGCGTTATACAGCTGCCGCGCGCATCGGTTGGAGCCCAAGCGGATGCAATGGGTCCGCGCCGCCACGGGGCAGGCCACGTGGCTGGTGCTTGTGGAAGCGCGGTTGGACGCCGGTATTGGTTTGACAGTCCTTCCAGATCAAATCGGATAACGGGCTCTCAAAGACGAAAGATAGCGAAAAAGTGCACAGAAGGATCCGACGGCCGAAAAATATGCCCACCCCTGCCGCCCAATCCATTGGGGCTTCGCCCCGAACCCCATGAAAGGAAAAAAAGGCCGTCAGCAGCGGGAACCTGCCGATATTACGCTGGATTTCGTTCGTCGGACTGTCATTTCATCTCTGGGGTGTGGGGCGAATCCCCACGTCCATCGGGTGGCTTGGGCGGGATTGCCTCGGTTGACGAACGGTACGCCCTATGCATTTAGACGTTCTCGTGTTTTATAGATGGACTTTTGGACACGCTGCGTATAATCGTTTTATGAAAACAGCCTTCGCTTGCAAAACGCTATGT
This sequence comes from Oscillospiraceae bacterium, assembly GCA_031547945.1. GTDB lineage: Bacteria > Bacillota > Clostridia > Oscillospirales > Ruminococcaceae > JAVBRN01. The sequence goes on along the minus strand of JAVBRN010000007.1, from coordinate 94,277 downwards.
TACCAATACTAAAGGAGCCAAAATCGTGGACGTTCAACCAAAAACCCTTTATATCGTCGCAACTCCGATCGGGAATTTGGGTGACTTATCGCCGCGTGCCGCATCGGTGTTGCACGGCGTGGACTTTATTGCGGCGGAAGATACGCGGGTGACTGCAAAATTGCTCAATCACCTGGACATTCGCAAGCCAATGGTCAGCTATTATCAGCACAATATGCAGGAGCGCGGAGAAATGATTCTTGACCGCGTCGCCGCAGGTGAAAGCTGCGCGCTTTGTTCCGACGCCGGAACGCCCGCCATCAGCGACCCTGGCGAGCTTTTAGTGCGCGATGCAATTGCGCGTGGTATCTCCATTGTCCCAATTCCCGGCGCATGCGCGGCTATAACAGCGCTCTGTATATCCGGGTTGATTACAGGCCGCTTCTGTTTCGAGGGATTTATCCCGGTCTCCAAAAAGAACCGATATGAGCGTCTGCAAGCAATCAAGGCGGAAACGCGCACGTTGGTCTTTTATGAGGCGCCGCACAAACTAAAGAATACGCTGCGCGACTTATTCGATGTTTTGGGAGACCGGACGATGACCATCGCGCGCGAACTCACAAAGTTACATGAGGAAATTACATATACGACACTGCAGGATGCCTGTACAATTTACAGAGATCGCGAGCCGCGCGGCGAATATGTGCTTGTGGTGTCGGGCTGCGCGCAGCCACGGCCATCTGACATGACACAGGAAGATGCGCTGATGCTTGTCGATGCGCTTGTCGGCAACGGCATGTCTCTCAGTGAGGCCTGCCGCGAGGCAACCAAAATGAGCGGATACAAAAAAAGCGAACTATATAAGCTCGCTTTGGCAAAACGGGCGGCGGAATCATGAGATTGATTGTGATGAGTGACTCTCACGGTCGCGGCAACGCATTGGAATCGATTTATCAAACGCATCCAAATGCCGACTATTATATTCACCTCGGCGACGGTTGGGCGGACGCTGCCGCGCTACAGCGTAAATATCCACATATCCAGCTCATTTCTATACGCGGAAATTGCGATCTTTTGATGCAGATACCCGAGACCGCGACACTGTCTACCCTTGGTGGTGACGTTTTTTGTACGCACGGGCACCTATTTTCCGTCAAAACCGGATTGGCACGCTTATTGGCCCACGCAAAGCAGTGTAACGCCGCCGTGGTTTTATTCGGGCACACACACAGACCCTTTTACAGTTATCAATCCGGGATTCACCTGCTCAATCCTGGCTGCGCCGAATGGTCGGACAGATACCGTTTTGGAATAGTTGATCTATTCGAAAATGGCATTGTTTGTTCCACGGCATCGATTGCAAAACAGCTCGATAAATAACGCGTCGTGCTACCCTTCCCCACGCGATTGCCGACACGCTTGTTTTCTTTATGACATACATTCTATTTTGTGGTAATCAGTTCCTGTAGTTTTATCTCCTCTGTACAGAGGTAAATAAATTCGGCATTGGTATATTTGTATTTCGGCGGACTTTCCATATTGTTGAAATAGGTTGTTACAATCGTACGTATACAGCGTTCTACCCGGTCTTTGGTCACCCCACAATCCTGTGCGACAAGTGTATACACTTCTCCAATCGGAATTCGTGTCTTCGCATCTGTCGTCAACATCAGGGCCCGAACTAAATACGAGAAGCCTTTGTAATGCGGTTTCAAACCTTTTTCCAGCAAGTACCCCACAATCGCGTTTTTCAAAAGCCAACTTCCCCCCTGTCACCGAAATCCTCTCCGTCTATTTTACATAACCGCGCTCTAAGTTACAGTTGTGTCGTCACAATTCGACATAAACAGATAAAATTAGACGCATAAATTTTGAAAATCTGTTGCTATTATATAATTTTACCATAATTTGTAATGAATTTCTATTCTTCTCAAATTTGTTAGGAGAACCTATGATCGGAACCATTGTCAATACCGCGGCAGTCGCCATTGGCGGCTTGGTTGGTGTATGTGTAAAAAAAGGAATTCGTCCTGCGCTTGCCGACGCTTGTATGAAAGCGCTTGGCGTTACTGTCATTTTGATTGGGTTGTCCGGCACATTGTCCAATATGCTTGTTGTGGGCGAGAACAACCATTTGACAGCCGAAGGCGGGCTCCTTCTGCTTGTCAGTCTGGTGCTGGGTACGATCATCGGTGAACTTATCAAGCTGCACGACCACGTGGAGTCCCTGAGCGGTATCTTGGAGAGAAAACTGGGTCTCAGCGGGTTTTCCAAAGGCTTCATCGCAGGATCTATTTTGTTTTGTGCGGGCGCGATGACGATTATCGGTTCTTTTAATGACGGTCTGTATCACGATCCTTCCGTTTTGCTGATCAAAAGTGCAATTGACGGATTTGCTGCGCTGTTTATGGCAACAGCACTCGGTATCGGTGTCGCATTTTCCGCCGTCTTTGTGTTGGTGTATCAGGGCGTCCTCACGCTATGTGCTGGTGCCTTGGCCCCGATCATGTCGGACGGTATGATGTCGGCAATCAGTATGGTTGGATTCGCGATTGTCATGTGCATCGGTTTGAACATGGTTGAAGCAACAAAGATGAAAGTAATCAATTTGGTATTTGCGCTGCCCATCGCGGCTTTACTGACACTGACGCCCTGGTTCTAACGATTCTACTTTTACTAAAAAAGACAGGAGCGCACGATCACCGATTTTCGTGTTTGGCCTGCGCCCCAGATTCATTTGTCCTTTTGCGCCTTTCGCCTTCTGCACAGCAGTTCTTTCGATTGCATAAAACTGTAAAAAAACGGCAACGCTTGTCGCCGTTTTTTGATTGTTGTCTTTATTCCGGAACGCTCGGCTTTTTATTTGACATTCAGCCTTTTAAATATTTATCCAACCAGGCCGTTATCTCCTCCAAGCGTCGTATGCGGTGTTTCGGTTTGCCGCTGCGGGACAATTCGTGATTTTCTCCTTTGAACAGGCAAAGTCTCGCGGGAACGCCGTGCACTTTGAGCGCCGTAAACATCTGTAGTCCCTCTGCCATCGGACAGCGATAATCCCGGTCACCTTGGATAAACAACGTCGGGGTTGTGGCACAGTTGGCATAGCGCAACGGCGATTGCTGCCACACGCGCTCTTCATTGCTCCATATCGTGTCGCCGCACTGATCGGAAGCAAAGTAGAATCCAATATCAGACTGCATCGCAAAGGAGACCCAATTAGAAATACTGCGCTGGGATACCGCCGCGCGAAACCGGTCAGTATGCCCGATGATCCAGTTGACCATAAATCCGCCATAGCTGCCGCCGACCACACCGATGCGTTCCGGATCAATAAAAGAACACTGCGCGAGACAGGCGTCACAAAAAGCGAGAAGATCTGTATAATCTACAGTGCCGTATTTCCCTCGTATATCCGCAAACGCGTTCCCTTTGCCGTCGCTGCCTGTTGGATTACAAAATAAGACGGCATACCCGCGGTCTGCCCACATCTGCATCTCATGAAAATAAACGGTTCCGTAGGTAAGCTTGGGTCCGCCGTGAATGCATAAAACCGCCGGACACTTCTTTTGCGCCATGCCATTGGCAGGTACAATCACATAGCCTTGCAGCGCCGTGCCACTCTCATTTTTAAAAGAAATATCCTGCATTTTATGCTTTGCGTAGTTGCTGTTAACCGTCAAATTGAGGGCACTCAACAACTTTTCATTTCCGGTTCGGTCGATGCGGTAAATTTCACATCCGTTTAGATCCCGCATGGCGATGGCGGCAAATCCATCTTGAAAACTGACAACTTCCAGGACAGAGCCGCGCTGCCAGGTCACGGGCGCGATGTCACCGCTTTTCATATCAAGACACATCAAGTGGGCGCTGTCTTCAACGGTGCTGACAAAATAATAGTTGCGCTCATAGACCAGCGGCGCATCCGGCAGCGTACGGGAAGCTTGAATATCTGTGGCAACCGCGTTGTGCATATTGTGGCCGCCCTCTTGATAGAGACAAACCGCGCTGCGCGTGTTCAGATTGCAGCAGTAGAGATCCGGGTTTTGATTAATTCCATAGGACATGCAGTCGCTGCAGCCGACGATGAGTTCCGCATCGCTGACAAACGACAGCACATGATAAAGCGCGCGGTCTGTCAGAGAGATATCTGTAACGGTGCGTGTTCGGACATCTAAACGATACAGTTTTTCAAACACCGGCGTTAAGGCGTCGTAAGAGGTCGCGGCATAGACTAACGTTGTCTGATCCGGCGAAAGCGCCAGTTTTTCGACACTGGTCCATTCGTCTGTGATGTTGTGAATCGTGCCATTTTCAAAATAGTAGAGACGCTTTCGCGTTTTATTGATATAACCATTTTCATCGTCCCAAAACGGAATCTCATCGAGCACTTTATATGCTTCTTCCGCGCGCAGCGCTTCCATTGCCTTCTCGGCGTCTCCGCTTTGTTCTACAAATGCTTTTGCAACCTCATGGGAATACTCCCCTATAAAAAAGAAATGCGCGCGATCCAAAAAATACATGGCTGAAATAGTCACGTCGATGCGGGCGACTTCGCGCGCCTCACCGCCATCGTAATCCAACGCATACAGCACCGTGAGGGGGCGACCTTTTGCAATCTCTGCCTTATCTTTGGCCGAACGGACACTGGAAAAGAGAATGCCGTCGTCGAGCAAATAATAGGACGAAACATCCCCCGAATTTGTTAACTGTTTCTGTATGCCATCGTGCAGCATGTACAAATCACTTTTATAATCATTTGCATCAAAATCTGCTTTTTTGATACAATAGAACAACTTGTCTCCCCTTGCTGTCAGGTTGTAGGGGCAAACAAAGCGGCCAAAATGAGAAAAATCTATTCCCAGCATAGAAACTGCTCCATATACTTCAGCATTTTTATTTATTATAGCACAAAAATGTTGCTTTCATTTTGTCTATGTTATACTGGGAAAAAAAGTAAAACAAAGAAGTTGGAGGTTCGGGAAAATGCCCAATACAAAAACATGCCGCCGGGACAAACCCGGCGGCATGTTTTGTTTCTCTGCCATTGGTTTACTTTGTCGGAAAGAAGAAGTCCGCCGTCATGTCCAAATAATTCTCACCGGCATAATCGGGAAAGGCGTTCTGCATTGCCGTTTTAAACGCTGCTGCGGAATCGCATCCGGCGGCAAGCCCCTTCAGTTTTTTAAGATACCCGATTTTCGTCTCGGCATCCTTTAAGTCCTCCGGGGTATAATGCGAATTGAGAATCAAATCGAACCCGCTTTCGATATACGATTCCATCTCTGCAATAATCGCATCGGCATGGCTCGCACCCGCCACAATGGAGTGACAGTCGTGGCCGAGCATATGCGTATAAACCACGCCCAGTTCCGATAGTTCAATGTTAAAGGCTTCCGCTGTCTCGGTAATCGTAACAGAAATTCCGTTCATGTCGATATCTCCTGGTTGAACGGTATTTGTTACAGAAGAAATGGACGCATCAAAAAGTGCACCAAACGCACCTGTAAACTTGTCAATCAATGCTTTGCCGCCGCCCGTGTGCCCATACTCATCGGCGTTCTTGGTGGCGTAGACAGGCGTATTCGGTAAAAAGGTGCCTCCCGCCATATGATAGGCCAGCAGTTTTCCCACGACTTTAACCTCTAGCGTTGCAATATACTTTGTCAATTCGCTGATATTATCAAAAAAACAAGGCTGTTCAATGATAATCGCGCTTCCGTCCTTTTCAATCACAAACACTTCGTCACTCAGAAAATCATTGGTTTTGTAGGCATGCAGCTTAGCGGTGCCAAAATCGTAAACGCTAATTTCGCCCTTATCCAATGCAATACGTTGATACTCGTTCTTTTTCATATCGATAACTCCCCTTGGTTTCTTTTGGGACAGATGCAAAGACTTGCGTATTTCGTCCTCAACCCCTATAATATTGTTATAAGTTTCCAAAGTAAAGTAGGCACTTAAAAGTGCTATAGTATCAATAAAGTAACTTTTGGGAAATATCTATGTTAACAAAATTGGAATTGCCGGCTTGTCCGCTAGAAACTACTCTGACGTTGATGGGCGATCGCTGGAAAGTTTTAATTGTCCGCGATCTGCTGACCGGGACAAAACGCTTTGGCGAACTAAAAAAATCCCTGCCCGGGATTTCTCAAAAAGTATTGACACAGCACTTGCGCACAATGGAGAATCCCGGGCTCATAAATCGCAAAGTGTATGCGGAAGTGCCCCCACGTGTGGAATACTCTTTGACAGAAACGGGAAACAGCTTAAAATCGATCCTACGCATTATGGAACAATGGGGCGAGTCTTATAAAAAAGGGTTGGCAGAGTAAAATACGCATGTTGCACCAAGCCATTCTCTTTGGGAGCCGCGGGCCTTTCTTATGCAGGGTGCCTGGCATGCTAGCTGCTCTTCACGTGCGTAATTAACTCCTTCTTGCATCCCCTCTTAGGCATCGATTCTACTTGCTTCTTTTGCTTGTTGATTCCATTCTCTACGCTGCGTCTTGCCCCACGCATTGTGTCGCCCGCGCCCCGCTTTGTCGCCGCAGGCGTCGCCTTGTTTGCACCACCACGGATGCATGGCGGTTGCTTTCCACTTTGCATTTCCCGCTTTTTCTCATAACGCGTAGCGTTGCGGACCCTGTGCTTCGCGTTTGCACGCTGTACTATTTTTCTTGACGTACCAGTGCCAATTAACGACTATTTGAACACTACAGCGCTTGGTTCACGTCTTGTTGCCTTGGATAAACTTTTTGATCTTTGTGTTCGGCAGAACTTTTTTGAACCAGTCCTTTGGCCTTTCAATAGACAAAACCCGGGACGCTTTGTCGCACGCGTTCCGGGTTTGTTCGTTTTCTGTACTATTTTTTTACTCGTAATACCGCAGGGTTGCAATCACCTTGCCAAGCACCGCGACCTCATCGGCATAAATCGGTGCAAACGCCGGGTTTTCTGCGCGCAGTTCAATACCCGTGCCAGTGCGGTAAAGTCGCTTGACCGTCGCCTCGTCGCCGATGAGCGCCACTACAATCTCCCCGTCGTCCGCGTTTGGCTGCTGCCGGGCAATAATAATATCACCGTCCAAGATCGCCGCATTGACCATGCTTTCGCCGCGCACACGCAGCGCAAACAGGTTGCTGTTGTCTGTGCGCACGCTACTGAATGTAACATATCCTTCGATGCTCTCATTGGCTAAAATCGGCAGTCCTGCCGCAACGGTACCTAAAAGCGGCACCGAGACCGCGTTTCCTTCCTTGGCAATGGAAATATTACGCCGCTTGCCTCTGGCTATGGTAATAAGACCCTCTTCTTCCAAATCGTGCAGCATGCGGTGCATGGACGACGTTGATTTGACATCCAGCGCTTCGCACAGTTCTCTTACAGAAGGCGGCGCGTCAAAACTATTTTCTACCAGATACCGGAACAATGCCTGCTTTTTCTCCGACATTTACACACCCCTTCTTTCGCGTGAACATATGTTTAATTTATCATAGCACACCCAAAGAAAAATGTAAAGTCTTGGGCCTCCGCGAAGTTAATAGAATATTCATAACACTGTCATAATATATCTCACGGTCTTGGTTATACTATGACTGTAATGAGTTAGCCGCATAACTTGTTACAATAGCATTATTCCTCCTCTTTAACTGTACCCCTTAAAACCTGAACCCCGGACACGTTGTCCGGGGTTCTCTTTTGTCTTGTTATTTTAACTCTCCGTTATCGGAGCATTGCTGCATGGCGTCCGTTTCATCCGGCATCGTCGGCTTCAATACAGATTGTTTGTTGTGTGGCAGCACAAATACCGCGCTGGTGGTTGCAATCGCAATCATGACCACGCCGGCAATTACAAACCACAGGGCAATTCCATATTTTTCCGCAACCGGGCCGGCGATGATTAACCCAAGCGGCATGGCAATTGACGAAACACTGCCAATCAATGAAAACACGCGCCCCATCGCCTCGTAGGGCATCGTCTCTTGGATATAGGCGACAAACGGAATATTATACAGGTTGCCGCTTGCACCCATCAGTCCGCAAAGCACCACAAAAATCCAAAAAGCAGTCATTGTAGGCGGCAGGATGCCGCAAAGCAAAATGGTAGTGCCCATTCCAACCAGCGCGATATGAATTACCCTGAATTTATTCTTGGGTTTGAACCAACTCAGCGCTAAAGCGCAAGCCATCATACCGCCGGCATACACAAACTCCACAACGCCGGCGTGCCAGGCGGTCGCGTTAAAATGGTCGCTTGTCATGAGCGGATAAAAGCTGCCGACCGGCATAAAGAAAACCATTGTTAAAACAGAGGCGGCGGCCGTAATCGTCAATTTTTTGTCACGCAAAAAAGCGATTGCACCCTCTTTGAGCTCCCGGAAAAAGTGCGGCGCTTCGTCCGTGCGCGGCGGATCTGGAATCTTTACTGCCGCAACCGTTATACAGGCTGCTACCGCTCCAACAAGGTCTGACAGCAGAATGATCCACAGCGGCAGCGCGGCATACATGGCTGCCCCCAACACAGGCCCGAGCATAAATGCGCCCGACTGCATAAACTGGCTCCAACTGTTGGCGCGCATCAGTTGGTCCTGCGGCACCAGCATCGGAATCGCCGATTGAATGGCCGGTGTGTGAAACACGCCGCCGATTGCGCGGATGCCCAGCACCACAAACACCGACCAAAAAGGCGGTGTGCCACTGATAAAGAAAAATGCAAAAGCAAGCGCGACGGCACCCTGAAACAGGTCGGCGCTGATGATGATGTTTTTGCGCTTGAGCCGGTCAATCCAAACGCCGGCAAACGGCCCCAGCAACATCTGCGGCACAAACGCCGCCAAGCTGGCAAAGGACATCATAAGCGGCGACCCCGTCTCACTCGCCAGCCACCAAATCAGCGCAAACTGCACCGCCGAGCTGCCAATCAGCGAGACTGTCTGGCCCACGGCAATCAGCAGAAACCGTCCCATCCAATTCTTGTTTTGTAAAACTGCTTCGCTCATATATTTCCCATTATTCCACAAGTTGCGGATTTTCATCATAGCATAACAGGCCGAGTCTGACAAGCCCATTGAGAAAGCTGCTACGTGTTAAAACAGCCTTATATAAAACGCAAGAACTTCAAACTGCACAAGGCGCCCGTTCGTCGGCCTTCGCAATCCCGCCCGATTGACGTGGGGCTTTGCCCCACACCTCGGAGATGAAATGACAGGCGACGCACGGAAACCGGCGTAGCACGGCACGTTCTTGCATCCGACGGCTTTTTTCTTTCAATGCGGTTTGATTGGGGCAAAGTCCCATTGAATGGCGGCAGGGGTGGGGTCGCTTTCGGCCTTGGCTTCGACAGCAGCAACCCATTGATTGGGCGTCTTTCTCCGCCTTCTTGCCTACTATTTTATAGCAGCGCAAAAAATCAGCCGGGACCGTTCCGATTCGGCTGATTTTTGTGGCGCATTGAATTATACTTTTTGTATTTTATTTCTTAATTAAAACCCTTTGTATATAATGCCCAACGCACCGGTTGCTCCTGTCAACGCAATAAAATAGAACAACATCACGGCGATTCCCATCACCCAGTAGAGCGCCCATCGCTTACGGCGTCCAACGGCAGCGAGCGCGTTGTTCGAGACAGTTTGCGGATAGGTGCGCCAGTCAAAATAGGCGCATAGAAGGAGCGCCATGCCCAGCGTTCCGAAGAAGAATAAATAATAAGTTCCCGTGTTCGCGATGCCGTTTGAGGCGAGATATAATATTTGTGTCACGGTGGTTGCGGGCGAAAGATGCGTCACCAAATTGCGCAGGACGTATCCGGCATCTGCCAATGTCTCGGCGCGGAAAAAAACCAGCGTGATCGCCCAGGTGCCGAATACACCAAGCCGTTTGAGATTGCGCACGAAAAAGCCGTTTTCCTTCGCTTCGCGTTTTTTCCGCTTCCACAATTCTTCTGCAATGCGCAAGATACCCTGTAACAAACCCCAGATCAGGAAATTGACCGTGCTGCCATGCCAAAGACCGCTCACCGCAAAAACAATGAGAAGATGTAACAACTTGCGCGCAAAGCCTTTGCGGTTGCCGCCCAGCGGTATATAGATATAGTCGCGGAACCACGTTGACAGGGAGATGTGCCAGCGCTGCCAAAACTCTGAAAAATTCGTGGAAAGATATGGCGCTTTAAAGTTTTCGCGCAGTTGAAACCCGAGTATCTTTGCGACGCCAATTGCCATGTCCGTATAGCCGGCGAAATCAAAATAAAATTGGCCTGCATAGGCAAGTATGACAAACAACAGCGAAAACCCCTGATAGTGCTCGAGATTCCCATAAATGCCATTGACAAAAATACCAAGACTATCCGCAACTACCACTTTTTTAAACGCGCCCAACAGAAAGCGCTGCATACCACCAACGACGTTTTCGTAGTGAAAGGCTGGCGCCGCATGATATTGTGGTAGCAGCTCGCCCGCGCGGCCAATTGGGCCGGCGAGGATCTGCGGGAAAAAGCTGACGAAAAGCGCATAGACAATAATATTGCGCTCGGCCGCCACTTTATTGTGATAGACATCGACGGTATAGCCAATGATCTGAAACGTGTAAAAACTGATGCCGATCGGCATTAGCAACGTCAGCGCGCTGTCCGTGTTCATCCATCCCCAACCGGCAAACACTTTCGTAAACAGCCCAAAATACTTGAAAACGCATAAGACCAAGATATAAAGCCCGATGGATGCCAGCATCCAGGCCTTGCGGCCTTTCGGTTTATTGGGCGCATCCAGCCGCCGCGCGACAAAATAGCTGATCGCTGTCATTCCCAGCAACAGCGGTGCATATTGCGGCATAGTCAGGAGGTAAAACGCATAGCTTGCCAACAGAAGAAAGCCGTTGCGGAGACGTTGCGGCAACAGATAATACGCAGTCGCCACTACCGCGAGAAACAACAGGAATGAAACCGATTGCAGTGTCATACGCCCTCCTGTTGCCGTGCCGCACCATCCACGTTCACGGGGTAATAACGCATCACATTGTCACCCTGTCTGCCCGCAAAAATGAATTCCGCCAACACCTTTTTTTGTTCGCTGACAAGATGGAACCCGTCATAAAAATTACTGTCGGTTCTGTTATACGCATTTGGAAACTCCATATCGATAACGGTTGCACGCGCGCAGAGATAGTCCTTTACACGTGTCCGGTAGGCGTCGATACCAAGCGGCCCCGTCACCATCTCGAACAGGGAATCGTGCATCGGCGGAAACACAAAGACAAGCTCAATATCGTGCGCCTCGCAGTAGTCTATGACCTCTCCAAACTGTCGCAGCAGCGTATCGCTAAACATGGCGTTTTCACAGCCGGGATAAATTTTCTCCATCGCGTACGCCTCTAGGTCAAGGCGATAGTAATCCCCTTGTTCATGCGGTATATCCTGCGGCACGAAGGCAGTGGGATCCTCGGGGTATTCAATCCATTCCGGTTTGTGCAGCGCTGTGCCAAGCAAATTCTTGGTTTTCCACTTGAGCGCATTCGCAGCCTCTAGCCAATAGTTAAAATAAGAGGTAAACGCAAACGGATTGGCCGCCTGTTTTTCAAGCGCGTGTAAACGATCTAAATTTTCGCTGCCGCGCATTCCATACCAACTGGCGCCAAATACCACTTTCTTTAATGTTGTGTGTTCGGTTGCAAACCAGAACAGCTCGACGCATTCGTACATCGTCGCACCGCCAAACCCCAACATTGTATAATCCTCGCCCGTGATCTCTTTGATATAGTCGAGATTCAAGTTTGCCATGCGCGAGTCACCAAGGATAATGTTTGCGGGTTGATCAACCATCACCTCACGCATGGAAGACAATGGCTTAGACAGATAGATCGCATCCCCTTTGACTCCAAAATAATCGTATGGTTCAAAAAGATAAAACAGCAAAAACAACACGATAAACGGCACACAATAAATTGCAAAATTCTTTGCCAGCCTTTTCATGCAGTTCCCCTTGTCATTGTTTTTCGCAATAGCAATGTTCTGCTTAGATCCACATCCCTTTATAAGTGTTGCGCTCTTGAGACTTTGTTATTATATCATACCGGCATAACGAAAGAAAAGCCAAGCGCATCCCAATTGCAGATTCGTAGCATTGCGCACGTGCCACACGCCTGTTACGATCAACGCCCTTTGAATCTCCTTGGCACCTTTTCTTGCCATCACATTGCTGTTGACTGCCAGCATCTGTGTCGTCACGCTTTTGACCGCTGCTATCGCAAAACAAAGAAACGATTCCAACAACTGCCGAACACTCGCTTAAATCGGAAGTTATCTTTTGCTCCGGCATATCACAACCAGTTTCAGCATGATTCATCGGCGCAGTCGATGATATTCCCGCGGCGTCTCAAAGTCGGCGTTTCCAGCCATACCTTACAGCTCGGGATTTGTTTCCAAAAAAAGAAAAAAGACGCGCTCGCACGCGTCTTGCTTTCTATGTAGCATAAATTACGCAGCAGGTGTCTCTTCGCCTTCTGCAGGAGCCTCTTCGCCTTCTGCGGGTGCTTCAGGCTCTGTGACTTCTTCTTGGGTCTCTTCCGGCTGCTGCTCTTCAACAACAGGGGTCTCTTCTTTGGGCTCTTCTTGTTTCGCGCAGCCAGTCAGGCCAAAAGCCATAACCATGCAGCCCATAATTGCAAACAGTGCAATCAATTTCTTCATTGTATTTTACCTCTTCATTTTTTCTGTGGGGTGAACCCTCTATCTATTCTATCGGCGAAACGAAAAAAATCAACAACCATTACAAGATTCGGGTTAGATATTTACAAAGATCGTTTTTGTTGTCTCTTTTGGACATGCTTTCTGCTATTTTTTTGTTTATATTGACAACAAATAGCTACAAATTAACTACATGAAATTATACATCTGTAGTTAAAATGACGCCGCCGGCGATTCTGGCATTTTCCGATACCGTGCACGCCGTTTAATTATTTTTTGAGAATTGACCAAAGGATTTGCCGTTCCATGCGCCAACCGTATTGCGGTAGCCTTCAGGGGGAACAGGAACCACCACTGAGACACTTATACCCGGGCGTACGCTAAAAAACGACAATACGCTCAGTGGCACAAAAAACGTTCCTTTGTGCGTACCCTTTTTGACACGCGGAAGCCCCGCAGCCAGTTGTCCGGCTGTGGGGCTTCCAATGGTTTGTTATTTTAGCCTTGCGCTTTTTTCAGCAGTTCCGCATACTTGTCGGTCGCGCTCTTGCCGGCCTTGACGAACAGGTCTTCGGCGCGTTCCGGGAAGGTGCGGGTCAGCGCACTGTAACGAACTTCGCTCTTGATAAAGTCCTGGTAATCCGCCGTGGGCGCCTTGCTGTCAAGCTGGAACGGATTCTTCCCCTCCAGCGTCAGGCGCGGATCAAAGCGGAACATATGCCAGTAGCCCGCCGCAACGGCGCGTTTGATCTCGTTCTGCGCGTTGACCAGGCCGCCCTTGATGCCGTGGTTGATGCAGGGCGCATAGGCGATGACAATCGAGGGGCCCGGATAGCTCTCGGCCTCGTGCAACGCTTTGAGCGTCTGGTTGTAGTCTGCGCCCATCGCGATCTGCGCGACATAGACATAGCCATAACTCATCGCGATTGCCGCGAGATCTTTCTTCTTGATGTCCTTGCCGGCCGCCGCAAACTGCGCGACCGCGCCGGTCGGTGTCGCTTTGCTCGACTGGCCGCCGGTGTTGGAATACACCTCGGTGTCAAACACCATGATGTTGACGTCTTCGCCGGACGCAATCACATGGTCAAGACCGCCAAAGCCGATGTCATAGGCCCAGCCGTCGCCGCCGAACGCCCAAACTGATTTTTTCACAAGCATGTCTTTGTCTTTGAGAATCTCTTTGGCCGCCGCTTCATTGCAGGCTTCAACCGCCGCAATCAGCTTGTCGGTGGCAATGCGGTTGGCAGCGCCATCTTCCAGCGTCTCCAGATAGGCATCTGCAGCCGCTTTTGCGTCGCCGGACGCTGTTTCTGCAAATGCGCGCACTTTTGCGATCGCGCGCTTGCGCTGGACGTTTTGGCCCAGGAACATGCCATAGCCGTATTCGGCGTTGTCCTCGAACAGGGAGTTGGCCCAGGCCGGGCCCTTGCCCTGCTTGTTGACAGTATAGGGTGTCGCAGGCGCGCTGCCGCCCCAGATGGACGAGCAGCCCGTGGCGTTTGCGATATACATGCGGTCGCCAAACAGCTGGGTGATCAGGCGCGCATACGGTGTCTCGCCGCAGCCTGCGCACGCGCCCGAAAACTCGAGCAACGGCTGTTTGAACTGGCTGCCTTTTACGGTTTTCACTGAAAACTTTGCATTGACTTCTTCTTTTTCAGGCAGCGCAATGGAATAGGCGAACACATCCTGCTGCGCCATCTGCGACTCGATTGGCTCCATTTCGAGCGCCTTGTTGCCCTGTTTGCCCGGGCAAACGTTGGCGCAGCTGCCACAGCCGGTGCAGTCGAGCACCGAAACGGTAATGCCCATCTTCATGCCCGGCACACCCATCATATCGAGCGATTTTGTGTCGGCGGGCGCGGCGGCCAGCTCCTGTTCGGTCATTGCGACCGGGCGGATGACCGCGTGCGGGCAAACATACGCGCAGAAGTTGCACTGGATGCAGTTTTCACTCTTCCAGCACGGCACGTTGACCGCGATGCCGCGTTTTTCATAGGCCGATGTGCCCTGCGGCATATGGCCGTCCTGGCGCGCATCGGCAGTAAAGGTCGAGACCGGCAGTTTGTCTCCGCGCTTGCGGTTGACAGGAAGCACAACTTCTTTGACAAACTTAACCAGATCTGCGCGGTCGCCTTCCACAGCGGTTTCGTTTTCGTCGCCAGTGGCCGTTGCCCAGTCGGCGGGGACGTCGACCTTGACCAGCGCATCCGCGCCGCGATCGATCGCCGCGTAGTTCATGTTGACAATCTCTTCGCCCTTGCTGCCGTAGGATTTGAGCGCGGCATCCTTCATATATTTGACCGCGTCTCCCGCGTCAATAATATTGACGAGCTTAAAGAATGCCGATTGCAGCACCAGATTGTATTTGCCGCGCAAGCCAAGTTCCTGGTCAATGGCGATCGCGTTGATGCTATAGAGGTTGATGTTGTTCTCCGCGATATAGCGTTTGTCTTTCGCGGGCAGGTAGTCACCCAGTTCTTCCGGCGACCACTGACAGTTGATGAGCAGCGTGCCGCCCGGCTTGAGATCCTCAACCATATCGTATTTGCCGATATAGGCCGGATTGTGGCAGGCGACAAAGTCCGCTTTGTTGATTAAATAGGTCGAGCGAATTTTGGCTTTGCCAAAGCGCAGATGGGACACCGTGACGCCACCCGATTTTTTCGAGTCATAGTCAAAATACGCCTGCGCATACATATCGGTATGATCGCCGATGATTTTAATCGAGTTTTTGTTCGCGCCGACGGTGCCGTCCGAACCCAGGCCCCAGAATTTGCAGCTGGTGGTGCCGGCAGGCGTGGTGTCGGGATTCTCCGCCACATCGAGCGAGAGATAGGTCACGTCGTCGGTGATGCCGACGGTGAACAACTTTTTGCCGTCCGCTTTTGCCGCGTTGCGATAGACCGCGATGATGTCTGCCGGGACAGTGTCTTTGCTGCCCAGGCCATAGCGGCCGGACGACAGATTGGCTTGTTCAAAGGCAGTGCCGCGCAGCGCGGTGACCACGTCCAGATAGAGCGGCTCACCGAGCGCGCCCGGTTCTTTGGTGCGGTCGAGCACCGCGATGTTTTTGGCGGTCGCGGGAATTGCCGCAAGCAGGTGTTTTGCGGAAAACGGACGATAGAGGCGAACTTTAACCAGGCCGAATTTTTCGCCGCTGGCGTTCAAGTAATCGATGGTCTCCTCAATTGTGTCGCAAACCGAACCCATCGCGATGATAACTGTTTCGGCATCCGCCGCGCCATAGTAGTTGAACAATCCGTAGTTTGTGCCGATGCGCTTATTCACTTCGCCCATGTATTCTTCTACGATGGCGGGCAACGCGTCATAATAGGAGTTGCAGGCCTCGCGCGCCTGAAAGAAGATGTCTGGATTTTGCGCGGAACCGCGCAGCACCGGATGCTCTGGATTGAGCGCGTTCTGCCGGAACTGATCGATGGCGTCCATATCGGCCATCTCTTTTAATTCTTCATAATCCCACGCTTCAATCTTCTGCACTTCGTGCGAGGTACGGAAGCCATCAAAGAAGTTGAGGAAAGGCACACGGCCTTTGATTGTCGAGAGATGCGCCACAGCCGTGAGATCCATGACTTCCTGCACATTGCCCTCGGCCAGCATCGCAAATCCGGTCTGGCGGCAGGCCATGACGTCAGAATGGTCGCCGAAGATAGACAGCGCGTGGCTCGCCACCGCGCGCGCTGAGACATCGATCACGCAGGGCAGCAGTTCGCCCGCGATTTTATACATGTTGGGGATCATGAGCAACAGACCCTGCGAAGCGGTAAATGTCGTTGTCAGCGCACCTGCTGCAAGCGAGCCGTGCACGGTGCCCGCGGCGCCCGCTTCCGACTGCATCTCCACCACTCTTACCTGGTCTCCAAAGATATTTGTTACGCCTTTTGCTGACTTCTCGTCAACCACTTCCGCCATCACCGAAGAGGGCGTAATCGGATAGATCGCCGCCACATCGGTAAAGGCATATGACACATGGGCGGCCGCGTTGTTGCCGTCCATTGTCAACATTTTTCGCGCCATAACTGCCTTCCGTCCTTTCATTGTGCGCGCGCCGTCAGGGAAACGGCGCGCTGTTCTTTGCTTTATGTATCGTCAATTTTAAATTCTAACATTTTTGTAATCTGTTGTAAATATCGATTCCTTTGAATTTGTTATATTTTTAACGTTCCGAGCACAAAGCAGCTTGAAAACTTATCTATTTGTTCGGATCGCCGATAGAATCGGAACTGTCCCTGCAGGAGACTCGCAGTGCCTGTGCAGCAGTTTCCCGCAAGCAGGCGTTGCTTCAAAAGCTGTCCTGTGGGCATTCGGTTTGCGCCCTTCACTTTCGATATTTGTTTTAGACGTTGGAAAACCCAACCAAGGCGAGCGTGCTACAACGCTTTTGAATGGACGCCTGCGCGGTTCACCGCACATGAAAAGCGAGGCGCACCGAAGCGTAAAGCTTCGCGCTTTTGGCGCATGCGCAGCGTGGCAAAAAGTCCTTACATAAAACGCGGGAACGTCAAACCGCACAAGGCGTTCGGTTCGTCGACCGATGCACTCCCGCCCTGGCCATCCGACTAATGAGGGGCTCGCCCACACCCCTGCGATGAAAGACCGGTTGACGAACGGAACGCGGCGGCGTATCGGCAGTTTCCCGCATCCGACAGGCCTTTTATTTTTCTTGGCGGGTTTTGGGTGAATCCCCAATGTATTCGGCGGGGGATATCTTTCGGCCGCTGGCTATTCTTTTGCTGCCTGGGCTCTTTGACAGCCTAAGCGTTCGCCTTTCTGGCGCATGCGATAAACGCAGGATGCGACCAACGCGAGTTGAAGTCCCTTCCGTCAAGATGGTTTATTACAATGCACGTCATAAAATTAGACTTTTTTAATAAAATACATTATAATATTTTTCACTGAAACGTTGTTTGCCCACAGTCGTTTGTGGCAAAAATCTTTGTACTCGTTTCCAAGGGGGATTTTTTCCATATGCCCGACCCTGACAGTTGGCCTATCCTATCCTTATTGTGTTCCCTGTTTTTCCTGTGTCTATGCACGTTGAATGCGGGCGCGCTCGCTGATACGATTGACCTAAAAGATGTGACCAAGCGTCGTTTGGGCGCTTCGCGCCGTGCGGTTGCCGCATTGCTGCTCTGTGTTCCGTTTGCAATCTGGGCGGGCGTATGCAGCTTCCGCATCGCGCACAATCTCGGTATGTTGACACAGCCGGCCGGACAGCCTGTTTCCCTATGGTACACCGCTGTTACAACAATAAGCTGTGTCGTGCTCACGATTGTCCTTTTGGCGCTCTGCGTCTGCCTGCCCTATGGCATCGGACATGCCAACACCGAAAACACGCGAAAATACCTGCGATTCCTGCGGCCGTTTGTCGCGCTGTTTTTGCCGCTCGCGGTTTTTGTGACAATGCCTGCGCAAGCGTTGCTGCGCAAACGCGGCGAGCAGGCAGAAGTGAATACTGTTACAGAGGAAGACGTGCTGGAACTTGTGGACACAGCAACAGAGCACGACTTTATCGATGAAAACCAAAAAGAGATGATCGGCAACATCTTCGACCTGGGCGACGTCACCGCCGCCGATATCATGACCCACCGCACCGAAGTGGAGGCTGTGCCTACTACCGCGACAGTGGACGATATCATCGCCAAAGCTGTGGAACTCGGCTATTCCCGCATCCCGGTTTACGACGGCTCGCTCGATAACATTATCGGCATTGCCTATGTGAAAGACTTTTTGCCCTATGTTGGAAAAGGAACCAAGGGCGTCGAGATTCAGCAGCTTTACCGCCCAACCTTGTTCGTACCCGAAAGCTGCCGCGCGCGCGACTTGCTGTTCGATTTTAAGCAGAAGAAAATACAGCTTGCCGTTGTTGTGGACGAATATGGCGGCACAGCCGGCATTGTGACAATGGAAGATATTCTTGAATCGATCGTCGGCGATATCGAGGACGAATACGATGAGGCTGACGAGTACATCCTGGAAAAACCGGACGGCAGCCTGCTCTGTGACGGGTATGCCGAAATCGATGACGTCTTTGACCTGCTCGGCTATGGCGAGGTGCCGGAGGATATCGACAGCGACACGATCGGCGGGCTGCTCACCGACCTGCTCGCGCGCATCCCAAAGCCGGGCGAGCACGCTTCGGCGCGCTATCAGGATCTGGAGCTCACCGCACTCGACGCCGACGAGCGGCGGATCACCAGCGTGCTGGTGCAGAAACTCGCGCCGGAAGATGCGCCAGCCCCAGAGACAACATAAACTTTTGAACCAGATTTGTAGTTGCTGGATCATGCAATTATACTGAACATCTATATCTGCTGATTGCAAAAACAAAAACCGCGCTGCCGCGCGGTTTTTAGCGTGTCAAAAAAGTCCTTATCAAACGCGGGAACGACAAACACTGCACAAGGCGTTCCCTTCGTCGGCCGATGCAATCCCGTCCCGTCCGCACGATTGACGTTGGGCTTCGCCCCGCATCCCTGCAGATTGGGGTCTGGGGCGAAGTCCCCAATTGATTGGGCGGCAGCGGTGGGTATCTTTCGGCCGCCGGCTATGTTTGCGCACGTTTCGCTGCCCTTGGTTTTTTTACAGCCTGAATCCGGCAAGATCGGTTTTTGCTGCGTCGTCTTTCATTTGCGCGGTGGTTTGTAACAAACCATTCTGCTTCTATAAGCAAACGATCAAACGGCCTCTTTCTTCTCAATCCACCGAGGCATTCCTACATCTTGCTGGCTGCAAACGGCTCATTTTGTACGGTAAAAGTGTTTTGCGCACTGCTCACAAATATGCAGTTCATCCACCGCCAGTGGTTTGAAATACTGTCTTATATTCTGTGCGGCGATACTAAACGCTCCGCCTATATGTTCTGGCATTGCGGGGTTGTATCCTTTTACATGACATACTACACATGCATTGATCCATTTTTCGAGTTCAGGATACAGATAGCTTTTGCCATCATTCCTTTTGTTCATAAATCATCCTTGCCAATCATTCTGACACTGCCTGGACACATCTGTTGCAATTTCCCATGCGGTCCATTCAAACAACGCTACCAGATTATATCCAGCGCTTTCACAAGAAAGCAAGCGCACGGCCATAACGCGCATTCCTGCAACGCGCTGCCGCTTTGCATTTTTTGTTCGCGATTATCTGCTTTTATGTCTCTTAATTCAGATCTAGAACGATCCGTCTGTGCGGAACATCAACCGAAAGAAACTGTACTTGATCAACGTCCGGGACACAAGCTTTTAAATCTGCACCGCTCGCATATAATTCTGAGGATATGTTACCAAACCGCAAAAAAAGATTGTATTTCACCTGCCCGCTCTTTCCAAAATGGGCTGTAAAACAGGCTTGGTGATCCAACACCGTTTCCAATTTCACGCCGTCACACCAAAATCCTTCTGTCTCTATATCATCGCTATACGCTACTAACTTGCAAAGTCTATATTCCAGAAATAAACAAAACGCACGGTCAAACACTTCTTTCATCGGTATCACCTATACACTGCGACATTGTTGTTTTTACGTATCAGTTGTAGCCTGCTCGGCGATTTATTTTTTAACAGACGGCTACCGTAGATGCGACTGATGCAGAAATTCTCATGGGATTCCTTTCGCCGTTCCAATAACAGTTTGAATAACGCAAGAAAACAGCTGTTCAGAATCGTTTAAAACCAATATGCGTGCATCTTTTTTAGAAATTCCTCCGTTATTGGAAAACCTGCACTTTCGCCGATGACAGCATCAATCCGACAATATGGGCAAATTGCTGTTCCGCTTCCTTCGTCTAGCCAAAAATCAATTTCTTGCGGACGAAATATCTTCCCGCAATAAAAGCATCCGCATCTTTCATCCTGCATAATTTGTGCTCTGTGATTCGTGCAAAACGAATGCGCTTGTATGTAGTCTTCCATTGCCCTACCTGTTTCATTTTACTATCGATCTTCAACCATTGGAATATAGGGGGAAAGAAACGGATCCGCTTGTTTTTGAGGGTTCCCTTTGACAAAACAAACATCTGAACGCATTGTCAAACCCGGCTGTATCTTCATCATCATATAAATAGAGCAAACCATAGGAACCCGGCGCCACCACTGCCAGCCGTTTGAACAAATCAATGATTCCCCGACAGTATCAGAAACGTGATTGGTGGATTTGGTCGCAGTTAAAAATGCTTCCCCAATTGCTATAGCAAATTCTAAGCAATGTTTCTTCTATTCCCAACTTTTCAAGTTCTTGCGCAAAGCAATCAATGATTTGTTCCAAGTTTAATCTTCACTGTTTTCAGTAAAGTTTTCTAATGGCCGCCCACCCGCTGCAATTCAACCATACTTATTTCCGTTTCATTTTGATCAGACGAACGGATCTCTTTGTTACAACTACAGACAAATTTCTAGTGCCCGATAAACAGCGGCCGCAGCGCTTTGTTGCGGCAGAGGAGTTTCTCCAATCCAAGTGCCAGCGCAAAATCAACCATGCTGTGCACGAGTGTTCCGACACCGACGAGCAGCAATACCGCCCTGACAAAGCCCTGTGCGTAAAAAGCCGCCGTCAGATGGTTGCCAAAATAGAAAACAGAGACAACTGCCATTTCGCATACCGCGTGGATGACGCCGATGCCAAACGAAAAGATCTGCGATTTCCACACAGAACCGATCAGCGCCGGCTTTTTGCGAAGCAGCAATGACCCGACGATCACAAAGACGATATGGGATGCCGCGCGCAGCACAACGATAAGCGACAACCCGCTAAACAGAAATCCAACCGTTGTGCCGATTGTCACCGCGATTGCGACCGTCGGCGAGATAAACATTCCCAAAAAGATCGCGACATGGCTCGCAAGTGTAAAGGACATCGGCTCTATTGGAATTTTGGGGAATACCATTGGGATCACGATGCCAATCGCAATCAACAGCGCTGTCGCAGTCATTTTATAAAGTGCTTCGGAACGTTTCACAGATGGACCTCCAAATAGTTGCTAGTTGTTCGTTATTGGGAATTTATAGCTTGCCTGCGCAAATAGGTAGCGCATACGCAACGAGACAAGAACCACATCCTGTTGCAAGCTGGATAGGCATTGGTGGCGCACGTTCGCTTTTGCGCTTGACGAGGCACAAACATAAAACTTGTTCTGCGCATTGGCACGCGTTATTGCATTGACTTCACAGCGATTGTGGCCCTGGCAAAGCGATTTTGCATATCTGATCTTTCCGGTTTTTCTGACTATTTTTAGGGATTCTGACACTGTTTTGCATCATTATAAACCGGAATTGTTGTCTCGTCAATTGAATTACTTGTGTTATTTTTTAAACAATTAGATTTACTGGACAATGTTAACACTTCTTATCTTGATTTATAAGCACTGTTTTGCTATCCTGTATTAGCATTACGTGATATGCCGAGGGGGATTTGACGATATGAAGGATTTTGTTATATACACAGACTCAACCGCAGATCTTTCGCTGGAACTCATTGAAGAAATGGGCATCAAGATCGTGCCGTTTGAATTTACAATCCGCGAAAAAGCGTATCTGGACTACCCGGACCGGCGTGAACTTAGCATCAAAGACTTTTATAACTTGGTGCGCGAAGGGCACCAGGCAACAACATCGCTTGTCAACGTCGAGCGCTTCCTCGAGATCTTCGAGCCGGAATTACAGGCTGGAAATGACGTTTTGTATATTGTGTTTTCCAGTGGATTGACCGGTTCGGTCTCCTGCGCGATGACCGCGATGCAAATCCTGAATGAAAAATACCCGGATAATAAATTTATTGTGATTGATTCCCTGGCCGCTTCTATGGGGCAGGGACTGCTCGCTTACCTTGCCGTACAACAGAAGCGCAGCGGTAAATCGATGGAAGAAGTTGCGGCATGGGTCGAGGACAACCGCAACAATCTTTGCCATTGGTTTACGGTGGATGATCTTGGCCATCTGCGGCGCGGCGGGCGCGTCTCCGCGGCTGCGGCAATATTAGGCAGTATGCTCAACATCAAGCCGGTGCTACATGTGGACAACGAGGGGCATCTGATTCCGATGCAAAAGGTGCGCGGACGCCAAGCATCCCTGCTGGCGCTCGCGGACAAAATTGGTAAGACGGCAATTGACCCGCAAAATCAAACGATTTTTATCAGCCATGGCGATTGCCTGGAAGACTGCAAATGGCTGGCCAGCGAGATTAAGCGCCAATACGGCGTCAAGCAGATCTATCTCAACTACATCGGCCCAGTCATTGGTGCACATGCCGGCCCGGGAACCGTTGCGCTCTTCTTTTATGGCAGCGCAAAATAGACTCTCCCGATGTTGGTACATCGCTCGTTCAGACCATGCGCGGCAAATGCCGTGCATGGTCTTTTAGTCTGTCAAAGAGCCAACGGCAGCGAAAGAAGTTCACAAACAGTGCCGACAGCCGAAAGATGCCCATCCCTGCCGTCCAATACTTTGGGACTTCGCCTTAAACGCATTGCAGAAAATGAAAGGCCGTCGGATACAGGAAACTGCCGCTTATACGCAGACTTCCGTTCGTCGGCCTGTTGCTTCATCTCTGTGGGGTGTGGCGTAGCCCCACGTCAATCGGATGGCCGGAGCGGGATAGCATCGGCCGACGAGCAGAACGCCTTGTGCAGTTTGCTGTTCCCGCGTTTGATATAAGGACTTTTTTGTCGCGCCGAAACCGGAGCAATCGCGTTTGAAACTGCTTCAAACATGGCCGCTTTCGAGGATGCTGTTTTATATTCGAACCAATCGGATTGATGCAAAAACATGATTCCTCAAACATCTGCGCGAAGATGTAACATGGGGCGCAGGCCAGTTTGTGAAGCAAGACATGGCGTAAATGCAACCGGAACAGCACGATCATCGGGGCAGGCAAAACAATTTTAAGCGGTAACGTCTTCAAAAGAAGCGTTCCTAGCATGCGTTTACATAAGCGTGGCAGGTATTCCCAGGCTTTGCCGCAATTCACATTCCAGCCACGGCTTTGCCAGCTGTTCATTTGAGACAAAGCTTGTTTTATCGGCCAAGTTTTGCTATTCTTGAAATCAAGTATGTGCATGCTTGGAGGATAACCAATGAAACCCTACAAACTGTTCACAGATTCTACCTCTGATTTGACGCAAGAATTTGTCGACATGCTGGACATCACAGTCGTGCCGACCGAATTTACTTTAGATGGCCAAACCTATCTGGACTACGCCGATGCGCGCGATATGTCGCGTGAATCATTTTGGCAATTACTTCGCGCAAAAAAAATGCCCAAAACAGCTGTCATTAATCCTGACAGATTTTATCAGTATTTTGAACCCGCGTTAAAAGACGGCTTTGATATTCTGCATATTGTATTTTCCACCGGTCTCGCGGGCACGCGGCAAAACGCACTGCTTGCTGCAGAAGAATTGAAAGAAAAGTACCCGGACCAGGAGATCCGCGTTGTGGATTCGCTGAGCGCGTCCCACGGCGAAGGGCTGCTGGTCTATTATGCGGCGCAAAAAAAGAATGCGGGCGCTTCGCTTGACGAAGTTGCGGCTTCGGTCGAGCAAATGCGGGGGCAGGTCTGCGTCTGGTTCACAGTGGATGATCTGCAGCATCTAAAGCGCGGCGGACGTGTCACGGCGACCACCGCGGCGGTTGGCGGCGTGCTCAACATTAAGCCGATTATGCACATCGATGCAGAGGGTAAACTGGTTGCTGTAGACAAAGTGCGCGGACGCAAAACCGCCTTGGAAACGCTGTTGACCAAATTTCAGGAGACCGCAATTGACCCAACCGGACAAATTGTGTTTCTTGTGCATGCCGATTGCCTGGACGATGCCAACTGGATGGCGCAAGAACTCCGCACGCGGTTTGGCGTTCCGGAAGTGTTTGTGAACTACATCGGTCCGGTCATTGGCACACATGCGGGCCCCGGTGCGCTTGGTGTTTGCTTCCGCGGCAGCGAAAAATAGAATAATTGCAATAACAAAACCGCGCGGTCTGCGCGGTTTTTAGGTTGGCAAAGAATCCATGCGGCGAAAAAGTGCACAAGCTATCCGACTGCCGACAGAACCCGCTCCTGCCGCTCAATCTATTGGGACTTCGCCACAAACCCATGGAAGGAATAAAAGATTTCGGATGCGGGAACCTGCCGATACTATGCTGGTTTCCGTTTGTCGATCTGTCATTTCATCTCCGGGGTGTGCGGCGAAGCCCTTCGTCAGAGGGTGGCCGTGGCGGGATTGCGAAGTCGACGAGCGGAACGTCTTGTACGTTTTGACGTTCTCGCGTTTTATATAAGGACTTTTTTCACGCTGAAATCCGCGCGGCAGCGCGGGTTTGTTGTTTCTACTATTTTGCTTGGATATTCTGGGTGAGTCGTTGTTAAAACGCTTTATCGGTTCCAGCGATTCGAGTACTGCCCCGCGCCCAAGGATGCCGGGCAGTCACGTTACTTTAACGCGCAGCAAAAAGGAGCCCTCTGAAATGAGAGCCCCTTGCTGATAAATACTCTTAATAATTCTCTGCGCGCAGTTCAAAATATGCCTGCGGGTGTGCGCAAACCGGGCAAATGTTCGGTGCGGATTCGCCAACATGGATGTGCCCGCAGTTATTGCACTTCCAGACCACAACGCCGTCTTTTTTAAATACTGCGCCGCTTTCGATATTTTCACGCAGTTTTAAATAGCGCTGCTCATGCTCGTTCTCCACCGCGGCAACGCCGTCAAACAGTTTCGCAATTTCCTCAAAACCTTCTTCGCGCGCTTCTTTTGCAAACGTCGCATACATCTCTGTCCACTCGTAATTCTCACCGGCGGCGGCCGATTTCAAGTTTTCCGAGGTTGTGCCCAAACCGCCAAGCAGTTTGAACCAGAGTTTTGCGTGCTCACGCTCATTGCCGGACGTCTCCATGAAAATATCGCTGATCTGCACATAGCCTTCTTTTTTTGCCTGGCTGGCAAAATAGCTATATTTATTCGTCGCCTGGCTTTCACCAGAAAACGCAGTCTTTAAATTCGCTTCGGTTTTCGTTCCTTTGATGTTTGGCATAAATGGTTCCTCCTAATGTTAAACTTATTGCTTCTGTCTTTTATTATAATCTGCTCCTATCAATAGTGCAAGTGATCATGTCACACTTCTCGCAAAAAACACGCAATTTCAACTTAGAACGAGTAGGTATGTCCAGACAACGCATAGACGGCGAGCGCCAATCCGGACAACAACAACAGCGCAGCCGGCAATCCCTTAAATGCCAACGGAATATCACTGTTCTGCAATTTGCGCTGTCCTTCTGTCACAATCAAAACTGCCAGCACAAAGCCCGCACTGGACCCCAGCGCAAATGCAACCACGTTACCGATTGAAAACTGGCTGATCGCCGATATCAGTATGGTGCCAATGATGGTGCAGTTAAATGTTGCAGGCGGCAACGCCGTTACGGCATTTTCCAAATGCTCATAGGGCGCAAATTTTACAGAGAGCACAAATACAATTAAGAATGCGACGCCCATGCAGAGAATCATGGCAATGGGACGTATATATGGCATATATGCGTTGGGCAATAATACAAGGACCAAGTGTCCCAGCAAATAGTAAAAGCAACCGCTCAGAATATTCACGATGGTCAGCAACACACCAAAAATAACCGTGTTCGTTGTACTGTCTAAAAGGGAGATCATGCGGCTGACACCGAGCGAACGCGCAAAAACTGTATTCTGTATGGTTGCGGCGCTCAACGCCAATCCAAAAAAGGAAGCAAGCACAGCAAAGACATATTCAATCATTGCTCTTTTTCACCCCCGCATTTGCGCGTTTATACGAAGCGCCCGCCCATTGAAGAAACGCGGAAAGCAGCGCGACCAGGATAAAACCACCGGCTACCGTTCCGGCAATCGGGAATACGGTTGGAATCGAAGCGCCCGCCTGAACGGCCGCGATTGCTTTGGGCAGAAGCGGCACGCCCCAAATCGTCCCGCTCGTCAAAAATTCACGGAGAAGGCCTACAATGACTAAAACGACACCGGCGCCAAACGCTGTGAAAATGCCGTTTCGAATCGCCTTTGCCGTGCCTTCCCGCGCCTGGATTTCAGTGCGCGACAGGACAATGCCGTCCACGATCAGCAGCGGCAGATAACCGCCAGGCCCAGCCGCATCTGCTTTAAATAGAAATACGACAAGCAGCAACGCCGGAATATATAGCAGCGCTGACACAATCGAATAGAGCAATGCGCGCAGATTCTTGGGCACATACCCTATAAGGAGGTCACCGACAATGCGCGTTGGAACAATCAGGATAAATGCCACAAGTGCCAACACCACCGCGTTTTTCAGCGTCGTCGCGGCGGCGATAACCGGCGTCAGCGCCAGCCCCTGGATCAAAACCGGATTGTTAAACAACAGCAGATCCCGGCGCATCGCTTCATCAAGCGTCAACGTAATTTTTGCTCTTTCCTGGCTCATATGCGTGCCCCCTTTGTTCGAACGGGTCTCGGCGCAAATTTTCGATCAAGATAAAACGCCAGCGGATTGACCAGCAATACCGCAAAGCAGGCGCCCATTTCATATTCACCAAATGCGCGAAACAACATCGTGCCAACACCAAGCAATACACCATAGACAATTTTCGCGCCCGGATGCGTCGGCGCAATCGTGCGTTCCGCTACCAGAAAAACCGCCACAAATATAATAGCGCCCGAGAGCAACTCCATGATAATCGAAGATAGCGGCCCTGTGGAGATGCGCGGAAACAGCACCGCCCAACCCGCACAGGTTACAAGATACATGACCGGGATATGCCAGGTCATCGCACGGTGTGCGATAAGTAAAATCAAACAGGATAAAATAACCAGGCAGAAGGTCGCGCCCATCGGCCCGGGATAGTTGCCAAGCACCAAGTCTGTATTATCAATCAGTGGCACACCGCCGTGTTGCAACGTGCTGGCCACAGCCATATGCAACGACGCGCCGCTGTCCAGCCCAATGCCAACCTGGGAAAACGAGGAAGGATACATAAATATTTGGTCGCTCCAGCACACGCTGGCGAACGCAAATCCGAACGCCGACGGATGAAAGGGATAGTGTCCATAGCCGCCAAACGCGTGCTTACCAAGCAGCACGGTCACCGCGGTGCCAATCATCACGATCTCGTACCGGGAAGACGCCGGCAACATAATTGTAAAAATCAAAGCAAACATATAGCTGGATATGTCGCTTGGATCATATTTTTTTCGGCGCAGCAACGCAACCAAAAGATCACACAAAAGCGCTGTAACCAGCGATGTCATAATAATGATGCCAACCCGCGGTCCATAGAGATACCATGCAAGACCATACAATGGCACCATTGCGATGAGATAATCTCTGCACGGCCGGAACGACGCATGCAGAATCGTTTCTCGTTTTGCCATAAATTCTCCCTTGTTGAACGCTTTTACTCTTTCAAGCCTGCGCCTGTCCCGTGCATTTCTGCTGCGCCAACCAAATCCAGTGCACGCGTCGCCTCACTTCTTTTCTCCTGTGCTTGCACTGTCCTGTGCTTTTTTGCGATACCAACTATACGTTTCTATAGCTGGTTTTTAATAACTGAATCGCTTGTTTCCGGTCAGGCTGCCCAAAGACAGATGACCCGGCAACCAAAACGTTTGCGCCCGCGCACACAACAATCGGTGCGGTTTCAGCATCAATGCCGCCGTCCACCTCAATCAGCAACTCTGTTTGTCCAACCGCATCCGCCCGCGTTTTGATCTTCGCGATTTTTTCGCACATGTCCGCCATAAAGCGCTGCCCGCCAAATCCAGGTTCCACTGTCATAATCAACACCAGATCGACAAGTGATAAAAACGGGAAGAGCCGTTCTACCGGCGTGCCAGGTTTTAGCGTGATGCCGGCTTGCTTGCCGCAGCTGCGGATTTTCCGGATCGTTTCTGTCGGGTCAGAATTGGATTCTATATGAAATGTGATCAAATCAGCACCGGCCGCGGCAAATGCCTCGACATAGCGAATTGGATCGACAATCATCAGGTGTACGTCATAGAACGCATTCACCGCGGCTGCGACGCGCTTTAATTCGCCGATGCCAAGTGAAAGATTGGGCACAAAAACGCCGTCCATCACATCAAAGTGCAGCCAGTCCGCCCCAGCAGACAGGACATCTCTGCACTCGTCGCCAAACCTGGCAAAGTCACAGGACAGCACCGACGGTGCAATTTTTACCATGAAACGCTCCTTTGAAGTGGATATTTGCTTATGGAGATTATACGCAACTGCATACAAAAAATCAAATCGATTGACCGGTACATCTGCATAGAAACAACAAATGGAACGACGGTTGGCCGCTCCATTTCTCTTTGATTGCCGTCTGTTTCAAGAGCGCAACAGACCATATTAAAGCCCATCGTCAAGATGGATGCCGTGGCGAGCCGGAACGGTTCCCCAGTTTTTTAAACCAAGACGTCGATTCTATCTCGCCTGTTTCCGGTTTCTTTTTGGTGTTCCCGGTCTTTTTGTCCTCAGGCTCGCCTGTTTTCGCGCGGGCGGCTTTCGCCTTTTCGGGAACGCCCTCTTTTAGCGTGATCGTAAATGCGGTATAAGCACCGCACTCGCTTTCGACCGTCAAATCCCCACCCATTTTTTGCGCAAGTGTCTTGGCAATATATAATCCCAATCCGGTGCCGGTCCGGTCCAGACCACGGGATTTATCCGTTTTATAAAACCGCTCAAAAATATGATGTAGTTCTTCTTCCTTGATCCCCATGCCGGTATTGTGTACGCAAATCTGCAGTTCGCCGTTCTTTGGTGTGGCGGTCACCGTGATTGTTCCACTTTTTGGCGTAAACTTTATCGCATTGTCAATAAGATTGTACACAATTTGATGGAGCATATCGCGGTCGCAGACCGCATATTTCGGCTCTGCGTCCAGATCGGAAATCTGAATATCCTTTTCGTTGATGCGTCCCTCTGCATTGCCCATAACCGGGATAATGACATCCCACACGTTGAGCGTCACCTGTTTGGCAATATAAGCGCCCTCTTCCATGCGGGTGATGTCAAGCAATGAAGACGTCAGCCGGCTCAGCCGTTTCACTTCATCCGAGACTACGGTAAGATAATGATTTTCCCTGTCGGGCGGAATCGTGTTGTCGAGGATACCGTCAATATAGCCGCCGATCGTTGTCATCGGCGTACGCAGTTCATGCGATACATTCGCGACAAAACTGCGGCGCATACTCTCAAATTCCGTGAGTGAATCCGCCATTGTGTTAAAAGACTGCGCCAATCTCGCAATTTCGTCGTTGCCGGTGACTGTCACGCGCGCTTTGAAATCGCCCGCGCCAAACTCTTTTGCCGCAAGCGTAATCTCATGCAGCGGGCGAATTAGGCGTTTGGTTGCGAAATAAATAATCGCGGCCGCGCACACCACCATGGCAGCGGCAGACACGAGAAAGGTCACCATCATCTGCGACAAATAAGAAAACAGCGGCGCAATGGGCAACGACACAAAAACAAACCCTACGACAACTCCGTCTTGAATAAGCGGTTCGCCATAGGTATAATTGCCGCGATTCTGGAAGAATCCTTCAAAATAGCCTGCGCTGGAGTAACTGCCGCGCTTAAGCGTGGAAGACAAAATGCGCTCACTGACTTTGGATGTGTGAATGCAATCCGGTCCTTCCGCACATACAATGACCCCGCCGTTGATATCTGTAAGATAGGTCGTAACGCCGGTAGTCTCATAGATAACAGCAAATCCCTCCACAACCGTTGTGCTGATTTGATATTGCTGCGGGCTATAGAAAATGCCCTCCTGCGCGATCGTCATGGCGCGCTCGGATGCGCTGATTAATACCTTTCGTTTTTCCTCTGTAAAATTCTTTGCAGAGAAATAGAGCAACGCGATACCGAGCACCACCGTACAGGTGATCAGCGTCGTGCCAAATGTTGTGATATACCGTTTAAAAAGTCCGTCACGCATAGATTAACATCGCTTACTTTCCCGGCCCTTACTTGACCTCGAATTTATAGCCAACGCCCCATACTGTTTTTAGTTCCCACAGGTCGGAAACACCCTCCAGTTTTTCGCGCAGGCGTTTGATATGGACGTCAACCGTTCGGCTGTCGCCGAAATATTCAAACCCCCAGACCTCGTCGAGCAACTGGTCGCGCGTATAAACGCGGTTCGGGTTTTTCGCGAGGTGATAGAGCAATTCCAATTCTTTTGGCGGGGTATCGATCCGCACGCCATCTACCTTGAGCTCATAACGGACAATGTTGACCGAGAGCTTGTCATAATTGACCTCGCCCGCATCGTCCGCATCGGAACTGCGGCGCAACACTGCCTTTATGCGCGCAATCACCTCTTTGGTCTCAAACGGTTTGACAACATAGTCGTCGGCGCCAAGGTCAAGCCCCATGACTTTGTCAAATGTCTCGCCCTTTGCCGTGAGCATGATGATCGGCACGCCGGAAAACCCGCGAATCTCCCTGCACGCTTCCCAGCCGTCCATGTTCGGCATCATAATATCCAACAGCACCAGTGCCGGCGCGTGCTCCTTGACCGCCTGCACCGCTTGTTCGCCGTCGTGCGCCATCAAAACTTCGTAACCCTCTTTCTCCAGATACAGGCGCAAAAGCTCGCAGATGTTTTTCTCGTCGTCGACGACCAGGATCTTGTTGTTCAAGGCGTGTCCCTCTCTTTTCTTGCTTGGATTGTAGCATGTATTTGTAGACAAACTGTGAAACGGATAAGAACAGAAAGAATATATTTATTATAGGAATAAAATGACAAAAAGACAAGAAAGTGGCAACGTTCATCTTTTGGGCCGCAATTGCATTTTGCCGCCATCACATTATATAATAGACTCGGCTATCACAGAGACTACGCCAGGAAAGGCGAAAGACATGAAGATCGGAATTGTAGGCCTACCCAATGTCGGTAAAAGTACGTTATTCAATGCGATTACCAACGCCGGCGCGCAGTGCGCAAACTACCCGTTTTGCACCATCGAACCCAATGTCGGCATCGTTGCGGTACCCGACAGCCGCCTCGATTGGCTGCGGGATTTATATCACCCCAAAAAATACACACCTGCGACGATCGAATTTGTCGACATCGCCGGGTTGGTCAAAGGCGCTTCAAAAGGGGAGGGCCTTGGCAATAAATTTCTGTCTCACATTCGGGAAGTGGATGCGATTGTACATGTGGTGCGCTGTTTTGACAGCAATGAAATTGTACATGTGGACGGCTCGGTCGACCCGCTGCGTGACATTGAAATCATCGATATGGAATTGATCCTTTCCGACCTCGAGCTGATCGACCGCCGCATCGACCGCACCACAAAAGCGCTCAAAGGCGACAAAAAACTGCAGTCTGAACTGGATTTCCTGCAACTGCTATCCCGTGAACTGTCGGCCGGCAAAAACGCGCGCAACGTCGCAGGTGACAGCGAAGCGGCAAAACCGGTACTTGCCGAAATGCCGCTTTTGTCCGCAAAACCGGTTATCTATTGCGCGAACCTTTCGGATGATGACCTGTTTGACGGCGCCGACAAAAACCCATATTACCAGAAAGTTGCCCGGTTGGCTGACACACAGGGCGCAGGCGTCATTGCGGTCTGCGCGCAGGCCGAGCAGGAGATCGCCTCTCTGCCCGCCGCGGAGCGCACCGCATTTTTGGAAGAACTTGGCGTCGCCGAAAGCGGACTGGACATGCTGATTCAGGAGAGTTACCGCCTATTGGGTTTGATCTCGTTTTTAACGGCGGGCGAACCCGAGGTGCGCGCCTGGACCATTCAATCCGGTTCCAGGGCACCACAGGCTGCCGGCAAAATCCATAGCGACTTTGAGCGCGGATTTATCCGTGCCGAGATTGTTGCATTTGACGATTTAAAAGCATGCGGCACGTTGGCCGCGGCAAAAGAAAAAGGTTTGGTGCGCAGCGAGGGCAAAGACTATGTTATGCGCGACGGCGATGTGACGCTGTTCCGGTTTAATGTCTAAGGCATTGTGCAAGCGGAATCAACCTGTTTTGAGCGCTGGCATTTGGTGTTTGTCTCGTGCACTCGTGATTGGGCGGTGTTGCCGCAGGCGATCTATGCGCCAAGGTGCAGGCAACGCCTGCACCCGCCAAACAGCGTTTGGCGGCCCGCCGCGCTGCGCGCGGCCTTGGCGCATCTGACCCTTGCACTACCAAAACTTCGGAGGAATAGAAATGCGTGTTGGCATTATCTGCGCGATGGACGAAGAAATCAAGCAACTGCGTGATACTATGGAGCAGGCGTCCACAAAGACGCAGGCTGGTGTATCTGTCACCACTGGTTCGCTTTTCAGCCATGATATTATTCTCTGCCTGGCCGGCATCGGCAAAACGAATGCAGCCGCGACGACGCAGCTTTTGATCAGCACCTATCGTCCGGATTTGATTCTCAACATCGGGCTTGCGGGAAACTGCAGCGATTCTCTGCCGCTGGGCGGCGCTGTTGTCGCGGAGCAATTGCTCTACCACGACTTCAACATGCAGTTTGCCGCAGAAGGACCTCCATTCTTAGAGCGCTATCAGCCGGAAGCAGAGATTGTGGATGCGCTGGCGCAGGCCTGCCAAGCGGCCGAAATACAGTATGTGCGCGGCACGGTCGCGACGGGCGACATATTTGTGGGCGACAAGGCGCTGCGCGACGATATTGTCGCGCGCACGAACTGTGCCTGTGTGGAGATGGAAGGCGCGGCGATCGCCCACATCGCGAGCAAAAACAATGTGCGCTACGGCATCGTCAAGCTGATGTCGGACAACGCCGACGACAGCGCGCTGGACACCTTTCACGAGAGTCTTCCGCTTGGGGCTTACTGTGACCGATCGGTCGCGATTCTCACGGTGTTTTTGCGCGGCATGCAATAAGGCGAGCCTTGCTTTCATAGGCATGACGAAACGATATCACCGCGACAATTCAACTGGGGGGAGCGGCAATAAATGAACGAGGAAACGCTTGTTTTCGATAAAAAGATGCTGGCTTTTTGCGGGTTGTATTGTGCGCAGTGTTCGTTTAAACTAGCGCATGACGAAAATGATCGCAAACATTTGGCAAACATCCCCTACCAGTTCGAACAAAAAGATCTGTCCAGCTATCATTGCGAGGGCTGTAAAGGATACTGTATCTGTGGCGTGTGTAATATCAAGCCATGCGCCTTGACCAAACAAATTGACAGCTGTGCCGATTGTGACAGGTTCCCGTGCGACCACATCCAAGCTTTTGAACAGGACGGGATGCCGCATCATAAGGACGCAATCGAGAATTTGCGAAATATCCGACGCTATGGCGTTGCGCAATGGTTTCACACGTTCATAAAGCCTTCGCTGCGCTGTGAACACTGCGGAGAACGGCAGTCCTGGTATTATGCTTGCGCAACGCATGAAGCGATGCCTATAAAATAAGCGTTATTCAACAAGCGCGGCGCAGAGATATCTGCTCCCAGTGCAGGAATGCGATATCTGTTGTGTGCTCTCTGTATGATCGAATAGGTGCCACTGGCACAGCCGATGGTACTGAAGACGCATGCAAGGTGCTTTCGCTTGCGCACCTCCGCTTTGGCATTTCTTGCAAAAGATGTCCTGCGATAGGCACTTGTTTCTATCCATGCGTCTGCGGTAGATTGTACTAATTCAAAGGCAATGTTTCATGGCTGCATCGCCCTGTTCGGCACAGTTACAATTGGCCTTTGTTGCATCAAGGGCAAAAAGCCGGATAGCGCTAACGCCGTGACCGGCATTGCCGGATGCTTCGGATGACAAAAACACCACCCGCCGTATTGCCCAGGCGAGTGGTTATATTTTTTTTGTAAATGCAGTACACTGACTCCGCGTTATGCGATGGCTTTTTGCATACGCAACGCAACCCAACCGCGCAGTTCGCGCCGCTCGGCTACGCCAAAGCCTGCTTGCACGAGCGCCTGTTCCACTTCGTCTGCGCGCGCGTCGATAATGCCGCTCACAAGCAGAGTTCCGGCTGTCTCAAGCTTTGCATAAAACAGCGCTTTCATCGCAAGGATAACGTCGGCGACAATATTTGCCGCAATGACGTCGTATGCGCCGCCAATGGTGTTGCACAGTTGGCTATCCGCCAGCAAGTTGCCGGCAACGGTGTGATACCGGTCGTCTTCAAAGCCGTTCTCCAGCGCGTTTTGCCGCGCGGTCGCCGCCGCGTAAGGGTCGATGTCCACGGCGGTCGCTTCTTTTGCGCCCAGTTTGAGCGCGGCGATCGAAAGAATGCCGCTGCCACAGCCGACATCCAACACGCGGCTGCCGGGCAGTACCGCCTGTTCCAGCAATAGCAGGCACAGCCGTGTCGTCTCATGCTGTCCGGTGCCAAACGCCGCACCGGGATCGAGCGTCAGCATAACGTCGTCAGCCTTTGGTTCATATTGCTCCCAAGAGGGACAAACCACCAGCCGCTCGCCGATGCGCTCCGGTTTGTAATATTGTTTCCAGTTGTTTGCCCAGTCGTTTTCATGAATTGTTGCCGTGTCCAGCTTATAGTCAATTTGCACTGTTTTGAGCCGCTCAGTGATAAAAGCGACTGCCTCTGCCGGGTTATTCTCTTTTGGAAGGTATACGTGGATGATCGCGTGGGCACGGTCCTTTGCGAGCAACGCCTCATCGATCACATCCACCCAGCCTACTTCGGGCAGAACCGCTTCCATGTCGGAATAGTCTTCAATATAGATGCCATACGGCACCGTCATAGACGCAATCGCCTGCGCCACCTCGGCATCGGCAAGCGCGACTTTAACCGTAATTTCAGTCCAATCCATAGTTTCTCCTGCAAACTGCTTTCCTTTTTGTTTCACTTTACCACAGCCGCCGACATCCGACAACGGTTGCATCTGCAGACAGATGCGCGTGTGCGTTGTCAACAAAGAAAAAAGCCTTGACGTTTCGACGATAAACCTCGGAGAAATATCCGGGCGGGTCAAAAAAGATTCCTTTATAAACGCGAGATCGTCAAAACGCACAGAAGTTCCGTTCGTCGACCTGTCATTTCTTCCTTGGGAGTGTGCGGCGAAACCCCACGTCAATCGGGTGGGCGGGGCGGGATTGCATAGGTCGGCGAACGGAAACCAGCGTCGTATCGGCAGTTTCCCGCATCCGACTGCTTTTTTATTTTCTTTGATGGGGTTTGGGGCGAAGCCGCAATGGATTGGGCGACAGAGGTAGGTAACTTTCGGTCGTCGGCTATTTTTGTGCACTTTTTTCTGGCGATATGCTTTTAAACAGGCTGCGGCACAGCATATGCTGTGCCGCTTGCTCTATCCATCGATGCTATTTTTCCGCATCCAAATCGACGCGTCTATAGCCGTTCGATCAGTTTGACCGCGTCGATATATTCGGTCATACCTTGCGCAACTTTTTTTGCTTCTTTCATGGCGAGTACAACGGTGGCTGGCCGATGTACAACATCGCCGCCTGCAAAAACACCTTTTCTGGTGGTCATACCATAGGGTCGCTCGCGTATGACGACATAACCGCCGTCGTCCACGTCGATGCCGTTCGTCGATGATACAATCCGGTTGGCGGGCTTGGAACCCACTGCCAGAAATATGCTGGTTGCCGGCAGTTCTTTCTCTCCGTCCGGCGTGGACACCAGCAACCCTTGCACGATTCCGTCCTTACCGGTAAAGGCAACCGGCGCATGTTCAAACAGGAACATAACCCCTTCTGCCGCCGCCGCATTCGCCTCCGCCTGCAAAGCAGGCATTGTTTCTTTTGTCCCGCGGCAAATGACGGTTACCGACGCAGCACCTAGTTGCTTCGCCGTGCGCGCGGCATCAACGCCGACATTGCCTGCGCCAATCACTAGCACCGTGTCGCTGCTTTGCACCGGCACCTCGTCGCGGCTCAGCTGTCCGCTGCGGTGGAGATAATTCATGCGCAGCAAATATGCGGATTGCATGATGCCCGCCAGCTCCCGGCCCGGCAGTTTCAGGTCGCGCGCCACACTGGTACCCGACCCGATAAACACCGCATCATAGCCTTTTTCAAAAAGCTGATCCACCGTGATATCCGGCCCAACGACACATCCTGTTTCAAAATGCACGCCGAGCGTTTTAATATTCTGGATCTCTCGCCGCACGATTTTTTTGGACAGCCGAAAGGAAGGAATGCCATAGAGCAGCACGCCGCCCGGCTCCTCTCGGGCTTCGAATACCGTGACGTCAAACCCGATTTTTGCAAGGTCTCCGGCCACTGTCAGCCCGGCAGGACCCGAGCCGATGACCGCGACTTTTCCGCGCTCTTTTTGGGATACCATCTCAAGCGGCAGCGTCATCTCAAAACCAAAATCCGCAATGGTTTTTTCCAGTGTGCCAACGCGGATTGGGTTTCCTTCCTTTGCCAAAACGCAATGCCCTTCGCATTGCAGCTCGTGGGCGCAGACGCGGCCGCAGATCGCCGGCAGGTTGCTTTTGCGCGCAATAATATTTCTGGCTTCGCCCAAATTGCCTCTGGCCAGCGCCTGAATAAACTCCGGGATGTCATTGCTGATCGGGCAGCCG
This sequence comes from Oscillospiraceae bacterium, assembly GCA_031547945.1. Lineage (GTDB taxonomy): Bacteria > Bacillota > Clostridia > Oscillospirales > Ruminococcaceae > JAVBRN01. The sequence continues at coordinate 57,089 of JAVBRN010000007.1, read as the reverse complement.
GTTGTGCATTGCGGCGATTTACAGTTCAGGCAGCGGTTCGCTTCCTTGATGGCCTCCCGCAAATTGTCTGCATAGTCTTCCATTGCCGCGTTCCTTTCACGTTTTCGTTTATGCTGTCCAGCAGCTGCGCAATTGTTTTTATCGTCAGCTGAGATCCTGTTTCGAGCGATGTTGCCCGGCCGAGCTCAACGCCACACTATGGATGCGAAACATAACGTGACATCCTGTGGATTGGATCCGCTGTATTCTGTATATCGCCACGATGCCAAAAAAAGCTGCGGATTTGCCGTTGCATGCCCTCCGCCGCGGGGATTGTACGCGTTCCAGTTCACCCAAAAGAGTCTCATATATTCCCCATGATAGCACAAATTTCAGCGGCGGTCATTGTTCCTTTAAAAATCGGGCGCTCAAAGCTTTTGGGTCCCCGCACTTTACCATCGATTTGCTGGCATACACCCAATGAAATATCCCGACGCAGCGTTTGCTTGCCGGGATAGTTTTGTATCATTATTTCTCGCTAAATGCTTTTCGCACACGATCCTGAAAACTCTTGCGCCGGTCGTAATTCTTTTCGACAGTGAGGTCACGCTCAAACTGCTGCAGTGCCTGCTTTTGCTCGCGCCCCAGTTTTTTGGGCACCTCAATCTGCACTGTGACAAACTGATTGCCTCTGCCGCTTCCGTTGAGGAACGGGATCCCCTTCTTTTCCAGGCGGAATTTTGTTTCGCTCTGGGTGCCTGGCGGAATTTTCATCGAAAGCTTGCCGTCTATTGTCGGCACGGTAATCTCATCTCCAAGTGCGGCCTGCGCAAACGTGATCGGCACCGTTACATAGACGTCGTACCGCTGACGCTCAAACAGTGTGTCGGGGCGCACCGAAATCACGACGACCACGTCGCCGCTCGGCCCGCCGTTTAAGCCGACATCCCCGCGCCCGCGCAGTGAGAGGCTCTGGTCGTCGTCGATGCCCGCCGGCACCGGGATGTCCAGTTTACGCTTGACCTTTACGCGACCGTTGCCGTTGCATTTGGGGCACGGATTTTCAATCTTCTTGCCTTTGCCGCCGCAGCTTGGACACACCTGCGCGACATTGCGGGTATAGCCCATCATCCGCTGCTGTACGGTGACATAGCCCTCGCCGTGGCACTGCTCGCAAGTTTTGGGAGACGTGCCGCGCGCCGCGCCAGAGCCGTGACATTCTGAACAGTTCTCGGTGACAGTTATGTTGATTTGTTTGGTGCAGCCGTGCGCCGCTTCCATAAACGTCAGCGGCAGGCTTACATGCACATCGCCGCCACGCCGTGCTGCGTTCGGATTGCCGCCGCTGCGCCGCGACCGGCCACCGCCGAAATCCATGCCGAACTGCCCGAGGATCTGCTCCAGGATATCGTCCATGCCAAACCCGCCGGCGCCAAATCCGCCCGGATACCCCTGGCCGGCGCCATAGCTCGGGTCGACACCCGCATGGCCAAATTGGTCATACTTGGCGCGCTTCTCTTTGTCGGAGAGCACCTCGTACGCCTCGCCAAGTTCTTTAAACCGCGCCTCGGCTGTCGAATCGTCGGGATTGAGGTCGGGGTGATATTTTTTTGCTTTTTTGCGGTATTCCGCTTTTATCTGCTCGTCGGTCGCGTTGCGGTCTACGCCCAGAACTTCGTAGTAGTCTTTCTTTTCAGCCATCTGTTATCCTATCCACACGGCACAGGACATCTGTTAAAAATGCCCTGTGCCTGTTTTATCGAGAGTGTATTAGTTGTCGTCTACTTCGGTATAGTCCGCGTCGACCACTTCAGGTTCGCCGTTCACAATGTTCTCATCCCCGGCCGGCTGCGCTTCAGCGGATTGCTGCGCATAGACTTTCGAGCTCACCTCATAGAGCTTCTTCTCCAGCTCTTCGCGGCGCGTTTTCATATCGTCCTGGTTGTCAGCGCTGATTGCTTCGCGCAGTGACGCCACTTTTGCGGTGATATCGTCGGCATCTGCCTGGTCGATCTTGCCCTCCAGATCTTTCACGACTTTCTCGGCCTGATAGGCGACCGAGTCGGCAGCGTTTTTGACTTCGATCTGCTCGCGCTGCTTTTTGTCCGCCTCCGCAAACTGCTCGGCATCTTTGACAGCGCGGTCGATGTCGTCCTTGCTCATATTGGTCGAGCTGGTGATCGTAATGTTCTGTACCTTGCCGGTTCCAAGATCTTTCGCGGAAACATGCACGATACCGTTGGCGTCGATATCAAAGGTGACTTCGACCTGCGGGATGCCGCGCGGCGCGGGCGGAATGCCGTCCAGCCGGAACATGCCGAGCGTCTTGTTGTCCTTTGCAAAATCGCGCTCACCCTGCAGCACATGCACTTCTACCGAGGTCTGGCTGTCCGCGGCGGTGCTGAAGATTTGGCTCTTTTTGGTCGGGATGGTCGTGTTGCGCTCGATGATTTTGGTGTTGATGCCGCCTTCGGTCTCGATGCCAAGCGACAGCGGGGTTACGTCGAGCAACAGCAGGCCTTTGACGTCGCCGCCCAGAACGCCCGCCTGGATTGCCGCGCCAACCGCAACACATTCATCCGGGTTAATGCCTTTAAATGCCTCTTTGCCGATGAATTTCTTGACCGCATCCTGCACCGCGATTACGCGGGTTGATCCGCCGACGAGCAACACTTTGTCAAGGTCTTCGGGTTTGAGCCCCGCATCTTTCATCGCCTGACGCGTCGGGCCCATCGTTTTTTCCACGAGATCTGCGGTCAGTTCGTCGAATTTCGCGCGGGTCAGTGTCATATCGAGATGCTTCGGCCCGCTCGCGTCCGCCGTGATAAACGGCAGATTGATCTGTGTGGACGCCACGCCCGAAAGTTCGATCTTCGCTTTCTCCGCCGCCTCTTTCAGACGCTGCAGCGCCATTTTATCCTGTCGCAGATCCACGCCGGAATCTTTCTTGAACTCGTCGGCCATCCAGTTGATGACCTTTTCGTCGAAGTCGTCGCCGCCAAGGCGGTTGTTGCCGGCTGTCGCAAGCACTTCCTGCACACCATCGCCCATCTCGATGATCGAAACGTCGAATGTGCCGCCGCCCAGGTCGTAGACCATGATCTTTTGGTCATTTTCTTTGTCGATGCCGTAGGCAAGTGCCGCGGCCGTCGGCTCATTGATGATACGTTTGACATCCAAGCCCGCAATCACGCCGGCGTCTTTGGGTGCCTGGCGCTGCGCATCGTTGAAGTAGGCCGGCACCGTGATAACGGCTTCTGAGACTTTCTCGCCAAGATACGCTTCCGCGTCCGCTTTCAGCTTTTGCAGTACCATCGCGGAAATTTCCTGCGGCGTATACTTTTTGCCGTCGATATCCACTTTTTTATTGCTGCCCATATCGCGTTTGATTGAGCTGATTGTGCGGTCAGGATTGGTGATCGCCTGGCGCTTCGCAACCGTGCCGACCATGCGTTCTCCTGTTTTGGAAAACGCGACGACCGATGGCGTCGTGCGCGCGCCCTCCGCGTTTGTGATAACAACTGGCTCGCCGCCTTCCATCACGGCCACGCAGGAGTTTGTCGTCCCAAGGTCAATACCAATAATTTTTGACATATCTGTTTCTCCTTTATTATTTCATTTCGTTACTTGTATATGGCAACGCGCTGGTGTGCGCGGTGTTATCTGTTGCTATTCTGCGACCGTCACCATGGCGTGGCGGACAATGCGGTCGCCCATTTTATAGCCTTTTTGCAAGACCGTTACAACGGTACCGCTCTCAATCCCCTCTTTTTGTTCACGCGATACCGCGTAGTGCAGTTCGGGGTCAAACGGCTTGCCCGCTGTCTCAATCTCTGTGACATCGAGCGCGGCCAGCGCGGCTTTGAAGAGTTCTACCGTCATCTGCACGCCTTTTTTATAGTCAGCGTCGATACTCTCCGCCGAAGCAGCGGCCTCAAGCGTATCCAGCGCAGGCAGCATGCGCTCCAGCGCACTACAGCAGCCGTTTGCGGCGCTCGCCAGTTTTTCGCGGTCGGTGCGTTTCCGGTAGTTGTCATATTCGGCGACCGTGCGCAAAAACCGGTCGTTTAGCGCGGCATAGTCGTCCTGCAGCTGCTCCATTTCCGTTTTTTCCGCTGTTTCTGTTTTCTTTGCCTGGTTCTTGTCAACCTGCGGCGTTTCAACTTCGGTTTGCTTATTTTCAGCGGCCTGATCTGTCATTTCCTGTTCGGGTCCCTTGGCAGTTTGGTTTTTTTCTTTTTCGCTCATGAATAGATCCTTTCTGGTTTGGTATTCGCCGCTTTCTTGCCGTCCCTAAAATCCCAGTGCGAAACAAGGCGTTTCGCTGGCAGTCCATCACATACGACTTCGCGCAGTGCATGCTGGAAAGATTTCTGAAACGTTGAAACGCATGCGCCGCGCAATGTGCGCAACTGGAATCCGGCAGGGCGAAGTTTTATGGAAAAAGGACAACAGCAACCAGAAGAACGATCCCGCTGTCCCGAAAGAAAAGTGATACGGCTCGGTTTGTGAGACCAACGCCTGGGATGAAAAAGCGAAACACCGTGTTCGGCCGGCATTTGCTCAGATGCCGGGATTGGTCAGCGCCGCGCTCATTTTATCGCGGAAATAACTTAGGCGCGGGATCACATGTCCGTAATCCATGCGCACCGGCCCCGCCACCGCCAATGCACCGTGCCGGCCGCCCGCCGCGCGGTATCGCCCCATGACGACACCCAGGCTTTCAATCCCGAACGCACCGGGCTCGTCGCCCACATAAACGCGCAGCGGTTCGTCGGCCTCCATGTGTGATAAAATTGCGTCGTCGTCCGAAAACAACTCCAGCAGCTCTCTGACCTGGTTATCCAACTCTTGATAGAGCAGCAGATTTTGCTGTCCTTCGGTGAACACCTTTACTGCCGATGCACTTTTTATAATAGCAACCGCCGCAGATAAAACCGGCGCGTACAGCGTCGCATCCGTCCCCAGCAGCCCGTTCACAGTTATCAGTAACTGTCCGTTGACATCCTCCGGCGAGACAAAGACAAGATGGTCGTTCAGAATCGCGGTCACGGCGGCAAGCTGATGGTTGTTCAGCTCCTCCGCCACGCGGCATACGCGGCTTTTGACGCCGCCAACACTTGTAATACCCAATACCGCGAGATTATAGCGTCCGGCGCGCACAAGATCGTAATGCGTAATCTGGATATTGCCGCCGGTCGGCGTCGTGCTTACAGCCGCAAGACCGGTGAGTTCCGCCAGGACGTGTGCTGCCTGTTCCGCCGCCTTGTCGGGATCGGAATCGAGCTCGCTGGCCGAATCATCAATATAGGCGCGCTCTTCGTCTGAGAGCGGTGTGATGCGCAACAGGTGTTCCACATAGTAGCGGTAGCCTTCCACCGTCGGCACCCGCCCCGCAGAGGTGTGCGGCTGGGATAAAAACCCCAGGTTGGTCAGTTCCGCCATCTCGTTGCGGATGGTTGCCGATGATACGGAAATCTCTTCTAATAGCGCGTTTAAAAATTTGGAACCTACGGGGTCGCCCGACAGCGTATACAAGCCCACAATCTTTTGCAGAATCAGGCGTTTTCGCTTACTGATATCCATCGGCTGCGCCTCGTTTCAAAATTTTAGCACTCTTTATCGTCGAGTGCTAATACTATTATAGCGGTTTTCGTTGGTTTGTCAACAGTTTTTTGTAAAATAATTCCGCGTTTGACAGTCCATTCATTATGTTTAATAATGTGTTCATAAATATACGAAGGGGCGGAAGAAATGGCAGAAACCGGCGTCTACATACATATCCCGTTTTGCAGACAAAAGTGCCCCTATTGCGACTTTTATTCGGTTGCCCATGACGGCGCGCTGGCTGCGCAATATATCGACGCCCTGCGCAGCCAACTGCGCGAGGTCGAGCGCCGCGCAGCCGACACCGTTTACTTCGGTGGCGGAACGCCGTCGCTGCTGCAAGCGCGCGAAATTGCCCGCGTCCTCGACGCGGTGGCGCGGCAGCTGCAGCTGGCCTCGGACAGCGAGATCACGCTCGAAGCCAACCCCGAAACAATTTCGCCAACAATGCTGCGCGGCTGGAAAGACGCCGGCATCAACCGGCTTTCGATCGGAGTGCAAAGCACCGACGATGCCACATTGCGGACAATCGGGCGGCAGCACACGGCCAACCAGGCGCGCACGGCGATCGAGCAAGCGCATGCGATCGGCTTTCAAACGATCAGCGCAGACATTATGCTTGGGCTTCCAAACGAAACGGAGGCAACGCTTTCAAAAACGTTGGCATCCCTTTGCGCGCTTCCGCTCACGCATGTTTCGGCCTACATGCTAAAACGTATGGAAGGCACGCCGTTCGCGTCTACGCCTCCCGCTGGCCTGCCAGATGACGATGCGCAGGCGGATTTATACCTGCAGTGCTGCGAACAGTTGGAGCAATATGGTTTTATACAATATGAAATTTCAAATTTTGCCAAGCCGGGTTTTGAAAGCCGGCACAACTTGAAGTATTGGAACTGCGACGACTACATTGGGCTGGGTGCGGCCGCACACAGCAGCCTGGACGGCCAACGCTATCGTATGCCGCCCGACCTGCGCGCTTTTTTTGAAACATACAAAAGCACAGAAAGCGCGCAGCCATTTTCGGCGCGGCTTGTGCCAGAAGGCGCGGTTACAGCAGCCGACTATATTATGCTGCAGCTGCGACTGAACGCGGGACTTTCGGAAACGCAGCTTTATAGTAGATTTCATTATAGATTCAATCAACAGCAGATTCATTTACTGCAGCGCTATGCTGTGTTGGGTTTGGCGCAACGGAACGGCGACCGGCTCGCGCTCACCCGGCAGGGTATGCTGGTATCGAATACCATCCTTTCCAGTCTGCTCTGACCTTGCTGCACCCGATTTGTAAGATGCTATAATTTAGCGCGACAATTGTTTGCATGGTCTGTTGAAAGCGGCGATTCTGCAGGCGTGTCTCTTGCATTTTATCTCATAAAAAGTTACTATAAAACTGCGCGGAAACGCAGACTTCTCGCAAAGGGGGCGTTTGGACGATGTGCGGCTTAGGACAGCAGGATGTCCTTGCAACCCGGGGTATCTGTTATACCCTTTTGCACGCATACGCTTCGTCCCGCGGGAATAAACCATAACGAATGATAAAGCACCGGTGCGAAAGCGGCACCGCGGCTTTTTTTGTTGGCAAAAACGAAAGGATGGGCAAATATGAGCTTGAAAGTAGCGGTAATCATGGGCAGCGACAGCGACATGCCGGTCGCGCAAAAAGTTTTTGATGAATTGCAGCAAATGGGAATCCTATATGAAGCGCACGTCATGAGCGCACACCGCACGCCCGACCGCGCTGCGGCGTTTGCCAAAAGCGCCCGTACCAACGGATTCGGCGCCATTATCGCGTTGGCTGGCATGGCCGCGCACCTCGCGGGCGTCATTGCGGCGCATACCACACTTCCCGTCATCGGCGTGCCCTGTAAAGGCGGGGCCATGGATGGGTTGGACGCGCTGCTTGCGACCGTTCAGATGCCGAGCGGTATTCCGGTTGCCACTGTGGCGGTCGGCGGCGGCGCCAACGCCGCGATTCTGGCCGCACAGATTTTGGCGCTTTCGGACGACCGCCTGGCCGCGCTGCTCGAACAAAGAAAAGTAAACATGGCCAGTGCCATTGAGGCAAAAGATATCGCACTGCAGCAGCAGTTAAGCAATCATTAAAGATACAAACCGGAGGGGAAAAACATGCAAAAGTTACAGCAACTGTATGAAGGCAAGGCAAAGAAAGTCTATGCGACCGACGACGAGAACTTTTATATTGTCGATTATAAAGACGACGCAACGGCCGGCAACGGCGCAAAGCGCGGCACCATCGAAGGCAAAGGCGTGATCAACAACCGCGTTACCAACCATCTGATGAAGCTGCTCGAATCCAAAAATATCCCAACCCACTTTGTGGAAGAGCTGAGCGAGCGCGAAACAGTTGTCAAGCGCGTGACAATCGTCCCGCTCGAAGTCATCGTGCGCAATATCGCAGCGGGCAGCCTGGCGCAGCGCCTCGGCCTGCCCGAAGGCACCAAGCTTGGCAAGACCGTGCTGGAATATTGCTACAAAGACGACGCGCTCGGCGACCCGATGGTCAACAACTACCACATCCTCGCGATGGGTTGGGCCACCGAGGCTGAACTCGCTACGATCGCGGACTATGCGTTCCGCATCAACGATATTTTGAGCGATTATCTGCAAGAAGCAGGTATCGAGCTGATCGACTTTAAGTTGGAGTTCGGCCGTACAGCGGACGGCACGATAATTCTCGCGGACGAGATCTCCCCGGACACCTGCCGCTTTTGGGATACCAAAACACACGAGAAGCTCGACAAAGACCGTTTTCGCCGTGATCTGGGCGGCATTGAAGACGCCTACCGCGAAGTGATGAAACGGCTGCTCGGCGAATAACAGGGATATATCGTAAACCGGATCGTTTGCACAAGTACAGCCGGCAACCCTTCTACAATAGTCGCCGGTTGTCCTGTGTGAAACATCGTTGTGTGCACGGCGCACCCAAGAGGCGCATCCGCAAAAAGATGGCAGGTTTTCGAAGCGGTATAAAAGAATCGCGCCTGCGGAAAAGACGCGCAACAGAGCGAAAGCGCAGCTTTCAATTCTTTTCTGGGATGCAGTTCGCGCGGACGAGGTCGTTCAGCGGTTAGCCGCGGGAACGCGAAAAGGCAAGATTGGCAAGCGTGCAAATGTGTTTGCGCGGAAAAGGAACCGCAACGCGGGAGAGCGTTACTGCGATTTATAAGAAGCGCTGCGGCGCGCAACGCGAAGGCTTTTGGAAAGAAAAGCGAGAACAAAGCGGCAATTATTCGGCTTTCTCTGTTCGGGCGCATCAGGCGGCAGCGTTTGCAAGCGCGCGAAGCGAAAAAAGTGGTGACAGCCAACCGCGCTTTCAGCCGCTGATGCGGACGATGTGGTCATGTATAAGCGCATTTTTGCATTTGGAAAGGATTCCATGAAAGAGTTTGATTTGAGTTTGGACAAGCCGCACGAGGAGTGCGGCGTATTCGGAATATACAGCAACGGCGAGGTCGAAGATGTAGCCGGCATGACCTATTATGCGCTCTATGCGCTGCAGCACCGCGGCCAGGAATCATGCGGCATCGCTGTCAACGACGAGGGCGTTATCACCAACTATCGCGACCTCGGTTTGGTCAACGAGGTCTTTACGCAAAGCGCGCTGCAGTCGCTCGGCACCGGCCAAATGGCACTCGGTCATGTGCGCTATGCGACAACCGGAAAGCGCCGCCGGTCCAATGCGCAGCCGCTTGTCATCAACCATGTCAAAGGCACCATGACGCTCGCGCACAACGGCAATCTCACAAACGCGGCGGAACTGCGGGAAGCGCAGGAGTTGCGCGGCGGCATTTTCCATTCCACCAGCGACACCGAAGTCATTGCGTATACCATTATCCAAGAGCGCCTGACCGCGCCCAGCATCGAACAAGCCGTCAACCGCGCAATGGATCATTTAAAAGGCGCCTACTCTATGGTATTAATGTCCCCGCGCAAAATGATCGCGGTGCGCGACCCGCACGGATTTCGCCCTCTTTGCATGGGAAAAATCGGCAGCAGTATTTTGTTTGCGAGCGAGAGCTGCGCGCTCGGCGCAGTCGGCGCGGAATTTATCCGGGACATCGAACCCGGCGAAATCGTCATTGTCACAGAAGACGGCATCGAGAGCATCACGGACCACTGCGGCGGCAAAACCTCGCTGTGCGTGTTTGAATACGTCTATTTCGCGCGGCCCGATTCCGTTATCGACGGCGCATCGGTACACATGGCGCGGGTGCGCGCGGGCGAAGCGCTTGCAAAAGAACACCAAATTGACGCCGACGTCGTGATCGGCGTGCCCGATTCCGGCCTGGACGCCGCGCTCGGTTACGCGCGGGCAAGCGGCATTCCCTACGGCATCGGCTTTTTAAAAAATAAATATATCGGCCGCACCTTTATCGCGCCCAGCCAAGGGCAGCGCGAAAACGATGTGCGCATCAAGCTCAACCCGATCGCGGCGACCGTCGCCGGCAAGCGCGTAATCATGGTGGACGACTCGATTGTGCGCGGAACCACGAGCTTGAAAATTATCAAATTGCTGCGCGAGGCCGGTGCAAAGGAAGTGCACATGCTGCTCTCCTGCCCGCCTTTTCTGCATCCCTGCTATTTTGGAACCGATATCGATTCACGAGAAAAACTGATTGCGCACAACCATACCATCGGCGAGATCTGCCATATCATCGGCGCGGACACGCTGGGCTATCTCTCAATCGAGGCGCTGAGCAGCGTTGCAAAAGAATGTAAGCTCGGCTATTGCGAAGGCTGCTTTACCGGCAGCTATCCTGTGGAGCCGCCCGTGCGGCCACAAAAAATCAAGTTTGAAGAAAAGTTGGCCAAAGGTATGCTCAAGGAGCAAAAATAGGTAAGCGATTCTGTACTTCTTATTCCGTTATCCACTTTGTCTTATCCCCTGGAGGTGCCTATATGCACAACAGCCACAGTGACAGCTATAAAGCCGCTGGCGTGGACATCACCGCCGGCTACGAGGCGGTGCGGCTCATGCAGCAGCACGTCGCGCGCACAAACATTCCCGGGGTTTTGTCCGGCCTTGGCGGATTTGGCGGTCTGTTCGAATTGGATTTAAGCGGGACGCCCAACCCGGTGCTTGTTTCGGGCACCGACGGCGTCGGCACCAAGCTGCGCATCGCCTTCCTGCTGGACAAGCACGACACCGTGGGTATCGATTGTGTCGCGATGTGCGTCAACGACATCATCTGCAGCGGCGCCAAACCACAGATCTTTCTTGACTATATAGCGTGCGGCAAAAATATTCCCGCGCGCATCGCGTCGCTGGTTGCCGGCGTCGCAGAGGGCTGCGTACAGGCGGGCTGCGCGCTCGTCGGCGGCGAAACCGCCGAAATGCCCGGTTTTTATCCCGAGGATGAATATGACATCGCCGGCTTTGCGGTCGGTGTCGTCGATAAAAGCAAAATTTTGGACAACACCCGCATGCAGGCGGGTGACGCCGTGCTGGCACTGCCGTCTTCCGGCGTGCACTCCAACGGCTTTTCGCTTGTGCGAAAAGTATTTGACCTGACCGGAGAAGCAGCGCACGACCGCGTGGTTCTCTCCCGCTATAGCGAAGTGCTTGGACAAACGCTCGGCGAAACGCTGCTGGCACCGACCAAGATTTATGTCAAGCCTATCCTTGCGCTGCTTGCGCAGCAGCCTGTTCTTGGCGTCTCGCAGATTACGGGCGGCGGCTTTTACGAGAACATTCCGCGCTGCCTGCCCGAAGGGTTTTCGGTAAAGATCGACGCTGCCGCGCTGCGTACACCGCCGATTTTTGAGTTGATCGCGCAGGTTGGCAACATTCCCGCGCGCGACATGTTCAACACGTTTAACATGGGCGTCGGCATGTGTGTGGTTGTGCCCGCGCAAACCGCGGACGCCGCCCTTCAAATTTTGCGCGATTCCGGCGAGGACGCCTATGTCATCGGCGAAGTTGTGCCCGGCGACGGGAGCGTTCAACTGTGAAGCGGGTGGCGGTGCTTGTCTCCGGCGGCGGCACAAACCTGCAAGCCTTGATCGACGCCAAGGCACGCGGCGATTTGCCGCATGCACTGCTGGCGCTTGTGGTCGCGTCCAAACCAGGTATCTTCGCAATCGAGCGCGCTGGCCGTGCATCCATTCCCTGCGAGATACTTTCTAAAAAGCGTTTTGACGATTTTCCCGCATTTGACCGCGCGCTGGCCGATCTGCTGCGGCGACATAATATCGATGTCGTGGTGCTGGCGGGATATCTTACCATTCTCGGCCCGGCCGTGCTCGCCGCGTACCCTGATCGCATTTTGAATGTGCATCCAAGCTTAATTCCCTCTTTTTGTGGAGACGGTTTTTATGGTCTCGGCGTGCATGAGGCGGCGCTTGCACGCGGCGTCAAAGTAACGGGCGCGACGGTACATCTCGTCAATGAAATCACCGACGGCGGTAAGATTCTATTGCAAAAGGCGATCGGTGTCGAGCCGGACGATACGCCGGAGACATTGCAGCGTCGCGTGATGGAACAGTGCGAATGGCAGCTGCTGCCGCAGGCCATCGAAATGATCTGCGCCGCGCTGGAACAGGACATTCCCGCGAACCAATAAGCGGACGGCGCGCGCCATTCCCGCGCATCGCGGGCGGCAAACGCGCGCGTTTGCCGATGTGGGCGCAGCCCACATGGCGCGCAAAAAGATTTGATTACAATAACCATGCTGGAGGAACGATAATGCCACAATTTGAGTTGGCCGAACTTTTGTCTCAAAATGCCTATCCCGGACGCGGCATCGTGTTTGGTTTGAACAAGGCCGGGCACGCAGTTGTCGCCTATTTTATCATGGGACGCAGCGAAAATTCGCGCAACCGCGTGTTTACAGAAAAAGACGGCGGCATCATCACCGAGGCGGCCGACCCCGCGAAGCTGCATGATCCCAGCTTGATTATTTACGCGCCGGTGCGCGTGCTGAGCGACGATACCATCGTGACAAACGGCGACCAGACCGACACCATCTATGACACTATCCTCGCTGGCAAAACCTTTGCGGACGCGCTGCGGACGCGGACGTTTGAGCCCGATTCTCCAAATTATACGCCGCGCATTTCCGGCATTTTGTCTCGGCGGGAAACCGGCTTTTGTTATACACTCTCTATTCTGAAGTCAAACAGCGGCAACCCGGATTCTGTCCAGCGGTTTTTCTTTGAATATGCGGAGCCGGTTGCAGGCGAAGGACATTTTATTCACACCTATGCCGCTGACGGTGAGCCTTTGCCCAGCTTTTGCGGCGAACCGGTTGCGGTAAAACTAAACACGGATATCGACGCGCTGTGCGAAACGCTGTGGTACAATCTGGACGCAGACAATAAAGTCTCGCTGTTTGTGCGTACGATTGCGCCGGACGGCACCACAGTGACGCGGATCTGCAATAAATATGAGAAGAAGTGTTAGACCTTGAACGACTTTTGCGCCTTGCCAGTCGTTACTTGTTCGGAACGCGCCGAAGGAATCGATCGAGCCCACTCTTCCCCCGCTCTGCGGCACCTCCTTTTTCCTTCGCGGCTTCGCCGTGCCGGAATCCTTTCATGCTGGTGGGCTGTGCCCCCCAACCCTTTTATTTATAACGTTTTTATTGCATTCACCAGTATCTGGTTTGAACACCTGAAAGGCAAGAATATGCAATCGCGTTATTCCGGCAAAAAGAGATAGGCTGTCAGGCATAAGAGCAACGCGCTTATAAGCGCTTCGCCGCCGGTGCCGTGCCTGTTTGTGGAATAGAACAAGTTGCAACGCAAAGGAACCATCGCCGGACTTTTCGGCCGAGTTTATCTTAATTTTTTAGGACGAAAGAGGTAAGCAATGCAGGAACTGGAATTAAAATACGGCTGCAATCCCAACCAAAAACCGGCGCGCATTTTTATGCAAACAGGTGACTTGCCGGTTGCCGTTTTAAACGGCAAGCCGGGATATATCAATTTTTTGGATGCACTCAACGCGTGGCAACTGGTAACCGAACTCAAACAAGCAACCGGATTGCCAGCCGCCGCTTCCTTTAAGCATGTCTCTCCCGCTGGCGCGGCCGTCGGGCTGCCGCTCTCGGATGTTCTGCGCAAAATCTATTTTGTCGACGCGGGCGCGGAACTGTCTCCCTTGGCTTGCGCCTATGCGCGGGCGCGCGGTGCCGATCGCATGTCCAGTTTTGGCGACTGGGCTGCGCTCTCCGATACCTGCGACGAAGCAACCGCAACGCTGTTGCAGCGCGAGGTGAGCGACGGCGTTATAGCGCCGGGGTACACCGACGAAGCGCTCGCGATTTTAAAAGCCAAGCGCAAGGGCGGCTACAACATTGTCCAGATCGACCCCAATTACCGTCCGGCAGACATCGAGCGCAAAGACGTCTTTGGCGTTACGTTTGAACAAGGCCGCAACAATTTTAAGATTGACGCCTCGCTGCTTGCCGAAATGCCAACGAAAAGCAAAGCCTTCACCGCGGCGCAAACGCGGGATCTGCTTGTTGCACTGATCACGCTCAAATATACCCAGTCCAACTCGGTGTGCTATGTCAAAGATGGGCAGGCCATCGGCGTCGGTGCCGGCCAGCAAAGCCGTATCCATTGCACGCGTCTTGCCGGCAACAAAGCCGACCTCTGGCATCTGCGCCAGCATCCAAAGACGCTCGCGCTGCCCTTCAAAGACGGAATCGCCCGTGCCGACCGGGACAACGCGATTGATGTGTACCTCTCGGACGACGCTGCCGATGTTATCGGCGACGCGGTTTGGCCGCTGACGTTCAATTCGCAGCCCGAACCTCTGACGCGCGAGGAAAAGCAGGTGTTTCTCACCACGGTGTCCGACGTTTCGCTCGGCAGTGATGCGTTCTTCCCGTTCGGGGACAACATCGAGCGCGCACACCGCAGCGGCGTCACAGCGATCGTACAGCCCGGCGGCTCGATCCGGGACGACAATGTCATCGAGGCCTGCGACAAATACAACATTGCCATGGCGTTCTGCGGCATGCGCTTGTTTCATCATTGATTTCGTAGCTTGAACGCCAGTGGAACAATGATTCACGCAAAATAAGTTGTATTTCATGTGAATTTTCAGGCTGTCCCGCTTTTCTATCCCCACCAAAGGGCAGCGAACAATCAGCCACTTTTTTGCTTTGCAAATCCCCAAAAACGGAGAATGACCTATGAAACTTGCTGTCATTGGCGGCGGCGGGCGGGAACACGCCATCATCCAGAAGTTGATGCAAAGTGCAGACTGTACCGGCATCGTTACGATACCCGGCAACGGCGGGATCGCGTCCGATGTACCGTGCGTGCCGCTCAAGCCGACCGACATCGCCGCGGTTGTCGACTATTGCGTCGACAACCAAATTGATTATGTGGTCGTCGCTCCAGACGACCCGCTCGCGCTCGGCCTGGTCGATGCGCTGGCTGTCCGGGGTATCCCCGCGTTTGGCCCGACCAAAGCCGCCGCGCAGATTGAGGCGAGCAAAGTATTTTCAAAAAATCTGATGCGGAACTATCATATCCCAACCGCAGCCTACGAGACGTTTTCGGACTGTGCCGCCGCGCGTTCATATATCGAGCAAAATACGGCCTATCCTGTCGTCGTCAAAGCGGACGGCCTCGCGCTCGGCAAAGGTGTTTTGATCTGCGCAAACAAAGCGGAGGCGCTTGCGGCCGTGCACAGCATCATGGGAGAAAAACGGTTCGGCGACAGCGGTAACCAGATTGTAATCGAAGAATTCCTCACCGGGCCCGAAGTCAGCGTACTCGCTTTTTGTGACGGCAAAACGCTGGTGCCGATGGTAAGCTCGATGGACCACAAACGCGCACTGGACGGCGACCAGGGGCTCAATACCGGCGGAATGGGCACTGTCGCGCCCAATCCATATTACACGCCGGCCATCGCCGCGCGCTGCATGGAAGAAATCTTTTTGCCAACCGTCGCGGCAATGCAGGCGGAGGGCGCGCCTTTCAAAGGCTGTCTCTATTTTGGCCTGATGCTGACGCCCGACGGCCCCAAGGTAATCGAATATAACTGCCGGTTCGGCGACCCCGAAACCCAGGTTGTACTGCCGCTCTTGCAGAGCGATCTGCTTGCAATCATGCGTGCATGTACTGACGGCACACTTTCACCCGATATGGTTCGGTTTGCGGAGGGCGCAGCGGCCTGCGTAGTGCTGGCGAGCGGTGGCTATCCGGAATCGTACGAAACCGGAAAGCCGATTGCCGGTCTCGCCGAAGCAGCGGACAGCGATGTCTCGATTTTCCACGCCGGCACCAAGCTGCTGCATGACGCGTTGGTTACCGCGGGCGGCCGTGTGCTGGGCGTCACGGCAGTTGCGCAGGATTTGCCCTCTGCGCTGCAAAAAGCGTATGCCGCCGCCCAAAAAATTTCCTTTGACGGCGCACACTATCGCACCGACATCGGGCAGAGCGCACTGCGCGCAACGTCAATCTGACGATTGTTCCCCTCTTAGAAGGCCAACGATACCGTCGTCCTATCGTTCTTTTCGTCCCACTCATTGATCATTTCACGTTGCTCCACAGCCAATGCATCGGCATTCGGTTCCAACCCAACGATTGAAGCCGGTCTGCATGTTTCAGACCGTCTCGATAGAACGCCTCCGAAATGAAAAGAGAGTTGAGGAACTGCATAACATATGGACAACAAAATTAAACTCATGCGAGAGACCTTTCAAAACGAGCAAACCGGTGAGCCGGTGGAAGGGGTCACCGTGCTTATCGACGGCATGCTCGCGCAGTTTTTAGAGGCCATTCGGCAGCGCAGCGGGCGCTATCCGGATAATTTACACGTGATCCAGGAAGCGCTAATGCGCGGCTTGGAATCGATCAAAGAAGAATTAAGTTGAATCTCTATATGCAGAGCCTGCGCTTGCAGCATATAGACAATCTATCGCTGGAGGAATTCCATGGTCTACCGCATCTATGTTGAAAAGAAACCGGAGTTTGCAATCGAAGCCAGCGGACTCAAAGAAGAACTTGTTTCTTTGCTTGGTGTCCGCGGGTTGCGTACGCTGCGCATCGTCAACTGTTATGACGTCGAAGGTATTTCGCGCGCGCTGTTTGATCAGTGCGTTCCCACCGTGTTCAGCGAGCCCCCGGTGGATCTCGTGCACGAGACGCTGCCGCAGGGCGACTTTGTGTTTGCGGTAGAATATCTGCCCGGCCAGTTTGACCAGCGTGCGGACTCCGCTGCGGAATGCATCCAGCTGATCAGCCAGGGCGAGCGCCCGCTCGTGCGCAGCGCAAACGTTTATCTGCTAAGCGGCGACATTTCCGCGGCGCAGCGCGACGCCATTCAGGCCTATGTGATCAATCCGGTTGAGGCGCGTATTGCCGACCTCACGGAAAAGGAAACACTAAAAACCGAATACCCGATCCCGACAACGGTGGAGACGCTGGACGGATTTGTCGGCTTGCCGCAGGCGGAACATGCGGCCTTTGTGCAGCACTATGGCCTCGCGATGGACACCGACGACCTCGCCTTCTGCCAGTCTTATTTTCAGCGCGAGCAGCGCAATCCCACAATCACAGAATTGCGCATGATCGATACCTATTGGAGCGACCACTGTCGGCATACGACATTTCTGACAACAATCGATCGGGTCGACATTGCCGACCCGGCCGTGGAGCAGAGCTATACTCTCTATCGCAAGCTGCGCGGTGACCTCGGCCGCGCGGACAAGCCCATCACATTGATGGACATTGCGACGATGGGCGCGCGGGCACTCAAAGCGAAGGGCATGCTGCCGCGTTTGGACGAGAGCGAGGAGATCAACGCCTGCACGGTTAAAATCAACGTCGACAACGACGGCAAAACCGAGGATTGGCTGCTGCTCTTTAAAAACGAAACACACAATCACCCAACAGAGATCGAGCCGTTCGGCGGCGCGGCCACCTGCCTGGGCGGTGCCATCCGTGATCCGCTCTCCGGGCGGGCCTATGTCTACCAGGCTATGCGGGTCACCGGCGCGGGCGACCCGCTTGTGCCGGTCGGCGACACGTTGCCCGGCAAACTGCCGCAGCGCAAGCTGGTAACGACAGCCGCTGCAGGCTATGCAAGCTATGGCAACCAGATCGGGCTCGCCACCGGGCAGGTCAAAGAGATCTATCACCCCGGATATGTCGCAAAGCGCATGGAAATCGGCGCGGTCATCGGCGCTGCGCCCGCAGCGAATGTCATCCGCGAAGTCCCCGAGCCTGGCGATATCGTCCTTTTGCTGGGCGGCAAAACAGGCCGCGACGGCTGCGGCGGCGCCACCGGATCCTCCAAGGCACACAAAATGGAAAGTTTAGAGCACTGCGGCGCAGAGGTGCAAAAGGGCAATCCGCCCATCGAGCGCAAATTGCAGCGCCTATTCCGCAACCCGGCGGCAACACGGCTCATCCGTCGCTGCAACGATTTTGGGGCGGGCGGCGTGTCGGTTGCGATCGGCGAACTCGCGGATGGTCTGCACATCCACCTGGACGCGATTCCCAAGAAATATGACGGTCTGGACGGCACAGAGCTCGCGATCAGCGAGAGCCAGGAGCGCATGGCAGTCGTCGTGCGTGAGAACGATGCCGCCCGGTTTATCGCGCTGGCAGCAGAAGAAAACCTGGAGGCTACGCCGGTTGCCGAGGTGACAGAGGCGCCCCGTCTCGTTATGGACTGGCGCGGCAACACCATTGTCGACCTGTCGCGTGATTTTCTCAACTCAAATGGTGCGGAAAAGCACGCGGCGATTTCGGTTGCGTCGCAGCCGGCACCCGTTTTTCCGTTGCCAGCCGGCAAGACGTTTGCCGAAAAAATGACAGCACTGCTGTCCGATCTCAATCATTGCAGCCAAAAGGGGTTGTCCGAGCGGTTCGATTCCACCATCGGCGCGGCGACCGTGACGATGCCGTTCGGCGGCAAGAACCAGTTGACGCCAACCCAGACGATGAGCGCCAAACTGCCGGTGCCGGGTGAAACCACGACCTGCAGCGGTATGGCTTATGGCTTCGACCCGTTTGTGTCTGAGCAAAATCAGTATGACGGCGCATATCTCGCCGTTGTCGAGAGCATCGCGAAGCTGGCGGCGGCCGGCTATGCGCGCGGTGATATGTACCTGACGTTTCAGGAATATTTCGAACGCCTGCACAATGATCCCAAGCGCTGGGGCAAGCCGCTCGCCGGCCTGCTCGGCGCGCTGCAGGCACAGCTCGACCTTGGCGTAGCTTCGATTGGCGGCAAGGATTCGATGTCGGGCAGCTTCGAGCAGCTCGATGTCCCGCCGACGCTTGTTTCTTTCGCGGTGGCAACCGGCCACACCAGCCACATTATCAGCCCTGAATTCAAACAGGCTGGCAGCCGCGTTGCGCTGCTGCAACCGCAGTATCGCGGGTTGCTGCCCGAACCGCAAAGCTTTATCGCGTTGCTGGATCAGATGCGGCAGCTTATATTGGAACATAAGATTCGTGCCGCCTATACGCCCGCGCGCGGCGGCATCGCCGAGGCGCTCTTCCTGATGGGCGTCGGCAACAACATTGGGTTTGCGCTTGCGGACAGCATTGACCCGGATTCGCTGTTTGCCCCGCTGTTTGGTGCGTTTGTGGTGGAGTTGGCAGACGGCGTTGCGCTTGGCGAAACACTCGGTTACACAACCGCACAATACACAGTTGCCGTCGGCAAAGAGACCGTCGATCTTATACCTGTGCAAGAGGCATGGGAATCTAAGTTGGAATCCGTTTTGCCCTACCGGCACCCGACTTCGAAGGAGCCGGTGTCAGCTGTTTCGGACAGCGTGCCGCCGACTTTTTACCAGGCTCCCAAAATCAGCGCAGCAAAACCAAAGGTTTTGATCCCGGTGTTCCCAGGCACCAACTGCGAATATGATACGGCGCGGGCGTTTCGCCGCGCGGGCGCCGAGCCGGTGGTTTATGTCATCCGCAACCTCTCGCCTGCGGACGTTGCGCAGAGCGCGGCGGATATCGCAAAGCTGATCGATCAAAGCCAGATCGTGATGCTGCCGGGTGGCTTTTCGGGCGGCGACGAGCCCGAGGGCAGCGCCAAACTGATCAACGCATTTTTCCGCGGACCGCTTGTTGCCGAGGCGATTGCGCGCTTACTGGAGCAGCGGGACGGGCTGATGCTCGGCATCTGCAACGGATTTCAGGCGCTTGTCAAACTGGGGTTGCTGCCGTTTGGCAAAATTACCGACCTGTCGGCGGACAGCCCGACACTCACCTTTAACACCATCGGCCGACACCAGAGCATGCTTGTGCATACGCGGATTGCGTCCAACCGCTCTCCGTGGCTGATGCACGAGCCGGTCGGCGCGATTCATACGATTGCGGTAAGTCACGGCGAGGGGCGTTTTGTCGCAACCGACGCCGCGCTGGAAACTTTGCTGCAAAACGGACAGATCGCCACGCAGTATGTGGATTTGGACGGCGTCCCAACCATGGATGTGCGCTACAACCCCAACGGCAGCGCGCTGGCAATTGAGGGCATCACGAGTCCAAACGGCCGCGTGTTCGGTAAAATGGGCCACACCGAGCGCAGCGGCGACGGGTTATACCAAAACGTGCCGGGCAACGCCTATCAAAAGCTGTTTGAGGGCGGCGTGGATTACTATAGCCTATAACAGATCGCATTACGGGGCGCATGCCGGAAACAGGACATCTGCTATTCTTTTCTTTGCTGTCGCGTTATTGTCGCTAGTTCCCGCGTGCGCATTGTACCGGTCAGCGCCCCCGCTTCCCTCCTGCCAAACGGTTGGCATGCGCTGCGCTCTCAATCCTGCTTTTGCCACCGCGTCCCGCTTTGCCTCTTGATGCATCTTTGTGTCTTAGACAAACTTCCAAGCCCGCATTCTTAAAAGAACCTTTTTTAATCAAGCGCTTCGCGCGTATCTCCAGTATAAAACAAGAAAAGAACCCGGAAGCAGGACTTTCCACAAGGAAGCATTCATTTGCACTATACTGGCAGGCATCGTGGTTGTGTTCCCAGCCACAAAATCCAGGAAATCCCTAACCTTTATAAATAGATTCACCAGCTGAAAGGAAAAATTTTTTGCGTTCAACTGGTGTTCTTTTGTTTATCTGCTATTATCATAACGAAGATTATTTATATTTTGTACGAAAGGAAAAGTGCTATGTTAAGCCGGCAAGAAATATTTATTCATGTGAAAGATACATATAATGTGGAGCCTGATTATCCATGGGCGAAAACTCCCAATTATGCCGTCTTGCGCCATGAGACTAACCATAAATGGTTCGGTGCCATCGTGGATATTACTGAGGACAAATTGGGGCTTGACAGCAATAAACTAATAGACGCACTCCTTTTGAAGTGTGATCCTATGTTGATTGGCTCGTTGCGCAGCGAGAAGGGCATCTTACCTGCTTACCATATGAATAAAGAACATTGGATTACAGTTTTACTCGATGGGTCTTATCCAATAGAAAAAATCTTTAAATTGATTTCTTTGAGTTACAACCTCACTAAATAAGCACTTTCTACACAAAAGGAGGGTTGAGATGTATACATCTCAACCCTCCTTTTGCTCACGTTCCCCAAGCGCATTCTGTTCTTTTTTTGCTTTGTGCGCTACACTGCCGTTTGCGGTCTTAGTTTCTTGGGCAGCTTCGCAACAACGGTCTGATACGCGTGCGCAAGCAACGCGCTGTGCTCCTGCCGGGGCAGCTCTTCATCAAGTGCGATCGTGACAAAGTGCGGCTGCATCACCGGCGGGCAATGATATCCGCGCACAATTTTGCCCGGATACTGTTGTTTCATAAAATCGCCGTAGTCCGGCGTGCATTTCAGTGTGAGCTTTGGCCGCCCGCCCAACATAAAAAACTGCGCCATCACCTTGCCGCGTACTTTTACACAAAGCACCGCTTCCCCGAACGGAAAATCCACATAGGCGCCGTCCTTTTGCAGGCATTCCTGTAACAGCATATGTGCAAGATTGTTCACGGCTGCTCCTTCTCATGTTGCGCTGTCTGTTCCACCAGCGTTTCCAGGCGCGCCAAAACCCAGTCGTAGCGGTCTTTCCGGTGCGGCAGACTGCAGTTTGAACAGTCTTTTATGCCGCGCGCGTTGTCATAGACCGGATTGCCGCCGCAATTTTTTCCGAGCGCATACAGCGGGCAGTAGCAGAACAGGCAATTAAATGCCACCGCCTCGATACCGGCATGGCAGGGGAAAAATTCGCATGCTGCGTTTGTGAAACATTGATAGGACATGATTGTAACTCCACGTAAACGCCGCGCAGCAGGCAATTGCCTGCCACCCGCCCGACAGGCGGATCCGCGCAAGGCGCGGGGCGCGGCGAATTTTTATATCCGCGCTTGTTCCTGCCTACTTTAGTCCAACTTCAGCACAGCCGTAAACGCCTCGCTCGGCACTTCCACCGAGCCCAGCTGCCGCATCTTCTTTTTGCCCTCTTTTTGCTTTTCAAGCAGCTTCTTTTTGCGTGAAATATCGCCGCCGTAACACTTGGCCAACACGTCTTTGCGCAGCGCTTTCACTGTCTCGCGCGCGATGACCTTGCCGCCGATCGCTGCCTGAATTGGAATTTCAAACAGCTGGCGCGGAATGTGGTCTTTCAGTTTCTCCGCGATGCGTCGGCCGCGCGCGTACGCCTTGTCCGCGTGCACAATAAAGGACAACGCGTCTACTGGATCGCCGTTGAGCAGAATATCCAGGCGAACCAGTTTGCTCGCGCGGAATTCCTTCATTTCATAATCATAGCTCGCATAGCCTTTGGTACGGCTTTTGAGCGCGTCAAAAAAGTCATAGACAATCTCGCCGAGCGGCAGATCATAGTGCATCTCCACCCGTCCGGGATCGAGATATTTCATGTCAATAAAAATGCCGCGCCGCTCCTGGCAGAGCTCCATAATTGTGCCGACATAGTCCGCGGGCGTAAAAATATTCGCGGACACAAACGGCTCCGCCGCGCTGGAGATTGTGGAGGGATCGGGGTAGTTTGTGGGGTTGTCGATGTCGATGACCTCGCCGCTCGTCCTCGTGATCTGGTAAACAACGCTGGGCGCGGTTGTGATCAGATCCAAATCAAACTCGCGCTCTAACCGCTCGATGATGATTTCCAAATGCAGCAATCCCAAAAAACCACAGCGAAAACCAAACCCGAGCGCCGCGGATGTTTCTGGTTCAAACGAGAGCGAAGCGTCGTTGAGCACCAGCTTTTCCAGTGCGTCGCGCAGGTCTTCATAGTGCGCGCCATCGGCGGGATAGATGCCGCAGAACACCATCGGCACCGCCTTGCGATAGCCCGGCAGCGGCTTGTCCGCGGGCGCATCGGCATGTGTCACAGTATCGCCCACGCGCGTATCCCGCACATTTTTAATGCTCGCGGTGATATAGCCCACTTCGCCGGCGCTCAATGTGTCACACGGTCGCAGCGCGGCAGCACCCATATGCCCGACTTCTACGACACCAAATTCCGCGCCCGTCTGCATCATGCGGATGGTTTCCTCCGCTTTGATTGTGCCCTGCATCACGCGTACATAGATGATAACGCCTTTGTAGCTGTCATAGACACTGTCAAAAATCAGCGCTTGCAGCGGCGCGGTTTCATCACCGTCCGGCGCGGGGATATCCTTGATCACCCGCTCCAAAACTTCGCCGATATTCTCTCCCCGTTTTGCGGAAATACGCGGCGCGTCGAGCGCGGGAATGCCGATCACATCCTCGATCTCGTGCGCAACCCGCTCCGGATCGGCCGACGCCAGATCGATCTTATTAATGGCCGGCACGATTTCCAAGTCGTGCTCCACCGCAAGATAGGCGTTCGCGAGTGTCTGTGCTTCCACGCCCTGTGTCGCGTCCACAATCAGGACTGCGCCCTCGCACGCGGCGAGCGACCGCGAGACCTCATAGGTGAAGTCCACATGGCCAGGTGTATCGATCAGATTCAGTTCGTACATTTTGCCGTCCTGCGCCGTATAATTCAGAGTCACGGCACGCGCCTTGATGGTGATGCCGCGCTCCTGTTCCAAATCCATGTTGTCGAGAAACTGGCTGGACATGACACGGCTGTCCACAGCTTGCGTCATCTCCAAAATACGGTCGGCCAGCGTGGATTTCCCGTGGTCAATGTGCGCGATAATACAAAAATTTCGGATCAGTTCTTTCATGCAATACCTCTTCTTTGTTCATAGGGAATTATAGCATATCGCGCCTCATTGTGCTATAATTTCCACAATTCATAGTTCGATTAAATCTCAGGAGATCCCTGTTATGTTGGATACCAAACGTCCGGCGAAACCCGAAAGCCTTTCCGAGCTTTCAAAAAAGAAACCGTCCTTTTTGCATAGATATAAGCAGCTGTTTGCAAGCCGGAAGTATAACGACGCTGTCTTTTATCTCTCCTGCTTCCTGATGACGGCGCTCTTTGTCGTTGCACCGGATATTGCGCGCTTTGGGTTTGGCGCAGCCTTTTGGCAGCGGGTTGCGGATAACCTGTTACTGCTTTTATATTCTTATATTACTTTTCTATTGCTATTTCTGTTATTGACACTGCTCGTCCGCAAATATGCCATTGCTCATTTTTTAACCGGTTTTATCTCCTATGCCGCCGCCTATTCCAACTATTTTAAAGTATTATACCGCGGGCAGCCCGTTCTACCCGGCGATATTTTGCAGTTGGTCGATGGCATCGGCACCGCCGAAACGCTCCGCTTGAAATTGTCGTTTTTTCTGATTTTTTACGCCGTGTTTGGCGTTCTCGTTTCGGCATTGCTCTGGTTTGTTAAGTTGCCCCCGCTTTTCAGTTCCGGGAAAGGCCTGAAAAAACTCGCGGTCAATCTCGCTTCGATTGTGCTCGTTGTCGTGTTGCTGGTTATGAGTTTCGGCCTTGTTTTCTTTAACCGTCCGTTTATGGAACAAAGCGGATTTGAAGGCAACAGTCAAAATGTGCTGGACATCTATGATGCCAATCTCTTTTTCCCGGCCTATTTTGTGATGACGCAATATGTTGTGCCCACAAAGCCTGCCGATTATAGCGCGGCCACAATGGCAGATATGGCACAGCAGATTGCGGACGCCCGTGCGGCCCAGGCAGACATGCGGGATGTGGATGTGATTGTGCTCGTCGTAGAAACCTGGTATGACCTGGACAATTACAACGCCACTTTTTCGGATGACCTTTTGGAGAACTACCACCGCCTTGCGGCCGAAGGTTACAGCGGCAATATTGTCTCTCCGCTCTATGGCGGCGGCACCGCAAACGTGGAGTATGAGGTGCTCACCGGACTCTCCACCAGCGGCGCGACAGCTGGGATTATCTCTTTTTATACCGATCTTTATCCTGACTTTCCGGGCATTGTCAATTACTATGACAGCTGGAACTATCAAACCTATTCCATTCACGCGTACACCGACGCGCTGTACAACCGTGTCAACGCCTATCCAATGCTGGGGTTTCAAACCAGTTTGTTTCAAGACGACTTTGAAAATCCCGTCTATGCCGGCTCACATATTTCTGATCCTTCAACGGTCCAGCAGATCCTCACAACCTATCGCCGCGCCGGCGTGACCGACAGCCCGGTGTTTATCCATGCGCTCACCATGCAAAATCACGTGCCCTGTGAGCGCGACATCTATCCGCAATCTGAACTGGTGGATGTGCGCAATCCGTCCGCCGGCCCGCTTTTTCAGAGCTATGTGCCGACGGTTGCCACGGCGTTCCGCGACACCGACCGCGCAATCGGTATGCTGTGCGACGGTCTGCGCGACGTCGACCGCGATGTCATGGTCGTCGTGCTCGGCGACCATCAGTCGCCGATCATCGGTGGCGAGGCAGAAAATGAGGTTTTGACGGAGCTTGGTTTTTACAACCAGTATGACGCCACGCGCGACTTTTTGCAGTTACACACAACACCTTACTTGGTCTGGACGAACTTTGCCCAGGAGCAAACCGGCACATTCGGCAACATTCCGCCCAATATGCTGCTGCCAAATGCGCTGGCAACCTATAACGTTCGGCGTCCCGCCTACTTTGACTATCTGCGCGGCAACACAACCGCAATGATCGGCACAACCTCTGACTATGTTGTCAATCCGGACGGATCTGTTTCGTTTGCGCCAACAGCAGAACAACAAGCACAGATGCATTTACGCGGCTTGTTACAGTATGATCTGGTACACGGCAAGCGATACCTTTTGGATACATTGTATTAATAATAGCCGGTCGCCTTCTGATAAAAAGATACTGCACAACGCATCTGTCAAGAAGAATGCAACGGATGGCTGAAAGGAATGACGGCATGCGACAGAATTTAGGTAAAACAGCAAACCATTCCGGTGTTTATTCGATTCGGCTTTTGCACACAGAGCGGCCGCCCACCGGGCGGCCGCTCTCAGCGTGACAAAAATGTTCGTATATACGAGAAAGACATGCACAAGTCGCGCCGTTTGTCGACCGATGCAATCCCGCTGCAGCCCCTCCGATTGACATGGGGTTCGCACCTCACCCCCGGAGATGAACGGACAGGTCGACGAACGGAAACCAGCATTGGCAGTTTCCTGCATTCGACGGCCTTTATTTTTTTCCATGGAGTTGGGGGAACGCCCCAATTGAGCGGGCGGCAGGCGTGGGTATCTTTTGGTCGTTGGATCGTTTTGTGCCCTTTTTCGCTACCTGTTTGCCGCGATCTTGCTTGATCGGAAGATTGTGAAGTAATTGACAAAGCCTGCACAATTTGATATGATATGCAAATTGTGTAAGGTTGTGAACGAGCTGCTGCAGGATTATGCGCCGCGCACCAGCATGTTCTACTTGGATTTTGGGGGCAAAGATAACCTGTCACGATAATTTTTTGTAAACAATTTGGGAGACATTTACAATGAAAAAATTCACACCTTTGGTTTTTGCGCTTATTTTCGCGCTCTTGCTGACTTCCTGCGGCGGCAAAAATGATCCGCAGGGCAATAAACATTTGGTCTCGATTGGCACGACCGCAACAACAACATTTACAAACAAAGATGGCGAGAAGCATTCTGTTGCGATGTGTGTCGAAGAGGTCTTTCGCGGCGAGGCGGCGTTATCTTTTATCAACGATTCCATGATGGGCGAAGGATCGATGTGGTCTGCCGAAGCGCCCAAGGAAGCGGATCAGGAGTATCTCGTCGCGAAAATCTCCTATTCGCTTGAGTCCTATGATGCGGGTGACGAACGGGAAGTCTGGTCTTGCTATGCGTTCTCTGGAACCTTTGAAGCGTATCCCAGCCTTCTCGCGGCAATGTTTTATAACGAGGGCAAGGGCTATGCCCATCTTTTCGGCCTGACCGTAAAAGTCGGCGAGACCGTTACAGCCTATGAAATTTTCCAGGTCAGCAAAGACGATCCGTCGCCGTGCATGGCCTATGGATGCTATTCGGCCGATCTTTCCGATGGTCTGTGGTTTAAACTATATTGATTTGCTTTGCCAGACCAGGTTTTGTTACACCCTGGCGTGTTGCGCAAGAAATCTGATCCTTCCGTTAACTGCATATAAACACTCGCCCGCCGACGTGCGCATTTCTGCCCAATTGCCGACGATTAAGGAATGCATCTCCACACACCCCCCCAAGAGGCTGACGGGATATGGGTAGGATCGGGTGCTCAACACTTCTACGCCCTTTTGTCTGGTACTTTGTTTTTTTACAGTGCACACAGAACGGCCGCCCAGTGGGCGGCCGTTCTGTGTGCTGGGATTCCCGCGCATCTATAAAAGCGCATCGCGATACGTTTGCGCCTAGCCGGCGTGGAACAGGTTGGCCAAGGCGTTGGCGATGAGCTCACCCGTGTATTTTGCCTCTGCCAATGTATTGGATTCCGACCCGACCTCAACGAGCACCGAGCCGGTTGTCAAATCCTGATTATAATATCGGTAAGCCAGGTAGAGCGGGCGCGTAAAGCCCGGGTACAGTGTTTCAGCGCTATCCTGCAGTCGCGCCGCAAACTTGAGATTTTCCCGGAAATTTGGCAGGTCGATGTCGCTGCTCTCCGCGCCGCAGACAATCATGATCTGCGCGGCTTTTTTGCCCTCGACAACGGCGGTCGGCTTGACGCGCGTGCCGTCCTCCCGCTGGATGCCGTCGCGGTGGACATCCAACACAATTTTAATGCTCGGGTACATGTCTAAATAGTTCTGTACCGTTACCCGGCTGCGGGAATAGGAATTGTCATAAGACGGATAGTCGTGGTATTCTGTCGCCTGGATTGCGTTGATGCCCAGCGCATTGAGCCGCTCTGTGAGAACGCGTCCAACCTCGTTGATATTCTCGTTGATATCGGTAGAGCGCGTCGGATAGTTGACATCGTAAAATCCGGCGTCAAAGCGGTCGTAGCTCTCGGTAGAGTGGGTGTGCATAACCAGCACCTGCGGCTCTTTGCTGTTAAGCTGGAGGTCAAACGGAAGCTGTCCGTTCGCCGCCTCCTGCATTTCCGAGGTGGAATAGTTGGTCGCGTTTCGGATGCAGCCGCTGCCGTACATAAAGAAATTGTCGCCGTCCATCACCGAGGCATACTGCGCCGTCTCGATCGGCATGCGGTCAGATTCGGATATGACCTGCATCGCCGCTTCCAAATCGGAAAGGTCGTCAAGCGAATTTCCGTGTTGCGGCGGCTGTACATAGTCTTCGGGCAGCGGATCGGGATCCTGCGAATGTTCATCAATGATCGTGCGCGCTTCGTTCATCATGACTTCCATGCCCGCTTCCGGCATGGCCAACAACGCCGAAAGCGCTGTGGCCCCGCGGCCGAAGTTGCCAAACCAGCTGGAATATCCCAAAACCGAGGACGCGACGGGTATGGCGAATACCAATAAAATGACGATGGTATCGATCACACGTTTCGGAGCTTGTCTCTTCATGCTACTCTCCTGGCCCAATTCTTCTTAAGCTTATGAACCCCTGTGTCCAATTATGTGTCTCCCAGAGAAAACAGGTTGATTTTTATGTCAAAAGATGCTATGATAGCAAATGCTGAACGGCAAACGAAGGAGGTGGTACTATGCCGAACATTAAATCACAGAAAAAACGCGTGATTACAAACGCCAAGGAAACCGCGCGCAACAAGGCGGTGAAATCCAACCTGAAAACGTCGATTAAAAAGGCAAACGCCGCCATCGTCGCCGGTGAGGATACAAAAACAGTTGTCAGCGGCGCCTATCATACAATCGATGCCGCTGCGCGCAAAGGTGTCATTCACAAAAACACCGCTGCCCGCAAAAAAGCATCCCTGGCAAAAAAAGCCAACGCATAGCATTCTGCAAACCGCGAAAGACACAGCCACCGACAAAAGGCTATGTCTTTTTTATTTTGCATATGCTAGAATGGGAAACAATTCCAGCAAGATTTTTCGACACTGGTTGCGAAATTGCACAGTTTTTAATATAATAATAAGGGAGAGAGCATCATGACAATCGATCTTGGAGATCTTTTGTATATTGTCATTGCGCTCATTCCTGGCTTTATCGTCGAATCGATTGCACGCCGCTTTATCCCTCACGCGAAACGGGATCATACTTTCACCCTGTTTTCTTTTATCGTATACAGCATCCTATGCTATATCCCGCCGTTTGTTTTCGCGTTCCATTGTTTATATGATATCTTTGTGCATCGTGCCGACGATCTCTATACCTTCTTGTGTGCCGCAATCGCCGTTTTGGTTCTTTGGCCTGTTGTCGCAGCGTTCATCTTTGTTTATTTGAGTAAATGGGGTTTTTTCAACTGGCTGCAGTCGGTTTTCCACGTGAAAGTGGATGAACTGCCGCTTAAAAATCCGCCGATCTGGTATCTGCGGTTTTTGGAACTCTCCTACGAGTCAGGCCGGTATGTCACTGTTACCCTGAAAAACGGCACCGTTATCAACGGGCGTTACGACACAAACTCCTATGCCTCCAAGTCGTTAGAGATCCGGGATCTTTACATTGAAGCAATTTACGATGAAGAATGGCATGAAATACCCGATACCGACGGTATATATATTAATGGAGATGAAATCGTGTCCATCGAATTCAATTACGGCCAGACTGAAAATGAGGTGCTTCCCTGATGAAAAAGACAAAGGACAATGAATTGTCGGTGCGCTATTTTGAACGGCGCACGCTGTCTCCAAGCAGAAAACTCACGACGATGCCGCCTGCCAGCCGGAGTGCCCGGCAAAAAAACAGCGCGAGGGGGCTGCATGTTGTGCGCGAGGCCAACAATAAATAATGGTATTTGGAAAAAGAAAGAGGCCTTTGTAAACCCCTCTGCGTTTTATTAGCGCAGAGGGGTTTATCTGTGAAACTGTATGGCAGAGAGGTTGCTCTCTCTAATCGTTTCTAAAGACGGTCACCATTGGTATTATGTTGCATTATAGGCAGCGCACACCGTCTCGGTGTCGCCGAGCATTTTTAGTTTGCCCGCCTCCAGCCACAGCACGCGCGTGCACAGGCGGCGCACCTGTTCAATCGAGTGAGACACGAAAATAACCGTCGTCTCACCCGCAAGTAGCTCGTTGATGCGCTTTTCGCATTTTTGCTGAAACTTAAAATCGCCGACGCCCAATACCTCGTCCACGAGCAAAACCTGCGGTTTGACTACAGTTGCCACCGCAAACCCGAGTCGAGCCTGCATGCCGGAAGAATAGTTTTTGATCGGAACATCCAGGAACGCATGAAGCTCGGAGAAATCGACGATTTCGTCAAAAACGCTCTCCATAAACGCCTTGGAATAGCCAAGCACCGAGCCATTTAAAAAAATATTTTCACGCCCGGTAAGATCAAGATCAAAGCCAGCGCCCAACTCGATCATCGGCGAAAGCGTCCCGTAGATATTTGCGCTGCCCTTTGTTGGTTTCATGATGCCGGCAATAATCTTAAGCATCGTGCTCTTGCCGCTGCCGTTGAGCCCGACAATCCCCAAAATTTCGCCGCGCTCCACCTGAACCGAGACGTCCTGCAGCGCATAAAACGATTCGAAGCGCAGTTTGCCTTTCAGCAAACGGGTTACCGCTTCTTTTAAAGAATCCAGCCGCTCGGAGGCACGGTTAAATTCCATTGTCACATTATTGACATCAATCACAATATCGCCCATGTGCCGCCCCCTAAATATAAAGAATGAACTTGTCTTGCGTTTTGCGGAAGAGCAACAGTCCCCCGGCGAGCGAGAGGATACCCCAGCCAAAGCACAGCACATTCATCAGCAGGGTCGGCATCGTCCCATTCACAGGATTGTATAATACAAGCGTGCGAAAATATTCTACGTACCAAGTCAGCGGGTTAGCGTAGACGACATAGCGGATCCAGCTGCCCTCGACAGTGCTCATGGGGTAGATAATCGGTGTCAAATACATCCACGCAGTTGTCAGAACAGAATACAGATGCTTTAAATCCCGGAAGAACACACAGAGCGACGATAGAATGAGTCCAAACCCCATCGCAAACATCAACAGCGCGATCAGCGGAATCGGGAACAGCAACATCGTCCAGGACAATGGAATCCGATAGATCAAAAAAATCACAACGATCGCCAGCAGTGAAAACAACAGGTTGACAAACGCGAACAGAATCTTTTCGACCGGAAACAAATATTTGGGAATATAGACTTTTTTTATCAGCTGCGCCGAGTCCACGATCGAGTAGTTGGCGCTGGTGGTCGCCTCATTAAAGAAAATAAACAGCGTCTGCCCTGAGATAATGTACACCGCGAACGGGTAGTCCATCGTTTCGCCCATGCGGAACACGCTTGAAAAGACCGCGCTTAAAATTAACATCATCAGAATCGGATTGAGCAAACTCCAGGCGATACCCAGAAACGACCGCTGGTATTTGACTTTAAAATCGCGTGTGATTAAGTTCTGCAACAGATATTTATATTTATTGAAGGTTTCAATGTAGGCTTTCATCCTATAACTTCCCCAAACGATCAAATTGGCGGCAAATCCGTTGTTTGCCGCCAATTATTATAGCATATTCTTTTCGTTGCGTACAGCTTAAATGGGCTTTCTGTCTTGCTTTGATCCCTATAGATGAAAATACGGCTGGCCGACTTGCGAGACGATCCCCCTTCTTCAGGGAAAGCCTGGCGACCGGTTTGTGGGGCAAGTGCGTCTGCCGTCCGTCAGCTCTGGTCTTTGGCGCGAAACAGCAGCGCGACAACGAGTCCCATCATCAGCGACATTGCGATGCCGCCCGCCGCGGCCGTGAGACCGCCTGTTATTATGCCAAACGCGCCATCCTCCGCAATGGCGTCCACAACGCCCTGGTAGAGCGCGTGTCCGAACCCGATAATCGGCACTGTCGCGCCCGCCCCCGCAAATTCCGCGAGCGGCCCATAAAGACCGAGCGCACTTAAAACAACGCCCGCCACCACAAAACTGGTCAAAATGCGCGCCGGCGTCAATTTCGTCAAATCGATCAAAAGCTGCCCGATCACGCAGATCAAACCGCCCACAACAAATGCCCAGACATATTGCATATTACGTTACACTCCCTTATTGCATTCAAAATGCCCTGTGCGTATTGTTCCACGCAGGGCATTTTTTATGCAAGACACGCCCAGACGAACGCCGTTACAGAAAAAGTACGATTTAGATTGCGGCGGCCGTGGGTTGGGGATTGGACAGAAGACTCGGAACTAATATATTTTTTGCGTTTATATAAACCGATTTATTAGCTTGTGCAGGCGAAAGCCAAGATCGCGCGGGCGACGGCGCAGCGCGCGCCGCAACAGCGCCTCCGGCAGCGGGCAACTCGCCTCCCCCGAGAAAGTGACACAGACTGTGCCGCGCGGCAGCACAGCCAAAATCTGGGGATCTTCCTGTATGAAGATCAATGCGTCATCCACGACAACATGATTGCCGCCCAACGTTTTTTGTTTGAGCTCGACAGCGATGCCGTCGGCCAGTTCTGCTGTCACGCGCAAATTTCGGATTGAAAATCCGAGCGTAGAAGACGGATCCCAGCGCACCACCCGGCCAGCCGCGGACGAGACCGGAAACGTCTGCACAAACCGTCCGTCTTTTTGTATTTGCTTGACCGCCTGCGCATCCGCCTCACGATAGCCGCTTCCAAGGTCGCAATAGAGTTTGGAATCCAGTTCAAACGCCGCCTTGGTTTGCGGCAAAAGCGCCTTGTGCGCAGCCTGGTAAAAACCGCGCCGGTCAAAATCCATTGGAATGCCATAACTTGCGAACAACGCCGCAGTTTTGGGCATCCATTTTCCGCCGATAATGCCATATTCAAAATTGTCAAACGGAATCGGCAGCGGCGTGCCCCGCAGCAGCGCGTAGAATTCGTCGTCTACATCCGCATAGCGCCTGGTGCCCGCATATTCCCATTGCCACGCGTTTTCATCCACTTCCAGAAACTCGATGAGACGTTGTCTGCGCCACAGTCCCGCAAACGCGCTCATGCGGTAGAGGCCGTCTTTTGGACGCAGCCCAAGGCCGGGATACCGCGCACTTGGCAGGGCGTCGTCCATCGGCCAAAAGTGGATGGTCGCGATGTTGGGATTGTCGAGCATCCAATTGCAGTAGTTCTCGATCGCCGCGCTGTCGACCTCGCCCGTCAAAAAGAAATCGTCGAGCAAAAGCAAAATCAGTTCGCTGTCCAGCTGTTCCAAAACCGCGCGAAACCGTGCGGTCCACGCTGCATTCGGATCCCTTGGGTGCAGCGTTTTTACCGGCAGCTTACCGCCGGTGTAATCGACCGCCTCGGTATTTAAAACAATTTCATAGGGCAGCTTCGGCCAGCGACGGGACAAAATATCAAAAAACGAGTCCCAAAGATCGCTATAGGCGTCACAGCTGCCGACAACAATTGTCAGTTGTCCATTTGTCATGCAAAACCTCATATCTGCTAGAATAACTGTTCGCTGCGCGATGTGCGCCGGAACAACGGTTTATAGAGCTGAAAGGCGGTCAGTTTCAGCTTTGTTTTCCAGGAGGCCTCCGGCCGTTTCCGCAATGCGCGCGCATGCGTTCGATAGCGGGCGGATAGCGCATGTTTCAACTCCCGCTCGCACGCTTCGCCGCCGAGACTGACATATATTTCTAAGATACAAAGAAGAATACAGAATTCGGTGCGATAGGCAAGAAACGCGTAGCCATTGTCCTCCAAAAAAACAAGCCGCTCTTCCATCGCGTCCAGGCCATCTACCGCGCGCAGATGCTTTCCTTCGCCGCGCATCGCGCTCTGCGCGCTGACAAAGTAATAGTAGAGCGGCGTGGTTGTCACGGCGATGCCGCCCGCCTTATACACCAGCTTCCAGATCACGTAGGCGTCATCGATTGCGCGGCCAGCCGGGAACCGGACACCGTTCCAGACCGCCCGCTTGTACAGTTTATTCCAAAGCGCGACCATCTCGGTCTCGCGCACGGTATATAAAAGTGCACAATAGGCCGCAAAATCGAGAACGCCGTCTTGTTCCTGGCCTTCGGCCACTTGCGCGGGAATCACGCTGTCCTGCACGGTGTCGTTGCGGCACATCGCGATTTCCGTGTCGAAGCGCTCCATCAAATCATACAGGCGCTGCAAAAAAGACGGATGCACAAAATCGTCGGCGTCCACCATCGCTACCAGCTGTCCATACGCCGCGTCAAGCCCCGCATTGCGCGCCGCGCCCGAACCGGCGTTGCGCTGGTGTATGACCCGCACGCGCTTGTCCCGCTCGCGCAGCCGGTCACAGAGCGCGCCTGTGCCGTCGGTTGAGCCATCGTCAATTAAAATAATATCCAGCTCGGCATAGGTCTGCCGGCACACCGAGTCCACGCAGCGTTCCAGATACTGCGCGGCGTTATACGCGGGTATGATCACCGAAATCAGCGGTTTTATCATGCGTCTTTCCTTTTGTCAGTCTCTCATATTCCGCGTCCAGATACCTGTGT
Source organism: Oscillospiraceae bacterium (assembly GCA_031547945.1). GTDB lineage: Bacteria > Bacillota > Clostridia > Oscillospirales > Ruminococcaceae > JAVBRN01. Next base: position 22,644 of record JAVBRN010000007.1, on the reverse strand, counting down.
AACTCGCCGCGCTGCTTGAGATACATGAAATCGTGGATCATGTTGTCGTAAAATGCGCGAAGTTCCGCCGCGCTGAGTGTATACTGCAGTTGGTTATCATCAAGCAATTGTGCATCATATGCGCTGTATGTTTCGAGACGCGCGCGTTCCGCTTCCCGGTTTGCGGGAACAATATAATAACAGCTCGCATAGGGCACTGTTGTCCATCTGCCGCGCGTCATCAATCGCAAAAAGAGCGACCAGTCCTCATGCGCCCCCAGTTCGGTCCGCATACCGCCGACTTTTTTACAAATTGCACGTTTAAAGAACACACCGTTTTGTGTTGTCACACACTGATGCGCCATCGTGAATACGTCGATGTGCGGGAAATCAAGCAGCCGCCTGTTCCGCACGATAAATTGATAGGGCTGCTGGGAAACGGTTTCGGTTTCCAGCGCGATGCCGCGCAAGAACACAATGTCCGCGCCGGTTTGTTTCGCGGCAGCTACCGCGAGTTCGATGTGCTCTGGCAGCAGGAAATCATCGTCGTCAAGCAAATTCAAATAGGTGCCCTGCGCAATCGCAAAGCCTTCGTTGGCCGCCGCCGCGCGGCCCACATTTTCCCCCGTCGCCTTATAGCGGATGTTTAGATCGGCAAACTCGTTGCGAATCATCGTCTCGCTCAGCGGCTCACCGTCCTCAACCACAACAATTTCAAAGTTCGAATAGGTCTGGTGCCGCAGGCTCTCAAGCGTTTTGCGCAGCACCTCCGGTCGCTTGTGTGTCCGCACAATCAACGAGACACACGGCGTTCCTTTTACCGCTGGACATTGATATTCCCCGCGCGAAAAAGTATAATCCACGCCGCAAAACTCCGCAAATGCTTTTGCATTCGAGCGTAGAAATAATCGCGCAATCGCCTTGCCAAACACGCCGCAAACCGCTTTCAACAGCTCGCCACGCCGCACCTGATAGCTATCTGGGTGCGCAAACGCTTTTAGGAGCAACAGTTTGCCGCGCCACACATCGCCAAGCGTCCCATGCTTGCAGCGCATCACCAGGCTTTCGGCCAGCCGGTTTGCATAGGGCTTCTTTGTTGGCTGTGCAAGCGCAACCTGCGCCTGCGGCAGATAACGCACCGCAAAGCCGGCCGCGCGCAGACGCCAAACCAAATCGGTCGCGGCGGCCTCGCCGAGCGCAATATCCAGGCCGCCCACCGCTTGGTACGCTTTTGCCGAAACCGCAAACGCATCCAATGTCGCGGCGTTCATGTCGAGCGAAACCGGATCACAACATACCTGCGTCGCCCATGGATAGGTGCGCGGCACCACGGCGTCGCATACACCGACCGTCAGCGCTTCCTGGATCTGTTCGACACAATGGTTGTCCGCCACGCCCCGGCAAAAGAAAAGAATATCCGCGCCATCCGCCGCGGACAGCGTATTGTCCCATACAATCTGCTTTATCACCACAGCGGCATCCTCCATTCGTTATATTCTTTATTCTATACAACAGCACTCAAAAATACAAGAAACCGCCTGTGCAAAACAAAAACCGACAAAAACTGCCGGCTTTGCATTCGATTTGTTTTTAACTCCGTTTTAAAAACCGGTTGAGGCGCTGCACCGCTTTCCAGCTGCGGGACTGAAAAATGGCATCCAGCTCCTGCTTCCGCTGGCGGTATAAGTCGCGCAGTGTTAAAAAATGAAATACCGCCGCTTTGGCATCGCCCTGCCTGCCCAGATCATCAACCAGAATTTTGGTGTAGGCAGAATAAGCGGGAATTCCATGCGCTGCGTAAAACGCAAAAATGGGCTGCCAAGCCTCACATACATCGAACAAATCCGGCTCTTGCAGATCGGTGTTCAATAAATCATCTACATAGGCGTCCGCAAGCGCGCCGCACGACCACAGACCGGCCATAAACTGCAGTTTTCCGATTTTCCGCGCGTAATCGATTGTCTCAGCACAACTGTCGGCGGTCACCAAAAAGTATTTTTTTGTTTTTTGTTCATTCAGCGAGTTCGGCTGGCGCCGGTAATAGTGGACAACTTCGTTCAAATATTCTCCCCGGCTGCAATGCATGAGATATCGGCAGAGAAACATGGCGTCCTCGCCTGCGCCTTTTTCATAAAACTGCAGGTTGTTTTGTGCAATGATGTCGCGCCGATAAATTTTACAGCAAAAATTTTCGGCAAAAATGCGATGTTTTTCTGTCAGATGCCCGTCAAAACGATAACTGCCTGCGCCGCTGTGCAACTGGATTTCTTTCTCCCACTTACCCTTTCGGTCTTGGCGCAGATAGGCAACATCGCCGGTGGCAATTTCACAGCCGGTCCGCTCGATTGCACCATACAGGATTTCGCAAGCCTTCGAAGCAAATTGATCGTCTTTGTCAAGGAACATGATGTATGGCGCGGTAGCCTTGGAAAGTGCCACATTGCGCGGCAGGCCCGGTCCGCCGCTGTTTTGCGGCAGCTGCACGACGCACACGTTGTCATAGCTGGCCGCCAGCGCTTCCAGCTGTGCGGCGGTTCCATCGGCAGAGGCATCGTCAACAAGCAAAATTTCCAGGTTCGAAAACCCGATCGTCTGCGACAACAGGGAATCAAACGCCGCCTGAAAGTAATCGCCGGCCCGGTAGATCGGTACAATCACACTGATTTTGTAGCGCATCTTCTTGTCCCTTTCTTCTTAAGCCACTCTGCCAGATATCCCGTGTCCGCGGCAAGGTCGAACGGTATTTCTCATCATCAATGACCTGGCATTGCCAAAAATAAATCGCACGCTTCACACGCTGCGCTTGCGCCGATCTCTACCCGCTTGGGCAATCCGGTTAGCGCGGCGCTTATGCAATCGCAGCAACATGCGGCGGACATTGCCCGGGTTTCAACTTTGCCACATTGCATGCTTCTGTCGCCTGATTTGTTTGCCTTATTCACTGCCTGCCTGGCGATGTTACGCAATAATAAGGCGGTGCCGCGTCGTTTCTCGTTCGCTATTTCTCAGTCACTTTCGTTTTTCTGACACAACGGGACTGTCACATTTTAACATATCGTATACAAAAAAGCGCGACGTCTGTCGCACTTTTTTAAGGTCTGTTTACTTTTGCAGCCAAACAGGTTCTTTCAATTCCCATCGATCCAGTTCATTTTTCGCAAACAGATCGGTATTGTAAAATTTATTGATCACCGCCCAGAATTCCTGCTCGGTATAGCCGAGAAACGAACAGAAATCGCGGACAGACAACGGGTCGAGCGCGCCATCGTGTTTCTTAACGAGTTCGATCGCTTCTTCACGCGTCATCAAACCATATCGGACGCTACGCGCGGCATAATCTGTGGCGGCCGCATGCCCGAACTTGGGATATTTGAGCCAGCTGTGCACCAGATAAGCGCGGCTGTCAATCTGGTCGAAGTTCTCAACGTGGTGGGTTCGATCCCATTCATGTGTCAGGTCGTGGAACCCGCGGCTCTTGGCCAGCTCGTAGTTGCGGAAGCTGTTCCACTCGATAAAATAGCTGAGATAGATCGGGTCGAGCTTGTCCATCTCGTCGGGCGTGGGCGCCTGCGTCAGCGAAAGGTCACATTCGGTGACACCATCCCCCAGCAATTCTTCCTGCGGAATCCCAATCGCGACGCCGTTGTTGATCTGTGATTTGGCGGAATAGGTTTCTTCATCCTCCGCGCCGCCGTATTCATAGCTCACGTTTTCGCCGTACACAAGCAGCGGCGTATTAAATTTAACCGCCATATGCAGCGGGAATGTATAAATTAAGCGGTCAATAAACCATGTCGGTTTTCCATACTTTTCGAACAGCTTGCGCATCAGGATTTTCTGTGTCTTAATGTCCGGTTTGCAGCTGATAATTGTACAGCCGAAGGCTTCCGAGATATTTTTCAGGTTGTGAACGCCGGCCTGTGTCATCGGGAAGTTGTCCTCCACCGAAAACAAAATCGGGTTCATACCCATAACTTCCTTCATCATATAAACCTGAAAATGGCTGTCTTTTCCGCCCGAAACCGCAATGGCACAATCGTAGCCGTTTGGGCCATTCATGCCGCGGTACTTGTCGCAGAGCGCTTTTAACTCCGCAAAACGGCTGTTCCAATCCACAGCTTTTCGGGCGTCATAATGGGTGCACGCGCAGCACACGCCATGTTCATCAAAAGAAATGCCCGGTCGCGTGTCGGGCATAACACAACGGTTACAATACTTCATTTTAGCGTCCTCCGTTTTTTATACGCGGGTTTCGCGTTTAAAAATCGATAAGGCGCCCCAACCATAGTCGGAGCGCCACTGCTCAACACCATGAGTATAATACACTTCCCTGTCGCTGTCAACCGCGCAGCCCTGCGAAACCACTCGCTTTTGTCAGGTATGCTATACTGAAAAAAACAGGAATATCTCAGAAAGGTGGTTGCAAAAATGGAGCGAGACTATACCTATCCTATTATGCCGGAAATCCAAGCTCGCTATGCAACACGGCAGTTTGACAGCTTCCCTGTTTCCCGCGAAGAAATTTTACCCCTGCTGGAAGCTGCTCGCTATGCGCCAAGCTGTTATAATGAACAACCCTGGCGTTTTGTGCTCGGCGACACGCCGGACACGTTTGCCAAACTGGCTGAAACGTTGGCAGCCGGGAATGCGTGGGCCAAGCAGGCACCCGTTTTGATTTTGGTATTAGCCACAAGATTTTTTAAACTAAACGGCGAACCAAACCCCTACAGCCGGTTTGACACCGGGACCGCAAGCGGTTTTTTGCAGCTGGAGGCGGTCCGCCGCGGCTTTGCGGCGCATTGCATGGCGGGCTATGACGCAGACAAAGCCCGCGCGCTGTTTTCGATTCCGGAAACCCTTGATATCATTGAGCTGATTGCAATTGGGCGGCCAGCAAATCTGCAGCAATTATCTTCTGAAGCACAGGCGCAAGAAAAACCGGGCACGCGTATGCCTTTGGCAGATTTATTATTCCCATAATGCTTTATCGTGCCGCCTTGTTTCTATCAATCACTGCGTCATACTGCCCTTTCTGCAATACCGGCAATTGCTTGCTTTTTCCCCGCGTCTCTGTCCATTTGCGCCTTTGTTGCGCTCTAACGAGCAAGCATGCCCAAAAGCGCCCCATTTTAAGAGCAGGTCGGCAAATCATTCAAATGCACGCCAAATACATGGATCGCCACATCTTGTCAGAACCGGCTCGCCCTGCACGATAGGGTTTGAGGTCTGCAGCCGTGCAGCTGCCCATATACTCTAATAAATCTATTTATTTATTGGAGCAATCCGGATGGCCTACCAACTCCTGTCTGTTCTATATATCGTCTTTTTGGTTGCTTACGGCTTGCGCAAAGGTGGCCGGGCAAAAAGTTTTCGCGAGTTTACCGGCGCGGCGACGCAGCCGTCGTTGTTGGTGATCACCGCCTCGATGTGCGCTTCTTTCATCGGCGGCGGTTTTTCACTCGGCAACGCCGAGCGCGCTTATGCATCCGGCATTGCCAACACCCTGCTGCTGATGGGATTTTCGCTTGGGCAGATACTTGTCGGGGTATGGCTTGCGCCCAAATTTTCCAGGTTCGCGGGGACATCCACTGTCGGTGGCATCCTTGGAAAAGCGTACGGCGACAATGCTCGCATTCTCAGCGGCATTCTTTCTGTTATCTTTTGCACCGGCGTGCTCGGCGCACAGATCAACGCGATCGGCACGGTTGCTGGCGCCCTGTTCTCGCTGCCGCCCAAACTATGCGCGACCATCGGCTGCATTGTTATCGTTCTTTACTCTGCGCTCGGCGGGCTCAAAGCATCTCTAAAAAGTGATGCGATTCAAATTTTTGTTCTCGCCGTCGGTCTGCCGCTTGCGCTCTATGCCGCCCTGCGGCAGGTTGGCGGGTTCCGTCTGTTATTTGCGCAGATTCCGGTCGCGCACAGCTCCCCGCTGGACGGCCACAGCAGCGTGGAATTTGGCAGCCTTTTTCTCACGTTTATGCTCGGCGAAATGCTTTGCCCGCCCGCCGCGCAGCGCCTGCTGCTGTCCACCAACCCAAAACGTACGCGCAGCGCAACTGTCCTGAGCGGCGGCGTCTCCGTTCCTTTTTTTATGGTTACCGGCGCAATCGGTCTCTGCGCCTTGGCGCTGCGTACCACAAATATACAGGCCTTTGCCATGCCGTCGCTGATCAACGCTGTACTGCCCGGTCCGCTCGGCGCCGTTGTGTGCGCAGCAATGCTCTGCGTTTATCTTTCTTCCGGCGGCTCTTTTTTAAACAGCTGCGCCTCGTCGCTCTGCGAGGACGTCATCGGCCCGCTTCGAAGCCAAACATTTACAGACCAGGCGCGTTTGCGCGCCGCCCGCATGATCAATGTCGTGTGCGGCTGCGCCGCACTTGTGGTCGCTGTCAGCCTTGGCAATGTACTCTCGATTTTGGTGTTGTCCTATAGCTTTTGGGCACCGATTATCCTTATCCCCTTGATCTTCGCTTTGAAAGGCAACCAAAGCCGGCCGTTTGTTTTTTTTGTCTCCGCTTTTTGCGCGGCAGCCGCGCTTGTTCTTTGGCGCATTTTCGGAGAACCGCTTGGCATCTCTCCAATTATTGTTGGTTTGCTCGTCAATGGCATTGCGCTTTGGATTTGTCACGCTGCGGTGCCGCAGCCTGCGCCTGCCGCAATTGCCAGAACATGAATGCGCGTCTTTTTATTTGGCGCCTCTCCTCTTTGCGGGTTTGCACTTATGGTCGCTTTCGGGGAACCCGCGCCGCCTGTACTCAGAATAAGAACAGGTGCAGGATCAGAATGGACTTTTGCATTTGGGGGATAGGCTTTGCTTCTTTGTCTTACGCGATTTGTATTCGACCAATACGCTTTGAATTTTCGCAAAATTATGGTATACTGTATGCGCAGCCAACTCTGGCTGCGCATTTTTGAAAAGCAGTTAGAAGGTTTTTCTATGGCAAAAAAAGAGATTTCTAAAAAGGACCGCGTCTATAAACGCAAGCGCCGCCGCCGGCAGTTCGTCGCATTGCTTGTGATCTTTTTGATGGTGGTGGGCGTGGCATCGATTGTTACCATAGGTACCCGTGGTGTCATGCGTCTTTTTGATGATTCCGGCGACAAAGTGGAATATCAAAAATTGATCGCGCCGTTGGTTGCCCTTGATCCTTCCCCGTTCAACAGCATTGATAACGCGAACCCCAACACTTTGCTGGAAGCGGCGATCTGGGCGACGATAACTGGCGAAGACACCACCAAATATGCGCGCACTGAAACCGGCCAGATTATTCTGCCGGCAATCGACGTCACAAACTATGCCACAAAAATGTATGGCCCTTCCTATACGCTGAACCATCGCACGATCACGCAGGCAGACATCGAATACGAATATCGCGAGGCCAACCAGGCATATGTCATCCCGATCACCAGCCTTAGCAGTTCCTATACGCCGGTGATCGAAAACATAACGACACACGGCAACACCAAAATTCTGCGCGTGGGTTATGCGCAGCAAAGCGGTTCGTCGGGCGAAATTATTCTGAACCCCGACGCGCAGGTGATCTCCAAGTATATGGAATATGTTATGTTAAAGGATGCAAACCATTACTACTTATATGCCATCCGCTATCCGGAAAGCGAATCTTAAAGAGAACTGCAACAAGACATGCCGAACAAAAAAGAAGGGTTGAGGCAAGTATGTCTCAACCCTTCTTTTTATATAATCTCCCTGCTGCTGCATGAAAAATTTATATGCTATATTCCATGGCCGAATCGTTTCACGATAGGTCCGCCGAATCGCATCATTCCAACATGTCGGAGATTCTTTTCTACTTTAACCTATTGTCTTTTCTAACTGAAATCTTTTCTAAAATTGCGAGTATTGTTTGTTTTATTGCCGATCTGCGATATAGCTGTCATTTATATTTAGATGAACGAAATAGCACTATTTTATCGGTTGCGCGATCAAAATATACCAACAATGCACCTTGATGAATCTCTTGGGCAAACTGACATCTATCAAGCGCAAAACAAACTATTTTCCAAAATGCAGTTGATTGATTGCGTGATATGCTATGCAGAAAAAATATTACCCATCTGCCGAAAAAAAGACATGTGCGTTGAAAAATTTATATTTTATGATCTGTGTTTAATTTTTGTTCTAATATGGTAGAGTGTAAATAAGTCTAAAATAAGATTTGTAAGACATTAAAACCTTATTGAGGAGGCGTATTTATGGGCAAAACTTTTTCATTGTTTATCAATTTCGATGGCAACTGTCGTGAAGCGGCGAATTACTATGCTAACGTGTTTCACTCTGAAGTACAGGGTTTGATGACCTACGGTGAAATACCGCCCGATTCGAATTATCCGTTATCCGAAGCGGACAAGGCGCATATTGTGTTCTGCTCAGTGCCAATTTTCGGTTGCAACGTCATGTTTTGCGATGTTCCTTCTGAAATGCCGCTTACGAAAGGAGACAATATCAGCCCAACTTTGGGTACTGACGACATGGAGGAAATTCGACAAGTGTTTGCCGAACTTTCCAAGGATGGCGCAGTTTTGATGGAGCTTGGAAAAACCTTTTGGAGCGAGCTTTATGGTATGGTTCAAGATAAATACGGCGTCATATGGCAGTTTTCATATGATAATGGCTGCATGGCATAATAGAAGCATGGTAAAGTTTTGGGATAATTTGAAATAGGCATGCTTTATAAAACAAGCAAACTGCTGTGCCCGGCCGAAAAATAATTAACAATTTGCGTGCAAAGATTAACCGCGTATCAATCGCATGAGCGGACGCGCTGCGCAACATTTAAAACAAACCTTATATAAACCGCGAAAATGCACAGGGCGTTTCGTTCGCCGCCCTGTCATGTCATCTTGCGGGTGCGGGGCGCAGCCTTGCTTTCAATCGGGCGGTCGGAGCGGAAATAATGGGTCGACGAACGGAACGCCTTGTTCCTCTTGCCGATTCTTATGTTTATAGACGGCTTTTGATATATAAAAAACGAGCCACTTTCGCGGCTCGTTTTTTTCGATTCGTCTATTCTTCGATCTGCCGGCCCAAAAAGCTGGCGGCAATTTCCGCATACTTTTTATCGATTTCGCGGCTGGGTTGTCCATAATCAACAGGCGCGGACATCGCAACACACCCGATGACGTCGCTGGAGGAGACAATCGGCACCACAATGTTTACGGTGTCGGGCATATCATCTGTCAGTGTATAATTGCGCTCCCCTGCAATTTCCGCGCGCGTTTGCATCAGGCGGTCTATGTCCTGGGAAACCCGCTTTGTTTTTAATTCGCGCCGGTTAAGGCCTGTCGCGGATACAATCCGCTCCCGGTCACAGACAAATGCCGGATATTTGGTCACTTTAAACAGCGCTTCCACACACTGTGCGGACGTCTGTGGAAACTCGCCAAGCGGCGAATATTTGCGGAATATCACATCGCCCTCGTCACTTGTGAAAATCTCAAGCGGCGCGCCCTCCCGTATATGCATAGTGCGGCGAATTTCTTTGGGTATGACGACGCGTCCCAAATCGTCGATTCTACGAACAATGCCAGTTGCTTTCACAGTTGAAACCCCTTTGCTTTGGTCTTACAGGTAGTATCTGCCACATCACATAAAGATATACACCAAATTTTTCATATTTGCCTGGCGATTGTTGCAAAGTCATTCTCGGATATAGTAAACTGTTATCGAGTATTTTAATGCTACTACATAGAGAGATTAGGGGCTATTATGAATAAAATTATCGCTGTGATTCTTGCTGTTGTCGCCTTCTTTTTTATCAGCGGTTTGGATGTTCTGAGTTATCCGGAACTGGGCGCAGCCATCGAAAACCCCTATATTTCCGCGATTGCGCCGCAGGAAGGCGCGTCGCGCGCGCTGTTGGATGATGCGCAAAAACAGCTGTATGATATTGTCAAGGGCGGGCTGCTTTCCTATCAGACAGAGATCGAGATCAAGCGGTACAGCTATGACAATGAAGACCTGAAAAAGGTCATCTGGTGCATTATGCAGGATAATCCCGAGTTTTTCTGGCTCGACTGGGCGGATTGGAACCTGCGTGAAGCGCCGGGGGGGCAGGGCGTTATCCTGCTGCCCACCTATCTGTACGCTGTCAGTGACATCGAAGCGATGCAGGCAACGTTTGAAGCCGCCTGCACAGCAATCACCGACGCAGCGGCACAGGCCGACGCGGTGACCGATTATGAAATTGCGCTTTTCCTGCACAATTATCTGATTGCGCATGTCAAATATGAGGAGGAAGGCGAAAATATTCACTCTGCTTACAGCACTATTGTCGACGGCGTCGCCGTATGCGACGGTTATACGCGCGCTTATCAAATCCTGCTGCGCAAAATGGATGTGGAAAGCATGTATGTGCAGGGTCGTATCGCCGAGAGCGATCCCGGCGTCGGACATGCCTGGAACATCGTCAACATCAACGGCGTGTACTGTCACGTAGACGTCACCTGGGACGACCTCGACCCTGACTATCCAAGCAGTTGGAAATATGAATTGCCGCTGTCCTACAGCCATTTTCTGTTGTCCGACGACGAGATGTTCGTCGACCACATCCAGGACAACCCCTTTGATCTTCCCGTATGTGAGGGCTACGGTTATTTTGAAAAGCTGGAACTGCAGGGTGAAAAATTCCCTGACATCAGTGCCAATGTGGAAAAAGCATTGTGGTCGAACATCCAAAAAGGGATGTTTTACGTCGAGTTTAAAATTACCGACAAAATTGAATACCAGCGCGTTGTCAACGATACCGGCAAAGTAATTACACAGCTATGTGATGCGATAAATGTTCGCTTGATGAATGAAAAGGCAAAATTTAAAATTGAACCTTCTCAGTATAGCTTATCTGAAACTATGGATTGCATTTTACTGGAACTCAAACCCGGGCTGCCCGATTGGAAAACAACCTAAGCAGGGCAGATGACCTGCGCAGGCTGTCAAAGAACCAAAGGCCGCGAAAAAAGTGCACAAAAATATCCGACGGCCGAAAGATACCTACCCCTGCCGCCCAAAGCAATTGGAGCTTCGCCCACACTTCGGAGAAGAAATGATAGGTCGACGAACAAAAACCAGCGTAATATACGGCAGTTTCCTACATCCGATCGGCCTTTTTTCGACAAAGGGGCTTGGGACGAAGCCCACGGCATTCGGGTGGCTGGGGCGGGATTGCTAGGCCGACGAGCGGAACACCTTGTACTTTGTCGTTCCCGCTTCTATCAAAAGACGTTTTAACAAGGGCAGGGCAAATGCCCTGCTTTCTTTTTATGGTATCCCAAAAAGCAGCGTCTTTCCGTCTACAGGAAGCCATTGCGCGTCAAGCGTGAGTTTGTTATAATGCCTGTGAATATCATGGGAGGGCCTTTATGAAACAGACGAAATCTCAATTGATGATCGCGGGGAGCTTTTGCGTTGCGGGTATTCTCATTTTTGTGGCGGCGCTCGTGTTCAAAAATCCGTATGACTTTATCGGAGGATTGGGTGCCGGGCTTGCCTGCGGCGGCTTGGTATTGTGTGTCTATCTTTTTATTTTGTTGCGCAACCCAGTAAAGGCACAGCGGTATGAAAACAAACTGAAGGACGAACGCGTTCTTTTTCTTACAGGCAAAAGTGCGATGCTGACATTACAATTCACTGTTTTCGCGGCCGCGGTTACTTGTTGTATCGCAAGTATGCTAGGGGATCATTCCGTCACAATTTATGTTGTCTCGTTGATGTATGCGACTTTATTGTTTTATGGCTTAGCCTATTGGCTGCTTGGCAAAAAACGCGAAACCAATCTGGAATAAGGTCTGCTGCATTGTTGCAATTCCAATTGGGCTTGCAATAATTGGGGGTTCGCTGTTAAACCGCGATTTGACGGTTATGCTGTTGTTCTCCGGCATTGTAACGTTATTTTCGGCATTGTTTAGTTTGCCGTACAGAAATTGCCAAGCGCTATCCCGCGCGCCTTCGCCGCTGTCAACGCCGACATGGATGCGCGCAACTGGCATCTTATCGTTGCAGCGGCAGCGTGACTGCACTGTTGCGCTTTGTTGCCAAGCTACGGCCTAGGCGATGCGTTCGGCATTTGCGCCATTCGGTTTGTTGTGATCTCAACCGTCTCGATTTTTGTACCCATGTTGGTCTTTTGTATTGCGGTGATCGCCAACATGCGAAAAGGGAATTTTGATTTAACAGAAAAGAGAAACGCGGTACGCGTTTCTCTTTTCAGCTTCAAAAACCCTTTTTGTCAAGCAACAAGCGCACAACTGCCCGGCGGTCTCAAACGTCCCACGCTATCCTCCCAAATTGAAATGGAGCTGACGCCCCAAACCCCAAAATGAAGAAATGAAGAACCGTCGGATATGCAACAAAGCGCAAAATTAGTACCGTTCTGTTCGTCAACCTATTCGTTCATCTTGCGGGCGCAGGGCGCAGCCTGCTTCCAATCGGGCGGTTTGATCGGGAAGACTGGGTCAACGAACAGCAACCTTTGTTTCTTTTGACGAATTCATACGTTTACAGGGGACTTTTAGAGTGTACAAATCTTCTTGAACACGCCGCCAGTCTATCTGACAATTGCGTACTTCTCTTTGATCTTGGGAGGAAACATAGAAGTATAAACGGCATCCATTTCCCGGCGTACGACAGTGTCATCGCTTCGTTTTCCCGGGTAGATCATAATCTGATATTCTGTGCCAAACAAAGACACCTCGACATCGGTGCCGGAGAATCCGTTGTCCTGGTAAAACCGTATCCGGCGCTGCATCATTGCCAGATGCTGCTCGTCCGGCGCATACTTTGGGTTCTCGACTTCAATCAGAATGCCATTCCCGGCATACCGCTCGCACAAAAACGTCAACATCTTTGTGCCGACACCTTTTCCGCGCTTGTCGGGCCAAACCGCAAAGTACTGCAGCAAAATGGAACCATTCTTGTTTTCCTGCTGAAAGAGCAGCGCATAGGCAATCAATGTATTCTCTTCATAAAGACCATAGTAAGGATGTTTGTCCCGCAGTAAATTCCAAACCAGAATAATCAACGGTGCCAGTTCCGCGCCGGGAAATTCCCGTCGCATAGAAAAATAGTAAATTTTTATTAATTCCAAGATATTCAATTTTTTGATTGTCATTTTATAAACCCGTTTCGCTTTTCACTGGAAAGACTCTATTTCTGCGTTTCGACAGCCGTTTGCTTGCGTCACGCGACAGGCGCGAGCGGCATATGGTGTGGCAAATACCGTGAAGGAGTATTTCCCCATGGCCGTCATCACCGTTTTTAATAACAATACCGGTTTGCTGGAGCGCTATTATCGCGCGCAGTCAGATCCTATGCCGTATACCACCGGCAATACGTTAACTGTCCGCGAATTTATGCGCAACAATGAATACGGCTGGACCGACCTGCGCGCGATGCAAGCATGGAATATCCTGCGCGGATTATACAACCTTCCCATCCGCATCCGGGCAGCATTTGCCTCCATTGCGGAAGATGGTTGTCTGTTAGATGTGCAACGCTATTTTGGTCTGGGTTTTTTATTGCAGCCAACCGGGTCACATCCAATTGCAGCATTGCACGCCGCCGCAGTAAACAGCAATGCGTTTTCTTTTGTCGCGCCTTTGGCCGCACAGGATACGTGGATTGAGGTAGACAACCGTTTTATGCCGTCCGAGACCCATCTAACCAGAGGACTGCCGTATCTGTTTTCAGGCGTGCGTTGCAACCAGGTCATGACCGCACAAAGTGCGCTCAACCGCAACGGGTTCCCTGTGGCCATCGACGGCATTTTTGGGCCCGAAACCGAAAGCGCTGTCCGGCGCTTTCAGCGCCAGTGTTTCCTCACTGAAGATGGCATCGTCGCCCGCCTTGAGTGGGACGCCATTTTCAATACGGGTTGCCTGCCTTGGTAATCCTGTCTGTCGCAGAGCCCGCCCGCAGCCGTGGGCGGGTTCCTGCATGGTCCTACTTAGTCTATGTAACCGCGCGCAATTTTATTTACAACCGTTTTCTTATTCCACTGCTCTTGCAAAAGGCCCGCGGTTGCGCGCCGCAGGCCTTTGATAATTGCCCGGGGACACCTAATATTTGTGTGCGATGCTTTGGACAACGGCGGTAATGGCCCCACCGAAATCGGTGGCCTTGGATACCGCATTAATCGTAACTATAATGTATATGATCACACCGATAATCAGCAGCAAAACAATTAGCATGACAATAATCAGCCATAAATGGTTTTCTTTTTTCGGTTCCTGCGCGAAGACAGCCTGCTGCGCATAAATCGGCTGCGCTGCTGGCAGCTGCTGCGGCGCGGGTTCCGGTATCGGCGCTTCCGCAGCCGTTGTTGCAGGCGGGTCAGCTGGTTGCTCTTGTGCCACGCTGGCCGGCTTTGTTTCGGCAGGGGCCACTTCCTTGCAGATTTGTTCCCATATAATACTGATTTGGGCGGCATCTGGCAAAAAGCTCTCATGCTCCTGTAATAAAATTGTGGACAGGCCCACAGGCACGACGCTTTCCAATTCGAGATTTTCCTGATCCTGCAAATCGATTGCCGCAAGGTTAATGGCGCCATAGGCGTCGTTCAACTTATTGTTGATGGTATTCACCGTCAACGTGGAGATCGATTGCATCTGCTTGGTGCCCAGCAGCAGTACATGGGAAAAGAACACACAAATGCGCTCGAGTATGGGCAACTCTAAAATCGATTTGACGGTATACACGCGCCGTACCGGGTCATACAAAGCATTCGCCGGTAAAAAAATTTCATCGATTGGCTCATATTCGCTTTCAATTTCTTGTTCGGAATATGGCGAAAGCGTGTCCTTCAAATAACTGACACATGTTCGCGCAATCAGTGCATTCAACCAGTTGTCGAACGCTTCAGCATCCGCAAGTTTACGGATTTGTTGAAACATCGTGATAAATACGTCTCGCGTTAAGCTGTTGGCAGATTCCTGGGCATGCATAAGGCAGGTTGCAATAAAATAGACTGTTTTGAAACTGGCGTAATAAAGCGACTCTCTGGCCGCCGCACTGCCCTGCTTTGCCAATTCTATAAGCTCAACCAATTGTTGATCGCTTTGCATCTTCTATCCCCCGCAGATGTCTTTCCAACGCGCACAGCACCATTCTTCTATTTCTCTGTGATCGTTCTTTAAAAGTATACCATTTCAAGGTCAAAACAGCAATAAAATACAGTCGATTTTGCAACACAGCTATCTGATGTGTTTGCCGTATCCAGGGCGCAAAGCTCGAAACGACTTTGTTGCCATCTTGGCCAACAGAGAAAACGTGACAATCGGCATGGGCTTCGTACACGGCGTTTGATTGCGCGGAAAATGCGCGTAATATGCAGTCGAATAAACGCATCCACGCTGGCCGGTCAACCGCAACCCTTTCCTCCTGCCGTGTTTGGTTTTGTCAGGGACAATGCGTGTTGTCGTCTTTTGCAGAGGGATCTGCACCGCAAGCGCAATTGTCGTCAGCAGACCGTAAACATCCCGGGAACTGTGGAGATCGATAGCTGTCGCGCCGGTTGGCGAACAATGCACAAAAGGATAGTTCGCATACATCGAAGCACGCGGTGAAGCAACAATCCTTGTTTCGGCTGCTTTGTCGCAAGATAATTTTCGGCTGTGCGACCGCTATTTACTGGAGTTATATCGAAATCTCCTGTCCGTGAATCGCCATCAAGAGGAGCGAGGTACCAGATGGCTTGCAGAAAATGGCATTCCCTTCGTCTCCATGCCCCTGTTTTATTTTTGCGCGATTCCGCAAACAGAAACATCCGCATAGCACTTTGTCTGCGCCTATACAGAAATGTATTAGCACCAACGAAAAAAGCCTCGCCAATAGGCGAAGCTTTTATTTGTGCTTTCGTGCACTCTATGTACTTACTTTTTTTCAGCAACTTCAACCGGTGCATCCGGCGCATTCTTGATAATCGATTCAATGCCGTTAATACAACTCGATTTCGATTTATAACCCTCTCCAACCGCAATGATCTCGCCATTGCGAGCTTTGAGACGGAAGCGGAATTCTCCGGCCTTGTCCGTGTAGATCTCAAATTTGGGATTTGATTGCGTTTCGACGTTGGCCAGCGTTTGATCTTCGATCTTTGCGTCCGGCGCGTTTTTCTTTACACTTTTAATCCCATTCTCGCACCCGTCCTTAGAGCTATAGGTCTCACTGGTTGCGATGATCTGATGGTTTGCCGCCAACAAGTTAAAGCGGAATTTGCCTGTTGTCGTCGTATGGATCACAAATTTCCCAGTTGCCATTAGACATTTCTCCTGCGTTATAAAATTTTATACGAACTGTACCTTTGTGTAAGTATATCGTTATTAGTGATTTTTTACAACCGTATTCGACAAATTTTATGATTTATTTAAGAATATCGTACCCTCTGTTTTTTACCCACTGCGACGCCCCGCAGGCACGTCCTCACGTGCTACACGCCGCCTCGTTTGCTTTCAAAAGACTCGAAATCAAACATCCACAGCGTTTCGTTGATCGGCTGCCGGCTTGTAAACGCGCCGGTTTACGCCGACCAGCTGTCTGCCAACTTTTTTCGTTGGCGGCTTCGCCGTTTTAGGTGGGCGGCGAAAACATCAAAGGTAGTTCTTCATTAGGCCCTTCGGCTTTTTCTGTGTGGCGGTCGACACGCGGCAGAGGTCGCAACTTCGCTTGCTGTTCGCTGCGCGGTCGCTCCCGCCGCTGTGCCTGCTTCGCCTCCCTTACCTCGCCACTGGCGGCGGTCGGCGCAACAGCAGTTAACAGCCGCCATGCGGCTACAACGCAGGGCGTTGGTCTAAATCTGCAGCAAATGCCAAAAAAGAAGCAAGGCAGATTCCTTGCTTCTTTTTTGGCGCCCACTGCGACGCCCGCAGGCTAGTGTGTCTGCAGCCAACCGTTGAAAACGGCTCTTATGGCTGCAGGCGGGACTCGAACCAACGACGCCTTGGGCGGCGAAAATATCAAAGGTTGTTCTTCATTAGGCCCTTCGGCTCTTTCTGTGTGGCGGTCGACACGCGGCAGAGGTCGCAACTTCGCTTGCTGTTCGCTGCGCGGTCGCTCCCGCCGCTGTGCCTGCTTCGCCTCCTTTACCCCGCCGCTGGCGGCGGTCGGCGCAGCAGCAGTTAACAGCCGCCATGCGGCTACAATGCAGGGCGTTGGTCTAAATCTGCAACAAATGCCAAAAAAGAAGCAAGGCAGATTGCCTTGCTTCTTTTTTGGCGCCCACTGTTGGACTCGAACCAACGACCCTGCGGTTAACAGCCGCATGCTCTACCGACTGAGCTAAGTAGGCAGGTAGTGATTGGACGTTAGGTATTGGGAACTAGTTCAGGGCAACAAAGACCCGTTAACGAACGGATTCTGAGCATTCAATGACAGCCAAAGACGAAAAGGCCTCGCGTTTGCATAAACCCTGTCATTTGCGAACCGCAAACCACTACTACCTGATGACTAAAAGAAGAGCCAGCACCAACCTATCTTCCCAGGTCGTCTCCAACCAAGTATTGTCGGCACAACGCAGCTTAACTTCCGTGTTCGGGATGGGAACGGGTGGATCCTGCGCGTCATCGGCACTGGCTTTTCATATATATGTTAAAGCACTCTCGTGCATTTAACCCTGCTTGCTGTTAGGCATCAGACGTAATGGCTGGCCTAACCCACTCTATTTGCCTTCATCAAACGCCTGTACAAGATCGCTCGTTTGACTTCGGCCTGGCACACTGGCATTGCGAATTGTACGGTTTCTCACACAATTCACGGGCGTCTGCTTGCCTGGTAGCCAATACCTAACTGGTGACCCGTACGAGAGTCGAACTCGTGATTGCGGCGTGAGAGGCCGCCGTCTTGACCACTTGACCAACGGGCCTCGTCGTCGCAGGCTGTACGCCGCTTCGTTTGTTTTCCAAGGACTCGAAATCAAACATCCGCTCCGTTTCGCCGCTGTTGTTAGGCACTGGTTGGTAGTTACTAGCCTTTGCTAATAACTACTAACTAATAACTAACGTGGTGCACCAACAGGGACTCGAACCCGGGACCCGCTGATTAAGAGTCAGCTGCTCTACCAACTGAGCTATTGGCGCATATCAAATTGTTTCGGCAAAAAAGCCGCTCTGCCAACTGCGCGATTGGCGCAAAGTTGCAAACAAAATAATAACACAGATTTGCAAAAAACGCAAGTGCAATGACAGTAAAACAAACAGTATTTTTACATTGCGCGCGACATTGCCGCAGCGCTTGCCTTTTTGCAAAAAACGGGCACAAGGGTTTGTTTTGCCCTTATGCCCGCTAAGATACCGTTTTTGCAATGGCGCTGCTATTGCTTTGCGTCCATTTCTTTTTGGATTTGGCTGCTCAGCACAATTTCCAGAATGCGCAGGCAAGACAACCGAATTTCCGCATCGGTTACTTTTCCGTCTGCAATGTCCTGTTGCAGCATTTTCATATACTCTTTGCCGCCTGGCATGATGAGGTCATTGCCCGCTTTGATGGCTGTGCCGTTACCGCCGAGGCCTTTGCCTGTGGAGAACCAGTCGGTCATGACAAGCCCGCTGAAGCCCCATTCGTTGCGCAACAACTTTGTGCACAAATCGTAGCTGTTCGGTGTATAGGTGCCATTCAGGCGGTTGTAACTCGTCATAACACCCTTGGGTGCGCTTTCTTTCACGGCAATTTTGAAGCCCTTGAGATAAATTTCGCGCAGCGTGCGCTCGCCCATATTGCTGCTGGACTTATTACGGTTGGTTTCCTGATTGTTTGCCGCATAGTGCTTGAGCGTAACGTAGCAGCCCTCGTGCGACTGCACGCCGCGTGTAATGGCAGCTGCCATTTTGCCGCTGACAAGCGGGTCTTCGCTGAAATACTCATAGTTGCGGCCGCACAACGGGTTGCGGTGGATATTCATACCTGGGGCAAGCCACAGCGTTGCGCCGTACTCTTCCATTTCCGTGCCCACGGCACTGCCAAACTGCTCCACAATTTCAGTGTTCCACGTTTGCGCCATAGCGGTGCCCACAGGGAACGCCGTGGCATATTGATACACAGGTGTATCTTTTTCAGGGTTGCCAAACATGAACATTTTAACAAATTTAGGCATGTAGTTCATAAAGTCCATCATGGCATCGACAGGCTTCATGTCGCCCGACTTTGTGACAACGCTGGTGCGCTGCAAACACAGGCCAGCTGGGCCATCACACAGCGCAATGTCGCACACTCCTTTGCCCACAAGCGCGCTTGTGGTGGTAGCCGCTGCGCCTGGGGCGTTGAAATACGGCTTTACACCCATGACTCCAGAGCCCATGAGCAATTTCAGTTTTTCTTCTTGCGTCAGGCTGTTTACAATGCTTTCGGCACGGGCAGAAAAGCTTTCTTTTACAACATTGTAGCTATGTTGAATGGGTTGGATGTCGGCCGCATGCACGGTAGCAATCGGCTGGCCGTCTGCGGAGTGGTGAATGACAGGCGCTGCAATTTCATCGACTTTCTGTGTCGCTTTACACACATTGGTACAAATTTCTGTTTGCACCGTGCCGTCAAGATACAGTTTGCCGCACACGGCGGTGTCTGCGGCATTTGCGCCAAGGCGCAGCACATAGTCGCCCTTTTCCAGCACATAGGCGGCAGATTCTTCGTCGTAGGCTGCAAGGTCGGTCATATCAAATTGCAGGGTTACGGTTTGCGTTTCGCCAGGTTTTAAGCTTTTTGTTTTGGCAAATGCCGCCAGACATTGGTACTCGCGCGGGAGCGTGCCGCTGGGGCAGCTAGCATAAAGCTGCACCACTTTTTTGCCCGCAGCCTTGCCTGTATTGGCAACGGCGGCAGATACTGCCACTGTGGTGCGCGTTACTTCCACATTGCTGCACGCAATTGAAAACTCGGTGTAGCTTTTGCCGTAGCCAAATGGATAGCGCGGCGCAATGCCAAAGCTGTCAAAATAGCGATAGCCTACATAGATGCCTTCTTTGTAGTTTTCGTCGGTGGTGTTGCCATTTAAGTAGCTGTAATCCATGGCAAACGGCAAATCTTCATACTGCTTTGCCCACGAATTTGTGAGGCAGCCAGACGGGTTTGCTTTGCCAGTGATGATATCGGCAAACGCGTTGCCACCCTCCATGCCCTGCTGGCAAAAATACACAACCGCGTTGATGCCGCTCACTTCGCCCAGCCATTGCATGTCGATGGCGCTGCCCACATTGATGGCGACAATCACTTTTTTATAGGCTTTGGCAATCGTGTTAAGATGCTGAATTTCAGCTTCTTCCAAATGATATTCATGGTTTTGCAGGCTGCGGTCAGAGCATTCGCCTGCCTGCCGCGCAATGACATAGATGCAAATGTCGGTATCGCTGTTTTTGAGCTCGGCATCGGTGATGGCGCGCCCTGCGGGATAATGGTACGAATCAGCCATGATATTGATGCGGTCATCGGCATTGCCAAACAAAGCTTTCTTCAAAAAACTTTTGCCAAATGCATCTTTTTCTGTTTTCACCTGTGCAATATAGTCGTTTATCCATGCGTGCGTGGTTATGGTGAAGCCTGCGGCTTCCAGCCCCTCGCAAATGGTAACGGCGTGCCGCTCATTCACTTCGCCGCTGCCTGTGCCGCCCTTGATGGTTAGCCCAGCGCCCGCGCCAAACAGCGCTATTTTGCAGGGCGCAAGCGGCAGTGTGCCGTCATTTTCCAAAAGCACAATGCTCTCTGCTGCAATGCTGCGCGCAAGCGCGCGGTGCGCAACTTCGCGCGGGGTTTCTTTATTTGAAAACGACACTTTTGTACGAGTTTTCATAGGACAAGCTCCTTCTCTGTTCTGATTAAGTCACATTGGCAACAGACTGCGTAAAGAGGTGGGTACCCGCAGCTGCTATCTGCGTTGCGCCATTTGGCAGCGTGATGGTTGCCGTGCAGTTTGGCGGAACCACTATGGTATATTGTACCGCATCGCGCTGCTTTTGCCAACGGCTTTCTACGGTGCCATATGCGCTGTCGTAACTGAACTGCGCAAACGTGAAGGTTCCGCCTGGCTTTGGCGCAATTGCAAAATGGTTTTCGCCAGCCACTTGCACACCGCACATCACACGGAACAGCCATTCACAGCAGGCACCTTTGGAATAGTGGTTCAGCGAGGCGATGCCGCCCTGTGCCTGTGTGCCCTCCCACGATTCCCACACGGTGGTGGCGCCATTTTTTGGCATGAACAGCCAGCCGGGCATGGCTTCGTTTTCGAGCAAACGATACGCTGCTTCAAGGTCAATCTCTGTTAACACATCTAAAATGAGCGGTGTGGAAAGAAACCCTGTGCCAAGGCGCCAGCCGTAATTGTCCAGGGCTTTCAGCAGCCGCTTTTTAGCGAAATCGGTTTGCTGTTCATTCAGCAGCCTAAAATAAAGCGGGCGCACAAGCTTTGCCTGACGGTCTGTATCAAGCGAAAATGCGGCTGTTTCGCACAGAGCCTGGTAAGCGCGGCGCGTGACATTGGCCGTTTGGCGATACTCGCTTGCATCGTCCTGTTTGCCGAGCGCAAGGGCAATCTCTTCCATGAGCTCCATCACATAGCAGGTGTAGGCAGTGGCCTCTTCTGGATGCGGGAAAATCATGTCTGTTAGCACAAGCTTGCACACGTCGGCAGGCTCGGCCCATTCGCCATACGCTTGCCCATAATTAACCACGTTTTTTTTATCTTCTCCTTTTAAGCCAAGCGGTTTTGCCAGCGTCGCCCATTTGCCGCAGCGTTTTTGCATAAACTGTGCATATTTCCGCATCGCATTGTAATTGTCTTGCAGTATCTGATCATCGCCATATTGCTTCCACTGGCGGTAAGGCAGCATCACCCCTGCGTCTGACCAGCCAACGGAGCCATTCATTGTGTTCATATACGAATCCACACCGCCATAAGGCGCAATTTGCGGATAACAGCCGTCTGGGCGCTGCCAGTCGTTCAAATCGCGGATATATTTGCGTGCAAACGGCTGATAGTCAAACAAATAGCTAGCCGTATTGTAGAAAATCTGCGCATCGCCCGTCCAGCCATGCCGCTCGCGCGTGGGGCAGTCTGTGGGTATGTCGGCAGAGTTGCCCTTGGCGCTCCACGTGGTGCAATGAACAAACTGGTTGAGCAGCGCATTCGAGCTTTCAAACCGTGCGGTTTCCTCTAAATCAGAATACACGGCAATGGCGGTAAAATCCTCGGGGCGGATTGTTACATCGCTTTCAACCAGTACATATTGAAAGCCAAAAATGGCGAACCGAGTTTTGTAGTTGTTTTCGCCTTCTGCACAAAAATACTCTACCTGCTGCAAGGGTGTGGTGATTTTTTTGTTCTTGCACTGTATATTTGTTTGTGTAAATTCGCCGTTTGCGTCAATTAGCTCGCCAAAACGCAAGAAAATGCGTTGCCCTTTGCGTGCATTTGCTTTGAAAGAAAGATAGCCCGCAATATTTTGCCCAAAGTCGAGCACTGTTTTGCCGCTGGGCGTTGTGATAATGGCGGGCTTGAAGGTTTCTCTCTCAACCACTGGCACATTGTTGGATGCCGTGGGAATCACATTATGTTTTGTCACCTTTGCTTTGCCAGAATATGAAGGTGTGCGTGAAGCATCCACCACTTCGCCGTCCTTATTATCGGCAAACCGAATGGGCCCGTCGCTCGACCAACTCCAGCCATC
>JAVBRN010000013.1:0-44353 GCA_031547945.1 Oscillospiraceae bacterium | reverse complement strand
TAATCTGGCTCCCATAAAGCGCCCGGGAAGCTCCAATTTGTAATGAAAGTTTGTTTTGCGCATGCCCGCAAAGTCAATTTGTTTTTCATCATATGCAACCACAAGGTCAATGCAGCCATCCGCAACAATCACATTGTCTGTGGAAGCGCTGCCATTTGCAAGCGGAGTCATCTCCCAAAAACATATGACAAATTCACTGCAAAGATCGGCAGGTTCTTCAGTATATTGAATGTTCTTTGGGAATTCCTTATTTAGTATGTATGGAATTTGAACCGGATCATACACGATACTAATAAGCTCCTTGAGAATTTCGACTGCACAGTATGAATATTTATTCTGTAAATTATAACATAAAAACAGCCCACAGGTTCAAATCCTGTAGGCTGCTTTGGAACTGGCGGAGAGGATGGGATTCGAACCCATGTGGGCTTGCGCCCTAACGGTTTTCAAGACCGCCCCGTTATGACCACTTCGGTACCTCTCCAGATCGCTGTTCGTTATTGGCAATTCGTCACGCGTGATTGGATTTGCGATACTTTTTTGGCATTCGCAAACGCAGCGTCAAGAAAATAGCGGTGCTGCGTTGTGTAGCGTCGATGTCCTACTTATTCAAATTATATCATATAATCGACGACGTCGGTGACGGCGCCATTTTTGATGTAAACGCGCTGCACACGGCGCGAGATGCCGCACATAATCTCATAGTTGATCGTGCCGACAAGACCGGCTACATTGTCCATGCCGATTGGGGAATCCCCGCCAAACAGCGTGACGACATCGCCCTCTCTCACTTCAATGCCGGTGACGTCGAGCATGATTTGGTCCATACATACGCGCCCGACGATGGGCACAACGCTGTCCGACACAAACGCGCGACCGCGGTTGGACAGCGCGCGCGGATAGCCGTCGGCATAGCCGATTGGAATGGTCGCGATCTTCATATTGTTATATGTTTCCGCGGTACAGCCATAACTGATCTTCTCGCCGCCCTGCACGATCTTAACCTGCGACACCACCGATTTCAATGTCATCACCGGTTTCAACTGCACGGCGTCCAGCGGCTTGCCGGTGGGCGAGCAACCATACAGTGCGACACCCAGGCGCACCAATGAATGGTGATATTCCGGATAAAAGAGCGTGCCCGCACTGTTGCAACAATGGACGTCATTGAATTCAAAGCCGCGTTTGGTCAACTCGTTCATGACCATTGCAAACCGACGGTGCTGCATTGCTGTGTAATACCGGCCCTGGTCGGTATTCTCGTCCGCGGCGGCAAAATGCGTAAAAATACCGGTTGCCTTCAGATTTGGCAGATAGCTCACACGCGCCAACCGGGTGAGCAGATCATCCATATCATGAATATCAAACCCGAGCCGGTTCATGCCGGTATCCAGTTTAAAGTGTATATCGATAATCACATTCTGTTCGCGCGCGGCGGCAGCTAATTTTTCTCCATAGCGCTCACTAAATACACACTGGGTACAGGAGAGTTCAAACAGGTCGCGCACATTTTCCTCAGGCGTATAGCCTAAGATCAAAATGGGCTTTGTGATCCCTGCTTTGCGCAGCGTGCGCGCCTCTACAATGTTGGAGACGCCAAACCAATCCACCCCGCAGCTTTGCAGTGTTTTCGACACCTGCGCCGCACCATGGCCATAGCCGTCCGCTTTGACAACAGCCATCATGCGCGTGCCCGGCGCCAGCAAAGCGCGGAGCTCGCGATAGTTGTGCTCGAGATTATCGATGCTGATTTCCACCCAGGTGCGCTTCAAGCGATGCATCTTAACTCCCTCTTCTCTGTCGCATGCCGGCGGCGCCGACAACGCACTGCACCGATTCTTTTTCTATATCAACGGCGAACCCTGCGCGAAGCGCAGGGCGTCCGCAATGCATATTGCGGACGGCATGCAACGCATGCTTTCGCCGAACAAACCAAAGAAAGCGCCTATTTAATATATTCGATGTGGCGCGGCAACCCGTCGACCATGATCGGCGAAATTTCGCCATCGATCAGCGGCCGCACATAATCAATAAATGCCTGGGTCACATAGTCGCCGCCCTCGTTGATCCAACCGCGGGGCACGTCCTTTTTCTCATTCGCGATCAGATGCACATCCGCGATGCCCATCGTGCTCTGGTACGGCTCCTCCGCGACACGGTCAATCGTGATCATCTTGCCGGTCTCGCCGCTGAATGCCGCGCGCACGCCGGCGACGCCCACATGGAACGCCTCTTCCACATCGGTCTGCGACTGCAGATGCGCGGCGCAGCGCTGCAGCGAGCTAAACTCAATCGGGCGCACTTTACAGCCTACGCGCTCGCTGATCACGTCCGCGAGCACACGCGCGGTACCCGTCAACTGCTTATGGCCAAACGCATCGGTCGAGCGGCTGGCGTTATCATTGTATTCGCAGACATAGCGGCCGTCCGCCATACGAACGCCTTCGGACACCGCGACAACAAGCGAACGGTTGACACGCTGGATCTCTGTAACGCGCGAGAGGAACTGCTCCATATCAAAATCCAGCTCAGGCAGATAAATCAAGTCTGGGCCGGGGCAATCCGGGCCGGTGGCCAGTGCCGCCGCGCCAGTGAGCCAGCCTGCGTCGCGCCCCATCACTTCGATCACGGTCACGACATCCATGTCGTTGACCTTTGTGTCACGAATTAACTCCTTGACGGAAGTCGCCACATATTTTGCCGCGCTGCCAAAACCAGGCGTGTGGTCGGTAATGACCAGGTCATTGTCGATTGTTTTGGGTACGCCGATGCAGCGGATATCGCTGCCAATTTTTTCGGCAAAAAGCGACATCTGTGCAATAGTATCCATCGAATCGTTGCCGCCGATATAGAAAAAGCAATCAATCTCATATTTTTTGAGAATTTCGAACATCTTCTCATAAACTGCTTCGTCCTTGTCGATGTGCGGCAATTTGTAACGGCAGGAGCCGAGAAACGCGGATGGTGTGCGCTTAAGCAGTTCGATATCGACATCGTCCTTAATATACTCGGTCATGTCGATGATGCGCTCGCCCAAAAAACCTTCAATCCCGTTGCGCATGCCGTAAATCTTTTCGGCGCCGAGATCTTTCGCCGTTTTGAAGACGCCGGCCAAACTTGCGTTGATGACCGAAGTCGGGCCACCCGATTGGCCTACAATAATCTTTTTCCCCATGTCTTTTTACCTCCTGTTTGCTGCCTCGGCATCCTGTTCCGAAACAGATTTCTCAATTGATACTAAATATTCATAAGCTGCCGTGGCAACCTCATGGATCGCGCCATGCTCAAACGGAGAGCGGATTCCCGCCTCGCTGAGCAACGTCAGATAATCGCGTGTTCCCGCCTTTTGTACCAGCGCAAAATAGCTGTCCCACGCCTTTTGTCTATCTTCACGCATCATGTTCCAGTAGGATACGGCAACATATTGCGCAAAACAATAATCGATATAGTAGAACGGGTCGAGATAAATGTGCAGCTGTCGCTGCCACATGCCGCCGTTTTTATAATGCGGGATGTCGCCGCAGTCGATGTCCGGCCGGTAAATTTTCTCCAGCCGCAGCCACTCTGCATTGCGTTCCGCGGGCGTCCAGGTAGGATTGTCATACACCGCGTGTTGAAAATGATCCACCAGGCAACCGTACGGCCAAAAAGAAATATCCCCAAACAGATGCGAATAGTAAAATTTCTCGGTATCTTCTTTGAAAAAAAGCGGCATCCAGGGATAGGTAAAAAACTCCATTGACATCGAATGGATCTCCGCGACGTCATAGGTATATTCGCGCTGCGCCGCAAGCGGATAACTGCGCGCGGACGTGTATCCTTCAAACGCGTGCCCGCATTCGTGCGTCAGCACTTCGATATCGCCCTGCGTCCCGTTAAAGTTCGCAAACACAAACGGTGCCTTTAGCGCCGGTAAACCGATGCAGTACCCGCCGTTCGCCTTGTTCTCTTTGGACAGCACGTCAAACAAACCATGCTCCAGCATAAACGACATAAACTCCCCTGTCTGCGGGGACAGTTCACTGTACATCCGTTTGCCGTTTTCAAAGATCACTTCAGGCGAACCCTTTGGCGTGGGGTTACCGCTTTGAAACGCAAACCCGCGGTCCCACAGTTTTGGATTGGAAATTTGTGTACGCCGGTACTGCAGTTCCAGCAGTCGGTTGACAAGCGGCACAACGTCACGCGCGACCTGCTCCCGAAACGCCGCCACGTCCGCGGCAGAATAACAGTTGCGGGTACGGCGGTAATATGCCATCTCGGTATAGGTCGCAAACCCCAGTTTGCGCGCCATCGCAGTGCGAACGTGCACAAGCTCGTCAAAAATCTGGTCAAGCGCACCAGCATTCTCTGCAAAATACTCTCCCTGCGCACGCAGGGCCTGTTCGCGCATCGTGCGGTCGGCGCTGATCAGATAAGGCGACAGCTGCGGCAATGTCAGGATCTTGCCGTCAAACGCGATTCGCGCGGATGCCGTCAGTTTTTGGTAACGGCTCTCCAGCTCGCTCTCCAGCTGCAGTTCTTCGATTACCGCCGGTGAAATGGCGCGTGCCTGCAGTTCCATGTTGCGAATCGCAACATCACCGATGAGCGCCTCCATCTCTTTTCGATAGGGCGAAGCGGCGATCGCGCGCCCCATCGAAGCAATCAACTCGCTGATTGCCGGCAGGTATTTGTCGTAATAATCGCGCTCCGCAGCATAAAATGCGTCAGCTGTATCCACTGTGTGCCGGATATAGGCCATGGCATACATCGTCTCAAGCCGTTCTGTCCATGCGTCTACCTTGCGGTAATTCGCGATCATGTGCGCGGCATCAGTCGGATGCGTTACCCCGTCGACATAAGTCAGTAGTTCATCGGGAATTGGGTCGATCTGTACCCGCTCGTATGCCTGCTCGCCGAATGTTCCCTGCATGCTGTCCTCCCGCTTGCGGTTTTATTCCTCTGTACCGCGCGCGTTTCTCTCTATCGCGCAGGCGCTTTGCGCACACTGACGATTATAGCATATGTCCATGTATTTTGAAAGTAAAAAAAGACATAATAAAACAAGTGTTCAAACAAATAAAAGGAGTATTTATGGCATGAGTGCAGCCGAACAACTGTTGACCCGCACGCAAAAAAACGCGGAGATGGGCAAAAACACCATGGAGAAGCTGTTGCCGATCATTCAAGATCGCGATCTCAAGGCCGTCGTACAGATGCAGCATGAGGAATACAACCGCATCTTTATGTCCGCAGACATCCTGTTGCGATCCAACGGTGCGGATGTCGGCGGCGTCTCCGGTGTCGCGAAGATGATGGGCAACGCGATGATCGACCTCAACACGCTCACAAACAAAAGCGCGCCGCATCTCGCCGGTATGCTGATCGAAGGAACCGACCGCGGCATCAAAGAGATCGACGAAGCGCTCTCCCAGTATGGCGCGTCCGCAAGCACCGAGGCGTTCAATCTCGCGTCCACCCTGCGCGATGCGCTCTATCGCAACCGGCGGGAACTGCAAAAATTTAAATAGTGGCATCAACAAAAAAGTGTACCTCTCAGCACAGCGCTGCAAGGTACATTTTTGTTTGGTGTTCTCATTCGCATTGAGGATTGTTGGTAGCTGTCTTAAAACAACGCACTGCATACGCGCACTTACAATCTGAAACGCTAACAACTTTGTTCTCTTTCTGCAATGACCTGTCAACGGCTTCACTCCATGTAAGGCAGATCGCGGCTCAAGAACAAATAGGCAAAAAAGACAAACAGGATCGGTCCCAGCGCAACCGAAACAAGCGATTGCCCGCCAATGAGCACGCCCAGCAATACATCGAACATTTTTAAACCTACCAAAACCCAAAATCCCATTTTCCGAAATCGAATCAAAAGACCGGCGGCGACAAACAGGCATATAATCTCCAGCGCGACGACGACCAAACTGACGCGAACCAGTGGATCGGGATTGGTCAGCCAAGCCATGTCAAACCCGCCTGCAATTTGATAAACACTCAGCCCAATCATCACAATCAAATAGATCCATCCAATCGTGCTCAACTGCCGCTGGAGCTTTTTGCAGTGGGGACAGCGAAGCATCCCTTCGGTATCCTGGCCGCATTTTGCGCACGGTTGCGGCGGGAACACCGCCTCCGACGCGATCGCGTGCTGTGTGACAGCCAAATCTGCGCCCGCCTGCACCGTCGGCGTCTCCCCTTTTGCAGTCTTCAGTTTATACTGTACCACTTGCGCAATTGGGCTGTCAGACGTAACACCTGCAGATACAGAAAGCTCCGGGGCCGCGATATGCGCCATAAACGCTGGCGCATGTTCCAGCACATTCCGCATCGATTCCAACAACGGCTGATCCGCCGAAATAACACAAATCCGGTAGCCGCCACGTGCATCATAGCTTGTTTTTCGTTCAAAGGTGCAGTTGTTAAACCGGCGCAACGGAATGGTTCGGAACAACAGCGAAAATGCTGTTTCCGGATGTACCGTTTCATGAAATGGTACTGTCAGCATCGATTTCTTTGTATTGCTCGGCAGCGCACACATAACGCAATTTCCTCTCTTTGAGCCTACTCTCATCGCTTATTATAGCAAGCACGACAGAAACCTACAAGAAACGCAGGCTGCATAAAAACCGTTTTGCTGCAAACGGTACAAGCATCAACAATAGTTATGCGGCTTTGCCGCATAGCATGCCTGCTCCTAAAAATTTTGCATCGCGAAAGCATAGCGTTCACACGATCCATTTGTCGCACTTGCCATGTCCTCTGTGCCATCGGGCATCGTCGCGTGCTGCGTTCTTCGCAATTGTCACAAACCGAAATTTGCTTCCCGCTGTGCGACCTTCTCTTCCCGTTGCGGCCCTACACGCGGAACCCTTTATAAGTCACGTGGTTTCACCCCACACGCAAATATGCCATAACAGAGTGGCGATTGCTACAGAAAAGACTTGGCATAGCCAAGTCTGCCGCGTGTCAAAATAGCCTTTATATGAAAAATTCATAAGGCGTTCCGTTCGTCGGCTTTTGCAATTCCGCTCTTTCCACCCAATTGGAAGCAGGGCTACGCCTGCATCCGCAAGGAGAGATAGCAGGTCGAACGGAAACCAGCGCCGTATTGGCAGTTTCCCGCATCCGACGGCCTTCTATTTCCTTCAACGGGATTTGGGCGAAGCCCCAATTGATTGGCGGCAGGGGTATCGTTAGGCGTCGGCTATTTTTGCGCACTTTTCGTGCCAAATATTGTTTGGCCGCGTGTGTTTTTGTCGTTTTCGGCGCGCGAAAACGACTAACAATTTTTACTTTTGACGACTGCAGTCATAAAAAAAGAACGGCAGCTTGGCTACCGTTTTTTCGTGTATGTAGGCCGGTCGTGCTCCGCGCACCTGCGCAATTTTTGCGCTGCTTTTCGCAGTTGCATTCTGCACGCCAGTCATTCGCCGTCCTGCGAATCCTGATTATTTTTGCGATCTGCCTCATAATGCTGTTCTGGTTCATTGCCATTCTTTTGTCCAGGAAACAGCATGTAAAACACCGGCACCGTCAAAAACAGAATCCACGCCGGATGCCAAAGATTTAGGAAAAACCCAATGCACAAAAACGCGATTGTAACCAAAATCGGATAGATCGCCATATATCCCGCATATCGTTCTCGATCCGCATGCGTTGCAGGAGCTTGCGCCTGCCCCAATGCACTGTCAACATCCGTATACCACTGCTCGCTGTGTTTGCGCGGCGGAATGACTGTGTAATAGAGCGGTATCGTCATGAATACCAGCCAACCCGGATGCCACAGGTTTGCAAATAGACCAAGGCACAAAAAGACAATCACCATCAATACCGGAAACGCAAATACATGCGCGTCGCGATAGACAATCGCTTTGACAAAACTGTCCACAACAGGAATGCTCAAAATCAAAATCCAGGCCGGATGCCACGAGTGCATTATCACAGATATAACGGCAGCGGCCAGCAGCGCGAGAATGGCATAGGGGACACGTACCCAGATATACTTCCGGCGCAGTTCTTCCGCTGTATACTCGACGCCGTCGATCACGATCTTCCCGTCTTTTTTATAAAAGTGGTGTCCGTCGTCATCCACAAAAATGCCGTCTTTGCCTATGCGCACTTTGTCCTGGCCCCGCTCTTTCACATGGATGCCGTTCCAACCGATGTGGACCGCATCTCCACGTTTGGATTCCACATGGATTCCGCCGCGGCCAATATTAACATAATCGCCGGTCGCCTTTTCCACTTCCGGCGCCTGATCCAGCTGCGGATTTTGGTTCGCCTGCGGCGGCGCTTCCCCTTTTACAAAGGCATCATCCTCTGCTTCGGTATTGAGCAGATCGTCGAGCGATATTCCATAGAGACGAGATAACAGAATCAAGTTGTCGGTATCCGGGGAAGCTTCTGCACGCTCCCACTTGCTGACGGCCTGGCGGCTCAACCCCAGCTTTTCCGCAAGTTGCTCCTGGGAATAGCCGTGTTTTTTCCGCATCTCGACCAGTCTGTTCGCAATATCCAATGTCATCATTGCGTCCTCCTTTTCGTTATGCTCTCAGCATACTTGGGTCTCCCCCGGTTGCGCCATACATTCGCCTTTGCAAATGCGCAACTATCGGTTGCAAAATTGGGAAAACGCCTGTTTTATGGTTGATATTTGATTTGCGGGCCAAGGTCGGCCGTCTCCACTTCAAGCCGTCGCGGGATTGCTTCGGAAGAGCCTGCACGGCTTACCGCAATCGAGGAGGCGCGGCTCGCCAGCTCTAGCGCCGCCGGCACATCTTTCTGTTCCAACACGCTCGCCAGAAAATAGCCGATAAAGGCATCACCGGCGCCCGTGGAATCGACCGTAGGCACATCATAAATACCGTGTTCCGCTCTTATCTCGGCGTCTCGGTAGATCACGCCGCGGTTGCCAAGCGTAAGCACGACGCGGCAGTCGGGATACCGCTGTAACAGCTTGGCGCAGATCGCCTCCGGATCGCGTTCCGCTGTCATCTCATAGCCCTCGAGTTCGTTTAGGATAAACCACTCGACATATTTGAGCGCGTCCATTGACAGCAGCGCGTTGTCAATCGGCGATGGGTTAAGCGCCACGCGCAGGCCAAGCATGTGCGCCTTTTCAATCGCGTGCGCCACATTGCTGATTTCATTTTGCAGCAACAGAATATCCCCGGACTTAAAATTATTGACAATGCCGTCGATATCCTGTTTTGTGATATTGCGGTTGGCGCCGCCGTAAATGACAATGCTGCTCTGTCCGCGCGGGTCGACCTGAATAAAGGCGTGGCCAGTTGGCAGGCTGCCGTCTATCAATGTAAAATCGGTGTTCACGCCAAATTGCATCATTTTATAGCGCAGCTCTACACCGTCCGAACCCATCTTGCCCGCATGGTACACTTCGGCGCCCGCGCATGCCAGTGCAATCGCCTGGTTCAGGCCCTTGCCGCCGCTGAATTCATTGCGGTCGATTGCCGCAATGGTTTCCCCCGCGCGCACAAGATGCTCCACCCTATAGACATAATCGATATTCAGGGAGCCAAGACACAAAATCCGCATTGCCTTTCTACCTCGATTCTATCTGATGTTCTACCAACAGCATTCGCTGCAGCTGCTCGATCTCTTCTTTCGTGACCAGCAGTTCTGTTTTAAAAAAATCAGCAACCGTATCATACTTCTCGTCGATTGCTGCAAACATGCTCTCGATTGCCTCGATGCGCACACTGATAAAAAATCCAAGCGCTTCTACAACCGTAGGATCGTCATTTTTCCTTGCAAATTCCAACATCAGTTTTTCAACCAGATTTGCGCGCGCATCGTTGGTCAGCATGTAGTCGTAGATGATTGTCTCGCGCGGGATTCCAAGCGCCATCAAAATGAGCGCCGATGCCATGCCGGTGCGGTCTTTGCCCGCCGAGCAGTGATAGAGCAATGGCAATTTCCCTTCAAGCAGCAGCCGGAACATGCGCTGATAGGCCGCGTTGCCAAAAATCGCAGTGCGATAGGTGCCAATCACATCCTGATACGCGACAACCGCACGGTCGGGCGTCAGTTGGGCCAACTCGTCCAGTGTCGCGACAAATTGGTTCATTTCAGCGGCGTTAAGCGGTGACAGGTTGATATGGTCCGCACCCGCAATCGGCGGATCCACATATTTTTGCACCACCTCTTCCGGCATGCGCAAATCGATAATTTGGCGCAAATTTAAACTTTGTAAATACTCCAACCGTTCATCGCGGTAATAGGACAACATGCCGCTCCGATAGAGCAGACCATACTGCACAAACCGACGCATATCCGCGGTATTGTATCCGCCGATGTCGCGCAGGTTGGACGTGCCGTCCGGAATTAGATTGCGCGGTGCCACAACACTGTAGCCGTGCTCCGAAATGACATGGTAATAACAGCGCCGGTTGCCCAGCGGGTTGTGCACAACAGTGGAAGTCTCAAACACGCCGATTTCGTTGTCGTCGGTAAACCCTGTCGCCGTCGATGACCAATATGCCTTATGCGTTCCCGGCAGCATCGCTGTAATCAGCACACTGCCATCGCTTTGCCACTCGGTCACATAATGTTCTCTTGTAAATTCCATGCCACATCCTCTTTGTGTCGGTTGTTGCTCTCAGTTTAAATCTAAAGCATTCAATCAAAGATAATTTATTATATCGCGGTTGTTGCAAAAGCGCAAAATAGTTGCTCGTTGCCGGTTACGCGCAAAACAAAAACCCGTAGTGATGATAAACGCTATTATGTTTCCACGTTAAATCCGCTGAATGAAACAAAAAACAAATGCAGTGCAGAGAAATCTATTGGACAAGCACAGCATTTCGGAAAAAGCGCCAAGTATTCGGCGTTCGTTAAAACCAAAACAAAAACCGACACAAGACAGATGTTGTACGTTTTCAGTTGGAAAGCGCTGAATGGACGGGAAAAGCCCAAAGCCGGAAGCCACTTTTACATATTTCATTGCAAGCCTTTCCGCAAGTAAAGTTTTGCAAAAAAGCGCAAGGAAAGGAAGCAACAGCCGCCAGTTATTATGCCGGTTGCGTATAACGAAACGGGTGACGACCAGGACTAGTAAAAGGGCACGTGTCGTTTCAATCGCTCTCGCTGCGATTAAAAATACATAAACAGCTGGCACGGAATCATGCCGTTATAAAGCTTTCGGCGTCGTGTTGCCTTTTTGCCAAATACCGTTTCAAAATCCGAATGGCTGCTGATGATATAGAGGCCTTTGCATGTCTGCCGCAAAATCGAAGCGCCAAATTCGCGGTACAATTGCTCGGCATCCTGTTCGCTCATCAGCCGCTCGCCGTAAGGCGGGTTGGCCAACACAATCTCGCTTTCTTTGGCCTGAAACGTCCGCGCATCCCCTTGTGCAAACCGAACACAGTCGTTCACGCCCGCGCGCGCCGCGTTTTGGTTCGCCACAGCGACCACGCCGGCATCAATGTCAACGCCGCGCGCCGCAAACGGCGCATCGCGGCGGATCTGCTCTTTCGCCTCGCGCTTTGCGATTTCAAAGACACCGTCGCCCAAAAAGCTGTAGCGCTCTCCGGCAAATGCGCGGCGTAAGCCGGGCGCGATGTTGCGTGCGCGCAGCGCCGATTCGATAAGCAATGTGCCCGAGCCGCAAAACGGATCGGCAACCTGGCTCTCGGGGAACACACGCGCCAGGTCGGCAATGCCAGCCGCGATGGTCTCCTTGATCGGCGCCTCGTTCAAAAGCGGCCGATAGCCTCGCTTGTGCAGCCCATCACCCGAAGTATCGAGCATGATCGTACACTGGTTGTCCACAAGCGCAAACTGCACACGCTTTGTTACGCCGCTGTTTTCCGACAAAAACGGAGAGCCGTATTCCTTTTTTAGCCGCTCGACAATCGCCTTTTTGAGCACCGACTGGCAGGCCGGTACGCTTGTAAGCGTGCTGCGCATCGAATAGCCTTTCACCGGAAACGCATCGGTTTTTCCAATCACGTCCCGCCAGGCAACCGCGGCGGCGCCGTCAAACAGATCGTCAAATGTCTCCACCGGATACTGTGCCAGCACGATCAGCACGCGCTCGGCGGTGCGCAGCCAAATGTTTGCCCGCGCGATGTCCGCGCCCGAAGCGAGAAAATGCACGCGTCCGTCCTGCGCAGCAACTTCGCGCATGCCCAGCTTTTTCAATTCAAACGACAACACCGATTCAAGCCCAAACCCGCATGTCGCGACGGCTTTATATTCCACCAAAGACTTCCCCTCTTTAGAAACGCCGCGGTGCGTGTTGCGCCGCGGCGTAAAAATTAATTGAACCGTTACGCTTCCGGAATGAGCAGCCCATAATCGTCATCATTGCGGCGATAGACCGCGCACACACTCTCGGTATCGGCGTTGAGAAACAGATAAAAGCTGTGGCTGAGCATATTCATCTGCAGCACAGCTTCCTCCACCGACATTGGTTTGACGTGAAACCGTTTTTCGCGCACAATGTTGTACGCGTCGTCGACCGTATCCGGGCTCAAACCAAATTCATCGTAATTGTTTTCGATGCGCTTGATGCGCGCGCCCAGTTTCCCTTTGTTCTTGACAATCTGCTTGCCAATAATATCCGCCGCCTCGTTAAACGCGGTCTCCATATCGGACGCCGTGCGCTCTGCGCGGTAGATAAATCCTTTGCTCTTGACTGTAATCTCTGCAGTCTGACGGTTATTTTCCACCGTGACCGTAACCTGACACTCGGCGTCATCATCGAAAAAACGATCAAATTTCGCCAGTCTTTTTTCGACCATGCTGATAAATCTGTCTTTTAGGTTGACCTTTCGTCCCAAGGTTTTGACTTTCATCTCTATAGCCTCCTTGCGGATTTTTGGGATCAAGCTCCCTGATAAAAGTATACCATCTCGGCATGACAAAATAAAGCAATAAATTATGAATCCATCGCCCGATTTCGACAGGCTTTCCCGTCAACGCAGGCTATGATAATAGTGCATTCCCTCTGTAACCTTATTTCTCATTTGCCGTCGTCCCGTATTCTCGGGACGACATTTTTTTATCTGTTGCCGGCAGGATACTGGTGACAGCTACCCGAAGGTTACTTGAACTTTTTTCTTGTTGTTCTTTTCAGCGGTTACCAGAAAAACAAAAACCAGCTGAAACGTTTCAGCTGGCCAGCTTTTTTATCAAAAATAATCAGTGGTCTACAAACACACGCTCATCGGGCGAGGCATATTCCAATTTCTCGCGCGCGACACGTTCGAGATATTCCTTCTCGCCGCCGTTTGTGCTTTGGCGCATCAGTTCGTCGTTTTCCAGTTTCAACGCGGCAATCTGACGTTCTAATTCCGCAAACCGCACTTTTTCTTTGTAGACGTCTATTTGGATGCTAATGATAGAATAAACAAAATAAAGGCAGAGCAACATGGCGCAAAACCCCAGGATTTTACGTCTGCGTGTATGCCCGGACTGCCTGTTTTTTTGGTTGTTCCTCTTGTTCGCCAAGACTCTCTCTCCGTTTTGACTTCCGTTTTGCTTGTCGTGCTCTTTGCCGTTCTATGCGCTTATTATATAGCATAGCGCGCTTTTTTTGCAAGTAGAGTCGCAGCTTGTCAATGATATCCGTTTTGATCCACCGGCCGAGCACAGCAACCGGCACCGCCAGCAGGCGCAACAATTGATGTAGCAAAAAGAGCAGCCGCCGTACATACCGCGCAAACCAGGCATAGTAAACCCAGGCGCCTAGCATAAATCCAAGCGCCAGATGCCAGCGCGGCTGTGCGACTGTTGTCTGTCCCAAAATAAAACAAAAACAAAAAAAGCCGGCAACGGCAAAAAATAGAATGTGAACGGGAATTGCCAGAAAAGCCGACCGCATTGGCAGCAGAAGACAAAGAATGTGATAGGCCATCCATACCGCGACCGACAGCCCAAACACCAATAACATGTCGTACAAAACATCCGCTGTGGAAGCGCCGACTGCCGTCATTTCAGCAACCGGGAAAAAAACGAGCCGGAAGAACGCTCTTGTACGTCAACATACTGCACTGCGTCAAATGAACCGTCCACCAGGAGTTTGCCTGAGGATTGGTCAAAATTATTGATGTGCAACTGCTTGCCCTGCACAATCAGGTTGCCAACGCTGCTGCTCGCAACAATGGTATTGCTGTCATAGCTGGTCACTTCGTGAATACCGGTAATCACAATCCGCTTGCGGTTGTCAATCGAAACCATATGGCTTTGCGGTGACGTCGTATTCTCTCCCATATATGCATCCTCCTTTGACATCACTATATGCATATTCTGGCGCGGCGAATCTTAGACGTGCCGTCAATAGAAAAGGCCTGATGGCCGCGTTTGTTTATAGCCTTTCTTCCAATATTTCATACATGTCCCGCGCGGCATCCTTGTTGTTGGAATCTTCCACCGAGCGCACCTTTGCCCGGATGCTTTTTGTACCGATGGTAATGGTCAGCTCATCGCCAACCTTCACCTGGTATGCCGCTTTTGCGTCCCGGCCGTTCACGGTCACGCGGCCGGCGTCGCACACTTCGTTGGCAACCGTACGCCGCTTGATAATGCGGCTGACTTTTAAGAATTTATCGAGTCTCATATCTGTTCCTAAGCAAAAATTTTATAAAAATGCCGCCACTTGTAATTCCAAGCGACATAAAAGCTTGCGTTAATATGCTATAACAATGATCCCCGAAGCATGTGCTCCGGGGATACTTATCGCATTACTGATTGACCTGTTCTTTTAATCCCTTGCCAGCCTTGAACACTGCAACAGTCGAAGCATCGATTGGCATTTGCTGTTTGGTCGCAGGATTGATGCCCATGCGCGCCTCGCGATATTTGGTAGAAAAAGTGCCGAATCCGCTGATTTGGATTTTGTCTTTGCCTGCCAAAACTTTCGAAATTGTGTCAAATGTCGCGTCGATCGCCGCTTCAGCATCTTTTTTGGTTAGCCCAGTGCTTTCCGCAACCTGTCCAATGAGTTCCGATTTTGTCATGTCTATAAATCCTCCATATATTTGAATGCTTTCGCATTACTAACACTCTTTTTTTGCAATTGCCCACAGCTCGTCCAGTTTGTCCGGCCCGGCCTGCTGCATATCCACGCTCTGCGCTTGTGCCAGTGCCTCAACTCTTGCAAACCGCGCAACAAACTTATTGCTAGCGCGTGTCAAACACAGTTCCGCGTCCATATGTGCAAACCGTGCGACATTGACCGCTGCGAACAGCAAATCTCCCAACTCTTCTTCGATATTGCTTTGGCTGGCAATCGCCGCTTTCAGCTCGTCCAGTTCGGACGAGAGGTCGGACATGGCCCCGTCAATATCCCTATAATCAAAGCCGACATAACCGGCGCGTTTTTGTATCTTTTGGCTTCGCATTAATGCCGGTAACGCCTGCGGTACATCCGCAATCGCGTCCGTACCTGTCTTTTGGTGTTTTTCCGCTCGTTTGATGTCCTCCCAGTTTTGCAGCACCTCGCCGGCGCTGTCCGCTGTCACATCTCCAAAAATATGTGGATGCCGTAAAATCAATTTCTTGCAGACGCCGTCCGCGACATCGTCGATTGAAAAGCCACCTGTCTTGCGCTCAATCTCGGCGTGGAACGCAACCTGCAGCAGAACGTCCCCCAGTTCCTCGCGCAGCAGTGTTTCGTCGCTGCGGTCGATCGCCTCCAGAACTTCATAGGTCTCTTCGAGAAAATTCTGCCGGATACTCTCGTGGGTTTGTTCCCTGTCCCAGGGACAGCCGATGACCGGATCCTGTAAAACAGCAACCAGTTTAATGAGATCTGAGACCGTGTAATTTGCCTTGCGATCAAAGTCGATCATTTCTATAATATTACCTTATAATCCTTAGTTTTTCAAGCATTCTCGTGATTTTCTCGCCACCCGGCAGCGACAGCGTATCTTCACGGTCGATGCCTTTTAGAATGCCAAGCGCGATAATATAAACAAGCGCGGCAAGACCGATGCCGCCGATGGTCCGAACTGTGTTGCTCGAGATCACCATACCGATCAAGTTATAGCCCAGCAGTGCGAACACGCCGCACGCAGCACCCGCGAGCAACGGTTTGACAAAGGTGCTCATCACGTTGATTTTGATTTTCGTCCAACTGCGCAGGAAGATAAGCCCGCCCACCGCGATTAGAAAGTAGCAAAAGATATTGCCGACCGGCGCCGCTTTGATGTTGTACTGCGGAATTGCGACCAGAAAGTAGTTTGTGACCGCCTTCACAACCAAGCCTGCAATCATCAGCCACAGCGCTGCCCACGGTTTGCCGATGCCCTGCAGCAGCGAATTGACAATGCCCACCAGCGCGATCAGAATCGTGGCAATCCCCAACAGCTGCAGCATTGGGGCGCCAATCAGCGCGCCCGTGGGGACATTGGAATAAATCAGGCTGGAGATCGGCTGCGCCAATGCCACAATGCCACATCCGGCCGGCGCGGCGATCAACATGCAAATGCGCAGCGAAGCGTCGATATTTCGCTTGGTTTCTTTATAGTTTTGTTGGGTCCAGGACGAACTCACAAGCGGCAGCGCGCTCAGGCCAAAGGAACCGGTGATGGTTGGCACCAAGTTACAGACCACCAATTCCATACCGTATAACCCATATAAATACATGGGAAGTCCTAAAATCCCTTCGCTTTCGAGCGCCTTGGCCAGCAGCCCGCCATGCGACGCCAGCACAGTATCCAGATCGGTCCGCAGCAGATGCGCGATATTATTTGGGATCGTGCTGTTATCGATCAGTCCCGCAAACGAAGCGGTCGCCGCACTGAGCGCGATGGGCAGCGCCACCCAGATAATCCGCCGGAGCGTATAGCGCCCGGAATGGCGATCCGGGCTTGCGCTGAGCTGTTCCCGGTTGATGCGGTCGCCTCTTTTGCGATGCCGAAGCGCGAGATAAATATATGCCACCGCCGTGGAAAGCGTGATGCCGATCATTGCGCCCGCCGCGGCAAGCGCGGCAATTTTCACGTTTGCTTCCTGTATCGTTTGCGCTGCTGTGCCCAAAACCGTGCCTGCGGCAGCGTACTCGTTAACCAGCGCATTCTTAACAATTACTGCCGCGGCAAGGCCAGCCGCAACTTTAACAAACACCTCAATGACCTGCGAAATCGCGGTCGGCGTCATATTGCTCAGGCCCTGGTTATAGCCGCGGTAGACCGACATCAGGCAGCAAAAGAAAATAGACGGCGCCACTGCAATGATTGACCAGAACAGCAATGGCTCTTTTACAATGGAATTCGCATACGGTCCGGCCAGCGCCAACAACAACAGTGTTCCCAAAACGCCAACCACCGCAAATAGAACCTTTGACACACGGATCACCGTGCGGATATCACGATAACGCCCCTGTGTCTCATATTCGGATACAATTTTAGAAACGGCAACCGGGAATCCCATCACCGTAATGGAATAGACAATATTATAAAGATTATATGCTGTCGTATAATATCCAAATCCTGTCTCACCAACAAGCGAAGCAAGCTCAACCCGATAGAGCCAGCCCAGCAATTTGATGATCACAAGCGCGAGCGTTAGAATTAGCCCGCCTTCCAGGATGCTTTGTTTCCCCTTTGACAATGACACAACCTCAGTGATTCAAGTATTAAAAACCGTTACCGTAGAGAACGGCGGGACGTCCCGCCGTTCTTACTTTTTATTCTTCAAACTTTGCGCCGCAGTAGCCGCAATAGGGCAACTTTCCGACGCGGCCTTCTCCGCACACAGAACAAGTCTCGCTGTCAAAGCGAATCTCAATCGGTCCTTGGGCTGCATTTTGCGAGGCCTTTTCCGCCTCTTTTGCGGCGGCCTTTTCTGCTTTCGCCTGCCTGTCGGCAGCGCGCTCCGCTTCAATTTGCTCGATGCGCTCGTTCAGTTCATCCAGCTGCGCAATAAGCTCTGCCTTCGCGGCGTCATCCGCCGTGTAGCCTTTTTCCATTGCATAGCAAATCGCGCCCAATTTTTTATGCAGTTCGCGTTGGTCCGAACGCATCTTGGTCAACTCCACCTGCTTTTTCCCTTTTTGATAAAGATCGCTGGATGCTTTTACAATGGTATCTGCAACATCCGACGCGACATCACCCACTTTGTCAAAAAAGTCTTTTTCCTGATTGTCTCCCATAACCGTTCTCCTTTCTTGGAGTAATACATGTTACGTATAGAATGCTCTGCTTATGCAATTATAGCGGCTGCTACACGAGATTTCAAGCGAATTTCGTGTCGAATTATAATCTGATAGCTTGAAAACACCCTCCGTGTTTCAAGCCACAGCCGCGCCGCACAACTCACCCCGCGCCGGTTTTTGCTGCACGGTATCGTCCATCTTGCGCAGGCGCGCAACAACGCGGTGCAATCGCTTCCAGAAAGCCAACCGATTCCCAGGTGAATGGACCTCTATAATTCCAGGCCGCCGATAAACTCCCGCAGCATAGAGTTGGACGGCACAATAGCCGACACAACCGGATCAAAAAGAGAAAACTGCCCCAGCAATGTATCCAGTACATCGCGGAATTCTCCGCCCTGCGCAGAGTCGCTGCACAATTCTTGCAGAATCGGCAAAAACACGCCGGGTTCATAGGGATGCGAGGTATCCAACAAGGTATCTGCGATCTCTTTGAACGGCTTAATCCACTGCTCTTCTCCGCTTCTCAGTCGATTCCAAAGCTCCAATGTATTGCGCACAGAGTGCCCGCGGAACAAATAGTCGCGCACCAGACGTCGGGTGATGCGCAAGTCGCGTGTTGAAACAACGCGCCTGCCATCTACACAATACTCTGTGCGCAGGCCGACATACATCCGAAAAACGGCATCTTGCGCAATCGATGCAGACAGCGCGGGATTGAGCGCATGGATGCCCTCGATGATGACAATATCGTCGCGTCCCGCTTCAATATGCAGCGTCGTATCGGATCGGCGCTGCGTGAGAAAGTCATAGATCGGCATCTCGCTTGCGCCGGTTGCAATCAGTTCCTTTAGACAGCGGTTAACGCGGTCGACGTCGAGCGCCAGCAGATGCTCCATATCCGGCATGCCTTCCGCTGTTTTGGGATATTCCGTAATATTGCGGAAGAAGTTGTCGAGCGACACCACTTCTGCGTTTTTGCCGTGCCGCCGCAAGGACAGCGCCACCTTGTGCGCCGATGTCGTCTTGCCGCTGGCCGAAGGGCCAGCCAACATGACCACCGCGCTGCCCGAGCTGACAATCGCATCCGCCACCGCATCCACACGCGCTTGATAGATCGTTTCGCATTCTTTGACAAATGAACTGCCTGTCAAAATCCCCCGATTGATCTCGCTGACTTCCAATAATTTTTTTGGTTCAAACTCTTGTTTCATTCACAGAATTATCCGTTCTTTTTGCTTTTGTGCCATACTACCACCGCGCACGCAGTGTGTCAAATCCATCGATATATTCCGCCGGATACTTATAGTTGAACGTGCGCGTGATGCGGCCAGTCTTTTGATCCACCCATTTTGTCACCGCACCGGCGCCGCAGGCCAATACGGTATGCAATTCATCCATCATATAAACATTATAAAGACATTCGGTTCCGGGCTTTGCATAGCCCGTGTTTTCCAGGCCGTCTACCGTTCCTTTTTGCTTATACATATAGTATGGCCGATATCCGTGCGCATGCAGTGTTTCTGTCGCAATTTCTACCATGGCGGCCGCTTCGCGCGCGGGCATGCCGCCGTAGTCGCGCAAAAAAGAAGCGCGTTTTACCGTAAGTGCGTGCAGCGTGATGTTCTCGGGATCGAACGCAAGCAGCCACTCCAGCGTATGCCGAAAGCTTATAAGCGAATCTCCCGGTAACCCTGCAATCAGATCCATGTTGATCACAGGGAACCCCACTGTTTTTGCAAGCGCAACAGCATCCGCGATGTCCTGTGCCGTGTGCCGCCGGCCGATGCCGCGCAGCACCGCGTCGTTCGCCGTCTGCGGGTTAATCGAGATCCGCGTCACGCCCGCCGCTTTTAATACCGCCAGCTTTTCCTGTGTAATCGTGTCGGGCCGCCCCGCTTCAACGGTATATTCACGGACGTCGGATACCGCGAAATGCATCGCGACCGCGTCCGTAAGCGACCGCAGGTGTGTATCGGTCAGTACCGTGGGCGTGCCGCCGCCGATGTAGATCGACTCCAGCCGCAAGCCGCTCTCTTTGACGGTCCGCCCCCGCACCGCAAGTTCTTTACACAGCGCCTGCACGTAGCCATCGACCAGCGCGTGGTCGCGATCCACCGTTTTGGATACAAACGAACAGTAACTGCAGCGCGACGGGCAGAACGGGATAGCGATATACAAAGAGCACGACTGCAGCGTGTTGGTCCCTGCCAGCTGTTGTCCGTTTTTTGCGGTTTCCATCGCCAGGCGCGCTTTGTCGGCAGCGACGCGGTGGTCGGTCATCAAGCGCCACGCCGTTTGCGCTTCGTCGTTTTTCTCCTGCAGCAAATGCAGCGCGACCTTTGCGGGCCGCACACCGGTCACGATGCCCCAGGCCGGCCAGCGGTGCAACGCGGTGCCCATGATATCATACAGCATTGCCGCGAGCGCCTGTTCCACTACCGCTTTTGCGGAATCGCCGGGCAACGGCTGCACCTTGCAAAACCGCGCGCGGCACACGTCCACGACACAGGAAAGTTTAACCCCCTGTCCCGTCTCTGTCACACGCAGATATGCGTAATTCATCGCGTGTTTCGGCGGCGCGCAATCTTTGTGTACCGTCACATCCGGCACAAACGCGCGCAGCACATTTTCCAGCTCATATGCGAACGTGTTTCCTTTTAAGAAAAGTTGCATGGAAGTCCTTCATTATATTTATTCCGGGTCAGTTTTGATACTTCCTGTTCCTTGCAAAAAAAATGTCCGCTTTGCTTATAGTGGCGCTAAACGCCAATAAACGGATTATGCACCCGCTCGTGCCGCAGCGTTGTGGACTGCATGTGCCCAGGGTAAACCGCCAAATCATCGCACGGCAAATCCCGCAGCTTGCGCAGGGACTGGCGCAGATCGGCAAAGTTGCCGCCGCCGAGGTCGGTGCGTCCGATACTCTCGTAAAAGAGCGTATCCCCGGTAAACAGCGCGTCGTCACAGCGATAGCATACGCCGCCCGGTGTGTGCCCGGGCGTCTCGATCACTTCAAATTGCAAATCGCCGCAGCAAACGATATCTCCATCTTTGACAAGCCTGTCGGGCACGAAGCGCAGCGCGGCGCTGTCCGCCGCGTGAATTGCCACCTGCGCGCCGGTTTGCTCCTTCACTTTCGCAACCGCGCCGATATGGTCAAAATGCCCGTGCGTGATCAAAATCCATTGCACCTGCAGCCCATTGTCCGCAATGTGCCGTATAATTTTTTGCGCATTGTCGCCGGGATCGATGACGGCTGCAATGCCGCTATCGTCACGGACGATATAACAGTTTTCCCGGATAACGCCTGT
Source organism: Oscillospiraceae bacterium (assembly GCA_031547945.1). Lineage (GTDB taxonomy): Bacteria > Bacillota > Clostridia > Oscillospirales > Ruminococcaceae > JAVBRN01. The sequence continues at coordinate 22,924 of JAVBRN010000013.1, read as the reverse complement.
TAAAATGACATCGATTGTCATGTTTCCCACTCCTCGGTATCCAATAAAATTGTGACCGGCCCGTCGTTGACAAGAGACACCTGCATGTCCGCGCCAAATTCGCCCTGCTGTACGCTGACAGCTTCGGCTCGCAGCGCTTGGACAAATCTTGCAAAGAGCGGCGCGGCTTCCTCTCTACTCGCCGCTTGCACAAAGGAGGGCCGCAGCCCTTTTTTGGTGTCGGCATAGAGCGTAAAGTTGGGTACCGCTAAAATCGCATAGCCAAGTTCGACAGCCGCGCAATTCAGCTTACCCTCCGCATCCGCAAAAACGCGCAGGTTCACCACTTTATGTGCCAGCTTGTCCGCAAGCGCGGCGTTGTCACCAACCTTGGCGCCAAACAGGCACAGCAGCCCTTGCCCAATCTCACGCGGTGTGCCGCCATTGACAATGACCGAGGCGGACTGCACTCTCTGCACAACAACTCTCATATTTTTCGCTTTCCAATAGAAATATCTACAGAGACAAGATAACATACGTTGAATACATATTTAAACGCTTGACCGACCCGAATCAGGAACCACTAAAAAGATTCCGTTGCAAACTCGACGATCATCCCACAACGGACCGCCGCTGTTTTCGATCAATCATGACGCAAAATACCGCGAACCGCTTCATACATTGCATAATTTTCAGGTGATGTATATTACAAATTGTATAAAACAACAGCCGATGTACTCGCAGGTATAAATAGAATCGCAAAGCGCGTACCGTTCGTCGACCGATGCAATCCCGCTCCAGCCACCTGATTGCCGCGGGGCTACGCACTACATCTCGGAGAAAAATGACAGGCCGACGAACAGAAACCCGCGTAGTATCGGCAGTTTCCTGCATCCGGCAGCCCTTTTGTTCCTTCAATGGAATGTGGAGCGTCAGCCCCGATTGATTGGGCGGCAGGCGTGGGGATCTTTCAGCAGTCGGATCGTTTTGTGTACTTCTTTCACGACCTTTGGTTCGTTGATAGTCTAAGCAGGGCAACGCTCGCACCCGCAAGATGAATGACAGGCCGACGAACAGAACCGTGCTGTTTTGGGCGCTTTTGTGTGTCCGACGGTTTTTTTATTTCAAACTTTGGGGGTTGGGGCGTCAGCCCCATTTCATTTGGGTAGCTGGGGCGTGTCGTTGAGACCGGCGGGGATTGCGCACTTCTTTTGCTGCCTCTGGTTCTTTGACAGCCTGAAAGTAATACTCCTATTGATTTGTGCGCTCCACCGATTCGACATCTTTGATTTTGCGCAGTTTCTGCATCACCGTGTTGAGGTGTTCAATGCTCTGCACACCGATTGTCACAATGATGACTGCGCGGCTGCCGGCGCTGTTCACGTTTGTGTGCCAGGTGAAAATCGGCACGCGCATATTCGAGAGCTGGGTGCTCACATCCGCGATCAGTCCGGTGCGGTCGATGCACACGATTTCCAGCGTAGACTTAAAATCTTCTTTAACGTTGTCTGCCCATGAAACACGAATCCAGCGCAGTGAATCTTCGTCGAGCATCTTGGCGGATGCGACGTTGACACAGTCTTTCTTGTGGATTGAAACGCCGTGCCCGCGCGTGATAAACCCGACAATCTCGTCACCCGGCAGCGGATTGCAGCATTTCGCGAATTTCACCAAACAGTTGTCCAGTCCCTCGACGATCACGCCTTCCGACGATTTGCGCTTTACGGTCGGCACATCGAACACTTCGACCGGATCGTTCTGCCGGATGAGTTTTTGATACTCCTCCTTGACCTTCGGCATAATGCGCGGGGTCTGTAGACCGCCATAGCCCAGCGACGCAAACATTTCGTCGGTAGAATTCAGGCGCTGTCGCTTCGCGATTTCCGCGACAAACGCGTCGTATTTTTCGGGCGGGATGCTAATCATGTTGCGGCGCAGCTCGCGGTCAAACATCTGTTTGCCCTCGATGATGTTCTCCTCGCGCCGCTCTTTTTTAAACCAGGCGCGAATCTTTGATTTTGCCTCGCCGGTCTGCACCATATTCAGCCAGTCGCGGCTCGGCCCTTTGTCCTGCGCACCCGTCATGATCTCCACGATCTCGCCGTTTTTCACTTTATAGGCGAGCGGCACGATGCGCCCATTCACCTTGGCGCCTGTCATTCGGTTGCCGACAGCAGAGTGAATTGCATATGCAAAATCGATGACGGTGGAGCCGACCGGCAGGTTGATCACGTCGCCCTTCGGCGTAAACACGAACACCTCTTCGGGCAGCAGGTCGCTCTTGATGTTGCGCAGCAGGTCGGTCGCGTCTTCCGACTCCATCTGCGATTCAAGCAACTGGCGCACCCATGCGAGCCGCTCTTCCAGTTTATCCTTGCCGCTGATGCCGGCCTTATATTTCCAGTGCGCCGCAATGCCGTATTCTGCCATATAGTGCATGTCAAAGGTGCGGATCTGGATCTCAAACGGAATCGCGTCCTTGCCGATGACGGTCGTGTGCAGCGACTGGTACATGTTCTGTTTGGGTGTTGAGATGTAATCTTTGAACCGGTTCGGGATCGGCCGATACATATCGTGCAATACGCCAAGCGCGTTGTAGCACTCGTTGACAGTATTGACGATCACACGCAGCGCGTAGACGTCATAGATTTCCTCAAACGAGCGCCCCTCTACATACATCTTGCGGTAGATGCCGTACACCGATTTCACACGGCTCTCGATTTCCACGTCGGTGATATTGTGCTCGGCCAACCGCGCGCGGATGTCCTTTTCCAGTTTATCGACAAGGCTTTCGTCCTTGTTGTCGTTTTCTTTGAGAATGGTAATGATGCTGTTGTAGCCAAATGGATCCAGGTATTTGAGCGAGAGATCAAGCAGCTCGTCTTTGATTGTCCCCATGCCCAGCCGATGCGCAATGGGCGCATAGACCTCCATTGTTTCGAGCGCTTTGTCGCGCTGTTTTTGGTCGGGCATCGCGTCGAGTGTGCGCAGGTTGTGCAGCCGGTCACAGAGCTTGATGATCATCACGCGGATGTCGCGGCTCATCGCGAGCAGCATCTTGCGCAGGTTTTCCGCCTGCTGTTCTTCCACCGATGAAAACGGGATGCGCCCCAATTTTGTGACGCCGTCCACGAGCGACGCGATATCTTTTCCAAATTTCGATTTGATCTCCGAAAGCTCAACGCCGGTGTCTTCTACAACGTCGTGCAAAAGCGCAGCACAAATACACTCGGTATCCAAACCGAGATCTACCAGCAGAGAGGCCACACTGAGCGGGTGGGTGATGTAGGGCTCTCCGGTCTCCCGCAACTGTCCGGCATGGCTCTCGTCGGCGAGCGCAAACGCGCGCTCAATCAGCGCCAGGTCGTAGGGCCTGCCGCTCTCACTGATCTGCTGTTTTAACGCTGGAAACGTCATCCGCTTCCTCCTCGCTAAGTATCCGATATAACGGCGCGTTGTTCAAAGGCTTTTTCTCGGGCGCAGACACCGCGTACACAAGGCAGCTGCCGTCTGCTTCGACGGTTGTCTGTACAAACGCAAGCTGCTCCAAAATATCCAACACCGCGAGCGTCTTCCCGGCATTAAGATCGGGGAACCGGCTGCACAACGCCGCGATATCTGCGCGGTCCACCGGTTGTTTTTGGATTCGCTTATAAATATATGCGACCGCTTCGCGGGATAGCGCCAGCAACTGGCGATCCGTTTCGGTCAGTTCCCGCTGTGCACAGATGGTTTGATATGCGTGCAGCGACTGAAACACGCTGTCTTCGATGCCCGCCGGCCGCAGATCGCGGAACCGCACCGAGACCATATCCCGGTTTGGCGCATGATAGACCGAGAGCAGAAATGCCGCGTCCACGCGATCCCCCTGCTTCCACGGCAGCTGCGCAGGTGTTTTTCCAAACACCGCGCCGCTTAACGTTGCGCCGTCTTTGCGCAGCGTTACTTTGCTGTGTTTTGCGTTCATCGGCGCAATATCAGCGATCTCTGCATTTTGCACACCGAATACCGGTTCCTCGTTCGCGCAGCCAAACGGCCTTAAACAATCGAGCTCGGCCACAGTAGCTTCACACACGTCTGCAAAGCGCACGAGCGCGTCGACGCCAAACACTGGCCAGGGCACGCCGTGCGGCGCTGTCCGGCAATAACGGAGAAGCCCCGCGCGCAACGCATCGATATCTTTTGTCGCGAGCGTAAAACCCGCCGCCATATCGTGGCCGCCATATTTGATCAATAGATCCGCGCATGAGGCGATCGCTTCATGCAATGAAAACCCAGCTACGCTGCGGCCACTGCCCTTGGCCATGCCGCCCTCGATTGAAACGATCACAACCGGTTTGCCATAGCGCTCCACCAGCCGCGAGCACACAATGCCGGTGACACCCGCGTGCAGATCTTCGGCCGCAATCAGTACAATCGGCTGCTTTAGTAAAGACGGATCGTGCCGGATTCCTTCGTTGATCCGTGTCATAATTTCCTGCTCGGTGTCGCGCCGCAACGTGTTGAGCGCGACCAGTTTTTCCGCCAGCGCATATGCCTCTTCCCCGTCGTCGCAAAGCAGCAACTGCAGCGCAATGTCCGCGCTGTCCATCCGTCCTGCGGCATTGAGCCGCGGCGCTATGCCGAAAGCGATATCACCCGAGGTCAGCGCGCCGAGGTCGATCTCGCCGACCTCGCAGAGTGCACACAGCCCTGCATTGTCACATTGGTGCAGCTGTTCCAATCCCAGTTTTACAATTGCGCGATTTTCGCCCACCAATGGCATCACATCAGATACCGTGCCGATGGCAACCAGGTAGCCATAGAAGTCCAGCATCTCTTCCATCGGACAATCCATGACCACCGACGCCAGTTTGAGCGCCACGCCGACGCCGGCCAGTTCTTTGAACTTGCTGGTATCATCCGACCGCAGCGGATCTACGACCGCAACCGCGGGGGGCAGCTTTGCCGGTGGCAGATGGTGGTCACACACCACGACGTCGATGCCAAGCGACGCGGCATAGGCCACCTCCGCATAGGCCGAAACACCGTTGTCTACCGTAACAATCAGGCGCACACCAAACGCGTGCAGATTGTCGATCGCCTCGTTGGAAAGGCCATAACCAGAGGATTCCCGCGTTGGCAGAGAGCAGACGACATCCGCGCCGCAGCCCTGCAGGCACATCCACATCAGCGCTGTGGATGTGATACCGTCTACATCGTAATCCCCAAACACCGCAATGCGTTCTTCCGCTGCAATCGCGGCGTTGATGCGCGCGGCGGCGATATCGATATCTTTGAGATGCAGCGGATCTTCGACCGCCGCATCGTGTTCTAAAAATTCCCGCGCCAACTCTGGCGTTGCGTGCCCGCGCGCAAGTAGCACACTTGCCGTCAGCGGCGAAATCTCCAGTTCTTTGCAAAGTGTCTTTACCGCTTGTGCATTTTGTTCCCCAACAATCCAGCGGCCAAACGCCATAACCGATTTAATCTCCCGTTTTTTCTCTATCTGTACTGTCCTGCTGCCAGGTTTGTATTATAAAGTTTATGATGCAATCTTAAAATAGGCGAGGCGAGACATCAGACCATACAAATTTTATTGTTCTTTTCCTGTCCAAGCCCAATTTAGCGGATTTCGACTTCGATGATCACCGTATAGCTGCCCGCCACCCAGGTTGCGTTGCTGGATGGAATGCGGAAATTGACCGCGACGGCCCGGCGCCCGGCGCCCTCGATATTAAATGTGCTAAAATCGATAATGCCGATGACCGAGGAAGCCGCAAGCGCTTCGATATCCGCTTCGCGCCCAATCACCGTTACGTTGGTAATTGTCGTTGTCACAAGGGTGATGCTGTAATTCGCCGGCTTGTTGATCATGCGGATATCGCTGATGTTGATTTTTTTAGAGGCAAGCCCTTCGTTCGGGAATGTCACGGTGACCGTTATACTCTGCGCGCCGCGCATGACAATGCCCGGTTCATTTGCAAAGTTAACTTCAAAGTCATAGGAACTTCCCAACGTTAGCGTCGAAAGATCAATGTAGCCCACAACAGCCTCCGTGCGGGAATCAATGATCGCTTCCGTTCCCGCGACTTCGACCTCCTCCATCGACATTTTATAATCGAGCGTGGAGACATCAAAGCCATCCGGGACATTGACAAAATCTACTGTCAGCTTCAATGTGCCCAACTTGTAAACAACAACGACGACATCCACTTCGGTTTTGTCAATGCGGAAATTTTCCTGGGAGATCTCATTCCCGTAGGTGTCATATAAAACAATATTTCGCTTGATTCTGCGTGTTGAAGCCAACTCCTCTTCGAACACATATCGCTCTATCCCAACACGCGCAATGCGGGCAATTTCTTCGGCCGCACCGGTAATCGTTATTTCGGCGGGATCGGTTGAAATCTTTTCGACAATATAGCCTTCTACCGCCGAGGCGACGATATCATTGGTTTCGATTTTAAAACTGGTAGATTTTGCAGTGCCGAACTGTAGCGTCACAGTGGCGGGAGAAATAGACAGAATGTCAAAACTGGTATCCAGCGGATTGGTCTTCGCATAGGTTAATGCCAGCTCATAGGTTCCAGCTACCGATACATTCGTCGTGACAGGCGTCACAATCACACTGCTGTTGGTCAGTGCGCCAACTGCGGCGCGCGCACCACGCACACGCACATCTACGGTCGGGATCGTCGTATTGAGCACGCTCAGCCCGTAATTGGTAAACGACGCCGTATCGCTGATTGTGATCGGCACACCGGTCAACGTCTTCTCCATCTCGGTATTCTGCGAAAATGCCACAGAGGCCCAGCAGACAATAGCGATCACCAGCGAGAGAATAATCACAAAGGTTCGGTTATTAAACAGCGAGCCCAGATTGCGTTTCTTTTTTTCGTTCATCGTTTAAATACCCTCCGAAAGAAGCCCTTGTGTTCGCCGTCCTCTTCTTCTTTTGGTATCAGATCGTTTTCCAAAATGCGATACAGATTGGCACGGTCCAGCCGGCGCAAAATGACGCCGTCTTGTGCCAGGGAGATCAGCCCGGTTTCTTCAGACACCACAACCACCAGCGCATCGGTCGATTCGCTTAGGCCGATTGCAGCGCGGTGGCGGGTGCCCATATCTTTGCTGATCTCGGTATTTTGTGAAACCGGAAGCAGACAACCCGCTGCACTGATCCTGGCATCGTTGACAATGACGGCGCCGTCGTGCAGGGGCGACCCCTCATAGAAAATAGTCTCCAGCAGTTCCCGTGTTGGCTGCGCGTCAATTTTTGTGCCGGTGCGCTCAATCTCCGCCAGCGTGGAGCCGCGCTCAATAACAATCAGCGCGCCCGTTTTCTGCTTGGCCATGCGCTCGGCGCTGTCGCAGATGGTCACGACGGCGTCACGCCAGCGCTCCATCTGCTGCTTGGTCATCCGGCCCGAAAAAATCGAGAGCGAAAACGTCGACCGCCCCACCTGTTCGAGCGCACGGCGAATCTCCGGCTGAAATACAACGACGATCGCGACAAAGCCAAATTGTGCCAATGCCGCAATGACGGTATACACCGTCTTCAAACCCAAGAGTCCCGCAAGAAAATAGGCAAGCAGCACCAGAATAATGCCGCGCATCAATTGCGTCGCACGCGTGCGGCGCACAAGCTGGATGAGCTCATAGACCAAATACGTCACAATGATGATATCCAGCACATCGCGGAAATCAGAGGTATTCCGTAATACCGTGAACAGGTTAGAAAACCACTCCGGCACGGTTTTCGTAATCCACTCCACAATCACCTGCATGTCAGTTCCGTCCTTTTATCAGAAATACCAGCACAACCGCGTGCGCTGCAATACCCTGCTGTTCTCCGGTAAATCCAAGACCTTCTTCTGTCGTTGCCTTTATGTTGACAGTGCTTTTTGCCATTCCGAGCGCGTCGGCAATGTTATCACACATCGCGTCGATAAACGGGCGCAGCTTTGGTGCCTGACACACAATGGTCGCGTCGATGTTGCCCACCGCAAACCCGCTATCCAGTAAATCCTGTCTGACATCCCGCAGCAGTTCAAGGCTGCTCGCATCTTTATATTGCGGATCGCTGTCCGGAAACCGCTTACCGATATCGCCAAGTCCCGCTGCGCCAAATATTGCATCGATGATTGCGTGCGTGACAACGTCTGCGTCCGAATGGCCAAGCAAGCCGGTTTCGTGCGAAATCTCCACCCCGCCCAACACCAAACGGCGCCCAGCCACAAGGCGGTGTACATCATAGCCGTGTCCAATGCGCATTTCTTGCTCTCCCGCTATGTAGCGCGCCAGCGCAATGTCGCCGGGCGCTGTAATTTTAATATTGTGTGCGGCGTTCGGCACAATTTTGACTTTGCGGCCTACATTCTCCAACAGCTGGCAGTCATCAAATACCTCTCCCTGCCCTTTCGCGGCCGCACGATAGAGCGTCGCCTCAAACACCTGCGGGGTCGTAACGGCGAAGAGTGTACTGCGGTCTGGCGTGTGCACAATTGTGTTTTGCGCATCCACCTGCTTTATGGTGTCGGTCAGCGGCGTTCCCGGCGCCGCAGCGCCATATTCGATCGCCGCATAGATCACATCCGTGATCAACTGCGCGGACACAAGCGGCCGCGCCGCATCGTGAATGGCATAGTATTGGACATCCGGGCTGCACGCCGCGATGCCCGCTTGCACCGACGCGTTACGATGCGCGCCGCCCAATACCACAGCTTTTACTTTATCATATTCCGCACACAGCTGGCGGACACGGGCCAAATTTTGTTCACTTGTGACCACAATGATTTCATTCACCAGCATGTGTGCTTGAAACACGTCGACCGATCGCTCGATGGCGGTCCGGCTGCCGATTCGCAAAAAAAGCTTGTCGACGCCTCCCATGCGGGACGAACTGCCGCCGGCAACAATGACTGCGCTGATGTTTGGCATGGATGCGCTCCCCTTTTTAAACGCTGCAAAGCTTAGGACTATTCTGCCCATATGTAGAAAAATATTATAGCATATTCTAATAAATAAAGACAAATTGTCCTTTGATTTCAACGCCGTATAAAATCCCTGCCTGCTGCTTTGTCCGCAGCAATACCAAGCTGGATAGCATTGGAAAACCGTGGCATCGTCGACTCTGTATTTATCTTTATAATAAATTGTCTATTTATATTTCAATCGGGAACTGTTTTTGAATGTTCCACTTTTTTAAGTCCATTACCGTTTTTGCTTCTTGTCTTCGCCTCTGATTTCCCCGTTGTTTTCGATAAAACAAAAAGCCGCCGTCTCTCGACGGCGGTCTTTTGTGTGAGTTTCAGCTCACTGCTGTGGCCAGCTGGGTTTTCTTGAGTGTCAGTCGAACACGGTCGCTGATCATTGCGACAAATTCTGAGTTTGTCGGTTTGCCGCGCAAGCTGTGGATGGTGTATCCAAAGTAAGAATTGAGTGTGTCGACATCGCCGCGGTCCCACGCAACTTCAATCGCGTGGCGGATCGCCCGTTCGACACGGGACGAGGTTGTCTTGTATCTTTTTGCGATGGAGGGATACAACCTCTTTGTCACTGCGTTTATCATCTCGTTATCCTCAATCGACATGATAATCGCATCGCGCAGATAGTGATACCCTTTGATGTGTGCGGGTACACCGATCTGATGGATGATGTCGGTAACCATCACTTCCAAATCGACTTCGCCCGGCGCCTCGTTTACCTGCAGCTGAACTTCCGCTGTTGTAAACATCGATATCCTGTCGGCAAGCACCGAAATGTCGAATGGCTTGAGGATGTAGAATGCGGCACCTGCCTTGATGACTTCTCGTTCCATCACGGCATTGTCGAACCCCGACATCACAAAGAATGCTGGGAGCCTTGTCTTTCCGTCTGCTTTTAAATCTCCAATGATACTGATGGCATCTTTCGACGGTAAAAACATATCAACGATCACTGCATCTGGGGACTGCTCCCGCACCGTATTCACTACGACTCGTCCGTCTTTCTCACAATTCAATACTCTGTAGCCACGCTTTTGCAGTTCCTGAGCACACATTTGACCGAAATCTGCGCTCGCATCCGCAACCAACACCGTAAAACTGTTGCCCACTGCTAAAGACACCCCTTCGACTAAATAAATTTAGCCGTCTTCCAAGTATCACCATGCTACCATAATTTAACAAGAAATGTCAAGATAATTAAAGAAAAATCATGCCGCATAATCATTTGTTTTTACGGTAGCAGCATACTTCTCATTATACAGCATATTTTCGATAAAAATTCCATAGCCTTTTGTCGGATCGTTTACAAAAACATGCGTTAACGCCCCGATGATTCTGCCGTTTTGTATAATTGGGCTGCCGCTCATGCCCTGCACAATGCCTCCCGTCGCCGAGATGAGCGCCTGGTCTGTAATTTTAATGACCAGATTTTTGGTTGGTGTCGAATCAGAGAGATTGATCGACTCTATACTGACATCATAATATTTGGGGCCTTCCCCATTGATGGTACAAAGCAACAGCGCTTTCCCGGTTTTGACCTCTTGCTTCAAAGCAACCGGCAACGGTTCCGCCGTGTAGAACTTATAAGCCACCGTACCAAATATCCCTGCCTCGCAGTTGTAATCCAGCGTTGCAATCGGCGTGCGCAGCCCAAAATTGCCGCGCAGTTCGCCCGGGGAACCGACTTGTCCCTTGTGAACGCCAGTGATTTGTACCGGCACAAGTTCGCCGCTGCCAACCGGCAACACCACACCGGTGTCGCTGTCGGTTACGCCGTGTCCCAGACCCGCCATCATGCCCGTTGCTTCATTAATATAGGTGACCGTGCCGATGCCGGCCGAGGAATCCCGCACCCACATGCCCGCTTTAAAGCCTGTCCCGTCCTTCGCGTTGGCGGGCGTCACGCGCGCGGTTGCCCGCACGCCGTTTCGCATGTACACAATTTTTAGCGCTTCGCCGTTGCTCTGCTGGACAATGGAAGCCAAATCGTCATTTCCCGTCACAGTCTTTCCATCGACAGTAATGATGATATCACCCAGCTCCAAGCCGGCGTCACGCGCAGGACAAACCTTTCCACCGGCGGTATACACATCTCCCATGCCGACAACAATGACGCCCGACGTAAACATTTTTACGCCGAACGTCATGCCGCCCGGGACAAGATAGGTGCGCTCAATCGTCGAGACGCGTACGGTTTTCAACGGAATCAAATCGAACAGATACAGTTGTGCGTTGTAAGATCCTCCCACCCTTGTAGACGCTTCGGTCACGCTGCCTTTTTTTGTGCGCAGCGTGAGCAGTCCTTGGCCATATTCAAACGTTTCGTTCTCGAATAGGTATATAGTACTCGGCAGATAATTGTCATCGAGGATTAGGAACCCGCCGTAGAGCAGCAATGCAAAAACCAGCACAGTCGCGATCGGTCGGATCAGCTTTCGCATGTGATTTCAACTCCCTCTGGCTTAATCAGAACGATCTTAGTTTTCACAAAAGCAGAGGGTGTTATTTATACGTTCTTTTCCTTTTTTTGTATCTTTCCGGAAATAAATCCCAGGATTGGACTCAAAACAATACATCCCAGCATCGGCAATAAATATCTGCCTGTCACCGCTGTCGTTTGAAATATTGCCTGCAGCGGCGGGAGATAGACTACCGCAAAGGTCACCGCGATCGAAACAAAAATTGCAAACACCAAGGTTCGGTTTCCGAAAAAATTCGCGTTGCGCCAGCCGCCCTCAAGCTTGCATTCCAACACATGGATCATCTGTGCGATGATCAGCGTTATATAAGCGGCCGAGCGCGCAAGCACCAGATCGCCGGACATGCGGAACACCTGGATATAACAAAGAATATTGCAAAGACCCAGAATCGCGCCACGGAACAGGATGGTTCCGGTAAGGCCGCCGGCAAACAGGCTTTCGTTTTCGGGCCGCGGCTTTTGCTTCATGATGTCCTTTTCCGCGGGTTCCATGCCGAGCGCAATCGCCGGCAAACCGTCTGTGACAAGGTTGATCAGCAGAATTTGGATGGGCAAGAACACCGGCGGCAGGCCCAGCACCATCGCGAGCAGAACGGTGATGACTTCGCCCAAGTTGCTTGTGAGCAGGAAACGGATAAACCGTCGAATATTTTGATAGATGATGCGGCCCTCCTCCACTGCCGCAACAATGGTCGCAAAGTTGTCGTCAAGAATGACAACCGAGGACGCCTCTTTTGTCACATCACTGCCCGAGATGCCCATTGCGACGCCGATATCCGCCTCTTTGATCGCGGGCGCATCGTTTACGCCGTCGCCGGTCATCGCCACAATGTGGTTGTTTTGTTTATAGGCGCGCACAATGCGCAGTTTGTGTTTGGGCGAAACGCGTGCAAATACCGCCGTGTTGCGCACCGCTTTTCGCAGCGTATCATCGTCCATACCGTCCAGTTCTTCGCCTTCGATGATGCGGTCTCCGTTTTGCAGGATGCCCACCTCCCGCGCAATGGCGCGGGCTGTCGCGGCGTGGTCGCCCGTGATCATCACCGGCTTGATACCCGCCAGCCGGCAGGTGCGCACCGCGGCTTTCACTTCCTTGCGTGGCGGATCTTTCATGCCAAACAGCGCCAAAAACGTGAGATCCGTCTCCTGAAACGCGCCGTTGCGTACTGCGACCGCGATCACGCGCTGCGCATCGTTTGCCATGGTTTCGATTTCTTTGGTGATGCCCTTTTTATCGGCGGATGTTATCGTTCGGATACCGCCACCGGTGCTGATGTGACTGCAGCGTGATAGAATAATGTCGGGTGCGCCTTTAACCATAACAATGCGCGCGTCGCCGCGTTTGACGTGCACCGACATCATTTTGCGGCCGGAATCGAATGGCTTTTCATCGAGCAGCCGAAACTCTTTGACCAGTGCTTCGCGCCGGATGCCGCATTTATAGGCGGCGCAAAGCAGCGCCACCTCGGTCGGGCTGCCATCGCCAACCAATTGGTCGCCGTTTACAGCAATAGAGGCCGTTGTACACAGCGTGCCGCAGATCAGCGCCGCTTTTAGCGTTTCATTGCTGCCAACCTTGACCGCGACATTATTTTGCATAAGCGAGCCGCGCGCGGACAAGCCGCCCCCAGACATACTATATTGGTTCCCCATACAGTAGAGATTGGTCACCGTCATTTTGTTTTCGGTAATCGTTCCGGTTTTGTCGGAACAGATGATCGAAGCGCTGCCGAGCGTCTCTACCGCATGCAGTTTGCGGATTATTGCCCCTCGCGATAAAATGCGGTTGACCGAGAGCGCGAGCACAATGGTGACAATGGCCGGCAGCCCTTCGGGAATTGCCGCGACGGCCAGGGAAATGCCGGTCAAAAAGAGATCAAAGATTGTGCTGTCTCGCCGCCAAAGCCCGATTACAATCACGGCCAAACCGCACAGCAGACAGGTAACGGCGATGAATTTGCCGAGCGCCGCCAAACGGATCTGCAACGGCGTCGGTTCTTCCTTCGCATCGTCGATGAGCGAAGCAATGCCGCCCATCTCGGTGTGCATACCGGTTTTTAAAACCTGCGCCAGACCATGCCCCGCCACAATACTGGTACCCATAAAAAGCTTGTTGTGCGCCTCCAGGTTGGCCTGCTTTGCAATCGTTGCCGATTCGCCGGTGAGAATCGCCTCGTCTGTTTTGACGCCGGCGCTTTCCAACAAAACACAGTCTGCGGGAATGCGGTCGCCAGCCTGCAGCGATATCACATCGTCGGGCACCAACTGTGAGGCCGCAATGGTTTTAAATTCTCCGTCGCGATACACGCGCGCAACGGGCGCTGTCATCTCTTTGAGAGATTGCAGCGTTTTTTCGGTGCGGTATTCCTGAATAAAGCCCATAAACGCATTCAGAACTAAAATTGCGATAATGCTGATTGCTTCAGTCAGTTGTCCAAAGAGCACCGAAATGAGGGCCGCAGCGGCGAGAATCAAAAGTAGCGCATCTTTAAACTGGCTCAGAAAGATGCCGACAGCGCTTCTGCCGCGCTTTCCCTCCAACACATTTTCGCCATACTTTGCCAGCCGTTCATTTGCCTGTTTTTCCGAAAGGCCATTTGTCTTTTCTTTTGTTTTCGTCATAAACTGCACGCGTCCTTCTTATCATCTTGTCCTACTGCAGTTTATGTATGTCCCGGTGCAAAAAGTACGAAATCTCCTTTCCGAAAAATGACGATTCCTCACGCAACGATTTTGTCCATCGGCTTCTTGTAGATGTTTGATATATGGGTATCACGCTGGACGACTAGCAAAGCCGCATGCACTCTTCTTGTTTTTTTCGCTTGGTCTCGATGTTGCTTCTCTATATTTTATCGGCAGAAGACATTTTCGAACCACTTGTCCGTCGAATTTTCACAATACAAAAAAGCGTGCCGGAAAGCGTTTTTCCGCCACGTGATTTTTGAAAAACTTAAAGAAATGCTACTGCATCAATATCCTTGTTCTTCCAACAGCGCGACCGCGTCCTGCACGAGTGCAACGCATTTCGTGCTAAAAAGGTTTTGCTCCAGCGCAAGCGCATAGCCCTCCGGCCTGGAGATATCGTAAGCCAAAAGATCCCGGCAGACGATCGACTGGTTGCGCGCACGAAACGCGCCGAGAAACGCAACCGTTTTTTCGTTGCACAGTTGCTTTGCAGCCGCATCCCCCGCATCCGCGTGCCCATACTTCATCCCAATCACGGCAACGGCGCCCGTAACAGCGCCGCAAATTTCGCCGCTGCGCACGCCGCCGCCAAACCCGCCAAACAGCCGGCGCGCCGTTTTCGTCTTCATTCCATAATCGTTGCAAAACGCGCCGAGTACCGACTGTGCGCAGTTAAACCCCGCCGCAAACAGCTTTGCCGCCATCTCCTGTCTTGTCTCCACTACATCCCCTCCGCTTCGAGTTTTTAAAACCAGTGCGTGCGCGCACAGCATATCCTATTATTCAGATTATATGACGTGCATTTCGAACGCAAACGACATACAGGTGCAACTGTCATTCATCACGCGCTGCGCAGATGGTTTGCACCGCGCCGGAAAGCGTCTGATGTCGAGTGGCCGCCTAATCGCGCACAGAACTTTCGCCGGCATAACAAGCGGTTCTGATAACAAAAGAAAAAGGCACCCGACTGGGTGCCGCAATCTTCATTACTCGGCGTCTGCCGCCGGTGTCTCTGTCTCGGTTGCTTCCGCGACACTGTCATCTGCTTGTTCCGCAGATATGCCGGCTGTCTCGGCAATCTCTTCCTGCGCAGCCGATTCGTCCTCACTGTTCTCCGGCCGCATCGAAAGCGAAATGCGCTTTTTCTCAAAATCAACGCCGATTAGACGCACCTTGACCAGATCGCCCACCCGCACAACATCTCCGGGATTGTTGACCCGCTCACTTGACATCTCGCTGGTGTGTACCAAACCGTCCACCCCCGGCAGAATGCGCACAAACGCACCGAACGCGGTGACAGAAACCACCGGTGCCTCAAAAGCACATCCGATCTCGTATTGCTTAATCTGATTCCATGGGTTATCCGCTTCATCGCGGTAGCCAAGCGAGATCTTGCGTGTCTCGGGATTAAACTCTTTGATATAGACTTCCACCTCGTCGCCGACATTCACAATATCGGAAGGCTTGCTGATGCGATCCCAAGAGAGCTCACTTTTGTGAATCATGCCGTCAACGCCGCCCAAATCCACAAATGCGCCATAGGTTGTCAGCGATTTCACTTTGCCTGTAAAGCGCTTGCCGACTTCGACATCCTTCCAAAACGCTTCGCGCTTCTGCTCATTTTCCACATCAAGAACAGCGCGGATTGAGCCGATCACGCGGCGGCGCTGCGGATTGACCTCGATAATTTTAATATTCTGATGGGTCCTTGCAAGCTGATCGTACGGCTCGCCGCGGCGCAATGTCGCTTGCGATGCCGGAATAAACACGCGCACACCCTTGACGATCGCAACCAAGCCCTTATTGACAATTTCTGTGACATACGCGTCAAACACTGTGCCTTCTTCGACACCTTTTTCTAACTCTTCCAGACCTTTTTCGGAGTCTATCCGTTTTTTGGAAAGCGTTACAAACCCTTCCATCTCCTGCACTTTCGTGACAATGAGGTTGAGTTTGTCGCCCACTTTTACAAGGTCTTCCGCCTTCGCCGAGGAATCGTCGCTGAGTTCTTCCAACGGGATAAACCCAGTCTGCTTTGTGCCGATGTCCACGGTCACTTCGTTCGCGTGAACAGAGGTGACAATGCCCTCCACGCGCTGGCCGCGGTGCACCATCTTTAAGGATTCTTCTAGCGCTTCCTCAAAGTTAAATTCCTCGTCTTTGATGAACTCGTCCATCTTGTTCAGTACCTCCTGGATTAAGGGGGATGGCGTAGAAGCACCCGCAGTGACACCGATGGTATCCGCGCCAAGAAACATCTCTGCTGTCAGTTCATCCTTCGATTCAATCCAGTAGGTTCTGGTATACCGGGAACAAACATCGTACAGCTTATTTGTATTGGAGCTGTTTCGTCCACCAATTACTATGCACACATCACAACACTTTGCTAGCTGCTCTGCTTCACTCTGCCGTGCGCGCATCGCAGTACATATTGTATCAAAAACCGACAAATTTGTATATATGTTTTTTAAGTGGTCAATACATCGATCGTACTCTGCCAAGTGGAACGTCGTTTGCGCGACCATGATGGCCCGTTCCGCCGAAATATCGCCTTTTAAAAGGATTTTAAGCGATTCTAGCCCATCAAAAATATACACATCGCCGACACAATGCCCAACAATTCCCTGCACTTCCGGATGGTTTTTGTCGCCTGCTATGAATACAGTATACCCTTTTTCCCCATAATTCTTAACAATTTTATGGATTTTGGATACAAACGGACAGGTCGCATCCGCAATTGGAATATTTCGCGCGGCACACCGCTCGTAAATTTCTCTGCCAACACCATGGCTGCGAATCACAAGCGTTGTGTCCGGCGGCGTCTCCTCCGGCGCGTGTACCACCCTGCCGCCGCGTGCTTCTAGGTTGGCCACCACCGCGGCATTGTGGATAATCTCGCCCAGCGTCGCAATGTGCATTCCCCGCCGTAACAGATCGTTGCAGATATCGACCGCGCGGTCCACGCCAAAACAAAAGCCGGCGGTTTTTGCAACCGTTATACGCTTCATGATATCACTTCCTCGCGCGGAAACAGGGAAACCGTTTTTTCGCGCAACACCCCGATGGCGTGGCGCAGCATTTTGCTGTCGCCCTCCGCTGTCTCCAGCGTTTCAATCGCAATCGGTTCTCCGAACCGGATTGTGATGCCGCCAAACGGCAGATATCCGTGTTTTGCGATGATCGCGACCGGCACTATGGGAACCTGCGCCATTCGCGCAATCAGGACAACGCCCGCTTTAAACTCGCCGGGCTTTCCGTCTTTGGAACGCGTCCCCTCCGGGAAGATTCCAAGCAGATGGCCCGCTTTCAGCACATTGGCCGATGTTTCTACCGCGCCTTTGTCACTGCGTCCGCGCCGTACCGGAAAAGCGCCAAGCGACCGCAGCAACGCGCCGAACGGTCTAAACCGGAACAATTCCTCTTTTGCCATAAAGCGAAGATGCCGCTTGCCGCAAAATGCGAGTGTGACCGGATCTAATATGTGAATGTGGGTCGAAGAGAGAATTGCGCCGCCTTCTTTCGGCACATGCTCAAAGCCCTCCACTTTCACGCGAAACAACAGCCGATATGGCCAGCGAAATAAAAAGCATATGATCGAATATAACACCATATCAGCCGAGGTTATCCTTTGCAATCTTTGTCAGTATCGCGATTGACCGATCAATCTCATTGCCGGTCGTATCCACCAAAATCGCGTCGTCCGCCGGTTTCAGCGGCGCGATATCGCGATGGCTGTCTTCATAGTCCCGCCGACGCATATCCTCGAGCACCGCATCATAATCTGCGCTGACGCCTTTGCGTACCAGCTCTTCATAGCGGCGCCGCGCACGCTCTTCCGGAGAAGCTGTCAAAAAGATTTTGACATCGGCATCGGGCAACACCACAGTGCCAATATCCCGGCCATCCATAACAACATTGTTATCCCGCGCGATATTGCGCTGCATTTCCAGCAAAAACGCGCGCACTGACGGCAGCGCCGAAACTGCAGAAGCTGCCATCGAGACAGCTTCGGTTCGAATTTTACTTGTGACATCCATACCGTTCAAAAAAACGCGCTGCTCCATATCGACGAACCGTAAATCAATATTGATGCCAGCAAGAAGCCCTACTACCGTGGGCTCATCGCGCACATCAGCGCCGTGCAACAGTACAAAGTATCCAATTGCACGGTAGAGCGCACCGGTGTCAGCGTAAATATAACCCAGTTCCTCCGCCAGGCGGCGCGCCATTGTGCTCTTGCCCGCGCCAGCGGGCCCATCAATGGCAATAGCCTTCATCCGTTCATTCCCTCCAAACAATGTGTGCCGGCGGCAGCGCCCGTTGCAAAAGCGATGCTCAGGTTAAATCCTCCCGTCAACCCATCAACATCCAGCACTTCGCCCGCAAAATATAGATTCTCTATCTTTTTAGACATCATTGTCCTCGGCTCTATCTCACCCAGCGCAACACCGCCAGCCGTAATGACCGCTTCCGCAATCGGCCGGGCGGCGATGACCTCTAGTTCGAATGCCTTAAGCATCCGACCCAGTTTCTCGCGCTGTGCAGCCGTTATGCTGTTTACTTTCTGCTCTGGATCGATACCGCTTTTTTCTACGATAACAGGAATCAGCTTCCTCGGCAAGAGCGCGTCCAGGCTATTTTTAAATGCGCGATTGCTGTTTTGTGTAAAATCACGCACGATTCTTTTGTCTAACGCTGCTTTGTCGAGCGCAGGTTTTAAATCGATCGCAACGGCAAGCCCAGTAAAATCCCCGCTGGCAAGGTCTGCGCTCAGTGTCAAGGTCAGTGGGCCTGAAATCCCAAAATGGGTAAACAGAAGTTCGCCCTGTTGCTGGAAAAACAATTTGCCGCGACGCCATGCCGTCAGCTGCACATTGCGCAGCGACAATCCCTGCAACTGTGCGCAGACATCACCGGCGCAGACGAGCGGCACGAGAGATGGTCTCGGCTCAATGATCGTGTGTCCAGCTTCGCGGGCCCATCGATAACCGTCACCAGTTGATCCCGTCTTTGGGTAGGACACACCGCCGGTCGCCACAATGACCGCGCGGCTGCGAACCGGGTTGCCGTCAGCAAGCCGCACGCCGGCCAATCTTCCGCACTCCATTAAAAGGGAGGCAACGCGCGCCTGTATAAAATCGCAGCCTGCCTTTCGTACAGCGGCCACGAGTGCATCGGCAATGTCGTCCGCATGGTCGCTGACCGGAAACACACGGTTTCCGCGCTCCACTTTCAGCGGCACATTTTGCTCTGTGAAAAATCGCTGGATTGCAGCGCTATCAAACGCGGCAAAACTGCTGTACATAAAACGCGCGCCGCCGCGAATGTGCCGCAATAAACCATCGAGATCCGTATCGTTGGTGACGTTACAGCGCCCTTTTCCGGTAATCCGGAGCTTGCGGGCAGGCTTGTCCATCTGCTCGATCAACAAAACACGCAACCCGCGCACAGCCGCCTGGTATGCCGCCATCAACCCGGCCGGGCCTGCGCCGATTACAATTACGTCGCAGTTGATTTTCGCACCTTGCGCTTGCAAAACACTACCTTCCACGATATTTTCTACAATTAATTATATTATTTAAGAAAGTAATAAACAATAGGAATTTTGTTAGCTGGCGACCTATTTGTTGACTAAAGTATGACATTTTGTTGCAGTTTGTTATTTTTCCACACTAAAAATGTAACAGTTTCTTATCTATTGCATATAATTGTATCTTTTATCCATAAATTGGAATCCGTTTTCCGCGGCGTACTTTTTTGTGTCCAAAGAACAGGCGCTGAAACAAAAAAAGCGGAGGGTATTGCTACCCTCCCAAGTAAATTTAATAAAAAACCGGCTGTATCTGTTTACCCAACAGGGCGTGTTCAATCGCATCTGTGATTCGCTCGAAATCCGCAACCACAGACGTCGGCTTTTTGTCAGGGGCATCCTGTTTCATCGGCACAAAATAGTAATGTTTTCGGTTGAACAACTCTCCTATGTTTCGCGCCGACGCCGAAAGTGCGTCGTTCGTGGAAATAGCAAGGACCACCGGGCGTCCGTTGCGCAAGTGTGACTTTGCCGCCATCGTCACGGGAGTGTCCGTAATGCCCGCCGCCAGTTTTGCGAGCGTATTGCCGGTACATGGCGCAATGACTAAGACATCACACATTTTTTTGGGACCAATCGGTTCCGCATCTTCTATTGTCGCGATAATCCCTTTTCCTGTCATCTGCTTGATCCGATCGATGAAACTTTGCGCTGTGCCAAACCGCGTATCCAGTCCCGCCGCATTAAAGGATAAAATGGGCAACACTACGTTGCCGCTGTCTATCAATTTTTGCATGGCGGCGAGCGCCGTTTCGAACGTGCAAAACGATCCGCACAGTGCAAACCCAACCGTGCACTCCTTCAATCGCCGCATCCCCTCTCTCCAATCATGTTGCACACTGTTTCCTTGATGATTTTTCCAGCTGTTTTGGGCGCAACTTGCCCCGGCAAAGACAGTGCGCTTTCGGCCAAAAGTCCATGGCGCGCCGCATAATCGAAGTCAATGCCGCCCGGCGCGGAGGCGATGTCCACGATATAGCAGTAGGGCCGCACCTTATCCAGCACGACATCGGTGATAACGCGCGCAGGCACCGTGTTGACAATCGCGTCAAAATGCAGTTTTTCATGTGCCAGCCTCTGCAATGGCATCGCGTTGCAGCCAATGCTCTGCGCATGGGCGAGCGCCTCGCTTTTGCGCGCGGCGACCGTGACCGCCGCTCCCATCGCCTTCAGCAACAGGCAGAGCGCCTGCGCGGTGCGGCCAAATCCGGTAACGAGGATTCGCGCGCCGAAAATTGTGGTCGGGATTTTTTCCATCAGCCGTTCTACCGTTCCCTCGGCCGTAGGCACCGCGTTTTTGATCTGCAATTCTTCGCGCAGGTAATAATCGTACATCTCTTTGCCGTGTTCTGTTGCAAACGCCGTCACCGAACCCGGGATTCTGCCCGCATACAGCACGGCTTCGCGCTTTGCATTTTTTAAAATAGTAAAAATATCCAACTTTGTGTTGGTGTATTTGGCAAGCACATTTCCATCTTTGTCGAGCAGCGGCAGCGGCAGGATGACATAATCCGCAACCGAAAGCGCTTCGTCGAGCGTGTTGATGCACGACACATCAACAATGCCGGACAGCTCCAAGCCTACCGTGCGCACTTCGCGCCGGTCTTTGAGCAGAAACTGTGCAACGTACGCGCAGCGCAGGTCGCCGCCGATGACGGCAAAGATTTCGTTTTGCACCATGGACACCTCACTTGTAGAAAGGAAATGCTGCGCGCAGCAATTGCCCGCAGTTTTCGTCCCGGTTTATCCTATGAGACAGCCGTTTTTTTGGTGCGGCAAAAACGCATCCGAAATAAAATTTCGGATGCGTTTTTCTAAAAAGCCACAAAAATATATGCTTTGTCCTATTTATCATCGAGCGCAGGGTACGCATCTTCAATGCACGGCCGCGCGCAGAGAAACCTCGGCGCACATTGCTCCAGCAACATCAACTGATCTCTATTTTCCCACTATCTCCGCGCATCGGTTGACACTACTCCGTCACCACATTCTGCGGCGCGCCGGCAACAAACGCTTTTACGTTGTCATATGCAATCTGCATAAGGCGTGCGCGCGTCTCGCGCGGCGCCCAGGCGATGTGCGGTGTCACAATACAGTTTTTGGCCAGGAGCAGCGGGTTATCCATCTGCGGCGGTTCCGCCGAAAGAACGTCAATACCGGCAGCGGCCAACGTTCCGCTGTTTAACGCATCGGCCACCGCCCGTTCGTCAAGCACCGCGCCGCGCGTCGTATTCAACAAGATCGCGCCACCTTTCATGCGGGCGATCGCCCGCGCATTGATCAACCGTGTTGTCTCCGGCGTCAGCGGGCAGTGCAGCGAGACGATATCGCTCTGTGCCAGCAAATCATCGAGTGAGGCATACTGGATGTGTTTCGTTTCCGCTTCGCTGTGACGTGTCCGGCTGTTATACAGAACCTGCATGCCAAAGGCAACCGCGATGTCCGCGACCTTCCTGCCGATGTTACCAAGCCCTATGATACCAAATGTTTTGCCCGCAAGCTCGGTGAGCGGCGTCAGCCAATAACAATAATCCTGCGCCTTCACCCAATCTCCGCGATGCACGCTTGCGTTGTGGTCACCCGAATGCGCGCAGATCTCCAGCAGCAGCGCAAAGGTGTGCTGTGCCACCGCGTCGCCGCCGTAGGCCGGGATATTACAGACAGTGATGCCGCGCCGCGTGGCCGCCGCGACATCAAAACAATTGTAACCTGTCGCAAGCACTGCCAACAGTTTCAGGTCGGGGCACTGTGCAAACAGCGCATCGTCCATTGTGACTTTATTGGACAGCACAATCGCCGCCCCGCGCATACGGTCAAGCACCTGCGCGGGCGGTGTGCGGTCGTACACCGTTAGCGCGCCAAACGCGGAAAATGTTTCCCAGGAGAGATCTCCGGGGTTCACCATGCCGCCATCCAAAATCACCAATTTCATCTGGGCTTCCTTTCTCCAAATGTCTACGCATTGCGTTTCCAATCGCGGAAAGCGCTTTCCATCCTCTTGAAATCACTCTAAACTATTTTTTTAAAGCTTCTATCAGCTTTCACACGTTTGCGCATGCACAAAAGCATAGTCGCGGTCGTCTTGGCCACCTCGCCCTCGCCGCTCTACATACAAACCCTCCGGGCCCGTCTCCAGGTAGATGCGCTCCCAGTCCGCTATTCGCTTGCGGTATACCTCGAATCGCCGCTCCGCTTCACTGTAACTTAGCTTCTCTTCCCGCA
>JAVBRN010000012.1:0-33325 GCA_031547945.1 Oscillospiraceae bacterium | reverse complement strand
CGTCCTGAGCCAGGATCAAACTCTTAATCATTTGGTATATGAAGCAGTTCTTGTCGAAACAACAACCGCTCTATATCTCCAGCTCAAAAACTACTTACATAGCTTCCGTTTTACTTTGTGTTCTTTTCATAACACTCCCTGACTCTCGCCAGGGTCCTTGAAAAGGGTCCTTCAAGCTTGCAATATTGTTTAATTTTCAAGGTCCGGGTAGTGCCGCCTTTTTTGAGGCGCGAAGTTTATTATATAGGCCACGCAAGCAGAAGTCAAGCGTTTTTCGACGTTTATTTTGCGGAGGATCGCTTTTGTTGCAACTGTGCCGTGCGGTTCGTGCCAATACCGGAATTCCCGGTCGTTTGCCTGTAAGATGACTTTTCTATATAAAGATGTAATTATAATCAATTGACTTGCTCGCTAAACGCTGTTATAGTGTCTACAATGCGTAGCTTTGATCGGGGGGATAGTTCATGCAGTTACCAAAAGCCGAACTCTATATCATGGAGCAATTCTGGCAATACGGTCCCATGACCAGCGAAGAAGTTCAAAAGCGTGTCACAGAAAAGAACTGGAAACGCACGACGCTGTTAACGTTCTTGGGGCGCCTGATAAAAAAGGGGATGCTCGCCGCAGATAAAAGTAAAATGGCTTTTTTGTATTCACCTGCGATTTCGCAGGATGCCTATGCCATGTCAATTGGCAAACGTCTATTGGAAACGCAGTTTGGCGGCAGTCTGAAAAATTTTATGAGCGCCATGGTTTCCGAGAAACATCTGTCCAAAAAAGAACTGGACGAAGTCAAAGCTTGGCTGGAACAGCAAGATGTGGAGGCAGCGGATGATTAATTTCTTGCGTGACGTTTTATTGCCCTGTACGCTCATCGGCAGCATATGCGCAGTATTGCTGTTATTGTCGCGCCCCTTTTACAAGCAGTTGCAAGGCATGCTGCAAAAAACACTTTTACTCTGCGGCATCACACTTTTTATTCTGCCAATTGGCTTGGTGTACCAATCCGTTTCGCGCACAGTCCTGTCCATCCCTGCCCCGCAATCTGCGGCGGATCATTCTGATGCAGGCATGTCCTCCACAGAATTGACAGCGGTGGACGAGGCGCTGTCCCCTTCTGACGATTCCGCGTCTGACCAAACCACCAAAACACCAGAAACCCTTGACGACATGCTGCAACCCAACCCCGCCTATCAGCTTGGACAGCAGTTTGGCGCCGCGGTGCAAAAGGCCGACACCGTTTTTGTTCGTGCTGGCCTCGTTTGGTTTGCCTATTTCTATTTCGCCGGTGTCTTTGCTTTCTTCGTCTTTTTTGGCATTCGGTATTTTTTATTTCGACACAGACTGTACCGCAGCATGCACGCCGTCTCCCGCTTTTGGCAGCTGGAACTTTTGCGCACACTCGCCGCCGAGATGCAGATGCGCCGTGTTCCCCTGTTGGTGGAAAGCCCACTGGTTGCGGCGCCCATCATCACCGGTGTATTGCGGCCACTTCTGGTTTTGCCAGCGCGTGACATGACACAAACCCAATTTGATTTTGCTGTTCGCCATGAGTTGACACACCAAAAACACGGCGATTTACTGCTTAAACTAGTACTGCTTTTTTTCTCAGCCATGCATTGGTTCAATCCGTTTTTCCATCTGCTGCGGCGTGAATACGCGCAAGTCTGTGAACGGCACTGTGATGAGGCAGTTGTCAGCAATCTCTCGGCACGCAACCGCAAGCGCTACGCAACCACGTTGCTTTCGTTCGCCGCGCAGCGCACTGCGCTTGCGGCAACCGGAATTGCGTCATCAAAACGTGAATTAAAAGCGCGTCTTGTCTGTGTACTGAAAACAACGCGCCGCCGCTGGCACGCAACGCTGGCAACGGTCACCGCCGCGGTACTTCTTGCCTCCTGTTGTGTTCTTGTTGGATGTGGGATGTCATACTATGAGGCGATCGAGTCGCTAAAAATGAACAACGCGTTGGCGTATTATAGCGAAGCATGCCAGATCGACGGCTGGGTGTTCTTTTCGTATTTCGAAACAATCTACAGAATGGATCTGGACCGGCAGAATCGAACCGAGTTGTTTGAGGCGAACTTGGGCTTTTTGCGCGGCGGCGGCGCAAACAACTTAATGCAGTGCGGCGAATATCTTGTTTTTACGCAGGGCTCATACATTTACAAAATGGATATCAATACCTTGGAAACAGAAGTTTTGCTGGAAGCGCAAAATGCGGAAACTTGTTTCAGTTTTGACGTAAAAAATGACGATATATATTTTGTAGGAACTAATATCGAAGCAGATTTCCAAGATGGTGTTTATAAAATGAACATCCGGGGCGGAACGCCGCAGAGGATATACGCACAAAATGGATCGTTTTGGAATCTGCAAATATACCAGGATCAGATTTACTATAGTGCCCAAAATGAGGGCGTGTATCGCATAGATATGGATGGTTCCAATCAAACACATATTATCACTTTGGTTGGAGAACCGGGAGAATTTGTGGTAACAGACGATTATATTTTCTTTCGGGATTCTGCCTTAACAAGGTATGATCTGGATGGAAAAAACAGGATAACGTTCACTGATTCCTGTTACAGTTTTTTTGTTATGAACGGATGGGTGATCTATTCCGGCGAGGAAAATGCTGGTGAATGCGGCATTTATAAAATGAGAGCCGACAAAACCGGACAGGAGCAAATACTTAAATTTGATGACAGGTTTTATGGCGTGGTTTTGGGCGGCTATGGAAATTGGATTCATTATGAAAACATGCAAGATACAGACGATGGGCATGGAGTCTTTATAGAAGGCATTTACCGAATCGGTTTAGATGGCACAAAAAATACAAAGATTAATTAGGTTTAAGCAATCAAAAACAGTCGTTTGCCAAAACACTTATGTTTGCATCGATGCCTGTTTTTATCCAATTCTGGAAGGGCAGGTCATCGGCGAAAATCATCTCTATGTATACGAACTTTAGTTGAAACAGTCCTTATATATGACGCGAGAACGTCGAAATGCACAAGGCGTTCCGTCCGTTGGCCTAATGCAATCCCGCTCCAGCCACCCGAATAACGTGAGGCTTCGCCCCACACACCGGAGATTAAAAGTCAGGTCTACGAATGGAAACCAGCGTCGTTATACAGTTTCCTACATCCAACAGTCTTTTATTTTCTTCAATGGGTTTGGGGCGAAGTCCCCATTGATTGGGCGGCAGGGGTGGGAAACCTTTCGTCAGCTGGATCGTGTTGTACACTGTTTTTGTTACCCGGCTCTTCGGCCGCCAAAAAAACCGCGCGGACCGCGCGGTTTTTTTGTGCCCAATTTTTTACCACAAGCTCTTCCGCTCAATGGCCAACGCGGAAGGTATTCGGTTTTGTGCTCCTGTGTTTGGCGTGTTGTTTTGTTTTGGAGCGCTGCCAGCCGTCTCTATCCTCTCCCCTGCCAGTTCCGTGTTTCTCAAACAAAATCGCGCTCACCAGCGCTGTGGCCGGGATCGTAAATAAAATCGTAAAGCCGCCGATGAGCATTTGCAGCAACTCGATGACGACAATTTCCAGGTTGAGCATCTCTGTGATCGAATTTTGATAGGCGACCAGCAGCAAGGTCAAAGACATCGATCCGCCGATATAGGCCAGCACCAGTGTGCTGGTCTGCGCGCCCATAATATCGCGTCCGATATTCATGCCGTAACGGGCGAGCGAAGCAAAAGAAGATGATTGCGCCGTTTCGTTCATCTCGTTGATCGATGTCGCAATCGACATCGAGACGTCGACCGTGGCGCCAAGCGCACCGATTAGAATGGCGGCAAAGGTCAGCGCGCGCAGATCGATCGGCGTATCCTGCAAAATAAAAGTGACCATCGTCGTCTCTTCGTCCACAATGCCCGTGATCTGCAGCCAGGCATTCAGCAGAAACGTGAGCACCCCCGCAACGACAACGCCGCCGGCGCAGCCCAGCACCGAGGCTGTACTTTTTTTATTGAACCCGCCTATGAAATATGGATTGATGAGTATGGTAAACAGACAGATGAGAAACGCCCAAAAATAGATATTGAATCCGGACAAAATCGCCGGAATAAATACAATAAAAATAGCCAAAACCGATAATCCCAGCGCAAGGATGGTTGCAAGACCCTTCGATTTGCCAAACACCAGCAGCAGCAGAAAAAATAGAACGGCGATAATGATAATATAATGCAACCGGAAATATTCTCCGGAAAAATACTGATCGCTTGTTTCCGGCGTTAAATAGACAAACAGCCACGTTCCGGGTTTCACCGGTGTGCGGGCGCGCCCGCCTGTCATGCTGTCGAATGTCTGCGTCGCCACAATCGTGTCGCCCTTGCGCTCTCCAAAAAGAATGGTGCCGGAAAACTGTACTTTCGTCTCCTCCATCTCCATACTGCCAAGATCGCGCGTTTCATTTTGAATATCTAAAACGGTGTCCACACGCACAATATAGGTATCGGTGTCCTTATATTGTCCGGTGTGCCCCAAAAACATAACGGCATTTTTGGACGCAATGCGATTGCCGGCAAAAATGAAAACAATGGAAAACAAAAGTAATAAAAAAAACAAAAACATATTCTTTCGCTTACGCATGGTAATTGTCCGGCGGTCAAGTACTTCAGTCGACCGCGCCTCTCTTCAACTGTTTGTTGTATTTTAACACAATAGCAGGCGAAAGAGAAATATTTAATAAAAAAAGAGAACGGCTTGCCCGTTCCCTCCCCCACATGTTTTAGCCGATTTACGCCCAGCGCTCGTCGCCGGCGTTGATGACACTGTCCATAATCCGGATAAGCTCCAGTACACTTCGAAAATAGAGCTCGATTCCGCGCTCAATCCATTCAATCGTGCCCTGCCAGGATGCGTTTTGCCGATAGAGTACATTGATGACAAAAGTCGGCCCTGCTTCCTGCGGAATCTCCTGCGGTAAAACTGCAGTTTCTGTTAATGCTCTCTGTTTGGTCACATGTTTGATATTGTCAAATGCTCGCATTTCACAAGTTGCCTGCGGGTATCCGATATGCGCGAACAGTCGCTCGTGCAATGCCAGCAGGTCGATAAGACTTTCAAACCGCCAGGCCTGCCGCCCTGCGACATGTTCAAAATAACCACTATACGTTTGCTTATCGCCCGTTATGTAAACGCGTGTCTCGCTATATTTATAT
The DNA here is from genome assembly GCA_031547945.1 of Oscillospiraceae bacterium. Classification (GTDB taxonomy): domain Bacteria; phylum Bacillota; class Clostridia; order Oscillospirales; family Ruminococcaceae; genus JAVBRN01. Next base: position 28,155 of record JAVBRN010000012.1, on the reverse strand, counting down.
GGAATATTGCTTTGTTCCGCAATCATCGGTCTCTCCTTATTTCTCGGTAGATATTTTACCATTTCATATTTTTCTGTGTTCTATTATACAGGCAAGAATCTCAAATGAGTCACAATTCAATCATGCCCCGGCGTTATCAAACCTTTCTTTTTTAATAAACCCTTGTTAATTGTCAATAATTTTTGTATGATATAAAAGAGTTGGAAATTCTTTCTTATTCTAATAAAAATAGTCTTACGCGAGGTAAATCATGCTACAGCAGGGCGATGCCTCTCAAATTCTAATGATTGAAACGCTTGGCAGTTTTTCAGTGCGTGTTGGAGAGAAGGTTCTCTCTGACAATTCTCCGCGCGCAGGTCAGGTCTGGCGCTTGTTTAAATACATTATTACCAACCGAGCAACACCGATCCCAACAGAAAAACTCATTGATTTGTTGTGGCCTGATGGTGATGTTGACAACCCCATTAAAGCGCTGTACACACTTATTTACCGTTTGCGTGCCATTTTGAACGAGCAATTTAATTCTAAACAGGAATTTATCATTTTTCAGCACAACAGCTATATCTGGAATAAAAATGCTGCCTACTGGCTCGACGCAGAAGAATTTGAAGACCTGTTCAAATCCGCCGCTGACACCACGCTGGAAAACTCTAAAAAAATTGAAACATATAACAGAGCATTTCATCTTTATCACGGGGACTATCTCACCGAATCTTATTCCGAGGGATGGGTTTTTCCCACCACCAATTACTATAAGCGGCTTTATACATCAATTATTATAAAACTGTCGGAACTTTGCGCTGCAGAAAATGATTATGACAGTATTGTTCATTACTGTGAAAAAGCCATAGAGTTTGACCCTTTTGACGAAAATTTGCACGCAACACTGATTTCTGCGCTTGTTTCTCTCGGATTGGTGTCGCAAGCGCTGGCACATTACGATTACATCGCGGCAATGTTGTATAAAGAACTCGGTGTGCAGCCTTCCGAAGCCTTGCAAACACTTTATCGAAATATTCACAAGCAGGCAACGCACTATCTGCCGGACGATCTGCCCACCATTAAAAAGTTACTGCAGGAAGACGGCAAAAGCGTCAATGAAGCGTTTTTTTGTGAGATGGATACCTTTAAACATATCTATCGTCTTGAGATGCGCGCAATCCAGCGTTCCGGACAATCAGTATATCTTTCCCTGATCACCTTGGTAACTGTGGATAATGAGGTGCCGTCGGAAGATATTCTGACGTCGGCGTTTGCGTTGCTAAAGCATGTGTGTTTGTTTGGTCTCCGGCGCGGCGACGTTGTCACGCAGCCATCCAAATCTCAGATCATGGTTATGCTGCCCGCAACTACAATCGAGACCTGCGAAATTGTGCTGAATCGGTTGAAAAACAAATTCTATTCCAGCTATAAAGGCGAACCAATTCGGTTCCGCTTTGTCTGTGAGCAGATGACTGCCAACATTGGCGACACGCGCAGATAGCCTTTCATCAATCATGACCCCGTTATGGGTACGTTCACGCGGAAGGCCAGGAGAAATTATGATTTCTTCCGACCTTCCGCTTCTGTTATCGCCTGTCAATTTCTCAACGCACGAGTTCCAAGAATCCCGTTTGTTTCTCATGTTTCAAACAGGCAGTATTAAACGGGTTTTCCATCGCGAACAGTCAATCGCAACGATTTCTGTATAGCTCCTTGGTTCATATTTTGTTGCGTTTAACGCAGTCACGCTGTAATCACAAATCCGGCTTTTAAAGATTTTCTCTCAATTTCAATTCTGGTACATTTCATCGGCGGTGAAATACCCGGGCGACCCTTGCTCCTACATCGACTTCGCCATAGGCATCCCACAATTGTTTCAGCGACTTTGTGCCGCCATTTCCGCTGCCTGTCATTCAATTATCCCTATAAAAAAAGCCTGCCGAAAAGTAAATCATCATTTTTCGGCAGGTGAAATTTATATAATCCCAAGTGTATTTTCTATGGAGAATTCATTTTAGAGATATTACAATCGTATATGAAAACGATCGTTTATAGATCGTGGCTCAAAGTCCATCAAAGAACAGATTCCTCCTGTGCGCTTTCCCTAGCTGATCTCAAACGCATTGGAAGTGCCGACAGGTTGTATTTCAAGCCACTTTGGTGTTTTGCGACTAGAATGCGTCTTTTTGTGCCATCCATACCGCACAACAGTTTTGTATAGAAATTGCGGCAGAAAATAGGATTTAAACATATCTTCTCCCTGTTCCAATCCTGCAATGTTTTTGGCAAATTCCTGCAAAGTCGACACATACTGTTTTACCGGAGAAAGGGGCAACGGCAGTTGTTCCATACATGCGATTACCCCGCTTCCCCCGACGCCCAGTCCCTGCCCCCATGTTAGGCCGGCGCTAACACACCAAATTTTCATTTTCTGCAAAGCGTTTTCCGTCTCGATTCCATCGCAGCGAACTGTATTACACAGCGCATAAACCGGATAGTCCCTTTTCTTTATCGCTTCGAAATGCTGCGTAATCTGCTTCAGACATTTACATAAATGCGTTGGCAGTCCCTGCTCTTGCTGTGGAAACGAAAATACAAGCGCGTCACACTTGTCCATTAATTTTAAGTCCGTACTGCTCATTGTACTCTTATTCGCATAAAACGTAGTGATTTCATGTTGCGGTTGCATCTGTTCTTTTAGCAATTCCAGCAGCTTTTCAGAATTGCTGTCAGCAGCTTTTTGGCTGCCGACAATAAATGCCAGTTTCATTTTTTATCCCCTTTTTACCAAACCCGCGCTGCACTAAATTGCAGAACGCTCACACACAAAAACTCTCAACATTTCAACAGTAGGCTGTAAAAAAATAGTAACATTCGGGAAAAAATTGCACAATCGCAAATAACCGTTGAATTTCATTGAATTTCTTTGATTTGCTATTGGTATTTTTTGCAAACAATGGTTAGGCAAATTTTCTACTGTAAATGAAAGTTTTATTAATGCTATGTGCCTGTCTTTCCAAAAGTTTTTCCTCTAAGTGTACAAAAAATATATCATATTTAAAAAGAAAATCGCATTGTCTGTCTAAATTGTTTATTTGCCATTGCATGCTGCAGGGGGACCCGGATCGCTTGTTTTTAACAATGTTTCAACGCTGCACCTTTTCCTTGGAAGAAAAATAGCCGACAAATGTTACCACCAGCGCGCTGGTTGCATCCAGAATCAAATCTTTCATGGTATCCGCTAGGGCCGCCTGGCCAACCAATAACGTCCCATCCGCCAAGCGAAACTTTTGCATATTCAATCCAAACAGGCTGTCACCTGTGAATTCATAGATCTCCCAGACCGCGCCGGCCGCTAACGCAAAGCAAAAAGCAAACAAAGCGACAAACGCCGGGCTTAGATGCACCTTCACCGTGTCGGCATCATTTAAAATGCTAACCAGGGCAAACCCGAGCGCACCAAGCATAGCGCCGCTGAACGCATGTAAAATACTGTCCCAATATGGAATGCGATAAAAGAAACGCTGTACTTCTCCTAAATAAATCCCGCAATACAAAAAAATATAATACAGCACATACATATAATTAGGAATATCTATTGAAAATCGGCGCTGCACGAGGCTTGGCACCGCCATAACCAACAACCCAAGGCAACATTGCAACAACATCAAAACATAATCTGCTCTTGGAACTTCATCCGTTGCGACAGTGTCAGGTGTTACCGCAACCTTATAAATCGTGTAGGCAACCGAGAATACCAATGAAAGTATTAGTATATACCCCAAAATCTTTTTACTGTTAAAGCCCGTTCTCACTTTCAATCTCTGGCCCTCCCTGCTTTATTTGTTAAAAATTAGTATGATATAATACAAGATATGAATGCTTTAGTCATGCCCCATTTGATTCGAATATTTTGTTTTTGTAAAGGTGTAACATTTTTATGAATCCTACGCAACAACAGGTGAATGTCTTAGATGTCCGTGTGCGACGAACACGCCGACAATTGATTGCAGCGCTTTTTGTGTTGATGAAAAATGCGCCTTTCGATACTATTTCTGTCAGCGAAATCTGCAGCCAGGCGAATGTGCATCGGACTACGTTTTATTCTCATTTTGAAGACAAAACCGCGCTGTTGCAGTATGCAATGGTTGAGAAGCAACAGGATTTTTTACAGCGGGTTTTGGCAATTGACCAAAAAAGTGCTGATGCATTCTATACTTCTATCTTTAAGCAATTATTGGTTTATTTGAAGGATAACTGGCCGACGCTGCACAAAAACGCACCACAAGGCAACAGCACCGTCGCACAGGTTTTTCATGATGTTCTCTTTGACAGCATTCAACAAATTATTTTATTGAAGCGGCCGCAAACTCTTCAAACTCGCGATGTACCCATCGATATAATTGCGCAGTGTATATCAGGGGCGCTGCTGTCGGTAGCAACCTGGTGGGCAGAAGGGAACTCGTCTTATGCGGAGGATGAATTGTGCCAGTACGTTGTCAGTCTTTTCTCGTTCAAATATCATACGCTAAGCCACCCTTCGGTTATAAAGCAATCACCAACGAAAAAATAGTATAAACGAACACAGGGCGCGCAAAGCGCCCTGTGCTTTTACATGCTTTTAAACTTTTATACTGCCGCATGTCTGTTCAAAACGTGTCAGGCACGCATAAAAGCCAGTCGTTCGATCGTGTCGGCTGGACATATTCTCAAAAGTGTTTTCAAAACCCAGATCTGCTGGTCCAACTTCATCTTATCGCCCAAAAAGCTGTTTCCATTCACTTATTCTACCGCGAGACTCCACTCATTATAATAGATCTCACGTTTTGGCAACAAAATAATATCCGGCCGCTCGGTAATGTCTTCTATCACGCCTTGAACCGCGCGCATGGATGTGGAAAATCCAAGACGCAAAAAACCTGTGGCGTTGTCGGTTTCAATCGCATCAACAATAAAACAGCGCATACTGTGATAGTTAAATCGCATCAGTCGATCATCTGTTCTGCTGCGCAATGTCGCCGTCGAAGGAATCTGTATCAGCAATTTTGTCGGCGCACCGAACAGGGTTTTTGCAAGCGGAAGGCGTCTGTCGTGTTCCAGCCGGAACGGGGTGTTGCTGATCACAAATCCGTCATCAGACAGTTCAAAGAGCTCCGGGGCGCACTCGTTCGAAAACTCAATCCAATATGCATCAAATTCCGACTGCGGATCGAGCGGAATCCGTAAACACAGCTGTGCGCCAACCGAAAAATACATATCTCTTTCCGCATGATTTTCAACCTCATACGTCACAGAAAGTCGCGCACCAACGACCCGAAACTTAACCCGATATAAAAAATCAAACGGGTAGCGTTGCCGGGTTGCCTCATTCGATCGAAAAATAAGCGAAAGATATTCATATTCTTTTTTTTCTACAACCAGATCAAGATCTTTTATAAACGCGAACGGCTCCAGCTTATATTTTGCATTTTTAATTCGATAGGTGTCATTGTACAACGGACCACTCACAGGAAAAAAGTGACCGGCATTGCAGCGTATATTACTTGAAGTACTGTTCCAAAGATATTCGGTATTGTTATAAACAATACTCAGAATTTGGCCGCCGTGGTCGCTGATCGTTACTTCAAACCCACCCTGCGATATCATGTGTAACAAGAAAAACACTCCCTTTGTGAATTCCTGTAACGCTGTTTTTCTATATCGTCACAATCATCTACACCTCGTACATGCCATCGATATCTCGACCGTATGTTCCCGTGGGCGTGTCAACCATGACATAAAAGAACTCTTCCTCCACAGGAACCTGACCCAAGAATTCGATGGCCGACGCTCGGTTCGGTGCATAGTACACGCGATAACGATATTTCCCGTTGTCTACAAACTCCTCCTTAAACACGACCGTGTTTACATCTGCCACTTCCTGCGGGCGCTCCGTATATTCCTGCGGCGCCTGTTCGCTTTTCAGCTGTCCCCCATTCGCCTCAAAAGCAGCCTGCGCTTCCGCATATCGCTGTGGCGTTAAATCATTTCCGCATACAAGCGCTTCATAATAGGTGGTCGTATTATCTTCCAGCAATACCTCATAATATCCGTATTCCATCAGGAAATCACAGATCAACTCGCTCGTGTCGACTGCTTCGTGTATGTAAGGCAGCGATAAAAGCGCCGCCCGCGCATCGCTTTCGCGAAAAAATGTATATTGTAAAAACGGCGGCTTGTTAACCATGTTCGGACGCCGCATGATCCAATATGACGTTGCTTGTCCCACATTCCTGTGCATCGTCCCACGGTTATCCGCCTGCTTATACACTTGCTTTTGCACGATAACCGGTGTGGGCGGTTCCTGCTTGGCCTGGCGCACTTCTTTCACCGCAACTGCGGTGCGCTGTTCAACAACAGCCGGCTGGACCACATTTTGCTCACCTCCGGCACCACTTCGCTCGTCGGTCGGTCTTGTGGTTCGCGCCGCCAAGCGCGCAATCTCTGTGATCACCGGATCTTGCATCGATTCCGGATAAATTGGTTCACGCTTAAACCCGCACATAAAACAGAATCGTGATCCAGCATCGAAAGGTTGTCCGCACTGAATACAATAGGATTCCGGGTAAAGCAATTCCAACGGAAAATGCTCTGCGGGCCGCGCTTCTTCTTGAATTTGCTGGGAAACTACCGCAGCAGGCGATGCTGCCTGCTTCTCCGGCACCATTTGTTCTGCCGGCGGTACTACGGAAACCGGAGGCGCTTCCTCCGGCATATGCGGCAGCTGTTCGCCTAGAAGCGCTTCCTGTGGCTTTTCCGCCACCTGCGTCTGTAATGCGGACTCCGCCGACGGTTGTATCGTTGCCATCGGTTCGTCTTGAACGGCCGCCTTCGCTTCTGCCTTTTTTTGTTTGGACGATTTTTTCTTTTGCTTTTCTGCCTGCAACCGCTGTTGTTCCGCCGCTTGTCGTTGCTTTTCTTGTTCAACCGCTTGTTGCTGCTCTTCTTTTATCAAAATTTCGCGCTGTCTCTGCTCTTCATTTTGTCGTTCAAGTAGTTGCTGTTGCTGCTCTTTTTCGGCAAGCGCGCGCTGTTTTTGTTCTTCTTCTTGCTTTGCAATCTGTTGCTTTTGCTGTTCCATTGCGTCGCGCCGTTGTTGTTCCTCTGCCAGCTTTTGCTGCTTCTGTTTTTCTTTTTCTTCTTTTTGCTGCTGCCTGGCCAGGACTTTCGCGTCTGCTGCCTGCCGCCTCTGTTCTTCCTTGGCCAGCCGCTCGCGCTCTTTCGCTTCCTGATGCTGTTGATCCCACAATGCTTTCTGCTGGCGCAATTGTTCCTTTGCCATCCGTTTTAATTCTTTCGGGCTGGCCTGTACCGGCAACTTTGTAATGATCGGGATGGTCTGTGTCACCCCTTTTAATGCAGTCTCCGGAGAGACCGCCACATAAGCAGTTGGGGGTGGTGCAACGGTTTGTGTCTCCGCAGCAGTGCTGGCCTTTTGTGGTGCTGCATTGACAGTATTACCACCGGACTTCGACTGCTTTTTCACGCGCAAAACGCGATAGGGCGACGCTGTATTTCTCCAGCTGGATAAAAAGATCATCCATGTGATAGCCGGTACAAAGACACTGATCATCGCAATAAATAACTGCAGCAATGCGCCGTCTAGCGCCTGGCGCAGCGCCATTAAAATGTAAAAAGTGACGCCAAAGACCAAAGCAGCCATGCCAATCCGTTGGCGGGCCAGCAAACACAAAAACGCAAACGCGATCAGCAGCGCAAAAACCAGTAATTCCAGTTGTTCTGGTTTTTGTACCGCTGTTATACTTGCAAAAATCAAAGCACCAGCGCCAACTAGTAGCCCTATCGCCGCCCAGACTTTGGCGCCGGTATTGAGGAAGAGCGGTTTTGGGCTAAAGCTGCTGATCCAATCACATAGAATAGCGCTGATTAAGATCGCGCCAGCCTCAATGGCGGCGCAAGAGAGCATTTGCCACAGCGCCGCGGCATCCGGACCCTCTCGAAAGGCAAGAAGAATGGGCAAGGCATAAATTGTAGTACAGCCCAGCATAGACAACGACGTTGGCAACATCATCGCCCACCAACGCCGACGTCCCGAAAACCGCAAATAAGCTGTCACCACGAGGGTGCAGCCAAACACGAATTCAAAAAAGAGGGTTTGCAAAAATTGGCGCAGCAGCGCCGCATCACCAAACATCTGCACAATGCTTTTGGTTGGTGTCCCTGCCAAAAAAATAGGGTATCCGCATTGCTCCCGTATAAAAATCAGCGCTTTTAGAAGAACGACAGCAAGATAAAACAGTATCGCAAACCCCTTCCAACGCCGACGGTCCTGTGCATAGAAAAAAATGACAGCACCAAGCACAGCCACACAGAACAACTGGCTTAAATATGTTGCGTTGGCCAACCACTCTAACGGGATAAATAGCCCCAAAACGGCGGCGAGGCACCACAATGTAATTGTTGGTGCCACGGCGCGATTTGGATCTCCCTTTTTACTATTATTAGATGCAAGCGGGATCCGTTCTGACATGCTTTCCTCCGAGACATCTTTTTATCTGCGCGGAGAGGTAAAATTTATTAGGATATTTCCCACGCGTAAACATCATATTCCGGGATTTCAATTGATTCAGTATGTACGGGGGTAGACATATCCCCAAACTTGTCGGCATCTCCAAACCAAAACGGGCCTGTATACACTTTTATGGTATATAAGCCGGGTTTAATCCCAAGCAGTTTGGTAGTGCTCAGCGGTGCCACTACAAAAGATAACGCCAAGACATCGCCATCATAGTATTCAAAATAATATGTCTTTGTGGAGTTGTTAACTGCGCCCGTCCCTGCATTCTCAGATACGTAGGATGGGTTTTGCTCAATTATTTTTGTGGGTGGCGTCTGCACGCAAGCTTCTGCGCGGTCATAGCTATCCTCGAAACCAGACAAATCCGAAAAAATCAGCCATGCCTTATAAAACTCTCCATTGTTGAAATAGCCGTTTGCCTCATCATAGAGTGCAAAATTCGCACAATAGGCGGCCATATCCGCGCTGTCCCGGAAGCTTCCGAGCTTTTCAAACGCCGCTTGCGCATCCGCATATTTCCCCGATTCCAACAGCGCCTGGGCGTTGCTGTAGGCAGCCAGTTTTTCGGCTTCTTCATAACTGCCAAGTTTATCAAAAATCTCATACGCCTCGGAATAAGACGCGTTTTCAAGCGCCGTCATTCCTTTTTCATATTGGGAAGAACGATAGACGCTGAGACCGACCACGACGGCGATCACGACCGCGAGAACACCGCCAATGATGCCAACAATCATGCCAACCGGCGATTTTTTCTTTTGCGGCGAAACTGCCAGCGTTGCAGGCGCTCCGCAAACTTGGCACTGGAAAGCGCCATCCGGAATGGTAGACTTGCAGTTGCCGCAAATGCGGGCCGGTGCCGGCGCACCATAGGGCATACCGCCATAGCCCGGCGTCGTGTCGTAACCGTTGCCATAGGCAGGTGTCGCCGAGGCGCCGTATTGCGATGTCGCATCTGCCGTACCATATGGGGCAGACGGCGCGCCATAGGCGCTCGTCGTATCGTATGGAGAGGCCGCGCTGTATGTATTCGCGTCTTGCTGTGGCTGGGTTGCATACGATGCCGCGCCATAGGATGGGGTCTGTGCCGGCGCGCTATAGACTGGTGTTGTCTGCGGCTGTGCCGGCGCACTATAGGCAGGTGTTGTCTGCGGCTGTGCCGACGCGCCATAGGCCGGTGTTGTCTGCGGCTGTGCCGGCGCGCTATAGGCTGGTGTTGTCTGCGGCTGTGCCGGCGCGCTATAGGCTGGTGTTGTCTGCGGCTGTGCCGGCGCGCTATAGGTCGAAGCCATCTGCGGCTGAGACATTGGCGCGCTATACTGCGGCGTTGCTGCGGACATGGACTCTGGTTGCGGTGCAACAGGCGCAACGGCATTGTCAAACGTTGTGCCGCATTTTACGCAAAACCGTGCACCGTCAAGATTCTCTGTGCCACAATTGTTGCATTTCATTAAAACATTACTCCTTCTATTGCGTTTACTCTTTTTGCTTATTGTAAGATATTAAGGTAAGAATACCATACAAACAAAATTATTGAAACGGATATTTCCATTTTTCGGCTAAAAAATTTGATAATCTGCCGTTTTTAATCCTATATCTGTCAAAAAACAACCTTTTTGTTCCCAGCGTCCCGAAACGATTCGATTGGAAATTGTATCGGGACGGACACCTTGCTTTTCTCCGAAGCGAATTGCCAAGCGTTTGCATTAGAAATAGGACCGATCCATACTTCTCGGCCGGTCATCGAAAAGACCCGGCGGAAACGTGACACTCAAAGAGACATAGTCTATGAGGTTTACTGTCAAAGCGCCATCCAGTTCTAAGTGGCCATAGACACCAAGATCACCAAAAAAATCCAACGTGCCAAACCATTTCGATTCATAATCGACCGCGATATTAAAGGAATATATCTCCTCCACGCAGGTAAAAGAAACGCTTTCGCCGACACGCACAAAGATCATGCAGACATATTCACCGTTATCAGTGTACATTCGCAGCGCGATATTGTGGCTGCATTGATTGATAAATTCCACGCGCCGAGAACCTTCTTGCCAGGCATATCCGTGTTCCAGCACTCCCGTTTCCGGCATTTCTTGCACACACTGCTCCATTCGCTGTGCGGCATCCCGGTAATCCCCCGCCTGTTCAAACCCGGAATAAGCCAACCAATACTGTTGCTGATCGTAATTCAACATAGCTTGGCAATACAACATTCCCTGCGGCGCATTTTCAAAGTCGTCCAGTTCGAAAAATATTTCCTGCGCCCGTTGATACTCACCACTGTCCAACAACGCGTTCGCTTGCTCTAAAAGGACATATTTTGTACAAATCTCAGCGTTGTCTTTGGCATTTTGATAGTCGCCCAGACGATTGAAAATGGTATACGCTTCTTCATAGTTTCCGCTGTCCATCATGTCCAGCGCTTTATTATACCGTACGCTTGGCAGCATCGTTGCCAAAATCACGGCAACAACGCCCAACACCGCAATCGCAGACAACAGAATCAAAACCGGTGTTTTTCGCTTCTTTTGGATCGGCGCCGCGCCAAATGCAGCGGGCTTTCCGCACCGTGTGCAAAACGACTCGTTTTGCAGCATTGGCTTGCCGCAGTTTGTACAAACGCCCTGTACCGCCGAAAAGCTGGAAACGGCCTGGCCTTGTTGTCTATAAGTTGGTGATACCGCCGGTTGATACGCTGGCATATATGGCGGGGGTGCGGCCGGCACAAACGACGCCCCCGGTTGCTGCGTTTGCGCATATTGAGAGGGCTCGGTTGGTGCAGCCGTTGGCGTAAAAGATACTGGTTCTGCTTGCCGCACCGCAGGCGGTAACGCCGCCGCATCGGTAGCGATCGGCGCGGGTTCGCGGCCAACCGCTGCTGTAAACGCCGCCCCTTCTTTTGTGGACGGCGGTTGCTGGTTGGCTTCTTTTCCTATGTGTTCTTCGGCAATTGCAGTCTGCAGTATTTCTTCGAGTGGCATACTATGGATGTCGGTGTCCGTTGAGTCGATAAACACATTGCCGCATAAACTGCAAAATTCAGCAGAGTCTCTGTTTTCAGTCTCGCAAATCGGGCAGATCATATTGCCCCCCCTTTGTACACTCTGCTGTTATTTTATAACGCACATAAATGGTGGTATAAAACACCTTATTTGCTGCAGAGTTTCTAACAAATTTGTACTTCTGTAATAGGTTATACCGCATTTCAGGTTGTTTGGTCAAGCGAAAACAACCCCGAGTGCTGGCTATACTCTTTAATTATATGTGTCTCAATTACAGATCAATCATAAGAAAATTGATATAACTCTGATACGGGATGTTTCTTTTTGCCAATGATTCGTTAAGGAAATAGAATTTTTAAATCTCATTTTTCGCCTTAAACAGAAAGGACAGCGGCAACAACCGTTGCCGCTGTCCTTTCTTGTATAAAATCCTAATAGGATATGGTATAGGCGCCGTCTTCTTCACGAATACGAAAACTGTTGTAATCTTTAAATGTGCGGACGTCTCCCTCTTCCCCAAATGGCACAATCGTAAATTCCGCTTTTTGATACCAATCCGATTCAAACCAGCCCGGATAGGAAACAACGCCAACTCGAATGGCGCCGGCCGGCACCTTGATGGAAAAATTAGTGCCCCCGGCGACAGAAAAGGTACTGATGATTGTTTCATCTTCTGCGTAAATATTGACAACCGTCACGAGATCCCCTTTGTTTTCATATCGAATCGTCACGGTTCCATCGGCATAAGCGGGATTGCGATACCATTCCTGGTTTTCTGGAACCGCGTGCAAACAGTTGTTGCTGTATTGCACGCTGTCTTCAAAGTTCTGCAAAGTCTGATAAATGATATAGGCCTCGTAATGCCGACCCTCATCATAGAATTGCTGCGCGATATTATACTGTATATAGTTTTTACATTTTTCGGCCATCTGCCTGGCATCCTGATGGTTACCCAATGTGCTGAAAATGTCGTAGGCTTCCTGATAGCTGCCCGCATCAAACAAATGCATTGCTCTGCTGTAATCCGCGCTCGGTTTCAACCGTCTCGCGTAATCTTCTGAATTCTTATAGCTGCCGAGGCCATCAAAAATCTGGTAGGCTTGCTCCGCATTTCCTTCGCGGTCATATTGCCTCGCCTGGTTGTAAAGGCTGGCGCGTTGGGACATACTGACGATGAGCAGTATTAAAGCGAAGATCAACGCTACCCCAATACAGGCGCCAAGAATTGCAAGCAAGCGCTTTTTTGGATTTTGAAACAGACCGAGTGTTTTCTGCATCAATGGTTTTATCGCCATTCTGTTTCACCGCCTTCTTTTTCAAAGCCGCTTTTATTATACATGGACTTTTGCGAAAAAACGAGCCGTTTTTGTATGAAATTTTTTCTGTGATCGCGCCGCGCCCTATCGACAAAGCACTTTTTCAGTGTTAAAATGGATTGCGGTATTGTTTTCTTCCTTATTCCCGTACAATTTTGTTTCTACATTTGTGCCCGTAGCTCAGCTGGATAGAGCGTCAGACTCCGACTCTGAAGGTCGCAGGTTCGACTCCTGTCGGGCATACCACAAAAAAACCGCGTAATCAGGCATGTTTGCGCGGTTTTGTTTTATTAGTAGAATCACCAAAATCCAGAAATTTAACGTAATCTATCGCAATTAAACGTGGCTCAAAATGTGGCTCACATCTTATTAGACAAAAGGCCACTGACCCTTTAATCCTTTCTAGACAGTATTCTTTGCCGCCGCCTGTTTGGCGTTGTGTTCAGTCTTCGAGTAGTACGCACCACGCAATTACCTTTCGCGGAGCCTACATTTGCACATATAAGTTCTGTTATTTACGCCGGGTGTAATTTATATCTGTCATTTTGCGCCTCCTATTATTTGACCTTCCATTTTGATTTTGTATAATAGAAGCAAGGGCGCTGTAGGTGCTATCCTAGAACGTTTCCGTTTGGCTATCAGGTGTTACCGCACCAGATAGCCTTTTTATATGCTTCGAAGTATTTTTGCTTTTCTTCTTGGCTTAGGGCCATCCATTTATGATAGGTCATTGAGCTATCTCCTTTCGTTTTACTCGCTCCCTTGCTTCTGTATTGTGTATAGTCGACCTTGTTTTAGGTTATTCGTTTTGATACAATAAAAACTGCAAAGGAGTTGATGTGATGGCTATCAGTTTTCAAAAGCTTATTGATAAGATGAAGCAGGAAAATAAAAGCCTATATGTTCTGAAATCTGAAAAAGTGATCGGAACGGCCACACTCAATAAAATTCGCACAGGGACGGGACATGTTGATACGAGGTCTATAAATAGCCTTTGTGCATATTTTAATTGCCAGCCCGGAGACTTAATGGAATATGTTCCCGATAAATAAAAAATCCCCTGCGCAACCGTCAAGGCTATTCAGGGGATTTTTCTATTTATATTTTATATGGGTTACCAATAAAGTCTCCAACCCATAGCGGTTGGAGACTTTTACCGTTCCCGGATTGTTTCGCCGGACAAAATTTGCGGCGCTTGTTGGCCGAGATTGTACCAGAATTTCGAACCTCATATGTATACTGCTAATACAACCGACGATAAAAAGCGGGTCTCCTATTTTTTATGTTCCGTTCCCGACAACGGTATGCGCGAGAATTTGCGTTAGCATAAGCAAATCGGTACAAACACCGGACATGCAATTCGAACGCAACCCGGTTTTTTGAAAACAGGATAACATAAGCCGCCGTAAAACCTGTGAAATCCACTTGCTCTCTCTCTCTTTGCACCTGCCGTCAAAAAGCATTCGCCCATTGGAGCATCTAAAAGCAGGGAGCGCTGGTGTAAGGCAAACCCAAGTGCAACGACTGTTCTGATCCATGCTGTACTGTGTAACCAGTTCATGAAATGCACTACAAATTATTCTCTTTGAACTCGCCAGTGTATCATAGATACGTCTTCGCGCCGCCTGAAGGAGCTAAAAAGTCAGATGCTCTGCTCTTCCGCCGCCCGGCTCTCCGAAAACCGAAGCACCATTTCCATCGGCGTCAGATTTTTCTTGGCCTGTCCTTCTGTTTCGAAAATGATAGATCCTTCTTCCATCATCACCAGGCGGTCACCGTACTGGATCGCGTCGCGCATATTGTGGGTCACCATCAGCGCTGTCAGTTTGTGCTCGTGGATGAGCTGCTCGCTCAGCGCGAGCACCTTTTCCGCTGTTTTCGGATCGAGCGCCGCCGTGTGTTCATCCAACAGGAGTACGGCGGGCCGGCGCAGCGTCGCCATTACCAGCGTCAGTGCCTGGCGCTGGCCGCCCGACAGCAGCCCAACCAGCGATTGCATCCGGTTTTCCAGCCCTAAATCCAGCTGCCTGAGCGCTTCCTGGTATTCACTGCGTTCTCTCTTTGTAATCGCCGGCGCAAGGCCTCGTTTTAAACCGCGGCGCGCGGCCAACGCCAAGTTTTCTTCAATTGTCATATCCGCCGCCGTGCCCCGCATGGGATCCTGGAACACGCGACCGATCAGCCGCGCCCGTTTGTAGTCCGGCATCGCGGACACGTCTGTCCCGTCCAGTACAATCTTTCCCGCGTCGATTGGGAAGGTGCCGGCCACCGCATTGAGCAATGTGGTTTTCCCGGAGCCGTTCCCGCCGACGACCGTGAGAAACGTTCCGCTCTCGAGCGTCAGGGAAAGCCCATCCAGCGCACAGGCTTCATGCACCGTTCCTGGGTTGAACGTCTTGCGAATGCGTGTGATTTCCAACATAGATATCCCCTCCCTTTCTGCGTTGTCTCCTGTTTTTCATACCCTGCTTCAGTTTTGGCAGGCAGAGTGCGAGCGCGACGGTAGCCGCCGTGAAAAATTTGAGATCGGTTGCCGGCATGCCCAGCTCGAGCACCAGCGCAATGATGACGCGGTATAAAACAGATCCCAAAACCAGCGACAGCATCACGCGCCAGAGCTTTCCTTTTCCAAAGAGCACCTCGCCGATAAACAGCGACGCCAGCCCAATCACGATCGCGCCGGCTCCCATTTGCACATCGGAAAATCCTTGATATTGCGCGATGAGCCCGCCCGCGAGCCCAATCAGCGCGTTGCTGATCACCAACCCCAGCAATTTCATGTTGCCGGTATGGATGCCCTGCGCGCGCGCCATATCCGCGTTAGAACCGGTCGCCCGCACGGCGTTGCCGACCGCAGTCGAAAAGAACCAGCAGATCACGGCGCTCACCACCACGACAACGGCTGTTCCAACGCTGATCGCCGCGGGATTTTTGCCAAATCCGTGTTCCAGCAGCGGCGTGAAAACCGATTTGGCGCGCAGCAGCGATACGTTGGCCGTGCCGCCCATGACGCGTATATTCACGGAGTAAAGCGCGATCATGCTGAGAATGCCGCTGAGCAGCGCCGGAATGCCAAGCCGTGTGTGCAACATGCCGGTCAACAATCCCGCGAGGCCGCCCGCGAGCATGCCCCCGAGTGTTGCCAGCAGCGGGTTGGCACCGCCCGCAATCAGCGCTGCCGTCGCAGACGCGCCAAGCGTAATCGACCCCTCCACCGTTAAATCCGCGATGTCCAACAACCGGTAGGATATATAGACACCGATCGTCACCATGGCCCAGAGCAGCCCCAGCGCAGCCGCGCCCGATAAAATATTGATCATGATTTCCTTCCCCCATTTCTGCCAGTGGCGGATCTTACGGTTTCGGCCTGCTTTGCTTATGCAGCCGGTTCCTGCGCGGCGTCCTGGTATTGCGCGGGAATTTCGTACCCGATATCACGCGCCATTTTGGCGTTGATGATGATATTGTCACTTTTGGCGGCATATTGGATCGGCATGGCCGCCGGGTCGGCGCCGCCGAGAATTTCCGCCGCCATCATCCCGGTTTGATAGCCGAGATCATAGTAATCGATGCCCAGCGACGCGAGGCCGCCCTCCATCGCCATGTTGGATTCTCCGCATACCACGGGAATTTTGCTTTCTGCCGCAACACTGCCGACCGTGGCCATGGCGTTGGCCAGGGTGTTGTCCGTCGGGATATATACCGCCTGGCTTCGCCCAACAAGAGATTGCATTGCCTGCTGCACTTCGCCGGTATTGGTTACCGTAACTTCGACCCACTGCAGACCCAACGCTTCAATCCGGCCCTTGGCGATCTTGACCTGTAAAGCCGAATTGTCTTCGCCGGCGTTGTAAATGAGCCCGATAGTTTCCGCCGTGGGCGCGAGTTCCAAAAGCAGGTCAATCTGATCCGCAACGGGATTCATATCACAGGTGCCTGTCACATTGCCACCCGGTGTTTCATCGGAATCAACCAGGCCCGCGATTGCATAGCTGGTAATTGCTGTGCCGACAATGGGAATCTCGGTTGTTTTGCCGGCCATCGCCTGCGCTGCGTCGGTAGAAATTGCCAAAACCAGATCTTTTTTCTGGCTTACGAAATGATCCGCAATCGTCGAAAGATTGTTCATATCGCCCTGCGCATTCTGGAAATCCAGGTCGACGGTCTCGCCGTCAATATAGCCGTTGTCTTTTAACGCGTCAACAAACCCTTTGTAGGCGGCATCGAGAGCGTTGTGCTCAATGATCTGCACCGTGCCAATCTGTATGCGGTCGGATTTGGGTGCGCCGCATCCGGTTAAGACAGCAGAAAGAACAAGTGTCAAAATTAAAATGGAACTGCCGATACGTTTTCTCATTGTTTTTGATCTCCTTCGTAGTTGACTGATTGGGTCTTTGCTTTCGAGCAGTGTTGGCTGCCTGCAAAATCCCGGATACGCACCGAGGGCACAAAAAAACGTCCTCCGGTTCAAACCAGAGGACGAGAAAACTCCCGTGTTACCACCTCAATTTATCAACGTCTCACAACGTTGACCTCAACAGGTATCCAACAATACCCTTCCACGCTAACGGTTGGAATCCGGCACCGCTCTACTCGGCTGTTCGGCCTTTCCTCGGGCAACTCAGGAGATGAAATTTCGAATGACGCAACCATGCCCCTCGCACTGCCCGGGAACTCCCTGAATGGTGTTTGCCGTCTTCTACTTTGTCTCCGTCGAAGCTATTGGGCAGATTATAAACCGCAAAAGACGCACTTGTCAAGCGATTCGTCGCGACATTTTTTGACATTCTGCCATCAAGTTCTATATTTTTTACAAATTATCCCTGTTTGTTAAATGATGTCAAAGCTTTGACCCTACTGCTCTGGGCGCCGATGTTCCCGCGCATCTGTGTTTCCAATGCTGTTGACCACTTTAACCGCTTCGTCCTGAAACCCATGCGCAATGCAAGCTCGCGCAAGGATTTTGATTTCTTTGTCTACCATCTATTGACCAGTTCAGCGCAACCGGTGGCACTTCATATGGGCAAAGTCCGTTTAGTGGCAGCGCCTGAAGACACCTATAAGGTACTTTCGCTTGCGCATCTGCTGCTTTGGGATTTTCTGTTGCAAGCGATGTCCTTCGATACGCACTTGTATCCATGCGTCTGCGGCAGATTGTATTGCAAGCAAAGGTAATCTTTCACTGCTTCATCGCCCCCTTCTGCCCAGTTACAATTGGCTTTTGCCGCATCGGATTCAAGGCTAAAAGGTCAGATAGCGCTAAATCCATGACCTCCGGCATTGCCGTGGGCTTCAGAAGACAATAAGGCCGCGAGAAGTTACACTTCTTGCGGCCTTTCATTTTTATACCCATTTGTAAATGGCGCGTCACTCTACCCGGATACCCATTTTAAACTGCATATTTTTTTCTGCGGTGTCCGCCAGCATTTCAGGCGAGCCATACAATAAGAGATGCGCGTCCGATGGGCGCGGCTGTTTAAAACGCCGCGGACGTGCTGCGCCGGCAGGAATCCCATAAGATGTATACATCCGTGGTGCCCCATAAGGAGAGATCGGCGGTGCAACATAAGGTGCCGGGGGCATCTGAGGATTATAATTGTACGGTTGCTGCACATATGGCGCAGGACTGTAATACGGTTGCTGCGGCATGGCAGGCGGCGCCTGCGGATATCCGCCGGCTTGCATCGCCGGATAATGGGACGGCGTCTGCGGTAGATTCGGCACACCAGGCTGTTGCGGCAGCGCTTTTGGCTGCGTCAGCCTGGCCGTCTGTTCCGGATTTTCCTGCCGTATTGGCATCGCCGTATCTGTCAGCGCATTCTGCTGGAACGCATTGGCTGGCGGCAACGCCGTATTCCATTGCCTGTTGTGCGTTGGTTTTTGTCCGTCTTGGGTTCCCGCCGACCTGAAAAGAGCGCTGCATTGCTCGCAAACCGTTTGCTCCGGCTGCAGTTCCGCGCCGCATTGTGTGCAAAATTTGGCCATGGGTTGATTCCTTTCAAAACGCAATGTTTTTTATTTGTGTGATTTCGGCGGCATATGGATCGCGCTGCCAAACGCAGCGGTCGCCGCCTCTCCAATGCCCTCTGCAAACGTCGGATGCGCGCGCACAATCCCCGCAACTTGGAGATCAGTCAGCCCTTGCTCGATCGCCAATGCCAGCTCGTCGATCAAATCGGTCGCGCGCTCACAAAGCAATTGTGCCCCGCATAGAACATGCGTATCCGCACGGAACAGCAACTTGATGAATCCGCGCTCGCCGGACGCAATCTGCATCCGCGCATTGCCGCCCATTAAGTATTTGCCGACAACCACGTCGGTTCCCGCCTGCTTTGCCTGTTGTTCGGTTATGCCAACCGACGCGATTTCGGGCGACGTATAGATGCATGCGGGGATGTTCTGCATTGTGAATGGTTTTGGTTTGCCAAACATCGCACACACCGCGTTTTCGCCCATTGCAGACGCCGCATGCGCCAGTTGAACCGCGCCAAAAACCACGTCGCCGGCCGCATATACGCCCGCAAGTGAGGTCTTTCCGTCGGCATCCGTCTCAACAAAGCCGCGCTGCATGTTCACCGCAACACCATCTGCAAACAGCCCTTCGGTATTTGCGCGGCGGCCGGTTGCAACCAGCACAAGCGCGGCGGAAACAGCCGCGTCTTCCCCGTTTTGGGTCGTATAACATACCGTATTTTGCGTTGTTGTTTCTATGCGCTGTACGCAGGCACCTGTCACGATCGTGATACCACGCTTTTTCAGCAGCATCGCCGCGCTGCGCGACAGTTCAAGATCGAACAGCGGCAAAATACGATCTTCCGCCTCCAAAATGGTCACCGCGACGCCCAACATCGTATAAAAACTTGCAAATTCCACGCCGATGACACCGCCGCCGATGATCACGATGCTTTCCGGGCACCGGTTCATCGCCAACAGGCCGTCGCTTGTAACAACGCCCGCGCTGTCAATTCCCGCAATCGGCGGACGCGCGGGCACACTGCCCGTGGCAACGAGAATCTTCTCTGTTTGTATCGTTTGATTTCCAACCGCAACGGCGCCGGCGCCGACAATTTGCGCCCGGTCCTGGATACAAGTGATGCGGTTTTGCCGCAGCAGCGTCTCTATGCCCTCGCGCAGTTGGGACACAACCGTCTCTTTGTGCGCGGCGGCGCGCGCATAGTCAAAAATAATTTCTTTTGCAACAACGCCGATTGCCTCGCCCGCTTTTGCCGCCGCGTACAGCTCCGCCGCATGCAGCAACGCCTTTGTCGGCACGCAGCCGCGGTTGAGGCAAGTGCCGCCCACCGCGTCCGCCTCAATCAACGTGACGCGCTTGTCCAGCTGCGCCGCTTTGATCGCGGCCACGTAGCCGGCCGGCCCGCCGCCGATGACAACAAGATCCTGCTTTTCCATATGTCTCCTTATTCCATCGTCTGTGCGATCAGCTGCGCAGCATCCTGCCACATCTGCACTGTGCCAGCCGGTTTGTTGGCGTGTGCCAGCGCCGCTTGTATCTCCCGCACATGATATGGCACTGCGGTCAACGCCCGCGACAGAATCTTTGAAAATTCGGTGTCGAGCGCGTCGGTGTATGCAATCGCTTCCTGGATGCAGCCGCGTTCGACGCGCAGCTCTAATTGCAGCTCTCCCCAGGCAAACCGGCCGTGAAATTCATTGGTCAGCGCGAGCTTCTTGCCGTACAGCCACTCCCACGCGCTGTATCTATCTGTAAGGCGCGCAATTTCCCCTGCGTCCAGTTCTGCCTCGCGAAGCGGCGTCGCCGCCAATCGATATGTCTCCTCTGCAGCGCGTATCAGTGCTTGCTTCACGCGCAAAAGATCAATCATCTGGCAAAACTCCCGCAGATTCGCGACACGGGACTGTACTGAATTTACCCCGCTCGCGCGCAGTTTTTCGGTGTTGACCGTAAGATATCGCGCAACGTCTTCTTTTCTGCTGTCCACCAGAATGGTGCCGTGGTGCAGATGCCGCGCGCGGCTGTGAAAAAACGCGTTGCCCGAAAACTTTTTGCCGTCCACGGTGATATCGTTTCGTCCACTGCGTGCCGCTTCGATCCCCAGCGCGCCGACCGCGCGGACGATCACATCCAACTGCCGGTCCACGCTGTAATTGTCGGTCTGGGCTAAAAAGGTAAAATTCAAATTGCCCAAATCGTGAAACACGGCGCCGCCGCCCGATTTTCGCCGCGCCAGATAACCACCATCCGCCCGCAGCGCTTCCACCCTGCACTGCGCATACGCGTTTTGGTTGCAGCCGATCACAACCGTCCGGCGGTTCTGCCACAGATACAGAATCACCGCGTCGACAGGCACCATGTTCAACAACGCCTCTTCGAGCGCCAGATTGTGATACGGATTTGTGTTGTCTGTTTCGATTACATATAACCGGTTTGTCATTTGGGTTTCCTTGGGCAATCTCGGCGCGGTTTCACACCCGCGCCGCTCCATTTGTATTGCTCTATTTTTGATACCGCAGGTTCGGATGCCGCGCCGCTGCCACTTCGTCTAGCCGCCCAACAGGCGTGGTGACCGGCGCTTCATGCAATGTTTCGGGCGCCGTTTGCGCCAGCGCAAAGATCTCGTGGAACTTTGCCGCCGCCCATTCGAGCGTCTCCTTGCTCTCGGTCTCGGTCGGTTCCAGCATGAGCGCCTCGTGCACGATGAGCGGAAAATACATCGTCGGCGGGTGCACGCCGCGGTCAAGCAGCGCTTTTGCCACGTCCATCGCGCTGACGCCCGTCTGCTGTTTGAGCTGTTCGAGCGTTAGCACAAACTCATGCATACAGATGCCCGGATAGGCAATGTCATAGTTTGGCGCAAGCAGCGTTTTCAAATAGTTTGCGTTGAGCACCGCGTTTTGCGCCGCTTCTTTGATTCCCTCCGCGCCCAGTGTCAACAGGTAGGTCAGCGCGCGCACAACGACCAAAAAGTTGCCGTAGAATGCTTTGACACTGCCAATACTCTGCGCGGGACGCTCCCAGGTCAGGCTGCCGTCCACACCACGCACCGCGTGCGGCGCCGGCAAAAACGGCCGCAAAAACGCCTTGCAGCCCACCGGGCCGCTGCCCGGACCGCCGCCGCCGTGCGGTGTGGAAAAGGTCTTGTGCAAGTTGAGGTGGATGACATCAAACCCCATGTCGCCCGGCCGCACAATCCCCATCACCGCGTTCAGGTTCGCGCCGTCATAGTAGTTGAGCCCGCCAGCCGCATGGACAATCTCGGTGATTTCAAGAATATTTTTATCAAAAATGCCCAGCGTATTCGGGTTGGTCAGCATCAGGCCGGCGGTGTCTTCGCCGACCGCCGCGCGCAGTTTATCAAGATCAACGCATCCTTCTGCGTTGGACGGGATCGAGAGAATCTCCATGCCGCACATTGTCGCGGTGGCGGGGTTGGTGCCGTGCGCCGCGTCGGGCACAATGACCTTGGTACGCTTTGTGTCCCCCCGCGACACGTGATAGGCCTTGATCAGCAGCAGGCCGGTAAATTCACCGTGCGCGCCCGCCGCCGGCTGGAAGGTCATCGCATCCATGCCGGTGATCTCGCAGAGCATGTTTTCCGCGGTCACAAGCACATCCAGGCAGCCCTGCGCCGTCTCTGCCGGCTGCAGCGGATGCACGTCGCGAAAACCGGGCAGCGCCGCCGCTTCCTCATTGACGCGCGGGTTGTATTTCATTGTACACGACCCCAGCGGATAAAAGCCGCTGTTGACGCCGTGCACCTGCTTGGCCAGCTCGGTGTAATGGCGGCTCAAATCGATTTCGGCAATGCTGGGCAGATCCAGATCCTGTTCACGCTTGTCCGCCCGTATCTCATACGCCGGCACATCGCACGCTGGCAGCAGGGACAAGCCCCTGCCCGCGCGGCTTTTTTCAAACAGCAGTTGCATCGCACACCTCCTGTACCGCCGCGCACAGCGCATCGATCTGCGCTTTTGTGTTGCGCTCGGTCACACACCACAGAATAGCGCCGTCGTCGAGCGGCAGCCCGCCCAAAATATCCCGTTTTGCGAGCGCCCGCATCAATACTTGCGGATCGATTGGGCAGGTCGTTACAAACTCATGAAAGAATTCGCGGCTGTAGACCATCTGCACACCGTTGATGCTACACAACCGGCTCGCGGCATAATGCGCCTTTGCCGCGCACTGCTCGGCGACCTCGCGCATGCCCTGCGGCCCCATCGCCGCGAGATACGCGCCCGCTGTCAGGGCGCAGAGCGCCTGGTTGCTGCATACGTTGGACGACGCTTTTTCGCGCCGGATGTGCTGTTCACGCGCCTGCAAGGTCAGCACAAACCCGCGCCGCCCTTTCGCGTCGGTTGTCTCACCGACAATGCGGCCGGGCAGCTTGCGCAGCATCTCTTCCGTCGCGGTCATAAATCCCAGGTAAGGGCCGCCAAAACCAAGCGGCATGCCCAAGGGCTGTCCCTCGCCGACCGCGACATCCGCGCTGCATGCCCCTGCTGTTTTCAATATCGCCTGCGCGATCGGATTGGCCGACAACACAAATTTGGCGCCTGCGGTATGCGCCGCTTCGCCGATTGCCGCCGCGTCTTCAATGACGCCAAAATAGTTGGGCTGGCTTGCCAGCACACACGCCGTGGTTTCGTCGAGCTCGGCGCGCAGCGCATCCAAATCGGTTGCGCCGTCTTTTGTCGGCACAATTACCACCTCGGTATGCGAGCCGAAACAATAGGTCTGGATCGTCTCAATCACCATCGGGTGCATCGCGCCGGAGACAATTGCTTTTTTGCGCTTGCGGTCGGTACACATCGCAACTGCTTCGGCCGCCGCGGCAGCTCCGTCGTAAACCGAGGCATTGCTCACCTGCATGCCGGTGAGCGCGCAGATCATCGTCTGATATTCGAAAATGGACTGCAAAATTCCCTGGCTGATCTCGGCCTGATAGGGCGTGTACGCCGTCAGAAATTCTTCTTTCGCGGTGACGCTTTTTACAATTGCGGGGATATAGTGCCGATAGGCGCCCGCGCCGCGGAACACCGTGGAAAATACATGATTTTTGCCCGCGCGCAGCGACATCTCGTCCAGAACCTCCAGTTCACTTTTGCCTGAAGGCAGATCAAGCGCTTTCACTTTCATCGACGCGGGCACAGCAGCGAACAGATCATCAAATGTTTCGACGCCAACCGCGTCTAGCATCGCACGCTGTTCCGCTGCGGTAGAAGGAATATAGGCTCCCATTTTGCGGCTCCTTCGCTTTGGAATTATTCAGCTTCGTTCTCACAGAACGCCGCATATGCCGCCGCGTCCATCATCTCTGCCCGGTCGGTGACATCGGCAATCTCGACAAACCACGCGTCGTACGGCGCTTCGTTGATTGTTTCGGGCGCGTCGAGCAGCGCCGCATTGACCGCAACGACCTCACCGCTCACCGGACTGTAGACATCGGATACCGCTTTGACCGACTCGACATCCGCAAACGCTTTGCCGGCCTCTACCTTGTCGCCCACTTCGGGCAGGTTAACAAAAACCAGGTCGCCAAGCGCAGCCTGTGCATAATCGGAAACACCAATTTTGATCGTATCCCCTGTTTCTATCATCCATTCGTGGGACTTTGCGAACCTTATGCCGTCTGGAGCCTGCATCGTTTTATTCCTCCTAATTTTGTAATTTACTATACGTAATTGCACCGGATCCTGTGATGGTTTATTCAAATACGAAAGCTGTCCGTTCACGCGATAGTTTAGGTTTTCCCAGCATGCGCGGGCATCCAAGATCCGGACGCTGGCTGTCTTTTCACGAGTTTTCGTGATGGAATGGGTTGCTTCCTATAAAGTAAAAACGCACAGAGAAAGCAAGAATCGAGAATCTGTCTTGAGCGCCGGGCAAACATGTCAAATCCCCTATTTGTCGCGCGACGCCGCGGCAACGCAATCCGTTTTTGGAATTGTACGTATCTTAACATAGAAGCAAACGCGCACTGCGCTTCAATCTGTCAAAAAAATGTGTGGCGAAAAAATTGCCCAAAAATATCCGACGGCCCAAAGATACTCACCCCGGCCGCCCAATCAGTTGGGGCTTCGCTCCAAACACCATGGATGAAACGAAATGCCGTCGGTGCAGGACAGGACAGTACCGATACTACGCTGGTTCGTCACCGACCCTTCATTTCATCTCCGGGGTATGGGGCGAAGCCCCACGTTATTCGGGTGGTCGGGATAGGATGCAAAAGTCGACGAACAGAATTCCTTGTGCATTTGACGATCTTACAGTTTATAAAAGGACTTTTTTGGCGCGCCGCAGCACTTGTGGATGTGAGCGTCCCGGCACCGCGTATTTAACGCTGCCGTACCCTTCTGCTGCAAAAGCTTAAGATTGCGTCGCGGCAAGCCATTCGCGAATCTATTGTATACAAAACACAGCGCCCACACAAGAAATATTTGTAGATATAAAGAGCGCAGCAAAACGAAAAATCCGCCGTATTTCCCAGTAGCCGCTTACACACGCCAGATATGCTGCCGCAAAGAGAAAGCGGGGCAGCAACACCTGCCCGTTCTTTTATTCGCTTTTCAGCTTTAACAGGCTATGCAACTCAAACCCGCCGACCCATTTTTAAATGTAGATGCGCATTGTTTGCACAACAACCAAAAACGCCGAAACGGTGCGCTTAATCTTATCGACGTTCCGGCAGGATACAGATCGTCAAAGTTTTGCGCGCGTGTCAAAATTTGACGCGCGCAAATCAATCCGCACGTTTATAAAAGGGAAGCGGCGCCACTTCGACCGCGACGCGGCGACCGCGCACATCCGCTTCCAGACAGGTGCCGATTGCGGCAGCGGCCACATCCACCAGCGCCATCGCGATGGGATAGCCCAAAAACGGCGCATGGGTGCCCGAGGTGGAGCAACCGATGGACACCCCATCCAAAAACAAGCCGCACTGTTCGCGCACAATACCGCGGCCGGTGATTTTTAAGCCGACGCGGCGGACGGTTGGCGCGCCGCGCGAAAGTATGCCCGCTTTGCCGACAAAGTCATCCTTTTCCAGTTTTACGCCGTAATCTAATCCGGTTTCGAGCGGCGAGACCGTCTCGTCCATCTCGTGGCCATAGAGCGGCATACCGGCTTCGAGCCGCAGGGTATCGCGCGCGCCCAATCCGCAGGGAATCAGCCCTTCGTCTTTGCCTGCCGCAAGTAACAGTTCCCACATGCGCGGCGCATCGTCCGGCTGTAAATAAAGCTCGAACCCCCGCTCGCCGGTATAGCCGGTGCGCGAGACCAGGCAGGGAAGTCCGCCGACCAAAAGCTCGGGTACAAACGTGTAATACTTTTGCGGAATTCCGGCGGCATCCGCCAGTTTTGCGAGAATGGCATCGGCACGCGGCCCCTGCAGGGCAATCTGCGCGATTGTATCAGAACAATCGGTAAACCGCACGTCGCCGAACAGCTGCGCGCGCATGTGCGCGACATCTTTGTGCCGGTTTGCCGCATTTACGACGACCATATATTTTTCACTGTTATATTTATAAACAATTAAATCGTCTATGACACCGCCGTCCGCGTTGCACATGACGGAATAGCGCACCCGGCCATCGGGCATATTCGAAAAATCGTTGGTCAGAACATGATTCAAGTTGCGCAATGCATCCGGCCCTTCGTACAGCACCTCGCCCATATGCGAAACATCAAACAACCCAGCTTTGGTGCGAACAGCCATATGTTCGGCAATCACGCCGGCGGGATATTGCACCGGCAACAGATAGCCGGCAAACGGGACGAGTTTGCCGCCGCACTGCAGATGCGCTTTGTAAAGCGGTGTTTTTTGCTCCATGTCCACCTCTATTATTCCTTTTTATGCAACTATGGTTTAAGTGTAACAACAGAGATAAAGATAATCAACCGGAAATGCCAAATTTTTATGGCTCAAGCGCCTGCTTTTTTCGAGATAAAAGCGTTCAATCGCAGATTTTCGCGTTTTCACGTCACATTATAGTATTTCGCAACATATAGTAAAACAAATGCGCTGTTTTGATGCCAAGATTAATGATTTATAATGTTTCGCTTAATATTAGCTGCCGCTTTTAGGGTATGTGTATGGAGTTCTCGTGTTTTCAAGCGTATAACAATCGAACGGCGAAAAAGCAATCCCTACATCAAATACTGATTTTGTGTGTAGTTATGCTATTCGTTTTCACAGCCTTCTCTCAGGCGCCAGTCAACGCGGCAGAAACCGCGTCCTTGACCGTTCAACAAACTGTGACAACCCTTGGCACAGCCACCGACCCCTATTCCGCCTACCGGTTTCATCTGGAGCTGTTCGGCCCTGCCGTAACAATAAGCGGCCAGATCATCTGGAATGATTTTAACAACGCCTACGGCGCGCGTCCGGTAGACGTCAACATTTTTTTGCAGCGGAACGGAATCACTGTGGATAACGTGGTGATTGACGCAGCGCAAAACTGGCAGTTTTCTTTCCGCAACCGAGCCAAATATGATGAGAACGGCAACGCGTATATCTACACCGTCAGCCAGGCCAATGTCGACAATTACACAACCATACAAAGTGGCTTTGATTTTATCAATTCGATAGGCACTGTCTCCGTAACATCTATATACTGGGACGAGACGTCCAACCGCGAAATCGCGCGGGAAACACGCATTGTTCCATACAACAGCAGTCTCGTCCTGGTGCCACCCAGCCTGGGCGGCTACACGCTTGATCGACCAAAACAGGTCGTACTATTTCAAATTAAGGCGCCTGTGCAGCAATTCTTTTTTTACATTCCCAATTCAACGACAGATTCTGATTCCGAAGAATCGCCTGATGAAGAGGATCCCCCTGTGCCGCCCGAAGAGGGTCCCGCTGTGCCGCCCGAAGAGAACCAAACTGTTTTCCTGCCCAAGCATATCGTAGAACATAATGCCGCTTTCTATCCGGGCGGAATCATGCCAAAGCATGCCGCGCCCGGTTCCTCCTTATCCCTGAATCCGTCTCTACAAACGTTCGGAATTGTAGACAGCGGCGTCGCGCCGATCCCCATTCCGGCTGCGGAACTTGCCCGTTTGCAACTTGCCGGCTATAACATTGTTTCAGACGGCGGAGACGGTTATTTTTTTACGCTGCAGGGCGGCCACTCCATCACCATTCAAAGTCTGCTGCCGGAAACACAGTTTGTCGTCACACAGCTCGGCGCCATACAAGCAGGCACTGCCGTTTCTTTGGACCCGGAAGCCTGCACGGTGGATCTCTTAAATGCTGCCGGTGCTTTTGCCGGTTATCCGGTCGCCGCCGGAACCGTAATC
>JAVBRN010000011.1:0-42425 GCA_031547945.1 Oscillospiraceae bacterium | reverse complement strand
TCAATGGGGCATACCTGCGGGTGGAGATTTGCGCCAGCAAATACAACCCGAGCCCATTGAGTTTTACTCACGGATAACACTCGACAGCGGAGGGATGGCAACGCCATTCCTCCTGCCTAACGGCGAGTCAACAAGTTAAGGGTCGCTGTGCGGACGCCCTTTTCAAAGGGTGATGAGCACTGGGGAATGTTCCGCAGAACATGGGGCAAAGCCCCGCACGGCTTGCAGCCGTGCTACCCCTTCGGAGAGCGCAAAGAGCATCTTTTGATGGCCGCAGGCTGTCAAAAGTGCTTTTGCGTTACTTTTGCAAAAAGTAACAAAACCCCGGCTCGCGCCGGATGGGAACGGAAAGGAAGGGATGGTCTATAAAGCGAACAATCAGCGTCATGCTCGGCAAAGGTTCCGTCAATCACAACAGCCGCCAATTCAAGGCGACCAATATAGATGCAGAGAGATCACAATTCAACATATCGTATTGTAACACGCCCATCAAAGATGTCTACCATGAATTGTTTGACGCGGCACTCCAAAGATATAATGCCAAGCAAAAGCGAGCCGACCGCTGCATTGATGATTACTATGAAAAGATACGGACGGGCAAGCAGGAGAAGCTTTTTTATGAGGTCATATTTCAGGTGGGAAACAAGGAAAATATGGCCGCAGAAAGCGCGGACGGACAGATCGCTTCATCTGTATTAGACGAGTTTATGAAAAGCTTTCAGGCGCGAAATCCGTACCTGAAAGTGTTCTCCGCTCATCTGCACATGGACGAGGCAACACCTCACCTGCATCTGGATTTTGTGCCGTTCACTACTGAAAGCAAGCGCGGCCTCGACACCCGCGTTTCACTTAAACAGGCGCTTGCCAATCAAGGCTTTGTTGGCGGCACACGTGGCGATACCGAATGGAGCCAGTGGGTTAAATCCGAAAAAGAACAGCTTTCGCACGTGATGGAGCGCCACGGCATTGAATGGGAACAGCTCGGCACTCATGATGAGCATTTGAGCGTCATGGATTATAAAAAAGTGCAGCGATCGAAAGAGGTCGCCGCGCTTGAAAAAAACTTAGAGAAGCTACAAAACAAGCAGGTGGATGTTCAGGCTATGGAGCAAATCGAGGTAAAAAATGTTCCTCTATCTTCAAAGGTGATGCTGGAGAAGAATGATTATCAAACCCTCGTCACGGCGGCGCAGAAATATGTCGTACAGGTGAAAAAAGAGCGGAAGCTCGAAAAGCTTTTACAAGCCGCTGAAAAAACCATCGCCGGGCTGAAAACTCAAATCAAAGAACTGACGGAAATGATCTCTTCCCTCACAAGGCAACTTGATCAATTCCGTTCCGTTCGTGGGCAGCTCAGTATGGGCAGCTTGAAGCAGGAGAATGAGGAGCTGAAGCAAAACAATAGTTTTTTCAAATCTATTATTGAGCGTAACGGCCTTGGGCATCTGCTGGGTAGGAACAAGGATCATAGGCAGACGCGGGATGCTCGATAACAGATTATTGCGGAGGGCAGATTTGTAGTGATGCAAACCTGCCCTCTGTAATGTCTTACGCGAATTTCAGCGATTGCTGATTTTGATATTGCAAACGCTGAATCATTAAGCTATAATTACTGTAGCTTATATTGTGAGGTGAGCGCTATGGCTGTCAGCTACAAAAAGTTGTGGAAACTGTTAATAGATCGTGATATGAAGAAAAAAGATTTATGTCAGGCTGCCGGTATAAGCCATGCCTCAATAGCTAAGCTTGGTAAAAATGAGAATGTCACAACAGATGTATTGGTAAAGATATGTACTGCATTACAGTGTGATATAGGCGATATTATGGAATTAACTCCGGAAAACTGGAAGTGAAGGAGGCGAGTGCAATGGCAGAACAGATAGCAAGAAAAACCCTTTCGGCTCAGGCAAAACCGGTTTTAAAATGGGCGGGCGGTAAGACCCAAATGTTAGGCGATCTTTTACCTAAAGTACCGGCCTCCTATGGTAAATATATTGAACCGTTCTTTGGGGGCGGTGCAATGTTTTTCGCATTGCAGCCAGAAAACGCGGTTATTGCAGATAGCAATCCCGAACTCATCAACATGTATCGCCAGATTGCAGAGCATGTTGATGACGTTATTCGTTATTTGAAAACATATGAAAACACTTCAGAGGTGTTTTATTCTGTCAGAGAATTAGATTGGACAAAATTGCCTAAAGCGGAGGCGGCAGCAAGAACGATCTTTCTAAACCGAACTTGCTTTAATGGCCTTTATCGTGTTAACAAGCAGGGGCGATTCAATGTTCCTTACGGAAAATATAAAAACCCAAAAATTTGCGATGAAGATGGATTGAGAGCAGCTTCCAATACACTAAAAAAGACTGATATTATTTGTGGCGATTATATGTTGGTATTGGAGCATTACGCTGAACCTGGGGATTTTGTATTTCTCGACCCTCCTTATCTACCGATCTCTGAGTATGCAGACTTTAAGCGATACACAAAAGAACAGTTTTACGAGGAAGATCATGTAGAACTGGCTAAAATGATCATGTGTCTGCATGAACGTGGGTGCCATGTTGTGTTGACCAATTCTAATCATCCATTGGTACATGAGTTGTACGCCCCTTTTACAATCGATGTTATACAAACAAAACGACATATTTCCTGCAATGGCGGTACCAGAAAAGGCGAGGATGTGATCATTACCATCCCACCAAAGCAGAGATCTTTGATTAAACTGCTCCCCAAACCGCTACCAGCACAGGTGTCGGTTTATCCGCCTACTCGTTTTATGGGTTCCAAAAGCAAACTGCTTTCCGAGATTTGGTCAGTAGCATCGCAGTTTAATGTGGACACTGTTGTGGACCTGTTCTCCGGTTCGGGAATTGTAGGCTACATGTTTAAAGCGCAAGGAAAATCTGTTATCAGCAATGACTATATGGCAATGTCTTCTACATTTACAAAAGCCATGGTAGAGAACAACACAACTACCTTGCCCTTGGAGGAAGCTAAACAACTTCTTGTGCCACATAAGGAGTCTAATCATTTTGTGGCAACTACTTTTCAAGGGCTCTACTATTCAGACGAAGAAAACGATCTAATTGATACGCTCCGTACAAATATTGCTGCAATTCGAGATCAGTATAAGCATGCTATTGCAATGACTGCACTTATCCGAGCCTGTACCAAAAAGCGTCCCCGTGGTATTTTTACCTATACGGGACAAAAGTATGATGACGGGCGTAAGGACTTGCAAAAAACGCTTGAGCAACAGTTTCTTGAAGCTGTCGAAGCTGTAAATAAGGCTGTGTTCGACAATGGGAAAAAGAACCGCTCCAAGCATGGAGATGCAATGGATTTGAGAGTAGATCAAGCAGATTTGGTTTACATCGATCCGCCATATTATTCTCCGCTTTCCGACAATGAGTATGTCCGCAGATACCATTTCGTTGAAGGACTTGCACGTGATTGGAAGGGTGTCGAAATTCAAGAACATACGCAAACAAAAAAGTTCAAATCTTATCCTACGCCATTCTCCACACGAAAAGGAGCAGCGGATGCGTTTGATCGGTTGTTTAAGAAGTTTGCCAATAGCATATTAATTGTGTCATATTCGTCCAACAGCCTGCCGACACAAGATGAAATGGTAGCGATTATGGCTAAGTATAAGGAGCATGTAGAAGTCATCCCTGTTGACTATAAATACTCTTTCGGCAATCAAACTGATGCAAAGACCCATAGAAATGCTGTACAGGAATATCTTTTCGTTGGGTATTGATTGGAGGATGCGTTATGAACAAGCAGATTGATATATGGCTGGTGGGTAATACCGGTCTACGCAACCCCAATCGAATCCAAGAAGGTTTTTCTGTGTTTGCTGGTTCGTCATTCGTTGGAAATCTTCACGGACGAGACAACGAGATTGGGTTCATGAATCTCTTGAATGAAAAGGGAATCATCCAAAATGAGGACGGAAAAGATGAGTCCGGAAGCCACGCACGAAAGTGGCGTCTGATGTTTGCTAAAAATGGATTTATCTATACTCAGGTTAAGAAAAAAGACGGAGAACAAGAAGATTTAGGCGAAGTTGACTGTATCACTCCATTCGGCAGGTCATTTTTAAAAGCGGATACATATCCGGCGATTCAGGAGTGCTTTCTTCGTGCGATGAGTGTAGAGCAATTCCCTTTGTCTGACGGAAATTATCATTTTTCACCGTTAAGATGGCTTTTGGCAATCATGCTGGAGCTTGAGAAAAGGACGGGCTCATCTGAACTCAGCAGAATTGAGTTTGCTTTATGGGGGCATACCACAAATCCCAGCAACAATCTTTCAGAGGTCGTTGACAATATCCTTGACCTTAGAAAGAGAAGAAGTACCGCTCCAGCAAAGCGCCCGTTTGATAAGAAGGAGATTGCTATACGGGGCGAAAATTACGATAAAAAAGCTGACAATTTCTTAGATTATAGCGATATGAATATGAGATACCTCCGCATTTCGGGCGTGCTTCAGCGCAAAGGCAGAGGTCTTGTAATTGTACCCACAAAACATGTACTTGCAGAAAGCCTTGCTAAGAATACCGCAAGTTCAGAACCTCTTATAGAGCAATATAAACTACTCTGTAACGGTGCGCCCCTGCCTACAGATAATGCGGATGTAGCAAAATCTTTACTTGATGATTTAATTAAGCAAATGAAAGAACGGCATATTGCATTTGACATTTCAGATCTTCCACTAACCAGTGCGACTGAAATCAATATTGCCAGACAGAGGCTTGAAAATATACTATCGCAGACAGATGAAGTGCATTATGCAAACGATCAGCGTAACCAATGGGAAGAAATTTCCGATTATATGTCGCTTCTTATTAAGGGTGGTGGTAAGCTGGTTTATGATGAAGATAATGCGATTGAGGTTCCGAAAGACGAGACTCCAGTATATCTTGAGTGGACGCTTTGGCGAGCGGCATTAGCCATTGACCATATGGTTAATAAACCGTATGAGGTTCGTGGCTTTAAGTTGGACTCAGATTTTATGCCTGTTTCCACAGCCGGTGGCGGCAAGGGTGATCTGTACTGTGAATTTGATGATTTTACGATTCTAACCGAAGTCACTATGTCAACTTCGTCAAGGCAGGAAGCCATGGAGGGCGAACCTGTAAGGCGCCATGTGTCTGATGCTGTTTTAAAATATGACAAGCCTGTATATGGCATGTTCATTGCTGTCAAAATTGATACTAATACTGCCGAAACTTTCAGACATGGTGTTTGGTATACCAAGGATGATGTGAAGCAAAGGCTTGATATTGTACCATTGACATTAGGACAGTTCCGGAAATATTTTGATGCAATGTTCAAATCAAACCAAGCCAGACCTGAGAAACTTAGGGAATTGATTGTGGAATGTGAGAACAGGAGAGATATTCTGGAGGCTCCTAAATGGAAGCAATATATTGATTCTACTGTCTCCGGAAAAGCACTTGAGATTGCAGGAGTACAAGAACCTAAGAAGAGTATGACTATACCGATTGTTCCTGCGGGTGCTTTTGTACGCCATGTGGGGTTCGGTGAGGGTCAAGTGGTTGCTTTAGAGGCGTGTTTCCCAGATAGTCCTGCCAAGATTGTCGAGATCACTTATTTGAGGTCGTTGCCGGACGAGGTCAGTTTCTGCCCGGATGGGAAAAGTCTACTTCATGATAGATTTGGTGAAGGGACTGTGTTCGCATATGTCATAGTTTTTTCTAAGACAATCATGAAACTGTCTTACCCTACGGCTTTCGTAGATGGCTCTCTCGCAATAGATTTATAGGTCTAATGCTGTAAACGTATGGTTCCATACAGGCGAATGGAGGCGTTGCAAAATGAAACATGAAGAAATAGTCCGAAGAATACTGTCTTCAGTCGATGCCTCTGGCAAAATAAAAAGTCGCGAAAGCAATACTGTGGAGTTTAAAGAGTCCTTCAATAAAAACAGCACTGCAAAGTATGCTAAAACTATGGCTGCATATGCAAATAATCGCGGTGGATACATCATATTTGGTGTTAAGGATAATCCACGCGACGTCATTGGGCTTAAAAATACTAATTTTGAAAATCTGAGTCAAGAACAGTTCACTGAAGCCATCAATTCTTTGTTTTCCCCTGCGATAGATTGGGAATGTGGATCCTTCGTCCTTTCAATAGAACATGCAGCCAATACCGGTGATGCAGTTGAGCCTGTGTTAATAGAAAAGAAAATTGGCTGGATATATGCAGAGGAATCTGAACAAAAGCCAATCGTCGCACAGAAGGCCAATGATGGTGAAAAAATTGCAAGCGGCGATGTCTATTATCGTTACCGCGCTAGAAGCGAAAAAATTAAATATGCTGAAATGAACCGAATCATTGAGGGACGGCTGGCAAAAGAGCGTGAAGGATTATTAAAACTATTTGAAATCATACGCAAGAGTGACACAGCAAACCTTGGTATCGTAAACTATAATAACGGCAAGATAACAACACCATATGGGGTAGATGTTGCCTTTGAGCGTAGATTAGTAACACAGGTATTGAAAAAAGCAAAGTTTATCAAGGAAGGTAGCTTTCATGAAAATGAAGGAATACCAGTAATAAAAGTAACGGGAAATATCGACTTGGCAGAGGAAGTTCCTGTTCCAGATATGGATCCTGATACGGGATATCCTTACATACAAAAAGTACTGGCAGAGAAATTGTCTATTTCGACACAAGATTTGTATGCGCTGATTTGGTATTACAAAATGAAAGAAGCAAAGAAATATCATATCGAAGTTACAACCTCAAAAAGTGGTAGTGTTCATAAGTTTTCCGAGTTTGCCTTCCAGTTTTTGGAGGAAAAAGTACAGGAATTGGGAACCAATGTAGACGAGTTTAATAAGATTCGAGAGGAATATCACAACCGCAATAAGCAATGAGGAGAAATGGGTAGACGATTTTAGGAATACCCTTCGTAGCAACAGAAGTGGCGATATTTGCAGTTCTTTGATATAATAATGATTAATTTATGAGGGCACAGACATGATAAAAAATCGATGAACCATCCCCGCGTAACCCGCAAGCCTCTTGCAAGCGCACAGTGAATGCGACCTGCGATAGACACCCTCTGATAGATTTTTGATAGCAAAAGTTCGGCAAGCCGTTAGGATAAAGATAGCAGAAGCTATATCGTATCAAATGGAATCAAAATATCTAAACAGAAAAGTTTAGAAATGAGATTCATTCGGCGAGTGGGAATAATTAGCGAAGCCCAAAAGCTCTGTATACAAGACATTTGGGGTTGATTTTCGTCATTTGATAGCAGATTGAAGCATTTATTTTGTGTCTCAGGCGGGTCTCCATCCATGAAGAATAGCTTTGCTGATTTGAGTTTCAGCAAAGCTATTTTATTTATATGTTGCCCATTCCTTCTTTTTCGACCGCTTGTAAGCCAGTTGCTCAGATCTTCAAGCAATTTTTGGACCATCACCGGGCGGACGCAGTTCAACATATCATATCGTAATACGCGACAAAAGGAGTAATCCGCAACGCGTCGGCTGATTACTACAAAAGAAACAGGCACGCAAACAGGAGAAGCGCTTTTACAGGGTTACATTTCAGCTGGGAAAAAAGAAAACATGGCCGCTGAAAACGAAAGGATCAACGGCAGATGCGGGAAGGGCGTAATCGAATGGCTGCGAATAGGAAGGAATCGTTTGCAGGATGGGGTGCGGGTTATCCGTATCCCATCCTGCAAATGTTGTAAGAATTTGGTTGTTTATATTTCGCATCTGCACTATAATAAATCTGTTCTCAATGCGCGTTATTAAAATGCATGGACGTCAGCAAAAGCGGTTGCTGTAAAGAGTTTTGCCATTGGAAAGAACAAGGGCAACACAGTGGTCCCTTTAGGGGCTACGTTGAAATACCTTTCGTAATAGAGAACTAATATATTGTTAACAAAAGCAGCCTATACATGATACGCAGAAAGAGAGAAATTTCATGTTTTCGGAGTTTGCCTATTCAGGAACGATGCAGTTTATCTTAATGATCTTTTCCTTTTTATATTGCTTTACACTCATGTTTCAGATTGCCAAATTGATATTGCGCATATATGGCGAGGAAGCCGGTTTTAGCCAAAAAGCCCTTTTCGCATTTTTGACGGGAACGGTTTTGCTTTCCATGTTGGTCTATGTGGTATATTTCATTGGCGGAATGGTATCTTTCGACAAGACAACCTACATATTCATGCTCGCACCCAACCCCATCTGTGCGTTCCTTTACTGCTATCTTGGAATAAAGATTCTAAAGCTTTCGCCAATACGTTCCATTGAAATGATGGGCAACGCGTATTTGTACTTTTCGGTCATTCATAGCATTACCATGCTCATTGGGGCGATCTTTTTCGTGCAGCCGGATGCGCAGCGGTTTAATTATTTGCTTGATGCAACGATGTACGCGTGCAACCTGATTATTTTCCTGCTCATCTTCTGGGTGACAGGTCGCGTCATTGACCGCAAACCGGAATTGCCTATATTTAAGACCGACCGTTTTGCAAATCCAAGAAAAGACCTGCTTGTATTTGCCTTGAAAGCATTCTTCATTTATTGTGTCGAGGTCATTGCGCCGCTGGTCATACCAAACATTGTTGTCGCTGACACAGTGATTGTGATTGTCTTGCTTTTATTTTTTGCCGCAACGCTTTGGATGAGCATGTACCAGCATGTAAAAGCGGACGTTCGCAACAAGGATACGCATATTAACGCACTGATTAAAAGCTTGGACGAATTTCGCGCGATAAAACACGATTTTTATAACATCTTGCAGACCTATAGCGGATATTTCGCCATCGAGAACTATCAGGGGTGCAAAAAATATCATGAATCGCTTGTACACATTACTACGCAGGCAGGGGACTCGTTGGATTTGAGTCATCGGATGAGTGAAAATCCCGCGCTTATATCACTCCTGTTAGATAAGCGTACACTTGCGGAGCAAATGAAGATACACATGAACATCTCTATCGGATGCCCGCTTTCCGATCTTCCTGTCAAAGAAATCGATATTTGCCGCGTCATGGCATGCTTGATTGACAACGCGATTGAAGCAGCGAATGATTCGGAACAGCGGCGCATATCACTGATCGCCACCCCCAAGAAAGACAACTCGAAACTCGTTATTATTACGAACAGTTCACCTGAACCGCCCGATGCCGCTCAAATGTTTGCGGCGGGAATGTCCAGCAAAAAAGGACATCAAGGCATCGGGCTAAACAACGTTCGCGAAATTATTGATCGCTACGCCAACTGTGCCTTCAAATTGAGTTATTACAACTTTGAGATGACGGCCTACGTGGAACTTGGATAGAAATCAGTTGCGCAATCCGAAAGAAACAAACAGATGAGTGGGTAAGGGCAAGAACCGCGGCAGACGCGGGATGCGCGCTAATGGGATATATGAATGAGATCATTGTTTCTGCGAGGGATGTGGGCAGCCCGCATTTCTCTTGCGAAAGTTGTAAAACTTCGTTGTGTATATGTCGCATCCACGCTATAATAAGACAATCTGTAGCCAACCGGGAGAGGCCCAAATGCACGGAATGACGTCAAAAGAAGCAGCAGAAATGGAGCATCACGTCGCGCCAAGTACAGCTTTTATGTGCAAAAGGCGAATACCCGCTGCGCTCTTGGGGTATCCTTCAGACGCAGAAAAACCAAAAGATGACTGCGGTAGAGGAATAAAGAGAAGCGTGGGGATGGTTTCGACAAACTTACATTTAGATGTTCAGTGGGTCATAAGCCATTCACGCTCCGGTCTGTGTCACCAGCGCTTTTATAGTCAAAGAATATCGGCCACGGTTCAACGCGTACCAGACAGGATGTGTATATATGGACGAGCTATTCCCCAAAAAAAAGATCAGGTATCTTATCGCAGAGGATAATTACTATGCTACGGATATCATGTCTATATTCTTTAAAAGAAATGGCATAGAATGTGATATTGCTGAAAATGGACAAATCGGATTACAAATGTATATGCAAAACCCGGAAAAGTATCATGTTATATTTTGCGATTTGCAGATGCCGGTTATGGACGGCTATGAAATGATGGATCGAATTCGAAACAGCGGGACTCCTTCGGCGTTGACGGTGCCTATTGTCGCGATGTCGGGAACGATTACCGGAGAAACGATAAGCAACGAGAGGTTCAGTTATCTTTTAAAAAAACCCTTTGAATTAAGTTCTTTGTTAACGGTTATCGACGAGCTAACGAAGAAAACTTAAACACATAAGAGGTGGGACACTTGCGGATATTGTATTTAGAATTTGCATACTCCGTGCAGATGCAGATCGTTCTTGCTATTATAACTTTTATTGAAACGTTCTTAACGATGTATATGATTTCCAATGTTATCATGGCCGTTTTCAAAGTGCGCTTGAGTAAAAAGCAAAAACTGCTCTTTACTTTTATTAATGGTACGCTTTTGCAGTCGGCGTTTGTCTATATCATTTATTTTTTGGGAGGCATGTTGTCATTTAGCCCGCTACTATATCTTTTGGTTGTAAATGTAAACCCGTTAGCCGCAATGATCTATTACTATAGCGCGCTTCGGATATTCAGGCTTTCAAACGAGCGCTCAGTAAAGCTGATGAGCTACATGCTGATATTTTGGGCCATGAAGATCGCGGTAGGCAGGCTGCTTAACGTCATATTCTACATAGAGCCAAGCACAAGATACAATTATCTTATCGATGTTCTTCTGCAAGTATCAACGCTTCTGCTATTTTTCGTGCTGTATAAAATCGTTCTGTATATTCTTGATATAACGCAGGCAAGCCTTAAATTTTCGGACAACATGTTTTTCAATAAAAGAAAAGAGCTGATACTTTATTTAATTGAAGCTTTACTAATTTTTGCTGTCAATGTTATTGTTCCGAGCATTGTCGTGGAACAAATAGCAGCGAACGTAATTGTAATCCTGGCCTTGCTTCTGTATACGGTTGTCAGTATTTGCATAGATGTTGTTGCCTATAACAAGCAAGTGGTCAGCAATCGGGATGCACATATCGGCGCGCTTTTTAGGGGGATGGAGGAGCTGCGCGGCGTGAAGCATGACTTTAACAACATTCTCCAAACATACAGCGGATATTTAGAATTAAGGGAATATGAGAAACTTGAACGGTATCATGCTTCGCTGATTCTAGCGACATCCCACGCCGGGAATATTGCGGAGCTGACGCAAAGGATGAATGAAAATCCAACGGTTATATCACTCCTTATCAGCAAAATTGAATTTGCGGAGCAATTGGGCGTAAAGCTGCTTGTTTCGGTGAAATGCGGCTTGGATAATCTCTATATTGATACGATGGATATTACAAGGATCATCATGTATCTGCTGGATAATGCGGTGGAAGCGGCAAGGTGTTCCGAACAGCGGAAAGCGTATCTGACCATAGAAAATAATAGCAGTGACTCCATATTCATTATCGTTACGAATAACATTCCTACGTTCACAAAAACGCCTATGCAACTACCGGAGAACAATACATGCATTTTAAAAGTACGCGACATTTTGGGGAAATACGGAAACTGTTCTTTTCAAATGGAATACCGCGAGCAAGAAATATCCGCCTATGTCAAACTTCGAAATACAAAATAGCATTATGGGGCCGGTACTTTATTCATACTATCGCTGTGCAACATGATGTTTTCGAAAGGTGAAAGGGCAAATGTGGAGATCGTTCGTATTTCCATATTCTGTTAGGATACGTAAATGATAATTTGTGTTGCTTTTATATATCAAGTTATTCTTATGTATATAAAGTTCGATATTCATCTGCGTATGAGCGAGGTACAGCTGCCGAAGCGCACGAAACTGCTGTTTACCCTAATGCTCGGGAGTTTTGCTTTTTTTGGGGACTTTTATAAACTTGTTTTGGTGAACACCGCCACGGAACGAATGTTAACACCGCTTGTGGTATCCATCCCAGGTGTTGTTATAACCATTGTCTTGGGGGTCTATTTTGTCAAGGCACTCAATTTTAAACCGTTGCACGCGTTTGAGATCGCGGTATACACATACCTGTATTTTCAGACGATTACCGCTGTGACAAGGTTGGTGGGGGCTGTATTTTTTGTGCAAGCGCTCGATCAAACGAATGATGCCACCTACTTAACAATGTATGCCGTGAATTTCATAGTGTCGATCGCGCTCTACATCGGAATGTACCATATATTCGAAGTCGAGCCCAAATTCCTTATTATTAGGGGAATGGGCGACGAAATTGCGAAGAAAGGCATTGTGTTTCCCGTTTTTCAACTGTTTTTCATTTACATATGTGCGGCATGTATCATGATTATGATTCCCAAAACAGTAACAGGCAGTTTTCTTAGCTTGTGTATGCTGGTCTTATTTTCAGCGTTTTGCATTTCTCTAAACAGCAACCGGTATATACAGGCAGAAATTCATGAGAAAGATAAGCAGATGGAATCGCTGTTTAATAGCTTGAATCAGTTCAGCGCCATAAAGCATGACTTTTATAATATATTGCATACATATAACGGATACTTTGAACTTGGGGATTTGGAGGCGTGCAAGCGTTATCACAAATCTCTGGTTGAAATCACGACAAGAGCCGGGGATTTGCTGGATCTAAGCCGCCGTGCCGTAGAGCACCCCGCACTGATCTCTCTTTTACTCAATAAGCATGAACAAGCGGAACGATTGAAGGTAAACATGAGTATTTCCTTAGAGTGTCCGCTTTCTCAACTTCCAATCGAAGACATGGACATTTGCCGCATCGTCGCATGCCTGCTGGACAATGCCATTGAGGCGGCAACCGAATCAACGCAAAACAGCGTAGCTTTTACAATCAAATACGAAAGCGGAACATCGAATAAATTGATTATCATAACGAACAGTTCCCACCGGCCGATCGAGACTTCTAAAGCATTTACGCCAGGGTTCACAAGCAAAAAGGGACATCAGGGTGCCGGACTTGTCAATGTAAAAAATATAATAGAGAAATATCCGCATTGTGGAGTTGAAGTTAAAAACACCGACAGTGCGGTCGCGGTATCACTCAAGCTTGCCATGCCCGAAAAGGCTCGGAAAAATGTGGAGGCGCTATAAATATATTCAAAAAAGTGGTATAATCCAGTTGGGATAATCTGGGAACAAAAATAAAATCGCCATTGCCATGGATAATAAAGACAAGTAGAATACCGAAAGCCGACAAAAATCAATAGTTGATTACGCTCTGCATGAGCTAGGACATACAAAGCAACAGGGAGATCACGCTGGAGGATAATTCCCACTGTAGAGTAATCGGTTGGCGAAAAAATAAGCGATAGATCATTTGGAGGTGAAAAAATGTCTTGTTATTATGTAATCGGTGTCCGCATGGAAAACAGGGTGCAAAACGCGGTGAACTTCCAGGAGGCTTTGACAAAGAATGGTTGCATGATTCAGGCGCGGCTCGGTCTGCACGATGCGAGTGAAACCATGTGCGCGAACGACGGTCTTGTGATACTGCGGCCTTGCGGCACAAAAGAAGAGGTTGAAAAACTGGTGAGCGACCTGAACGCCCTGGAAGGGACAAGCGCGAAGCTGATTGATCTGAACGAAGTCTAAACTTTGCTGAAGCAAGAAACCGAACCGAGTGTTTTGCTTAAAGCTGTGAAAGCAGAAGCCGGCTGATACCCATCAGCTGGCTTCTGCTTCTGTTTTCTTTGTTTGTGAAACTGTGCCAGCTGGTTCCAATTTGCTGTTAAATCCCTGTGCTGCGGCGCAAAGAACCAAACTGCCTCGCCGTTGTGACAACAAATGGCCGTTAACTTTAGATGTGATCAGTCGCGCTATTCTAAAGGATGAGTGCGGTGCGCGGGAAGTGCCGCAGTACCCGATGATGAAATTGGCGCAGGTTATCAGACGCACATTGATTGTCCGGTTGGGATGGCAAAGACCATAACC
Source organism: Oscillospiraceae bacterium (assembly GCA_031547945.1). Classification (GTDB taxonomy): domain Bacteria; phylum Bacillota; class Clostridia; order Oscillospirales; family Ruminococcaceae; genus JAVBRN01. The sequence continues at coordinate 28,475 of JAVBRN010000011.1, read as the reverse complement.
GCGCGCGGGGCTGGAAAATATTAAAAGACCCCCAGGCAAAAGCTCGAGCCTCCATGTCAAAAAGGCCTTATATAAAAAGCGGGAACGTCAAACTGCGCAAGGCGTTCCGCTCGTTGACCGTTGCCGTTCCGCCCCAACCACCCAATTAAACGTGGGGCTTCGCCCCGCCCTCCGGAAATAGAATGAAGGTCGATGAACGAAAATTCAGCGTATATCGGCAGTTACCTACAACAACAGCTTTTTAGTTTGGGGCGAAGTCCCAGTGTGTTGGGCGGCAGAGGTGGGTATCTTTCGGCCGTCGGCTATTTTGTGCGCCTCTTTCGCTTGTCTGGGTTATTTAACAGACAAAGGCTCCAGCAAAAAGCTGGAGCCTTTATCAGTTGCGACAAATTACATAAAGAATGAAATCAGATTAAACGCGCTGATGACGGGCAGCATAATGACCGCGACCGTCGACATCATTTTGATCATAATGTCCTGGTTCGGGCCGACTACATCTTTGTAGCCGTCGCCGACCGTGTCGCCGATGACGCTGGCGTTGTGGATTTCGTTGTAGCGTTCCTCGCCGTATTCTGCAATCAACTCGGCTTGTTTGCTCTTGACATATTTTTTGGCGTTATCCCAGGCGCCGCCGCTGTTTGCAGTTGAAGTCGCCATAACAACGCTGTCCAAAATCGTTCCGAGCAGGAAGCCGCCGACAAATAATGGGCCAAAGATCAGGCCGCCAACGATGGGGGCCAGCAGAGCGACAAAAACTGGCTTTTTCATCTCTTTGATTGCGCTCTTGGTGCAGATGTCGATGCAGATTGTGGAATCGGGCAGCTCTTCGCCTGTCATAATCTTCGGGTTCCCTTTGATTTGCCGCCGCACTTCATCGACCATCTGTTCGGCATTGTGGCACACTGCGTTGAGCATCTGACCAGACAACCAATGCATGACGCCCACGCCGATAAAGGCACCACCCAGCGCAAAATAATTGAGAATATCCAAAACGCCGCCGTTTGCGCCGCCGTTGGCAAACGACATCATCATCGCCAACGCCGCAAGGACGCCGGAACCGATGGCAAAGCCTTTGCCGACCGCCGCCGTTGTGTTGCCCTGTGAATCGAGGCTGTCTGTAATGTTGCGTACCTCTTTGTCCAGTTTTGCCATCTCTGCAATGCCGCCAGCATTATCTGAAATTGGGCCGTAGGTATCGACAGTAACGGTCGCAACGACAAACGAAAGCATGCCGACCGCCGCTATTGCAGAGCCGTATAAGCCTGAAAAATAGCTTGAGACAATGATGGCTGTTCCCAAAGTAACGCAGGCGGGCAGGCAGCTGCGCCAGCCCGTGCTGGTGCCGCCGATGATAACCAAAGCGGGGCCTTCTTTTGCCAATTTCGCGACATTAAGCGTCTCTTTATATTGTTCGCTTGTATAGCGTTCCGCCAGGATGCCGAGTAAAATGCCGGCGATAATACCGACCACCGCGCTGATCCATGGGGAAATCCAGCCAAAGCGGAAGTTGACGCCGGTTAGATCCTGTCCACTGAAAAAGAAATAACTCAATACAAGGGTGGATATCGCAATGATCGCGGCCGAACTCCACAGCGAAATATTGAGCTCTCGGCTGAGCTTGTTGCTTGGCTTGCGGAAGAGGACATAGCCGATGCCCAGAATACAGGCGAGCAAGCCAATTCCCATAAATGTGACAGGATACTGCATCATACGCATGACCAGTTCTTTGCTGACCGGTGTCGCAGAGTTGAGCGCTGCCGTATAAATGGCGGTCGGCAACACTGAGGATGCCACAACCGCGCCGATTGTGCTCTCCAACAGGTCCGAACCGTTGCCGTTGACGTCGCCGACATTGTCGCCTACACAGTCCGCGATAACAGCTGGGTTGCGCGGGTCGTCTTCGGGCAGTCCCAGTTCGGTCTTGCCGACGAGGTCGGCGCCCATATCGGCACCTTTGGTATAAATGCCGCCGCCAAGGCGGTTAAAGACCGCCACCGACGAACATCCCAGGGAATAACATGCCAGGACCTGCGGGAAAACAACAAATTTCAGGCCGACGATGCTGGTGACTTCTACGATGTTGTCGGGATCGGCATATTGCAGGGCCATGCCGACAACGAGATAGACAATCAGCAGGCCAAGCATCGCGAACCCGCCGACCGACAGACCCATGACAGAGCCGCCGCGGAACGCGACGTTCAGTGCTTTTCCCAACGCCGAGCTGTCTTTTCGCTCCACGCCAAGCCGCGCCTCATTTGCCACGCGCTCATTGTAGATGACGGCAGCCTTCATGCCGACCAGGCCGGCAAACGAGCTCATCGCCGCGCCGACGACGAATGCGGCGCCCGCCCAGGGCGTAAAGCATACGCCAAATAGGATAGCGATTCCAATCATGATTGGGATTTCAATAGAGAATTCCCGTTTCAGGAATGCGTTGGCACCCGCGCGGATCGAAGCCGCAAGATCCTGCATGATGGGCGTGCCGTGCTCCATTTTGCTGCCTTTTCGAAAATTGTAAAAGGCAAAGATCAAAGAAAAAATTGAACCCAAACCAACCAGATAGACCATAAACCAGACCATACGCAAATTTCTCCTCGATTTTACTTGCGCCGATAAAACGCCATTACCCCTAATCTTATATAAAATGACAAAATAGTTCAATGCGGATGCGAAAAAATGTAAAATTATACAAAACAAACGGATTTTTTTGCGCAGAATGCACATGTGAAATAGAGATTGTTCCAGATTTTCTTGCATGCAATGCGAATCAGCTGCTTCTAACAGTGTAAAGCACCGCAATCACATCGATTTCGGTGCGAACTAACAAAAAAGTCTTTATATAAAACGCGGGAACGCATAATGGCACAAGGGCGTTCCGCTCGTCGGCCGATGCAAGCCCGCTCCAGACGTGGGGCTTCGCGCCACACGCCGGAGATGACACAGAACAGTGCCTTTTCGGCGCTTTTTTGCAGGTCCGAAGGCCTATGATTTCCTTCAGTAGAGTTTGAGCGAACCCACAAGTGATTGAATGGCGGGGCGGGTACGTTTAGGCCGTCGGCTATTTCTGTGCACCTTTTTCGCGATCTGGGGTTCTTTGACAGTTCTGCGCACCGCGATTACTTCGAGTGCGGTGATGTTGCAAATGCTGGCAAGCAAACTGTACAATGCCTCTTGCGCAATCCGAGTTTTCGTTTTCGTGCCGTGGCACGCTATAAGGAAATGAATTCTGTTTTGCTGCGTATTCGGCATATTGCGTCTACTTGACAATACAATATAGATGGAATATTATAATAATAAGAATCATTCTCATTCCTGGCGGGTGCTATGACAAAATTACAAACGACGATATTGGACATTCTCTATCAAACAACCGAGCATTTAACGGCAGAGCAGGTGTTTTTTCGTTTAAAAGAGCTGATGCCGTCTATTTCGCTCAGCACAGTCTACCGCAATTTGAACCAATTTGCGGAGCAGAAAAGAATCCGGCGCATCCAGCAGGCACACAAAGCGGATTATTACGAGAAAAACCTGATCCCGCACGACCACATCTGTTGCATTCGCTGTGGCAGAATCACGGATTTGAATGTGAAAGGGCTTAGCGATTTTTTACAAAAAAATTGTGATGTTCCCATTATCTCGTTCGATTTGACCGTGAATTATCTTTGTCACGCATGTGCTTCGAACTTGTTAGAAACAACACAAAGAAAGGAGTTATCGTGATGTCTGAAGAAAAGAAATTAACCAATGAAGTTGGGGCGCCAGTTCCTGACAATGAGAATGCAATCACGGCGGGTCCGCGCGGGCCGGTTGTGATGCAGGATGTTTGGCTGTTAGAAAAAATGGCCCATTTCAACCGTGAAGTGATCCCAGAGCGCCGCATGCACGCCAAGGGTTGGGGCGCATACGGCAAACTGACGGTGACCGAAGACATTTCGCAGTACACGAAAGCAAACGTACTGCAAAAGGGCAAAGAAACCGAATTGTTTGTGCGTTTTTCGACCGTTGCCGGCGAGCGCGGCGCGGCAGACGCTGAGCGCGACATCCGCGGGGTGGCGGTCAAATTCTATACCGAAGAGGGCAACTGGGATCTGGTTGGCAACAACACGCCCACATTTTTTATCCGCGATGTCCACAATTTTTCAGATTTAAACCGCGCGGTCAAACGTGATCCGCGCACCGGCATGCGCTCTGCGCAGAACAATTGGGATTTTTGGACGCTTCTGCCTGAGACGTTCCACCAACGGACCATCGTCATGTCCGACCGTGGCATCCCCGCCTCTTTCCGCAACATGCACTTTTACGGCGAGCATACCTTTTCTTTTTATAACGCCGCAAATGAGCGCTTTTGGTGTAAATTTCATTTTCATACCCAACAGGGCATTAAAAACTTGACCAACGCCGAGGCAATGCAACTGGTTGGCGGCGACCGCGAGAGCCACGGGCGGGACCTTTTTGAAGCGATTGAGAGAGGGGAGTTCCCGAAGTGGACGATGTATGTGCAGATCATGACCGCAGAGCAGGCCAAAAATCACTACGAGAATCCGTTCGATATCACAAAAATCTGGCCACACAAAGAATTCCCGCTGATCAAAGTTGGCGTGCTCGAACTGAACCGCAACCCGGAGAATTATTTTGCCGAGGTGGAACAAGCGGCGTTTACGCCTGCGCATGTCGTACCCGGCATCGGATTTTCGCCCGACAAGTTCCTGCAGGGACGCCTGTTTGCTTATGGCGACGCCCAGCGCTACCGGCTTGGCATTAATCATCATCTGATTCCGGTCAACCGCGCAAAATGTGAAGTCAACGAATATCATCGTGACGGCGCAATGCGGGTTGACGGCAACCACGGTTCCACGGTGGCCTACACGCCAAACAGCCAGGGGATTTGGGCGGCACAGCCCGAGGTTATGGAACCGCCGCTCGATCTGGAGGGCGCAATGTATCGCTTTGATCCGAAGGACGACCCGACCGACGACAATTTCCGCGCAGGCGGCAATTTGTACCGGTTGATGACAGAAGAAAAACGCGTGCTGCTCATTGCGAATACGGCAGAGGATATGGCCCCCGTGACCAAGAACATCAAATACCGCCACGCGGTGCACTGCTATCTGGCTGATCCGCAGTACGGCGAGCGGATGGCCGCGGCGCTCGACCTCGATTTTGCAAAAGTCATGGAGCTTGCCAAGCTGGACAACAACGGCCTGATCCAGGCGACGCTGGACTGCAATGCGTTCCTGCAGGAAACGGCGGAGACGTGCATGTGAAAAAGCGGTTGCTGAGCATCGTGGGCTGTCTATTGCTTGGCATCGGCGCGATCGGCATTGTTGTGCCGGTGTTGCCGACAACGCCATTCGTGATCGGCGCGTCCGCATGTTTTACCGCGAATCCAAAACTGCAGGCATGGCTGTACAAAAACAAGTTTTTTGCGGAACATATAGACAACTATAAACAAAGGACAGGTCTAAAGCGCGCAACCGTTATCAAAAGCCTGGTATTTCTGTGGGGCTTGCTGGTGGTTTCTATGGTTACAATCGGAAAATTTGCAATGATGCTTGTACTGCTCGGGATTGGAACCGCCGTAACAATTCATATTCTTATGATTGCGCGACCCAAAAAGCGATAGTTTTATTCCTTTTTAAGAGGCGCATGGTTTAAAACCCATGCGCCTCTTACTGTCAAAGAACCCCAGGTAGCAAAAAAAGAGAAAAGATACCCACCCCGCCGCCCAATCAGTGAGGGCTTCGCCCCAAATCCAAATGAAGGGAATAAAAGGCTCGTCGGATGCGGGAAAACTGCCGTTACTACGCTGGTTCGGTTCGTCGGCCTGTCATTTTTTCTTTCGGGTGTGGGGCAAAACCCCACGTCAGTCTGAACTGCCCCCCGCCAAACGGACAAAGGAAGAAGCCCCTATCGCAGAAAAAAGAACGATTACACGCACTGACGTCGTTTATCGAACGGCGTCAGTGCTGATTTAATCTGAAAGCGTTCGAAATTGAAGAAATGGATGTAATCGTTAATAAGTCGTTTTGCCTGATGAAACGTCTGAATGTTTTGCCGGTAAATGCACTCTGATTTGAGAATGCCGAAGAAGTTTGGCGGGCGCACCGTCGCTGTATGCGATGGTGCTGCCTTCTTTATATGGCTGCATCTGATCCTGCCCGGCTGTGGATCATATTGTGATACCGCATACACCCGGTTGTAGAGGTCTTGCCTATTCTTTACATAATGAAAAATTAAAACTCTTGCAATCCCGCATCTCCTGCTGTTACATTGTTTAACGCTTGTTATATCCTTGGAGAGCACACTCTTTGAAAACAGCGTCTAAAATAGCGTTGCGCCGTGTTGGCTAAAAATCTAATAGTTTGGTCGTCATACAAGCAATCCTTTTTTTTCAACGAAGCGCATTACATTGACACTATGATTTGCCGAACATGTCAATGGTGCGTTTCATATGGATTCATTTAGCGTACAGCGTCTTTTTTCGCGTTGACTTTCTCAAAAAACAGCGTATAATAAAAGCGGTTTCAAGGCGGGGTGCAAGACCCCACCGGCGGTGACAGCCCGCAAGCTGCAAAATTGCAGCACGATCCGGTGAAATTCCGGAGCCGACGGTAACAGTCCGGATAAGAGAAACAACGGTCTCGGTATTTACCGGCGACTAGCACCGCGCTTGAATCTAATTCAGCGCGTTTTTTTGTGCGCAATGATTGGAGTAATCATGATACGAAACGATATGACCAAAAAAATAACACGGCTTGCAATGCTGGGAGCGCTCTCGATTGTTTTGGCGTTGCTGATTCATCTGCCGATTATCCCTGCGGCACCATTTTTGGAATATGACCCGGCCGATATTCCGCTGTTGATCGCAACCTTTCTCTATGGCCCGTGGTGGGGATTGGCGCTGACCGCAGTGGTCAGCGTAATCCAAGGATTGACCGTAAGTGCGGCGAGCGGATGGATCGGGATTGTCATGCATGTTCTCGCAACCGGCTCGCTCTGTACTGTGGCCGGCGGTATCTACCAGCGCAAGAAGACAATGGGACGCGCTGTCCTGGGCTTGGCCGCGGGGGCGCTTAGCATGACGGCAATCATGATTCCGTTAAACCTTGCATTTATTCCGCTGCTGTATGGCGCATCGATGGAAATGGTGGTGGCGTTGATTCTGCCTGCGATAATACCCTTTAACTTGTTAAAAGCTGGCATCAACGCGGTCGTAACCTTTATCATTTACAAACCAATCAGTAAATTGTTTTCTCGCGCGGCACAAAACCCAAAAACGGAACTGCCGAACACGTAAAAAATGGCATTGACAGCGATTTACAGGTGTCGTATACTATTCCATAGTATTTGTTCATCGATAATTAAATAGAATCTTATTCAGAGTGGTGGAGGGAACAGGCCCTATGAAACCCGGCAACCTGCGTTTGCGCAAGGTGCCAAATCCTGCGGCATTGCCGGCAGATAAGTGTGAGCTTAGAGCGCTTGGCGTATGCCGGGCGCTTTGTTTTTTGTACAGTCTTGTGTGTGAATGACAGGCGAGCTGCTTGGCCCAACAAGAGACTTGGAAAATGATGGGAGTGTAACGATATGTGCAACTTTTTTACATCGGAATCGGTAACAGAAGGACATCCGGACAAAATATGTGATCGTATCTCGGACGCGGTGCTGGATGCTCTGTTGGCGCAAGATCCCGGTGCGCGTGTGGCCTGCGAGACAATGGTCAAGGACAATCAGGTTTGGCTGCTGGGCGAGGTGACCGCCACAGCGAACGTTGACTATGCGCGTATTGCGCGGGAGACGATTCGTTGGATTGGCTATACCGAGGCGTGCGGATTTGATCCGGATACCTGCGAGATCACCGTAGTTCTGCGCGAACAGTCGCCGGATATCGCGCTGGGTGTGGATCGGGCGCTCGAATCAAAAAACGGCGCGGCACAGCAGCTTGGCGCGGGCGACCAAGGCATGATGTTTGGCTATGCCTGCGATGAGACGCCGGAGCTTATGCCGCTTTCCATTAGCCTGGCACACAAGCTAAGCCGCGCGCTTGCAACCGCGCGCAAAAGCGGACAGCTCCCGTATTTGCGGCCGGACGGCAAATCGCAGGTCACAGTCGAATACCGCAATGATCAGCCCGTTCGTATCGACACCGTTGTGGTCAGCGCCCAGCACGATCCCGATGTGGATATCGAGGTGCTTCGCAGAGATGTGAAGTCGACGGTGATTTTGCCGACCTTGCCGTCCACGCTGGTGGATGCGGAAACGAAGTTTTATATCAACCCCACCGGCCGGTTCGTGACCGGCGGGCCGGTAGGCGACAGCGGCCTCACGGGGCGCAAAATTATTGTGGATACCTATGGCGGGTACGGCCGACACGGCGGCGGCTCTTTTTCAGGCAAAGATCCGACGAAGGTAGATCGTTCGGCGGCCTATATGGCGCGCTATGCGGCAAAAAATATCGTCGCGGCCGGACTCGCATCCAAATGTGAAATTCAACTCGCCTATGCCATCGGCGTGGCGCAACCGGTATCGGTGTTTGTAGAGACATTCGGCACGGCAACGATCGAACCTGTTTATATTGAGCAGGCGATCGCGCAGCTATTTGATTTTCGGCCGTCTTCGATTATCGAGCAACTGCGCCTGCGGGAGACATGCTATGCGCCACTCGCCGCTTATGGACATGTTGGCCGGGACGATTTGCAGTTGGCTTGGGAACAAACGGATCGCGCGGCGCAGCTGCGCGCGACCGCGCTGGCATTTGCGGCGCAAAATGTCGAAGCGTCTATGGCTGCGGCAGATTTGGTGCGGTAACCGGGCGATTGCGGCTAGAAATAATACTTTTTTCGTGGCGGCGCCGATACCAGTCGGCGCTGTCCTTTTTGCTCGCGTTCTTTTTGGAAAGCGCCTACGCGGCCCGGCACTGTACATGCTGGTTGTTATTTTGCATGCGATTGGCTCAAAAAGAACAAGAACGCGGCGGTTGCCGCACCTTTTTGCGCGTTTTTTCATAGAATGGGTTGAAAGCGCAAGGGGGAATGCACATGTCAACAGCAGAGACGATCATATTAAGTGCCTTTGCCGCGTTAGGACTGTATTATTTTCTGCAAATCGCGTTGGGGATGGTGTTTCATCGGGATGTGGAACGTGTCGTCACGGTTGTGCCGGTGGTCTCCAAAGATGTGCCGCTGGCAGAACTGCTGCGTACTGTAAACAGCATGTCGCCAGGTAGCCGCACCATTGTTGTGGATCTGTGCGGGCTGGAGGATGCGCAGCAGTATGTGGACGGCGGCCAATGCGCAGTTGTTACAACGCCGGAAAAACTGGGCGAGGCAATTTGCGGCGTGATGGACCGAAGCGACGAATCTTTACAGCAAAAGCAAAAAAGCTTATCATAATAGATAAGCTTTTTTACGCAGGCTATCAAAGAACCAAAGGCAGCGAAAAAAGTGCACAAAATGATCCGACGGCCGAAAGATGCCACCCTGCTCCAATAAATTAGGGCTTCGCGCCAAACCCTTTGAAGAAGGCCGCCGATGCAGGAAACTGCCGATGCTATGCTGATTTCCGGTCGTCGACCTGTTATTTCGTCTCCGGGGTGTGGGGCGATGCCCCACGTCAATCGGGTGGCTGGGGCGGGATTGCATAGGTCGACGACCCGAACGCCTTGTGCATGTTGCCGTTCCGCATTTTATATAAGGATTTTTTTGTCACGCTGCGCTTTTTTGCTGTGACAGTTTCGGGTAGCAATAATCGTTAAACAAGTGCCGGTTTGTGAAGGTGACCTGAATCGCAAGCCGGCGGCTGCAGATGCAGACAAAACACGTGGAAAAGGGTTTGGATGGACGAGCAGGCAAAGGACAATAAAATCAACGGGACGGTCGAGAGCATCGCGTTTAAAAACAACGATACCGGTTTTGCCGTCATTGATCTCGCGGTCGACAACGAGCTTGTGACCGTCGTCGGCGAACTGTTCGGCGTCGCGGAGGGTGAGGAACTGACCGTTTGGGGGGAATACACAACCCACCCTTCGTTCGGTCTGCAGTTTAAAGCGACTGCGGCCGAGCGCGTGCTGCCGTCTTCTGCTACCGCGATTCGGAAGTACCTGTCAGGCAGCGCAATCAGCGGCATCGGTCCGGTGACCGCACAGCGAATGGTGGATGCGTTTGGCGAGGAGACGCTTAACATCATTGCGCGCCAGCCGGAGATGCTCACGACAATCAAAGGCATTTCCCAAAAAAAAGCGCAGGAGATCAGCGTTGCGTTTCGCAAAATCTATGGTGTGCGCGAGACGATCACGCAGTTGGCGGCGATGGGGCTGGATACGGCGGACGCGCTTTTGCTTTACCGTGCGTTTCAGGATATCACGGTTGAAATCGTGCGGGACAACCCCTTTTTGGTATGCGGCTATCCGCTATACAAAGAATTTGAATTTGCCGACGCGCTTGCGGAGACCTTCGGGATTGAGCCCGACCACATCAACCGCGTGCGCGCGGGCATCATCTATGTGCTGCGGCACAACTTGCAAAACGGGCACACCTGCCTGCCGACCGAAAAATTGATCGACACCGTGTTCAATTTTCTGGACGTCGCGCGAGATGCGGTCGAAATTGAGCTCTACCATGCTGTAGACGACGGCATGCTGCGAATCGCTGCGATTGACGGCGAGGAACGTGTATTTTTAAGCGATCTGATGCAGGCGGAACGGTACATCGCCGAGCGATTGCAGTTGCTGAACGCGCTGGAATTTCAAACGGTCCAGGACGCCGAGCAGCAGATTGATAGGTTTGAACAGTATAACCATATCGAATACGAAACACTGCAGCGCCGCGCAGTCAACCGGTCGCTGACCCATGGAGTCGTTGTGATTACAGGCGGCCCGGGCACCGGCAAGACGACAACGCTCAACGCGATCATCGCGCTGTGCGAACAAAACGGTGATAAGGTACTGCTTGCAGCGCCGACCGGACGCGCGGCCAAGCGTCTCTCGGAGCTGACGGGCCGCGATGCCAAAACAATACACAGGCTGCTTGAGGTCGAAGTGCAGAAAAATGACGTTGTCAAATTTGTGCACGACGAGACCAATCCGCTGAAGTGCGATGTCGCGGTCATCGACGAAATGTCGATGGTGGATGCGACGCTCTTTGAATCGCTGCTGCGCGGATTGCGTCCGCAGTGCAGGCTGATTCTGGTGGGCGATTTTCATCAGCTGCCCTCGGTGGGCGCGGGCAACCTGCTGCGCGACATGATCGACAGCGGCGTGTGCGAGACGATCGAGTTTCAAAAGATTTTCCGCCAGGCGGCGAAGAGCCTGATTGTCGTCAACGCGCACAGCATTGTCGCGGGCGAAATGCCAGATCTGGAGACGCGCGACAGCGATTTCTTTTTCCTGCCGACCACAAAAGAGCAGGGGACAAAGCTGGTGTGTTCGCTGGTGGCGCAGCGGCTGCCAAAGGCTTACAAGCTCGACCCATTAAGCGACATACAGGTGCTGACACCATCGCATAAAGGCATGCTGGGCACGGCCACGCTCAACGAACAGTTGCGCGCCTACATCAATCCGGCGCACGAAAAAAAGCGCGAGGCGCGCGTGATGGGGCAGCTGTTCCGCGAGGGCGACCGTGTGATGCAAACAAAAAACAACTATGATATCCAATGGCAAAAAGACGGCGGTGAGCAGGGACTCGGTGTGTTCAACGGGGACATTGGCATCGTGGAGATGGTCGACCGCCACAGCCAACTCATCCGCGTATTGTACGACGACCGGCGCGTGAACTATACATTTGAGATTGCACGACAGCTTGACCCGGCATATGCGATCACGGTACATAAGAGCCAGGGCAGCGAGTTCCCGGCGGTGGTGCTGACACTCAGCGATTTTCACCCCAAGCTGCGCTACCGCAATTTGCTCTATACGGCGGTGACCCGGGCAAAGTCACTGCTCGTTGTCGTCGGTGAAAAAGATGTCTTTGAAGCTATGGTGCGAAACGATCGCAAAACGCTGCGCTATACCGGCCTGTGCGCATTCTTGACGGGGGAGGCATAAACGATGTCCGATCTTTCTGTGCTCACCGAGCGGATGCTGCAGCTGCTCTATCCGCCGCGCTGTCTGTTCTGCGATATCATTCTGCCGCCCGACGGCAGCTGTGAAAGATGCGCGGACGCCGCAAAGAGGCTAAAGCGCGTCGGGGAGCAGCGGACAAACCATACCGGCCGCAATCTTGCAAACCTCGGCGTCGTTGTCTCATCCTTTATTTATACAGGCGCCGTGAGCGACGCGGTGGCGCGCTATAAATTTGAGGGTAAGCGCGATCTTTATCGAGATATGGTGGCATATATGGTCGAGGATGTCACGGATTGTATAGACGCGGCGGTCGACCTGGTGGCGCATGTGCCGTCTGGCCGCGGCGGCGGAGACCACGCCAAATTGTTGGCGAAAGGGATGGCGCAGCGGCTGCAGATACCGTTTGCCGCAGTGCTGTCCAAGATCCGTAAAACGGAAAAACAGCATATACTGACCCGGCAAGGGCGGGTTACAAATATAAAGGATGCATTTGCAGTCAGGCATCCGGACATCCTAAAGGAAAAGACGGTGTTGCTCTGTGACGACGTTGTGACGAGCGGCAACACGCTCAACGAGTGCGCGGCGGCGCTGCGCAGAGCGGGCGCAAAGCAGGTTTATGCCTGCGTCTTTTGTGCGACTGCGCAAGATTGGGATTGATTCTCCATCGGTCTTAGTATATAATACAAAAAGAAAAAATGAGGTAACAGCCATGGCAAAATTAAAAAAAGCAGTTGCACCGTTTCGTTCGCTGGAAGTTGCGCAAGAGACTGCGCAGCAATCCGCAGAGGTCCCGGCAGAAGTGGTCGCGGCAATTGCGGGGGCTATCGCTGTCGTCTGCGGCGACGGCGCGGTTGTGACGGATATCCGGCGCGCTGTACGGCGGGAAGCGGGCACAGGCCGCGGGACCTGGGCGATGGCCGGTTTGTTGGAGAATACGCGCCCGTTCTAATCGTTCCATTGCAAAAATTTCTATAAAAAAGAAGCAGCGCACGAACACCGATCCAAGTGTCTTGTGCGCTGTTTTTTACATTTTTTATGCATAGGAAGCTGACCGCCGACATCCGTTTTGCGATTACCGTTCTTGGCGCGAATTCGATTGAGAAACGGTATGGCCCTGCTTCTCCAAACTTGGGATCGAATCGTAACGATCGACGATTCTTATTTCGTTCGCTGGTGTAGCATCGTCCTGCTTTTGCAAACGGAGTGAATTACAGAGCGGCGAGCGGCCATTTTCGCAATGCTTGCGCCGGCGACGGCGCTGTTTTCCTGCAATCCGGGAAGAGAAGTCATAGCGCGTTAAGGAAGATCGCCATGTCAGTTTTTGGCTTTTCGCGAATGGTGTCCATACCAAATCGAGTTTATATACCAGGCTGCCAAACAACAAAAAGTAGCGAAAAAGTGCACAAGCTATCCGCCCCTGCCGCCCAGGCAATTGAGGGCTTCGCCCCAAACCCCTCTGAAGGAACTAAAAGGCCGGATACAGGAAACTGCCGATACTACGCTGGTTTCCGTTCGTCGACCTGTCTTTTCCCCACCGGCGTGTGGAGCGAACGCCACTCAAAAAAACGTGCGGCTGGGGCGGGATTGCAACGGTCGACGAACGGAACGCCATGTGCATTTGTCGTTCTCGCGTTCCAATAAAGACTTTTTTGACATGCTGCTATATGTAAGGTGGCCGAGGAATGGGAGCGCTTCGCCGGACGGTTCTTCGGCAAACACAGCGCCGGACGGCGCTGTCTATATATATCGGCCGAACAATCCACACACATTACGTTAGTTCCACGAGCTCGGCAGGTTCGGTCAACTGCACCGGCGCTTCCCGCGCGAATGGCTTTTTTGCGCAATAAAAGCAATGGTCGCGGTAGGTGACAAGATCGGTAAAGGCGCTTTTGCGGACGGTGAATCGCTTGCCAAATGTCTGCTGCAGAGTGGCGGCTAGATCGCCCTGAAACCACGGCGCAACGGTAATGCGGACATCGCTTTGAAACGCCTCGGGCAGTTTGAGCGCAATCGCCGACAACCGTTCGGCATTGTCAAAGCAAATGCGGATGCGCGTCTCGTTCTCGTAGCTCCACGCGTCTTTTTTGACATAGCCGATGAGATGCGGATGATCCTGCACCACCAAGGATTCGCTGATTTTAAAATCACGCGATTTCATATGGCCTTCCTCGTTGCAGTAGACGACGTCGAACAGTGTGAGATCGCGTGCAGTGTCAGGCGAAAACGGGACATAGTCCGGCGCGGTCTCTGTGGGGAGATGGTAAAGCGCGTGCGGACTGCGCAGCATTTTCTCCAATAGCGCGTTGCTGATGTCCAGGCGAACGCCCTCGATCCAGGGAATGGAGTAGAGACCCCACAGCGCCATGTTCTCCTTTGTGCCGGTGGAAAAGCTGAACGCGAACGTGTTGTCACGGTGCTGGTCATCGCCGTAAAACACCTCGGTTTTATCATTCATGCAGCGCAGAGAGGACAGATGCAGGTAACCCGAGCGCAAAATGCCGATCAGGCCGGTCACGTTGGTATAGTGATAGAAGATGCGGTGGCGGGCGGCGTCCGCCTGCAATTTGGCGGTTAGCGCCTCGACGGTATCGCAGATCATTTCTGTGGCCATGTGCAGCCCTCGTTTCTGTTTTTTGATAGAGATGTCTACGTGAATTGATTTCAGTATAGCACAGTTACGATCCATAGTTACGGACTTTTCCTATTTGTCTTTATAGCAAGGGTATGGTATAATTTTTCTAAATCATTCATGAGAAGATAACGAAAAAGGAACCCGCTTCATGCCGCCACGAGAACAGTTTATTGCGCTTCGAAAACAGTATATTGAACAGCGTTTTTCGCACCTTAACGCGGTGCAGCGCAGTGCGGTATTACATACAGAGGGCCCTTTGTTAATTTTGGCGGGCGCCGGCAGCGGCAAGACGACGGTGCTCGTCAACCGCGTGTGTTGCCTGATTGAATTTGGCAGTGCCTATGCGTCAGCACAACTGGCGCGCGACGTCACGGACGAAGATGTTCGGGCGCTGCAGGCCGCGATCGATAACCGCACGCCGCTTGGGCCTGAACTTCGCCCGCTGATGAAGACGGGCGCTGTTTCGCCCTGGAATATTCTCGCGATCACGTTTACAAACAAGGCGGCGGGCGAACTGAAGAGCCGGATCAGCGCGGCGGTTGGTTCCGCGGGCAACGACGTATTTGCCTCGACATTTCATTCGGCATGTGTGCGCTTTTTGCGCCGCGACGCACAGCGCGTTGGGTTTCCGCAGAATTTTACGATCTACGATACCGACGATGTCGGGCGCGTATTAAAAGAGATATATAAAGATTTGTCGATTGAGGACAAGCTATTCCCAATCCGTCAGATGCATGCACGCATCGGGCGCATCAAAGACGAGATGCTGTCTCCCACGGATTTCAAGCAGAGCGCCAACGATTACCGCGACCAGACGGTCGCGCGCGTTTACGCGGAATATCAAGCACGCCTGCGCAAGGCGGGCGCGTTTGACTTTGACGATCTGATCTATTATACCGTTCTGCTGCTTGATGGCAACAAAGAGGTGCGGGACTATTACCACAACCGGTTCCGCTATCTGATGGTGGACGAATATCAGGACACCAGCTTTGCGCAATACCGCCTTGTGGAACTGCTCACAGGCGGCCATCACAATCTCTGCGTGGTCGGCGATGACGACCAGAGCATCTATCGGTTTCGCGGCGCGACCATCGAGAACATCCTCGGGTTTGAGCACGCGTTCCCCAATGCTTCCGTGATCCGGCTGGAGCAAAATTACCGGTCGACCGGCAACATCCTCGACGCCGCGAACGAGGTGATCTCGCACAATCTGGGCCGTAAGGGCAAGACGTTGTGGACCGACCGCGGCGCGGGCGACCGCATCCAAGTGTTTTGCGCGGACAGCGAGATGGAAGAGGCGGCCTATATCGCCGGTGTCATCGGCAAGAACAAGGCGGCGGGTATGCCGCTCAACCAGCACGCGGTTTTATACCGTATGAATGCGCAGAGCAACGCGGTGGAAAACTATTTTGCGCGCGCCGGCATCCCATACCGCATCGTAGGCGGGCTGCGGTTTTACGACCGTGCGGAGATCAAAGATATTCTCGCCTATATGAACGTTGTGGACAATCCCAATGACAACCTGCGTCTTACGCGCATTCTCAACCGCCCGGCGCGCAAGATCGGGGATACAACAGTGGCGACGATCGCGCAGATTGCAGACGGACTTGGTGTGCCGATGCTCGAAGTGATCAAAGAGGCCGAACAATATCCCGCGCTCGCGCGCAGCAAAAACGCGCTTGCCGCTTTTTACCGGATGTACGAGCAGCTGCTTGAAACGTACCAGAACGAAACATTCCCTGACTTTGTCGATCAGCTGTTGAGTATTACTGGCTACCGGGATATGCTGCTGGCACAAAAGGAAGAGGGCAAGACGCGGCTCGAAAATATCGAAGAGCTGATTTCCAGCATTAAGCTGTTTGCGGACGAAAACCCGGAAGGAGACCTCGCGCAGTTCTTGGAGGAGATTGCGCTCGTGGCCAGCATCGACAGCTATGATGAGACGACCGATGCGGTTGTGCTGATGACGCTGCACAGCGCCAAAGGCCTGGAGTTTGATTGCGTTTTTATCGTTGGTATGGAAGAGGGCATTTTCCCGGGAGACCAGTCCCGCTACGCGGGGGAAGAGGAGATGGAGGAAGAGCGCAGGCTTGCCTATGTGGGCTACACCCGCGCGCGTAAGCAACTGCATCTGACGCGTGCCGGCGCGCGCATGTTGTTTGGCCAGACGCGCCGCAACCTGCCCTCGCGCTTTCTGGATGAGTTCCGGGAGGAACTCAAAGATGAAACACTGCCGCAGCGTTCCACGCGTGAGTTGCTGCGAGGCGGCGCAAGTTTAGACAGAGAGTATGCTCGCGCGAATGACATGACAACGCATGATCTGGGTAAGCGAACCAAAAGCAACAGGGGCGCGGTTCCGGGCATTGGCTCGCAGATCACGACCGGCGCAGCCAAGCCACAGCTGGCATCGGGCGAGCGTTATGCACAGGGCGACGCGGTGGAACACCGCATATTTGGGCGCGGCATTGTGGTGTCTGTACAGCCGATGGGCAAGGATTTCCTGGTGGAAGTCAACTTTGAAAGTGCGGGCACGAAAAAGGCGATGGCGAATTTTGCGCCGATGCGTAAGGTTTAAGATGCATTTGATATACATACATTGCACCGACAAAGTTGTCCCTGTCAGCCGACCACGCGTTACGTGCCATGCCGGCCGCGACTGTCCAAACGACACTTGCTTTTTGCTTCGCGGTGTTCGGTGCATAGAAACCCGTTTGTGTTTTTCTTTCTTGACCTTTCGTTTGGCTTAGCTCCAAGTTGTTTTGCCGCCGCTTATAGGAAACCGTGTCCAGGCTGGCAACCAGTATTTTCTAATAATGAACAGCAATCATGATTTGATAACCGCTGCTTAAATCAAAGCACTTGCGAACAAGCATCGACAGCGGCGCACTCTGCCAAACAGGGGTTGGGGGCGAAGCCCACAATTATCAGTGAGCGGCGTGGCGGAAAAAACGGGTGCTGCCGAAACGATATTCAGCGACTATTTTCTAGTAACCCATGGAGACTACATGAAAGTTTACTTACTTAGCCATACCGCGAACCCGGAAAAGATTGTGGCAGGCGCGGCAAAGCTCTGCTATTCGGACGCCGAGATCGGCGACCTGCTCGACGGATTAACCGCGGAAAAATCCCGTGATTTTGTCGAGATGCTGGCGTCGATGGGGCACGAAAGCCCGACTGAACATGTGAGTTTCACATTTGCAATTGAGGGCGTGTCCCGCGCTTTGCTTGCGCAGATCACGCGGCACCGCATCGCGTCCTTTTCGGTGCAGAGCCAGCGCTACGTTACGCTCGAAGATTTTGCCTATATCACGCCGCCAGCCATCGCGGCCGACCCGCGTGCCAAAGAAATTTTTGAGGGCGCGATGCGGCGCGATGCGGCAGATTATGCGGCGCTGACGGCGGCGCTAAAAGATACGTATTATCAACAATATCTGCAAGCGGGATTACCTGAGAAAAAGGCCGCCGGCAAAGCTGAAAAACAGGCGATTGAGGACGCGCGGTTTGTGCTGCCCAACGCGTGCGAGACCAAGATGATCGTCACGATGAATACGCGGTCGCTGCAGAATTTTTTCCGGCACCGCTGCTGTTCGCGGGCGCAGTGGGAGATCCGCGCGCTCGCCGACGAAATGCTGCGGCTGGTGTGCGCGGAGGCGCCGTCGCTTTTTAAGACCAGCGGCCCGTCCTGTGTGGCCGGCGCGTGCACCGAGGGCAAGATGTCATGCGGCAAGAGCGCGGAGATGCGAACCCATTACGCGGCGCTGAAACAGGGAGACACGCAATGAACGGGAAACTGATTGTGATCGAAGGCCTGGACGGCAGCGGCAAGGCGACGCAGACCAAACTGCTGTACGATGCGCTGCGCGCCGAGCGGGAAGACGTCTACACCTTGAGTTTCCCATGCTATGACGACGAGTCGTCCACGTTGGTGCGCATGTATCTCAGCGGTGAATTTGGGGAACACCCGGACGATGTCAACGGCTATGCGGCGTCGGTGTTTTTTGCGGTTGACCGCTACGCGAGTTACAAAAAGAACTGGCATATACTGTATGAGGGCGGCGCGGTTTTGCTGGCCGACCGCTACACAACCTCCAACGCGGTCTATCAGACTGCGAAGCTGCCGCGGGAACAGTGGGACGGATATCTGGACTGGCTGTTTGATTTCGAGTACAATCGAATGGGGATTCCGATGCCCGACGCTGTGATTTTCCTGGAGGTGACATTGGATACCAGCTACCGCTTGATGCAGGTGCGCTACCAAGGCGACGAACACAAAAAAGACATCCACGAAAAAGATGTGGCATTTCAAGAGCGAAGCCGTGCGGCGGCGCAATATTGCGCCCGGCGACAGGGCTGGAAATGCGTGCAATGCGATCAAAATGGCGCGGTGCGCCCTGCGGCGGACATCGCGCGGGAGATTGCGCTATTGGTGAAGGAGATTATATAGGTTTATGTTAGCATTTCGGAGAGTGCGGCTCGACGACCGAAAGCGGATTGCGCCGCTGCTTTACGAGGCGCCCGGCCGCGGCTGTGAATATACGTTTGGCAATCTCTATATTTGGCACAATGTATACGATACCGAGATTGCGTTTTCAGAAGACGGCAACTGTGTCGTGCGCTTCGACAAAGAAGTGGACGCCTATCTGTTTCCGGTTGGGCCCGGCGACATCCGCGCGACTGTCGCGAAAATGATCAACGATAGTGAAGGGCGCGGTGTGCCGTTTCGCATCATTGCAGCTTCTAAAGAAGACACGGCGCGGCTGGACGCATGGTTTCCGGGCCAGTTTTCGTACCATGAGAACCGCGACTTTGCGGAATATGTGTACAACAGTGAAGACCTGATCTCGCTGGCCGGCAAAAAGTATCACGGAAAGCGCAACCATATTTCGCGGTTCCGGGCGGACTATCCGGACTACGTGTTCGAAGAAATCACGCCGGGAAACATTGAGACGGTGCGCGCGATGAATGACGGCTGGTATCGCATGTCATTCAAAGAAGGGTACGACGAACCGGGTCTGGAAAGTGAGCAGACGGCGGCACGCAATGCGTTTGACGCGTTTTTTGACTTGGATTTCAAGGGTGGCATGGTGCTTGCCGGCGGCAAGATCGTAGCGTTTGCGATCGGCGAGGCGATCAACGCGGAGACGTTTTGCGTCCACATAGAAAAGGCGTGTTATGACGTCAACGGCGCCTATACCGTGATCAACCGCGATTTTGCGAAGCATTTCTGCGCGAACTACCGCTATATCAACCGGGAAGACGACGTTGGCCTGGAAGGCCTGCGCAGGGCAAAACTGTCCTATCATCCTGCCTTTTTGACAGAGAAATACGTGGTGACAAAACATGATTAGACACGCAACCGAAAATGATATCAGCCAGCTGAAATTGCTGTGGGATCAGAGTTTTGATGATCCGCTAAACTACATTGATTTTATTTATAACAAAGTAGCGAAGCCTGCGGACACGCTGGTCTATGAGTCGGGCAATATTATCGCCTCGATGATGACACTGATTCCAGTGAACTTTGTCTTTCACGACAAAGCGGTGCGCACGATGTATATCTATGGCGCGGCGACCGGAAAACGGTTTCAGCGGCGTGGCATTATGACCAAGATGCTGAAATATGCGGAGGACTATGCGCGCAACCTGGAATTCACATTGAGCGTGCTGGTTCCCGGGGAAAAGTACCTGTTCGATTATTATAAAGCGCGCGGCTACAGCGCCGATTTCCAGGTGCGCGTGCTGAAAATCAAGCCTGGCATGATCGATCCCGCGTTGACGGTGGACAATGACAGCACGCTGGACGACATTTCGCCCGAAAAAATGTTTGAGCTGCGTGCTGTTTCTCTGGAACACATTCCGCACGTAGAATGGAATGCAAAGCAACTGGGCTTTATCCAGGGCGACTGTCAGCTGTATGGTGAACACATCGCGCATTACGAGGGCAGCCATGGGGAGAGCTATGCGGTCTACGGCATGGTGAAAAAACAGATGCACATCAAAGAATGCTTTGGCACCACGTTTGACGCACGGCTTGCTTTAATCAAAGATGTCATCCAGAAAAACGATCCCAAGAATGTGACGATTCAGCTGCCGGTCAATTCGAAATTATTCCAATATGAGGGAACAATACAAAAGTACGGAATGGCAAAACCGTTGCAAGTCAATACTTCGATTAAAGATATGGATCCCTATATGGGCCTGATGCTGGACTGACACAAGGAAAAGAGGGAAATCGCATGGTTTATGTGTTTTTGGCGGATGGATTTGAGGAAGTGGAGGCAATCACGCCCATTGATCTGTTGCGGCGCGCCGGGATCAAAGTGAAAACGATTGGTGTTGGCAGTTCTATGCCGACGGGCTCCCACGGCATTACTGTCATGGCGGATATTTCAGAGGAGACATTTTTGCCCGACAACAAGACGGAAGCCATCGTGCTGCCGGGCGGCATGCCGGGCACGGCAAACCTGGAGCGCAGCGAATCGGTCAAGCGCGCGATCCGCCTGGCGAGCGAAAAGGATATCACGGTCGCCGCGATCTGCGCGGCGCCGAGTATTCTAGCAAACGCGGGACTGCTGCGCGGTAAAAAGGCCGCAGTGTACCCAGAACAGTCAAAATATCTGGGGGATAGCTACAGCAAAGAGACCCTTGTGTATGACGAGCCGTTTCTAACAGCGAAGTCTGCGGCGTATGCCATCGATTTTTCGTTGCAGTTGATAGAGATCATCAAAGGCAAAGAAGCGCGTGCGCGCGTTGCCGAGGCGATTTTTTACGAAAGATAAGAGGTTTCTATTTTATGGAACAAAACAACAAACCGCGCCGGCGCAAGTTTTCTTATAATAATGAGGAAGTAGCGGTTGTGCGCCCCGCCGAAAATCAAGCGACCCCCGGTAATGTTCTCCGCGCATCCATGCCCTCACAGCAAGAGGGCGTACTTGAGCAGGACCCCTATGAAACAAAGGGGTTTGTGACAGATGTATTTGACCAGGTAGCAACCGCGCAACGAACCCGGGAGGAGAACAAAGATATGCCAAACGAAAACGAACTCGACCGTGAAGAAAAGCGGCCGCGCAAATCGAATCGTGATCAGGGTGACAAGAGGAAACCGAAAACGGGTTTGATTATCTTGCTTGTGGTTTTGACGGTTTTGATCGTTGTAGGCGCGGTTGCCGCGATTTTTGTAAGCGGCGAAATGGGAAACAAGCGCAAGGTTGATGTGGGAGAAGTGGTCATTGAATTGCCCGAAAACGGAACGGGTTCAACAGACGAAGTGGCACAGATTCTCTATAACAGCGGTGTGATTCGCTATCCGTTCCTGTTTAAAGTGTACAGCAGGGTAACGGGCGCGGACGGCACCTACCAGCTTGGCAGTCACACGATGCGCGGCGATATGAGTTACGCAGAAATCGTGGAAGAATTGCAAAAGACAACGATCAAGCCGCTTGAGACCGTGACCATGACCTTTCCCGAAGGATGGACCAGCCTGAAAATGGCGATCGCCCTGGAGGAAAAAGGGCTTTGTACCGTCGAGGAATTTATCGACGCCTGCAACAATGACACGTTCGAAGTCAGTTTTTTCAGCGAGATCACCGACAACGACCTGAAATTCATAAAACTGGAGGGCTTTTTATATCCGGATACCTATGAGTTTGAGGTCGGCATCACCGTACACGATATTATTTTAAAAATGCTGCAGAACTTTGAGACGAAGGTCCTGACCGACGACATCAAGGCGGCGCTTGCAGACAGCAAATATACGCTGGAAGAGATTGTTATTCTTGCTTCGATTGTCGAAAAGGAATCGTTTGGCGGCGAGGAAAAGAATGTGTCCTCAGTCTTCAACAACCGCTTGCAGCCCGATTCGCCGGTGGGTTACCTGGAATCGGATACGACTTGGAACTTTATTTATTATGTGCTGGACTACTATTACGAAGGTAAGGAAAACGTGCCCGAGGGCATGCGTGATGCATATAACAGCTATTACACGGAAGGGTTAATTGTGGGCGCGATCTGCAACCCTGGCGTTGCCATGATTGACGCGTCGCTCAACCCGAATGATACGCCCTATTACTTTTTTGTCACCGACGTCAATAAAAAGTATTACTGGGGGCGGACGGCAGATGAGCACGATGCCAACTGCGACGAGGCGGAACGCGTCAACAGAGAGGCGGAACGCAATGGAACGGCAGCGTAGCGATACCTTTCAGCGGATTTATGAAGTGGTGCGCCGCATTCCAAGCGGCCATGTAGCAACCTATGGGCAGGTGGCCGCGCTCGCAGGCAATCCGCGCTGGTCGCAGGTGGTGGGCTTTGCGCTGCACGTCAACCCCGATCCCGTTGGCATCCCGTGTTTTCGCGTGGTCAACCGGTTTGGCGCGTGTTCCGGCGCCTTTGCCTTTGGCGGCGAGGATATCCAGCGCAAATTGCTGGAAGCGGACGGCGTGACATTTTTAGCGGCTGGAACAGTGGATATGCAAAAACATCTCTGGCGGCCATAACGCAAACAGCATCCGTCTGGATGCCACTGCAGACTGTCAAAGAAACAAGATAGCGAAAAAAGTGCACAAAGATAACCGACGGCCGAAAGATACCCATCCCTGCCGCCCAATCCATTGGGGCTTGCCCCAAACGCCGCATTTTGAACTAAAAGACCGGCGAATATACAAAAAAGCGCCGAAACCAGCACCTGTCATTTCATCTTACGGGGCAGGGCGATGCCCTGCACAATCGGGCGCTGGGACGGAATTGCGTGGGTCGATGAACGGAACGCATTGTGGTTTGACGTTTTCGAGCTTTATATAAGAGCTGTTTTGACACACTGAAAAAACATCCGGACGGATGCCGCTCTCTTTGCAGAGACAGGCTATGCAGCCAACAGTTGCTCGGCTTCACAGAGTGCTTCCGTATAGTTGTCTGCGGACAGCAGAAATCTGCCGAATCTGTCATATACTTCAAAGTGTTCGCGTATTTGCACGATAAGAAACATGGTTTAAGCGCCTCCAATCTTTACAAATAGAATTGTACCGGGCTTACGGTCCGATAAAACGGACAATTAAAGTTGGTGTAGAGGGGACTATGGCAACTTTACGGATTCAGGATGTAACAAAGCACGCATTCGAAAATAAATATGCGATGAAACATGTGTCGTTTACAGTGCCGCATGGTTCTTTTGTGGTACTGACAGGACCGGCAGCGAGTGGCAAAACGGCGTTGTTGCGCATGACTGCCGGCCTGGAGCAACCAGACAACGGTGACTTTTTTATTGGCGATCAATGCGTGACCGATCTACCTGCGCTCGGCCGCGACGTTTCGATGCTATCGCAAAATGAGACGCTCTTTACACATCTGACAGCCTATCATAACATTACCATTGGTATGCTGACACGCGGTATCGGCGAGGAAGAACAGCGACCGCTGGTGGCGGAGATTGCAAGATTGCTTGGCATCGAAGACATTCTGGAACAGAGGCCAACCGATCTTTCGCGTATGCAACGAAAACGCTTGACGCTTGCGCGGGCCTTGGTGCGCAATCCCGGGGTCCTGTTGCTGGACGAACCATTTGCAGGCTTAGATCCTGTGACGCGCAGACTGCTGCGGGCAGAATTTCGAGAAATTTGCAGGAAAAGAAACGCGACCGTTTTGTTCGCAACACGGGATTTTGAGGATATTCTGCCGATGGCAGATCAGATCGTGGTAATGCGGGATGGCGCGGTGGAACAGGTTGGCGCGCCGCGTGCGCTGATTGACAACCCAAACAACCGGTTTGTGGCCGGTTTTTTGGAAAAACATATGAACTTCCTGGACGGAAAGCTCGACGGCAGGGCAGTTGCGGTTTGCGGCACGGTCATTCCTTTGGATCAAACCGTTTTGCCATCGACGGCAAAAGTGACGCTGGGGATTCGTCCCGATTCCATTTTAGTGAACAGCGGCAGCGGCGGAGAACTGGCCGGGCATGTCCGCATGGGAGAACTGGTCGGTAAAATGGTGCATCTACATATCGACTGCGGCGATGTGCGTTTAATTGCAGCGGTACCGCCTGATTTTTCTTACAAGGCGGAACAGCGGGTGACGCTGCATCTGCAGCCGCACCATGTACATTTATTTCATCCAAAGTCAGGAGAGCTTCTTGCATGAATCAGCTAATGCCGACAATCGTTTTTGGGATCTCTATGGTACTGGTCGTTATTTGGGCTGCGATGACATGGATTCGTGATGCGAAGCAGCGCGGGCAGCAGCGCCAGGAAGCGGCGCGCGAACAGATGGAAAGAGAATCCAAATCCCTGGACAATGATGCGTCAACACCCGCAACTGATCGGGAAAATGGCAACAAAAAAGGAATATAGTCATAAAAAAAGTGAGTGCAATTGGATAGGAATGTGTTATTATTAGGGTACAACCCTGGCATATGGCAAACCATTCTTTGAAGTGCGCAGCATATGCGGTTGAAATAGAACTTTTAGGAGGTATCGATAACATGAGTCGGAAATTTTTTAGATGTGAGATCTGCGGCAACCTGGTTGGCATGATTCATGCATCCGGTGTGCCGATGGTGTGTTGCGGGCAACCCATGACGGAGCTAACAGCGAATACGACGGACGCCGCGGTTGAAAAACACGTGCCTGTTGTCACGGTCGAGGGAAATCGTGTTGTCGTGGAGATTGGCGAGGTGGCGCATCCCATGTTGCCGGAACACTACATACAATGGATTTATCTCAAAACGGAAATGGGCGGCCAGCGCAAAGAACTGAAGCCTGGCGACACACCATGCGCAGAGTTTTTGCTGGCGGAAGGCGACAAAGTGCTGACAGTTTTTGAGTACTGCAATCTGCACGGACTTTGGAAAAAAGAATTATAAGGCAATCGAATAGAATATTGTTTGCCAAAGGGGGAGGATTCCCCCTTTGGCTGTATTATAAAATAAAACAAAACAGGAGCAGACAGCGATGACAAGATACGAGTGTACCATCTGTGGCTATGTATACGACGAAGCGGCGGGCGATCCGGACAACGGTATTGCGCCGGGCACAAAATGGGAAGACCTGCCCGAAGGCTGGGTATGCCCGATGTGCGGCATGCCAAAAGATATGTTCCAAGAGTTGCAATAGCTTATGGAACCGATAACACTGCGAAAAGGGCTCTACTGGACTGGGGTGCTTGACCCGGGTTTGCGCGTGTTCGATATCATCATGAACACCGAATTTGGAACAACGTACAATTCCTATGTGTTGCAGGGCAGCGAAAAAACGGCTCTGTTTGAAACGGCAAAAGCGAAGTTTCGCGACGGGTATCTTGAGACCGTCGCGAAACTCGTTGATTTGAAAACCGTCGATTACATCATCGTCAGCCATACGGAACCCGACCATTCGGGAACGATCGAGACGATTTTAGATCGAAATCCAAATATCAAGTTGGTGGGCACGGCGTGCGCGATCGGCTACCTGCAGCACATTGTCAACCGCGATTTCTACAGCATTGTGGTCAAGGAAGGGGACACGCTGTCGCTGGGCGACATCACGCTGCGCTTTTTCCCACTGCCCAATCTGCATTGGCCGGATACGATGTTCACCTACATCGAGGAAATGCAAGCGCTGGTGACCTGCGACGCGTTCGGCGCCCACTACAGCTTCGACGGCGTGCTGCGCAGCAAACTGCAGGACACCGTAGGATATCTGCGTGCGGCAAAGTATTATTTTGACAACATCATCGGGCCGTTTAAGCGACCGTTTATGACCAATGCGCTCGCTAAGATCCAAGATCTGCCGATCGAGCTGATTCTGACGGGGCACGGTCCTGTGCTCGACAGCTACATTCCGGAAATTGTCACGCTTTATCAGGACTGGTGCGCAGACAGAAATCCGAACACAAAAAAGACAGTTGTCATTCCCTATGTCAGCGCTTACGGCTATACGCGCGAACTTTCAGAACAAATCGAACGCGGGATCCGAGACAGCGGCGATGTCGAGGTGCGCCGCTATGACATGGTGGAGAACGATCCCGCAACAGTGCTCAGCGAAATCGATTATGCGGACGGCGTGCTGTTCGGCACACCGACGATCGTCGGCGAGGCACTCAAACCCATCTGGGATTTGACGACCTCGATGTTTGCGCCGGTGCACCGCGGCAAACTCGCAAGCGCGTTCGGCAGCTATGGCTGGAGCGGCGAGGGTGTACCTAATATTACAGAGCGGCTCAAACAACTGCGCATGAAAGTGCTGGATGGCTACCGCATCCGGTTTAAACCGGACGAAAACCAGCTGATCGGCGCATATGAATTTGGCTATAACTTTGGCTGTGTGCTGCAAAACAAAGAGAACGACAAACGAAAACCGGCGACGAAACGCATGGTCAAATGTTTGATCTGTGGCGCTATTTTTGAGGAGGGCACCGAGCGCTGTCCGGTGTGCGGCGTCGGTTCCGAACAGTTTGTATCGATCGAAGAAAACGACCAGGTATTCCACAAAGACACGGAGAAGCGGTTTTTGATCCTCGGCGGTGGCGTGGCGGCGCTCAACGCCGCGCACGAGATCCGAAAGCGCGACCGAACGGCAGCGATCACGATGCTGTTTGAGGAGGACGGTTTGCCCTACAACCGGCCGATGCTCACCAAGCGCATGTTCGCGGGCCTGACCAATGCGCAGATCGCCGTGCATGACGCCGCCTGGTATTCCGAAAATAAAATCACAATGCGCAGCAACGTGAAAGTGGCGGCGCTCGATCCGCAGCAGAAGATGGTGACGCTGGAATCGGGCGAGGCATTGCCGTATGATACCTGTATCTATGCGCTGGGTGCGCGCAGCTTTGTGCCGCCGTTTGCGGGAACCGATCTGCCCGAAGTCGTGAGCATCCGCACCCTTTCCGATGTGGAAAAGTTGGCGGCGTTGCTCGGTGACAGCGCAAAAAAAGCGGTTGTGATCGGCGGGGGTGTGTTGGGCCTGGAGACGGCGTGGGAACTGAAAAAGGCAAAATGCGAAGTGACTGTCATCGACACCGTGCCGCGTTTGCTTGCGGATAAAATCGCGCCGCACGCCTCCAAAATGCTTAGTGATATCGCTGCGGAAAAAGGCGTTGCGCTCATGCTCGACGCCTGCACCGAAGCGATTGTCAACGCGGCAGGACATGTTGCCGGTGTGCGCCTGAAAGACGGCACGACCGTGCCCGCAGATCTTGTAGTGGTTTCGACCGGGGTGCGCGCGAATCTGGATGTAGCCAAAGCGGCCGGACTGGTTGTTGACCGCGCGATTGTGGTGGACGATCACATGCGAACCAATTTGACGGATGTTTATGCGTGCGGAGACTGCGCGATCTACAATAGCGTTAGCTATTGTCTATGGTCAGAAGCGGCCGCAATGGGTACCGTGGCCGGCGCAAACGCTGCGGGCGACGATGTTGTCTATGAACAGGCGCTTCCTGCGGTTACAATGAACGTGATGGAGACGGCGTTGTACGCGGTCGGCGACAATGGAGCAAATGCGGGGACACCCTATAAAACAGTGGAATTCCGCGACAAGCGCAAGCATGAGATAGAAGCATACTTTTTCCAAAACGGACGGCTTGTTGGCGCGACGTTGCTCGGAGACCTCTCAAAAGTGGCGAGCGTGCTGAAAAACGTAACCGAAAAAGCAGTATTTAAAGATTTGTTTTAGGTTTGCACTATAGAAAACAGCGTGCCGAAAAGGCACGCTGTTTTGCTTTCGCCACAGCCATTAGAGCGGATGGTTGTTTGGTTATCACAGAAATTTGCACATTTTTTCGGTCAATATGAAATGCTGTTTTGAAGGACAGGCATAT
>JAVBRN010000006.1:0-121335 GCA_031547945.1 Oscillospiraceae bacterium | reverse complement strand
CAACAGAGATTGAACAGGAGTTGGCGATTATGGCTATCGGTGAAAGAATCCGTTTTTTCCGCAATCTGCGGGGTATGACTCAAAAGTGGCTTGGACAAGCGGTGGGCTTTGATGAAAAGACCGCCGATGTTCGCATGGCGCAGTATGAGTCCGGCACGAGGACACCGAAAGCCGACTTGACCAGCGCACTTGCGAGTAGGCTTGACGTATCTCCAAAGGCGCTGGATATTCCCGAAATAGATAGTGACATTGGCCTCATGCACACTCTCTTTGCATTGGAGGACTTGCGCGGCCTACGTGTCGGCGAGATTGACGGTGAAATCTGCCTGCGGCTGGATAAGTCGAATCCTAAAGTCTACGATGACATGCTCCGTATGCTTTCTGCTTGGCGTGAACAGGCTGCGAAACTTGAGGTCGGAGAAATCACCAAAGAGGAATACGACCAGTGGCGGTACAGATACCCTGAATTTGACACCACGCAGCGTTGGGTTAAGGTTCCATCTCAAGAGCTTACCGATTGGCTGTTTAGCGACCTTAAAGACAAAAAATAAGCACCTTTTCCAAACAGCAAAAAACGGTCTTGCCGACTTTTCAAAAGTCAGCAAGACCGTTTTATTTAGGATTAAGATAGATTTACTCGCAAACCACCTGCTATACGGCAGTAAAAAGAGTAAACCGGGAATTGGCTTCTGCTATCAATCTGCTATCAAATGGCGATTTTCAGCCTCAAAAACCTTGAGATTACGGGGCTTTTGGGCTTCGCTAATTATTCCCACTCAATCGTCGCCGGTGGCTTAGTCGTCACATCATACACCACGCGGTTGACGCCGGCAACTTCGTTGACAATGCGGCGGCTGATGGTGCCCAGCACATCATACGGGATTTGTGCAAAATCGCAGGTCATCGCGTCTACCGAGAGCACCGCGCGGATTGCGATTGTATGCCAGTAGGTACGTTCATCCCCCATCACGCCGACGCTCTTAAGATTTGGCAACAGCGCAAAGTATTGCCATACGGTCTTATCCAGTCCAGCTTTTCTAAATTCCTCGCGCACAATCGCGTCGCTTTCACGGATGAGAAACAGCTTTTCTTCATTCACCTCACCCAAACAGCGCACCGCAAGACCAGGTCCCGGGAAGGGTTGCCGATCCACGATGAAATCGGGAATTCCAAGCGCGCGTCCGACATTGCGCACCTCGTCCTTAAAGAGCAGCCGAAGCGGTTCGCAGAGCTGCAGCTTCATGTTTTCAGGCAGGCCGCCAACGTTGTGATGGCTTTTGATAACCGCTGCATCACCAACGCCGCTCTCAATAATATCGGGATAGATCGTTCCCTGCAGCAGATAATCCTGCGCACCCAATTTGGCCGCCTCTTCATCAAAAACAGCAATGAATTCAGCGCCGATGATTTTGCGTTTTTGCTCGGGGTCGGTCACACCTTTTAGCTTGGCCAAAAACCGCTCTTTCGCATTGATGCGGATAACATTGAGGCTGAACTGTTCTTTGAGCGTCGCCATCACTTCGTCGCCCTCATTTTTACGCATCAGGCCGTGATCTACAAAAATGCAGGTAAGTCTGTCGCCAATTGCCTTGTGCACCAAAACCGCGCAAACCGTGCTGTCCACGCCGCCCGAAAGCGCGCATAAAACATGTTTGCCTTCGAGTTGTTGTTGCAATTGTTCAATCTCTTCCCGCGCGAAATCCGCGGCGTTCCAATCGCCCTGGCAACCGCAGATATCATATAAAAAGCTGTTGATCAGTCGCTTGCCAAACGGCGTGTGTTCCACTTCCGGATGAAACTGCACCGCGTATAACTTTTGCGCCTGGTTCTCAAGCGCCGCTACGCCGCAGCTCTCGCTAGACGCCGTCACCGCAAACCCGGCGGGCGGCTGTACAATTTGGTCGCAGTGGCTCATCCAGCACACACCGCCTTCGGTCACGGTGTGCATCCAACTGTCTGCTACTGTGCTGATCTCCACTTTCCCAAACTCTTTGTCATCCTGCCGTTCCACGCTGCCGCCAAGCTGTTGCGCCATCAGTTGTGCGCCATAACAGATCCCAAGAATCGGAATACCGAGCGTATAAACCGCCGGTTCAATTTTCGGCGCGCCGTCCGCATAAACACTCGCGGGCCCGCCCGTAAAGATAATGCCCTTCGGCCGCTTGTTCTGTATTTCCTGCAATGCCTTTGTATACGGCACCAACTCACAGTATACGTTGCTTTCCCGCACCCTGCGCGCAATCAACTGGTTATATTGACCGCCAAAGTCAACAACAATAATCAAATCCTGCATCTACTATAAACCTCTGTTATGATATCTTTCCTGAATACACGAACTTATACGATGTCTGTGCGCTGATAATTGGGTTCTCCGCCTGTCATTGCAATGTCGTGCGGATGGCTCTCATGCAGCGCCGCACTTGTAATCTTTACAAACTGGGCATTCTGACGCAACACATCCAGATTGTGCGCACCGCAATAGCCCATGCCAGAGCGCAACCCGCCCATCATCTGGAACACAACATCGTGCAGTTCGCCGCGATACGCTACCAGACCCTCAACACCCTCTGCCACAAACTTTTTTGTACCGCTCTGGAAGTAGCGGTCGCTGCTGCCCTTTTGCATCGCGCCCGTCGACCCCATGCCGCGATAGACTTTGTAGCTGTTTCCACTGATCGTGACCACATCGCCGGGGCTTTCAAGTGTGCCGGCAAACAGCGAGCCGATCATGACAACCGAACTCCCGCCCGCAATTGCCTTGACGATGTCTCCGGAAAACTGGATGCCGCCGTCCCCGATGATTGGGATGTTATACTTGTCCGCCATTTCAGCGCACTGCATGATCGCTGAAAGCTGCGGCACACCGATTCCCGCGACAATGCGCGTCGTACAGATCGAGCCTGGCCCCATGCCCACTTTGACCGCGTCTGCGCCGGCTTGAATCAAGGCCTCTGTTGCTTCTGCCGTGGCGACGTTGCCGGCAATCACCTGCAAATGCGGGTATTTGGCCTTTACGCGTTCCACCGTCTGCGTCACATAGATACTGTGTCCATGCGCAGTATCGATGGAAATCACGTCGACCCCGGCATCGATCAACGCGGCAACACGCTCCAACGCGTCACTGGTCGCGCCAACCGCAGCACCCACAAGCAACCGGCCTTCAGCATCGGTCACGGCGTCGGGCAACAACAGATCCGCCGCCTTCACGTTTGCAACCTGTGCCGCTTGTGTTTCGATTGGCATACTCTTATGAATAATACCAATTCCGCCCTCTCGCGCAATGGCAACTGCAAATTCCCATTCGGTTACCGTGTCCATACTTGCGCTCATGAGCGGAATGTTTAATTGAATTTTATTCGTTAGCCGCGTGGTAAGATCTACCTCGTTGGGCAACACATCCGACTTTTGCGGAATCAGCAAGACGTCATCAAATGTCAGCCCTTCATACACAATTTTGCCCATTGATACCAATACCTTTCTTTGTGACTACAAAAAAGCATTATTTTATAGTATAGCATTAAATCGCCAAAAACACTATTGTGGAATCCTCTAAATTTTTTATTGGTTTGCGCTGTTACGCGCAATCTTGTAGTCAAGACAGTTCGCAGAGTTCTGCCTGAACAAACCAACGCATTCTACCTTATGTTTGGCACCTTTTTTCGAATCAATTCATTGGGCCGGGATTGATACACCCGGCATGCGCAACAGATCTCTTTTTGAGCCGTTCGGCAGCAGATATTTTCACCAGCGGCTCCATCCCGACAAAGACGGGGCTTCAGGTCAATAAAGTCCATATAAACGCACAAGAACGTCAAAACGCACTAGATGTTCCGTTCGTCGACTTTTGCAATCCCTCCCAGCCACCCGATTGACGTGTGGTTTCGCCCCACACCTTTGAGACGAGATGACAGGCCGACGAACGGAACCAGTGTAAAATCGGCAGTTTCCTGCATCCGGCGTCCTGTTGTTTTCTTCAATCGTGTTTGGGGCGAAGCCCCAATTGGTTGGCGCGCAGGGTGAGCACCTTTCGGCCGTCGAATCGTTTTGTGCGCTTTTTCGCTGCCTTTCTTCTTCGATAGCACGAAGAAACGCCTGACAAAGTCAAGCGTTTCTGTTCACTTTATAATTGCTAAACAACCAGCACCGCTGTTAGTTCAACTTAATGATAATGCCGGAACCAACTGTGCGGCCACCTTCACGGATCGCGAAGTTCAAGCCTTCTTCGATCGCGATCGGCGTGATCAGTTCCACGTCCATCTCAATATGGTCGCCAGGCATGCACATCTCAACGCCATCCGGCAGTTTGACAACGCCGGTCACGTCGGTTGTGCGGAAATAGAACTGCGGACGATAGTTGTCGAAGAACGGTGTGTGACGGCCGCCCTCATCTTTTTTCAGGATGTAGACCTGACCGCGGAACTTTGTCAGCGGCTTGATGGAGCCCGGTTTGCACAAAACCTGGCCGCGCTCGATGTCCGAGCGCTGTACGCCGCGCAGCAATGCGCCGATGTTATCGCCGGCCTGCGCGAACTCCAGCTCCTTGCGGAACATTTCGAGACCTGTAACAACAGTTTTGTCAATTTCTTCTTTCAAACCGATCAACTCGACTTCTTCGTTGATCTTGACGGTGCCGCGCTCAACTCTGCCGGTGGCAACGGTGCCGCGGCCGGTGATTGTCATGGTGTCCTCAACCGGCATCAGGAAGGGCAGATCTGCCTTGCGCTCCGGTGTTGGGATATACTCGTCAACGGCGTTCATAAGCGCCCAAATCGACTGGAACTCCGGCGCATCCGGATCGGTCGAAGTGGATTCCAGTGCCTGCAGCGCGGAGCCCTTGACAATGGGAATGTCGTCGCCGGGGAATTCGTTGGCAGACAGCAGTTCACGGATTTCCATCTCGACGAGCTCGAGCAGCTCGGGATCGTCAACTTGGTCTGTTTTGTTCATGTAAACAACGATATATGGCACGCCAACCTGACGCGCGAGGATGATGTGCTCGCGGGTCTGAGGCATAGGGCCGTCTGCAGACGAGACAACCAGGATCGCACCGTCCATCTGCGCGGCGCCGGTGATCATGTTTTTGACATAGTCGGCGTGTCCCGGGCAGTCCACGTGCGCATAGTGACGCGCGTCGGTCTGATACTCGACGTGGGACGTGTTGATTGTGATTCCGCGCTCTCTCTCTTCCGGCGCTTTATCGATCATGTCGTAAGACTCAAAGTGCGCTTGGCCCTTCATTGCGAGAACTTTTGTGATTGCCGCTGTCAGTGTTGTTTTACCATGGTCAACGTGACCAATGGTGCCGATGTTGACATGCGGTTTGCTTCTGTCAAACTTTTCTTTTGCCATGGTTGTACAATCCTCCAAATAGCTTAACTTCTTATTTATTATGATTCTCTTGTGTATTGTACCAATATTAGCGCAACAATTCAATAGCTGCCCTAAAAATCAGTCGTTTTTCTGACGGTGTGTCACGATGCCTTCCGCGATCGATTTCGGAACCTCCACATAGTGGCTCGGCTCCATCGAATACTGGCCGCGCCCCTGCGTTTTGGAGCGCAGGTCGGTCGCATATCCAAACATGCCGGACAGTGGCACAAACGCGTTGATTTGCTGCGCGCCGCTGAGCGCCTCCATGCCCTGGATCATGCCGCGCCGCGCGTTGAGGTCGCCGATGACGTCGCCCATATACTCTTCCGGCACCGTAACGTTCACGCGCATGATGGGTTCCAGAATGACCGGATCACCCTTGCGCATTGCCTCTTTAAAGGCCATCGAACCGGCGATTTTAAACGCCATCTCGGACGAGTCCACCTCGTGGAAGCTGCCGTCGTACAACGTCACTTTGACGTCGACGACCGGATAACCTGCAAGAATACCCGCCTGCGTGGCACCTTGTATGCCCTGGTTCACAGGCTCGATATACTCTTTTGGAATCGCGCCGCCAACAATACCGTTGACAAACTCATACCCTTTGCCACTCTCGTTTGGCTCTACCTTGATCTTAACATGGCCATACTGGCCGCGGCCGCCCGACTGGCGCGCGTACTTCATATCGACATCCGCCGGCTTGCGCATCGTCTCGCGATAGGCGACCTGCGGTTTGCCGACGTTTGCCTCGACCTTGAACTCGCGCAGCAGGCGATCGACAATGATCTCCAGGTGCAGCTCGCCCATACCAGCGATAATGGTCTGGCCGGTCTCTTCATCGGTGTAGGTTTTAAATGTCGGATCTTCCTCCGCCAGTTTCGAGAGGGCGATGCCCATTTTCTCCTGACCGGCTTTGGTTTTTGGCTCAATTGCTACGCGGATAACCGGCTCCGGAAATTCCATCGATTCCAGGACAATCGGCGCGTTTTGCACGCACAGTGTATCCCCTGTCGTCGTATTTTTGAGGCCGACCGCCGCCGCAATATCGCCCGCGTAAACGGTCTCGATATCTTTGCGGTGGTTGGCATGCATCTGCAGGATTCTGCCGATGCGCTCGTTGTTCCCTTTGACCGAGTTATAAACACCGCTGCCCGCGTTCACCTTGCCCGAATAGACACGGAAAAAGCAGAGCTTCCCTACAAACGGGTCGGTCGCGATTTTAAACGCCAGCGCCGCAAACGGCTCGTCATCGCTGGTGTTGCGCACTTCTTCCTCGTCGGTCTTTGGGTTGATGCCCTTGATCGCGGGGATATCGAGCGGCGACGGCATATAATCGACGACAGCATCCAGCAGTTTTTGCACGCCCTTGTTTCGGTAAGACGTGCCGCAAACCACCGGCACAAATGTGTTTGCAATCGTGCCCTGGCGGATTGCCAGCTTGATCTCCGGAATTGTAATCTCTTCGCCGTTCAGGTATTTTTCCATCAGGTCGAGATCTTGTTCGGCGAGCGATTCGAGCATCGCGCTGCGGTACTCGGTTGCCTGCTCCAGCATGTCGGCAGGAATGTCTTCGCCTTCCACATCTTTTTGGACAGCGTCGAAATTCGTATATGCCTTCATGTCGACCAAGTCGATCAACCCGACATAACGCTCTTCCGCGCCGATTGGCAATTGGATGGGCACTGCGTTGCATTTTAAACGCTCGCGCATCATCTTTACGACATTGTAAAAGTCGGCGCCCATGATGTCCATTTTATTGACATAAGCCATGCGCGGCACTTTGTACTTGTCGGCCTGCCGCCACACCGTCTCGGACTGTGGTTCCACACCGCCTTTTGCACAAAAGACCGTGACCGAACCGTCCAACACGCGCAGCGACCGCTCAACCTCGACGGTAAAATCGACGTGGCCGGGCGTATCAATGATGTTGACGCGGTGGTCATTCCAATACGCTGTGGTAGCGGCGGAGGTGATTGTAATACCGCGCTCCTGCTCTTGCTCCATCCAGTCCATGGTTGCAGCGCCATCATGTGTCTCACCGATCTTGTGATTGATCCCGGTATAATACAGGATCCGCTCGGTGGTTGTTGTCTTTCCGGCGTCAATATGCGCCATGATACCTATATTTCTGGTTGCTTCGAGTGAAACATCTCGCGGCATAAAAACCTTCTCCTAACTAACAGTAACTTCAAAAATTGGTGCGGAAGTAATCCACGATTACATCAAAACTTTTTAGCAATGCCGGCAGGGAACCTCAACTCAACCGGGCTCCTGACGCGAAATCCTCAGATCGATCGGATGCCAGGAAGGTAAAAATCGAGGTGCTGCCGATTTGTTTAATACGTTACGTTCTTAATACCTGTAATGTGCGAATGCGCGGTTGGCTTCGGCCATCTTATGGGTGTCCTCACGCTTTTTCACGGAGTTGCCTGCCTCATTGCAGGCATCCATAATCTCGCCGGCCAAACGCTCCGCCATCGTGCGCTCATTGCGCGCGCGCGAATAGTTGGTCAACCAGCGAAGTCCCAGCGTGGAACGGCGCTCGGGGCGCACTTCCATTGGAACCTGGTAGGTCGAGCCACCCACGCGGCGTGCCTTGACTTCCAGCTCCGGCATGATGTTTCCCATCGCCTTTTCAAACATTTCCAACGGATTGTTGCCCGTTTTATCTTTTACGATGTCAAACGCACCGTAAACGATCTTCTGCGCAACGCCTCTCTTTCCGTCGTACATGATACTGTTGATCAGGCGTGTCACCATGACGGAGTTGTAAAGCGGATCGGCCAAAACGTCGCGCTTTTGGATATTGCCTCTTCTCGGCATATCTTCTTCCCTCCCTCATATAGGATGATTTCATCGGTACTCGAAAACAGTTTCCTGTTCCCGCAGTTGTGCCTAAAAGAAGCAATCATATAGAACTGTATATATAATCAAGCCCTCTTTTCAGGCGGGATATTGCTTATTTCTTCGGACGTTTCGCGCCATACTTGGAACGCGCCTGTCCACGGTTGGTCACGCCCTGTGTATCCAGCGTGCCGCGCACAATGTGGTAACGCACGCCCGGCAGATCCTTGACACGGCCGCCGCGCACCAGAACAACGCTGTGCTCTTGCAGGTTGTGTCCTTCACCGGGAATATAGCCCCATACTTCGATGCCGTTCGAGAGACGTACCCTCGCGACTTTCCGAAGCGCAGAGTTCGGCTTTTTCGGCGTCATCGTCTTCACGGTCGTACAGACACCGCGCTTTTGCGGCGAGCTGTTGTCCGTATATTTCCGCTTTTGCGAGTTATAACCGCTCTGCAATGCGGGCGATTTGGACTTGTACGTCGCAGCCTCACGTCCCTTGCGCACTAACTGATTGAATGTCGGCAAACATCACACCTCCTTTTTCAGTATTTATGATAACAG
Source organism: Oscillospiraceae bacterium (assembly GCA_031547945.1). Lineage (GTDB taxonomy): Bacteria > Bacillota > Clostridia > Oscillospirales > Ruminococcaceae > JAVBRN01. Next base: position 112,556 of record JAVBRN010000006.1, on the reverse strand, counting down.
GGAAAATATCCCCGTGCTCAATAAAGTTTTTATTTTTGCAGCATTTTTGATTATATAGTAGTGCCAAAGCTTTTGCAAGTTTTTTGTCGCATATTACCAGATTGTAATCTGGCCGAAAGCGCGCAAATGCGCGGACAGAAGTCCACGCACCGGCAGAACCAACCTAGCGCTCCGAAAATGACGATTGAAACCATCGGTCTCAATAAAGGAAGGAGACAGCCACCATAGCCGACCCGCTTTTCCACTTCAACCGCCCGCGTCGTTTTCGCGTCACGCGTTGCAATTACCAAGAGACCCGCAATTGCTTGCGCTTTGCTATTCTCCTTTTCCGTGCGGCACAGCCGCGCAGGAACTTCATAGAATTTGAGGTACGCAGGTCCTTCTATGAATCATGGAGTACAACCCGGTGTTGTAAGAATCGCTTGCTTCCCAACATTTTTGACAATCTGTGCTGGCATTGACGTGCCGGTTCTACCCCGCGTATGCGAGGTGTTGCGTCTTTCTTTCTCTACTACAATACATTCTGCCCAAATTCGATCTGCTGGTAAAAGCTGTCCACTTCTTCGTAATCTGCTTTATTGAACCGCTCCATACCGGTGCCGGCGGGAATCAGCTTGCCGATGATGACGTTCTCTTTCAAGCCGATGAGCGGATCGGTTTTGCCCTTGATCGCGGCATCGGTGAGCACGCGCGTCGTTTCCTGGAAGGAAGCGGCAGACAGGAAACTGTCGGTTGCAAGTGACGCTTTCGTGATACCGAGCAGAACCGGTTCGACCTCTGGCACGCGCAGTTCTTCGCCCGCCGCGTTGCGCTTTGCAATAATCGCATTGATGTTCTGCAATTCACTCGTGTCTACCAGTGCGCCCGACAACAATGTTGTATCGCCCGACTCGACCACGCGCAATTTGCGCATCATCTGCCGCACAATGACCTCGATGTGTTTGTCGTTAATATCAACGCCCTGCATGCGGTACACGCGCTGCACTTCCTGAATCAAATAGTTCTGTACCGCGAGCTTGCCTTTGATCGCGAGAATGTCGTGTGGGTTCGCAAGACCCTCGGTGATCATATCGCCGACCTCGACCTCATTGCCGTTGCCGACTTTCAGACCAACGCCGTAAGGAATCAGATAGCTGCGCTCGTCGGGATCGCCGTTTGCGTCAAATCCGCTGACAATCGCGTAGCGGTTCTTTTTGCTGTCGTCGATTGTGACTTTGCCCGAAATCTCGGTCAAGATCGCAAGATTCTTGGGCTTTGGTTTGCGCGCCTCAAACAGCTCCTCAACGCGCGGCAGGCCCTGTGTGATATCCTCGTCACCGGCGATACCACCGGTGTGGAAGTTACGCATCGTCAGCTGCGTGCCCGGCTCGCCGATCGACTGCGCCGAGATGATGCCGACTGCTTCGCCCAGGCCAACCGGATTGCCGTTTGCGAGGTTTGCGCCGTAACATTTCGCGCAGACACCGTGTTTGCAGCGGCAGTTGAGCACGGTACGAATTGTCACCTTCAGAATACCGGCCGCTTCAATAACCTTGGCGATATCCTCGGTGATCATGGTGTCATGGTCCACAACCAGGTCGCCCGTCTCGGGATGGGTAACATCTTCCACTGTATACCTGCCAACAAGGCGCTCCACAAACGGCTCGATCACCTCGTTGCCGTCTTTGATCGCGGAAACTTCAATGCCCTCTTCCGCGCCGCAGTCGAACTCGCGGATGATCACATCTTGCGAAACATCGACGAGACGGCGGGTCAGGTACCCCGAGTCCGCGGTGCGCAGCGCCGTATCCGCAAGACCTTTGCGCGCGCCGCGTGAACTGATGAAATATTCGAGGATATTCAGACCTTCGCGGTAGTTGGACCGAATGGGAATCTCGATTGTGCGGCCGGACGTGTTCGCGATCAGGCCGCGCATGCCGGCAAGCTGGCGAATCTGGCTCATGGTACCGCGTGCGCCGGAATCGGCCATCATAAAGATCGGATTATAAATGTCCAGGTTATCTTTCAGCGCATCCGCGACGCGCTCGGTCGTATCCTGCCAAATCTCGATCACAGCTTTATAGCGTTCGGTGTCGGACATAATGCCGCGGCGATATTTCTTGTTGATCTCGTCGATCCTATCCTCGGCCTCTTCGATGAGTACCTTTTTCTGCGGCGGAATCACCGCGTCGGAGACCGAGACTGTGATAGCGCCTCTTGTGGAATATTTAAATCCCTGCGCCTTGATGTTGTCGAGCACTTCTGCCGTTTGAGATGCGCCGTGCACACGGATACAGGCATCGATGATCTTGCCCAGCTGCTTCTTGCCAACCAGGAAATCGATCTCGAGCTTGAAGAAATCTTCTTCGGTTTTGCGCTCGCAGAAACCGAGATCCTGTGGAATCGGCTCATTGAAAATAATGCGGCCAACCGTCACATCCACGAGACGCGTTTTCTGGATGCCGCCGATTTCTTTGGTGATGCGCACTTTAATTGGGGCGTGCAGCGTTACCTCGCCCTCCGCATAGGCCATGAGCGCTTCGTCCTTGTCGCGGAACACTTTGCCCTCGCCGAGGTCACCCTCTTTTCTCATGGTCAGATAGTAGGAACCAAGCACCATGTCCTGCGTCGGCACGGTGACCGGCCGACCATCGGACGGTTTGAGCAGGTTATTCGCGGCGAGCATCAGGAACCGCGCTTCTGCCTGTGCTTCGGCCGACAATGGCACGTGCACCGCCATCTGGTCGCCGTCAAAGTCGGCATTGTACGCCGTACAGACCAGAGGATGCAATTTTAGCGCGCGGCCTTCCACGAGCACTGGCTCAAACGCCTGGATGCCCAGACGGTGCAGCGTCGGCGCGCGGTTGAGCAGCACTGGATGGTCACTGATGACCGTTTCCAGTGAGTCCCACACCTCGGTGCCGGCGCGCTCTACCATTTTGCGCGCACTCTTTATATTGTTGGCAACCCCGTTTTCGACAAGGTGCTTCATGACAAACGGTTTGAACAGCTCAAGCGCCATCTCTTTGGGCAGGCCGCACTGATACAGTTTCAGCTCGGGCCCGACCACGATGACCGAACGACCGGAATAGTCCACGCGCTTGCCAAGCAGGTTCTGCCGGAACCGGCCCTGCTTGCCTTTGAGCATATCCGAGAGCGACTTGAGCGGCCGGTTGTTTGGGCCGGTGACCGGGCGTCCGCGCCGACCGTTGTCGATCAGCGCATCCACTGCCTCTTGCAGCATGCGCTTTTCGTTGCGCACGATAATATCCGGTGCGCCGAGTTCAAGAAGACGTTTCAAGCGGTTATTGCGGTTGATGACGCGGCGATACAAATCGTTGAGGTCGCTCGTCGCAAAACGGCCGCCGTCCAACTGCACCATCGGGCGAATGTCAGGCGGGATCACGGGCACCACATCCAAAATCATCCACTCCGGCCGGTTGCCGGAAACGCGGAACGACTCAACGACATCGAGCCGCTTGAGCATCCTGATTTTCTTCTGTCCGGAAGATGCGTCGATTTCGGTTTTTAGGCTGTCGGACATCTCATCCAGATCAATCTTGGTCAACAGCTCGCGGATTGCTTCCGCGCCCATCATCGCCTTAAATTCATCTTCATAGCGCTCGCGCATGTCGCGGTATTCGTTTTCGGTGAGCAGCTGTTTTTCTTCGAGCGGCGTAAAGCCCGCGTCGGTCACGATATAGGCAGCAAAGTACAGCACCTTCTCCAAGTCGCGCGGCGAAACGTCGAGCATCAGACCGATGCGCGACGGTATGCCTTTAAAATACCAAATATGCGAGACGGGCGCGGCCAATTCGATGTGGCCCATGCGCTCGCGGCGCACTTTCGCCTTTGTGACTTCCACACCGCAGCGGTCGCAGATTTTGCCGCGATAGCGCAGGCGACGATACTTGCCGCAGTGGCATTCCCAGTCTTTGGTCGGTCCAAAAATGCGTTCGCAGAATAAACCGTCACGTTCGGGTTTGAGTGTGCGGTAGTTGATCGTTTCCGGTTTTTTTACCTCGCCGTACGACCATTCGCGAATTTGGGCCGGTGACGCCAACCCGATTTGAATGGATTCAAATACATTGTGTTCCATGCAGCGTACCCCCCTTATATCAATTCATTGTCGTCATCGGCGAGCAACACATCGTCGGTGTCGGCAGAAACCAGTGATTCCGATTCTACATCTTCGTCGTAATCGTCAAACTCGGCGGCGTCCGCGTTTGTCGTGTAACTGTCGTCCTCAATATTCTCTACCGAGAAGCTGTCCAGTTCGCCCTCCACAAGCACAGTGTCCATGCCGTCTTCCACCATCGGCGCGAGACCGATATCGTCATCATCCAGGCTTTGTTTGAGATCAATCTCATCGCCGCGGCCGTCGAGCACTTTGACATCGAGCGCAAGCGACTGCAGTTCTTTAATAAGAACGCGGAAGGATTCCGGAATGCCGGCTTTCGGAATGTTTTGACCCTTGACGATCGCCTCGTAGGTCTTGACACGTCCGACGACGTCGTCGGATTTGACAGTCAGAATCTCCTGCAGCGTGTAGGCCGCGCCATACGCTTCAAGCGCCCACACTTCCATCTCGCCGAAGCGCTGGCCGCCGAACTGCGCCTTGCCGCCCAGCGGCTGCTGTGTGACCAGCGAATACGGCCCGGTGGAACGCGCATGGATCTTGTCGTCGACCAGATGATGCAACTTGAGGAAGTACATATAGCCGACGGTCACGCGGTTGTCAAACCGATCGCCGGTGCGGCCGTCATACAGCCAGGATTTGCCGTCACGGTCATAGCCCGCTTCTTCCAAGCAGTCCATAATATCGTATTCATTCGCGCCGTCAAAGACGGGCGTCATGATCTTCCAGCCCAGCGCCTTGGCAGCATAGCCCAAGTGCACCTCGAGCACCTGCCCGATATTCATACGGGACGGAACACCCAGCGGGTTGAGCACGATGTCAAGCGGCGTGCCGTCGGGCAGGAACGGCATATCTTCCTGCGGCAGAATGCGGGACACAACGCCCTTGTTTCCGTGGCGGCCCGCCATTTTATCGCCGACTGAAATTTTACGTTTTTGGGCAATATAGCAGCGCACCACCATGTTGACGCCGGGATTGAGCTCGTCGCTGTTTTCCGGTGTAAACACTTTGACGTCAACGACAATGCCGTATTCGCCGTGCGGCACGCGCAGCGAGGTGTCGCGCACCTCTCTGGCCTTCTCGCCGAAGATCGCACGCAGCAGGCGCTCCTCCGCTGTCAGTTCAGTCTCGCCTTTTGGCGTGACCTTTCCGACGAGGATATCACCAGCGCCCACCTCGGCGCCAATGCGAATGATTCCGCGCTCGTCGAGGTCTTTGAGCGCGTCGTCGCCAACGTTTGGAATGTCCCGCGTAATATCCTCGGGGCCAAGTTTGGTGTCGCGCGCCTCTATTTCATATTCTTCAATGTGAATCGAGGTAAAGACGTCATCCCGCACAATCTTCTCGTTGATCAGAACGGCGTCCTCGTAGTTATAGCCTTCCCAGGTCATAAAGCCGATCAATACGTTTTTGCCAAGCGAAATTTCGCCGTTGTCTGTCGCGGGGCCGTCGGCAATGATGTCGCCCTTCTGTACCTGATCGCCCTCTCGGACAAGCGGGCGCTGATTGATACAGGTTGCCTGGTTGCTGCGCAAAAACTTCGTAATTTTATAACTGCTCTCAGTGCCGTCGTCGTTGCTCACAACGACTCTGTTCGCCGAGACATACTGCACAACGCCCGGTTTGCGCGCCAGTACCACAACGCCCGAGTCGATCGCGGCCTTGTATTCCATACCGGTGCCGACAATCGGCGCCTCCGGCGTGAGTAACGGCACTGCCTGGCGCTGCATGTTGGAGCCCATGAGCGCGCGGTTCGCATCGTCGTTCTCCAGAAACGGAATCATCGCTGTCGCCACCGACACCACCATCTTGGGTGAGACGTCCATATAGTCGGCGCGCACGGCGTCAACTTCCAGGATCTCGTCGCGGTAGCGCACGTTGACGCGGTTTTTCGCAAAGTGCCCCGCTTCATCAAGCGGTTCGTTGGCCTGCGCGATGACAAACTCATCCTCGACATCGGCCGTCATATAAACAACTTCACCGGTGACAACGCCGCGGTCGTGATCCACCCTGCGGTAGGGTGCTTCGACAAAGCCGTATTCATTGATGCGCGCAAACGTCGCAAGATACGAAATCAATCCGATGTTCGGACCTTCCGGTGTCTCGATCGGGCACATGCGGCCATAATGGCTGTAGTGCACGTCACGCACCTCAAATCCAGCGCGGTCGCGCGAGAGGCCGCCCGGACCCAGCGCGGACATACGGCGCTTATGCGTCAACTCCGCAAGCGGGTTGGTCTGATCCATAAACTGTGACAGTGGTGAAGAACCAAAAAATTCTTTGATTGCCGCCACCACCGGACGAATGTTGATGAGCGACTGCGGTGTGATGTTCTCGGTCTCCTGCGCCTGCAGTGTCATGCGCTCGCGAATGTTGCGGTCCATGCGCGCAAAACCGATGCGGAACTGGTTCTGCAGCAGCTCGCCGACCGAGCGGATCCGGCGGTTGCCGAGATGGTCGATGTCGTCAACATGGCCAATGCCGTGCGCCAGGTTGCACATATAGTTGATCGAAGCGAGAATATCGTCCACCGTAATGTGTTTTGGCACAAGCTCGGTATAGCGGGCGATCAGCTGCTCTTTGATTTCTTTTTCCGTCTGGGCCGCAGACAGGATGTCCTGCAGCACGGCGAAATTCACTTTTTCGTTGATCTCAACTTCGGCGGGATCAAAAGATACAAACCCACCCAGATCGACCATGCCGTTTGAAATCACTTTGAGCTCTTTGTCGTCCGCTTTTAAATAAACGAGCGAAACACCGCTCTTCGCGATCTTGTCGCCGAGTTCACGGTTCACCACGTCGCCGGCGCTCGCCAGCAGCTCGCCCGTAACCGGGTCGACAACACCGCGCGCCAGCGTCTTTTCATAGATGCGTGGCACGAGCGACAGTTTTTTGTTGTACTTGTAACGGCCAAACCGCGCGAGATCGTACCTGCGCGGATCAAAGAACAGGTTGTTGATGTGTGTGCGCGCGCCGTCCACCGTGGGCAGTTCGCCCGGGCGCAGCTTGCGGTAGGTTTCTAAAAGGCCTTCTTCCTGGTTGGCGGTACTGTCCTTTTGGAGCGTCGCGACAATGCGGTCGTCCTCGCCGAAGAAATTGATAATCTCTTCATTGCTGCCAAGACCAAGCGCGCGCAAAAAGACTGTAACCGGCATCTTGCGGTTTTTATCAATACGCACATAGAATATGTCGTTTGTGTCCGTCTCATATTCCAGCCATGCGCCCCTGTTGGGGATGACTGTTGAGGAAAAGAGTTTTTTGCCGGATTTGTCGCGCGACTCGTCAAAATAGACGCCCGGCGAGCGCACAAGCTGCGAGATAATGACGCGTTCGGCGCCGTTGATGACAAAGGTTCCGCTATCGGTCATCAGCGGGAAATCTCCCATAAAGATTTCCTGCTCTTTGATTTCACCTGTCTCTTTGTTGAGCAAACGCGCACGCACGCGCAGGGGCGCGTTATAGGTTGCATCGCGCTCTTTACACTCCTCGACACTGTACTTGGGTGTGTCGTCGATGCGGTAATCCACAAAGTCCAGCATCAGATTGCCGGTGTAGTCTTCAATGGTGGAAATGTCGTAAAAAACCTCTTTTAACCCCTGTGTTAAAAACCAGCGGTAGGAGTTTTTTTGAACCTCGATGAGGTTGGGCATCTCCAAAACTTCATTGATGTGTGAAAAACTCTGTCTCTCGGTTTTACCCAACTGTTCGGGGTGCACATTAACCATACGCGCAGTCACTCTCCTATTTCCAAACATCTTTTTCTTTTGTAAGGCGGCGATTTTAGGCAATTCTCTCTGTTAAGGCCACAAAAATGGTCGAAAATCCTCAAATTAAGCGAAATTTTCGGCCAGAATGATACGGCTTTGGGCACAAATGCCCACAATAGACTAATTTAATATTATATTCCCTGGATGTGGATAAGTCAACTACTATTTACATTCGTTTTGATAGTAAAACAAGCATGCGCAATCCGGCGCGTTTGCCATTTCAGTGTTCCTTGTATAAAACACGCTGACGCGCCAGACAATGTCCGGCGCGTTTTTATCGTATAAATTTACGCCCGCTCCAGCAACTGCTGGAAGGTAATCGCGTTTAGCTTTTTCGTGATTGTATCTGAAACATCGGCGTAGATCTCGCGAAAGGTGCAGGCGCCGGCGTCATCCATGTTACAAATATGGCCATCCTTTAGGCAGCGGTTGAGCGCGTAAGGGCCGTCCACCGTTTCGATCACTTCGTTGAGCGTGATCTTTTCGGGCGCGCGCGCCAATTCATAGCCGCCGCGCTGGCCCTTGTATGATTTTAATATGCCGTTCGCAACGAGCTTGCCTAAAATTTTTAGCGAAAAGCGCAGCGAGACACCCATGCGCTCCGAGACATATTTTGCGTCGCGCCGCTCGCCGCTCTGTGCGAGGCAATAGACGATGCGGACTGCGTAGTCCGCCTCCTGTGTCATATGCAATCCGGTTTCGCCCCCCTCTGTTTTCTAAATATGCGTACTACTTTGCCGTGCGAGACGTTTCGCGCGTGATCTCTGCGGCGGGTTCGCCCCGACCCAATCTGGCAACCTCCAAAAAATAACCTTATGCCTATTAAAGAAATGGCGCGGGCCGCCGCCCGCATTGTTCCGCTGCAATTTGCAAAGCAGTCGCTTACCCCAAAAGACGCACAACGACCAACGCTGCCAAAAACAATACCAGGATAGCCGCCACGGCTGTTACCCACCGCACTGTCGACGTTTTTATCCGCTTCTGTGCTGTTTTGTCCGCTTCGGACAAAGCGCCGTTGTCCCACCAGGCCGAACGTTCCTTATATTGCGCTTCCCTGCGCCGTTTTCGTTTTTGGTTTGCCATACGCATCCTCAGGGTTTTGATTCACAAAGATAATAGTAATAATATACGTTGAATTAAAATGGAAGGCTGCAATGAACAGCCGGTATGTGCAGTCATTGGCAACCGCACCCCGCCGCTTTGGCAATTGTACCGCAATTGACAACCAGACCGATGCGGAATTTGAAGCAGTTCTTATCGCTTCGGTTTGTCGCCCTCCTGCGCGCAGGCTTTTTAGTCTAAAAAGTCTTTCAGACGTTTGCTGCGGCTGGGATGGCGCAGTTTGCGCAGCGCTTTTGCCTCAATTTGCCGAATGCGCTCGCGCGTGACGTTGAACTCTTTGCCAACCTCCTCAAGCGTACGCGGGCGGCCGTCCTCCAGGCCAAATCGCAGGCGCAGCACCTTCGCCTCGCGCGGCGTCAGCGTGCCAAGCACATCGCCGAGCTGTTCGCGCAGCAGCGTGTGATAGGCAGCTTCGGCGGGTACCAGCGCGTCCTCGTCCGGGATAAAGTCCCCTAGATGGCTGTCCTCTTCCTCGCCGATTGGCGTCTCGAGCGACACCGGCTCCTGCGCGACGCGCATAATCTCGCGCACCTTTTCCACCGTGACCCCCATCTCCTCGGCGATCTCCTCAGCGGTCGGCTCGTGGCCGTTCTGGTGCAATAACTGGCTGCTGATTTTTTTCACTTTATTTATTGTCTCGACCATATGTACCGGTATGCGAATCGTGCGCGCCTGGTCCGCGATTGCGCGTGTGATCGCCTGACGAATCCACCAGGTCGCATAGGTGGAAAACTTAAATCCTTTGGTGTAATCAAACTTTTCAACGGCTTTGATCAGGCCGAGATTGCCCTCTTGAATCAAATCCAAAAACTGCATGCCGCGGCCGACATAGCGCTTGGCGATACTGACGACGAGGCGCAAATTGGCCTCCGAAAGGCGCTTGCGCGCAAACGCGTCGCCAGCCGCCATTTTGATTGCGAGGTTGATCTCTTCTTCGGGGCTAAGCAGCGGCACGCGGCCAATCTCTTTGAGATACACTTTGACGGGGTCGTCAATGCCCTCGACCACCGTTGCCTCAATTGCATCCACGTCCTTCGCAATTTCGGTCTCAAGATCACCGTCGTGCAGATCCTCCACGATCTCGATGTTGTGCCCTTCAAGCGTATCATACAGCTTGTCCACCTGCTCGACATCGAAATCCATCTCCTCGAGCACATCATTGATCTCCTTGGTGGTCAGCTTGCCCTTTTTCTTTCCGTTTTCAATAAGCTCCTTGATTAAAATGGCCTTTTTCCCTTCCGTCGCGCTCATCGTTCGTCCCCATCTTCCTTTGCTTTTTTCTTTAACTCTATTTTTTCTCTCAGCGTGTCCGCGTCCATCTGCCTGATTGCGTCTGCGTCCGGCATCGTTTGCGGACGCTGCATTTTATCGATCAGAAAATCCGCATCCTTTTGCGTAAAATTGACGCCGCTGTTCTCCGCGAGAATCCCGGATAAAATGGATAACTCCGCGGACGACAGCATTTGTGAAAGCGATGCGAATCCGGCAAACCGCTCATGTTGAATTGCCTCCGCCAGCTTTGCATAGATTGCGCCCGCCTCGTCCGATACAAAATCGTCTGGCGCAAGCTGCGCGCGGATGCAATCACACAAGTCGGGGTTGTAGAATAGCAAGGAAAGTAACCGCCGCTCTGCCGACACCGCGCCCAGTTTAGACGGTTCCCGCCCGCTTGCACCGTATTTTTCCGATGCGCTGCGCACGAGTTTGCGGTCGTCTTCTTTTCGCTTTTGCGCATACAATCGTTTGCGGTTTTGCTCAATCTGTAGCAGCATCGAACTTTTTGTCACGCCCGCTTCGGCCGAAACCCTTCCGGCATACAGATCCCGCTCGGTGGGAGAGGCTGTCCGCGCAAGCAACGCGCCGCAGTCCTGCAGATACTGCACGCGTCCGCTGTCTGTAGAGAGGTCATATTTCCGCTTGGCGCGCGCGAGTTCATATTCCATCGAGTTGCCCGACGCTTCCAGCAGTTGCCGAAAATGGTCCGCGCCATGTTTTTGAATGTATTCGTCCGGATCCTTCGCGCCCTCGATCTCAATGACTTTCACAAGCAATTTTGTATTTTTAAACACTTCGATCGCGCGGTGTGTTGCGCGCTGTCCCGCCTCGTCGCCGTCGTAGGCCAGCAGCACTTCGTCGGCATATTGCGCAACCATGCGCGCGTGCTCTTCCGTCAGCGCCGTGCCAAGCGCGGCCACCGCGTTGTCAAAACCCGCTTGATGAATCGCGATGACATCCATCTGCCCTTCCGCCACAATGATCTGGCGGGTATTCGTATTTTTCGCGATGTGCATCGCATAGAGTATACGGCTCTTTTTAAACAGCATGGTGTCGCGTGTGTTGACATACTTGCGGTTGTCCGCCTTGTTCATTGTGCGGCCCGAAAACGCGACCACATTGCCGCGCACATCAATGACCGGAAACATCACGCGGTCACGAAAAAAATCATAGACGCTTGTTCCCGCCTGGTTCATGGTGCACAAGCCGGCGTCCACCAACTCACTGTTCTTAAACCCTTTTTCATTGAGATGATGCTTCAAACTGTCCCAGCTGTCGGGCGCATAGCCCAGGCCAAACCGCTTGATTGTCGCGTCGCTCAGTTTGCGGCCGCGCAGATAACCGCGCGCCTGTGTCCCCGCCTCGCTGTTGAGGCAGTCAAAGAAAAAGCGGGCGGCCAGCTTGTTGGCTTCAAGCATGCGCTTGCGCTTTTTGAAACTGTCGTCGTCCACATCGTCCGGCATCGGCATGCCGGCGCGCGCGGCGAGAAACCGAACGGCCTCTATGTAATCGAGATTTTCCCGCGTCTTGATAAAGGTAACTGCGTCCCCGCCCGCGCCGCAGCCAAAGCAGTAATAGGACTGCGTGTCGGGGTAGACGGTAAAGCTCGGCGTTTTTTCACTGTGAAACGGACAAAGCCCGTTATAGATATGTCCGCGCCGCCGTAAATCCACATATGCGCCCACAAGTTCAACGATCTCGCTGCGGTCGTGCAATTGCATTAAAAAATCCTGCGGCAAGGCCATATGTCACTCTCCGATGGAAAACAGAAAATCGTGTTAAATCAGATACTTTCGATTGGTTGGTGTTCGTCCGCCGCCTGCGCAATCATATGGTGGCCTGCGCCTCACTCAGTGTGTCAAAAAAGTCCCCTATAGATATACGCGATCGCCAAAATGCACAAGGCGTTCCGGCCGTTGATCTTTGCATCCCGCCCCAGTCACCCGATTGACGTGGGCTTCGCCCCACGCCCGGAGAAGAAATGTCAGATCGACGAACGGAGCCAGTATCGGCAGTTTCCTGCATCCGACGGCCTTTATTTCCTTACCATGGGGTTTGGGGCAAAGCTCCAATTGATTGTTGCGGCAGGGGTAGGTATCTTTCGGCCGTCGGCTATTTCTGTGCACCTTTTTTGCCACTTTTGGCGCTTTGACAGCCTGGGGGCATGCGCTCCCAACTCTTGTTTTTAAGGGGAATGCTCAGTTGCAACGGTTCCTTGCAATTCTATATTTATAATAGAAAAATTTTTCAAAACAGTGGCGAACCGAATGCGGAAGCGAGCCATATACACCGTTGCGTTTGATCGGTTCAATCCGCTTCGTAGCCCCAGGATTTCGGGATAAACGCCTCATTGTAGCAAAACACCGCATAGCGGTCGCTCATACCGGAGATATAGTCAACAACGGCTCGCTCAGTGCCCTCCCGCTCCGCAATCATGCAATAGAACGCTGGCATCTTCTCCGGATACTTCATGTACTGGTGAAAGAGTTGCGTGACGAGGTCGCTGACCTTGTGCTCTTCCGTTTTGGCCGCGCCTTCCTTATTTAAGTAAATATGTTCAAACATGAAATCGTACAGCGCGTCATACGCGGTTTGCGTCGTGCTATCGAGTTGCAACGCGCCGTCAAAGCCGTCGATCAATGCTCGGATAAGCGTTGTGATGCGCTTCGATTTTGTATTGCCAAGCACGTCTTTGACCTGCGCCGGCAGATCTCCCTCCCGCAGGACACCCGCAGAGATTGCGTCCTCGATATCGTGGTTTAAATAGGCGATCCGGTCTGCGTGCCGCACGATGCAACCCTCAAGTGTTTCGGGCCACTGCCCCTTGGTATGGTTGCCGATGCCATCGACTGTCTCATGGGTCAGGTTAAGACCATGATACTCTTTTTCCAGCTTTTCCACCACGCGCACGCTCTGTTCGTAGTGTTTAAACCCGAACGAACTGCATTCCGAAAGCGCGTGTTCGCCCGCGTGGCCAAACGGCGTGTGGCCGAGGTCATGCCCCAGCGCGATCGCCTCGGTCAGATCTTCGTTCAGGCAGAGCGCCCGCGCGATCGTCCGCGCGATCTGCGAGACCTCCAGCGTGTGCGTCAGGCGGGTGCGGTAGTGGTCACCCTGCGGCGACAAAAAAACCTGTGTTTTTTGCTTGAGCCTGCGAAACGCTTTACAGTGAATAATGCGGTCGCGGTCGCGGCAAAAATCGGTGCGGATTTCGCACGATTCTTCCGCCCTGCCGCGGCCTTTGCTTTCAGCCGCGTGCGCCGCATGTTCGCTGAGAAACTGCAATTCCCATTGTTCCGTCCGCTCTCTTGGCGTCATAACGTCCCCTCCATTATATTATACGACACCGTTCTCTTTTTTCCTTTATTTCATTCCATACTTGCGGAATTGTCCAAGTTTTTGCCCGGTTGAGTCGGAGAATAGCGGTCATACAGATGGCGCGGCGCGACTTGCCCGCGGGAGAGTTCCGACACCGCCCGCAGCATCGCCGGCGCGGCCGTCTGCGCAATCGAGACCGTGAGCGTGATTTGATCCGCAAACAAATTCTCCAGTATCGCCGCGTCACAGGCACCGAGCAGCGCCTGCATACGGTCAAAAAGCGGATATGCGCATACGATCTCATAAACACTGCAAATGCGCATGACGACAATCCCCGCGTTTTGCACAGCGAGCGCGGTAGCCTGCGTGTACGCGCGCGCCAAACCGCCCGTGCCAAGCAGTGTTCCGCCGAAATACCGTGTCACCACAACCGCGGCGTCCACCAGCTCTCCGCGTTTTAATACATCCAGAGCCGGCAGGCCGGCACTGCCCTGTGGTTCGCCGTCGTCGCTGTAGCGGCTGATGTTGCGCGCGCGCAAGCAATAAGCGTAGACATGGTGCGACGCGGTTTTGTGCAGTTCGCGGATGGATGCGACGAACGCGACCGCATCTTCTTCGGTGACAACCGGCGCACAGTAACCCAAAAAACGCGATTTGCGGTCGATATATTCGCTCTCGCCGCGATGATGTACGGTTTTGTACTGTTCACGCATCAGCTGCCCCCCCACACCGCGGTTGCCAAACTGTCGCGCATTTCATGACAAATTGTGCGCAACCCGGCAAAAGTATTGTAAGCGTTCGTGATTCGAGCGAAACACCCGCCTAAAACGGATACAAAAACAAGTCACTATTATATTAGACGCATTAAACGCAGACTTTCTGTCTAACCGCATAAAAAACTGACCAAAGATGCGTCATACCGTTCCTACCTACATTGCAGGAAACCGACTCACATTTCTTGATTGGGATTAAACGGAAGCTCTGTGGAAAAAGGGAGGATGACATAGTGACAGACATCAACACACGGTATTCTTTTTATCTATCATCAGTCAAGCAACGAAATGCCCGCAGAGTCAAAAGACCTGCAGGCAATTGTGTCTGATGTCGTGTTGTGGATTTAGCCTTCCAGGTTGAAACGCTTTTTAAAGCGGTCAACGCGGCCGCCCGTATCCACCAGTTTCTGCTTGCCCGTATAAAACGGATGGCATTTGGAGCAAATTTCCACCTTAATATCCTTGCGGGTCGAGCGGGTTTCGATCACTTCGCCGCACGCGCAGGTAATTGTGGTTGCCTCATATTTTGGATGAATATTCTCTTTCACAGGTTCTCACCTCTTTTGATACAGTTGCTATAGCATAATAGCATACCAACGCCGGCATTGCAATAGCTTTTTCAAGGTTTTTCACTGTCCAAGCAACTTTTTTGCCGCGATTGAAAGCCGCTCAATCAGCGCGGCGGACTGTTCCGCAGCCGCCTCTTTTGCCGTCAGATATACCTTCATTTTCGGCTCGGTGCCCGAAGGCCGGATGATCACGGTCGCGCCGTTTTCCAGGGTAAACGCGATGACATCGGACTGCGGCAGGTGAATCGGCAATCTTTCACCCGTTCGCTTGTCAAATTGCGTGCGATTGCGGTAATCTGCCACGGCCACAACCGACACACCTCCAATTTCCTCCGGATGGTTTGCAAAAAGACGCGCCATCACTGCCTGCATCTGCGCGTGCCCCTCGATGCCCTCAAACTGGATATTGAGTACGCCGTTTCGATAGTATCCATATGTTTGGTAGATACTGTCGAGCACCTGCGCCAGCGTTACGTCCTTACTTCTATAGTAGCTGGCCATCTCGCACAGCAGCATGCAGGTCACAACCGCATCTTTGTCACGCACATAGCTGCCCGCCATATAACCGCAGCTCTCTTCAAACCCAAACAAGAACCGTTCCTGCTCGCCCTTTTGCTCCAGCAGCAGGATTTGTTCCCCGATATACTTAAAACCTGTCAGCACCGCAATCATTTCGACGCCGCCGTCGCGCGCAATCTCGTCCGCAAGCGGCGTGGACACGATACTGCGCACTGCAACCGGATGATCAGGCATCGTCCCACGCGCTTTGCGCGCCTCGATGATATAGTGCAGCAGCAAGACGCCAACTTCGTTGCCGCTTAAGATGCGATAATCCCCGCCGTCCGGCAGCACCACCCCAACGCGGTCGGCGTCCGGATCGGTTGCCAGAAATAAATCCGGATTACCGACAGCGCATTGCGCCAGCCCCAATTGCAGCGCTTCCTTCGTTTCCGGGTTGGGATAGGGGCATGTCGGGAAATTGCCGTCCGGTTGTGTTTGCGCCGCAACCAGTTCCAAATCGGCAACACCGACGTCGCTCAAAATGCGGCATACCGGTTCCAGGCCAGTGCCGTGCAGCGGCGAATAGAGCACCTTCGCCGGCGCTGATCTGCAGACGCCCGGGTTGACCTGTTGGGCCTTGACCGCCTCGTAAAACCGCTCCACAATTGTTTCGTCAATATAGCGGATCAGGCCAGCCTGTAATCCCGCATCAAAATCCATGCTGACGACATCGTCAAAGATGTCAACCGCTTCGATTTGTTCAAACACCGCAAGCGTATCCGCGTCGGTCATCTGGCAGCCATCCGGCCCGTATACTTTATAGCCGTTATACGCGGCGGGATTGTGGCTCGCCGTGATCATGATGCCCGCCTGGGTGCGCAATTCGCGCACCGCAAACGAAAGCATCGGTGTCGGCATTAACCTGTCATATAAATACGCGGTAATACCGTTCGCCGCCAAAACGGCAGCGCTCGCCTGCGCAAACGTCTGGCTGTAGTTGCGCGAATCGTAAGAAATCGCAACGGCGCCGCCGCCATATCGCGCCAAAATATAATTGGCAAGTCCCTGTGTCGCCCGACATACGGTGTAGCGGTTCATGCGCGCCGCGCCGGCGCCCATAATTCCGCGCAGACCAGCTGTGCCGAACAGCAGTTCGATGCCAAACCGTTCTCTTATCTCGTTGTCGTCCGTTTCAATGGCCGCCAAATCCTGCAGCAGCGCCGCATCGTCAACCCGTTCCAGCCAACGGCGGTATGTCTCACAATACCCCATTTACCCATCCCTTTCCATCCGTTCTTGCATCATTTACTTTATCTTATTATCGCATACTTGTAAAGGAAACGCATGTCCGCTTCGAACATTTTTGCGCGATTTTTTTACAGATTGCAACAAGATTTGACTTTTTTGGATGCGTTTTGTACCATAGAACCAATTGAGGGATATCTCAATACAAATGGGAGGCGTAATGCATGAAAACCAAATTAGGAATCTCGATCGGTCTGATGGGCGCCGCGCTGTATTTTATGGGTTTGTTCGGCGGTTATATTCCACTTCTGCTGCTTGCTGGCTATGTTCTGCTGTTTGAATCCAATGAGTGGCTGCGGCATACCGCCGTGAAGGCCGCAGTGCTGACAGTTATCTTTTCGATTGTTGGAGTTTGTCTGGGATTTTTTAACGATGCCAACAATATCTTTGCGCAGGGCGTGATGATGGGCAGTGACTATGAAACTGCGGAGCTCGTAAATGTCTTTTCAGGGATTGGCATTATCGCAAGCTACGTTGTATCTATTGTTGGAAAAATCATTTTTTTAGTCCTTGCGTTTAAGGCGCTGCGCATGGGCACTGCGAATCTCGGCCTTGTAGACGAAGTTGTCGCACGCCATTTCGGCGCTTATCCCGTACAGTATATGCCGCAGCAACAGAGCGTGCCGCAGCAGCCCGGCATGCCCTATGGCGGCCAGCCGATGCAGCAGCAAATGCCCCAGCCCGGCATGCAACCCCCGATGCCCCAGCAACCCTACGGCGTTCCCGCAGGCATGCAGGATCCGGCAGCGCCTGTCGTGCCCGGTGATCAAAGCAACATACCAACCGGCACACCGCCGTATAATAACTAAAACAATTTTACTTCTTACCCATCCTCCCTGCACATCGGGAGGATTTTTCTTTTGTCATCCAAAACCCCGGCAATGCCGAAGGTCACGGCTTTCGCACACCGCCGTTACAACAATGATGGTGGACGATGTCTATCGTCCACCATCATTGTACAGCTCTCAAATGGCATAATTCTAATTATTTCTATATATACACTGCCCTAGTCGTTTTTTCCTCTGATATACGCGTCCATCGCCGCCGCGGCCTGCTTGCCCGCGCCCATAGCCAAAATCACGGTAGCCGCGCCCGTCACGGCGTCTCCGCCCGCAAACACGCCGGCGCGGGACGTCTGCCCGGTTTGTTCGTCTGCCACAATGCCCCCCCAAGGGTGCGTCTCCAAGCCATCCGTTGTGTTTTTGATCAGGGGATTCGGCGTGGTACCGACCGCGATAATCACGCCGTCTATCGGAATTGTAAATGCCGAACCCGCTTTCGGAATGGGCCGGCGGCGGCCGGATGCATCCGGCTCGCCAAGATCCATCTCCAGACAGGTGATCGCGCCCGCCGTTCCTTTTTCGCCTTCATCGATTGAAATGGGGTTTGTCAGCATCTTAAAGATGATGCCCTCTTCTTTCGCATGCTCTACTTCTTCCGCGCGCGCAGGAATCTCCTGCTCCGAGCGGCGGTAAATAATGTAGACTTCTTCCGCCCCCAGCCGCTTGGCGCAGCGCGCCGCATCCATCGCGACGTTGCCGCCGCCCACAACAGCCACACGGTTGGCGGGCTGAATCGGTGTCGCGCTCTCGGGCCGGTAGGCCTTCATCAGATTGACGCGCGTCAGAAATTCGTTTGCAGAATAAACGCCTTTCAGATTTTCGCCGGGAATCCCCAGAAAAGAGGGCAATCCGGCGCCCGATCCGATAAATACCGCTTCAAATCCGTCTGCAAACAGTTCGTCGACGGACAGCGTCTTGCCGACTACCATATTGGTCTTTATGGTAACGCCCAGCCTTTGCAGCGTTTCAATCTCTTTCGCAACAATTGCTTTTGGCAGCCGGAACTCCGGAATGCCGTAAACCAAAACCCCGCCCGCGACATGCAGTGCCTCAAAGACAGTGACGTCATAGCCCATTTTGACCAGATCGCCCGCGCAGGTCAGTCCAGCAGGTCCGGCGCCAATCACCGCGACGCGGTGGCCATTTTTTTCGGGCATCACAAGATTGTCGCTCGCGTGCGCAAAATGGTAATCCGCCGCAAAGCGCTCCAGACGGCCGATGCCGACCGGTTCCGCCTTGATGCCGCGCACACAGACCTTTTCGCATTGCACTTCCTGTGGGCACACGCGTCCACATACAGCCGAGAGCGAACTGGAAAGCGCGATTGTCTGGTAGGCCGCCTCATATTCGCCCGCGCAAATCTGTTCGATAAACGACGGTATCTCAATCGCGACAGGACATCCGCCGACGCACGGTTTGTGCTTACAGTTTAAGCAGCGCTCCGCTTCGTCGCGCGCCTGTGCCTCGGTATAGCCCAGCGCGACCTCCTCAAAATTGTGGCGGCGCACATCGGCGGACTGGGAGGGCATCTCGTTCTTTTTCGGTGTCATATTTGGCATTACTGCACCCCCTCGTACAACCGGCAAGCGTGGTCGCGCGCGGCAGCCTCCTGCGCGGCATAGGCGCTCAGACGCGACATCACTTCGTCCCAATCAATTTGGTGGCCGTCAAAATCCGGGCCATCCACACACGCAAACCGCGTTTCGCCGCCTACCGACAGGCGGCAGCACCCGCACATGCCGGTACCGTCTATCATAATCGGGTTCATAGATACCACGGTTTTCACATTGTAGTTTTTTGTCAAAAGGCAAACAAATTTCATCATGATCGGCGGGCCGATCGCAATGACCTCGTCATACTGTTCGCCCGCGTCGAGCAACCGCTTGAGCGCGTCGGTCACAAGACCTTTTTCGCCGGCCGAACCGTCGTCAGACATCAGGAAATAGCGGTCGCTCGCCGCTTCAAATTCTTCTTTCAAAATCACGAGATCCTGGCTGCGGAACCCCGCAATCGCATGCACCTCACAGCCGAGGTCGTGCAGCTTTTTTGTGACAGGATAGGCAATCGCACAGCCGACGCCGCCGCCAATCACGGCAACTTTTCTGAGGCCTTCCACATGCGACGGCTTGCCGAGCGGCCCCACAAAATCCGCGATACAGTCGCCCACCTCCAGCGCGCCGAGCTGTATTGTCGTTGCGCCCACGTGCTGAAAGATAATCGTGACGGTTCCTGCTTCGCGGTCAAATGCCGCAACCGTGAGCGGAATGCGTTCACCGCTTTCATCTACGCGCAAAATGACAAATTGACCGGGTTCCGCTTTTCGCGCAACCGCCGGCGCCTCAATGACCATCCACGTGACCGTCGGGTTGAGTCTGCGTTTTTCTACTATTCGATACATATGCGCGCTCCTCGCCGCAATGGCAAATGAACCTTCCAATAAATGATGAATAGTTTTATTTTAGAGATTCCCAAAGCAAAAAGTCAAGCATTTATCATCGTGCATTCCGGTTTCCGGCAATATGTCGAGAAATTATTTTTCCAGACACAGTTGTCTTGTGCGTCCTGTCATCACCAGGATTTTCTAGAAGCGTTTTTTCTGCTATAATAGCCGTAATTATAAAATTGGAGAAACCATTTATGTATGCGCGTGTCATGAGTTTGGGGCTGCACGGCCTGGATGGCTATTTGGTTACCGTCGAGGCCGATACCGCCAACGGCTTGCCTGCGTTCGATGTTGTCGGGTTGCCCGATGCCGCTGTCAGCGAATCGCGCGACCGCGTGCGCGCCGCCATCAAAAACGGCGGGTTTACCTTTCCGGTCAGCCGGATCACCGTCAATCTCGCGCCTGCCGACAAAAAGAAAACCGGCCCGCTCTATGACCTGCCAATCCTTCTTGCCGTGTTGCAGGCGTCCGGTCAGCTGCACTGTAACATGGAGGGCAACGTGTTTCTTGGCGAGTTGTCTCTCGACGGGCAGTTGCGGCCGATTCACGGCGCGCTTTCGATGGCGCTCGCCGCGCAGGAAGCGGGCATCCAACATCTGTTTCTGCCGCGCGAAAACGCCGCGGAGGCGGCGGTGGCAACGGGCATCTCCGTATACGGCGCCGCCACGGTGCAGGAGATTCTGGACCATTTGCGTGGCGAACGGCTGTTAGCAGTGAAACAACCCGAGCCGTTTTTGGCCGGCACAATACATCCGCTCCTCGACTTTGCCGATGTCAAGGGGCAGGCCGCAGCGCGCCGCGCATTGGAAGTGGCCGCCGCAGGCGGGCACAATCTCCTCATGATTGGGCCGCCGGGCGCCGGCAAAAGCATGCTGGCAAAGCGTCTGCCGTCCATTTTGCCTGCGCTGACCTATCCGGAAGCGATTGAAACCACAAAAATTTATTCGATCGCGGGTGCGCTCGCCCCGGGCACGTCGCTTGTCTCAGAGCGCCCGTTCCGCGCGCCGCACCATACCGTATCTCCCGCCGGGTTGACGGGCGGCGGATCGGTGCCGCGGCCGGGCGAGGTCTCGCTTGCGCACAACGGCGTGCTGTTTTTGGACGAGCTGCCCGAATTTCCCCGCGTTGCGATGGAAGTGCTGCGGCAGCCGATCGAAGATGATACCATCACACTTTCGCGCGCGGCGGGTTCGCTGACCTATCCCTGCACGGTGATGCTTGTCGCGGCGATGAACCCTTGTCCCTGCGGCAATTTTGGCAGCCCGACAAAAACCTGTTCGTGCGCGCCCTATGCCGTCGAACGCTACCTTTCCAAAATCAGCGGACCGCTGCTCGATCGGCTTGATCTGCACGTGGAGGTCGCGGCGGTAGATTACGACGCCATCGCCGGCAGTGCGCGCGGAGAAAGCTCCGCAGATATTCGCGCGCGCGTTGTGACCGCGCGGAATCTTCAGCATGCACGTTTCGCACAAAGCAACATTACCTGCAACGCAAAAATCCCCCCTGCCATGATGCAGCAGACCTGCCGCATGACGCCGCAGGGTGAGACAACGCTCAAACGCGCCTTTGAGCGCATGGGCCTTTCCGCGCGGGCATACGATAAAGTTTTAAAAGTTGCACGCACAATTGCAGATCTCGCAGGCGAAAATCTGATTGATACAGCGCATATTGCGGAAGCTGTGCAATATCGTGCGCTCGACAAAAAATACTGGCAGCGATAGCGCAATATTTTGATCGGCGTCCCAGGTCGATTTCAGTCTGTCAATGGAACAAACGTGAACAAAGCGTTGGGCGGCTTTTTGATTCCCATCACAGCCTTCCAGGGGTATCTGAATCCGCGCCAACGGTTTTCACCAACATAGAGAGCCATCCGCTAGATAGAAAAAGCGCCGAACGCAGCCTCCTTTTCTGTTCGGCCATCTTTGTTCAACATCGTTAAATGTTGATCGGCATCCCCAGGCCGATTTCAGTCTGTCAATGGAACGACATAATGAAAATGTGAACAAGGCATTCTGTGCCCTTTTGATTCCAGCCACAACATCCGGCTATATCTGAAGCCGCGCCAAAAGTTTAAAGTAAAAAAAGCGCCTCAACCATAGAAGCAGCGTCTGACGCAGCCTTCTTTTCTGTTCGGCCATCTTTTGTTCAACATCGGGACGCGGGCGCTGTTGCATCTGCGCCATACGGGTTTCGCGAAGAAAAGGAGCCGGCGAAGCGCGCAACTGCGCGGATGACTAACGCGGATCACAAGGGCAGATGAACATAAATTTTCAGGCTGTCCAAGAACCCCAGATAGCGAAAAAGTGCACAAAACGATCCGACGGCTCTAAAGATAACCCCTGCCGCCCAATCATTGGGCTTCGCCCCCAACCCCATTGTACAGTAATAAATGGCCATCGGATGCGCGAAACTGACGATTCTACGCGTTTCGTTCGCCGACCTGTCTTTTCCTCTCCGGGGGTGAGGCGAAGCACCCCGCGTCAACCGGGTGGCCGGGGCGGAATTGCAAAAGTCGACGAACGGAACGCCCTGTGCATTTTGTCGTTCTCGCGTTCTATATAAGGACTTTCTTGACACGCTGCAAACTTGTGTACGCTGCAGATTTTTATCGTTAGACGCGCTGAACCCGCTGCGTCGGCATCCTGGAATGCCGATTTTTTTATTGCTTTTTGCAACCCGGCTCAGTGAAAACATTTGCTGCATAGCGGGGACATTTTGCCTTGTTCAAAACGGTTTCACACCGCATTTGCATTCCCGATTTGTATAAAAGACGCCAATTCTCGCGCCGGTACATCGACAGGTTGTGCCCATGTGCTTGTCCTATACTTGGAGAAACAACTGTATTACTGGTTGTATAAAAAGGGTACAGGAAGGCGCATACATATGGATGTAAAAAACAAACCTACAAGAACGATTTTGGCGTTTGTCAAGGAACAGGCAAACAAATCTGCTCTCACCGCTGTGGCGCGCGGTGCGGCGCGACATCTTGCAATTGCGGGACTTTCGATCCTGCTGTCACGCGTTGCATTTATCGACGGTATCTTCCCGTTTGGGCTCGCTTTTGTAATCGGTGTACCCGACAAATACGCGATCGCCGCACTTGTCGGTTTTGTCGTAAACAACTGGATCGGGCAAACCGTTGTCGGCGCGAATGCGGCTTACATCGGCGCGGTCGGCGTTGTGGCGGCGCTGCGGTGGATTCTCGCGGGCATGGCCCGCGGAAAATACCGCAAGAGCAGTTACCTGCCCTGTCTGACGGCTGGACTGTTGTCTGTAACAATCACCGAAATCGCTATTTTAGCGTTAACCGATTCCTTTGGCTGGGCGGCGGTCGGCCGTCTGGCCGGCGGCGTTGCCCTGACAGGTGCTTTTTCCTATTTCTACCATATTTCTTTCGATTCCCTGCGCCGCCGCCGTTCGCTCAACGAGCTTTCCAGCACACAAAAAGCCAGCGTCGCGCTTGCACTCTGCACCTGCCTCATGGCGATTTACCCTTTGCCCCTCGGGCCGTTTTCCATTGGGCGCATCGCGTGTGCCGCTATCGTTGTATTTGCGGCCTATCTACTCAGCCCGCCGCTTGACGCCGCCGTCTTCGCCGCTGTCGCCGCGGCGATTGCGCTGCGTGAACCCGCTTTCCTGTTT
Source organism: Oscillospiraceae bacterium (assembly GCA_031547945.1). GTDB lineage: Bacteria > Bacillota > Clostridia > Oscillospirales > Ruminococcaceae > JAVBRN01. The sequence goes on along the minus strand of JAVBRN010000006.1, from coordinate 88,882 downwards.
GCAAGCGCAGGGTTTGTTGTCGCTGGCGTGCTGTCCTCGCTTTTTAGGAAGCGCGGCAAAGCATGGCAGTGCCTGATTTATATTGTCGCCGCGGCGCTGCTTGCGCTTGCAGCAGAAAACTATGTGTTTGCGCTCACATACATCACGGAAGTTTTGTTCGGCGCTTTGATCTTCCTCGCCGTTCCGCTCAAAAGTTTTGGCGAAACAAGATTTGCCAAGCTGAATGACACCCTCATGAGCGCGACCAATGCATTGAGTGTGAAACTGGACAGCATCTCCTCCTCCATGCGGGATGTCACCGTCTTGCTGGACAAAACCACTTCCAGCCGGACACCGCAGGTGGATATGGACGCGATCTTCAGCCGCGCGGTGGAAAAGACCTGCCGCAGCTGTTCGCTCGTTTCCTATTGCTGGGTCAAATGTTACGACGAGACCACGGATGCCTTACATAAACTTACCCCGACACTGCAGAGCAAAGGACGCATCTCAAAAGCGGATTTCGTCACGCCGTTCAGTCTGCGGTGCACCAACATGCCGGGGCTCGCCAACGAGATTACCGCGTGTTATGACAGCGAAGTGGAAACCATTGCGCGCATTAAAAATACGCAGGTTTACAAAGATATGATCAAAAAACAGTTTGGTGCCGTGTGCGATATGCTCGACTCTGCCAAAGATGAGCTGACCTCTTACAAGGAATGGGACGAGACAAAGAGTAAACGCATTTTCGACTGCGCCGTGCGGCTGCAATTGCCGGTGGAAACGGCAAGCTGTGTCTATGACGATGAGCACCACCCCGTCATCGCCGTTGCGCTGCGCGATATGCCGCCTGAAAATATGATCCGGCGCCTGACCGCAGGCATCAGCGTCATTGCCGGCGTCCCAATCAATCATCCGACCACAGAACTGTCCGCCGGCAATACCGTCCTTTGTTACACCGAGCGTCCCGCATTCGGCGTGCAAACAGCTGCTGCGCAGCACTGCGCCGACGGCACGACCTGCGGCGATGTGTATAATATTTTTGCAGATCTGAAAGGCAATATCCACATCCTGCTGTCCGACGGCATGGGCACTGGGCCTGCCGCCACGCGCGAAGGTACTATTTGCTGCGCGTTTCTGCGGCGGCTGCTGGAGAGCGGGTTTCCGATTAAGCGCGCCGCCGAGCTGGCCAACGCCGCACTTTCCCTGCGGGAAGACCGGGAATATGCCAGCACCATCGACGTTTTGGGCTTTAACGTGTACGACGGCAACGCCTGCCTGTTTAAAGCTGGCGCCGCGCCGACCTTTTGCCTGCACGGCAGCAATGTCGTGCGGTTGGAAGGCCAATCTCTGCCGGTCGGCATCCTGAACAATGTAATGAGCAAAGAGATGCATTTGCCTCTTGTGGACGGCGACATCGTCGTCATGACAAGCGACGGCATCCAGACGGAGGGGCATCAAGCCATTGAGGAAACGCTGAAAACTTCTTACGGCGCAACCGCTGAAGAACTCTGCCGCGAAATTATGCGCCGCGCCAAAGCGCAAGGCGGAATTTGCGACGATATCACGGTAATTGTTACGAAAATCGTGCGGCAGAAAAGCGAATGATACGTTGTCAATAGGAATCCCCTGTGCTATAATGGCACCTAATAGTGAATTCTTCACCATGAGGTTAAGCCATTGAGTACACAGCTGATTGATATCGTACGGGATTTCTTCGGCGATAACTACATTGTTATACTTTTGATCGCAATGCTGCCCATTGTCGAGCTACGGCTGGCTGTGCCAGTTGGCTTGGCTATGGGTTTTCCTTTTCTGCCAACCTTTCTTATCGCGGTGCTTGGCAATATTCTGCCTGCCCCGTTTTTGATTTTGTTTTCGCAGGGCGTGCTGCGGTGGTTTGCGCGGCGGAAACGCATCGGCAAATTCTTTCAAAAAATCATTGACCGCGCGGAAGAAAAAGCGAAGAAATTTGGCAACAGAGAATTATTGGCACTCTTTCTTTTTGTATGCATTCCCCTGCCCGGAACCGGCGTATGGACGGGTTCACTGATTGCGGCAATCTTGCAAATCGATTGGAAAAAAGCGTTTGTCGCAGTTGCGCTCGGCGCGGTTGGCGCCGGTATATTGATGTCGTTGATCTCTGCTTTGTTTGGCGGAATTTTCGGATTTGACATGCAGTTTCGTTAATGTAAAGCCTATACAGCGCTGGAAGATTTAAACTCTTCCAGTTTTTTTGTGCCATACTCTATATTGCGAAATCAAATTTTGACTCATACCGATCAATCGATAATCGGAGACGCATTTCTCCAAAAATGCATTGGCATCACCTGCTGTTTGCGGCGCTTCGTTGCTGCAACTGAGCCCCGCCGGCAACAGTCCTTGAAGTCTGGTGCGGGCTGTTGCTAGACGTGGACGCGGGCTGCGGTATTTTTGTTGTTGCAGGTGGCACCAAGTGCCTGGGACGCGCAAGTCAGCGCACCTTCTCTCCAGTTTTAGCTGATCCACTCTGCCAGCCAAGCAACTGTACAGTGTCTGCAAGTTTTTGACCACTTCTAATTTGTATAGGCTGGTATAATGGCGTAACCGTGAAACGGTTTATTCTCTGTGGTAGAATCGAATCGTAATGAACGCGTAACAAATTTATACTTTGCACAAAAGAATCAAGCGAGAGGTGGCGCAATTTTTGAAAGTCAGCCATAACGATGCGATTGACAAATACATTACGGTACCGTGCGAGCATGCAAAAGAGATCAGGGCCATTATGCAATCTCGTATTGATTTCCCGCATATTTCTGACTATAACAATTTCTATTTCAGTGAAAATGGAGAAAACGACGACAATCCGCAATTTTGGGTTGAGGCAAATGGAGATTATACATATCTTTACTATATAAACGGAGCGTATCAGTACCAATCACGCAATGACGGCAATGGCCTTGATCCAAATGGTGTAACAACAATCATTCCGTATGATCCGGTTTCTCACAGCAATTCTTACTGTCACGATAGAAACCGCGATAAATGCCGCGGTAGCGTTTTGTAGAACAAAAACCAGACCGACAAACGTACAATGGGAACCAATGCAGGCGGAGTAACTTCAAAACGTTTATATATCTTAGCTTATAAGCAATCTGTGCCCGAAAGCGCCACCGCTGCGCAGACTGTCATTTTTCATTGCGCCGCCGTTTTACGTCGGAACCGCCGCACAAAAACAGCGAGCGCGAAAACCGAGCCAAAGATACCTGTCGTCCCGTGTGCAATAAAAGTTACAAAAATTTACATTTCAGGTTGCGCTGGGCTTTGCGCTCCGCTATAATAACTGCATGCCTTGTTTGGCAAAGGAGGTTCCTGCAGTGGCAAAGAACATCCCGATCGTAACCGGCAAACTGCGCGGCTCTATGTTACAGACCGTGCCGGAGGCCATCTACGACTGCAGCGGCATTTCGATTCTCGGAAAGCGCATCAAATCCATTCTGTTTTCCACCGATGTCAGCATCATCTGTAACACCAACGCGCACGCGGTGATCGCGGTCTATCCGTTTACGCCACAGCCGATCATCACGCGCGCCATCATGGTTGCGGCGGATGTGCCGGTGCTGTGCGGCGTGGGCGGCGGCCTCACCGGCGGCACGCGCTCGGTGGTACTCGCCATCGAGGCGGAGCAGCAGGGCGCCACGGGCGTTGTGCTCAATGCGCCAACACCAAACGAGACCATTCAAAGCATCAAAGAACACCTGGACATTCCCATTGTTGTCACGGTCGTCAACGACCAAACCGACTATGCGGCGCGCATTGCGGCCGGTGTTTCTATTTTCAACGTCGCAGCCGCCGCGGATACCGCACGCATTGTCGCAGACATCCGCAGCAAGTATCCGGATTTTCCGATTATCGCGACGGGCGGCCCCAATGAGGATACCATCCGCGCGACCGTCGACGCCGGCGCAAACGCGATCACATGGACGCCGCCTTCCCAGGCGGAAATCTTTGCCCACATCATGGCGGCCTATCGAAAAAATGATCCGCATCCTTAATACATTGTAAACACCGGGGAGATTTGGCATACTACTACAGTAGGGCAGGTTATTTTGTACAGCGAGGGATCCCCGATGACAAAAGCGCAAAAACGCACCTGGAGCGACCGGACGAAGAAAACCATCAGCATTTCGCTGATTCTTTTCTTTTTTGGCGGACTGCTTGCGATCTCCTGGGTTATCGGCAAGCCCTTGCTGCGGGAGCTCGACGATCCTGAAAAATTCCGCGCCTTTGTGGATGCCCACGGATTCTGGGGGCCGCTCGCGTTTATAGGCTTGTTTGCATTGCAAGTGATGGTTGCGTTTGTGCCCGGCGAACCGTTTGAGATTTTCGCGGGCTATGCGTTTGGCGTCTGGCAGGGAATCCTGTTTTGCATGCTGGGTATCGTGCTGGGCAGCACGATTGTTTTCTTTTTCGTGCGCACCTTCGGCGTCAAAGTGGTAGAACTGTTTTTCTCACGGGAAAAAATCAATTCGATGCGCTTTTTAAACAATAAACGCAAACGCAATACGCTCGCGTTCATCCTGTTTTTGATTCCCGGAACGCCAAAAGATTTGCTGAACTATGTTGTGCCGCTCACGGATATGCAGCTCTCATCCTGGTTCGTGATCACTATTACTGCCCGTTTGCCCTCCGTAATTACATCGGTGGTCGGCGGCAACGCGCTCGGGTTGCAGAATTACACATTCGCCATCATCGTGTTCGCAGTCACGTTCGCGCTCAGCGCTGTTGGACTTGTTCTCTACAATCGATGGAGTAAGCGGCGCGAACAGCGCGCAGGGTCGGATGACGCGCAGTCAGCCGCCCCGCGTAGATCTGATCCATAAAAAAGCGATATCGTCTCACTGCAATTATTTTTGCTAAATTGGTCCTGTCTTCTACCCGATTCTTGCAAAATTAGTTTATTTTCTTAGAACCGACAATATACTGGTAAAAAAGCCACTCTCGAGGAGTTCTGTTATGCGCAACGATGTTGCTACGATTTTAGGTCACGCAAAGCGGCTGCATTTTGTTGGAATCGGCGGTTCGGGCATGTTTCCGCTCGTGGAAATTCTGCACAGCGAAGGATTCCAGATTACCGGCAGTGATGTGAACGAAGGCAGCATTATCCACCAAGAGCGGGAGATGGGCATTGCGGTTTCCATCGGCCACAACGCGGAACATGCAGATGCCGCAGACGCGCTTGTGGTTTCGGCCGCGCTGCTTCCCGGCAATCCGGAGGTGACACGCGCACAAGAATTGGGTCTGCCGATCATCGAGCGCGCAGAGTTGCTGGGCTATGTTTCCCAGCGCTGCGCGAAATCCATCTGTATCAGCGGCACGCACGGCAAAACGACAACCACCTCGATGCTCACGTCCATTCTGCTGCTTGCGGGGTATGACCCCACGGTGGTAATCGGCGGCAAACTGCCGCTGATCCACGGATACGGTCGCGCCGGAAAGTCCGACTATTTCGTGTGCGAGGCCTGCGAATTCAAAGATACCTTTTTAGAGCTCGATCCATATTACGCCGTCATCCTTAATATCGACGCCGATCATCTGGACTATTTCGGTTCGCTGGACGGCGTAAAAGCTTCGTTCCGCAAATTTGCACAGAATGCCAAAAAAGCGGTGGTCGCGTTCGGCGACGACGCCAACACGCTCGACGCTTTGCAGGGGCTTGACAAAGAAGTGATTCTGTTTGGAGAAAGCGACCGGTGCCGCTTCCGTATCACCGCGATTCAAAAACTGGAGCGCGCCAAATACAGTTTTACCCTGTTGGATGCAGGCGCAGAAATTGGAACCTTCTATTTGCAGGTGCCCGGCAAACACAATGTATTTAACGCCGCGGCCGCCGCGGTTTGTGCCTGTCTCGAAGGCGCAAGCGGCGCTGCAATCCAAGCCGGTCTGGATTCTTTTTACGGCGCCGGACGACGCTTTGAGGTATTGGGCGTGTTTGACAATATCACCATCGCCGATGACTACGCGCATCATCCAAAAGAAATTGCAGTAACGCTCGACGCGGCGCGAAATATGGGTTATAATAAAGTCATCGCAGTGTTTCAGCCGTTTACCTTTTCCCGAACCAAATTGCTTCTCGATGACTTTGCCGCGGCGCTCTCTGCCGCTGACGCGGTTATCATGACCGAGATCATGGGTTCGCGCGAAGTGAACACGTATGGAATCACTACCGCCGACCTCGCGGCAAAAATCGAAGGGTCCGTTTGGTTCGATTCTTTTGAGCAGGTTGCAACACATTGTCTTTCGATCGCACAGCCGGGCGATTTGATCTTAACGCTCGGGTGCGGTGATATTTATAAAGCAGCGAACATGATGGTGGAATTATGCAAATTGTAGACATTACTGCAAGATTTGAGACGGGCAGCGAGCCGGTATCGGCGCGCCCAATTACAAAGGGGGCCGTCAACGACTCGTTTCTCGTTGATATGGCGGACGGCAGCGGCACCGTGTTACAGCGGATCAACCGCAATGTGTTCCAGCAACCCGAGGTGCAAATGGCGAACATCGCCATGATGAGTCAGTTTCTTGACACGACCGGACAGGCATTCCCGCATCTGCACTTTTATCGCGCGTTTGATGGGAAATATCTCTTCGCGGATCCCGAAGGGAACTACTGGCGCGCCTACCGCCATGTGCCCGGCATTATCCAAGAGGAGAATACGGTCGACGGCTGCGCGAAGCTGGGCTTTGTGATCGGCGCGTTTCATCGTGCGCTTGCCGACTTCCCTGTTGAAAAACTGAACCCGGCCATTCCGCACTTCCACAACACCCCCAAATACTTTGAAGAGTTTGTGCGTGTGCTGAGCGCTGCGCCGGCCGATCGCGCCGAGGCAGCCCGCGGTGAAATCAACTATGTCCGCAGCCAAGAGCAGTATTGTACCGCCCTGCTCTCGATGGATTTATATGCACGTGTGACGCATAACGATGTGAGATTGTCTAATCTTGTCCTCGACATCGACACCGGAAATCCGGTTTGCCTGATCGACTACGACACCATCATGCCCGGCATGTTCGCGTTCGATTTTGGCGACGGCGCAAGATCTGCTTGCCACACTTGTCGTGACGATGAAGCCAATACTGCACAGGTGCAATTTAATCTGCAGATGTTTGAGTCCTATGCCAACAGTTATGTTTCGCAGGCGAAAACTGTCTTGGAGGACAACGAACCCGGCTCGCTCGCAATGGGCGCTTATGTGATGGCGTTGGAATATGGGATTCGCTATATGACCGACTTTCTCATGGGTGACCGCTATTTTAAAGCCGAGTATCCGGCGCAAAATCTCAACCGCGCGCGCGTACAGCTTTTGCTGAGCATGCAGATCCAAAAGGCCTATCCACAGCTGTGCCAGATTGTAAAAGCAGCGTTTCAAAAATAGCTGTAACCGCAGATCAAAAAACACCTCGAGAGAGGTGTTTTTCTTTTTATGGTTTTCGCCGCCATTTATTGTGCAGTTTTGTCGCATCGACTTTCTAGGTAAGTATCCAAAAAATCTCTGGCTGTTGTTCCTTTTTGGGGCAATAATCCAAGCGTATGATAGGCCCAAATCGTTTCACTTTTCATTGGATCCTCTTCATACGCATCATATGCATATTGAATTTCAAAATGCCCTTCCGCGGACAGAATAAACGTCACTTGTGTCCAGGGATCCTGTTCATTCGATAAAAAGCAATCGTAGAGTTCCAATAAAATACGATTCAATTCCGACAGCAACTGCATATAGATTTCCTCGGAAACATGATATCGTTGCGGGATAGAATGAGAACGAACCAAGGTATTCGCCTGATCGACAAAATAGAAAACAGACGTCCAGCTTTCTTTTGCCTGCTTCACAGCGCCATGATAATAGATCTTTTCCCATTCCACGGGAATAATGCAAGATAATTGCTCTGCTAACGTTTGATATATGGCTGCTAATGTCTCTTCCATGTTAACCTCATCACTCATTTAGCACATGTTTAAAATAATGGACGTCGTCTATCCAATAATGCACGGTATAACTCTCGGGTCTTTCCGAGTTGGGAGGCGTATTCACTGTCGTCTTCATATGGACACTCTGATTATTTTTTATGGCTTTCGTCCACACCTGCTCCAGTTTATACCATTCACCGCCCGCTCTGTTAACATATTGGCTCTGCGCAGTCAAGTTATCTATATCACCAGAACCTCCATGCTGTCTTGCAAACAAATGTCCGCCGTCATCCGTTGGCAATCGATCCGCACCGCCCACAGCCTTCTGTGCAGATCGGTTGCGTACACCGTCTCCCATCTTTAGTTTTCCCTCACCCGTTGCTATGTGTCCAAACTTATCGGTGGTAGTTGTATATCCATTGCCATCTGTAAATCGCACATTTGGTTTCAGCGCCTTTTTTCCGTTGCGCAATGTAAACTGGTCTCCATAGTTAACTTCTGTTTTCCCTGAATAGTCCGTCCGTTTGAGCATCTCTTTTTTATTGATTGCATTCGATTGCTTTCCAGCTTTCGGCCTCAGACATGCATACGCAAAAGTCGTGCTTATCTCTGCAATAAGCGCCCCGGTTCTCTTGTTCTCTTCCTGCCATCTGGAAAATCCGCCCGCATTCACCGCAGCAGCGCGTTCCGCAGACGCCTGATCAATCAACGCCAGCATTTTGTTGTCCAATATGCGCACATTTGCACCATTGTCAACGCCGGTTCGAGTCTGTACCGCTTCCAAATAATCCAGGAAACTGACCTCACCGCTTACGCCATCCAAACACAGCAGTTTGATAACAGCCAAACGAATGTGCAAATCTGTCGGATCGCGGGTATAATCGAGCGTCATCAAATCAATTTTGCCGCCGCGCTCCGCAACTTTATCAGTAAGATATTGCAGCGCTTGTTCGCGAACGCCGTCTGCTAAAAACATACTGCCATTCAAGTCATCCAGCAACTGCATCAGTCCCGGATATCGCTTTTTATCCTTAATCACTTGCAGAACTTTGACTTTTGCCGCATCGATCTCTTCTTTTGAGTGCTCCGACAAAAACTCTTGCCATGTTTTCGATATGACTAAATTATCCGGACTGTTTGGGTTATATCCGAGTAACACGGCAATGCGATATTGAAGCTCTTCCAAGTTCCGCGCGGATTGTTGATAGCAGTGATTATCTGAGAGGCCTTTTGTTACATCTTCTTTTTTTAGTGTTTCGGCGAACTGGTCGTCAAACGTCTTCACCTTCGTCACATAGTTAGCGCTGATGGAATCAAATATTTGCATGCGGGAAGATACCAACTGCATCGCAGAAATCGCGTCCTGCACTGCATCTGCGGCACCATGCGCCAAGTTTTTTGCAGACTGTAACATCGCCGCATTTTTATCTGCACGTTCAATCGCGGTATTTAGCTTGGTACTAAAACCCTTGCAGATTTCATAGTCCAAGCCTAACTTATCCCAATATCCCACAGTTTTTACCCACTAAATGCTCATATTTTTTCCTGTGTTTAAAAGATCCTGCGCGTTCCAAGTTTCCTGCTCCAAGTGCTCGATTAACTTTTTGATGTGTTGCTTCAGTGTTTTTGTATAATCGCTCCAGGACTCGATAAGCGATAAATATGCTTTTTGTGTTTCGCCCTCAAACCCAAACTCAGCAAGCTTTTTAATCGACTTTTCAACATTCTGTTGGCCTACTTCCAGTGCACAATATATGCGATAATACGCATACACCGCTTCCCATATCTCTGAAAAATTCATTTTAAAATCCATGACAGTCCTCTGCTTTATACTGCGCCCTAGTCGGCGCTGCTCACTTTGCCAAATCCTGATCAACCGATTCCATGACATGTTGTATGCTATAAAGATCGCTTGTCAAATCGGCCAGCATATCGTTGCCATCACTGAAATAGTCTGCCAACCGTTCAACCTGTACTCTTGCAGCGTTAGAAGCAGCGCCTTTCCAGCTCTGTAAAAGAACTTTGTTCGCATCTAAAAAATTGTTGTATTGCTCCACAAAAATATCGTACACTTGCGTCATCGATGCCCTTGCCGTGTCAAAAGCTTCCGGCGTAATTACAATTCTTTCACTCATAGCGCGCAATCCCACTTTGTCAAGCAGCCCTCGTATCCGTGCTGCGCCTTGTAATAAGCATTCTCTATGTTGCCGGCGTCAATCACACGCGACAGTTCCGCCGCAACCACTTCTTTTGCCGATTGGATCTTGTCGTGCGCATCTCGATACACATTTTGGATATCTTCTGCGATTTGTATCTCTGCCTCCGATAAAAGAAATCCGCTTCTAAATTTACCGGCGCTGGAAGATAACGCGCTTTTCAAATGATCTACCCTCTCCAAATAGGACCGAGCTTGTTTTAAGTCGTTCAACTTATTTAGCAATGCGCTTAGCTTATCTGATGTGTAGTCCATAGATTCCTGCCTTTTTATATGCGCGGTGAACTTCTACATAAAACTTGTACAACTCGTCGCAAGTATATCACTCGATAAGTACCATATCAATACAATCAATAAAATATCAATTCATATCCAGAAAATTTAATTGTTTCTTCTATCATCTAATTTCTATTTAGGCTAAAATTCTTATATCATCGCAAATTAATTGGTCAATACCACTATGACTTTCCACATATTGGTTAAAGGGATGGCAAGAACATATCTCAATTTTGTGTTTTCTCACAAAAAAAGAGCAGATAGCACTCTGCTCTTTTTTAATTTGCGCTTAAGTATAGGATTGCAATCCAAAACTGACTTGCAGCGCCTGGTTCACTTGATTCATGGAGCTTGAATCGATTTCGCCCATCTTCTCGCGAAGCCGCGTTTTATCGATCGTGCGGACTTGCTCCAATAAGACTACGCTGTCCTTTTGCAGCCCGCAGCTCTGTGCGCCAAGTGGGATGTGTGTGGGCAGGTTGGCCTTGCCCTTCCGGCTGGTAATCGCCGCGGCAATCACTGTTGGACTATATTTGTTTCCCATATCGTTTTGTACAATCAAAACAGGGCGTAACCCGCCTTGTTCCGAGCCGACCACAGGGCTGAGGTCGGCGTAGAATACTTCTCCGCGCTTAATGATCATGCCGAATCAACTCCGTTCAAAATGGTACCCTTATTGTTGCCATTTTGCCAGTCGTTCAAACATGAAATCACATATTTCCCATCTATTTATTTCAGAAATTTACGCAGGCTGCTCTATGCTTTTCGGATTGCCGCCAAGCACTTCAAATCCTGTCACTTTTAACGTGATCCCGGCTGTTGGAATTGTAATCTCCTTCGGGACGCCGCTATAAATAACAATTTGTGCTCCGTCCTCAAACTGGTAGACGGTGTCTCCATTTTTTTCCTCGTCCAGCGCTTTGATGGGACTTGTGCCCGACATCAGTTGATACAATACTTTAATTGGGCTGCCCCGGGACAAGTCTCCCACTTCAAATTCACTGGTTATTTCGCGGAAGTTAGTCGTCATAACACCCTGTTGCATCGTCAATGTCAGACCACTGATGGTGTCTGGTGACAAAAAGATCAATACGCAGTCTTCCACGCCGTTTTTCTGGAATGAGAGCACGCCGGTTAAGCCGTCGATATTATATTCTGCTGTCATCAAAAACGGTTGGTTAAAGAATTCCGGTGACGGTAATGGTTTGTCGGCGCCGCAAGATCCCAGCATAAGTACGCATAAAACAAGCACACAAGGTATTCGGTATTTCATAAGTCCCTCCTTCCGGCAGTGAAAGCCGGAAACCGCACTATTTCATTGTATGTGCTGGTTTCCGGCTATAATACCTGGAGGAAAGTCGATTTAGTTTTTCTGTTCTACAAGCTCGCTGATTGCATCGGGCAGATATTGCGCCACGAGGCTCGCCGTCATCGCATGTTTGGGTAAATGCCGCACGGCGATGTCGCTTGCAAACGAATGTAGATAGACACCAAGCATCGCCGCATACGCTGGCTGGATGCCCATCGCGCACAGCGACCCGATCACCCCGCTCAACAGATCACCGCTGCCACCTTTGGCGAGGCCGGCATTGCCGATCATGTTCACATAAACCTCGCCGCCCGGCAAAGCAACCAAGGTGTTGTCGCTCTTGAGGACAAGCACCACTTTATGCTTTACGGCATAGTCCCGCGCGTAGCGGATCCGGTTGAGGTAGACTGTTTCGGTTGTGACATTCACAAGGCGCGCAAATTCACCAACGTGCGGCGTCAAAATCACCGGCGCTGCACAGTGTTGCAGCAGTTCCGGTTCCTGTGAAAGGGCGTTCAGGCACTCTGCGTCAATAACCACCGGCCGCACGGCATCGCTCAATGTACGCTGCAACATGGTTTGCGCCATCTCCGCTGTCAGGCCGCAGCCGACCACAAAGGCGGACGCCTTCCCGAACAGAATGGCAATGCCGTCCGCATCCCGGTCGACGTCAAGTAAAATCGCCTCCGGACAGTGCGCGGCGACGGCGTCCAGTACATTCGCTTCCGCGGCGATGGCCACCAAACCCGCGCCACACGCCAGCGCACCCTTTGCACATAGCACTGCCGCGCCGCGATAGCGACCGCTGCCCACCGCGCATATCACGCTGCCGAATGTCCACTTGTGCGCCGTCTCCTCACGCACGGGCAAAATCGCCGCCGCGATTTCGGCGGTCAGCTCCTGTGTCTGTCCTTTTGCCGCCTGGTAAGCTTCGGCAGGCAACTCCAAATCCAGGTAGGTCAGCTCGCCGCAATAGCCGCGCGAAGATTTGAATGCATGCGCCGGTTTTTTGCCAACGACATAAAGTGTCCGGTTGGCGCAGATGGAGTTTTCGGCGGCAATACCGGTGTCCGCATTGATCCCGCTTGGGATATCGATCGAGACCACCGATGCCCCCGACTGATTCACCATCGCAAACAAATCTTCGATGCGCCGCGGCAGCTTGCCTTTAAAACCCAATCCAAACACCGCATCCACGACCAGGGATGTGGAATAGAGCAGCGAAACAATATCCTTACTGTCTGTCTCCAGCTCAATCACCGGCACACCCGCGCGCACCGCCTGATTGTAAAACTCCTGCGGCGCTTCAGCCTGTGGTGCTTCGGCGCACAGCACAATGGTCGGATTTGCGTTTGCCTGTTTGAGGCGTGTCGCAATGACAAAACCGTCCGCGCCGTTGCCGCCGCGTCCGCACAACACCGTGACGGCCAACCCCGGAAGCGCATATTCACGCGCCAGCACTTCAAACGCTGTTTTTCCCGCGCGCGCGATCATCTCGGCAACGTCGACGCCAAGTTTGGAAGCCGCCAATTCCACACTGCGTTGTTCCGCAGCAGACAACAGGATCATGCTCTCCCCTCCAATACTACAAACGCAATCACAAGATCCCCGGAATTGGTCAGCGCCAAGTGCGCCTGCAATCCGCGGGAATCGATGATCTGTTCAATTTTTCCGGAAAACAAAAAATATGGTTTTCCCAATTCGTCTCGCAATACCGAAATCTCGTCCATCGAAAAGCCGCGCACGCCGGTTCCCAGCGCTTTCGCAAGCGCTTCTTTCGCCGCAAAACATCCCGCCAGTTTCTGTGAATTGCCGGTAAATGCCTGCCGCTCTAAATTTGAAAAACAAAAAGTGCAAAACCGCTCATTTTGCACACTCTTTTCAATCCGGCTAATTTCCACAAGGTCATTGCCGATGCCATAAATCATGATCCCTACCTCGGTATTCCCTGTTTGCACAGGTCGTTTTTTCTCCACAACCGCGCTTTTCATGTTTTTGTTATTTCTTTGGCAAACAAAAGGCTTAGACAAACGCAGAAATTATAGAGATATATATTTAAAGTTATTATAGCAAAGTATAAAAGGCTCTTGCAACTGCGCCGCGGGAATGGTAAGATATTTGTATTATATCTATTATAAACGCAATGAGCGGGAATAGTAACACACACACTCCTTTTTTGAGAAGAGAAGTCCGTCGGTGCACTTGGCACCGGCTGCAAACGGACTGTAAAGGATCGGTTTGTGCGAATTCACCTGTGAGCGGTGCGCTTGAACACTGTATTTGCCAGTAGGGCGCAACGTATGCCGGCGTTAACGGGTAAAGTGCAGGCGAACTGTCTGAATATGGGTGGTACCGCGGAGTGTATGCTTCGTCCCTTTTGTCTGGAATACAGACGGAGGAACGGAGTATTTTATTTTTATTGAGGTGGGAGCGGCATGCAATCGTTATTGGAAGAAATCAAAATTGAGGCGGCAACGCGTCTTGGAGCGGCGAAAACGCTTGGCGAGATTGAAGAGCTGCGGATCAAGTTTTTAGGGAAAAAGGGCGACCTGACTACAATTTTGAAACAGATGGGTTCCCTTTCCGAAGAAGACCGCCCGCAAATGGGTAAGTTGGCCAACGAGGTGCGCAGTTTTATCGAGGAAATAATCGAGGCCAAAAACCAAGAGCTCAGCGCACAGATGCTGTTGCAGCAGTTGCAGATGGAAAAGGTCGATGTAACATTGCCCGGCACGATACCGTCGATGGGCAAGCGACACCCGCTGCACATCGTGCTCGATGATATTCAGCAGATCTTTTTAGGCATGGGCTTTGATATCGCCGAAGGTCCAGAAGTAGAGACGGTTGAAAACAATTTCGACATGCTCAACATCCCGGAATCCCATCCCTCGCGGGATCCCCAGGATACCTTTTATATCAACGAGAACGTGATTCTGCGTCCGCAAACCTCGCCGGTGCAGGTGCGCGTGATGAAAGAGCACAAACCGCCCATCCGCATTCTCGCACCCGGACGCGTTTATCGCTGTGACACGGTCGATGCAACCCACTCGCCTGTCTTCCATCAGATAGAAGGGCTTGTGGTCGACAAAGGTATCACCATGTCCGATCTCAAAGGAACACTCGCAGTATTTGCGCAAAAACTGTATGGTGACAACATCAAAGTGCGGTTCCGCCCACATCACTTTCCCTTTACCGAACCATCTGCCGAGATGGACGCCGGCTGCTTCGTGTGCGGCGGCAAGGGCTGCAGTCTCTGCAAAGGTGAGGGCTGGATTGAGATTCTCGGATGCGGTATGGTGCATCCGCGCGTGCTGGCCAACTGCGGCATCGATCCCAATGTCTACTCCGGCTTTGCGTTTGGCATGGGTCTCGACCGCATCACAATGATGCGGTATGGCATCGACGATTTACGACTGCTGTTTGAAAACGACTATCGTTTTCTGCGCCAATTTTAGGGGGGGAACCGACATGATTGTACCGATGAAATGGCTGCAGACTTTTACCAATGTCAAAGCGACGCCGCAAGAGTTTGCCCGCGTCATGACGATGACGGGCAGCAAAGTGGAAGGGTTTGTCTCCGAATCTGAAAATATCAAAAATGTTGTGGCAGGCAAAATTGTCTCGCTCAAGCGCCATCCCGATTCCGATCATCTCTGGGTGTGCTCCGTCTTTATTGGCAAAGGTATCATCCAGATCGTGACGGGTGCACAAAATTTGCGAGATAGCGATATCGTCCCCGTCGCGATGCCGGGCAGCGTCCTGCCGAATGGCCAGCGGATTGAGGCGGGCGAATTGCGCGGTGTCAAGAGCGAAGGTATGCTCTGTTCGCTTGCCGAACTTGGCCTGACCAAAAACGATTTTCCGGAATGCGTCGAAGACGGCATTATGGTTCTGCCGGAAAAAACGCACATCGGCGCGGATATTACAAAAGTGCTGGGGCTGGACGATACCATTTTTGAGTTTGAAATCACATCCAACCGGCCCGACTGCCTTTGCGTCACAGGGCTTGCGCGGGAAGCCGCCATTTCATTTGGCGCCGAATTTAAACTGCCGCGTCCGAAAGTTACCAAATCGCACGGTCATATTTCCAGCATGGTCTCGGTCAGTAATGAAACACCAAAAAATTGTTTGCGCTATACCGGCGCAATTGTAGAAAATGTGCGGATAAAACCGTCGCCGCAATGGATGCGCGAGCGGCTGCGCCGCTGCGGCGTGCGCCCGATCAACAACATTGTCGATATCACAAACTATGTGATGCTCGAGTGCAACCAGCCGATGCATGCTTTCGATTATCGGCAGGTCAAAGACAGGCAAATTGTTGTGCGTCAGGCAAAGCACAACGAAGAGATCGTTACGCTGGATGGGATCAAGCGCACCCTTTCGCCGGACATCATGGTCATCGCGGACAGCGAAAAACCAATTGCTGTCGCGGGCGTCATGGGCGGCGAATATAGCGGCATTGCCGGCGATACCACATCCATTGTCCTGGAATCGGCTTGTTTTTCTGCCAAAAGTGTTCGCGCGGCGTCCAAGGCGCTTGGCTTGCGCTCGGAAGCATCGTCCCGCTTCGAAAAAGGCCTGGATCCTTATAACACCGAACCTGCGATCATACGCGCGCTGGAGCTGATTGAACAGCTCGATGCCGGCGACATTGTCAAAGGCATTGTAGACGCCAAAGGCAATATGAGCCCGCCAGCCCCTGTCTCGCTCAATCCAATCGAACTCAACGCGTTTCTTGGCACTGCAATCCCCGTAGAATTTATGGTTAACACCCTGCAGTGCCTGGGCTGTACCGTCGACAACAAATTGAATGTCACACCCCCCAGTTTCCGCGGCGACATCGAATGCATGGCCGATCTTGCAGAAGAAATCGCGAGATTTTCCGGTTACGAAAACATTCCGTCCACCATTATGACGGGTGTCGCTGTGGGGAGGTTGACCGCGCGTCAACGCTTCAACGAGGATCTGCTCGATATCTGTATCGCGAGCGGTCTTTATGAAATTAACACCTATACGTTTATGGGCGCAAAAGATCTGGATGCACTGGGCATCAGCCCTTATGACCCGCTGCGCAATGCTGTTATGCTGCAAAACCCGCTGGGTGAAGATACCGCTATGCTGCGCACTACGGCGCTGCCGGGCATGATCGAAGTGTTGGCGCACAATTTCAAAGCGCGCATCACACGCGCCAAACTGTTCGAGTTCGCAACCGAATTTATTCCAAATGCTGACGCGGCTCTGCCGACCGAACGTGAAAAACTGATCGTTGGCATGTACGGCAGCAGTGATTTTTATGATATTAAAGGCGTTGTCGAATTGCTGGCAAAACGCGCGCGCATCGGCAGCTATCGCGTGGAACCCGTTACCGACAACCCGGTCTACCATCCGGGGCGGGCCGCCGCAGCGTATGCTGGTGATCAGTGCTTTGCCGTATTTGGCGAACTGATGCCGACCGTTGTGGACGCATATGGCATGCACGAGCGCGTTTATATCGCCGATATTGATGTCGATATGCTGTTCACGCTACGCAACACCGATTATAAGTACCGGCCGCTGCCGAAATTTCCAGCCGTCACCCGTGACCTTGCGCTTGTCTGTGACATCGACGTTCCCGCCGCCGCGATTGAGCACGCAATCCGCGAGGGCTGCGGCGAAATGCTGGAAGATGTGCGTGTGTTCGACGTCTATACCGGCGACAAGGTTGACCTTGGCAAAAAGAGTATCGCTTATAGTCTTGTGCTGCGTGATACAAACAGAACGCTGACAGATGAGGATGTCGACGTGGCAATTGGGCGCGCGCTTGGCTACTTGCGTGCGATTGGTATCGAAATCCGCAGCTGAGTTGCTGTGGTCCCATCGTATTTTCCTCTGGGTCGCTTGAATAATTACAAAAATTCGTGTATGCTATCATAGTAGTATTGTGATGTGGTATTGAGGTGTTTGCATGCACGAACCGACTGTAACGTTTAAAATAGAGCAGCAGCGCGACGCAGAAATCAAAAAAAAGCTGCTCGCTGTTTATGCTGCGCTCAAGGAAAAGGGCTATAATCCTGTAAATCAAATCGTCGGTTATATCCTTTCTGAAGACCCAACCTATATTACCACGCACAACAACGCCCGTACCCTGATGCGCCAGCTCGATCGGGATGACCTGTTGCAGGCGATGGTGCGCGCATTTATTATCAAAGAATAGGCTGCACGCAGACAGGAAAGGAATTCTATTTTATAATATGGCAGAGTTAATGTATAAAGGGCGGCCACTGGTGCGCTGTGGCAATGAACTGTACTACGGTGACCCCAAGGACAGCCACGTGGTTTTTTTGCAGATCCTGGAAACCGAAGCGCACAATGATGTTAAGGTTGCAAGCAAAATCCATGTACAGTTGCTTTCCAATGATTCTTCGCTTGGCCCCAACGCGCGCATTATTAAGCAGAGTGACAAAATGGGACTTTACAGCGCGCTGGATATTGGTTATATCTGGCTGGAGCGCGCACTTTCTGGCAAATAGTATCTTCTCTAAAACAGAAAATTGAAGCAATCCGGTGCGTTTACCGCACCGGATTTAACATGTCAAAAAAGTCCTTTTATAAAACGCGAGAACGACAAACTGCACGAGTCGCTCCGTTCGCCGCCGATATGCAATCCCACCAGTCACCTGATTGACGAGCTTCGCTCCACCCCGGGGATGACAGGTCAGGTCGACGCATTGAAACCAGCGAAGTTTCGCTGCTCCCGCGTCTTACCTATAATTTCAGCAATAGGGTTTGGGGGCAAAGCCATCATTGACTGGGCTGCAGGGTTGAGGATCTTTCGGCATCCGCTATTCTTGTGCACTTTTTCGCCGCCCGTGGCGCTTTGACAGCCTGAATCCGGTGCTGTAAACGCATCGGATCTTATCTTATTGCATGCTGACGCCGCACCGCTTTTAATATCGATTTTATATTCGCCACGTACCTCGTTCCGGCGCAGCGGCATTCCAAAAAATCTTGACAATACCTTGTTCTGCTTTTTTGAGTATCGCGTTCACATTACATTCGGCATCCCTTTGTCAGCTTTGTAATCTAGATGTAATGTATCGATCTGATTCATCAATAAAACGCCTAGAAATGGCGGTTTTCAGTGTCTAATTTCGTCATTTTTTCCTATTGCAAATGGACAGGCTTTTCTATAGAATGAACAGTAACGAAACGGTTGTCGTATAATGTTGGACTTTGGCGTTTCCCAAGCCCTTTCCGCAACAAAGGGTTTTCGCACTCGGCACAGGGCATTTGTGGGAGAAATATCTTCCGCAGGTGTTGCCAGAGACGAATCAGGAAACATCAGGCAGGACATCAACATTTTAGGGTGACCGTTTTTATATTTGAAAAATGAGGTGATTGCATATGCGGTTTGAATCAACCGACCGTGCCGCACTGCAGCGGGCGGCGCTCGGCGTAATCCCCTGCGATTTTGCTTTGCATAATATCCGTTTTGTCAATGTCTTTACCGGGGAAACGTATCCGGCTGTGGTTTACGTGTATGATGGATTCATCTGTCACGTAGACCATTTTTGTGCCCAGCCACAGCCCGACCGCGCCAGTCGGCTGATCGATGGTCACGAACACTATCTGATTCCCGGCTTTATCGATGCCCATGTGCATATCGAAAGCTCCATGTGCACGCCGCGCAACTTCGCGCGCGCGGTATTGCCGCACGGAACAACAACTGTTATCACCGACCCGCACGAGATTGCAAACGTGTTGGGCGAAGACGGCGTGCGCTATATGCTGGAATCCAGCGAGGACCTGCCCATGCGACAGCTGGTGGACATTCCCTCCTGTGTACCATCGGTACCGGGTATGGAAAATGCCGGCGCAGCGTTTGACGCTGACACGATTCATCGCTTAGCCACTCTGCCGCGTGTGGCAGGCCTGGCTGAAGTGATGGACTTTATCGGCGTTGCGACCGCAGACGACCGCATGTCGTCCATCGTTGCGGCAGCGGAAAAGCACGGGCTTTACCTGCAGGGTCACCTGCCTGCTTCGGACCCGCGCTTGATTTCCGCCTATTTGATCGGCGGGCCCGAGACCTGTCACGAGACCACGCGCGGTGAAGATGCCCTCACAAAAATGCGCAGCGGTATGTTTGTGGACGCCCGCCAAAGTTCGATTGCGCAAGATCTGCCTGCGCTTGTTCCGGCGATACAGCCACTGCGTTATCTCGACCGGATGACGATATGCTCGGACGACAAAGAGGCGGACGACATTCTGCGGGTGGGTCACATGGACGATGCGCTGCGCAAGGCGGTTGCGCTTGGCATGGACAGTGTGGATGCGGTGCGCTGCGCAACGCTCAACCCGGCGCGCGAAGCACATTTGGAACATCTCGGAGCCATCGCACCCGGCTATGTCGCAGACATGCTGCTTGTAGATAATCTTATCGATTTTAATGTTGCCGCTGTGTATTACGGCGGAAAACTGGTTGTCGAGAAAGGGCAGCTGGTTGCGGATATTTCTGCTGGCACGTTTGCAGCAGAGCAGCAAAATACGATGCAAGCGCCACAACTACGATTGGACGATTTCATTTTGCGCGCGCCGGAAGGCAGCGGTGACACGGTAGAAATCAACGCGTTGGCATACCCCGATTCCAATGGTATTTTGACGGAATGCGCGGTCGAGCATGTTCCTGTTGTGGACGGCAACGTCGACCTTTCTGCGTGCGACGGCCTTTGCCATGCCATTGTGATCAACCGCTATGGTCTTTCCAACGTAGCGCACGGTTTGGTCCGCAACTTCGGCTTGCAGCGCGGCGCGAACGGTTCCACGGTTTCTCACGACTGCCACAATCTCACGATCGTCTACAAAGACCCTTCTTCCGGTTTTGCCGCTTATCAAGCACTTTGCGCGAGCGGTGGCGGTATGTGTTGCGTAGAGGACGGCAATGTCACGCTATTGCCGCTGCCTGTCGCCGGACTGATGTCCCGCGAACCCTGCGAGGTGGTCGCGGCGCAAATCGAGACGCTAAAAGCGGCGCTCCGCCGCGTCGGCATGCGGCAGCCCAACCCGATGATGCGCATTCCAACCCTGGCGCTGCCCGTGATTCCACGCGTTCGGTTTAGCGATATGGGACTGATTGACGTGATGCAAAAGCAGTTTCTGCCGCTTTTCCCAACAACGTATTGAAATCGCCGCGCCCCAACTTCTTGGGATTATCTTTGTTGCCGCGCCGCAGAACGCGAATATGGTTTTCCTGTTTTCGACTATCAAACAGCGATGCGAGGAGCCACAAATATATCGGTTATGCCTGCAACATTATGCGGCGCCGTTGAACGAACACAATCCGGCGGAAGCCGGTCTGACACAAGAAAAAACGGCTGAAGATATTGCCGCATATACAAAACAGTACGGCGGCAAGGTATTTGCAATTGGGGTGTATGTCTATGGGCGGCGCGGTCGCGGCCAGCCGGTGAACAAAAACAAAAGGCGACTGCAAAAGCTTGTTCTCGAAAGCGCTTCCTTGATTCGACAAAACAGAATTTTTTGCCTCCCTTAGGAAGCAGATTCTGCCGTTGACTCGTAGAGCGCAGCAACGCGGTCAAAAAACGCCGAACACTTGTGGAAACCTATTGTGCCCAAACAAATAAAGCGGCCAGGTTGGAATGACAGACTGTGCCAACGCTGTTGCCGCTTCAGCTGCCCAGCGACCTACCTGCCGGCGATTTGCGTTTGAATAGGCATCGCCCATGCATTGCGGTCAGAAAACTTGCAAACTATCTGCGAGTTCTTGATAAGAACGCAAAACCCATCTGCTTGCAAAGATGCGCGCACCGCAATCTCCCCTTGTGTCACGTAGACGATTTTTGTGCGTACACAACTCAAATCTGTCCTCTCCTTCGCGCTTTCATTTACAGGTATAAAAAAATGCGTTTAACAACGCATTTTTATGTTTTTCACTATTTCTGCGTGGACATTTCCCTTTTCAGGCAATCTACCAGGGTTTTCATATCCCTTGGCATCGGGCTGCGCAGTTCAATCTGTCTGCCGGACTGTGGATCGGTAAACCGCAGTACCGCACAGTGCAGCGCCTGCCGTGCAATCCAATCGGTCGACCCGCCATAGAGGGAATCCCCCGCCAGCGGATGACCAATATACGCCATATGTACACGGATTTGGTGGGTGCGACCGGTAAACGGAATCACACGCACAAGCGTATGGTCGCCGTAGCGTTCCACCACCTCATAGTTGGTGACACTCGGCGCACCATCTCTGTTAACGCTGCGTTTGATGATTGAGATGCCTTCCCGCGCGATTGGCGCATCGATGGTATCGGCATCCTGCTGCAACACCCCCTGCACTACAGCGTAATACTGCTTATCACTGTGACGTGCCAGCATCGGCGCTGCGTATCGGTCTTTGGCGGCAATGACAAGCCCCGACGTATTTTTGTCCAGCCGGTTAATCGGACGAAAGACATCCTCTGCGTTGCGGGAACGCACAAGGGTTGCATAGACATTTGCCAGGGTGTCATTCGCGTAATTCAGCGTGGGATGCGTCGCGATGCCAGCGGGCTTATCAAACACCAACACCGATTCGTTCTCAAACACAATCGGTACTTTGATATCGCTCGAGGACAAGAGATTGATTTTGGCCGGCACATTTATAGTGACCGTTTGTCCTGCGTGCAAAATTTGGTCGGTTTTTGCACGTATGCCATTTACCAGCAGTCCATCCTCTTCGTATTTAATACTGCGCACTAAAGAAGAGGACAATTGACAACTGTTCCGGAGAAACAGGTTTAATTTCTTGCCGCTGTAGTCCTCTTTGACCGTAAATTCATATACCATTATCTGCTCCCTTATTGCTACAATTATACATAACTGCGATAGGCGAAACAATCTCTTACCTGCATATTTCAGGTTTTTTTATGAAGTGTGTAGATAATTTATATGATACTGGCACTTTCCCAGCATTGTGAATCGCGCTATACTAGTAATGACTGCAGTATCGCAAAGGAGTATCAATGAAACGCGTCGTCATCTTGCAGGATCTATCCTGTTTCGGGACCTGTTCCCTCACCATATCGCTGCCGATTTTATCTGCGGCCGGGATAGAAGTCTGCCCGCTGCCGCACATGGTGCTGTCCACCCACACCGGCGGTTTTACTGACATCGCGCGCGCAGATCTCAGTGCCTTTGCCGCAGATGCGATCCGCCATTGGCAGTCGATTGGGATTGTTTTTGATGCAATCTATATCGGTTATCTGGGCAATACACATCACTTTGATGTCGCGCACGCTTTGATTGATGCGTTTCGCACCGAAAACACGCTGCTCCTTGTCGATCCCGCCATGGGTGACAACGGGAAACTCTACAACGGCTGCGAGGCAGATTTTCCCGCGCGCATGGCAGCGCTGTGCGCAATTGCCGATGTTATCGTACCAAATTGCACGGAGGCAGCTTTTATTTTGCAGCAGCCCTACAGGAAACATGTGGACATGGACTGTGCCTCTGTTTTGCTGCAGGATTTGCAAAAATTAGGCGCGCGCAACGTGGCACTTACCGGTATCGAAACCGACGCCGGACAATACGGCGCTGCCTACTTGACCACAGATCAGCTGTGCGGCAGCGCCACCGCATCTTATATCGACGGCATGTATCACGGCGCAGGCGACTTGTTTTCGAGCTGCTTGGTCGCTGCGCTGCTGCGCGGCCTTCCCTTTCCGCGCGGTGTTGCTGTCGCCAAGGATTTTGTGCATCTTGTCATTGCACAGTCGGCGCGCGATGGCGGCGACACGCGGTTCGGTCTGCGGTTTGAGCCGCTGCTTCCAAAGCTGCAAGCATTATTGGGTATCTGAAGGGATTGGAGACGCGACGATGTATACCGAATGGCTGGCCATTGAACAGGTCATTTTGTCATCACGCAACACCGTCATAATAGAGAAAAGCGATAAGGATATATCCGAGTGCTTGCGTGACATGGGAATCAACATAAATACGGTACTTGGACAATTCCGCAAGCGTTACGGTCAATCACGCTTTGCGTCTTCTCGGCGCGGGAAACGCGACGGCCAAAAGCGATTTTTTTACCGACAATAAAAAACTCCGCGCGCTTTTTCCCGGAAACAAGGTTTTTGTCGCGAATGACATCTGGGGCGGGCTGTACGCGATAGGCAACGGCGATTTTTCGGGCAATCCGGAATCGCTTTGGTACTATGCGCCAGATACGTTGCGCTGGGAAACGCTCGGCATCGATTATTCTAATTTTATCTTCTGGGCCGCTAGCGACCGTCTGGATGGTTTCTACGAGACTTTTCAATGTGCGGAAATTTCTGCGCTTTCTAAAAAAATGCAGAGCGATGAAGGCCTCTTGATCTATCCGTTTTTATGGTCAAAGGAATGCGACATCCAAAAAGCAGAAAAGAAAATCATTCCATTTTTGAATTGGTGCAGCTAAACCTATCCTTCCAACAACAATTTGATCTCTAATATTAGGCTGCCTTTTGCAGCCGCAAACAAAAAGAAGCCTTCTGCCAGGCTTCCGTGTGTCAAAAAAATCTCCAATAAACATACGACATCGTCAAAATGAATAAGGCTGTCATTCGTCGACCCATGCATCCCGTCCAAATCGTCCGGTTGGAAGCAGCGCAGCGCCCTGCACCCGCAAGATGAAATAACAGGTCGACGAACGGAAACCAGCCTAGTATCGGCAGTTTTCTGCATCCAGCGGCCTTTTATTTCCTTTCATGGGGTTTGGCGCGAAGCCCCATTTCATTTGGGTGAATGGGGCGGGTATCTTTCGGCCGCCAAACAGTTCTGTGCACTTTTTCGCTATCTTTGGTTCTTTGAGAGCCTGAAAAAAAGAAGCCTCTATACAGAGGCTTCTTTTTAAATCACGATCTAGTTTTCCTTTTTATTTTTGCGCTTTTTGAGGAACAGATATCCTGCCGTTCCTGCGGCCGCCAACCCTACAACGCTGTAGGACGCAATCAGCAGTCCATTTGCATCTCCGGTGCGCGGCGAACGTCCGCCGCCGGTGCCTGTGGCACGCGGGAAAATTGTGAACGTAACCGAGGCCGATTGACCGCCAGCCGTCGTATAGGTAATCGTTGTCGTGCCGGTGCGCAGCGCCGTAAACGTCGCCGGACTATCAAAGGTTGCGCTCAAGAACGACGGATCCCAGGTCCAGCCTGTGCTGCCGGCTTGATCGTCGATACTCGGAACCAAAGTAAAGGTATCGCCGACGCGCACAATAGACGGAAGCCCGGAAAGTGTTAACGTGCTGCTGCTTCCATTTACCATCACCAGCAGGACTCTCGACAGGCCGCTTTCCGTTGTAAATGTTACAACAGAAAGACCAGGCGTGACGCCGGTGACGCGATAGATGCGGGGGAGAATCTCGGTTACTGTGACATGACCGGGTCCCTGGACATTGATGTCAATTCCTTCTGTCGCGTTATCCGGCAAGATCGTCGCAATTACATTGTCGCTTTCCCCTATGCCTAACGTGAGCGCACTGCGGTCGAGCAGGAAGTCGGTAATCGGAATGCCGCGTACAACCTCAACGGTTGTTGAAACGCCGCCGTCATTTGCGGTAAAGGTCATCGTGCCAATAACGTCGCCAAAACTATAGGTATCCACATTTGAGACAAGCAACGTATCGTTATCTATGGATGTCACATCTCCTGTTGTCGTCACAGTGCCGGTTTGATCGGTTGCGTCAAAGGGTGTGAAAATCAAATCGACATCGTAGGTTCCGTCTGCATCCACAAAGAGGATGGGCGGAATATATGTCACATCTGTTACGGGAACCGCCGGTGTAACTGTAACAGTATAGGTTGCAGTAATGCCGGAATTCAAGTCTGTGATAGACACCGTTGCCGTGCCGACACCGACCGCTTCTATGGTATCTTCGTCAACAATCTGCACAACGGTCGGATCTGAGGAAACCGTTATATCAAAATTAGTATCCGCGTCCGGCGGCACAATGACAAGTGTGTTGGTAAATGTTTCGCCGACTTCCAGCGTTACGTTTGGAATTTCCCAGGAAATGTCGGTCGCTTCGATCCCGCGTATTACGGTGACGGTTGTGGTGAATCCGCCGTCATTTGCTGTAAATGTCATGGTGCCAATCTCGTCGCCAAAGTTATAGCTGTCAATGTTGGCTACCGACAGCGTCTCTTCGTCAATCGATGTGATATCTCCTGTCGTTGTGACTGTGCCAGTTTTGTCTGTGGCGTCAGACGGTGTGAAAATCAAATCGACCGAATAGGTTCCGTTTGCGTTCACAAACAAAACCGGCGGGTCGTATTCAACATCCACAAGCGGAATGGGTGGAACCACCGTAACCGAATAGGTCGCTGTTATGCCAGAAATCTGATCTGTGATGGACACCGTTGCCGTGCCGGTTCCTACCGCTTGGATGGTGTCTTCATCGATAATCTGCACAACAGATGGGTCAGACGATACCGGCGGATCGAAATCTGTATTCGCATTTGCCGGCACAATGACAAGTGCGTTTGTAAATGTGTCTCCAACACCCAACGTCGTGCTGGGCGTTGCCCACGAAATGCTTGTGGCGGGTACTGCAAATACCGTGACGTTGTATGTGGCGGTGATGCCGGATTCCATATCGGTGATCGAGACTGCCGCTGATCCCACGCCGACCGCTTCGATTGTCAGCTGGTCAACAATTTGCACAACGGAGGTGTCCGAAGAAACCGGCGTTGTAAAATCGGTTGACGCATTCGGGGGCGTAATGGTAAGGCTGTTTGTAAAGGTATCCCCAAGCTGCACGTTGGCGTTGAGAATGTCCCAAGTGATCGCTGTCGCCGGAATGCCCGATACATGGACGACAAACGAGGCGGTAATGCCGGAGTTGTTGTCTGTGATCGACACTGTCGCGGTGCCCGGCGCAAGCGCCAGGACTTCGGTGTCGCTAATCAACTGGATTGCCGGATTCATCGGATCCTGCGCGACAACCGCCGGCGAAAAATCGGTGTCCGCAACAGGCGGTATGACAGTTAAATTATTGGTAAAACTGTCGCCGACTGTCAGATTTACTACGGGGGTGTCATAATAGATATGGGTCGCGGTTACAGCAAATGCACTGGAAGGGGCCAGCGCAAGAGACAGTAGCAGCGACAACACCAGCAGTAGCGTGAAAATTGTTTTATGCTTGCTTTTGATCATGGTATACCCCTTTGATAATGTTCGGCTTAGGCCGTATTAATGCACGATGACCGTGCTTTTAACATCCGGCAACTGTGAACGTGCAGTTATGCCGCTTTCTTTTGTCCTCGCGCCGCAGATGAGACAAAAAGCATACTCCCCCTCCGCGCAATCTATCCAACGCGGCACGACCGGTTATTTTTCTGTATTGCGACTGCGCGCAAATCAGCGCTGCACAAGCAATCATTGCATTATATGTGGCATTTCGAATGTTGTCACTTTTGCGCGATTTGCCGTATGGAATTCGCGATGATTCATCCGAAATCGACCGTAACAACGACCTTCCGAACAAGATTTGCAGAGAAGTGTCGACTATGTTTTGCCAAGCCATGACTATTTCGCTGGCATCGCAGTGACATATGCAGTTTGCGGCGGCTCCCATTTCTCCCGCACGCTGCTGCAATCGGCCATTGTCTTGCTTCCTTCTATGGTTGCATCCCCTTCATTCACGCTTTCCGGATGATAGTTCGCTGCATGGCTTGTCCCAGTTTCAACTTTAGGGATCTTCAAAAGTTTTGACACCCAAATCCGTTAGAGAGCCAACTACAGCGCAACGTTGGCTGCGCTGCCTATCGGTACGCGTTGCGCGCAGATTTGTTATATGGAGATTCCGGCAATACTGGATAAGCTTAAGGCAAACAGTGTTTTACATGCCTTGTCAAAATTCGTTCCCCTTTTTGCCTGCATCCAAGTGCTTGCCAGTTTTTTTCTTTTTTGGCGCCATTTTATGGATGGCCTTTTTTTGGAGCGCAAACGCATCACCGTCCGCAGCTCTTTCATTCGAACCCCTGCGCGGCGGCTCGTTATATGCATAAAAAATGGAGACCAGTCTCCCGCACAACGTTTGAAATATCTCCTCTGCTGAAAACCGCACAAACCATTTGGCGGCTTTTTAACGACGTTTTGCCAGCTCGTTTTAGATGGCGCTTTTTCGAACCCGCATCAGGAACTGACGCTGTCATTGGCTGCATGTGAAACCGTTTGACGCAATTCTTCCCGTTGCCGATTTCATGTTGGGTGGCTTGTAACGGGTGACGAATGTTTTTGGATGCTCCATTTCGGTTTCAACCTATTTGATACGAAGAAGCGGGAGAATTTCTTCTCCCGCTCAGGGTTTATCGCATGGCTTTATATCACAAGCGCTTACTGCGGTTCTTTTTTATTTTTGCGCTTTTTCGTGACCAGGAATCCCGCCGCGCCTGCAGCCGCCAACCCAACAACACTATATGCAGCGATCAACAATCCATTTGCATCTCCGGTGCGCGGCGGACGTCCGCCACCACGCGGCAAAATGGTAAAGGTAACAGATGCTGTTTGGCCGCTAGTATTTGTGTAGGTAACCGTTGTCGTGCCGGCGCGCAGCGCCGTGAATGTGGCCGGGCTATTAAATGTCGCGCTCAAGTAAGCTGCATTCCAGTTCCAACCCGCGCTGCCTGTCTGGTCATCGATGCTTGGGGTTAAGGTAAACGTATCGCCGACACGAACAACGGCCGGCAAACCGGAAAGGGTCAGTGGCGATGATGCGCTCACCATGACAAACAGCCTGGCGCTAACGCCGCCTTCCGTTGCAAATGTTACGACTGCAAGCCCCGGGGCGACACCCTCGACTTCATAAACGCCTGGGCTGACTTCGAGCACAGTGACTTGACCCGTCCCAGAAAAAGATATATTGATATCTTCGCTCGCATCTATGGGCATTATGTTCAAATTGACGATATCAACCCCTCCTGTACGGATTGACAAATTGTCACGGTCGAGTATCAGATCGGTGATCGGAATGCCCTTAACGACTGTAACCGTTGTCGTAAAGCCGCCGTCGTTCGAGGTAAACGTCATTGTTCCGATGACTTCGCCAAAGCTGTAACTCGCAGCATTGGAGACGGATAGTGTTTCGCTGTCAATCAACGTAACGTCGCCAGTCGTCGTCGCGTTGCCGGTCTGGTCAGTCGCATCAAACGGTGTGAAGAACAGATCGACATTGTACGTTCCATCGCTATTTACAAACAGCGTGGATGGAATGTATTCTACATCTTCGAGGGGTACTTCGGGCGCTACCGTCACAAGATACGACGCCGTCTGGCCGGAAATCTGGTCAGTAATCGAAACGGTTGCCGTGCCATAGCCTACCGCATCAATGGTAAAGTCCGTCGACCCAAGCCCAGGCGCCATGATCTGCACAACACTTGTGTCGCTCGAAACCGGTGCCGTAAGATCCGTGATGCCGTAGGAGGGTGTGATGATCAACGGATTGACAAATGTATCGCCAAGCTCCAGATTCACTCCCGAATAGGTAAACGCAATACCGGTTGCCGGCGGCGCCGTGACAGAGACCGCGTAGCTCGTTGCCAAGCCTGAAACCGCATCGGTAATCGTGATGGTCGCAACACCTGCGCCAACCGCTTCAATCGTTGTGTCGTCGATAACGGTCACAACGGTTGGGTCGCTTGAAACCGGAAGACCAAGCTCGACGTACGCATCTGTCGGCGTGATCGTCAGCGTGTTCGAAAAGGTGTCTCCGATCAGAAGATTAATCGACGGCATTAAATAGGAAATCGACGATGCTATCGGTAAAACCGTCACCTCATAGGCAGCGGAAAGACCGGACATAGCATCTCTGACAGAAACAATCGTCGTGCCGGGCGCCACGGCTTGAATGGTATCGAAGCTGACAATCGATATTACCGGGTTAAGCGGATCCTGCGTCGTGACCGGCCCAACCATTGACCTTACTGCATCGGGCGGAGTGATTGTCAGGGTATTGGTAAAACTCTCCCCCACGACTAAGGTAACCCTCGGCGTGTCATACGCCATGAAATCTACGGTCGCGGCAAACGCGCTCGATGGCAATAGCAATGACAGCATCAAAGCCAACACCATCGCCGCAGTTAAAACCGCTGTTTTTTTTGTTCTCATGCATGGTTCCCCTTTTTAAATAATTAGTTTCGACAATAAAGTCGTAACAAATAAAAACACTTTGGCGCGCAGCGCCAAACGGAGAACCCCAATGATAGCCGCTTGATTTTGTCCCGCTTCAGTTGCAAATGTTCGCATGCCAATTTCGCGTGCGCTTCTTTCCCTGTTCTTTTGCAGTGCTTTGCCTGTCAGCGCGGACAATGAATCAATGCATTATATGTCGCAGATCGCAGGTTGTCACAAGTTGTTTTCTTCCTTGCAGCACCATGCGCTCTCTTTGCTTTTCTCAGCGTCATCTCTCCCTTGGAGCAGCCAGTTCTTTACGTGCAGGCGTACTATAGGAATGTGACGCCTCGCGTTACACAGGCAACGCGTTTTTTGCGTGCGCCTCACGTTTTTTCTTCCTGATCCACATTCCTAGTGCTGTTCTTTTTCTCTCTGTTGCTTGC
The DNA here is from genome assembly GCA_031547945.1 of Oscillospiraceae bacterium. Classification (GTDB taxonomy): domain Bacteria; phylum Bacillota; class Clostridia; order Oscillospirales; family Ruminococcaceae; genus JAVBRN01. The sequence continues at coordinate 58,593 of JAVBRN010000006.1, read as the reverse complement.
GCCTTTTCTATTCCTCTGGCCATCTGCTATATAACGGCCTTTCTGTGCACATCTGCGGCAGTCGCCTTTTTTGAGACATTCGCTTCGGGCGTCGTTTTTAGCAGATAAACACGCTTGGCCATGTGGAACGCACCCCATTATTTTCGTTCATCTCTATGGGATCGAAAAAAGCAGTTTTTTTGTGGAATCCAATGCAAACCAGCGAAGCGCTCTGTTCTCTCGCTATGCGCGACCGCCATGCATTGGTGCCGTGTCTCTTCTGAAAACAAGACAATTTAGTAACTTCATAACAATATTTGTATTTATTCTACTTTTTTTTGTTGAAATTGAACGGCAAAGGGTCTACTATACTATCAGAAAACCTGAAGGAGGAAGAGAAATGCTCGCATACCAATATCTGGAAGAAATCGGGACATTAATTAAAACCCTGCGAGAAACGCAAATGGAAGCGATTCACACCGCTGCGTCTGCAATCGCGCCGAAACTTGAAAAAGGCGGAATCCTCTATGCGTTCGGAACAGGACATTCTCATATTCTTGCGCTGGACATCACAAACAGAGCGGGCGGTCTTGTACAAACAAAAGCGATCGTTCCCTACGAACTGGCAATCGACCCAAATCCAAACAAAACCATGCTGATGGAGCGCATGGATGGTCTTGCCGCAGTTATTTTTGAGACGAATACGATACGCCAGCAGGATGCGCTGATTCTAATTTCAAATTCCGGGCGCAACGCCGTGCCGATTCAAATGGCGATGGAAGCAAAAAAGCGTGGCATATTCACCGTTGCCCTTACAAATCTCGCCCACAGTCAAAGCGTGACCTCCCGCGACAAAAGCGGAAAGAAGCTCTATGAACTTTGTGACGTTGTGCTTGACATTTGCGGCAAACCGGGTGACACGATTATGACGTTTCCGGGGAAAAACTGGTCTACCGGCCCGGTATCCACAATTGCCGGCAGCGCATTGTTGCAAGCACTGGTCTGCGAAACGATGGAGATCATGATTGCCGACGGTGTCGACCCGACCATTCTGCAGAGCATGAACCTGGATGGCAACGACGACTACAATAAAAACGCCGTCGAATCTCTTTATAACACATTCCCTGCGCTTAAAGTGTTGCTGCACCCATGAACACCTCCTAATATTTGAGAGCAATAATTTTGGGCAAAACAGGCAATTCTTTACATGTAAATACATTTTGAAATGAAAGCCGGAGTTTGCGAGTGAATATGTAATAAAAAAACAACGAAATCTTTTTGCATTGTTACAGACTTTGACAGAAAAGAGTATGACCAATTGACATAATAAACATAAAGCGCTATTCTATTTGTAGAAAATATGTTGTTTTTTGCCAATTTTCTTCAGGTTGTGTTTAGGCGGAATCGATCCGTTTAAATAAATAGAAATGCAAGGAGTAAACGTATGAGCAATGTTTTGTTAGCGTTTTTGTTGGCGCTGTTTACCGGTGTAACCATCGTGTTTATCGGTCTTGGTGTCAACATGTGGTCGCCGCTGTTTATGGGCGTCGTCGCCGGACTTTTGGTGGGCGATGTTCAGTTAGGGCTGCAGGTTGGTGCAACCTGTTCTCTGATGGCGCTGGGGTTCTATAGCTATGGCGGCGCGACGCAGCCAGACTATATGATCGGCGCGATTTTCGGCGTATTTGTGGCCAAACAATCAGGCGATATCGGCCAGGGGCTCATTGTTGCGTCGGCGCTCGCGTTGTTCCTGGTGCTTTTCGATATCCTCGGCCGCATGACCACAACCGTGTTCCAGCACGCGTGTGACCGCGCGCTCGCCAAAAAGAATATCAAGGCATTCAGCGGTTGGTTTTGGGCAGGCACACTGCCGTGGTTCCTCTCTCGTTTTATCCCGGTATTTATCGGCATGCTGTTCATTGATAAATACACCGTGCTCAGCGACTTTATCAGCAGATTTGCCTGGGTACAAAACGGTCTGAGTGTCATTGGCTCCGCGTTGCCGGCAGTTGGGTTCGCGCTGCTCTTGTCCTATCTTGACCTCAAGAGCTACTGGCCCTACATGCTGCTAGGTTACGTCCTGTTTGCCTATTTGGGCGTGCCGACAGTCGGTCTTGCCATCATGGGCGTTGCCGCGGCGGCGCTGTACATGAAGAACAAAAAGAATAAGATGAAGGAGGCGTAACAATGGCGAGAACAAATAAGCAACTGTCCAAGCAGGCTCTCAAAAAAGCCAATACCCGGCACAACTGGACGCTTCAGTTCTGCTGGAACTATGAGCGCATGCAGGCCTCCGGATTTGCCTACTCGATGGTTCCGGTCATGAAGGAACTCTATGACACCAATGACGAGGTGTGTGAAAACCTAGAGCGCCATATGCAGTTTTACAACAGCCATCCGGGCGCGTCCGCAGTGATTATGGGTGCGTCTGTGGCGCTGGAAGAGAACTATCAGCCCGAAGTGTCCGACAGCATTAAGGTCGGCTTGATGGGCCCGATGGCAAGCCTTGGCGATACCATTCAAGCTGTTTTGGTACAGCCGCTTGCTTACATATTCTCCGCGGCACTCGCGGCGGAAGGCCAGCTGCTTTTATCCATGCTGGTGTTGATTGTTCCGTTTTTGGCGATGTTTATCGCGCGCTGGCCGCTCTTTAACTGGGGCTATAAGCGTTCGGTCAACCTCATCAGCGATATCAGCGGCGAATCCGATTTCAACCTGCTGCGTGAGGCTGCCCAGATTCTGGCGCTCACGGTCTTGGGCGGTTTTATCCCAAGTATGATCGGCATCTCACTGAAGCCGCAGATCGTCCAGTCTATGGCCGATCCAGAGACTGGCGAGATGGTAGAGCAGGCTATCAAATTGCAGGATACGCTCGACGGCATTTTGCCCTATTTGCTCCCGATCGCGCTCGTTGCGCTGTGCTATGTTTTGCTGAAAAAGGCAAAGTTCACACCAGTTCTGGTCATATGCATCGTCGCGGTCGCTTGTTTTGCGCTCGGCGCCCTCGGCATCCTGTAAATGGTAGGTATTGTTATTATCAGCCATGGCGGAATGGCAGAAGGCATTTTATCGTCGGCATCCATGCTGGTGCCGCAGTTGGAGCAGACGGAACATCTGGCGCTTTGGCCCGAGGATAACCCGGACGAATTTCAGCAAAAGCTGGAAGAAAAAATCCGTGCGGTGGATACGGGAGACGGCGTGTTTGTTCTGGCCGATATGCTGGGCGGGACACCATGCAACCGCGCAATGTACTCTGTCGGCGAAAACGTGCGCATGCTGACTGGCTTGTCGCTACCGATGCTCTATTCCCTGATTTCCATTCGAGAGGAAATCAACGAAATCGGGCAACTGGCCGATGAAGTCATGGAAGAAGTTCGAAACGGCACAGTTGACGTCAATAAATTGATGAAGGAAAAGGGCGTATAACAGTGATTAAACATTTAAGGATCGACAATCGTCTGATTCACGGTCAAGTTGCGGTCGCGTGGCAGAAATATATTTCTGCAAAAGCGATTATTATTTGCAACGACGCCGTGTCAAAGGATCCCATTCAGAAAATGGCACTGCCGCTTGCGGCAAGGGAATCTAAGGTTTTGGTGTTTTCTGTTCAAGAGACACTGGCATACATTAACGAACATCCCGACGAACCGTTGTTCGTGATCGCCAAATTCCCGCAGGACGCACTGGATCTTTTGAATGCAGGAGTCGCGGTGGAGTCGATCAATGTGGGGAATGCTGCGCCGATTGCCGGGACCAAATATACCATGGTTACCCGGTCGATCGCCGCGACAAAAGAGGACGCCGTATTATATCGGGAAATTGCTGAAAAGAACGGCGGCAAGTTGACCTCACAAATTATGCCCTCGATGGAAAAATCCAATTTCCTTGACGCCCTGAACAAAGCCGGAATGTAGAAAGAACTGCCCAATAAACTGAGATGGCCACTTCGAGCTTCGAGGTGGCCATCTCTACGAAAGTATATTAGAAAAATACGACACTGCGAACCAGTCTGGAAGGGTGAAACCATGCAACTGAAAGTGGCCAAAATAGTCAACCAAATCATGTTCTATATTTTTGTTATCATCGCGGGGCTCGCGGTTGGGGCTTTTGTACTGATGCAAACATATCCCGGCTCAAAACTTCTGATTGTTGCCATATTCCTTTTGGTGAGCATTTTTTTGATGTTCGCGTTTCGTTGGCTCGAATCAAGCTGGGATAAAAGAGTCGTTACAAAAATGGTGCAGAGCGGAAATATTGCGCTGGTAAATATTCAAAGCGCAGCGCGTGTCATGAAAATGCGCGATTCCGGCTTTGTCAGCTATTGGCTGTACGAATTTAACGCCACGCTTTACCCGCCGGACGGCGAACCTTTTGAAAAGAAGTTTTATGAAAAGATGAACGTGGAGATGCAGGACATCCCCACTGGTATGCTGTATGTGACATATGACGAGACCAAACCCAACCAAATTTTTATAATCCCAAATGATTTGATCAGTCATCTCCCCTCGCTTGCACCGATTGTGCAAAAATTTGAGTCTAATAAAAGTATCCAGGTAAAATACCTTGATGTTTATTATAAGAACGGGATTGTTATACGCACATTTAAAGAATCCGTCGCGGAACACGCCGCCAAAAAGACAACAGGAGAAAAATAGCTATGAGGATTGGAACGGTCGGAACCAATTTCATTGTCAGCGCGTTTGCACAAGCTGTAGCGCTGACCGGCGAAGCGGAAATCGCGGTATGCTACTCCAGAAACCGCGAAACCGGCGAGTCCTTTGCGCAAAAAAACGCGATACCATCTGTCTGTTGCGACAGACAAGCATTCCTGCAGGACAGCTCACTTGATTTCGTTTATATCGCCTCGCCGAATTCGCTGCACTATGCCTGGGCCTATGACGCTCTGTCCGCCGGGCGCAATGTCATCTGTGAAAAGCCGTTTGTGTCCACAAAGCGCGAACTGGAGGCACTTATAGCGCTGGCAAAGGACAATGGGTTGTTCTTGTTTGAAGCGCTTACCATCCCGCACCTTCCAAATTATAAACTGCTGCAAGCGCAGCTGCATGCGATTGGAACGCCGCGGCTGGCTATTTTGAATTTTTCACAGTACTCCAGCCGCTATGCCGCGTTTCTGCGCGGCGAAAACCCAAACGCGTTCAGTCCGGAATTTTCGGGCGGCGCGCTGATGGATTTGAACTACTATAACCTAAATTTTATGGTAGGACTGTTCGGCGCGCCCAATACGGCAACCTACTACCCCAACCTCGCGGAAAATGGCATAGATACCTCCGGTGTGCTTGTGTTGGATTACGGCGGATTTGTCGCAACGCTGCACGCCTGTAAAGATAACAAAGGGCAGAACTTTGTGCAAATTCAGGGCGAAAACGGATATGTATACGCGCCCACTGTGAGCAGCACACTATCAGAAGGGTTTACCGTCTATGCAGATGGCGAAGCACGCAGCTTCAACGAACAAACCGAGGAGAACGTACTCTATTATGAGCTGAACGATTTTATTTCGATTTATAAAGCGGGAGACCGCTCGGTTTGCGACACCATGCTCGCGCAAAGTCTTCTGGTTGCTGGGCTTATGGAAACGACACGCAAGGAAGCTGGCATTTATTTTGCAGCCGACAACCTATAGAGGAGGGCGTTTTATGAAACTAAAAAGCAAACGCGTCTGGATTGAGGGCGTTTTTATGCCGGCAACCATCTGTGTGGAAGACGGAAAAATTGCGGCAATGGAAGCATATGATTCTGCGGCAGACGCTGTAGATTTTGGAGACAACCGTGTAGTGCCCGGTTTTATCGATGTACACACACATGGCGCGTATGGCGCGATGGTGAATTACTGCAGTGACGAGCAGTTGGAGCTTTGGACCGCAAAGCTGCCGGACGAGGGGGTAACCGCCTATCTTCCCACAACGTTCACAGAGACGCCTGAAAATACCATCGAGGCTGTAGTGAAAATCGGCAGGGTCATGCGCAAACCGCAAAATGGCGCGGAGATTTTGGGCGCCCACATGGAGGGGCCGTTTCTCAACGCCGAATTTAAGGGCGCGATGAACCCCCTGACCATTGTTTCCCCAAACTGCGAGCTGCTTGATGCCATTCAAGCACAGTCAAACAGCGCGGTAAAATATATCACCGTTGCGGTCGAAAAAGACGCCGACTACGCGTTTACGCGGCACGCCGCGGGCATCGGTATAAAAGTCACAATTGGGCACTCCGCCGCCACGTTCCGTGAGGCGATGATGGGCCTGGCAAACGGCGCGGTCTGTTTTACCCACGCGTTTAACGCCATGCGCCCGCTCAACCATCGGGAACCTGGCTGTGTCGGCGCGCTGATGCGCAGCGATGCCTTTACAGAATTGATTTTTGATGGACATCATGTCGTCGCAGAGGTGGTCAAGACCCTCTTTGAGATAAAAGGCAAAGACAGGATCGTCGGCATCTCCGATTCCCTTGCGCTAAAGGCGGCGCCGCCGGGCGAATATGACCTCAACGGCCAGCAGCTGCTTGTCAACGACGAAGGTACCGCTTATATCAAAGGAACGACAACGCTCGCCGGCAGCACACTGATGTTCAATAAAGGGTTGCGCTTTCTGGTGGAAGAAGCGCTTGTGCCGTTTGATTGGGCACTCACCGCGATCACAGCCAACCCCGCCCGCATGCTGGGTCTCGATCACAGGCTTGGACATATCAAAGTGGGCTTTGACGCCGACCTGGTTGTGCTGCGCGATAATTATGATATCGAGGCGACCTATTGTAAAGGCGAGAAAAGAGCATGACAAAGCTTGGATATGCAGTGCGCGATATCACGCCGGATATGCCCTGTTTTTTGGCGGGCTATGCCCACACCCGCGCATGCGCGGGTGTGCATGATCCTCTATATGCGCGTGCGCTTGTATTTGCGGAAACCGGCCGCGCGCCGGTGATCCTATTACAGCTTGACCTGCTGAATCTCGACAATCTCTCCTATGCCCGCCTGCTCGAACGACTGCAGCCGCTTGGCATTCAAAAAGAACAGTTGCTCATCTGTTGTTCTCATACGCATTCGGCATTTGGCGGCATCTTCGACACCGAACACGGGATCAACCGCGAACTCAAAAACATGCTCGGCGAACAAAACGAAGTATTGCTGAATTTTCTCACAGAACGCTGCGCAGCCGTCATCAAAGCCGCGCAGGAAAAGATGCACGAGGTCAAAGCGCGCGTCTTTCAGGGCACCATTACCGGCGTTGGAACAAACCGCCACGCTGCGGATATTGCATCCGACACCGGACTGTTTGCGATTGAATTCTTCTTGGACAACGGCGAAAAGCTGCTGCTGTACAACCTGTCCTGCCACCCGACCGTGCTGGGCGCCAACAACAAGCTGATCAGCGCGGATATTCCCGGCGCGGTCAACGCAAAACTGCAGACAGAGTACGGATCTGTCGTTTTTATCAATGGATCCTGCGGCGATATGAGCACCCGCTTTACACGCAAAGAGAGCAGTTTTAGCGAGTGCGATCGCCTGGCGGATTTGATCGTCGCTAAGCTGAAAATGTTCACCGCTTCGGCCGCGCCGTCTCGCAGCCTGCCAGGCGTTTCTCTGCGCTATCGTACCATCTGTTTGGAAGAAGCGCCGGTTGAAGATTATGAGACTGCGACAGAAAAGCTGCGGCAGGCCGAACAGCATCTCGAATCGGTAAAACAAAGTACCGACGATCCCAAGGCGATCCGGATCGCAGAATCGTTTGTCGAAGGCGCCATGATCAACCAGATCAAGTCGCAATACTGCGAGCCTTCCGCTTCGCCGGAAATCGCTGTGGAAGCGGGCTTTCTTTCGCTTTGCGGCAGAACGGTTGTGTGCTCCCCGTTCGAGCTGTTTTCTTCGCTGGCGCTTCAATTAAAACACGACGTTGCTGTGGAAATGTTCGGCTATGTCAACGCGCTAAACGGATACCTCGCCGACAGCGAAGCCTACGATTCCATGGAATATGAGGCCGTTTCCAGCCGATTTAAACAGGGCCAGGGCGAACGCTATGTCGCGCTCGTCCGGGCATTACTCAACGAAGGAGGGATATCAGATGACAACAATTGATCGCTATTTTGACTACTTGTTGGGTCAAATGAAAGCACTCGCCGCTAGCCAAAGCGAAGCGGTTGGCAAAGCTGCCGCCCTTGTCGCCGATTGCTATTGCGGCAACCATACATTTTTTGTGTTTGGAACAGGGCATTCCCATATGATTGCCGAAGAGTTCTATGTACGTGCGGGCGGGCTGGCCTTTGTTAAGGGCATATTACCCGGAGAAATGATGCTGCACGAAAAACTGAATAAAAGTACGCTTCTTGAGCGGCTTGAAGGATATGCGGGCGCAATGCTCAATCTGTATGACGTGAAACAAGGGGATGCCCTCCTCATCATCTCCAATTCCGGCAGAAACAGTGTTCCCGTTGAAATGGCACTTGGCGCCAAAGAGCGCGGCGCAAATGTGATTGCGATCACCTCTTTGAAGCACTCACAAAAGATTTCCTCCCGCAATGCAAGCGGCAAGCGTTTATTTGAACTCGCCGATGTGGTGTTGGATAATCAGGCCGAATATGGCGACGCTGCGTTTTATGTGGATGGTTGTGAAACACCCACAGGACCGATCAGCGACGTTATGGGCATTGCGCTCGCCCAGGCGCTGGTTGTGGGCATTACCGAACAGTTGGTTGCGCGCGGGATCACCCCACCACTTTTCAGAAGTTCGAATATGGACAATGCCGATGCATATAACCTGGAACTGTTTCAAACGTATTTTCCGTCGAATTAGTCCGCTTTTGCGTGTCAATCACCAAACAGGCGCGGCAACGCACGAGGCTCAAATTGCATGAGCCGGCTTACCCTTAGGCGTACTTGAAAATGCTTTTTTAGTGGCGTCACACACCGTTGTTGAGCCGCCATGCGTTGTTGCGCCAACCAGAAACCTTGCACTGTCACTTGCTTCGCGCGCTGCCTGAAGCGAACGCATTTCGCTCCCCTGCTCTGCGGTGGTTACGGCGCTTGCATCAGAACAAAAAAGGCCTGTAATCGAATATAACTCCGGTTACAGGCCTCAGTGTGTCAAAAAGCCACTATAGACATACGAACGCGGCAAAAGGGACAAAGCTTGCCGTTCGCCGACCCATTGCTCCTGCCCCAACCGCCCGCTAGGAAGCAGGGCTGCGCCCTGCACCATCAAGATGAAATAACAGGCGCCGACGAACAGAACAGTGTCATGTTCGGCGCTTTTGCAGATTCGACGGTCTTTAATTCCATAAACCGGGGTTGGGGCGTCAGCCCCATTGCATTTGGGCGGATGGGGCGGGTCGTTTGAGACCGTCGGACATTTGTGCACTTTTCTCTGACGAACGGTTTTTTGACAGGCCGAGGCCTGTAATCGGATATAAATCCGGTTACAGGCCTTTCATTTTATTGAATGCCATCGGGACATACGCCGAATGCAGCTTTTCGAAAAGCTGCAGCAACAACTGTGGGAATGCAACTTTTGCTGCACGCATTTAACTGTTTTTATCTGCGAGGTTGCACACTACGCGCAGAGCACGCTTGAAACGCAGTCACATCGCGCCGCAGCAGCGTGATTTACAGAGAAACCGCTTCAATCAATTCACGGAGCATTTCGAAATCTGTCAGCGTATAGCTGTTTTCCGACGCACCGCCAAACTTGATCTCGGGCCGCGCATTGGCTGACGGATCCGCAACCGCTTTCCGCATCGACACGTGCAGCTGCCTGCACCCCGTTGTTTCCAACAGGCTCACCGCATTTTCGCGCCGGATTCCCGCCCCCGGCAAAACTTCAATTCGCCCCGCCGCATAATCCATCATTTCTGCGAGCGTTGCCGCTCCGGCAACCGCGGTCGCCGCCTGTCCGCTTGTGAGCACGCGCCGGACACCCAAATCACACAACCGATCCATTGCCGCGCGCCAGTCTGGCGTCACATCAATCGCGCGGTGAAAGACGGATTCCCTGTCCCCAATCGCGTCGAGCACGATTTTGCAGCGTTCGCAATCCACATCGCCATCTCTTGTAAGAATACCAAAGACAATGCCATCCGCCCCCGCCTCCAGCATCAGGGAAATGTCAAGAAGCATTGTCTCAAATTCCATATCCGTATAGCAGAAACCGCCTGCTCTTGCGCGCGCCATCGACATAACGGGTATCCCGGCTTTCTTTGCCAAGCGCAGTTCTCCCATGCTCGGCGTCAGACCCCCGAGGTCGAGCGCGGAACACAACTCAACCCGATCCGCTCCGGCTGCTTTCGCGGTAAAGGCATCGGCAGCCGAACCACAGCAGACTTCGACAACAATTTTTTGCATACTGTTCACCTCAGACAATCACTGCGTAAAATCGAAAAAGCGTTTTATTGCGGTTCGCCCCTCGCTGTTCGCTCAATCATATCTTGCAATTTCAATAAGACGTGCCATTCCCTGCACGGCGCATCGCCGTGGAGGGAGAGGGAGACCGCGAATCGAGAGACAGTTTTGGAACACCCGCGAAATGTCAGCGTGCGACACGGCGGGACGCCGCGTGATGTATCGCCGCGAAGCGGAATTTCATTGCGGTTCGGGACACTTGCGAAGCGCCAGCGTGCGATAACACGGAAAGTAAAATCGGCACGCTATCAAACAAATTGCCCTCCTTGGGCAAGCGCTGATTGCATTGAAAACCAAAGAATCTGCGATATGCCCCGTTCGCAGCCGCCCCAATTATCCTAGAAAATGGGATTTGGGGGCGAACCATCATTTCATTTGGGTGCCTGGGTAGAAAAATAGGGGTAGCTGAAGCATCAGTTCCCTAGAGGTGCAACTGTGGCAACAGCTCTTTTATTGCCAAAAACAATCCATCCTCGTCTATATGCCCCGCCACATACTTCGCCGCTGCTTTGGCGCTGTCGCTTCCGTTTTCCATCGCAACAGACAATGGTGCATTTTCCAGCATATCGATATCATTTTCCTCATCGCCGAAAACGATGATCTCTGTCTCGGAAAACGCGTAGTGGGCAAGTGTCTCTTTTATGCCGTTCCACTTTCCGCCTTGCTTGACCATGATATCGAACGCATTTTGATGCCACCTCGACCATTTGCAGCCGGGCATACGATCCAGAACCGCCAGGCTGGAATCATCGGCATATACAACGATTTGAAGGATATCAATTTCCAGCGCGCGGCGGCAATCCCCGAGAACCGGCAAATCGATATCCACATCGTGCAGCGCCGTCCGCATGATCGCGTTGATCCGATTTGCAAACGTCTCATCCGCGCCTAAAAACTCGCAGGCTAGCGCCTCTGTGGTTTCTATATAATCAAGAAATACCTTTACGTCCTCACGTGGGATGGGGTTCAGGAAAACGTTGCCATCGCGGTTCCAGCAAAACTGCCCGTTTAAGCCCATGAACCCTTCAATCGGCAACCCTTCAAACTGCGTTGCCATCGCGATGTTTTTCTTATGCCTTCCGGTGGCGATAAAAAGCTTCAACCCGCATTCATGGGCACGCAGCAGCGCGCGTATTGCGTTTTCCGGAATCCGATGAGTGCGTTTGCTGAGCAATGTGCCGTCGACATCAAATATCAGTGCTTTTACATTTCTTGTATCGAACATTACAGACTCTCTTTCAAAAACGCCTCGATTCCGGCGCAGGCCGCGTCCTCATCCTCACCGCTCATCGTAATAATCATCTCGTCATTCTTTTTCAGCGCCAAACCCATAACGCCCATGATGCGCTTTGCGTTGACCATCTTTGCCGCAGTGCCCAACTGGATTTCGCTCTTAAAAGCCGCCGCAACCTTCACCAATTGTCCCGCCGGTCTCGCGTGTAATCCAAGCTCATCTGTGAGAACATATTTGATTTCTTTCATAAGCTTTCCTCTCAGAATGTTTAATCGAATGTCGTTCTTGAATGGTAGAACGCTATCTCTATGCTTCCAAAAATGCGTCGGTTTGCATTCGGCTTGTTTGGAACGCATCGTCTTTCTTCAAAGCAAACCACCAGTTGCATTATCTCATATTTTAGCACGGCAGCCAACATCTTTTTTGCGTTTTTCTCATTTTGGCAGGCGTTCTCCGGTCACTGACAGAAACTGCCTCGCTTTTATTATTACACGTATTGTCACGAAGAATTGATGCAGTATTTCCCTCTCAGATCTTATCCTGCCCAACTAATAAACAAAGCGCCCAAAAGGGCGCCATCGCTTCTGTCTGGCAAGGCCAACGATACAAAATCAATTAACACACGCCGCCGTATGTTTTTAGGCTTCCGTCAGATGTAACTGTAACGGTCATACCAGTCATTACCACCACTTTAACAGCAACCGTATTACATAAGCACGTTGTTTTGCGCTTCACAAACCGCTCTACCGAATGGACAAGCCCTGTTCATTCGAACCGAATCTGAACCGCACATCTTTCCATGTTGTTTTTCGGCTTGTTATATTTATTTCAGAAGTTCAAGAAATAGCAACAGATCGCTGTTCGCATAGTATTTAAACCTGCAGGTCAATCCAACGGCCATTTCGGATCTGTCGCCTCCAAGCGTTTTCTGGCACAAATTATACCAGACCGCTATACATACATGATGACCGGCATTCTACTGATCATCTGGGATCTGCTCTATTCGGCGTCTTGGTGGGCTGCACAAACAAATCGAAGAGTTGAAGAAACAGAGCGCGGCGTATAGGGTCGCGCTGGAAACGGTGCATTCCGTTTCCGGGCAGGCTATTGGATAAGTTGATCATCGGTACGTAATTGGTACGTAAATCTTGCCGCACCGCGTTTCTCTGCTGGGTAAATCATTCAAGAAACAACAAAAAACCGCGTAGCTAAAGGGTTTTTCCTTTTGTTGCGCGGTTTTTCTTTTGGCGGAGAAGGAGGGATTTGAACCCTCGCGACGGTTACCCGCCCTACGCCCTTAGCAGGGGCGCCTCTTCGGCCAGCTTGAGTACTTCTCCAAAGTTTTACGATCTATGCAATTGTAAGATCCGAAACAGCCTTTTTATTATAGAGGATTCCCCACAAAAAAACAAGTGTCTCCTTCTCTTTCCGCAATGGATAAGCGCATATGTTTTCCTAACAGTTTTCTACGGAAACTTGTTGCCAATTTCCACTGTAAGCGACAAATAACTACATAATATGATAAATTCCTCGGGCTTTTCATCTGTTCAAGACCTATTGAATTTGATATAGTAAAAGAAATAATTTCAATATTTTTCGGAGGAACTGCTATGATAACCATACCTGCTAAGGTGAAGGACAGATTGGTGGCCGGTTTGAAAAAGTTCCAGCCTATTTTACGTAAAGCAAAAGACAAAGACATTAACGAAAGTGACACTGTCACCATTATTACTGATATTTTTAGTGACGTTTTGGGCTACGATAAGTATAGTGAAATCACCTCAGAGTATGTTGTAAAAAAGACGTTTTGCGATCTTGCGATTGAAATCGACCAAAAAGTGACTCTCCTTATTGAAATTAAAGCGGCCGGTCTTGCGCTAAAAGATGACTACATCCGCCAGGCAGTAGATTATGGTTCAAACGCAGGAATCGATTGGATTGTACTAACCAACGGGATACACTGGAAAATCTATCGCGTGATTTTTTCGAAACCTGTAGTCCATGAATTAATTTACGAGTTTCATTTTGCAGAACTAAATTCAAAAAAGCAAAGCGATTTGGAAATGCTATTCTATATATGCCGCGAAGCAATGGCAAAGACATCCGGCATTTTATTAAGCGAGTTGGCTGTACAACGGCAGGTACTCAATCATTTCTTTGTGGGACAGCTTTTGTTGACAGAACCGATGCTAGACGCATTGCGCAAACTATTGCGAAAAATGGCGCCGGACGTAAAAACGACAAATGCGGAATTGGGTGAGATTCTGGAAACCAGTGTCATCAAACGAGATGTGTTCGACGGTGACCGCAGTGATGAGGCAAAAAAGCGCATCCGAAAATATGAGCGTTCGCTGGAAAAAACCAAAGAAAAAAAGGTAGAACAAGACCTCGTGGAAATCAATTGATGTTTCTAGCGAATTTCCTTGTTTAACCTGCATACCCCACCTTTGTGTGGCGCGCGTTTCGCTATTGTAGCGAAAGCATCCACTTTTAAACACGCAAAACCGCAAACGCCTGCCGATATAGCATCGCAGACGCCATCACATTGCGCCACCAGCCAAACTGCCACGGTGCGTAGCGGTAGTACTTTTCTACTTCCATGATGAGCCCAAGATACCCTTGCGCAACCGCGTAGCGGATTTGTTCCGCGTCTGACCCGGTGACTGGACTATCGGCAACGGCGTTGTACGCCGCAAGGCTGTTCTTCTTTTTATGCAGTGGGGTCAGCATCTCAAGGCAGACAAAATCAACAATCGGATCTCCCCAGAAACTGCGCTCCGGGTCGATCCAGGCATACTGCAAGCCGTTCAATTCGCGGGTAACCAGTATGTTGGGCGGCCAGATATCAAAGTTCACCATGCAGCATTCGGCCTGCGCCAACACCTGCTTGTGTTGTTCTATCGCCTGCAGCAACGCCCTGCCACGTTTGGAATCTCTGCCGACCGCGGCACAATCCTGCAATAAATTCCGCACCATGGATCGGATTGCAAGGTACCAGTTGGCATGCAAACCAGTTTGCAGATATCCAAACCGGTCATTTTTGATTCGATGGATCTGCGCGGCCATGCTGGCAAGGGCGGCAGCTGCTTCTTCCTTTTCCGCCTTTGACAGCCGCATTTTGTCCAGTTGACGTCCGGGCAGCTTCTCCATGATAAAATAAGCCGCGGGCACTTGTTTTTTCTCAAAATCCGCAAAATATACTGCCGGCACACGAATTGAAGTATTGTCACGCATCTGCTGATACCAAAACACCTCTGCCTGCATCATCCCCGTTTCATAGGTCATAACCGGCACCGTATCCGGCGGCGCAAGTTTTATTGCATAGGATCCCGCAGTTGCGCGTGCTGCAAAAACCGCATTGAATTCTCCCGCGCCGAGCGGCAGGATATCTGTCGCATCCGGAATTCCGGCATCTGCAAACAGCGCTTTCAATATCGTTGGCGCCAAGTTTAATTTTGTTCTACTGCGCATGTGGTTTTTCCTCTATTGCAATTGTTTCTCTTTATTCTAGCATATCAAACAATGAAAATATAAAAAACAATGCAATCACCTTCATTGAGATGTGCACTTTCAGCAGACATAAAATTTGCACAAGTAAGCCATTCCTCCGCGGAACCGAGGTCTCAGGCTGTCGAGCGACCCAGGTATCGAAAAAAGTGCACAAAACAGCCGACGGCTTAAAGATATCCACCTCTGCCGCCCAACAAATGGCGCTTTGCCGCAAACCTCATTAAAGAAAATATATGGTCGTCGGATGCAGGAAACTGGCGATTCTATACGCTGGTTTCGGTTCGTCGACCTGTCATCTTGAGGAATATAGGGTGGGAGCCCCATGTCAATCGGGCGCTTGGAGCACGAGTGCATCGGTCGACGAACCGAACGCCTTGTGCATTTGAATGTCTCACGTTTGATATAAGATTATTTTCGCACTGCAGTCCCCGCGCCACCGGGGGACTTTTGCTATGCGGGCGTAGCACTTTCTTTTCCTTGTAAGCGCTTGACGTGTCTCATAATCGGCACAAGCTCTTTTATGCAACCACTCGCCTTGCGCGTGGTTGTTAAGATACAAGAACGGCCAGGGCAGCAACTGCCCTGGCCGTTCAAATACATAATACTTTTTACCGTAGGAAGCCAGTGATAATCTGCTCTTCTGCTTCCCGCTCGCTAAGCCCAAGCGTCATCAGCTTTGTGATCTGCTCGCCGGCAATTTTGCCAATCGCCGCCTCGTGGATCAGGGATGCCTCCACATTGTTCGCCGCAATCTCAGGAATCGCGCGGACGGATGCACTGTCCATAATAATCGCGTCACACTCGGTATGGCCATTGCAGCGCGCGTTGCCGTTGATGTTGGACAAAAAGAGTTGCTTGGAATTGTCGCGGGCCACCGCGCGTGAAGTCACATGTACCCCGCTTCCGTCGCCATTCAAATTGATATCAAAGCCGGTCTCCGCCACCTGATTGCCGTGCGTCATCAGCTTTTCTTTGATCAAAACTGTGCAGTTCTCTCCAACCTCTGCTTTTGTCAAGCGCTTTGTAGAGTTGATTCCCTTGATCTGCACTGTGTCCATCTCGAATGTACTGTTCGGCTCCATGTAAACCTCTGTGTTCGGATTCATAACCCGTTCACCGTTGCCGTCACCCTCGCCGTAGTGCTTTTCGATATATTTCACGCGCGCGCCAACGCCAAGGTGAAACACATGAATGCCGTCGTGCTGTGAGCGCATTTCTCCGCAGTTGTGGATGCCGCAGCCGGCTACAATCGTGACGTCGGCGCCCGCCCCGACATAGAAGTCATTGTAGACCACTTCCTGGATGCCGGGCTGTGTGATGACCACTGGGATGTGCATACGCTCGTTGACAACGCCCGCCGCGATATAGATATCGATGCCGTTGCCCGCTTTTTTGGGCGTGATGGTAATGCCCGGCGTACTGTTGACGCCAAAGCTCTTGCCGTCGACGCGCAGACTGTATGCGCCGGCCGGCAGATCGCTGATACCGGCGATCTCCCCCAGGACGCTGCTCACTGTGTTATCTAAGCTCATTTTGCTCACCTCTGTAATAGCTGCAGGTATCGGAAGCTGCCAGCAATCCCGGCAGAATTGTCTCTTTCTTTCCAATCTGATCGACGCGGCCGGCCGACAGCACAACAATTTTATCCGCAATGTCTAGGATGCGTTCCTGGTGCGAAATAATCACAATCGCGCCGTTGGTTTTGCGCTGCATATGCTCAAAAACGCGGATCAAATTGTGAAAACTCCACAAATCTATCCCTGCCTCCGGTTCATCGAAAATCGAGAGCTTTGTGCCGCGTGCAATCACCATTGCGATCTCAATGCGCTTAAGCTCGCCTCCAGAGAGTGTGTTGTCCAATTCGCGGTCGATATAGTCGAGCGCGCACAATCCCACTTCGGACAGGTAACTGCAGGCTTCTTCGGTCGACATCTTTTTGCCCGCGGACAGTTCGATCAAATCTTTCACGCGCAATCCCTTAAACCGGACCGGCTGCTGGAACGCAAACCCGACGCCCTTTTGCGCGCGCTCGGTGATCGACAGCTTTGTGATATCCTCACCGTCGAGCAAAATCTGTCCGGACGTCGGCTTCTCAATGCCCATAATCAGTTTCGCGAGTGTTGATTTCCCGCCGCCATTGGGTCCGGTGATCACGACAAAGCTCTTGTCCTCAATGACCAGATCGATGTCTTTTACAATTTCTTTTGTGTCGTCTTGGTTCGCAACCTCAAACGACAAATTTTTTAATTCAAGCATACCTGGTTCCTTTTTGCAGTTTCATTCTCTCCGGCAACCCTTTAAAATGCAGATTATCTTTCTGTTTTCTCCCCGTAAAAAGAAGCATATTCCACACGCCATACTACAAGGATTGGTTGCCGAGCTTTATTATATACTTTACCGGTATAGTTTACAACCGGCGAATTCCGCTGTTTTTTTGAAAAAACCCCCTGTAATCGCAAAATATCACGCGAATTCTTAAACTATACCATATTAGTATAGTTTAAGCGGGGAGGATTGCGGCTCAAGCACGCATTGTATCCGGACGTGCATATTTTTTGAAAGACAAACCGCGATGGAATATCCATCGCGGTTTGTCTTCGTCGGCTTCTGTCAAAGCCCATATCTATTCAATGGCGTCAAGATCACGCAGGTAAATACGCCGCTGCACAGCGTGCTGAAACACACAAATACTGCGCCGGCGATCATGATGACAGCATAGGGAGCAGTTGTGTCGCGCAGATTTATGTGAGCCGGGACAGTGGGCGCCGGGAACTTCTGTACCTGTCAGGTGTTGCGCCAGCGCATCCAATTAGGCACCAGCACAATAAATCCTGCACAAAATTGAAATGATTGAATACCGGCATACCCGGTTCATAACTGTGCTTTTTTCGCAAGCTACCCAGCATCAACCCCATAAAAGGCTGCGGCATGCGCCGAACGCCGCAGCCACCACCCTGATAATAATTTATTTGACATGTCGATTGTTGCAAGGGCAAGCAGCACGCTGTTCACCGCTTTCTTGCGCCGGCAATCTGTTTTCAGTATTCGTGCCCACCTGATAGTGTATCCTGCGCGTTTCTGTATTTTAAGCGGTCTACCAGCCCATATCGAGCAGCCAGTTATTCAGCACCCGCTCGCGGGTACGTAAATCGGCTTCGCTTGTGTATTTCCCAAGCGTGTTCTCGCCGTGGATGTTGCCATCAATGATATAGAGCACACGGTCGCATTTGGCCGCCACGCGTACGTCGTGCGTTACGAGCATCACGGTCGTGCCCGCGCGGTTAACTTTTAAAATCTCCTCCATCACATCGTAGGAGGCCTGTTTGTTGAGCGAGCCGGTCGGTTCATCGGCGAAGATCATTTTCGGGCTGTTGATCAGGCTGCGGCAGATGCAGGCGCGCTGCAATTGTCCGCCGGATACCTCGGTGATATCATTGTCCGCGATCTCGACGATTCCCATCTTGCGCATGAGGTCGAGCGCGCGTTCGTCCTTTTCTTTTCGCATTGCCCTGCCCTTATTCTGCGTGGATTGGTACGCCGGCAGCAGGATGTTGTCGTTGATTGAAAGATTTTTCAGCATATACATCTGTTGAAAGATAAATCCCATCTCTTCCAGCCGGATATGGGACATTTCATCCGCTGTTACAACGGAAATGTCATGGTCATAAAAGTGAACGGTACCGGCGGTCATCGTATCCATTCCGCTGACCGTATACAGCAGGGTCGTCTTGCCCGAGCCGGACGGCCCCATAATCGCGACAAGCTCCCCATCCTCGACGGTAAAGTTCACGTTGCGCAGAACATTGTTCTGCAGCTTGTTGACAATATAGGTTTTGCTCAAATTTTCTACAGTTAGTGCGTTCATCGTATCCAACTCCTTTTATTCAATTGCGCCGAGGTCGCGCAGATGAATGCGCCGCAGCGACAGGGTAGTTACAAAAACACAGAGCACAATACCGGTGATCATGATCGCGGGATAAACCACAAACGTTTCCAAAAGATCCATGTGAATGGGTACGTTTGGCGCGCCCATGATGCCGAAGGTAAACCGCACCATAACGGGATTGACCGCGAGCGAAAACAGCATCCCGACAACAATCGCTGCCAGCATCACCAGAATGATGCGCAGCGCCTGCCACCGCCGCAGAGAATGGTTGGAATGCCCGATCGCCTTGAGCAGCGCGATGTCGCCCTTGTCTTTCGCCAAAAAAGTGCGGCTCATCAGAACCGTGATCAGACAATTAATGCCCAACACAATGCCGAGCAGCGCGGTTTTCCAGCCGTGCACCATCTCCACAACACCGGGCAATGTCTCCGTAACAAATTCGTTTGGCGTCAGTACTTTAAAACGCGCCGGTGTGACCTTTTTTAGCTGTTCTATTTGTCCGGCGACATCGCTGCGGCTGATAAAATTGCCGTTGATGGACATCAATCCGGAAACATAGGTGAAATCGGTGGGCGCTTTGGACGAGAAAAGGATCGATTCGCCCATTTCCATCAGTGTTTCATAACTGGCGGTGATGATGTATTCGCGGTCACTGTCGCCCTGCAGAATGTGCACACTGTCACCGACCGAAACACCGAGCTTTTCCATAAACAGTTCGGTCATGGCAATCTCATTTGCCAAGCGCGGGTAAACGCCCGTCTTCATAACAGTATTCACTTCTGTATCATCGGTCGTCTGGTTCGCCGATACCGCGCGGCCGTCCGCTTTGTTTTGGGTGTAGACGTTAACCGTATAATGGTACGTTTGGAACAGGTGAATGCTGATGCCGTCTTTCGCATAGTCTCGTTCCAATTGGCGCAGATTCTCAATGACTTTATCGTAATCGCCGCTATATAGTAGCGCATCAAAGTTTCCGGTGTCGATATAAACATCCGACTTGCTCTGTCCCATATACTTTGCCAGATCATCGTTCGCCAATGTACTCTCCGCGTTGGCCGGCAGCACAAACAACAGCGTTCCCAGAACAAACGTGACAAATAGAACTGTGTAATTTTTCAGACTGCTGAAAATGTCGTTGAGGGCCATAAACCACACCGCTGACACGCGCTTAAAAGCGGGCAGATGCAGTAGCCCTTTGCGGCGGTACCGCTCACTTGCCGCGCCGCTGCGGATTGCCTGAATCGCCGTAAATTTTTGTACTTGGCGCGTATTGCCCCAGCAGAATAGATAGGTTACCAACACAATAAACACAGCGCTGACAAACGGTATAATTGGATACCGGCCTGCAGGATTCATCACGATATTGTTGCGCAATGTCCCGAGCAACAACTCTCCAAACGGCAGACTGATGACCGCGCCGATTGCCGCGCCCAAAATTGCAATCGCAACGTATTTGACCATGTACAGCGTACGAATCGATCTATAGCGCATGCCGATCGCGCGCAGGATGCCAATCTCGCGGTAGTCCTCCTGCAGTGTGACGCCGATGGTAAAGCGCAGCAGCACAAAGGCGATCGCGATCAGGCAGGCCGACAGCACAATCAGAATCGCAAAAATCATGGTATTCATGATATACGTTAATTGGAGTTTCGCTCCCTCAAATTCAAACATGACACTGGAGACGTCCTGAAACTTTTCACGCAGAAATGCGTCGAGATCATCCGTGACAACAGAATACAGGACAATCTTTCCGGCCGCGGGATCTTTTGCAAAAAACCGATAGTCACTATCACTGATAAACGCGCTGTTAAACCCCATAAAGTCAGATCCAAATACGATATCTTTTATGATGTAGGCAAGGACAAACGTTTTTTTGCTGTCGCCGAGTTTAACCGTGATCTCGTCTCCCGCAGAAAGCCCGCTGTGCTCGCAGACAGTATAAGAGAGCGCAATTTCGCCATCCTGCAATTGCATCAGTCTCTTATCACTTTGGTCAAAAATATAGTTGTATTTTTGCCCCAGCGTTGTAAGTCCAAAGGAAGCGTTGGCCTCCAGGGCCTTGCCTGCATGCGTGATGTCAGTTTGCGAAAGAGAAACAAATTTCTGTTGCTCATAATCGTTGACTGCTTTGTTTTTGGTAATCCAGGTTAGCGCGTCTTCCTGCTGGCGCAGCATTACGTAATAGTCTGCAGTATGGGACTGCTCCGCAAAATAATCAAGCGCATTTGTCATAATACGCAGGTTGTTTAGGCTGCTGGCCAAAAACATCGCGCACAGGACCACAAACACAAGCAAAATGCTGTTCATCGCCTTTTTGCGCAGAACATCTTTTTTTAAAATCCGAAACCACATGCTTGACTCCCGCTTTGTCTGTTTTGCCCATTGTAATACAGTAATTCTTAAAAAAGCATTAAATGCAAAAAAGTAATTTTTTTCGCAATCAATTATTTGGATAACGGATGGTTGCAATTCCGCATATGCTACTGTAGAATATAGAACAAAGAGAGGCAACGATATGAAGCATATTCCCAACATATTATCCGCTTTTCGAATTGTTCTGATTCCCTTTTTTGTCTGGCAGATGGCCGTCGGCAATACGCTTGCGGCAGGGGTCATTTTAATCATTTCCGGTTTGACAGACTTTTTGGACGGCTTCCTTGCGCGAAAATTTCAGTGGATCAGCGATCTCGGCAAAGTGCTTGATCCCGCGGCGGACAAACTGACACAGGTCTCTGTTTGCGTCATGCTGGTGATCAAGACAAAACAGATCTGGATTGTGGCGATCTTTGCCTTTCTATTGTTTAAAGACACGCTCATGGGCATTTTGGCCGCGCATATGCTGCGCAAAGGCATCAAATACACCGGCTCCAAACTGATTGGTAAAATCTCTACGTTTATCTTTTACGCCGTGGTCAGCATTTTGATTTTGTTCCCCGATGTGCCGACATGGCTTGTGATCGCTTTGCTCGCGATTACGCTGGTCTTTGCCGTGGTGTCCGCGCTGTCCTATCTGCCGGATTACCGCCGCAACCTGCAGGCGGCAAAAGCATGTCGTTCTGAATAGAATAACATAGATGAAAACCAGCTGTTGGCGTTTGCCACAGCTGGTTTTAGCGTGTCAAAAAAGTCCACATATAAAACGCGAGGACGACAAAACGCACAAGGCGTTTCGTTCGTCGACCTTATGCAATCCCGTCCCAGCCGCCAGATTGACGCGGGGCTTTGCCCACATCCCCAGAGACGAAAGGACAGGTCGACGAACGGAAACCAGCGTGGGATCGGCAGCTACCCCGCACCGACGGCCTTTCATTTCCTTTTTGGGTTTGGGGCGAAGCCCCATTGTATTGGGCGGCAGGGATGGGTATCGTTCGGCTGTCGGATCGTTTTGCGCACTTTTTCACTGCCTGGGGTTCTTTGACAGCCTAAAAAGCAGCTGTGAGCGTTTGCCCACAGCTGGTTTTTATCTGGACTCTTTTGTTGCATTTCCATAGTTTTCGGTATGACGATCATCAAGCGACACTTTCTTCCTCGACATACTGTGAGAGAAAATTGGAAACGCGCATCCAATATTTATAGCCATCTACGCTGCTTGCCATGCCGTGCGCCGCCCCTTCAACAATATACAGTTCTTTGGGTGCCGCACAGGCATCGTACACATCGTAGACCATCTCGGACGGCACAAAGGTATCGCTGTCCCCATGGATAAACAGTGTGGGCGTTTTGGATTTTGCCACCTGGCCAACCGCACTTGCCTCTTTCAGCGTATAGCCTGCGCGCAGCCTGGTCACAAGCGAAGCAAAGTTCATAAGCGGGAAATCCGGCCAGCCGTACAGTTGGCCGAGTTGATACGAGAACTCATCCCATACCGACGTATACCCGCAGTCTTCCACAACCGCTTTGACCTGGCTTGGCAAATCTTCTTCCCCAGAAGCCATCATGACGGTCGCACCGCCCATGGACACACCGTACAATACAATGCACGCCGCCGGGTTGCGTTCGGCGAGGTTTTTTGCCCAAAACACCACATCCCTGCGCTCATGCCAGCCCATGCCGATATAGGTGCCTTCGCTTTCACCAAGGCCGCGCGCATCGGGCAGCAGGATATTATATCCCATGGAATAGAACGTTTGCGCCGCATAGAGCATCTGCTCGCCGCTGCCGCCGTATCCGTGACAGAGAATCGCCCAATTCTCCGCTTCCCCATTAAGAATCTGAACAGCGTGTAACTTGAGAGCGTCGTAAGACTGCAAATATAGGTCGCTGTGATTGGATGCCTCCAGCCACTGCTCCCGTGCAGTAATCTCCCGCATCACGGCCTCATAGTCAACCGTGTTATGCTGCGCGGCAAAAATTGCCGACTTATCGCTTGCGGGATCCAATGCCATCGTATAGAAATAATTTCCTGCCACGATGCCGGCGGTCAACACCATCACCAGGACAAGGCTCAGGCAGACCGCGAAAATTTTAGCCAGTTTTTTCATCCAACTCCCCATCCGATTCCCTTGGTACGATATCCATGTGTGGTATTAGTTTGCGCCAAAACCGCAGCGATTTGCAACTATTTTGTAATCTTTTTGGATTTTTTATAGCCACTCTCCAAACAAGCGGATATACAGCGTCTTAAACAGTTGTGTTGCAAGGCTATAGCAAAGCAGCAACCCCGCGAGCCACAGGAGGTAAACCGGCGGCAGCACAATAAAATCGAGCACGACGCCAATCCCGGTAAAGCCAATGAGCAACACAATCGCCATCACAATTGTAGAGGAGGCAACAAGCGGTTTGGATGGGCGGCTGTGCAGAAACGGGGTCTTCGCGGTACGGATCATGTAGATAACAACAATCTGGGACAACGTTCCGAAAACAAACCAGCCATTTTGGAACAATCCGGCCAAATTGGGCACATTGGCGCCGATCATCCAGTACAATACCGCAAAACAAGCGATATCGAACAGCGAACTCAAAGGTCCCATCGTCAGCATAAATCGCTGGATACTGCCCGTCTCCCAGCGGCGTGGTTTTTGCACATACTCGGCATCCACCTTGTCAAACGGAATGCCGATCTGCGCAAAATCGTTGAGCAGATTCTGTGTCAGAATATGCAGTGGCAGCATCGGCAGAAACGGCAAAAAGACGCTTGCAACCAAAACCGAAATCATATTGCCCAGGTTGCCGCTCGCCGCCATCTTGATATATTTTATGAGGTTGCCAAACGTCTTTCGCCCTTCGACAACCCCTTCTTCCAGCACCATCAAATCTTTTTTGAGCAAGATGATATCCGCGGTCTCCTTCGCGATATCCACCGCGCTGTCCACAGAAATGCCGACATCGGCCTGGCGCAGCGCCGGCGCGTCATTGATGCCGTCGCCCATGTACCCGACTGTATGGCCATTCTCCTGCATCGCCTCCACAACCCATTGCTTTTGGGTTGGGGACAGTTTGGAAAACAGGTTGCATTTGCCAACGGCGTTGCGCAATTGCATCTCGTCCATTTCTTCCACGTCTTTGCCGGTCAAACGATGCGCTACGGACACGCCCACTTTTTCACAAACTTTGACCGCCACCCCCTCGCTGTCCCCAGTCAGGACAACCACGCGGACGCCGTGCGCATGCAGCGCACGAATCGCTGCCTTGCTGCTCTCCTTTGGCGGGTCGAGAAACCCAACAAAGCCGATGAGCACCATGTCCGACTCATCATCGACGCTAAAAGCACCTGCCCCTTTGATCTCATTTTTTTGCGCAACGGCCAGAACGCGCAACCCGTCGCGGTTGTACTGTTCGTATACACCCATCGCCATGATGCGAAGCGCCCCATCCAGCGCCTGCACTTTGCCTTCATATTCCACGTGGCTGCAGATCGCCATAATTTCTTCCACAGCGCCTTTCGTAATCAGTTGCCGTTTCCCGGCGTTGTCCTGCAGCACAACGCTCATGCGGCGGCGCGCAAAGTCAAACGGGATTTCGTCAACGCGCGTGTAATTGTCCTGCAGCGTATGCAGCCCGTTTTCGTCCGCGCGGTTGATTACAGCGATATCAATGAGGTTTTTGAGGCCGGTCTGATAATAACTGTTGAGATAGGCGTGCCGCAGAATACGCAAATCGTCGTTGCCGTGAATATCCATATACTTTTCAAGGATAATTTTGTCCTCGGTAATCGTGCCCGTTTTATCCGTGCATAAAATATCCATCTCGCCAAACGTCTGGATTGCGCTCAGGTTTTTCACAATGGTGTCGTGTTTAGACATCGCAACCGCCCCGCGGGCGAGCGTGGACGTCATCATTACGGGCAGCATTTCAGGCGTGAGCCCCACCGCAACGGACACGGAAAACAGCAGCGAGCTCGCCCAATCCCCTTTGATAATGCCGTTGATGATAAAAATGACCGGCACAAGAATCAACATAAACCGCAATAGCAAGCTGCTCACCGACTGAATCCCGCGCTCAAAACTGTTCTTGGACTTATCACCGCTCAGGGATTTTGCCATGGCGCCAAAATAGGTTTCGTTGCCCGTTGCAATGACCATGGCAAGCGCGCTGCCGCTCACCATGTTGGAGCCCATAAATCCCAAATTGACAATATCGGTCAGCGCGTCCGAAGACGTTTGCGCGCCGGTAAACTTCTCAACTGGGTTGGATTCCCCGGTGAGCGCCGCCTGCGCGATAAACGCGTCTTTTGTCGTCAGAAATCGGACATCCCCCGGAATGATGTCGCCTGCCGACAGTTTCACGACATCACCCGGCACAATGTTATCAATATTAATCTCAATCTGTTTGCCATCGCGCAGCACATCCGCTTTGTTGGAAATCATCTTGGACAGTTGGCTCGCAGCGGCACTCGACCGTTGATCCTGGGCAAACGCGATAATACCCGAGAGAACAATCAAGGCAAAAATAATAAGAATCGTCGCGTAATCACTGCCCTCTGACAATACAATATCCGTAATGTATGTGATCACAGCGACAAGGATCAACACAATGCTGAACGGATTTACAAACGCTTTGATCAATCGCGTCCAGACACTGTCCGTTTTGCCGGTTGTAATAATATTGGGCCCGAAATCATCCAGCCGATTCTCTGCTTCTCTTCCGGATAGTCCCGCAGCGTCGGCCTGTAACTGTGCAAACAGTTTTTCCTGCGATATCTGTGCAAATTGCCGCAATGCGGATTCCCGCTCTCGCATGCGCTCCCGAATTTGCGCTTCGCTGCTTTTGGTTCTGACAAACAATGCCATGGCGATCCCTCCTTACCGCGTTTATTTGAATCCCTGCTAGTGTACCGCATTTATATATAATAATAAATACTTAAGTAGAGAAATTTGGCATCTCTACTAGATCTACCTATCTTTAAGAAGCTTTTCCATTGGCATCGAAGATATCCGCACGACCTCTGTTTTCCTTCTTCTCATGCCGTCAGTTTGGAGGCACGTTCGTCCCGGGAAATTTATGCATCGCGCTTGGCTTTCGTTTCTCAGCCCTTGGGCAGCGCTGTATAACTTTGTAACACTGTACGGCATCCTCGCGCTTATGATCGGCATTATGCAAACCCTGAAACGCGCCGCTTTGACCCGATTTCTTCGCTCGCCTCCGGTATCGTCAATCGTGTCATCGGTTGCTGCTTCTGCTCAACATCACTATTGGCATGCAAACGACCGAAACTGTCCCCTCGGATTCATTGTGCACCGCCTTTCCTGGCTCTCTAATCTGGGATTATTACGCGTAGCGCCGGCAACATCTCGTTTTGGGTTACACTGGCGTTCATCTACTTGGCACGGACTTGGCATGACACTGCTGTTCCAGAACACGTTATCCTACTTGGTAATTGCCTATATTATCGCGTCTCATTTCGTGATAATGGGCGTGGGAAATATTGTGCTCGCCTTTTCCCGCTTCAGCAAAACGGAATAACGCCAGTGTAAAAAAACAACCGGAAAACCGGTTGTTTTTTTATTTCTTCTCTGAAAATTATTGTAGAAAACTACGCGTGCTGCATGATAGGGCTTATCTATCAAATATTTCGTCTATACTAATTCAGATAGGTATGGAACATACTGTATCTTAATAGTAGAAATTTGAAAGGAGCTCTTTTTCATGTCGTCTCGTTCCTCTTTTGGATGGGCGGAGCTCATCCTGGGTATTTTGCTCATCGCACTTGGCTGTCTCACCTTTTTCTCGCCTGCAACTGCAATTGGAAGTTTCGTCGTTTTCTATGGCATCGCGGCGATCATCAGCGGTATTGTGGACATCGCATTCTATGCGCGCTTACAGCGCGGCGGGTTTGGGCCGGTGTCCGCGCTGATCTCCGGTATCCTCAATATCTTGGTCGGCATTTTATTCCTGCTCAATATCAACATCGGTGTATTGACCATTGGCATTCTCTTCCCAATCTGGTTCATTGTCCACTGCATATCGCGTTTGTCCAACCTGGGCTTTGTCAAGCGCACCGGCGGCAGCGGATCCTATTGGATTACGCTGATTGTCAACGTGCTGGGTCTCATCGCAGGCTGCCTGCTGCTCTTCCAACCAGTGTTGGCAAGCGTCACGCTCGCATATATCATTGGCGCCTTGCTCTTGCTCTTTGGCATCGGCGGCATTGTTCTCGCATTTTCTCGCTTGGGACAGAAAGAATAGACAAATGCATTCCTTCCACAAAACTATAATTTGAAAAATCAGCCGGCGTGACCTACCGGCTCAGTGTGTCAAAAAGTCCTGATATAAAACGCGAAAACGACAATGCACAAGGCATTCCGTTCGTCGACCGTTGCATTCCCGCCCCAGCCACCCGATTGACGTGGGGCTTCGCCCCAAACCCCGAGAGAAAAGACCGGTCGACGAACGGGAAGCAGCGTTGGATCGGCAGTTTCCCGCATTCGCGGCCGTTATGACCTGCCATGGAGTTTGGGTCGAAGCCTCAATTGATTGGGCGGCAGGGTTGGTATCTTTCGGCTGTCGTCTATTTCGTACACTTTTTCGCGCTTTCGTTCTTGACACCCCGAGCCGACGTGACCTGTCGGCTGACGTTTTTTCTGTGCACAAGAATATATCTGAAAACGTAACATTCTATTCGGCAACAAATCAGGTTTTTGTCAAAGCCTCCGCTTATTGCCATTGCCGAAGACTTCGCAAATCACGCAATATGTTTGTGCGACTAACTAGTCCTGCCATGTCGCCTCACAAAAAGCAGCCCGGACGTCGGGCAGTCTATAACCCTACCGCCTGTTCGACAGCTTTCCGGCCTGCTCATTTTACAAGACACGCACCTGCAACGCGCATTCCACATTCCACAACTTTTGCATATTCGGATATAGGATTCCATCCGCGAGATGAATCCGCTCCGTTTCTACAATGCCCCTGCGGCTTTAACGACTTTTTCCACGCGCGATTACGCCAGCTTTAAGACCAACGTCACATGCATTTTGTCGCCTTCGGCATCGGCGTAGATATCGCCGTCCATTTTGTGCATAATCTGCCGTGCAATATACAATCCAAGTCCGCTGCCTGACTGTCCCTTGGCATTCGAGCCACGCCAAAAACTATCGAAGATGTGCACAATTTCGTCCCGCGGCAGTGTGTTGCCGGTGTTGGTCACAACAATCAGCTGGCAGTTTTCCTCCCGCAAAAAACTGAGCTGCACCCCTTTGCCGTCGCCATATTTCAACGCGTTTTCGATGGTGTTTTCGAGCGCTTCAATCGTGCGGTCGAGGTCGCCGTATAACATACAGTTCATATAAGCGCCAATTTCCAGCTCTGCGTGCAACAGCGAAAGCTTTTCACGATAATTGTCCTGCAGCGCAGTGAGAAGCGCTTCCAGGTAAAACTCGCTGTTTTGCACGTCGATCGCAAGCATGCCCTCTGTCGTTCCGCGGATCATATCACGTACAAACGTGTCGATATCCTGTGCCTTTTGTTCAATGCGGCCAATCACCTCACGCTGTTTTTCCGGATCTTCATAAAGGTCTTCCTTCAGCGCTTTGGTATACAGCTTAATGGCACTCAGCGGTGTTTTGAGATCATGCGAAAGGGAAAGAATCAGCGTTTTCTTTTCCCGCTCCACTTCGTTGGATTGTTGTCTTTGTGTCACAAGCGATTCGCGCAGCATATCCAGCCCCCACAGAAACCGGCCAAAATATTGGTTTTTCTGAGCATATACTGGCTTTGTCAGGTAGCCACGCGCCATCTGTTCCGGCAGTTCGGAATATGTTTCAAACGGCTTGAGCACTTTTTCCCGTATATAAAACAGAATCCCCCCGGTCGCCAGAATAAATATCAAAAATAATATGTTTGCAAGCAACAAGAATTCCCACATGGCATCCGCTGTGGAGGTTCGGTAGGTAAACTTGACATACCCCGCAACCATGCTTGCATGGTAGAGCGGCTTGATGACCACAGGATCGTTACCAATTTGATAGAATAATTCTGCCTCGGCACGGGTTGCGCCGACCGGCAGATAACTGACATTGTATACAGATTTGCACTCTGCTAAATCCGGTTGCCGATACTGCTCGGCCTGTTCTAAATCCGCCAGCAGGCGGTTAATTTCCACATTATATAATTGATTGGTGTCGTAGTTCGCCGTGCGGATTAGGACGATATTCGCAATCACAGCAAAAACGACCATAACCGTCAAACAAACAATCATGAGCCTTGTAAAAAATTTCATAGCCCCTCACACCTCAAATTTATATCCTACACCCCAAACTGTAACGATGTGTTTTGGATTTTTTGAGTCTTTCTCTATCTTGTCCCGCAGCCATTTGATGTGTACCGTTAACGTCGACGGCTCACTGAACGAATCTCTTCCCCAGACCGCATCCAGCAAAATGTCTTTTCGTATCACCTTCCCCTTGTTCTCAATCAAAAACGCAAGCAACTCATATTCTTTCATGGTCAGCGTCAGCTGCTTGCCTCTATGTATGACAGTACGGCCGGCGCTGTCCAACACAAATTCCCCCTCGGTCAGGATACCGCCGCGCGCTGTTTCATCATAATGCCGCCGGTAAAGCGCACGCACTCTGGCCAACAGCAGATCGATATCATACGGTTTTTCAATATAGTCGTCCGCGCCAAGCTGCAGCGCGTCGAGCTTGTCCGATTTATCTATCCGCGCGCTTAGAATAATAAGCGGCAGGTTCATCTCCCTGTGGATGCGGTTACAGACCTGAAATCCATCGACGCCCGGCAGCATAAGGTCCAGCAAAACAAGCCGCACTTTGTGCTGCGCAAGCCAGGCAAGGCCATCCTCGCCGTTACCCGCTATTTCACAAGTGTAACCGTCACGTCGTAAAAAATCCTGCAAAGTCTCAGCGATTTCAGCAGTATCTTCAATGATTAAAATATCGGTCATGCGGTTTTCCCCCACTGCGCAATGTAGAACCGACATTAAGCAGAATTAGAATGGATTCGTTCACCTGATGATCCAGAAAAACCTGAAAATACTTTCACCTTTTTCTTATAATTCTTATACTATCAGTATAGCTAATACCACACGGCAATGCAAAGGAAAAGAGAATTTTAATACTTTTGTGCGGCAGAATTTATCGACTTATCGGTAATTTCGAAACACACCGGTAAGTTCCATCTCAACAAAGTAGTCAAATCATCGTTTTATTGCGTCCCAAACGCGTAAATGTGTTACACTATATCTAGTTTTCGATCGCCGCGCAGTCATCGCTGTTTGGAAATATGCGCCGGCTATGCGGCAACATCAATGCGGAAATCGAGGGCAATTTATGCACTGCACAGTGTTTGGCACAACGAAAGCCGGAAGCACCGTCCACGCTTATACGCTTCTAAACCATACCGGCATGTCCGTCTGCGTTCTCGACTATGGGTGTACCATCCAATCGATGACCGTGCCGGCTGCCGATGGCAGACTGATCAATGTCGTGCTCGGTTTCGACAATCTTGCATCTTATGAAGCCCATGACGCGTTTTTCGGTGCCACGATCGGCCGTTTTGCCAACCGGATCGGAAAAGGCGCGTTTGTTCTTAACGGCGTTCGCTATCCGCTTGCAATCAATAACGGACCCAACCATTTACACGGTGGATTGTGTGGGTTTGACAAGCGTATTTTTCTCTGCGAGGATACCGGAGAAGAAAACGCTTTGGCTTTTCGCTATCGCGCTGCGGACGGCGAGGAGGGCTATCCCGGCAATTTGGATGTTACCGTGATGTTTCGCCTTGCACAGACTGCCAACTGCCTCGAAATTACCTATTTTGCGCGGAGCGACGCGGACACTTTTGTCAATCTCACCAACCATTCCTACTTTAACCTGAACGGCGCAGGCAGCGGCACGGTTTTGGATCATACGCTGCAATTGTACGCGGCGCAATATACCGAAATTGACGCCGACGGTCTGCCCACCGGCGTCGTTGCCGACGTGGCCGGCACCCCCTTTGATTTCCGAATTCCAAAACGGATTGGTCGGGATATCGAAGCGTCGCACCCGCAGATAGTCAACGGCCATGGCTATGACCACAACTTTGTGCTCGATCCCGCCGTACTATATAAAAACGTCTGTAAAATGACCGCGGACAAAACCGGCCTTTCGATGTCGGCACAGACCACGATGCCAGGCGTACAGGTATATACCGCCAATTTCCTCGGGGCGGAACAGGGCATGGGAGGGGTATATCACCGGCGCGACGGCGTGTGCTTTGAAACGCAGTATTTCCCGGACTGTATGGCTCATCCCCAGTTTCCCTCTGCACTGCTGCGCGCGGGCGAAACCTATACGCACAAAACACAGTTTTGCTTTGCAGCCCAATAACAGGGCAGCATGTGTTGCGCAGTAGATATAAAAAGTTGGGGACTTCGCCTGGCGCGGTTTCCGCTAGATAAAAGGCCGGCCGCTCTGTTTGGGAGCCGCCGGCCTCAGCGTGTCAAAAGTCCTTTTTAAACTGGAGAGCATCAAAAGGCGCAAGGCGTTCCGTTCGTCGACCGACACAACCCCGCTCCCTTCACCCGATTGGGGTGGGGCCACGCCCCGGTAATGAAATGACAGGTCGACGAACGGAAACCAGCGTCGTATCGGCACTGTCCCGCATCCGACGGCCTATTATTTTCTTCCATGGGGTTTGGGGCGAGGCTCCAATTGATTGGCGGCAATCGGATATTTGTTCCCTTTTTCGCTGTTTTTGGTTCTTTGACAGCCTGAAGGCTGGCCGCTCTGTCACAGAGCGACCAGCCTTTTTACGGATTTCAACAATCAGTTTTTGTTCAAGCCTTTATTGCAGCCTGCGGACTGCCACTTCCAATTTCTGACGACCCGTTTTCAATCCCTAACTGCGCACCTGTCCGCTGCCCAACACGAGATACTTATATGACGTCAGTTCCGGCAACCCCATCGGGCCGCGCGCATGCAGCTTTTGTGTGCTGATGCCGATCTCGGCGCCAAACCCATATTCAAAGCCGTCGGTAAACCGCGTGGACACATTGTGGTTGACCGCCGCGGAATCAATGCGCATCAAAAACCGGTTCGCGTTTTCGCTGCTTTCGGTTATAATTGCGTCGGTGTGGTGGCTACCGTAAGTGTTGATATGATCGATCGCTGCATCCACATGGTCTACGATTTTAACGCCCATCGTCATGCCATGGTATTCCACTGCATAATCGCTCTCCGGTAACACTTGCAACCGGGCATCGTCCGGGAAAAGCGCACGTACGCGGTCGCAGCAGCGCAGCTCGACGCCCGCATCCGCCAGCGCATCCAGCACTTGTTTGAGCGATTTTGATGGCCAGTTTTCATGCACAAGCAGCTTTTCCGCCGCATTACAAACCGATGGCCGCTGGGTTTTCGCGTTGATGACAAGCGGCAATGCCATGCCAGGCAACGCGCTTTCGTCCACAAAGATATGACAATTGCCCACGCCTGTTTCTAGGATGGGCACTGTCGCGTTCTGCAGCGCGTTTTGGATGAGTTCCGCACTGCCGCGCGGAATGAGTACATCGATGAATTGGTTGAGATGCATCAGTTCTGCGGCGGCCTCACGGCTTGTTTCTTCAATCAGCTGGATCGTGTCCTCCGGGATTTCGCTTTGCCGCAGCGCACGCCGCATAGATGCGACAATCGCTTTGTTGGAATGGATTGCCGAGCTGCTGCCGCGCAGCACGATACAGTTGCCCGTTTTAAGCGCCAGCGCCGCGCTGTCCACCGTCACATTCGGACGCGCCTCGTAAATCATCGCGATCACGCCGAAAGGAACGCGCACTTTTAAAATCGCCATGCCGTTGGGCCGCACTGTTTCGGATAGAACCTCGCCGACAGGGTCGGAAAGCGCGATAACCTCCTCCACGCCGTGCGCAATGTCTTGGATGCGCGCTGCACTGAGCATCAGCCGGTCAAGTACACTGTCAGTCATTCCCGCAGCTTTGCCCGCCTCCATATCCTTTTCGTTCGCCGCCAGGATGGCCTCGCTGTCCTCAAGCAGGCTGGCGGCAATCCGCGCCAGTGCGGCATCTTTTTTGTCGCGCGTACAGTCCGCGATGGCGAGCGCGGTCTTTTTGGCCAACGCGGCTTTCTCGTAAACTTCGGACATCACAAAGTTCCCCCATCCAGTTTCTCGGTGCCAAGCCAATCGTCACGATGGATGGCTTCCGATTTGTTTTCAAATAGTTCCTGAATCTCATTTGTCGAGCGTCCCAGCACCCGCTCCAGATCGGGCTTGTTATATTGCGTTACACCCTTTCCGATATAATTAAAATCTTCATCCACTACTTCCACAACGTCGCCCGCAACAAACTCGCCGCGGACATCCGTGATACCGGACGGCAGCAGGCTGGTGTGTCGTTTGCGCAGTGCTGTTACTGCGCCGTCATCTATCACCAGGGTTCCCTTAACGTCTGAATGAAACGCCAGCCACTGCAGCTTTGTGTTCATCGCGTGCGGCAGCGGCGTAAAATAAGTGCCCGCAGCTGTGCCGTCCAGGGCATGCAGCAGCACATCTTTCTCCGCCGAAGAACAGATAAAGACAGGTACGCCGGACGTCGTCGCCAGTTTTGCCGCGCTGATTTTAGATTTCATGCCGCCGGTGCCGACCTTGCTGCTTGCGCTGTGCGCCATCTCGTCGATCGCGTCGTCAATTTTTTCCACCACATCAATGCGTTGCGCGTTGACGTCACGCTGCGGGTCGCCGGTATAGAGTCCGTCGACGTCGGTGAGCAAAATCAGCAGGTCCGCATGCAGCAGCGCGGCAACATGCGCAGACAGTGTATCATTATCCCCGAACTTGAGTTCTTCAAAAGAGACGGTATCATTTTCGTTGATGATTGGTACCGCGCCGTGTTTCAGCAGCGTGCCGAGTGTGTTGAACACATTTTGATAGCGGCGTTTGTCGGTAAAGTCCGTGCGGTTGAGCAGCAATTGCGCGCCGACATACCCGCGCAAAAACAATTGCTTGGTGTACTCTTCAATCAACAGCCCCTGCCCTACCGCCGCCGCCGCTTGCTTTGCGGAAACTGTTTTCGGCCGTTCAGGAAACCCAAGCCGGCGGAACCCGGCCGCAATTGCGCCCGATGTCACAACGACAACCTGATGCCCCGCATCGCGCAGATCCGCAATCTGCGCAACCAGGCGCTCTATTTTCGCAGAGGAAACATTGCCGCTTGCATCCACAAGTGACGACGTTCCCACCTTTACGATAATCAATTGCATTCGTTTTTCCATAGCATATCCTGTCACATTTTTTAAATTGTATTTGCATAACAATCGATATTCCTACAAAGAAAAAGCAGCTTCCCGCCAAAGGACGGGCAACTGCCGTGGTACCACCTTTGTTGACAACACCGCGCACGGTTTGCCCACTCTGTTCCCGGTAACGGCGGGTGCCGTCCGGCTCTTCGCCGGCGCTCGCGGGTGGGTTCCAATCGATGGCTCGCAGGGGCTCGCAGCAGTCTGCCCCACTCTCTGCAGCGGGCGATCCATTGTACTGTTCCCGGTCAACACGTTGTCAATCGTTGCCCAATTATACCATTTCGGTGCAAAAAATGCAATTGAGCTTTGTTCGTTTCCAGGTTTGACTCCATTTCCCGAAACAAATTGTTATAATAAACGCAGCGCTGCCTGGACAACGGAACTGCAGTCAACTTTCTATGTTTGTTGGGCTGCGCTTTAAAAGCCAGCCGTTGGCTTAAATATTATATAATAGACGTAATGCGAGGAGGATTTGTTATTAGATGCATTTCAAGAATAATTATGGAGAACTGCACAGCGCTTGGCGATTGTTTTATTGTTTAGTGTCATGTTTTTCGGACAATTCGCGGCTAGCCTGCTTACGATTGGCTATGCGCTGATGTTTGCAATTGTTCCTCGCCCCATTCCTTCCGCCGTATCCGCCCGCTTTGGGCTGCGCCCTGCACCCCAATCAGTCCTTCTTTCGGCATAGTTTTCCTAACTCTTCAAAAGCTCTATAAATGAGGGCTTGTCAGTTTGGGCGATTGTTTTATTGTTTAGTGTCATGTTTGTCAGGCAATTTGCGGCTAGCCTGCTTACGATTGGCTATGCGCTGATGTTTGTAATTGTTCCTCGCCCCATTCCTTCCGCCTTGTCCGCCCGCTTTGGGCTGCGCCTTGCTCCGCACGCAAAAATAACGGGTCGACGAACAGAACCGTGCTATCGGCGCTTTTGTTGCAGCTCCGACGGTCATTTCTTTCAAAACGCGGGGTCTGGGGCGTCAGCTCTATTTCATTTGGTGATGGGGCGGGTTGTTTGAGACCGTCAGGCATTTGTGCCCTTTGTTCTTGCCAATCGGTTTTTTGAAAGGCCGAAACATCACTTAATATTCTTATCGCGTTGCATGTTTCCGCGAAAGTAGAGAAATATTCTTACAAAAAAACAACCTCCAACACCTGCTGGAGGTTGTAATTTGTTGACTACGCGTTTCGAACGGTCGAAGCAAGTTCACGGTCTGTGGTCTCGAATGTGTCGGCCATCACTGTGCAGGCATTGGACATCCAAGAAATGTTACGCTGTCCTGTCTCAAGGCCCGGCTTCAGTTCAAGATATTTTTCTTCGAATGCCATTGCGCTGTCCGCATCAAAATCATCGCGGAGACGCGCCATGACCTGTGTTAAATAGTCGATAACATCTTGTACTTCTTCCGCTTTTGTCTTATATTCTGCTGCTCTAGCTCGTACCTGTTCCGGTGTTAAACGCATTACAGTATCGCTCCTTTAATCGTTGATTGCTATGTTTTAGATTGTATCATATGAAGAATCAAGAAATCATCATTTTGTGCTTTTTTGTAGATTCTGGGCAGAATATTGATATTTCATTATCTTTTGTGATTACGCTGCGATCAAAAATTCGCCGCTTAGCACACTATCCCCCTCCAATTCATACCATAAGATATAGATTTATATTTGGAGGGCAACCAATGGCCAAAATTATCCTGCTAAATAACGATACTGATCAAATGGAAACCTATTTCCGCGACGAAGAAGATCCAATGCCCTACAATGTCAATAGCACCCTCAAAGTCAGGGAGTTTCGCGGAACTAGTACGAGCCCGACGCTCTGGACCAACAGCGCTACCATGCAGGCATGGAACACCCAGCGCGCGCGCTGGGGCAGCGCGATTCCGGTTGGCGCCTGTTTTAAACGTCCGTGGGAAGGCGGGCATACCGATCAGTCCCAGCACTACGCCGGCGTCTCGTTCGATGTTGGGCAAAATCGTTTCGGCTGGACAAATGCTATGCGCGCGGCACTGCGTGCCAACGCGGCTGCGTCTGGTCTGTGGCGCTATATCGAGCCGGTAAGTCTATCTCCCACCTGGGTGCACTTCGACCGTCGGCAGACGCCACCCGCCTGCAGCGCGGGCTTTCCAACACTGCGTACCGGCAGCAAAAGCACTTATGTTCTCATTTTGCAGGATTGCCTCAACACGCTTGCGTTTCCGACAAATGGGCTGGACGGCATTTTTGGAAACGGCACCAATAACGCGGTGATGGCGTTTCAGCGCACCCACGGCCTTTCCGTCGACGGCGTTGTAGGTTGTGCAACCTGGACGACTTTGACGTTTGAAACTGTAGGCCGCGGCCGCACTTCGACCACAATTGACTAATCTTGAATGTTTTCTATTATTGCGTAGACATAAACAGTCGGTGTAAAACCGACTGTTTTAGCGTGTCAAAAACCCTTTTCTAAAACGCGAGAACAAGGAATTCCGTTCGTCGACCGATGTCATCCCGCCCCAGCCACCCAGATTGACGTGAGGCTTCGCCCCACACCCGGAGCGGAAAAGCTAGGTCGACGAACGGACATCAGCATAGCATAGGCACTGTCCTGCATCCGACGGCATTTATTTCCTTCACTGAGTTTTAGGGGGGGGCGAAGCCCCAGTTTACTGGGCGGCAGGGGTGGGTATCTTTATGCCGTCGGATCGTTTTGTGCACTTTTCGCCGCCTTTGGTTCTTTGACAGACAAAACAGTCGGTGTAAAACCGACTGTTTATCATTCTTTCAAATCCCACCACAATAGCAATTACTGATCAAATAAATCCTGAATATACTCATCCATCTGTTTGACTGTTGTCCGAAACATCTTCGCGTTGTCGCTCAGCGCTTGTTTATTGTTAAGCACGCCATAAGCAAAGTGATTTGCAAAAAACTCGGGTCCCTGCAAATGCGTCTGCCGCTGTCCGATAAAATAATAGGATTTTGCGTGCTGTGTTTGGCCGCAGATCCGGTTAGCGGTTGCACCGCTCCAGGCATCCGATAATGCGGCGTGATTTGCGCCGGACAGCTGCGGCACAAAATAGCTGCGCAGCTCTTTTAACAAAGCCTGTTCCGTTTCATCCAAACGAATATCCTTACAGGCGCCGCGTTTTAAAAATTGTAGCAGCCGCTCCCGCTGCTTTTCTTCAAACAAAACGCCCTGATTCCGCAATTGCTCCAAGTGCGCGTCCAGCTTGTCATACACCGCTTGTACAATCGGCCTCACATATTCGCTGCGCATCGTCCGGAAAAACAGCGCGCCGCCAAACCGCCAATCGATCGCATGCGCCAATTCATGAAACACAATAAAATATGGCCCGCGCGAATCCTTTTCCGCATTCAAAAAAGTCTCTCTGGTAAGGTAAACATTTCCGCCAAAATAGATATTACTCTTTGCCGCGCGGCTGACCAGTCGATCCGGCTTGATTTTGCAGTACGTCCTTGCAAGCTCCACAATCAGGTTGCGATGTGTGACCGGCGCGCGATAGATCAAGAACTTGACATTGATTCGATCCTGCGGCAAGAGTGGCGCAAGAAAATGATCCAGCGCGCGGCTGTTCAGTTTTGGATGCGCTGTTTCATACATGGAAAGATAGATTTCCCGCTGTTCTGCGGCGGTCTGCGCGTAGGGAACGCGTTCCAGATGTTCCCACGCGGCCTGATTTGATTCTTGGAATAGCACCATACGCTTTCATCCTTTATCTCTATTGTCAAATCGGTTGGCAGGCTGGGCAAAAATACACATTGCCACCTAGATACGCTTTTCTCACAATGCCTTCCCCGCAGCGCGGGCAAACCTTATTGCTTTTGGCGGAAAGCTGCGTCTGATAGTCGCCCGCGTTCCCAAATAAATCCGTTTCGATATTGCGGCCGCCTTTGGTCGTCATATCCGCCAGCGTTTTCTTAATACTTTGATACAATCCCTGGATGGCCGTCTCGTCCAGAGCTTCCAGCCTGGTCTGCGGATTTATGCCCGCGTAAAACAGAATATCCTGCAAACAGCCGTTTCCCAAGCCCGGAATTCGTTGCCCGGTTGCGAGCAACGCCTTTGCACTGGTCTTTTTACCTGCGGCCGAAACAATGCTGCAAAAATAAGGATAATCAAACGCATCGGTCAGCGGCGACGGCTTTTCAACCGCAACAAGGTAGTAGTCATTTTCTACTTCACCCTTATGGTACAGAGAAAATCCGCCGTACATCTGTACCGTGGCAACGAGCGCGCTGCCGTCATCCAACGCGATCCAAAGTTGATGTTTGCTTTGTGCCGGCGTGCCCGGCGCAAGCCAGCGCAGATTGACGCCTTCCGACAAAACAAGCCGCATGTCATCGATCTGCAGTTCCACATGTCCGCCCCAGGCGCGTGCATCCATCATCTGTCTGTGTTGCAATTGCGCCGCGTACGCGGCAGGGTCTCCGGTAAAAAATGCGAATTTGTGCGGTGATTGCAGCGTTATGACCGACTGTATCGTTTTGCCCACGACCGTGTCGCGCAGTTGCTTGGCAATCGTATACGCCTCCGGCAATTCCAGCATATGCTTTGTCCATCCCTTCGCGTCTTTCACAGCGGCGCAAGCGATCGTATCCATGTGCTTGCCGCGTTCACGAGCAAATGCTGTCTGCATGACCAAATGGTTCGCTGGTTAACTATCAATTTCATTCGTCACACAAAAGATAAATTATTCTATCATACAAAAAACGCAATTTGATCACAGCATACCACTATTTTCAAACAGAAATCCATGTTTTTTTCACAATACTCTGATAGATTGCCTCGGTGATCTTTGTGCTGTGCAGGCCGTCCGTAAAGGTCGCGTAACAATAAGCGCCGTCGTGGTCAATGCTGTCATAAAACTGTCGGAACAACTGTTTAAACCCATCCGGATATCCTTCGTCATGTCCGCCCGGGTAGGATGCCAGGGACGCGGCGGCGGACGGAAGCAGCGCCGGCGTTTTCGTGAGCACTTCGTTCGCGCGGTCGCGGTTGCCGATGAATAGCTCGCACATCGCTTCCGTATCCCAGGACACAAGACTTTCATCACCGGACACACAGACCTTCACCGCATTTTTCAGGCCTGCAAAGGACTGCGACAGCACACATGTTCCAATGGCGCCGTTGTCCAGGCGGATCAAAACAGTCGCCGTATCTTCCAAATGATTTTCCACTTCTTCGTACACGGCATCGGCCGATGCCTTCGCAAACGCCTCCCGTTTTTCGACCGCGCGTTTGCGCACTGGGTACATCGTCAAACACTGCGCCATCACCTCTGTGATCTGGTGGCCGGTCACATATTCAACGGTGTCAAACCAATGGGTACCGACATCCGCGATGATACGCGTCTTGCCCGACCGCCCTTCCTCCAGCCGCCAGGAGTAATCGGTGTCATAGAGCATCCAGTCCTGCAGATAGTTGCCAAACACGGCGCTCACATTCCCAAGTTTGCCCGACGCAATATATTCCCGCATTGCACAGAGCATCGGATACATACGGTGATGAAAACAAACACCGTTGCGCAGACCGCTTTGCCGCGCCAGCGCCGCCAGTTCCTGCGCCTGCTCTACCGACAGTGTAAACGGCTTTTCGCAGAGCACGTGTATGCCGCGGTTCAATGCCTCTTTCGCGATCTCGTAATGGGACTCATCCGATGTGCAGATGTGCACAACATCCAGATCTTTGTGTGCGTCCAACATTGCTTTGTAATCGTCATACGCGTTTGGCACACACAGCGCATCCGCCTTTTGCCGCGCGCCGTGCCGGTTGCACACCGCAACCACATCGACATTCCCAAGCCGGCGCACCGCTTCGATGTGCACCGCACCCACAAATCCAACTCCAACAACTGCGCATTGATACCGTTTCATAATCGTTCTTCCCTCATATTGTTCTTGTCTCTATTTTAGCCGATTCGGTTGCAAGACGCAAACCACTACATTTGCTCAGTAGATCACCGGCCTTCGACAACTATTGATGCCCTTGCTAAAATAAAACATCAAATTATTGTGGAATTGTTGATGAAAAAGCGAATTGCCTTTGTAATCTTTTTTCCCTGACATACAAAAACCTCCGTTGTCGTTTTATTCTACGACCGGAGGCTTTCTTATTCAATGTCTGCTTTAGGTAGTGCGTTGCAGATTTGCCTTTTTAAAAAAGTGAATAGGTCTCAGAAAGCGCCCCTTCTGCCGAAAAACCTGCAGCAGTTCGTCTCACGCTGCCCGATAGGACTGAATATGCCTTTTGATCTTCTTCATTGCCCAATCGTAGTGGCTGACCGTTGCAGAAACACAATACGCCCCTAGCGTGGAACTGCCTGTCCAGGCAAAGTGCTTCTTTTCGAACAATGCTTCGTTTGAAAGCCTCTCAATCATTTCCATCACTTTGTTATTGCTATCAAGAAGCAGTTTCTTTGCGTCCGCATAGGACGTAGCCTGATGTTTTTCCCAAAATGCCACATTCATTTGTCCATAATTCTTCCAGTTGTATGGCTCTGGCAAAAAAGGTTTGGCTTCCCCTTTTTGGTTCGCTTCTACCCAATGCAGCAATAATTGATGCCATTCAAACAGATGAATCAGGACGTCACGTAGATTTTTATCTCGTGTCCAGTGCGCTTCCTTCCCGACAGTGCTGTCAAACTGGAAAGTGGCGGCTTGCGCATCCTCCGCCATGGAGTCAATCAACTTCCACAACTTTTCAAACTGTGTGTTCGCCGTTTCGATCAGCTCCGCTTTGGTCACAGGTCTGGACATTTTTTGCCTCCTGTCAGAATATACGAGTTTTCGTGGTTCTTCCCCTATTAGGTTTGCTTCCATCGCTTGAGTGTTGGGAAAAAGATGCGCATCTGCGCGCGCGCTTCGTCCACTTGCATGCCCGGATTGCTTTCGATCATGGGTTGGATACAGAATTCAATCAGCTCGTCCATGGAATAGCTGTAGGTATACGCGCCGTTCTCAAAACAGTATTTGCAGTAATCCTCGTTTTTGCTACCGTCCGCGTTCGTGCCGTACGCCTCTGCGGCTTCGCTCAGCGGCATGCCGCAGCTTTGACAATACCTTTGTTCCATTTTTTGTTCTCCTCGCTGAAATATTGTTATCTGCATCTTACCAAATAAAACTCGACATCAGTATGTCATGTTTTAT
This sequence comes from Oscillospiraceae bacterium, assembly GCA_031547945.1. Lineage (GTDB taxonomy): Bacteria > Bacillota > Clostridia > Oscillospirales > Ruminococcaceae > JAVBRN01. The sequence continues at coordinate 16,742 of JAVBRN010000006.1, read as the reverse complement.
ATTTCTTTTGGATTGCCTCCGCCTGCCGCATCATCTCCTCGCGGATATCCTGCGGCTCAAGAACTTCGACACCGGTGCCAAAGGACAGAATATATCCGCACAGCCAGGCGTCCGCCGGCACCTTTGTTGTAACAATGCAGGAACCGTCTTCCTGCGGTTGTACCGCTTCTCCATCAAATTCGTCGTATACCCGATAGGCAATCTGTGGCGAAAACCGCAGCTTTAAATCTGTCAATCCAGATGGGACAGAGAGATCCGGTTCCAGCTCCGGCATGGAAAACGCCTTTCCCGCAAAACATTCATCCAACAATTGCACCTCTCGCATCCGATTGATTTTAAAAGTTCTGTAATCATTTTTGGATACGCAAAATGCCCGCAGATACCAGGCGACACCTTTAAACACCATTTGGAGCGGATACACCTTGCGATCTTTTGTTTCCCCGTAAGAACTGGAATAAGAAAACGTGATCATGTGTTTTTGCAATATTGCATGTTTTAACAATTCAAATTTTACCTGGTCCGCCGTGCTGTTGCCCCAGCGCGAAAAGTCAACAGCGATCCAGTTTGCTTCCGTTTTCGCAAACAAGCTGCGCAGCCTGCCCAATACATTTTCCATATCAAACTGTTGCGTTGCCGCCAGACTTTGTAGCGCAAACAAAATCTGGTTTTGTTCGTCTTCGGAAATCACCGCTTTATTTAACACGAAGCGATCCAAAATAGAAATGCCGCCGCCTTTTCCCTGGGTGGTATAAACCGGGATGCCTGCATCCGCCAGCGTATCGATGTCGCGCAGCACAGTTCGGACAGATACTTCAAAATGCGCGGCCAACTCTCTGGCGGTCACGCTTTTCCTGTCCATTAACAAATATACAATTTCAAACAACCGGGCAATCTGCATGGGCGCACCTCAGAAACAGTATAACACAGAAACCTGACACCGTGGTGTCAGGTTTCTGTGTTGAAAACCCGTAATTCCAAGAATTATGCATCCGTTTGCGGCGTTATAAAATCTGCGCCCCGTTCCATTCAAATTGGAAGATCGCCCCAAGACCACACGCGCGGCGTTGCGGACAACGAAGTTTTTGCGTATGCTTCCGCTTTCACGTTTGAATGGCAGCACGTTCGATCAGCCAACCATACGATTATAACATCGTAACAAGCTTGCGCACTGTCTTTAAATTGCGCGCGGTCAATGTCTGTGGGATCTTTGCCAAAACCCCTGCAAGTTTGGAGTCCCGGATGCTTTGCTGGCAAAGTAAATAGATCTCGGCATCAGCTATATGCATTTTGTCTTTCCCCGGATAGCCGACACACAGCTGTGTAATTTCTTTGGGATTCAGCACAGCATCGGACAGATAGACATAGAGATGTTCAACGTCGGGATTCTCTTGTGTCGCCCGCTCGATTTCCGCTGCGGAAAACGGAACAGTTTCAAGTATATGTCCCAGTTCCGCAGCCGACCGCACAATCACCGCGCCGGGAAATCCAAATTGCGTTTCAAATGCAGCGGCGATTTTTGAAACCATGGCAGCGCGCGCGCCGTCATCAGATGAGAAAATAACGTTGCCGCTTTGTATATATGTTTTCACGTCTTGAAATCCCAGCGCAGCAAAAAGTCGGCGCAAATCGTCCATCTTAACAAGATTCCTGCCGCCGACATTGATGCCGCGAAAAAATGCGACGTACTTCAAACGCAATCCCTCCTCTGTAACCGTAATCCGCCGCGCCACGAATCGCCGTTCGCACCGCCTGCGCCCGGCAAAAGATATCTGCCGCTCTGACGATCGCGCCGACCGCTTTTTTTGTAATACTCCGTCGCCAAGATTTCGAGCGCATTTTCATTCGTCTTGTTCGGCTTTTTAAACGCGTATACGCGTCTCGCTGCCCGCTCCACGCGACCTGCCGTGCAAAACGTGGTAGACCCCCTGTGGTGAGATACTTTGCACGCTGCGCGATGTCATGATGCGGACATTTCGCGTTTGGGCAGGCACAGGAATTTGCATCCGCTCCAAGACGCTATATAAGGTGTTGACAGCGCTCGTATAGTTTTGTCACATGTGCAATTTTCTTCGCTAAGGCACGGCTGCACTCTCCCGGTTTTGCGCGCCACTCCCAGTTGCCGCCGATCGTCGCCGGCAGATTCATGCGCGCTTCGGCACCCAGCTCCAGATAATCCTGCATGGTAATAATGGAAACCTCTCCTCTGGTTGCGTGCACCATCTGGATAAAATCCCATATGAAATCCACCGTATCACTCCGGTGCATATACTCCAGGCAAAACACACGATCCTGTTCCGAAAGACCGTCGATCCACTGCGCAATCGTCGGGTTGTCGTGCGTGCCGGCATACACGATGTTATTGGGTTCAATGTTGTGTGGCAGGTTTTCGTTGTGTACGTCGTGCGCGCCAAACGCAAACTGCAAAACGCGCATGCCCGGGTAGCCGGTATCCAAATGCAGTTTTCGCACCGCAGGCGTCAGCAATCCCAGATTTTCCGCAATGAGATCAACATCTCCCAGCGCGGCATGAATCGCACGGAACAGATCGCGCCCGGGCCCCTTTTTCCATATGCCATGTTCCGCCGTCTTTGCGCCATGCGGCAGGGCATAATAGCTCTCCAGTCCGCGGAAATGATCAATCCGCACAAGATCACACAACGCCAACGATTTGCGCAGCCGGTCAATCCACCAGCGGTAGTGCTGGCGTTTCATCTCTTTCCAGTTGTAGACCGGATTGCCCCACAGCTGTCCCGTTTTTGTAAAGCCGTCGGGCGGGCAGCCGGCAACCAGATTGGGGCAAAGGTCCGCATCCAAGTCAAATAAGTCCGGGTTTGCCCAAACGTCGGCGCTGTCGTCCGCCACATAGATCGGCAGATCTCCGATGACCCGGATACCGTTTTGATTGGCATACGCTTTGAGCGCAGACCATTGCTGGTCAAACTGAAACTGCAAAAATTTCCAAAACGTGATATCCTGCTCATGCGCTTTTGCAAAGCTTTGAATCGCCTTGGCATCGCGCTGCCGATATGCAGTCGGCCAATCGTGCCATGTCACATCCCCGTGCGCCTGCTTTAACGCCATGAACAGCGCGTAGTCGTCCAGCCAGCCGGCTTCCCGCCGACAAAACGAACGATAGCCAGGCTTTGGCGCATCACAAAAACGGGCAAACGCGATGCGCAATACATGAAACCGATTCTCATATAACGTTGCGTAATCGACTTTTGCAGGGGATACGCCCCAGTTGCGCGTTCGAACCTCATTGGGCTGTAAAAAGCCCGCGTCACAAAGCATATCCAGATCAATAAAATACGGATTCCCCGCATGGGATGAAAAGGACTGATAGGGCGAGTCCCCGAGGCTGGTCGGCCCCAGGGGCAAAATCTGCCAATAGGTCTGCTTCGCCGCTTTTAAAAAATCAACAAAAGCATACGCCGCTTTGCCCATGGTTCCAATGCCATAGGGCGATGGCAACGAAGAAATATGCATCAAAATCCCGCTTGCTCTCATGCTTCCCCCGTCCAAGATCTTGCAGTCTTTCTGTTTTTAAGAAATAGTATACCGGGTTGCCGCCGTTTTGCATAGCCATTCTGACAAAAATGTCACCCAGAAAGGTATATTATGTTTTCCCGCTTTGCGCATCCTAATGTAATGGGCCGTCCGCGGATGCAGCCATTTCAGATACAAAAGCGATCGCCACAAAATCCTATAAAGATTTGGTCGTCGGCACAATACAGTAAACTGCGGTTTTTACGTTCGTCGGCCTGGAAATTCCATCACATCCGATTTGCATCTATTTCGCCCCGGTTCATAGCATAACAGATCGACGAAAGGCCATTTCTTTGATTGCCTGTTTTCGAAATACTGATTTGATCGACGGATGGTTTACCGTATTAAAAGCATGACCATTTTATTCAAAAAAAAGGACAGGCATTTCATGGCCAATCCATTTTTTCTCAGGCTTATGTTCACATTTTGACAACCGGCATCCAAACCTCACAGCGGTAATCGGGCGATGTCTGATCGCCTTCGCCATACACTTCTATGTCCGGCGCGTCGCCGCGCCGATAGCCGGACGTTGGCAGCCACACATTAAAAATCTGCCCCTCCACCTGCTGAATTGCATCCGGCATCGCGCCGACACTCTCAAAAACCGCCCAGGTTGCAGCCGGTATTTCCAGTGCGGCCGTGTTTGCGGCCGGTTCATCGGTGCTGGCGACAGCGATATAATACTCGAAATCGTGTGACACGTCCCAATTGCCGTGGCTGACGCCCAGCAACCCAAACGGCGCTTGGTTCATGTGCGGCAAAAGTTGCTCGATCCCGCCGCGTTGCGCAATCTCATCCCAAAAACGCGGTATTTTTTGCTGCGCTTCGCCGTTTTCCATTGTCGTTTCCAGTTTATATCCCATGATGCGAAATGCATCCATCTCCATAAGCTGATATTCCATGGCGTCTTTCCCCATTTTTTATGCTACACAAAAACTTCGTTCGACTGCCGGGTCGTTTCCTCCGGTACTGTCGCGATGCGCCGTTTTAAATCTTCACGATACCGCTTCGAAACAGTGCCATGAATCCAATACAAATACGGCAGCCCCATATTGGTTTCCAACAAAGCGTTGACCAAAAGCGGCATCACACCTGCCGGCCGGATGCCGGTGAGAAGCAGAACCAGTTCCCACGCGCCCTGCACGAGAACGCCGATTGCCAAAATAGACAAAAGCGGCGCCTTTTGCCGGGGTGCCGTTGCGCGAATATTTTGGATACATAACAGCGCGTATCCGACAAACAATAGCAGTGCCATCACGCCGTGGTAGGTGCTGGTGCCGCGCGCAATCGAGATCAGGGAAAAATGCTGCCCCAATCCCTGGCTGAGCATCGCGGTGCACAGCCAGCCTGCAATAATAAATATCGACCATTCCAGCTTGTGCCCGTCGTTGTCCAGCCACAGCCAAATCCATGCGAAGTTTGTAAACCCGTAGCTCATGCTAAGCCATAGCAAAAACCAAAACGGGTCGGCCCCTGTAATCACGCGCGTTCCGAGAAGCGCGTAAAAAATGCCATAGTCTACAAAAAAATAAATAACGCCGCCAATGAGGCCGACGATCAGCGCCAGATAGCGCTTGGTGTACAAAAGAACCCCTGCCAGCACCAACAAAAACATAATGTCCAGATAGATGTGCAGACTATTGAGTGACCGCGCCGCTACAATTTCCATATTCCTCTCCCAACTTTCTCCCACAAATAGAATCCAATCCCGATACTATGGCCTTTTATTCCCCTTTTGCGCGCCGAATATCTTGTTGCGCCATAGCCATATACAATGCAAAGCATCCCGCAATGCCCGCCGCAAAACTCAAAAGTGCGCCCCAAATATGCCATAGGCAAATAAAAAAGACCACCGCGAACCGTATTGTCAGAAGTATGACAGCGGCGGCGATTTCCAAAATTGCCATACTAATGCCATAGCCATAAATCAGCTTTGGCGCAAGTTCCAGATGGTTGCGATGCGGGCAATCCCAGTAATGTACGAAACCCCAACCCGGATAAACGCGGCACAAAGATTTTCCGCAAACCCAGCACACGCCAATAAACAACAGCGCTGCTACCAAGTAAAACAGCATTCTACGCATTATTCCATTTCTGGAAAGCTTTTAAATTATTATAGCGCGCAGACACACCACAGTAAAGCGCATGTTTTTAGGAGATCTATGCTATAATCAGAAAAAAAGAATAGGAGGCACCGTCTATGGAGCGCATCGCTTTTTTTGACGCAAAGCCCTATGATATCACCTATTTTAATCAAGCCAATCAAGACGGGGCGCGCTACGAACTCGTTTATTTTGAAAACAAGCTAACTGCGGCAACCGCGCAGCTTGCGCAGGGTTGCAGCGGGGTATGCGCCTTTGTCAATGACACCGTCGACCAGGCGACAATCGAAAAACTACACGAGTTAGGCGTACGCGTGCTCGCGATGCGCAGCGCAGGCTACAGCAACGTCGATGTCAAGGCTGCCTATAACAAAATCCATATTGTGCGGGTCCCGGCCTATTCTCCGCACGCCGTTGCCGAACATGCGATGGCGCTGCTGCTCAGCCTCAACCGCAAAATTCACCGCGCGTACAGCCGCACGCGCGATTTCAATTTCAGCATCGCCGGCCTCACCGGGGTGGATCTCTATGAGAAAACAGTCGGCGTGGTCGGCACCGGCAAGATCGGGCGCGTTTTTATCGATATCTGCCGCGGATTCGGCATGCGTGTGCTTGCGTATGATCCCTTTCCAGCAAAGGATGCCGATTTCGAATACGTAGATCTCGACACGCTGTTTGCAGAGAGCGATGTCATCTCGCTGCACTGCCCGCTCACCGAGCAGACACAGCACCTGCTGGGCGCGGACGCCTTTCAAAAAATGAAACACGGTGTTTTTGTAATCAACACGTCGCGCGGCGCGCTGATTGACAGCGAAGCGTTGCTGGCCGCGCTCAACAGCGGGCAGGTGCGCGGCGCCGGTTTGGATGTCTACGAAGAGGAGGCCGACCTGTTCTTTGAGGATTTTTCGGGCACAATTATCCGGGATGACGTGCTGGCTCTGCTGGTGTCGCGCCCGAATGTGCTGCTCACCTCCCACCAAGCATTCTTGACAGAGGAAGCGCTCAGTAACATCGCGGAAACCACGCTGCAAAACCTGGACGCCTTTTACGCCGGCGAACCGCTTGCCAACGAGGTGTGTTACCGCTGCAAAGAGGGCGCGGACGCAAAGGAATGCAGAGACTCGCGCAAGCCGCGCTGTTTTTAGCGAAGAAAGCTATTGTAGGGCAGACAGCGTGCATTTTCGCGCAAATGGAATCGAACCGGGTCGATCTTTCAAAAAAACGGATTTGGCAGCCGACACCATGGAATCTATAAGTATATTTTTTATATTGAAAACAAAATCGGTTGTCCGGATTGAGGGCGAGATGTCCGGCGCGCCGGATTGTTTGCTTTTCGTTCCAGGGGATCCTGCGCAATTGGGCAAACGCTTCTTTCCAAAAGACCAATAATCGTGGAGTTTCTCTCAATGTAAAAACACCTTGCTATTCATGCGATCTAACCGCCTGGCTGGCGCAGGAAGGCATCCCGCATAATCTGATTCCAGGAGACTGCTAGCAATAAACTGGGGAATGCAATGCGAAGCCGATCGGGGCGCAGCCCCACGTCAATCGGGGGGCTGGGACGAGATTGCGAAGGCCGACGAACCGAACGCCATGTGCAGTTTTGTCGTTCCGCGTTTTATCTATTCTTTTTGACACGCGGCGCCGTTCACGATTGCATTTAGCGGCATTTTTGATGTTGCAATCTGTGTGATTCATAAATCCTCCCCGCGCCGCAAACACTAAAACAAAGTGCTAACTTGGGGAGGACATTATGCCTGTCTATCATAAAGGCGCCATTTCCTTTGGTCTGGTGCACATTCCCGTCGCGCTCTATACCGCGACCCAGGACAACGATATCCGTTTTAACCAGCTGTGCAAGGAGGACAACAGCCGCGTCAAATACAAAAAGGTATGCGCAGGGTGCGGCAAAGAGGTGGACAACAAAGAGATCATCAAGGGGTTCGAGTTCGAAAAAGGACAGTATGTCACGGTATCCGATGCCGATTTTGAAAAAATCAAAACGGAAAAGGATAAGACACTACACATCCTGCATTTCACTGACTCAGAGAATATTCCGCCAATCTATTATGAGAAATCGTTTTATGTGGTTCCCGAGACCGGCGGCGAAAAAGCATACGTTCTGCTGCAGCAGGCAATGGCGCGCGCCAACAAGGTCGCCGTTGCCAAGACTGTTTTGGGAACAAAAGAAACATTGTTGGTCATTGCGCCAGCAGAGAGCGGTTTGCTCATTAATACACTTTACTTTGCCGACGAAATCAAAGATCTTCCCAAAGACTTTGCCGCGCCGGCCGTCAAAGAGAGTGAGTTGAAAATCGCAGAACAGCTTATCAGTTCGATGGAGGAACCGTTTGTGCCGGAAGCCTATCACGATGAGTACCGCGCGCGGCTAAAAACACTGATTGCCGATAAAATTGCCGGCCGCGACATCAAACGCCCGCCGCGTGAAAAAGAAAACAATATCATCGACCTGATGGATGCGCTCAAGCAAAGCGTTCAGCAATCCAAACCAAAGCAGGCAGCAAAATCAAAATCGGCGACAAAAGCGAAACCAACTGCAAAACCCACCGGAAAAAAACGAAAGGCCGGATAGCGTGTCAAATTACTTTGCGTAGGATACCGAAAAAGAATACGATAAAGTATCATAATCGACCCGCTGTAATATACAGGTTTGCAATATCGGGTCAGTGATAATTTTTGCTGCATCTTCTATTCGCAACAGCGGATGCGTTTCGCACACAGCTATCTCAACCAGGCAATCTCATGATTATTTACAAAACTGCGCATTATGACTAATGCCGCCGAAGGCAATTCTGATACAATTCCGGGATATTGTTCGAGTTTGATAATTTATTAACAAACTGTAGTTTTTTGTAATTTCAGTTGTTTACAAAACGTTCTATTTGTAATGGCAACAGGTTTTCTGAAATGATAAGATTTGTCTAGCACCGAGACTGCACGATGACGCAAAGATAACCGTTTTTTCTTATCGTCAAGTTTTTATGTGGTCCGTGCATAGAAATCTTGCATGGAGAAAATAGTAGTAAATGTATAATATTGAATCCCTGAGCAAATACATACCGATTGTCGATTTTATCGCCGATGCCTGCGGCCCTGCATGTGAAGTTGTGCTTTATGACGTTTCTTCGCCAACCAGTTCCATCGTCGCCGTTAAGAACGATGTCTCTGGCAAGAAAAGCGGCGGACCAATGAGCGACATTGTCCGCAAGCTGATTGATACAAGAACCTATATCGAGCGAGACTATGTCATTAACTATAAAGGCTATACAGAAGACAATCGTCTTTGTTCCGTATTTTTCCTGAAGGAACAAGACAAATTGTTGGGAATGCTTTGCCTGTTTAAAGATGTACAGTTGGCTTCCGACCTACTGTCTACGATTTTTGCATTGCTTGACCGCAATAATATGCGGATGCAAGAAACGCAAGAGTCCTATGTAGAGGCCACGGAAGGCAACGCGGTGATCAACCTGTTGAAAACAATGGTTGAAAAAGAAATTAATGAAACCGGCGTGCATCCGGCCCGTCTTACACTCAATGAAAAAGTTCGCTTGGTTCATCGCCTCAGCGAAAAGGGCGTCCTGATGATTGACGGCGCAATTTCGGAGATTGCAAATCAATTATTGATCTCCGAACCCACCGTTTACCGGTACCTTAACCGCGCGATCTGATCGTTCCCACATATAGTTTTAACTCACAGAAAACGCCTGCACAACGCAGGCGTTTTTTGTGCGTGTATCAAATAATCCCCTATAAGCATACGACAGCAGTAAAGTAAACAAAGCGTGTCGTTCGTCGGTCCATTCATTTTTGAGGCAGGGCCGGCCCTGCACCCGCAAGAGGAAATGGCAGCCGACGGTCTTTTCTTTCAAATTCGGCGTTTGGGGCGAAGCTCCAATTGATGGAGCGACTGGGTTGGGTATCTTTTAGGCCATCGGATATGTTTGTGCATTTTTTTCTCTACCGTTGGTTCTTTGACAGCCTGAACAGAAAACGCCTGCACAACGCAGGCGTTTTCTGTTTGGTTCCGTCTTTCAAGCATTTTTTCGTACATCACGCATCCTGTGGAAAAAGGATACGGTGCAAGCCCGCGATGTATCCACACAAAATACACTGCTGCGCCTGCGCGCCAACTGTCGAAGGTGTTCTCTGCTCCGAACCTGTCACAGCCAGGCAACGGCTATGATGGGCAACAAGGTTAAAACGCGTTCGGTCAAACGCTTCCCTGCAAAAACGCGGGCAGTTTTCATTTGTTTTGCGTTTTGTGTCGTTATTCTACCATAAAATGCTGTCTCAGTTTGTAGAAACTTGTCAGTTTTTTCGAAAATCTTATTACAGAAATAGCTCAAATTCCGCACAATTCCCCACGTTGCGCGCTTTTGCGCGTTTTTCTTTGTTTTTTTCTGAAGAACGAACGCAGCAGACATAAATTGTTGGGCGGAACGGAATCACTGTGGATAACGTTGTGATTGCTGCGGCACAAAGCCAATGAATAACCATCCCTCTGATCACAGCCATAAATTGCATTTTCCGTTGCGCTATTGGGAATCTGTTTCCGGATGACACCTTAAGTTTCACACAATTGCGTCGGCAGGATGGTGGTTGACAGACCCCAACTCGAAGCGAACAGAGACCTCCTTTTGGAACAGATGATACACCTGGGCAAAACGGAACGCAAGCGCCCTTCCCTGTGGAGCATTGCGCAAGAATCCGGACGAACAACGGCATTGCGCGTGTCATGCTGGAAATCCGAAGTCCCATCTGAGTTGTCGGCGCTTCCCGGCCGGCCACGCGGCGCTGATGCCGGTTTGCGCCAGATTGCGGCACGTGGTCCGCTAACCGGGGCGAAAAACGGTACTGATCATGGATAGGCTTAGGGATATCAAAACCACTGTGGTGGTTTCGTAACCTGTGAAAAGTGTCGGCTGCTGCAATGCCCGATTATTTTTTGCAGGCACATCAGGACGCGGTCGCGCTGCCATCAGCTACTGACAGGCTGACCTTGCAATTGTGCGATAGATTGACACGGCCATTTTTCAGGTGTATATTGTCGTTGCGTTTGCTCCGTTGCAGCGCTCGACCACTTTTCGCAGGCGCAATCAGGACGCGTCCGCGCCGCCACCAGCAACTGACAGACGGAATTGCAATGTGAGACGTATTGACACGGCTGTTTTTTCGGTGTACTATTGTTGGCGAAATGCTCTCGTTCCTATTCCCGAATGCGCGATTGGCATCTTTGTGCCGCCTGGGTTATTGTTGTTCCTTCCTGATACAAAACCGCGTGTCGCTTCCCTTGTTCGCATCGTTCTGCTATCGTGCACGCGCCGATCAATTTTAATGAAAAAACGCGTTTTAGCAGCTTTTTGTCACCTTTCATTGTTTCGTATCGTCACATCTATAGATGCGCCGTAACGATCGTGTATTTTTGCAATGCCATCCGTAACAAATACGGATGGTTGCATTTTTTACAATTCTATCCAATATCAACCATGAAAAGAGAAGCACCATGAAACCGTCAACGGGCAAATCTTTATATGCGCGGGAGCAGGCCGCGCGCATTCTGTTTTTCGTATCCTTTATACTGTTTGTGTTCTTTTTGATAGATCTTGGTATTCCCATGTTGACACACGCGCCGTCTCCCTCTGATTGGATGATAGCTGGCGCTGCGTTTCTTGTTCTTTTTCTTGTATATGCGTATCGCAGCCGGCCGCAAACCTCTGTTTGGCAATATCTGTATATCGGACTCACCGCGTCCGGTCTTCCGCTCGGAATCCTGATCGCATGGTCTGAGGCGGGTTCGCTGAGCGGCATATCTGTTTATGTCTATGCCATCGTGGCATTATGCCTCGTGCTGGTATATCTCATAGTCGTTCGGTCAACGCGCAGACAGTGCAGCGACTTATGCCGTCTCCCATCAAAAGGGATGCACACCGTTCACACGTTGGTGACAGAATCTGCGCTTGCAGATAAATTGACCACACTGGGATTTTCGGCTGAACAGATCGCCGGCAATCGCATTTGGCACAAACAGTTTACCGATAAAGCGTTTCATTTTCGGCCTGTAAAAACGTTGCTGGAAGTGATTTTTGTTACCGCTGAAACTGCCGAACAGTTTGCGGCAGCCGCTTGCAAATCGCCCTTCAACACCGAGCCTCCCCAGTATGATCCCTCGGCGCTATTACATATCGGACAAACCGAGCGTTACCCGAAACGTATCTGGCGTGGCACATCCAAGTTCTGCCCACCGGTCATCGGCATTACAATCCCCGCTGTCAAAACCAAATGGACTGCCCAAGAAAAAGAAACACAAACGAATCAAATTGTGGACGCACAATTGGATCTTTGGGAAAAATACCGTATCATGCATCGTCAGGACAGGATTTTCGCGCTTGTTGTTTACCTTGATCCTGACAGTATGTTATCGCAGCCTTCTACCTCTTTTCCGTCAGGTTTTCGGTTTTTCAAGTATGCGGGCTCTGGAAATTGTCCGCTGATCGGAGATTTTTCCGTTGCATACGAAAGCGGCACGAAAACACTTTACTATGCAGACGGCATCGAGCAATTTCGGAACTCACGGCAATTTCCCTGCGCCCATATCGCGGATGTCGTGCACACGTTGTTTGAGTTTTAGGTACACAAGCATTACCAATTTGAATTGCTATAATAAAACCGGCTCCCGTTGTGAGCCGGTTTTATGTGTTAAAAAATCCTTAATAAAACGCGAGAACCACACAATGCACAAGGCGTTCCATTTGTCGACGCATGCAATCCCGCCCCGGCCACCCGATTGACGTGGGTCTTTGCCCCACACCCCAGAGATGAAAGGACAGGTCGACGAACGGAACGCGGCGTAGTATCGGCAGCTTCCTGCATCCGACAGCTTTTATTTCCTTCCATGTGGTTTTGAGCGAGCCCCAATTGATTGGGTGGCAGGCGTGGATATCTTTGAGCCGTCGGATCGTTTGTGCACCTTTTTCGCTACCCGGGGTTCTTTGACAGCCTGAAGCCGGCCCCCGTTATTGTGAGCCGGCTTTTGCCTATTCTTCGAGTGCTTTGCACATTGCATTGTATTTTGTTAACGCTTGTTCTTTTACCATATAGCACGCCCAGTAACCCGCCCCTGCTGCCGGGAAAAACACCAACCCGGCAACGAGAAATAACAGCATAGCTATGCTTTATATCACATGAAATGAAAAGAAATCGAGAACCAGCGTTTCGGACGCAGCCACGCTAAAAGCAACAATGAGCACCGCAACAACGGTAAGTATACTGGAAAAAATCAAACTCTCCAACAAATAATCTACGTGCCGCGCTCGCTTTTCCTGTTTGGTGTCGCCGCCGGGCAGTGGTTTGCCAGTGATCCCTGTTGGACACTTGATATCTCCAAGCACATTGCGCGCTATGGAAACCACAGCAAGGGTTGCACACAAAACAAGCATTTCAAAGAGATCGGCTGTATTGTTGACCACATCGTAAATTAATTTTCCGCCCAAGCACAGTGTAAAAAAAGCCAGCCCACGGCCATCGCCTTGCGGTTAATTTGCTGCTGTCTCTCATCCAAGCGCTGCCGTTTGCCAGGCTCATTCAGCCGATTTTCCATGATATCCATCCTCCTCGAATATGTCATTTAGTGTTGTGCCGGTGGCCCTGCAAATGGCAAGGCACAAGCTGAGCGAAGGATTATACTTCCCTGTCTCAATCAATCCGATTGTCTGTCGCGTTACGCCGACCGCGTTCGCCAGCTCCTCCTGCGACATATCAACCGAAACACGCGCAATTCGCAATCGTATATTCTTCATACCCTCACCTCTCGCAATAACTATACAATAAGACATTGCATTTTGCAATATATATTTTGCAAAATGCAATGTTCGCTTTTGATTCGTAATCCGTTCAGTTGCCGCTTTCTAGAATTACATACGTTTCATCAATTGTCCAAGCCCGCTCGGTCATATCGTGCCGCGGCTTCCAGACAGATCTGCAGCGTGAGATCCATGCACGCGGCATTGATGTTGGTCCAGGTATCCTGGCGCGTGTGGTAATACGGTTGCGGATCGTGATTGATGCCACACAGCCCGCATGCCCGCAGTTTATAGCGGGAAAATGCCTCCGCGTCCACAGCGCCAAAATACGGTTTTGCGATGGGCAACGGCTGGCCGCAAGAATCGGCGGCTTTGATCAGCAACCGCGCAACCGCCGCGTCGTTTTTCTGCGTTGCGTTTTGTCCTAAAGTATAAACCTGCAGATGTTCGATCTCCCGCAGGGTATCCATCGTTATAAAAATGGTTTCCACTGCTTCAAATTCCAGCCTGTGTGTTTTGGCAAACGCCAGTGCGCCGCGCAGCCCCGCCTCTTCCCCTCCAGTTATCAAACAGCCCACTTCGGTGTGCGCATAGCGGATGCCCTGCTGATCGAGCGTGCGCAGCACATTGAGCGCAACGTAACAGGCGGAGAGGTTGTCGTTTGCGCCATCCACAATATAATTCCAATTGACAAACAGAATTTTTGCGATAAAAAAAGGAACGCACAGAATTTCCAAAATGCCGATCACAATCCAAGCGCCTGTGAAAGGCAGCGGCCCGTTGACGCATGTTGTCACAAGAACGACCAGGCCAACCACAAATACGAAAACAGAGCCGATAATTGCGCCGGCCACCATGCCGACCGTCGATACCGGCTTGTGTCCGAACACACCCATCTCATAAGCGGCATCCGCATGTCCGCAAAACACGATTCTGCGCTTTGGTTCGCGCACAGATTTTCGCACCGCGTAGATATTGTGCGAAACCGCTTTCGGAAAGAACGGATCTACAAACCGGCGGTAGAGCAAGAATTCAAACACAAACAGGCACATAGTGCAAGTGGATGCCAGCATGGCAATGATCGGCAGCACAATGCTGCTCGACCATGCGCGCGCCCAAAACAAAGCAACCGCCGTGATATCCAGGCAAGCAGAGGTCGCCATCCAACCCAGGAACGCCTTTGGATGCAGCGCAAAGGCCTCTTTTTGAACAGCGTCCGACCAGCGGCCTAGTTCCCCCAGAAAATAATCCTGACAGTCCGCCTCTGCCTTCGACCCGGCCGTACGCTCGCGAAATGTTTCACAGCAATGCCGGATACCATCTACCATAAATCCGTCCATCCACACACCCCTTATGCAACGTCACGCGGCTTCTCCAAGCAGCAGTTATTTGCCCTACCAAGCGCTGCGCTATTCTGTTACTATGCACGCAATTCCTATTCTTTAAACAGTAAAAACGAAATCTTTACTATTTTGTTTGCCCTTTCTTTTTACCCTTTAAGATTAGTTTGTTAAAAGCACAGAATTCAAGTCAATACCGTCTTCGCCGTCTTTTATTCTAAGACGCGGCTTGCATCAAGCGCATCAGTTTTGCGCCAAACACTGTCGACGGAATTCGATCGTCTGGCGGCAGGTTGGCCAAAATCACCACAGCAATCTTGCGCACCGGGTCAAAACCCAGATAGCTGTTAAAATTGCTGGTGCCACCGTTGTGCCAAAAGATGTTGTTCTCTGCGTCAATCACCCAGCCGGTTGCCATTGCATCCACGTTGATTCCCATTTTCTTGTTCTGCGCTGTGCTGGCATTTACAGTTGCCAGCAGTTTATGTCCCGGCGCTAAATACGGCAACGCATTGTCCAACTGCAGCCTTACAAATTGCAGCATATCGCTGATTGTGGACACAATGCAGCCAGCCGACAGGTAGGCGTCTGTTTTTCCCCAAGACCAATATCCGCTCAGATCACCGGTACCATCGCCAATGCGCGTGTGTGCTAATTTGCATTCCGATTGGATAAACGTCTGCAGCAAAGAGGCATAGTCGCCGCCATAAATTTGTTCCAAAACAAGCCCGATGACAGACATCCCAAAGTTAGAATAGACAAACGGATAATCCTGATCCCGCAGGTTGACCTTGCTGATTTGGCTGATCATTTGATCGCGGTCCACGTGATAAAATGGGTTTTTTTCGCCGTGCAGCCAGTTGGACGCCATTTGCCCACATAAATATGTACTTTTGTAGCCCGACGTATGCGTCACAAGCCGCCGCAGTGTTGGGTAGTACTCTTTTTGCGGCAGCGACAGGTAGCGGTCTATCGAATCGTCCAACCCCGCTTTGCCTTCAGAGATTGCCTTGCACAAAAGGGCAGTCGTAAATGTCTTGGTCAGAGATCCGATTTCATATTCGTACTCTTTTAACGGCAAGACAACTCCATCTTTCCCATAAACCGTGATGCTTGCAGCACCGTTCTCGATGACTCCAACCGTCACTACGGCATCCGTCTTTTCCTTTTGTTGTATAGGCGAGCATTTCTTCAAACGTCATCGTTTGCAGCGCGTTTAATTGTTTGGACATGACCAGCGCGAATGCGCCAGATCCAAGGGCGGCAAGTATCACAATTATCAGAAGAATGATCAATATGGTTCTCCTTCGTTTTTGCTTCACTTCGATACCCCTTCTACATTTCTCATTTGTACCGCAAGCTTTTAAATCTTTCAATGTAAGCATATTATATTTCATATAATATTATTTGTCAACAAGTAATATTGTGTTACGCCACTTCGGTACTTGTCATACCATCGCTGTTCACAATTTCACTTGCAAATACTTGGTATTTAAACTGATCCTTTGAAAAAGCAAAGCGCGTCAGTTCAGACGCGCTCTTTGTCATCTTTCGGCTGTGATCAGCACGAATTTTAATGCTACATTATGTGTCCGGTAAGCTTCCAGTTGTTGCTGCAGTGCCGTCAAATCTCTTCTGGCTGGCTCTCGCAGATTGGATTGCAGTGTATGGAAACGAATGCAAAGCCAAGCGCAGTTTCAGCACAAACAATATCAGCACAAACAATATCAGCGCATACTGGGGGAAAAAGGACTTCTCCAAAGCATGAGCCGAAAGGGTAACTGTCTAGACAATGCGGTGATGGAGAATTTCTTCGGGCATCTCAAAAGTGAGCTGCTCTACCTCCAAAAATTTGAGTCTCTCGAGCACTTCAAGGCCGAGTTGATTGCCTATCTCGATTACTACAATAATCGCAGAATCAAGGCTAAGCTAAA
>JAVBRN010000014.1:0-28876 GCA_031547945.1 Oscillospiraceae bacterium | reverse complement strand
TTTTTGCTTGGGGGGCCCCCGGGCTCACCTCCTAACCGGTGTGTTCATCAACCCTCAACACCCCTCTTTTTTTTTTTTTTTTCTCCAACCGATTTCCACCCCGGCCTCGGCGGCCGCCGCCCCCGCCCGCCTCAGTCTGCTAAAAGAACAAGTCATCCCAAAAAGCGCATAAATGCCGGACGGCCGAACGATACCCATCTTTGACGCCCAATAAAATTGGGGCTTTGCTCCCAAACCCCGAATTTTGAAACAAAAGGTCGTCGGATATGCAAAAAAGCGCCGAGCGCCGCACGGTTCTGTGCGTCGGCCTGATTTTTCATCTACGGGGTGTGGGGCAAAGCCCCTCATCCCAATCGGGCGGCAAGGGCAGGATTGCATCGGTCGACGAACGGAATGCCTTGTGTATTTTGACTTCTCGCGTTTATATAAAAACTTTTGACACGCTTTGCAGGGCACAGCCCTGCTTCCCAATCGGGCGGCCGGGGCGGGATTGCATCGGTCGACGAACGACAAAGCGCTTGACAAATTCGTATGTTAATAGGGACTTCTTGACACACGGAGACCCCGCCTTTTTACAAAGCGGGGTCAAAATACTTGTAAATCATAATTTCTCACATCATAGCCGCGCCAAATGTACTTGGGCACAAGCAACGGAACGGGCTGCGTTCACATCAGTACATCATTGTGTATGCCGTGCCGTTTCAGACGGACGATTACGGCCTGTGGGACAGCTCGTAAGCGTGATAGAAGTAATTGATATGTGTCTCGTCTGCGCACTCCAACTCAAACACGACATACGTTGTTTCGGTCTCCCACGCCAGGCGGTACATAAGGCGGTGGTTGAGAATCGAGACCCATTCGGGATCTGGTTTATAAGCCTCATCATCGTCGAGCCAAACGAGCGCGTCGCTGTTGACGGGCTCGCCATAGAATTCCTTGAGCCGATCAGCAACCAGCGCGTAGTCTTCCACAATTTCGCGCAGAATGCGGTCGCCGATCACAAATTTTACCTCACCCTCCACCAATTCATTGTTCTGAAAGGAATAGTAGATTTCTGCGGGTTTCCCGTCTACATCAGCAGAAAACATCATAAGCTCTTCGGAGGCGAAGACATATTCCGTTTCTTCGCTTTTCTCTACGGTTTTTTGATTATTGCCCCAGTAAACGCCGCGAAAATCAAACGGCTTGTTTTTGGAAGCGCAGCCAGTCACAAGCAATATACAAACGAGACAGCCAACCAGAACGGCCTTTACCCGCATAATTCATCCTCCATGTAGAAACAGTTTGCGTAGTTGCCTAAAAGTATAACATCCGTCGCACGGGAATTCAACCGTGCATATTGCAGAAAACGAATTGACAGCACAGGGGTGTTGTGCTATGATATTCTTTGCCCAGAACATGCGCTTGTAGCTCAGTTGGATAGAGTGTCTGGCTACGAACCAGAAGGTCAGGGGTTCGAATCCCTTCAAGCGCACTTTTTTACAAACTGCCCACAGGATGAAACCTGTGGGCAGTTTTTTGTTGTACTACCAATTGCATAGACGTTGTCGAGGCCCAAGCAGTCGCATTCGCAAAATAGAAATCGTGTAAGCGACGAAATTGTGAAAATGATATCGTTAGGCAGTTTGTAGCGACACTGTCCCCAGTTTTTGCGTTTTTTTTACCTTCCTTATAATTAATATATAACTATATAAAAGAACGTTTGCATGCATTAGAGGATGAATGACTGAGAATAAAAAATGATCGGAGGCCACACATGGCTCAAAAGCAAGCGCTGCAAAAAACATGGATCATGGTTTTGATGATCGTTATGTTAGTGATGTCATTGTGCCCGGCAATAACACATGCTGCAAGTGTGCAGCTGGACATATCGGCAGGCAGTATCGCGATTACGTCGACGGGGTATGCGGTCGGCGGCGGCGCGGAAACGCCGTTTGTCGGTGAATATGAGATTATACAGTCGGCACCGCACAGCAACGACCTATCTGTGCTCAGCGGAAATATCACAATGTCGGTTACCGATGTTGTGGTAGGCAATACAGTGAATCCGGGTATTTACATTGCTTCAGGCGCCGCTCTGACGCTTACCTTTTATGGCACAAACCGTTTTACAGGTGCACGGGCAAAGGCCGGAATTCAAGTTGACCCGGGCGCATCCGTCGTACTTGAGGAAGGTGCCGCAGGCGCTGCAATCTTTGCGACGGGCGGAAACGCGTTTACATCCGGATCAAACTTTTTTGCGGGCGGCGCAGGCATTGGCGGCGCTGGATATACCAATAGCAATCCAAACTCCACCGCGACAAGCGGAAGTATCACTATTTTGAGCGGAACGATCACTGCGACCGGCGGCGGATTTCCGACCGGAACGTCATCTCCGTCATTGGGCGGCGGCGCGGGCATCGGCAGCGGAGGCGGTTTCCCGGCAACCAGCACCGACACATTCCCGCAGACAAGGGCGTATGTTGCGGGGCCGATTTTAATTGAAAATGGAACCGTGACAGCGACCGGCGGCGTGGCCTATGGCGCAAACTGCGGCGGTTCTGCGGGCATCGGCGGCGGGAGCAACACGGTTTATACAACCATTGACATCAATGGCGGAACAGTCGTCGCGCGCGGCGGTAATAACCGAAGTACGGATGTTGGCGGCGCCGGAATTGGCCACGGCGGCATCAACTTTCCCGCCTCGGAGATCTGGTTGCAGGATCTACAGGATGAAGCGGAAATTACCATCAATAATGGCATGATCACAGCGACAGGCGCACCGGAAGGCGCTGGCATTGGCGGAGGTTCCGATACCAGCAGCGGCATCATCAATATCAATGGCGGCACGGTCGTCGCAAGCGGCGGATCGGACGCGGCCAACTCTGCATTTAGTGCAGCGGGTATTGGCGGCGGGGACGAAGGATATTTGACTGCGGCAATCATTACAGGCGGAGACGTCACGGCGTATGGCGGTTCTGCAGCGGCCGGCATCGGTGGCGGCGGCGGATATTACGGAGCATGTGTCTATGTAGAGATCACCGGCGGCCATGTTCGCGCGTTCGGCGGATATTATAATGGCAGTCTCGCGACGCATTCGGCGGGCGGGCCGGGAATTGGCGCGGGCGGCGCGGTGTCCAATGCGAATTCGCCAGTTTTTGAAATTGTCATATCCGGCGGCATTGTGGAAGCCTATGGCAGCAAACGGGCATGCGGAATCGGAAGCAGCGGCGCATCTTCTGGTACACAGAGCGAACCTGGCAGCATTGAAATCTCGGGCGGGACGGTGACTGCGAGAAAAGGCGAGACGGCGACGGCCGGCTTTGATATCGGAATTAAGGTGTCGAGCCCGGCACTGGCGAGTATCATCATTGTGGGCGGGTCCGTCAACCCGGTGAACTATACGACTGCGCTTTCGACAGTATCTCCCAATCCGGTGAACGCGTCCGGTGATCTTGTTACGCTATACAAAATTCCAATTTCAAGCGTTCCGGCCGGTTCGCTGGTGCCGCCGGCAGATGTACGCGCGGCAGTCGATTCGATTATGATTGGCGGTATTTATCCGTACGGAACCAACGACGTGTATTCCGACGCGGGCGGCTTTATCTATTTATGGCTTCTCAAAGAGTTTCCGCCAACCATAACGTTTACCGTCACATTCAATCTGAACGGCGGAACGGGACAGGCGCCGCTCAGCCAATATGATCCGCAGACCGTGTATAGCGGATGGCTGGTCAGCAGACCGGCAAACCCGACACGCGCCAACTATAATTTCCTTGGATGGCAGTATTATAACGGGACAGATTATGTTGATTGGGATTTTGACACAGATATAGTCCCCGGGGATGTCACGCTGATTGCGCAATGGGAACCGTCCGGCGGCGGCACCGATTTTACGATTGCGGCGGTTGTGACCAACACCACAGGCGGGACGATATCTCCGTTAGGCGATGTACTTGTCGAGGTAGGGCAGAGCCAAACCTTTACCATCACGGCGAACGCGGGATATCGGATTGCCGATGTTAAAATTGACGGGGTCAGCGTCGGTGCGGTATCATCGTACACATTTTTCTCCGTAAATTCTGATCATACGATTGAGGCCACATTTTTGCCAATTCCAAGCGTTCCGCCACATACAGGCGATACCGAGCAAATGTGGATGTGGTGTGGTGGTCTATTTATTGGATTGGCCGGATATGCGTATGGCATCGTCCGAAAGCGCTTAGACAAGTGAACGGAATGTCGAAGGGGGCAAATAAGGATTCGAGTGGTTGATACGTCTCAGCAGCGAACCAAGCGTGGCCAAGTGTGCGATGCGCTGTGTCTGCGCGCTCTTTTTAATCGATTATCTATTTTATATCTTGCCAAAAGGTAGTTGTTTTTTGCTCGTGCCGCGTTTTCGTTCAAGAGCAGAGACAGCCTGCAGAAGCAGGCTGTCTCTCAATTTTTATTATGAACGCGACGCTCTCTTTATTCAATCTGTTACATGTATTTAGCAGAACACATAGGCGCTTTTGACGCGCCGCACCACTTCCTGCAAAATGGATTCATATGCATCACCAATCGCGAACCGATCGCCTGATCGATCGAGAGTCCGCCGACTGCCTGCACCGAACGGTCTTGCCTTACGTCATATCTACCTTGCGCCTTACTGGTTGAAGGGAATGACGGTGGCCGCCTCGGCGCCTTCAAACGTTATGACAATCGTATCGACTTGTGAGAGGTCCAACGGCTGTTGGAAAAACAATTGCGCAAGGCAGCCGTTGTTGATGGGATAGGAGGAAAACACGACACCTGCATAACCGTTTTGTGCTGTAAAACGATCCAAATCGATCTGTATGTCGCCGTCTTCCGCAAGAATTGCAAACCCGTAGGTTTTTATGCTGCCGTCCAGCATGCGAATCTGGATGTCACAAATGATATCACGCGTGATTTGCTCGGAAAGATAGCCGTCGGCATTTTTACCGGTGCACATCACGCTTAGCATAATAGGAGAAACCTTAAACGTCTCGATAGACAGACCGCCCACTTGCGCATTTACAGAGAAATCCCGTGTCGGCACCGCCTCAAGATCAACCGAGAGCGTCCAATCACCGTGAATGGTATAAAGCAGGGGCATGTCACCATGGCTTTGAATCGGCTGGCTGAACACTGTAATATCCGATATATGTACCGATGTCTGTTTGAATTCCCGCAATCCGGTGTGGCTTAGGATGAAGAAGAAATAAACGGTCTTTGTCTCTCGATCGTACGCCTGATAATAGGTTCCGTTTGCCGGATACTCAGCGATTTCGAAGTTCAACTGACAGTAAATCTCATACTGTGTTGCATCTGCAATGTCCGGAAAGCGGTCTTGAAGCGTATCCTGTATGGCAATCGTCAACATTGTGTTTTCGCCGTCGGTAATCGCGGACTCCATGCGAACGGATATACCTTCAGAGGAGCTTTCGGCATCAACCGGACGCAGAAACTGCGCGAGATCCGGGCTGATTTTGTGCAGAAAACGATTATAGGCGGGAACAGTTGCGCCCAGCACAGGAACAGACAACGCAAGGCACAAAATGATGGCGACAATCACAACAAAAGGATGACGGCGGCGCTTCATGGTGGTGTTGACGGGAATCAGATTGCTCTGTTCCAAAAGACCTGCCCGATATCTGTCTTTTAAAGCGGCGTTCCCTTGTAAAGAATCTAGTTGTTTGTCAATTGCATTCTGAATCATGTTTTTATTCATTTTAAAGCCATCCTTTCAAGCGGGGCTTCAATAGATCTCTTGCGCGGGACAACCGTGTTTTGACAGCGCTTTCGCTAATATGCAAAACGTTTGAAATATCACGCACATTCATATCATGGTAATAAAACAGCACCACGACATCTTTATACTTAGCAGGCAATTTCAAAATTTCAAGAACAATACTTTTTGTTTCTACATCTTCCATTTTGTCGTCTGCCTGCAATAAATCCAAAGCGGTTGCATCTGTAACCGGCGTTTTTTTGCGGCTTCGAAGCATATCTTTACAGATATTAATCGTAATCTGATAAATCCAAGTTTGCTCGGATGAAAGGCCTTGAAATTTGCTATAACTCTTATAAACACGCAAAAATGTTTCCTGCACGGCATCTTCTGCCAGGTAGCGGTCTTTTAAATAAATAAAGGCGGTGCGCAAAAGCCGCGTGGTATATGTTTCAATGATGCGTTCCAGATCAGGTTGGATATTTGTTTGAGCAACCGCTGCAATCATAATGAATGTCCTCCTCTTGCATATTAGACGACGCTGGCCACAAATCGGTTACAGAATATGAATTTTGTTAAACTAATTGTTGTTTATAGCAGAAAAAACGCAATCGAGACAAACAGTTTACAAAAATTTACTTTTTCGGGCGCTTGTACCAGAATGACGCGGAAAGCGGTACGTAGTAACACCCACATGATGAATATGCTCTTTTTATTCATTGCCGTCTAAAAAAGCGGCGGGTCGTCTGGATCATCCGGTTTTTGCCACAAGCTAACAAATGGATAGCAATGCGACCGTAATGGCACGGCATCCAAGGCGATGTTGAGCACTGAAGCGCAAAGCGCCATATAAAAACATACCGTGCCGGCGTTTACCGGCACGGTATGTTTTCTTAAAAGTAAAACTATTCCACGTTCTTAAGCGATTCCACCATATTGATCCGCGTCAGTTTGCGGTACATAACCCAGTTGACGAAAAATGCAAATGCAAGCGATAGTGCAACTGCCAGCAAAAAGCTGGGCCATTCGATGATAAGCGGAAACTTGAGCAAATCGATTTCCACCGACGAGATCACAAACCGATCCAGGAAAATGCCGCCAATCAGGCCGGCACCGATGCCGAGCAAGGTAACCCACGCGATCTCGCGATAGATATACATTGCCAGCTCACCGCTCTGGAAGCCAAGCACTTTGATCGTGGCCAGTTCGCGCATCCGTTCGGAGATATTGATGTTCGTCAGATTAAAGAGCACGACAAACGCGAGCGCGCAGGCCAGCACAAGCAAAACAATGGTGACAACGCCAAGCGCGTCGGTGGATTTGCTGAGGTTGGAGAGCAGGTCGTCTGTGTTGACAACGGCGCGCACGTCGCTGTTTTGGAGGATCGTCTCTGCGAATGCCTCGCCCTGGTTCGTCATTGCGAAAACACTGTTAAACAAGGGCGCGGCGCCAAAGATGGATGCATAGACAGCGGGGGACAGGTAGATATAGTGCAGTACGTAATTTTCCACGACGCCTGTGACTGCCAGCGTATATATCTGTCCGCTGCCCGTTGTTACCGTGAAATTGTCGCCGACCGAGACACCCATGGTGCGTGCGAGCTTTTCGGTAACCAAAATGCCGTCGTCTGGCAGCGTCAGGGCGTCGCCGGTGCTGGCGTCGGTCAGACGCATATACGAAGAAAGGCTGGCGGGAGATTCAGGCACAATCAGCGAAGCGGAAAGCCCGCCGGAAGCGCCGTTTGCATCCACCGATTCCTCACGGATATAGAGATGCTGTGCGGGCAGGTCGGCATCCACGTTCTCGCGCTGGCTCGCGTTCTCAATTTCTTTCAGGTAGACGCGAGTATCATACTGCACAATCGAACCGAATTGCAGTTCGGAAACGCTGCCGATGCTGTCACGCAGCCCAAAAGCGGTCAGCAGCAGCGCCGTGCAGCCTGCCACGCCAATCAGCGTCATCAAAAACCGCTTTTTATAGCGGAAAATATTGCGAGCCGTGACTTTGCCGAGAAACCCAAGTCGATTCCAAACAAGCGGGATTCGTTCAATCAACACACGTTTGCCGGCGCTCGGCGTTTTAGGCCGCATTAAAAAGGCCGGCTCTTCTTTCATAGAGCGTATACAGGTCACAACGGTTACCACAACCACCGACAGCATAGCGGCTACGATCGCCAGCAGGCCGATCCAGAAGGGCACCGGCGTTTGTACGGGCGGCATGTTGTACAGGTGCCCATAGGCGTCCGCGATAATGCGCGGCAGCAGGTAGCTGCCCAAAAATGTGCCGAACAGGCCGCCGAGAATGCTGGCGCCAAACGCATAAATAAGATATTTTAGCAAAATGGCGCCGGGACGGTAGCCGAGTGCTTTATAGACACCGATCTGCGTCCGGTGCTCTTCCACCATGCGCGACATCGTAGTAAGCGATACGAGAACGGCGACAAAAAAGAAAACAAGCGGAAATACAAGCCCGACCTTTTGCAGCCGCAGCGTATCTTGATAGTACGAGTCATAGGCCAAACCGTCCGCGCGGGTAAAGTAGTACCATTCCGGGCTCGGCGCGTCATCGAGCTTCGCCTGCGCGTCTTCCAGCTCACGCGCGGCGTCAGCGAGTGTGGCCTGTGCCTCGGCAATTTTTTCGTTGAACGCCGTTACGCCTTTTTCGTAGGTAACCAGGCCCGCGCGGTAGGAGACCCAGCCGCTGTCGATTTCGGTTTGGGCCTTTGCGCGTTCTGCATTTAACGTTGCCTGTGCCGCGCCGATCTGACCCATTGCGGTATCAAACTGCTGCTGTGCCGCTGCCAGCGCGCTCCAGCCTGTGTCCAAATTTGCCTGCTGTAAATCAAGTTGGTTCAGCGCGGCATAAATTGCCGCATAAGAAGCGTCGGACTCGGCGGACGTGCCCTGCGGCGCAACCGCCTGCAACTGCGCAAGTTCAGCATTTAGCTGCTGGCGCGCCGCGTCAATTTGCGCTTGACTGGCGTTTAAGGTGGCGCGCTGCGCATCCAAGGTGGCTTTGCTGCCGGCGAGCGTCTGCGCGTTGCGGTCGATTTCGGCCTGCGCCTCGGCCATTTTGGTGTTCAGCGTCTGCTGCCCAGCCTCAAGTTTGGATTTTGCCTGATCCAGCTCCTTTTTTGCGCTGTTCAGCTGTTGCAGACCGTCCGCTTTTTGCTGGTTTAGTGTTTGCAGGCCTTCGTTGTAGTCCGCCCAGCCGTCGTCAATTTTGCGCTGTGCGTCCGCATAGCTGTTCTTTTGTGCGGCAACGCGGGAAGTGCCGGTTCGTTCGACAGTCGATTTCCAGTTGTTTGCGGCTGTGGCATATGCATCGCTAAGATTGTCGATCGCCCGCAAATCATCTGCCAGGAGATAGACATCGGTGTAGACATCAAGCGCATACGCGTCCGCGTGCAAATAAAGATAATAGTTGATAGAACCGTTGCCCAACGAGGTATTTCCACGCTCTTTTGAGATATAAAGCGGCGAGGAAACAACGCCAACAATGGTAAATGTATTTTCGTAAAAGAAGGTATTATACTGGTCCGCATCGTCGAGCGTGAGTGTAATGCGGTCGCCAAGTTGGTAGCCGCTATGTGCAAGCAGGTTGCTTTCAACGGCACATTCGTCAGCGCGCGCCGGAAGCCGCCCAGACACGAGATCAACCGTGTTGAGGGCATTGGGCAGTGAATAGGTGCGGACGGCGCTGTCTGCCGATCCAAGTGAGAGGTAAGCGTCCACAACATACGCGGGCATCACAAGGCTGACACCCGTTGTCTGTTGCAGGGCTGCGATATCGTCCTCGCTGAATCCGGTTGTCGATTTGAGCTGCAGGTCATACAAACTGTGATCTTGATACGTTTGATCTGCAATATCGCGCATATCGATCGCGGCAGCCTGGATGCCGACGATCGAGGCCGCGCCCAGCGCTGTCATAATCAATAGCGACAGAAATCTGCCGCGGGTATTTTTAATTTCGCGTAAAATATCTTTCCAAAAAGATCTCATCGGGCGTTACCACTCAATCTCTGAAATCGGGGTGGGGCTGGGATTGTCTGCAATCGCTTCCACTTTGCCGCTCTTAATTTTGACAACGCGGTCAGCCATGGGCGCAATTGCCATGTTGTGTGTGATGACAACGACCGTCACACCTTTTTCACGGCAGGTGTCCTGCAATAATTGCAGAATACTCTTGCCGGTCTGGTAATCGAGGGCGCCTGTCGGTTCGTCGCAAAGCAGCAGTTTTGGGTTTTTTGTCAGGGCGCGCGCAATCGCAACGCGCTGCTGTTCACCGCCCGAAAGCTGTGCCGGGAAATTATCCATGCGATCGCCGAGTCCAACATCCCGCAGCACAGTGGCAGGGTCGAGCGCGTCTTTGCAAAGATGGGAGGCGAGCTCAACATTTTCGAGTGCCGTGAGATTCTGGATCAGGTTATAAAACTGGAACACAAAGCCAACATCCGTGCGGCGGTAGTTACAGATTTCGCGCGTGGACAGCTGCGTGATATCGCGCCCGTCTACGGCAACGGAACCGGACGTGACAGTATCCATGCCTCCGAGAATGTTAAGTACGGTTGTTTTGCCGGCGCCAGACGGCCCGACGATGACGCTGAACGCACCTTTTTCCAAAGAAAAAGTGATGCCGTCGGCCGCCCGGACAACAACGTCACCTGTGCGGTATTCTCGCATAACCCGATCAAACGAAACGAAATTGCGTGACATAAATATTCCCCTGTGAAATGGTATTTGCAAAAAAGCGCAAGTTAGTCAATAAAAAGATGTGCTTACGCAAAAAAAATAAAGCGCAGACCCATTTTATGATGATCGGACAGAAATTGCTTTTTTAGAGCACGTAAACGGAATAAACGGGCGGTAAACGCATCATTCGTACAGCGCGATTTCAATCTGCGACCGGCGCGCAGTGACAGACATGAAAAAACATGCACGCAAGTGCACTTATATAAAGTACGCTATATTTATTAGTAAAATATCACGGAATTGTATGCGAGATGTGAACTCTTGACAGTTTGCGGGAAATTCACGTACTTTCTAAAACATCTGGCATCTGGCAAACCCATAGAAACGCCAGCAAAAGGGGCGTTTGTGCAAAAAAGAAAACGCGCTGTCCCGCGCGTTTTCTCCGTGAAAATGCAACAGAATTGGCTTGACTTCAAAAATCGGAATGGGTTTGCCGGGTATGATCAAGGCTTCAAGTGACAAATGGCAATATGTTCATTGGCGAAGGCCTGATTACAGCATTGATCTCTCAACACCAAACCAGAATTCGCATATTGCGATACACCAGCAAACGGCATATAGACGGCCAGATGCGCGACAATGCCAGCCTATAGGCGGCAGCCAGTGTTTCAAGCGGGTCAAGTTGTGGACGAAGCAGGTTACACAAAACAATTCCAGGCTCTGCCACGCCCAGTATTTGATAAGCGTATCCACTGCGCTCTGCCAGATTGGCTGCGCAAGACAAGATAACTGAAGCGATGTTCCATACAATAGCGCCGAACACGACTGAAGCTGCTGCTAGCTTTGTGGGTCCAAGGTTTCTGTATGGCGCGCATAGAAACCCCTTTGTGACAGACAGTACAGCGTAAGGAAAATCACGAGTTGTGCAATTTCTCTATTATACTATATCGGAACTGATCAGATGCATAGTGCGGGGGCAACGGAAAGAGCAGGCTGATAACAGAGCAAGCAGTGCAATTCCTTAAAGTGAATCATGATAACGCAATGGATTGTAAAAAATGAAAAGAAACGTTTGACAGTTGAAATTCTGGCCATTTCCCTTTATTATGTTAGTAGACAAGCAGGAAGCGGCAGCAGTTGTTCGCTGGCGCTTCCTGATATTATGATGAGATGTTGTAGCAGGCTGCTTTGCCAAGTACCGAATTGGGATGGGGCAAAACGACCGAAAACAATCGCAGGCCGCGCTTGCGGCACGACATGATTGGAGTAAACATGGACAGTGCATTAAAAAAACAATTGAAAGCGTTTGCGTTGCAAATCCGTATCGGCATCCTGGAGGAGTTGACGGCGCTCGGTTTTGGCCACGCCGGCGGCAGTTTGAGTATTGCCGATACGCTGGCTGTTTTGTATGGCGATGTCATGCGCATCGACCCGCAAAACCCGCAGTGGGAAGACCGCGACCGCTTTGTGTGCTCTAAAGGGCACGCGGGCCCGGCCGTCTATGCGTCGCTGGCACTGCGCGGCTATTTCCCGTATGAAGAATTGCTGACGCTGAACAAACCCGGCACGCGGCTGCCCAGCCACACTGACCACAACAAGACGCCCGGTGTGGATATCACAACCGGTTCCTTGGGGCAGGGCTTTTCGCTTGCGGCAGGCATGGCGCTTGCGCAAAAACTGCGCCAGAGCGATGCGCGCGTGTTTGCCATGGTCGGCGACGGCGAATTGAACGAGGGACAAAACTGGGAGGCGGTGATGTTCAGCGCCGCAAAACAGTTGGACAATTTATATCTGTTTGTGGACTGGAACAAAAAGCAGCTCGACGGCCCAACCTGTGAAATCCTGGACATCGGCGCGCTGCCGCCAAAATTTTCTGCGTTTGGCTTTGACACGTACCTGGTCGATGGCAATGATGTCGAACAGATTTACGATGCCGTTGCGCAGGCGAAAACCGTCTTTGGCAAGCCGCATGTGATCGTGTTGGATACGGTAAAAGGCAAAGGCATTGCGGACATTGAACAAATGGCGGCCAACCACAGTATCACCGTCGCCAAAGAAAAAGGCGAGGCCTGGCTGACGCAATTGCGCGCCGAGCTCGCGGCACTGGGTGAATGAGGAGAAATAATATGGTGGAAATAAACTATACAGGCGTCGCGGATACGCGCGCGTTTAAGGATGTTATCGGCGGCGTTGTTGCGCAGATTGCGGAACAAGACCCGAACTTTATCTATTTGGATGCGGACCTGATGAGCTGCATCGGCACACAAAAATGGGCGGGCGCGCATGCCGCGCGCGCGATAAACTGCGGCATCAGCGAAGCCAACATGGTCGGTGTCGCGTGCGGGCTGGCATCGTGCGGGTTTAAGCCGCTGGTGCATACCTTTGGCCCGTTTGCATCCCGCCGCGTTTACGACCAGCTCTTTCTTTCGGCGGCCTACGGACAAAACAGCATTACGGTGCTGGGCTCCGATCCCGGCGTGACGGCGGCGTTTAACGGCGGCACCCATATGCCTTTTGAGGATATGGCGCTCTACCGCGCGATTCCGGAAGCAACCGTGATCGATATCACTGACATCGCGATGCTGCAGGATCTCCTGCCCAAGCTGATTGCACAGCCCAACGGACTGAAATATCTGCGTGTGGGCAGAAAGACCTCGAACACCGTCTACGCGGATGGCTCGACCTTTGAAATTGGCAAAGGCGTTGTGCTGCGCGACGGCGCGGATGTCACGATTGTCGCGTGCGGCATCATGGTGCACGAGGCGATGCAGGCTGCGCAAGCGTTGGAGCAGGACGGCAT
The DNA here is from genome assembly GCA_031547945.1 of Oscillospiraceae bacterium. Classification (GTDB taxonomy): domain Bacteria; phylum Bacillota; class Clostridia; order Oscillospirales; family Ruminococcaceae; genus JAVBRN01. Next base: position 15,672 of record JAVBRN010000014.1, on the reverse strand, counting down.
CCATGCGGCGGTGTTGGATCTGTTTACCGTGAAGCCGATCGATGTGGATTTAATTGTACAATACGCAAACAAAACGGGCGCGCTTGTGACCGCCGAAAACCACAACAAGATCGGCGGGCTTTACAGCGCGGTCTGCGAAGTGACAGCCAAGCACTGCCCGGTGCCGGTTGCGTATGTCGCCGTGGAGGATGTGTTTGGCGAGGTTGGCCCGCAGGACTATTTACAGGAGCGCTTTGGCCTGACAGCCGCACGCATTGTCGGACAGGTTCGCGCATGTTTGGCGCGGCGAAACGCGTAATAAAATCGAACCGCACACGCAAAATATGTGCCTGAACAAGGACGACCGCGCATCCCAAAATGCGATAAATCCCGCAATCTATATAAATGCCTATAACAGTACAAACGACCTGCCATATGGCAGGTCGTTTGTACAATCCGATTTCCCAATAAAATCAAATCTGTTGTGCTGCATTTGACTGGGCTTAACTTATAAAAAGATTTTGCGACGTCTACATTCAATCGGGCCGAAAGCGGTAAAATCAAATCAGAAGAAAGTACCGAATCGCTTCGTGCAATCCGTTTTTGCGCGCATATTATGCGGAAAAAAAGGTATGTTTATAACGCCATTGCCGAATTTTAATCGGCAGCCAGAGGCCGTAAATCCCGATCGTGACAAGGGTCAGTAAAAACCATACAATCCATTTGCCAAACAACTGCCCGCCTGTGCCGTCAAAGCGCAGGCGCTTGTCTTCGACAACGGTGTGCGAGGCTTCCCAGCGATAGATCATGCACATTGCCCAGGGCGCGCAGATCCCGAGGGTAATCGCTGTGATTAAGCCGCCCAAAAGATTCCAGCCGATCCATTGTAAAACTTTGCCGTCAAAATAGGAATTTGGCTGGTTGGGTGTGATTGGCTGCGACTGTGGCTGCGGTTGTCGTTGCGGATTTTGCGGGGGATACGGCACTTGTGGTTGCTGAGACGGTGCTTGTGGTGTTTGACTCTGCATAGCTGTTCCTCCTGAATATGTTAGCGATAGAGCTTGCCTGTAATTTTATGGTAACAAATATCTAACAATTTTGCAATAAAATTTAAGATTGCGATTTCCTTAATTAGAAGGACACACCAAATAATGCCGCCTTGCATCAGGCGGCACTTTTGTGGAATCGTCACGGCATTTGGTCACGGCATTTGAACGGAAGCGACAGTAGGGCATAGTAAAAAACGGTATCGCAAAGGTGCCCCAGAGATGTTGTTTTGCTTGATAGAGCAATTTGCCAAATCGCTGCCTTGAGTATTATAACAACTATAATAATATAAGAATTGCATTATGAAAAAGCACGTGCTATAATAACGGCAAACACAGCCTTCTATAAAGGATGCGGCAATAACCAGCGCAGGATCGGTCATACTACTAAAAATGGATGCATAACAGGAAAGGCGGACATGAGAGCGTTTCTGGAATGGACTGCGTGGCGCATGCAACCGCCGGCGCCCTATGGATTGTTTCATATCGGCGTTGCTGCCGGCGGCGTTTTGCTTGCGTTTGTTTTGGCATGGCTGTTGCGCAAAACAAGCGCCAAGACCTGCAAATGGCTGATCTTTGGTATCGGTGTTTTTTTGGTTGTGATTGAGCTTTATAAACAGCTCTTCCACTTTTATGTGGTACAACCCGCGCGGTACGACTGGTGGTATTTTCCGTTCCAACTGTGCAGTATCCCGCTGTACCTATGTATGTTTGTGTCATTTTTGCGGCCGGGCGCCGTGAAAACGGCATGTTATCACTTTCTTGGCTCGTATACATTGATGAGTGGAATGATCGTGTTTGTGGATCCGCCGGGACTGCTGCACGGTTATTGGACGTTAACGCTCCATGCGTTTGTCTGGCATATTCTGCTCGTTTTTGTGGGCGCGTATCTCGCGTTTACCGGCAACGCGTCTACTTCTTTCAAAGGGTTTCGGCATGCTACATATCTGTATCTTGGTCTGTGCATTGTCGCATTGACACTCAACAGTTTGCTGTATGACCGTGCCGGCGGCAACATCAATATGTTTTATCTTGGGCCGATGCATTCGCTGCAGATCGTGTTTCGTGACATCACAAATTGGTTTGGCTGGCAAATCAACGCAGTTTTTTATGGGGCGTGTACAATATTGGGGGCGTTTCTTGCGTTTTTGCCCTTTTATAAGCGCAATGTTCGATTGTCCGGCATCGCAAAAGACACAAACGCATAAAGACAATTTTGAAGCAGTCGTAGCGCGCATGTCGTTTTAATAGAGAATACACCGAAGGAACCGTATACTTATGCAGCCACAGCAAACGACACAGGAACAAAAAAGGCCAAACAGGATGCGGCTTTTTCTCAGCATTGCCTTTCTTTTGGCACTGATGTTTCTGACGTTTTATCTGATATTTCGTGATAATACGTTAGATGAAGTGCTTGCGATTATACGCACGGTGAATCCGCTGTATCTCGCGGTCGCCTTTGTGCTGGCGCTTGGTTTTCTATTTTTTCAGGCAGCTGTGCTGCGCGCGCCAATGCGTGCGCTTGGAATAAAACCGCGTTGGGGCGATTATATCTCCAACGCTTTTGTCGGGTTTTATTTCAGCGCGATCACGCCGTCGGCCTCTGGCGGCCAGCCGATGCAGCTGTATTATATGATTCGGCGCGGCGTGCCGGTTGCAGAGACAACGCTGACGCTGCTGCTGGCAAACATCGCCTATCAAATTGTTGTAATGCTGTATGGCCTGGTGATGCTGATTGTGCGGTTTACGTTTGTATCCCGGGCAGTGACGGCGATGACGGCTTTGATTGTCTATGGCTATGTGATCACCAGCCTTGTGCTGGTTGCATTGTGCTTTGCGATGTTTTCCAAAAAGATCTCTGCCAAAGTTGTCGCGTGGGTGATTCGTGTTTTGGCAAAACTGCGGATTGTAAAGGACAAAGAGAAAGCGTTAGACTCGGCCGAGCGCACCTTGCAGAACTATGGCAAGGGCGCGACAACCATCCGGCAGCATCCGATTATTTTTGTAAAAGTCGTGCTGCTGACGATTGCGCAGATGACCTGCCATTTCCTTGTGCCATTTTTTATCTATAAAGCACTGGGGCTTTCGGGCGCCAATGTTGTTGACCTTGTTGCGGTTCAGGCTATTTTGTATATTGCGGTGTCCTATTTGCCGTTGCCAGGCGCAATCGGCGCGACAGAAAAGGGATTTGTCTCTATGTTCTCTATCTTTTTTACAAGTGAGACGATTGTGCCGGCGATGCTGCTCTCTCGCGGGATTACATTTTATTTTTTGCTGGTCGTAAGCGCGGTTGCCACGCTGTGGGAGCAGGCGCGAAAACCCAAAATGCAAACGCAGATAGCGGTTGCGGAAGCCGAACAACAAACGCAGAAACAAAAAAACGGCGCATAGCAGCACCGCACAAAGAAATCTGAAGAAATATAATGCGTTAGTACATGATAGGGAAACGGAATGGAGTGCTGCTATTTTTCATGTTGGAATTGTTTCGCTTTGTTATAGCGGTAAGGGAGAACACGCAACACGCATTTTTTTATTTTGGGGTTTCTTGCCTGAACTGAAAAAATCTGCAAGTGGGGGCACTTGCGGTACTTGCTGCAGTACGATTCTCTTCGGTTAACTTCCATAAAAAAATTGAGGAATATGGGGAGCACAGAAATGAGGTCAAAGGCAGCTTTATCATCAAGTCCTCAAAAAAAGGCCAGCATCAGAAAAATCGTATTATTTATATCAGTGCCATTAATGCTTTTTGTATTTTTTATCGCATCCGTTGCGGTCATTATTTCAATTCCGGGAGAAGTTTATACAAATATCGATGATCTCGCAGACACCATTAGCCATTTGCAACCAAGAGTGATAGCGTTGGATGGCTTTTTGATAAAGGCACAGCCCGATTCGTTCTCCTGCGGGATAACCACAGTTACAAATTTGAGCAACTATGTCAACAAAACAAACTATGACGTTCAAGACTTGATAGACAAATACGCATCATCAAAGGGAAGCAGTTCTGACGAGGACATGACTGGATGGCTTCAAGGGGAATTGCCGGGAAGAACAATATCCTATAAAACGAATGTAACGAATGCGGAGATGATTCGTGATATCCATGCTTCGCTTAAGAATAACAATCCTGTCGTGGTATGTTTTGGCGCGCCAAATCCGTACAACGAGCCATATTATGATTTTCACGCATCCGTGGTCTATGGGATGAATCTTGATGTCGAAACCATAACAATCGCAAATTCTTACGGGTATAGCGAGGAAATATCTCTAGTTGAATTTCTAAATAGAATGTCCTATACCGAAACAAACAAATATCCATTCTTTCAAAAGATTTCGCTGAAATGGTTTCAAGACAAAAATGCATATTTCTTAATAAAATAGAATTGCCGGTATGCAGGCAATTCGTGTTTATAATTTTTCTATGTGTATTGCAGCAATAGCGGTGGGAAAACGCTAAGCTGTAGAGAAGACAAAAATAGAAATTGTGTCATTTTAATAGCCCCCAGCATTGCTGGGGGCTGCATTGCTGGGGGCTGTTTGCTTTTTTTATTATTTTTTCTCTGTGTCCAACGAGATGTAGGTCTTGTCAACCGGTCCAACAGTTTCAACAATTTTGCGCTCCACTTTTTTGTAGCCGCTAACTATGTCTTTTTCCACTTTCTCATAGCAATTGACAACGCCGTCCTCTACTTTTTGATAGCCGGAAACGACGCCCGCTTCTATCTTTTGAAAGCCGGTTACTGTGCCCGCTTTCACATTTTCAAAACCGGTGGTCACACCATCCTTTACCTTTTTTTGCAGTTCGGTCAGCTTACCCATCTTGTTATCCTTTCGGTTTGTTCCTTTGTGATGGCATCACTGTAGCACAAAAGCATGCAAAATGATTTACCTTTTTGTATTTAAAATGTGAATATCAATCCCACATTTCTGTGAAATTGCCGTCGCCGTTGTAAACGGAATCCATCAGCATCACATAGTCGTAGTTGAAATCTGCCTGCACGCCGCCGTTCAGCGTCCGCTGCTCGATCGCGACACCGGCGCCCAGCGATTCGGCGATATAAATATAAGTATCATCCATGCCAACGATAATCGCGATGTGGCCGTCCCGGCCGATCAGGTCGCCAACCCGCACGCGGCCTGAGAGCATGAGCTCAACGGTATTCCATTCGCGCGTGCCCAAGTCGCACAGGTCGTCATCGCGCTCCAGATAATCGCCTGCGCCGACATCGCCGATATCCTCCATGCCGCCGTTGAGCAATACCCAGCTGATAAAACCGCTGCAGCTCAATCCATTGGGATATTGTTGTCCTGACACAAAATAGCCCGCGTTCTCATAGTTCGTGAGCGGCGTCCCCCAGATCGCCGGCCCGGCCAGTGAAGCCGCGATATTTTTATAGCGAGACTCATGCAAATAGAGGCCCTTGTGATAGTAACGACCCTCGCCGTCCACCATGCGTTTTTGACCGTGCGGATTCATACGTCCGTTTTCGTAAAAATAATGGAGACGCCACGGAAACTCTAGTGTCAGAAACCGCGCCGCGGCAACCGCGCCCGCGCGCGTTCCATAGCCTGCGGCATCCACTTGAAATGCCAAAGCGGCGTCCAATATATCGTTGTCCGCTTCAGAATAGTAATAAGCAGGCAACTTTGGTTTGCCAAACTCCAGTTGCGGCGTATGATACAAGTCGGTTACGGTAACAGCCGCCGTTGCCTCTTTGCCATCCGCTGTGGCGGCAGTAATCGTCGCTACGCCATTGTCAATGCCGGTGACAACGCCGTCTTTGACCGTGGCAACAGCTTCGTCGGACGATGTCCAGGTGAGTGCCTGCTCCACCTCACCCAAAACCAGCATCTCTGCCGAAAGCGTATACTGACCATCGTGCGGCAGTACCAACTCGTTGCGGTCCAGCTGCAAAGAGATGACGCGTTTTAGCCCCAGAACCTCCGGGTCGGGTATGGTAACGTTTCCGAACGCGTCTTTCGCATATAAATAGTAGTTCCCGGCTTCGGTCACAAGTCGACATTCCCCGTTTACCACTGGAATCCAAGCGTCCGCGGGAATATCGTCGACGTTTTGTTCGGTGCCAAAATAGCACCAGAGTCCCCCGCTGCGCGTAAAATTGGAGCCGCGGACTTCGATCGTCAGCGCAACCGTTTGGTCGTCGTTGATCTGATCTGAAATCCGGACAGCCTCAATCGTGGGCGGAACGCGCGCGCCAAAACTGAGAATAAAACTGAGCACCAAAAAGAGGGCAATCGCTTTTACAGCCGTCTTACGAGCGTGTTTGGTTATAGGTTGTAGTGTTGGTAAGAATGACATAGCTCTTTTCCTGGTATGTATTTCTTGTTTTCTAAAAGATTTGGAGAACGCCATCAAGCAAAAACCGGGAAAACATTGGAGCTTGTGAAGCGTGCGACCATGTCGATCAACGCAAAAAATGTCGAGACATCTATATCATACCCGCAATCTGCTCGAAAAAGCAATATCCCCATAGGGAGATATTGCTTTTTCATAGGAGAAATCAACTAATTGGATAATGTTTTAAGAACGTCCAGGACTTGGGACATGGCGCTGCTTAGGGCATTATACTTTTTTTGCAATGCCGCGAGCTGTACTGCGCAGCTGTCGCCGTCGCCGCCACCGTCACCGTCACCATCACCGCCACCGTCACCGTCACCGTCGCCGTCACCGTCACCGTCGCCGCCACCGGAATCCGAGGCTGGGATCAATTCCGAGCTGCCGGACACAACCGGCGCCCAAAGTGGTCCCATACAGGTTTGGATCAACGCCCAGGTCTCGCCGTCAGCGGTACCGCTCTGTATCGCGGGATAGCTAAGGTCACCGCAAAACTGTAAAAGTGTAGCGCGCGCGCGGCCTTCGCCGGCCACAAGCGGCGAACAGTCTTTGGAAGGTGCTGCATAGACTGGCACGCCGACACCAGTGAGCGATAAAATCATATGGTCGAGCGTTTTCAAATTTTCCAGCACTGGACTGGGATAGGGCAGGGCAGCATAATTGTGGCTTTCCGCGTCCACAAACGGAAACAGTTGGCCGGGCAGGATGTGGCAAACAGAAACCGGATCCACAGCGTAGCGCTGCTGGTCGGTTGCGCTGTAAACATAGTTTTTGGGAACCAGCCAGGTTGAGAATTCCAGATGTTGCGCAGTGACGTTGCCGGTTGCGCCCTGCATGCCGATTACCTGGCCGCGGGTGACCGCTGCGCCGGTTTCTACCGCTCTGCTCGCAAGATGCGAATAGATTGTAACGATGTCAATCTGGTCGTTGTAGTACCCGGAAAGCACGATCTGGTTACCGCGGTCGTCGTCAAACGCGCTGCGGATCACCGTGCCGGTGTGCGCCGCAAACACAGTATAGGTTTGGTTTTGTGTTCTTGAAATATCGATGCTGTAGTGGAACTTTACCACATTGTTCACGGTGAGATAATCGAACCCCGCCGTGATTGCGTTGCGCTGCATCGGATATTGCACCAAACCCTTGGTTTCGGGAACGCTGGCGCCATAGTCTTTGTAACAGTAGTTTTTGTCTACATTGCCGGCAATACCGGGTACACTGCCAGACGAAGTATACTGCCACATCTGGTAAACGCCGGGATAGCTTGTTGCGCCGGCATACTGCGCGACCCAGCACTCAAAATCACTAAGCTGCGACATGTTGATGTGTGTCTGAAGCCAGCTGAGGTAGGAATAGACACCGGCCGTGTAGCCCGACTGCTGAATTGTCTCACAGAACACGCGGGCAATCGCGGTGAGTTTTGTCCGGCCGATCGTCACCTGGTTTTGCGGGTTGACGCCGCCTTCCGTGACGTTGTGGCTGTCTTCGGTATCAAAATACACAGGATAGACAATCGTTTTGCCCTGCAGTTGTTTGACCGTAAAAGTCGCTTCCTCGCGTGCTTTGTCTTCTGTGGTTGCGCAGGAGTAATAGTAGACGCCGACTTTCAGTCCGGCGGCAATTGCGCCAAGATAATTTTTTTCAAACATGCTGTCCGCCGTCACCGGCAGGCTGGAACGATAGCCGGTAAAGCCACAGCGGAGAATGACCGCCTGTATGCCCGCGCTTTTTACTTTTGTGAAGTCAATCGTTCCCTGCCATGAGGAAACGTCAATTACGTCTATCGTCATACGTTCAGCTCGGGTACAGGTACGCCGTGCCGCAGCGCTTCCAGATATACATCCGCCTTTTGTGCGTGTTCGGTGACCGAGTTGTTGCTCCACCATGCGGCGAGTGCGGCGACAATGGTTAAGCCGGTAGAGATCAGGGTGCTGAGCTCTTCGTCGTCAATGGGCAAGATGTTTTTCCCGCATGCGGTCAGAACCTGGTTTGTGAGCGCGAGCAGCAAAACCGCGGTTCTCGCAACGGTGCCGGCGTTGATGCCGGAAAGATTAAGTTTTGAGGCCATCTAGAAATGAACTCCTTTCTGGGGTAGCTTCCCGCAAAAGCCGCGGGGCGCTTATCAGCGCATAATTGTCCTATTTATCTTATGAGGGACGCGCCCTATTGTTGTCTTACAAAAAACAAATGAAAATAAGCGCGAAAGGTTTCAATATAGTCTATGTGCGGGGTAGGGGGGATTTGTCTGTTTTCAAAAAAGTTCTGGTTCGGTATGATCGCACGATCAATCTGCCCTAACGATTCGTTTTGTTGGATATTTTATCTTGTGCTGTGCAAACATCAATGATGTTTGCTTTAGTAAAAACTGTGGGAAGCAGTGGTGAAAAAAGCGCAGTGGAAGTGCGAAATGTTTCGTTACGTGATTTTATGTTCGTTGCCTGTCTATTTCACTATTTGTGGTATAGCGGGCTTCGCGTTAATGGGCAGGCGGAATTAAAAGAATAGCGAATAGGTGTTTCTGGGCGCCGCGTTCCTTGCTAAAAGAGATGTTTGACAACAAAAAACGCCATCCCGGAAAGGGGACGGCGTAGAATACTTTCCATGCCTATTTGTGAAAAAGCGATTGCAGCCATTCTTCCACTTTAAAGCGATATACATAGCGTCCGTCGTCGTCTGTAACCACGTCGCGTTCCGCATCGGAATAGTCGTCAAGCGCATCCTCTGAAGCGCTGGGCACACAGAGTGTGGGATAGACCACGCACCACCAGTTGTGGCCGACCGCCGCGCCAAGCTCGATGCGAAGCGCGGAATAATAACCCGCAGGCAGCGTAATGTTTTCATAGCTGCGCTGTTCAAAATACATTTCGGTGACATAGACAATCACGCGATAGGAAAATCCGTTTTGTTCCAAAACTTGCGCTGCAAGCGCCGCGATGTCTTTGACGTGGGTGCTAACCAGTGCGACAGCTTCCGCTTTGTCGTGCGCGCCGGCGAGCAATGTCTCGCTGTTTTCCAACAGGGCGTCGCGCACCGCCAGTTTCACTGTTTGGTCGGCGTCGCTGTCGGAGTTGGCGACGATGTGCAGCCGAAGGGTATCTTCGCGAACCTGCGCGCAGTTGCGCGAAAAGGGTAGTTGCAGTGCGGAACCCAATATGCAAATCGCCAGGCCAAGTGCAAAGGCGAGTTCAATCTTTTTCATAAGTACAAGCTCCCGTTTCATTTGGTTTGTATCCGGAGCATTGCCCAGTATCGGCGCGAATATACACACCGGCCTAAAATAATCTGAAAAAAGGCGCCCCAGACCGTTGCGGCGCGTGTGACAGGCGCGCTATCAAAAAAGAAGAATACCTTTTGTGCGGATACAAATGGAAATGGTGACACAGCAGAACGGCGCTGCACAGTGTGTCAAAAAAGTCTTATACAAAACGCGGAAAAACAAAATGCACAGGGTTCCGTTCGTCAACTTTTGCAATCCCGCCCAAGCAACCCGATTGATTGGGGCTTCGCCACCCCCCTGAGATGAAATGACAGACCGCGAACGGAAGCCGGCGTAGCATCGGCAGTTTCCTGCATCCGACGGCCTTCTATTTCCTGCAATGGGATTTAGGGCGAAGCTCTAATTGATTGGGCGGCAGGGATGGATAGCTTTCAGCCGTCGGATCGTTTTGTGCACTTCTTTCGCCGCCTTTGGTTCTTTGACAGCCTGAACAGGGCTGCGTCAACACCAACAAGACGAAATACAGGTCGCGAACAGAATGATGCTATTTTCGGTTTTTTTGCGTAACTGACGGGTTTGCATTTCACAATTCGGGATTTGAGACGTCTGCTTCAGTTCATTGGGCGGTGGGGCGGGTATGTTGAGACGGGTGGCATTTGTCCACGTTTTCTTGACGATCGTTTTTTGAAAGTGTGAACGGCGTCGTCACGGCGCTACGCTCGTTTTCTCTCGCGGCGGAAAGTGGCGGCGTCTTTTGGCTGGCCAGACCGAACGGCGCGGGAAAAGACCTCGCTGCTGCGCATTTTTCTGCGATTGCGCGGCAAACTTTGGGGTAGCTTGCCGGCATGGCAAAATAGGTAACCGACCGGCGCAGCCGGTGGTACTTCATATGCGGGCGTAGCCCTTTGTTACTAGCAGCGCCTGAAGGCGCATTCAAGGAATTTTCTCTTGGCACCTTCGCTTTGGCGTTCCTGAAACGCCGCTTTTGCACTCATTTTGTCTTTATCCATTCCTCTGTGGTGGATTATGTTGAAACGAAAAGCAATTTCATTGCCTAATCCTACCCTATTGTTCCAGTTGCACCTGGGATTTGCTTTATATAAACTAAAGGGCAAAAAGACTGATTGCGCGAAAGCTGTGACCCAGGCATTGCCGGGGGGTGACAATAAAAAACCGGAACCGCAAGCGCGATTTCCGGTTTTCACAACAATTATTTTGCACAGGTAACGTCTTACTCCTTATGGCGTGCGTTCCATGGCGCGTTCATTGCGGCGCGCTTTGCACAAGCCCCATATGGCAGCGCCGCCAGTGCCCCGGTCGAAGGATCGTTGTTATACATCTCTTTCAGTCCGACGACCATTGCGTCCGCCATCGCGTGGGTTCCGCCGCACAAAAACTGCCAGCAGCCGTCCGCATCGTGGCTCACATATAAAATCGGTTTGCCTTCTTTTAAAACATGTGTGCATGTGAACACAGCGGTGGTTTCAGCATCCTGAACGGAAATAGAATGAAACCCCCTTTCGTAAAGTATTATTTACTTGTCAACACATGCACGCCTTCCGCGGCTGGACGCGCAGTAAACACACGTGTATTTTTGCTGCGGATCGCGCGGCAGCATTTGTTGGCATCCAGGCTGTTTTTAAAAACCCCGAACACCGCGGAACCCGAGCCGGTCATCGCCGCGCCAAGCGCGCCATGGCGCAACAAGACGTCCGCAAGCTGTTCAATCTGTTCGTTGCGCTCGACCGTCTGAAAAACGTTGCAGAGGTGCATTGCCATGCCGGAAGTATCGCCCGCGGCGAGGCTGGCAATCAGCGCATCCAATTCGGGGCGCTGGTAGCCGTCGGATTTGCGGTCGATTGCCGCAAACGCTTCGCGCGTGGAATGCCCGCCCTGCGGCATCACGATAACAAGGGTATAGTCGCAGTTGTCCGGAATCGGACAAATTTCTTCGCCGATTCCGCCCACGCGCGCCGCCCCGCCGACAAGACAGAACGGCACATCCGCGCCCACCCGCAGGCCAATTTCCGCAAGCGATTCCCCCGAAAGATGCAGTTCGAACAGGGCGTTGAGCCCAATGAGCACAGCCGCCGCGTCCGCGGAACCGCCGCCAAGGCCGGCCTGGGTTGGGATACGTTTTTTAATATACAGGTCTACATCGGGAACGGGAATACCCGCAAACGCCGCGAGCGCTGTCACCGCTTTATAAGCGTGATTGCGCTCGTCCTTTGGCAGGAACCGCGCATTGGATTTTATGGTTATACCAGCATTCCGCCCGCGCGAGATCGTGATCTCGTCGCTGAGATCGACGCTGCGGTTGACCATATCCAGCAGATGATAGCCGTCCGCGCGCCGTCCGACGATATCCAGCGCCAGATTCAGTTTTGCGTTTGCAAACAGTCTGATTTCATTCATCCGGTTATTTGATTACCTTAAACACAAAGTTCTGTTCAATATCGATTGCGCGGGCCGGGCAGACCTCGTGACAGCAAAAACAGCGAATACAGTCCCGGCGATTGATCTGCGCTTTGCGACCGCGCACGGTTACCGCTTTGGGCGCGCACGATTCCGCGCACCGTCCGCAGCCGGTGCAGTCTTTTTTGCGGATGACCGGCACCGGGCACAAATGATACATTAAGTTTGACGCCGCCGCGCGAATCGGTTTGGGCAGATGGTTTGTCAAATTGGAGTCCAAACTTTTTGGCAATTTGAGGTCGCCCAGCGGATTGGCGAGCAGCGCAAAATCGCCTTTGATTGTAATGTCTTCCATATCTGCGGGAACCAAACCGCGCGCGATGCCGGTTTGCACTGTAAGGGCGAGACGAGGGTCGACGCCGATCAGGTAACAGGCAACGCGGTCGATGTGATGCGCGTTTTGCCCGCCGGCAAGAAAGCCAAAGGTGCGCGGCGTACCGCCGGACGGGCCGTTGCCCTCCATGCCGACAACGGCGTCGAGCAGCGAGATGTCGGGCTGCAGCGCCTCATACAGGTCGCACAGCATACCGCCGAACGCGCTTTTTTCCGGATAGCGGAAATGATACTGCGGTTTTTCAAGCCCTGGTACAACACCGAAATAGTTTTTTACCGCGCCGGAAATACCCGTGAGCGAATGGGTTTTCAGTTTCGCGATACCGATCACGAGATCGGCGTTGCGCACCACTTTGAGGACATCAAACGACGGATTTGCTGCCGACTCTGTTTGGAGCGAAACGCTAGAGAGATCCTGGTTGAGCGTCGCGCCGAGTTCGGCAGCCGCCGTCATGCCGCAGCCCGCGTAGATGCTGTTGAGACGGGTCATCGTGAACGCGCCCGAAGGACTGTCCGCGACAATGATTTCGCGGACGCCGCGCGCCTGCAGCGATTTTACAACAGCGCAAACGACAGCGGGGTGTGTTGTCACCGCGCTGTCGGGATTGCTTTTCATCAGTAAATTTACTTTTAGCACAACGCGGCTGTGCTCGGTGACAAGCGCATCGAGCGAGCAGTTGTGCAGAATATATTCGATTGCCGCATCCACGCGGGCCTGATCGTAATCCGGAACCGACTGCAGATACACCCGGTCTGTCATGGCAGCTCCTCCAGAAACGCCGCGATACGCTGCGTGGCCTCGGCGAGATGGCTGACAGAATAGGAATAGGAAACGCGGATGTGTCCCTCGCCGCAGGCGCCAAAGGCGTCGCCGGGCACAACCGCCACGCGCTTGGAACGCAACAGCGATTCACAGAACGCGATCGACGTCATCCCGGTGGATTTGATTGAGGGGAACACGTAGAACGCGCCCTCCGGCTCAAAACAGGTTAACCCCATTTTGTTGAACGTGTCGGTGACAAACCGCCGGCGCATATTGTATTCGTTTTTCATGCTCTCGACCGAGTCGTCGCATTCGCGCAGCGCGACAATTGCGGCATACTGCGCCGTGGTGGGCGCGCACATAATCGAGTATTGGTGCAGCTTCAGCATCTGCGCAATGACGGGCGCGGGGCCGCACGCAAACCCAATGCGCCAGCCGGTCATCGCAAACGCTTTGGAAAACCCGTTGATGACGACCGTGCGGCTGTACATGTCGTCGCTGATGTTGGCGATCGATATATGCGGCGCACCATAGGTCAGCTCCGCGTACAATTCGTCCGCCATCACCAGAATGTTTGTGCCGGTGAGCACCGCGGCAATTTCCTCCAGGTGCTGGCGCCGCATGACGCCGCCCGTCGGGTTGTTGGGATAGGGTAAAACAAGCAGCTTTGTCTTTGGCGTGATCGCCGCGCGCAATTCGTCCGCGGTCAGCCGGAAATTGTTCTCTGCCTTGGTCTCGATGCCCACCACCTTGCCGCCGCACATCAGTGCGATCGGTTCGTAACATACAAAGCTGGGCATTGGAATAATCACTTCATCGCCGGGGTCGATCAGCGAGCGCATGCAGAGGTCAATCGCTTCGGAGCCGCCGACCGTGACGAGCATCTGCGTTTTGGCGTCATAGCTCAGCGCAAAGCGCCGGTTCATATAATTCGAGATTTGGTCGAGCAGATCGGGCATGCCGACATTTGCGGTATACCAGGTCTTGCCGTCCTGCAGGGATTTGATGCCGGCCTCCCGGATGCGCCAGGGTGTGACAAAATCCGGCTCGCCGACGCCGAGCGAGATGCAGTCGTCCATCTCCGCGGCGACGTTAAAGAATCTGCGGATACCGGACGGTTTGATATCGACAATGCGTCCGGACAGCAGTTTATTATAATCGATCACAGCGTTGAAAAGCCCCTTTCGTCTTTCTTTTCTTCGACGAACAGGAACCCGCGGTCTTTGTACGCCTTGAGCATAAAATGGGTCTTGGTCGACAGTACCGATTCCATCGGCGACAGGCGGGTGGCCACAAACATCGCGATGTCTTTAAAGCTGGCGCCGTTGACGCGCACAAAGATATCGTAGCCGCCCGACATCAGATAGACGCTGTCCACTTCCGGGAACCGCGCGATCGTCTCCGCGCATTCGTCAAAGCCGAAATCCCGTTTCGGCGTCACGCGCAGCTCGATGATGCTGGACACGACTTCGTCGTCCAGTTTATCGTAGTTGATCACTGCCTGATATCCTGCGATGATCCCGCGCTTTTTGTAATCGTCAAGCTGGGCGGCGACGGCTGCCTCGTCCAAACCTGTGAGGCTCGCCAGTTGTTCCAGGGACAGCCTGGCGTCTTCGGTCAATAATTTCAGCAGCATATCCATAGCAGTTCTCCTTTTTCAAAAATTTTGTATTTATACATTATATCGAAAGAAAGCGCGTCTGTAAACCGCATAATCAAAACGCGCGCCGACGATACTAAGTTAACGGCGAGTCATTTTATCGTATTTTGAAAAGATAGTGACCGCTCTACAAAAGCAGATCGTGGGCATTGCCCATCACATAAAGATAGCAGGGGCGGATAAACGGGTCGCGGTCGGTTGATCCTGCCTCTCAAAGAAAACCGAAGGGATCGTTACTGCATATGCTAAGAGGAATTTGTACCGCACTGCTGGTGGCGGGCGCGGTCAATTGGGGCCTGGTCGGGCTGTTTTCTTTCGATTTTATCGCATGGATCTGCGGCGGCGGCCTGACGTTGCCGGCGCGGATACTCTATTGTATTGTCGGGCTTTCGGCAATTGTGTTTTTGTTGACAGGGCTTGGTAAAAAAGCGTCGGCGAAAGGACGAGCAAAAGAACAAACGGAAGACGAATAAAAGCGGCAAGCCCTCTGCTACGGTAGAGGGCCTTTTTATTTAAAAAAACTAGGGATTGACATAAAGATAAGACTGCTATAATATGTAGAAAAATTGAATCGGAACGAGAAACGTGATATCAGTGTGAAAGAATAATTCGATGTTCGCATGGGCGAGCAGTTTGTTTTTTCGAAGAGCGACAAAAGAGCGGCGTAACTGTGTCCAATCCAAATCTAAAATTTTTGGCGGTGGACGGCGTGATGCCGTCAAATGAGACAATCGGCTCGGGAGAATATCCGTTTGTCAACGACTTTTACGCCGTCTTTCGCAGCGACGAACCCGCAGACAGCCCCGCGCGCCTGCTGGCGGAATGGCTGACGACGCCGGACGGCAA
>JAVBRN010000010.1:0-42346 GCA_031547945.1 Oscillospiraceae bacterium | reverse complement strand
ACGCGGGGTGAAAAGCTCGGTTGAGACCGCGCAGTCTCAACAAAAAGATGAACTCGCATTGGTGCTTCCGCCGTTTGACTCAAACCTGGAACATGGCTGCGCGAGAGAAGGGTAAAAAGTGTCTGCGAAAGCAGACGCTTTTTTAGTGTTGCTCGTTGAAAACCGCGTGCAAGCCGAGCGGCGCAAAAAAGGCACGGCCTCACGCGGGGTGAAAGGCTCGGTTGAGACCGCGCTGTCTCAACAAAAGAGATGGAACAAACGTCGATGAGCCCCGCGCTTCTAAAACAAATGGAGGCGAAGGAAATTCGTCGTCAGTGAACATAGATACTTGTTGGTCAAGAGAATGCAACAGGGATAAGTGTCAAGCAAAGGCTCCCACGCGGCAAAACGGCGAGATAAGGGAACCGCTGCGCAGGCAGTTATATGGCGTTGGAGGCGCGGAGCGTGCGAGGAAGCAGGGCGACCAGACTACCGCAAAGACCTGAACTGCCAATTTCAGCAGGCGAGAGCAAAATAAATCGCTTAATAAGAAATTTGTCAATGTATAGAATGTTACTAAATTATGGATTAAAAAATAAAAAATTTTGTCATATGTGTGTGATGTGATTTGAATGTGATCACCACACGCTACTATTTTGTCAAATCAATTGACAAAAGGAGAATTTAGTCGTTTAGTTTGACGGAGGATAAAAAATGAGTACCTATGCGAAAAAAATGGCCTTATCGTTGCTCGTCTTAGTTTTGCTTTTTGCATGCATACCCACAAACGTTTTTGCGGAAACAGGGACATTCTCTTATGATTATTACGAGATTGTTCCAAGCGGCCAAAGCTTTTATAGTTTTTCCGGAACCCCGTATGCGCCGTTCAACACGATCAATCATAATTGGAACGGTTTTTCTGTCAAATGGGTAACGCAAGGTTCTCAAAAAGAACTGGCGTACTGTTTGCAGGCTGAAGTAGAAGCGTCGCAGGGAAGTCCCAGAGAGTCTCAAATAGACTATGGTTCGTTGACAGAAGCACAGAAACAACTGATTAACAGAGTTGCGCTCTATGGCTGCCAGGGAACGAGCGGTATATATGGCGGCACCTATTTAGAGTCTTACTGGGCCACGCAAATTCTCATTTGGAATATCATTTATGGATATTATGATTCAACAAATGAGGCGGCGGTGACGGCGATCTTCTTTACAAATTTGCCAGGCGCGCAATCGGTGTACAACCAATTAAAAGCAGCTGTAAAAGCTGCGGAACAAATTCCGAGTTTTGCGGCGAAAACACTGGCTGCTGCATCAACCTACTCCCTCACATGGGATCCGTATGAGCAGGTATACAAAGTTGAATTGACAGATACCAACAACGTTTTATCTGATTTCACGGTTACCTGTTCCAACGCGAGTATCAACTGTTCGGTTTCCGGCAACAAGCTGACGCTGCGTTCAACTGCCTACGTGGAGGCGTTTGATGTGACGCTTACACGCAATTTTACGGGTGCAAGCGTGTACTGGATTGGCGGCGCTCAAGAACAGGATATGTTCACAATCGATGCGAGCCAACCAGCACAAAGCCTGTATGGATATTTAAAGGGACATCCGTGCTTTGGCGAAGTGGAGATCCAAAAAGTTGTTGACGATGGCGAAACCAGTCTTGCCGGTTTTCAATTCCAAATCACGGGCAACGGCATTACGCCGATCACGCTGACAACTGGAGCTGACGGCAAAACACCTAAACAAATCATTCCGCCGGGAACATATACGGTAACAGAGCTTACATACCCTGACAGATATAAGACACCGGGCACAATCAGTATCAGTATTGCGCCGGGAGAATCGAATACTTTTGTCTTTAACAACTATATTAAAAAAGGGTATCTGGCGATTACGAAATACAAAGAAATGCTGGGATCCGATTCCATCGTTCCCGCCGAGAATGTCACATTTGAAGTCTATAAAAAGAATGCGGCAGACGGCTGGGATTGGGTTGTTGACCTCGTGACAGACGCGCACGGGAAAGTCATGAGTGATGCGCTGCCATATGGCGATTATAAAATTGTTGAGGTCGCGCCTGAAGGATACGAACCGATTCCAGATCAATTCGTTAAAATTGATGTCGATCAAAAAGTATATTATCTTGCCGGATCAGAAGACGCTGTTTTTAACAACCGGCTGTACAGAGGTTGGTTGAAGATTGTCAAAATCGACGCGGAAAGCGGAAAGACCATTCCACGTGCCGGCGCAAAATTCAAGATCTATGACGCGAACAATCATCTGATTGAGCAAACAATTGCGTATCCGACACCGCATACAATCTCGGAATTTGAGACGGACGGAAGCGGCATACTGGTACTGCCTGAAACGCTGCCATATGGTGAATACAAATTGGTAGAGACGCAGGCGCCGGAAGGGTATATCCTTGCACCCGATCCTGTGACATTCAAGATTGAAAAGTCCAAGGAGACGCCCTACATGAGCCTCCAAGTCATCGAGGTCAAGTTCGCGGACAAGGTGGCAAAGGGAAAGATCAAAATTGAAAAAACCGGTGATCAGCTGACCAAGGTCAACACTTCGACGACAGGATTTGGCACACTGTATGCACCAGTATTCGAATCGGTCAAACTGCCAGGCGTCAAGTTTAATGTGATCGCAGATGAAGATATTAAGACGCCGGAAGGCACCCTGAAATACGCCAAGGATACTGTTGTGGATACCATCATCACAGGGTCGGATGGAACGGCGACCTCCAAAGAACTGTATCTCGGCAACTACCGGTTAGAAGAAGTGGAAACGGCAGAAGGGTTTGTCCTGTCGAGCGCGCCGATCTATGTTTCAATAGAATATAAGGATCAGCTGACAGCTGTCGTGATCAAAACTGTGACGATTTCAAATGCACGCCAAAAGGTAGACGTGAACTTCAAGAAAGATATGGAATTGCTCACTGGTAAAACGACAAAACCGTTTGCTGACGTCGTCTTCGGCGTGTTTGCCAACCAGGACATCAAGAATGTCAGCGGAGACATTGTGATACCGAAAGACGGTCTCATTGAGCTTTGCACGCTGGATGCGGACGGCAAAGGCAAAGGAAACACCGAGCTGCCGATCAGCAAATATTATATTCAAGAGCTTAAAACGGCAGCGGGATATATACTTGACACTGCAAAGTACGAGTTTGAGTTTAAGTATGGCGCGCCGACAGTACCGACCATTGTGATCAACCTGAATGGCGGCGAACCGATTTTAAACAAAACAATCAGTGGCAAAGGATATGTTCTGAAAGTCGATACCAGCAACAAATTCCTGCCTGGTGCAGTATTTAAACTCTACACAGAAGACGGTGTCTTTGTCGCGGAGCTCACAACGGGCGCGGACGGCAAAACAAACAAAGTTGATATTACGTACGGCAAGTATTACTGGGTAGAAACAAAAGCACCGGCCGGCTGTAAGCTGGATACCTCGAAACATTACTTCGATGTTGTCACAAACGGCCAGGTCATTGAAATCAAGGTGGTCAACCATTATGACGTGGTGAAGACTGGTGACAGTACAACGGCAATGCCGTGGGTCATCGCGGCTTTTCTCTCGCTTATTTGTCTAGGCGGCGCATCGATCCTCCCAAGTAAGAAGCGCAGGCAAGACGTTTAAGGCTATGTGAATCCGGATTGGCGAACTGCCAATCCGGATTTGCATTTGTCTTGCCATTCGACGGCATGACGGACAAAGCTGGCGCACGAATTTGGCTGTTTATCGTAGCGCTGAAACAAACGGCAGCGCGCCGTGCTTGCTGTTTATTATAAAAATTGATATAATATAGACAACAGTGCACTGGATGCAAACAAAAAAATGAAAAAACACTTGCATCCGCATGCTTTTTTTGTTATTATCAGTAAGTGACTGCGCCGATATGCGTAGAAGCGGGAGGTTGCCGCCGGATTGGCGGGTAATTTCCGCTGAGTATGTCCGTGTCAGAGAACCGGGCGAAAATTCAATCGTTGTGGCTGTGTGGATATGATGGCCGTTCCAGTTTTGTGGTCATCCGCTGTCGCGTTCGTTTGAACAGCAGGGTTTCGCGTGACGAAATCCAAAGCCGGACAATACTTTCGATTGGGAAGGTATTTCCGGATTTTAAAATGAGTATAGCCGACACACACGGCACAGTGTTGAAAATCGTTTGCCACAGTAATTATAGGAGGCGAAACCATGGCAGTCAAAACAAAAATTAGAATTCGCATCAAGGGATACGATCACGAATTGGTCGACAAAGCCGCGGAGACGATCGTCGAGACCGCAAAGCGCACAGGCGCACGCGTTTCTGGCCCGATTCCGCTGCCGACCGACAAAGAGATCGTCACCATCCTGCGCGCCGTGCATAAGTACAAAGATTCGCGCGAGCAGTTTGAGATGCGGACGCACAAACGGCTGATTGACATCCTCAAACCGTCCAATAAGACCGTTGAGGCGCTGACCAGCCTGCAACTCCCCGCCGGTGTTGATATCGAGATTAAACTATAAATAGTATTTATTAGTTTTTTCTTAAATTATATTACCGCAACGGGTCATGTTGATGCAAAGCGTCAACCAATAACCTAACAGGAGGATCTATTCCATGAAAAAGGGAATCATTGCGAAAAAAGTCGGCATGACACAATTGTTTGAAGACAACAAAGTCATTCCGGTCACCATCCTAGAAGCCGGCCCCTGCGTGGTCGTCCAAAAGAAGACTTTGGAAAACGACGGCTACATGGCTGTACAACTCGGGTTTGGCGATGCTTCGGTGAAGGGCACCAAAAAGCCGCTGAAAGGTCATTTTGACAAAGCGGATGTGGGCCTGAAAAAATACCTGCGCGAATTTAAATTTGCGGATATCGACCAATACACGGTCGGTGACATCATAAAAGCAGATGTCTTTGAAAACGGCGATATCGTCGACGTCGTGGGCACCAGCAAGGGCAAAGGTTACGCCGGTTCAATCAAGCGGTGGAACACCGGCAGGTTGAAAGAAACCCACGGTTCCGGCCCGGTGCACCGCCACATTGGTTCGCTTGGCGCGGCGTCCAGCCCGTCCCGCGTACTCAAGGGCAAAAAGCTGCCCGGCCACCTCGGCTCGGAACGCGTGACTGTCCAAAACCTGAAAGTTGTCAAAGTAGACGCCGAGAACAACCTGATTGCGATCAAAGGCGCAGTGCCCGGCCCAAAGGGCGGCGTGATTGTTGTCACAGACGGCATCAAACAGAAAGCGTAAAAGGAGGATACAGCACAATGGCAAAGCTGAAAGTACAAGTTTACGATATGGCTGGTAAGGAAGTATCCAAATTAGAGCTTTCCGAAGCCGTATTTGGCGTGAAACCCAACACCGTTGTGATGCACGCAGCGGTCAAAATGTTCCTCGCAAACCAGCGTCAGGGAACACAGTCCACCAAGACGCGCAGCGAAGTGCGCGGCGGCGGCAGAAAACCGTACCGTCAAAAAGGCACCGGTCGCGCGCGCCAGGGTTCTACCAGAAGCCCGCAGTGGACACACGGCGGCATTGCGCTTGGGCCAAAACCCCGCGATTACCGTATCACCATGAACAAAAAAGAGAAACGCCTGGCGATGCTGTCGGCGCTTTCCGCAAAGGTGCAGGCCGGCGAAATCATTGTTGTCGACAAGATTGAGCTGGACGAATACAAGACCAAGACAATGGTCGAGATGCTCGAAGCGCTTGGCGTGGACCGCAAAGCAATGATTGTCATGCCCGAAAAAGACGCGTATGTCATCAAGAGCGCGTCCAATATTCCGGGTGTGCAGACGGCGCTGACCAACACCATCAACGTCTACGATATTCTCAACTGCGGCAAATTTGTCGTGACGGTAGACGCTGTCAAAAAGATCGAGGAGGTTTACGCATCATGAGTAAGCTGGCACACGATGTCATCCTCGCCCCCATTATCACAGAAAAGAGCATGGCGGCGATCGAGATGCGCAAATATACCTTTAGAGTCGCAACGGACGCGGGCAAAATCGAGATCGGCAGAGCGGTTGAAGAATTGTTTGGTGTCAAGGTTGCAAAAGTCAACACCCTGTCTATGCCGGGAAAACTGCGCCGGCAGGGCAACCACCAGGGTTACACGGCCGCATGGAAAAAGGCGATCGTTACCCTGACCGCCGACAGCAAGGGCATCGCATTCTTTGAGAGCATGACTTAAGCCGGTTGGCCAACGACGCGCCGAATGTCCGGCGCTAAAAAATCGCTGAGAGAGACTTTGCGTACTAAGTATGGGAGCTACAGCGTCTCCCGCAAAAGGAACAAGGAGAGAAAACAGGAATGGCTATTAAATCATTCAAGCCAACTTCGCCTGGCCGCCGCGGCATGACCGTCAGCGACTATACGCAGTTGTCGAAGGTCGAGCCGGAAAAAAGCCTGCTCGAACCGCTCAAAAAACACTCCGGCCGCAATAACACCGGCCGCATTACCGTCCGTCATCACGGCGGCGGAAACCGTCAGAAATACCGCATTATCGATTTCAAGCGCGACAAGGCCGATATGCCTGCAGTCGTGAAATCCCTCGAGTACGATCCCAACCGCAGCGCGCACATCGCACTGCTGGAGTACGAAGACGGCGAGAAGCGCTACATCATCGCGCCGGTTGATCTCAAAGTCGGCGACACTGTGATGTCTGGTCCGTCCGCGGACATCAAGCCCGGCAACGCGCTGCCGTTCCTCAACATTCCAGTCGGTACTTTTATTCACAACATCGAGCTGTATCCCGGCAAGGGCGCGCAGCTGGTGCGCTCGGCTGGCAACATGGCGCAGCTGATGGCGAAAGAGGGCAAATACGCCTTGGTGCGCCTGCCGTCCGGTGAACTGCGCAACGTGCCTGTCAACTGCATGGCGACAATCGGCCAGGTTGGCAACACCGATTTCCAAAACGTCAATCACGGCAAAGCGGGCCGTGTGCGCCACATGGGCGTGCGCCCCACCGTTCGCGGTTCGGTCATGAACCCGGTGGACCACCCGCACGGCGGCGGCGAAGGCAAATCGCCAATTGGCCGCCCGGGTCCGGTGACCCCTTGGGGCAAGCCGGCACTCGGTTATAAGACACGCAAAAAACACCACCGTTCTGACAAGATGATCGTCAGACGCCGTAACGGTTAAGAAGGGGGTACACAAATGGGTAGAAGCGTAAAAAAAGGACCGTTTGTACAGCCGGCCCTTCTAAAAAGAGTTCAGGCGATGAACAAGGCGGGCGAAAAGCGCGCACTTAAGACCTGGAGCCGCGCATCGACGATCTTTCCGGATTTTGTAGGCCACACGTTTGCCGTGCACGACGGCCGCAAGCATGTGCCGGTCTACGTAACAGAGGATATGGTAGGCCATAAGCTCGGCGAATTTGCGCCGACGCGGTTGTTCCGCGGCCATGCCGGTTCCAAGACCACCAGTAAGGGCAAATAAGAGGGAAAGGGAGAAGAAAAATGGAAGCAAAGGCACATCTCAAGTACTGCCGCATGTCTCCGCGCAAGATGCAGGTCGTGCTTGACCTCATCCGCGGCCAGGACTATGGCAAGGCAGTTGCGATTCTCAAGTATACGTCGCGTGCCGCGTGCGAGCCGGTTTTAAAACTGGTTAACTCGGCGGCAGCCAATGCTGAAAACAATTTCAGCATGAACAAAGACTCCCTCTATATCGCCGAATGTTTTGCCGGCCCGGGCCCGACGCTCAAGCGTATTCGTCCGCGGGCAAAAGGCAGAGCCGACCGCGTGCTCAAACGGACGTCGCACGTTACCGTCGTCGTCAAAGAGCGCGAGCAAGCGTAGGAGGGGATAAAAACATGGGACAAAAAGTTAATCCGCACGGCCTTCGCGTCGGCGTTATCAAAAAGTGGGATTCCAACTGGACCGCCAAGAAAAGCGAATTTGGCGACCTGATTCTCGAAGACTATAAAATTCGCGAGTATGTCAAAAAGAATCTGTATCCGGCTGGCATTTCTAAAGTTGGTATCGAACGTGCCGCAGGCAACATTCGCGTAACGATCCATTGCGCCAAAGCCGGTATGATTATCGGCCGTGGCGGCGAGGAAATCGGCAAACTTGAAAAGTTGCTGGGAAAAGTCGCCGGTGGCAAGAACGTCAAAGTCGCGATCGAATCGATCCGCAACGCGGACCTCGATGCACAGCTTGTCGCGGAGGGCATTGCCACACAGCTCGAGCGCCGCATCGCGTTTCGCCGTGCCATGAAACAAAGCATCCAGCGCGCCATGCGCCTGGGCGCCAAGGGCATCAAAGTTGCGGTGTCCGGCCGCCTGAACGGCGCGGACATTGCGCGCGGAGAGAGTTATCACGAGGGTACCATTCCGCTGCACACGCTGCGCGCGGACATCGACTATGGCTTTGCCGAAGCAAATACCACATACGGCAAGATCGGCGTCAAAGTCTGGATCTACCGCGGCGAGGTGTTAAGCGCCGTCAAGAAGACCTCTCGCGAAGGAGGTAGAAGATAATATGTTAATGCCAAAACGCGTGAAATATCGCCGCGTGCACAGAGGCCGCATGAAGGGCAAGGCCACGCGCGGCAACACCGTGACCTATGGCGAATACGGCTTGGTTGCGCTGGAACCCGCATGGGTGAAATCCAACCAGATAGAAGCAGCCCGTATCGCGATGACGCGCTATACCAAGCGCGGCGGTCAGGTATGGATCAAGATTTTCCCGGATAAACCGGTTACCAAGAAGCCTGCCGAAGTGCGCATGGGTTCCGGTAAAGGCAGCCCTGAGTTTTGGGTTGCCGTGGTCAAACCAGGCCGTGTGATGTTTGAGATGGCTGGCGTGACCGAAGAAGCCGCGCGCGAGGCGATGCGCCTTGCGGCACACAAATTGCCGATCAAGTGCAAGTTTGTCAAAAAAGGCGAAGTGGGTGGTGAGCAAGCATGAAAGCGACAGAATTACGCGATATGAACGAATCGGGTCTGCGTGAGAAATTGGCGGACTTGAAAGAAGAGCTGTTCAACCTGCGTTTTCAGCACGCGATCAACCAGCTCGAAAATCCCAACCGCCTCAAAGAGGTCAAGCAAGATATCGCAAGAGTTAAAACCGTGATTCGTGAGCTTGAACTGCATACGCTGTATTACGGCGAAACCGCCGAAGAGGCCGAAGAACCTGCCAAAGCAAAGCGCTCGCGCAGTAAAAAAGTGGCCGACAAAACCGAAACAGCGGAAGCGGACGAAGAGACGGGTGACGCAGAAGTTGCCGAGGAGACAAAAAAAGAGCCGGCCAAGAAAAGCGGCAAAGCGAAGGCCGCCAAGGTGAAAGAACCGGAAGCGGAACAGGAAACCGAAGAGACCGAAGCGGAGGCCGATGAAGATGCGGCTGACGCCGAAGAAGCATAGGGAAAGGGAGGATACATTCGATGAGTGAACGCAATTTGAGAAAAACGCGAATCGGCACCGTTGTGAGTGACAAAATGGATAAAACCGTCGTTGTTGCCATCATAGACAGCGTGAAAGATCCTCTCTATAAGAAGATCGTGAAGCGCACTGTCAAGTTTAAGGTGCATGATGAGAACAACGAGTGCGGTGTGGGCGACCGAATCATGATGATGGAAACCCGTCCGCTGTCCAAGGATAAACACTGGCGCCTTGTAAAAATTCTGGAGAAGGCGAAATAGCCGAAAGGAGGAAGCTTCTGTGGTACAGATGCAAACATACCTCAAGGTGGCTGACAATACCGGCGCGAAGGAACTGATGTGTATTCGCGTGCTGGGCGGCACCCGCAAGAGGTACGCCAATATTGGCGATGTGATCGTCGCGTCCGTCAAGAAAGCCGCTCCTGGTGGCTCTGTGAAAAAAGGCGATGTGGTAAAAGCAGTCATTGTGCGCAGCACAAAAGGTATGCGCCGTGACGACGGCAGCTACATCCGCTTTGACGAGAACGCTGCAGTCATTGTAAAAGAAGACAAAAACCCGAGTGGAACGCGTATTTTCGGGCCGGTGGCAAGAGAGCTGCGTGAGAAGGAATATCTCAAGATTCTCTCGCTTGCGCCGGAAGTACTGTAAGGAGGAAGACGGAAGAATGAGTAAACTTCATGTAAAAACCGGCGACCTCGTACAGATCATGTCGGGACGCGGGATTGACATTGGGAAACGGGGCAAAGTGCTCGAGGTGTCCCAAGATGAAAGAAAAGTGATCGTTGAAGGGCTAAACCTTGCGACAAAGCATGTGAAACCGCGCAGACAGGGCGAGGCGGGCGGCATTTTAAAGGTCGAAGCGCCCCTTTATGCCAGCAAAGTTATGCCGGTTTGCCCTAAATGTAATAAACCGACGCGTGTCGGACACGGCGTAGACAAGAACGGCAAAAAAGTTCGCACCTGCAAGCATGCCGACTGTAACGGCACATTCTGATAGGAGGAGAAACGAGACCAATGGCAAGACTCAAAGAGACCTATTTAAAAGACATTGCCCCTGCGCTCATGAAGAAATTCTCCTACAAGAGTGTCATGCAGATCCCAAAGCTCGACAAAGTAGTTATCAACGTCGGCTGCGGGGAAGCGCGGGAGAATGCCAAGGTATTGGAAGCGGTCGTGAGTGATCTCGCGAAGGTCACCGGCCAAAAAGCAATTATCTGCAATGCAAAAAAATCAGTCGCTAACTTTAAACTGCGTGAAGGCATGCCGATCGGCGCCAAAGTAACGCTGCGCGGCGAGCGGATGTATGAGTTTGTCGACCGGCTGTTCAACGTGGCGCTGCCGCGTGTCCGCGATTTCCGCGGCATCAACGGCAACAGCTTTGACGGGCGCGGCAACTATTCGCTTGGCTTAAAGGAACAGCTGATTTTCCCCGAGATTGAATACGACAAGATCGACGCGGTGCGCGGCATGGATATCGCCTTCGTCACCACCGCCAAGACAGACGAAGAAGCGAAAGCTTTGCTGGCAGCGCTCGGCGCGCCGTTCAGCGAGTAAGGGGGAAACGAGATGGCGAAGAAATCACAGATTAACCGGCAACAAGCACCGGCAAAATATTCCAGCCGCGCGTACAACCGCTGCAAGATCTGCGGTCGCCCACATGCGTATCTGCGCAAGTATGGCGTCTGCCGCATCTGCTTTAGGGAGTTGGCTTATAAGGGCCATATCCCAGGCGTACGCAAGGCAAGTTGGTAAGAAGGAGGAGAAACAGTATGCATACAACCGATCCAATCGCTGATTTGTTGACACGGGTTCGCAACGCAAGCACCGCGAAGCACGATACTGTTGACATCCCCGCTTCCAACATGAAGAAGGCAATTGCCAAGATCCTTGTGGATGAGGGTTATGTCAAGGGAATGCAAGTCACCGAAGACAGCAAGCAGGGCATGATCAAACTAACATTGAAATACGGCGAAGACAAGCGCCCGGCCATCACTGGCCTGCGCAGGGTGAGCAAGCCCGGTCTTCGGATCTACACGAACTGCGAGAATATGCCGAAAGTCTTAAAAGGCTTGGGCATCGCAATCGTCTCGACACCGAAAGGCGTGATGACCGACAAGGCCGCGCGCAAAGAGAATGTCGGCGGCGAAGTGCTCGCGTTTGTGTGGTAGGAGGGAAATAACACATGTCGAGAATTGGTAGAAAGCCGATCGTTATTCCCGCTGGTGTGGATGTCAAAGTCGAGGGGAATACCGTTACGGTCAAGGGGCCGAAAGGCGAACTGCGCCAGGCGTTTAACCCCAAACTTGGCGTCGCTTATGAAAACGGCGAAATCACCGTAAAGCGGTCTTCAGACGATAAGGAATACCGTTCGCTGCACGGTCTGACGCGAACCCTTATCGGAAACATGGTGACAGGCGTCACCGAAGGGTTTAAAAAGGAGCTGGAGATTCAGGGTGTCGGTTACCGCGCCCAGAAACAGGGCAAAGACCTGATTATGAATCTCGGTTTTTCTCACCAGGTTGTGATGAGCGACACAGATGATATCACAATCGAGGTGCCGGCTCCCAATAAAATTACCATCATTGGGATCGACAAGCAGAAAGTCGGTCAATTCGCGGCCAACGTCCGCGAGAAACGTCCGCCGGAGCCCTATAAGGGCAAGGGCATCCGCTATGTCGGTGAATATGTCATCCGCAAGGACGGCAAATCCGGCAAGGGCTCGGGATCTTAAGGAAAGGAGTAGAGACACATGATAAACAAAATTGACAGCAACAAACAGCGGCTCAATCGTCACAAACGTGTGCGCGGCAAAATCAGCGGTACAAACGCGCGCCCGCGTCTGAATGTGTTCCGCTCCGCCAATCATATCTATGCGCAGTTGATTGACGACGACAAAGGCGTCACGCTGTGCGCAGCGTCCACATTGGATAAAGACTTCAAAGGCAGCGGCGGCAACGCTGAAGCGGCCAAAAAAGTGGGCGAAGCGGTTGCCAAAAAGGCGGCAAAACTCGGCATCACCGATGTGGTCTTCGACCGCGGCGGTTATATCTATCACGGTCGTGTGAAAGCTCTGGCAGAGGGCGCGCGCGACGGCGGCCTGAAATTTTAAGGGGAGGATACGAATTTGGAAAGACTCGATGCATCAACACTCGACCTTAAAGAGAAGGTTGTCTCGATCAACCGCGTCGCAAAGACTGTAAAGGGCGGCCGTATCTTTAAATTTTCCGCGCTTGTGGTTGTCGGCGACGGCAACGGCATTGTCGGCATGGGCCTTGGCAAAGCCGGCGAAGTCCCGGAAGCAATTCGCAAAGGTATTGAAGACGCGAAGAAGAATATTTTGAAAGTATGCCTGCGCGGGACGACCATCCCGCACGAAGTGGTTGGCAAATCGGATGCGGGACGCGTCCTGCTCAAACCGGCTGCGCCCGGCACCGGCGTTATTGCGGGTGGCCCCGTGCGTGCCGTCATGGATGTGGCGGGCATCACAGATATCCGCACAAAATGCATTCGTTCGAACAATCCCAACAATGTCGTCAAAGCGACGATCAACGGATTGATGGAATTGCGCAATGTTGAGGAAGTTGCCGCGATGCGCGGTAAAACGCCCGACGAGATTTTAGGTTAAGGAGGTCACCGTGCCATGGCAACCGAAAAGGACACTGCTAAAGCGGAAGAAATCGTAGAAGAAGTGGCGACCGAAGAGACAGCAGCCGCCGCGGAAGAAGCGAAAGAGACTGTAAAAAAGGCGGCGGCAAAACCTGCAGCCGAAAAGAAGCCTGCGGCGAAGAAGGAAACCGAAAAGAAGGATGTAGAGGAAAAACCTGCATCCAAAAAGACCGCAGACGAAAAAGAGGAAAAAGCTTCCGATACGGGTGCTGAAACCAAGAAAAAGCCGGCCGCAAAGAAAGACGCAGCCGACAGCAAGGCGAAAAAAGCTTCCGCGAAGAAAGACGACGCAGTAAGCGAAGACGAAGCGGAAGAGAAGCCTGCAAAGAAGGCTGTAAAAGCGAGCACAGCCCGCAAAGACAGCAACAAGCCTGCCATCAAGATTTCGAAAACGCTCTCCAGAGCCGAAATCAAAAAGGCACAGGCAAAACAACCGAAATCCGGTTTGAAAATCCGCCTCGTAAAAGGATTTTCCGGCCGTCTGGACAACCAGATTGCAACAGCGCAATCGCTTGGCCTGCGCAAAATCGGTGATGTTGCGTACCAGCCCGACAATGCGGCGACACGCGGCAAGCTCGCGAAAATTGCGCACATTGTCGAAGTGGTTGAACTGTAAACAGGGCTTTCGTATCCCTGATCGAAATCCTTAACAAGGAGGTGCATCTCTATGAAGCTCCATGAACTGCAGCCTGCACAGGGCGCGAGCAGCGGCGCAAAACGCAAAGGGCGCGGCGCGGGTTCCGGCAACGGCAAAACTGCCGGCAAAGGACACAAAGGCCAATTGGCCCGTTCGGGTGGTAAAGGCGCCTATTTTGAAGGCGGACAGCTCCCGCTGGTACGTCGAATCCCCAAGCGCGGCTTTCACAATATTTTTGCAACAAAATATGCTACGATCAATGTCAGCGATCTCAATCAGTTTGCGGACGGCGCTGTCGTTGATGTCAATGCTGTAATAGAATCCGGCTTGATCAAGAAACCGCTCGACGGCGTCAAAGTTCTCGGGAATGGCGAGCTTTCCAAAAAACTCACCGTGCAGCTAGCTGCGTTTTCGGAAACAGCCAAGAGCAAGATCGAAAAGGCCGGCGGAAAGGCCGAGGTGAAGTAAGATGTTCCAAACGTTTCGAAACGCCTGGAAAATTGCGGATCTGCGCAAAAAGATCTTATATACACTTCTGATTCTTTTGATTTTCCGTCTGGGCGCTGCGATTCCCGCGCCGTTTATCGACGTGACCAAGTTTTCCAGCTCCATTCCGACCGATGGAACTATTTTTGGTTTCTTCGATTTGATGACAGGCAAAAGCTTTTCGCAGGCCACACTGTTTGCGCTCGGCGTCACGCCATATATCAACGCCTCGATTATTGTACAGCTGCTGCAGGTGGTAATTCCTGCGCTCGAGCGCTGGAGCAAAGAAGGCGAAGAGGGCCGCAAAAAGATCAACAATGTCACAAAGTATACGAGTCTGGCGCTTGCGCTTGGTCTTTCAATCGTATACTTCACCGTGATCAAGAGCAGCGGGGCGCTGCAGTATAACACAGGATTTGATTTCTGGTTTACCGCGGTTGTCATTGTCGGCAGCTTTATGGCCGGCGCCGTCCTTGTCATGTGGCTGGCCGACCAGATCGATGCCAAGGGCATCGGCAACGGCATGTCGCTTTTGATTTTCGTCGGCATTGTCGCCGGTTTCGCCGGCGCGATTGAGGAGATTATTTCGTATTTCAAGATGGCGGCAGGTACCTATTCCGCATCGAGCGATCCGCAGCCGTGGCTGTATGTGGCCGTCCCGTTGATTCTTGTCCTGTTCGCGATTATGTTCGTCCTGATCATTGTGACCAACGCCGCAGAGCGCCGCATTCCGGTGCAGTATGCAAAGCGCGTTGTCGGTCGCAAGATGTACGGCGGCCAAAACACGAACATCCCGATCAAAGTCAATATGACCGGCGTGCTGCCCGTCATTTTCGCCCAGGCATTTATCTCCCTGCCGGGTACGATCAAGAACTTCGCCGGCATTGCAGACGATACCTTCTGGGGCAAGTTTCTCGGATTCTTCGATGTGCGGAGCTGGGGCTATGCGATCATTATGGCTGTGCTGATCATGGGCTTTAACTACTTCTATGTGACAGTACAGTACAACCCGGTGCAGATGGCAAACGATCTGCGCAAAAACAGCGGTATGATCCCGGGCATCCGGCCAGGTCCGCCGACGTCGGCGTTTATCCAAAAGGTTATTTCGAAGATTACGTTTATCGGCGGTATCTTCCTGATCCTGGTTGCGACTTTGCCTATGATCATTGCGATTTTAACGCAAATTAACATTTCTTTGGGTGGTACATCGCTCTTGATTGTTGTCGGCGTTGCGCTTGAGATTTCCAACACACTGGAATCCTATATGCTTATGCGCCATCACAAAGGATTCCTTGAATAGAGGCGTATGAATGAAACTGATACTTTTGGGTGCGCCCGGCGCGGGCAAGGGAACACAGGCAGAACTGCTCTCACAGCGGCTGTCCATTCCCATTATCAGCACAGGGAACATTTTAAAGGAAGCAGTCAAAAAGGGAACAGAACTTGGAAAGGTCGCACAGGACTATATCGACAAGGGTTTGCTTGTGCCGGACGATGTGATCATCGGCGTTTTAAAAGAACGCCTGGAGGCGGAAGACTGTCTGGATGGCTTTATTCTGGACGGCGTACCGCGTACGATAGCGCAGGCGAAAGCACTCGACGATATGGGCATTGAAGTTGACCGCGTCCTGACCATCGAAGTTCCCGATGAAACGATTATCGAACGCATCTCGGGACGGCGAGCCTGTCCCGAGTGCGGGTCCACCTATCATGTTAAGTATAAGGCGCCCGCACACGACAGCGTTTGCGATAAATGCGGTGCATTGTTGGTTACACGAAGCGACGATCAGGAAGAGACCGTAAAAACAAGGCTTCGGGTTTACCATGAATCCACCGAGCAGCTAAAGGATTACTACGGCAAGCGCGGGAAACTGCGCCAGGTGATTGGGCAGGAAGAGGTCGCGGACACAACGCGTGAAACTCTAAAAGCCCTGGAGGTCTAGCTGTGGTAACCATTAAAACGGCGAGGGACATCGCGGCCATGCGCGAAGCGGGCCGAATCTCCGCCGGCGCCCTGCGGATTGCGCGCGAACTACTGGTTGACGGTGTTACCACCGCGCACGTCGACAGTGAGATGGAAGCGTACATCCGTTCCCAGGGCGCGACGCCCTCTTTTCTCGGCTACAGCGGTTATCCGAAAACCGCAAACATCTCGATCAACAACCAGGTGATTCACGGAATTCCGAATCCCAAGACGGTTGTCCGCAACGGTGATATCGTCAGTGTGGACGTCGGCGCGATTTATAAAGGCTTTCATGGAGACAACGCCAGAACCTTCGCGGTCGGCAAGATTTCCGAAGAAGCGCAGCGGCTGATGGACGTCACACAGGAAGGGTTGTGCCGCGGGATCGCGATGGCGAGAAAGGGAAACCGGGTTGGCGACATCAGCGATGCGGTGCAGCGTTATGTCGAGCAGAACGGATTTTCAGTCGTGCGAGACTTTGTCGGGCATGGCGTGGGGCGAAAGCTGCATGAGGAGCCGGAAGTGCCGAATTTTGGTAAACCCGGCCATGGGCTGCGGCTGATGCCCGGCATGACCATTGCCATAGAACCGATGGTCAACGCGGGCGGCTATGCAGTTGAGATATTGGATGACGGTTGGACTGTCGTCACATGCGACGGCAGCCTCTCGGCACACTTTGAAAATACGATCCTGATCACTGAGGGCGACCCGGTGATTCTGACCGCCGAATAGGAGGGACAACAGTGGATTTTGTTGTTGGATCGATCGTGTGCTCCAAAGCGGGCCGTGACAAAGGCCGGTTTTTCGCGGTGCTGTCGCTGGAAGACGACTACGTGTACATTGCCGACGGCGATCTTCGAAAATGCGACAACCCCAAACGGAAAAAGCGAAAACATCTGGCATTGACTGCAACTGTTTTTTCCGAGCAGCAATTAGCAAGCGACAAACTGCTGTATTCTGCAATCAAAGCGCAGTTTTACAGCGGAAACTGTCACGAGGAGGGTTAGGACTTGTCTAAAGATGACGTATTGGAACTGGAAGGCATTGTGAAAGAAGTGTTGCCCAACGCGACGTTTGTTGTGGAACTGCAAAATGGACACACCATCAATGCCCACATCTCCGGCAAGCTGCGTATGAACTATATCCGTATTCTGGCCGGCGACAAGGTGACGGTTGAGATGTCGCCCTATGATCTCACAAAAGGACGGATTACGTGGCGCTCAAAATAGTGCCCGAGACCATTCTAGGAGGTAAACAAAAATGAAGGTTAGACCTTCCGTAAAACCGATGTGTGAAAAATGCAAGGTCATCAAGCGGCATGGACGCGTGATGGTCATCTGCAAAAATCCCAAACACAAGCAGCGCCAAGGTTAAGGCGCTAGAACAAACCGGAGGAAATTTCAATGGCGCGAATTGCTGGTGTTGACCTGCCAAAAGAAAAGCGGGTCGAAATAGGACTTACCTATATCTACGGAATCGGCATGAGCTCGGCAAAGAAGATTATCGCCGAAACAGGCGTAAATCCCGACATTCGGGTGCGCGATCTGGGCGACGACGACGTGGCAAAGCTGCGTGACTATATCGACAAGAATATGACGGTGGAGGGCGACCTGCGCCGCAATGTTGGCTTGGATATCAAGCGATTGGTGGAGATCGGCTGCTATCGCGGCGTACGGCATCGCAAAGGGTTGCCAGTGCGCGGACAGCGCTCGAAAACCAACGCGCGCACGCGCAAAGGTCCAAAACGCACCATCGCCAACAAGAAGAAGTAAGGGAGGGAAGTCTGCATGGCAACCAAAGCAACAGCTAAAAAAGCGACCGGTACCCGCAAACGCCGTGAGAAGAAAAATATTGAACGCGGCGCAGCGCATATTCAGTCGACATTTAACAATACGATTGTCACAATCACCGATGTGAATGGCAACGCCCTTTCCTGGGCAAGCGCCGGCGGCCTGGGCTTTAGAGGCTCCCGCAAATCTACGCCGTTCGCGGCACAGATGGCATCCGAAGTCGCTGCCAAAGCGGCGATGGAACACGGCCTCAAATATGTGGACGTGTATGTTAAAGGCCCCGGCTCCGGGCGTGAGGCAGCGATTCGTGCGCTCGAGTCCGCAGGGTTGGAGGTAAGCATGATCAAGGATGTTACCCCCGTGCCGCACAATGGATGCCGCCCGCCGAAAAGACGGCGTGTATAAGAACAGGAGGAGTTATCAGATATGGCAAGATATACCGGTGCAGTGTGCAGATATTGCCGCCGGGAAGGCGAAAAGCTTTTCCTGAAGGGCGAGCGCTGCTATTCCGACAAATGCGCGTTTGCGCGCAGAAGCTATGGACCGGGCCAGCATGGCCAGGGCCGCAAAAAGGTGTCGGAGTATGGCATTCAGCTGCGCACCAAACAGAAGGCCAAGCGCTATTATGGCGTACTGGAAAGTCAGTTCTCTAAATATTTTGAAATGGCGGAGCGCCAGAACGGAATGACCGGCGAGAATCTGCTTCGAATCCTTGAAAGCAGATTGGACAACATTGTCTATCGCGCGGGATTCGCCAATTCCCGCAAAGAGGCGCGCCAACTGGTACTGCACCGTCATTTTACGGTGAACGGCAAAACAGTGAATATCCCGTCCTATCTTGTAAAAGCGAGCGACAAAGTCGCCGTAAAGACAAAGGATTGTGATAAAATCAAACTGGCAATCGAAGCAAACGGGGCCCGTCCCAAGCCCGCTTGGATGGATGTCGAGGGCGAAAAGATGACGTCGGTTATCAATCACTTGCCTGAGCGTTCCGAAATTGACTTTGAGGTGGAAGAACACTTTATCGTCGAGCTCTATTCTAAATAACCGGACGGCGCAACACGCGTTGTAACAGGTATATTTATGATATGGGTTATTTGGGAAAGCGCTTAACAAATGACGGTATACACTACCGCCTATAGGGAGGGTTTTACATGATCGAAATAGAGAAGCCCAAGATTGAGACGATCGAGATGACCAGCGACGGTTCTTACGGAAAATTTTCCCTGGAACCGCTGGAAAGGGGTTTCGGTACCACGCTCGGCAACGGCTTGCGCCGTGTGCTGCTCTCCTCGCTGCCCGGCGTCGCGGCGCGTTCCATTCGGATTGATGGGGTACTGCATGAGTTTTCCACGATCGAAGGCGTCAAAGAAGACGTTACCGAGATTGTACTGAACGTAAAAGGCATTACAGCAAAGCTGCACTGTGACGGTCCCAAAACCGTTTATATTGAGGCACAGGGCGAAGGCGAAGTCACCGCAGGCAGCATCAAGCCGGATGCGGAGTTTGAAGTCCTCGATCCCAATTGGCACATCGCGACATTGAGCAAAGATGCGCGTCTTGTGATGGAACTGACCTTTGATAAAGGCAGAGGCTATGTCTCTTCCGACCGAAACAAAAAGAGCGTTGCGGGTTCAATCGGTGTGATCCCTGTCGACAGTATCTTTACGCCGGTCTTAAAGGTGAACTACACCGTGGAAAACACGCGTGTCGGCCAGATCACAGACTATGATAAGCTGACGCTCGAGGTAAAGACCGATCGCACCATCACTGCGCAGGAAGCGGTTTCGCTTGGTGCCAAGGTGCTCAGCGAACATCTCGCGTTGTTTATGAATTTGTCGGAAGATATCTTCGAGACCGAGATTCTCGTTGAAAAAGACGAAAAAAGTAAAGAGAAGGTCTTGGAAATGACCATTGAGGAACTGGATCTCTCTGTGCGCAGTTTTAACTGCCTCAAGCGAGCCGGTATCAATACGGTCGAGGACCTGATCAGCAAAACCGAGGAAGAGATGATGAAAGTCCGCAACCTCGGGATTAAATCCCTCGAAGAGGTGATTGCCAAGCTGCATTCGCTGGGCTTGGGTCTCCGCTCGGGTGATGAGTAAAAAAGGAGTGAAATGCAATGGCTGGATCTAGAAAACTCGGCAGAGCCAGCGACCACCGCAAGGCGATGCTGCGCGGCATGGTCACCTATCTGCTCGAAAACGGCCGCATCGAAACGACTGTCACCAGAGCGAAAGAGGTGCGTTCGATGGCCGAAAAAATGATCACGCTCGGAAAATCCGATTCCCTGCACACAAAGCGGCAGGTGTTCGCATATGTCACCAAAGAGACGGTTGCCAAAAAGGTAGTCGACGTCATTGGTCCGCAGTATGAAGACCGCAACGGCGGTTATACGCGCATTGTGCGCATCGGGCCGCGCCGCGGCGACGCCGCCGAGATGGCGATTATCGAGCTGGTCTAAACAACGACACAAAAAGCGCCCGCCGTTAAGGTGGGCGCTTGTGGTATTATTTACAAAGTAACCACCGATCCGCGTATATTTGGAACGCGGGACGTCCTTTTGCAAGAGAGCGTTTTTGAAAAAAACGACAGATGCCCCTAAACTTTACGCTTTCGTGCAGGCGATGTGCTGCCATCCGGAAGGGGATACAGTGCTCCGCTTTACAATCGCTGTAATCGTTGCTTCGCCCCAGGACATGGGACCCTCATCATTCGCCGGCTGATGAAAAACAACGCTGTAACAGTCATTCTCCAAAGCGCAGGCCTTTACAAAGGACAGATTCTGGTCTCCGAGCACATCGTTTGCAAGCATCGTGACATTTCCGCTTCGATCTATTCCAAAGGGACCAACCATATCTGGATTTATGCTAGGGTCTAGCTGTACGTCGTAAATCTTTTTAACATAAGAAATAACAAGACTTTTTGGATATGCAACAAACGCTTGAGCATCATCGGATTTTACCGTTGTTTCCCACTGGTTAAGCCAAATGGCATAACACGCGTAGCCCAAAAGCTCGCCAGCCGGTCTATCGGCATACGCACCATAAACGGCATAGGGCATCATTTTAAGAATCGCAGTTTGCTCTGCTCGAGAAAGTACAGTCTCATCGACGTTCTCATCGCCAATTTTTTCCGAGTCAGCGCCAAGCCATATGTCGGCATCGTCGGTCGATGATGCAGAAGGATCGGGAATATTTGCTGTCGTCTCATCTGTCACAGGATTTTCCGAATTCGAATCAGGATCTTGGCTGCTATTGCAGGAAAACAGAGTAAACGTAAGAAGGATGCTAAGCATTAACAGAATAATCTTTTTCATGATGGTTACAACTTTCGATAGTATTATTTTTGGATCTACCCATTAAACGTCGCTTTTCACCAAAATCTTACAAGAGATGGAATATGTTTTTTTTACCAATAGAAAAACAGGATATGCAGAATAGGGATTGGAGCCACTGTGACATTGTCGTCGTAACCGGCGATGCGTATGTGGATCATCCCAGTTTTGGCGCGGCGATCATTTCCCGGGTGCTGGAGCATGCGGGCTATCGCGTGTGCATTTTGGCACAGCCGCAGACAGACGCGGACTATAAACAGTTCGGAGTGCCGCGGCTGGGCTTTTTTGTGACAGGCGGTAATATCGATTCGATGGTTGCGCACTACACAGCTGCCAAGCGCAAACGCAGTGACGACGCCTATACCCCCGGCGGTAAGGCCGGCGCGCGGCCCGACCGCGCCGCGATTGTCTACAGCAACTGCGTACGGCGGCTCTATGGAAAAGAGATGCCGATTATTCTTGGCGGCTTGGAAGCATCCTTGCGTCGGTTTGCGCATTACGATTACTGGGACGACGCGGTGCGACCGTCAATTTTGCTGGACGCGCAGGCGGATTTGCTTGTGTTTGGCATGGGCGAGCGACAGACAACAGAAATCGCGGCGCGTTTGACAAGCGGCGAGCCGATTGCGGCTATCACAGATGTCCGCGGCACCTGCTTCGCTGTAAAGGCAAAAGACTATACCCCGCGCCCCTGTGCGGAATGTCCATCGTTTGAACTTGTCCGGCAGCCCACAGAAAGCGGAAAAAAGCAATATGCAGTTGCGTGCCGCATGCAGCATGATGAGCAGGACGCCGTCCGTGGCAAAACGATCATCCAGCGGCATGGCGACGTCATTGTCGTGCAGAACCCGCCGGCGCTGCCATTAGATCAGACCGAACTGGACGCGGTATACGCGCTGCCGTTCATGCGTGATTTCCATCCTTCCTACGCGGCAAAAGGCGGCGTGCCCGCCATTGAAGAGGTGAAGTTTTCAATCGCGCACAACCGCGGCTGTTTTGGTGCATGCGCGTTTTGCGCGCTTGCGTTCCACCAGGGGAGGACTGTCACGTCGCGCAGCAAGCAATCGATTGTTGCGGAGGCAAAGCAGCTCATCGCGATGCCGGACTTTAAAGGCTATATCCACGACGTCGGCGGACCGACCGCGAATTTTCGCGCGCCGGCCTGCGGGACGCAAGGCAAAAATGGTGTGTGCAAGGGCAAACGGTGTCTTGCGCCCGAGATGTGCCCCTCAATCAAACCGGACCACAGCGAATACCTGGACATCCTGCGCACATTGCGCGGGCTGCCCGGTGTCAAGCGTGTGTTCGTGCGCTCGGGTATCCGCTACGATTATTTGCTTGCAGACCCGGATGAAACCTTTTTCAAAGAATTGGTGCAATACCATACCAGCGGCCAGCTAAAAGTGGCGCCCGAACATTGCAGCGATGCCGTGTTAGACTTCATGGGCAAGCCGCATTTCGCGGTCTATGAGCGCTTTCAAAAGCGCTTTTATGAATTGACAAACGCTGCTGGCAAACAGCAATATCTGGTGCCGTATATGATCTCTTCGCACCCGGGCAGCACTCTTGGGGATGCAATCGAGTTGGCCTGCTATCTAAAGCGGTCGCACATGCGCCCCGAACAGGTACAGGATTTTTACCCGACGCCGGGCACGATCTCTACCTGTATGTACTATACGGGATTAGACCCTTCTACCATGAACCCGGTATTTGTGCCGCGCGCCACAAAAGAAAAAGCGCAGCAACGTGCGCTGCTGCAATACTACAAAAAAGAACATGCGGAAACGGTTCGGACAGCGCTAAAACAGGCGGGACGATTCGACTTAATTGGAGCCGGTTCGACAGCACTCGTGCAAAACACCTTGTCAAGTGATAAAACTTCACAGCACAAAAAACATTATCAAAAACCGTCGAAAAAAAGAAGAAAAACAAGATAATTGTAATACTGATGGTAATATCGCGACAAAACTTGCAAAAAACGTTCTAGACGCAGAGCGTTGCAAAGTCAATGCTGCGGTCTTCTTTTGTGGCCGCATGTGGAATAGAACAAGAGTGATGTGTGTCCGCCGCTTGTGTCATCCTGAAACAGTCACCCATATGTGTGAAAATCAACATGAAATAGCTGTTGACATTGACGTTACGTCATAGTTTATACTGGCATTGTCAGGAGGTGAGCGGATGGGATATACAGTTCAGGCGCTTGCGCAGATAGCCGGGGTTAGCGCGCGGACGTTGCGGTATTATGATCGCATCGGATTGCTGCGGCCCGCGCAGGTCACCGAAGCAGGGTATCGGCTGTACGAAGCGAAAGAAGTGGATCTACTGCAAAGTATCCTATTCTATAAAGCGCTTGGGTTTGACCTCGACACCATCCGGACAATACTGTGCGATCCGCAATTCAATAGGGAACAGGCATTATTAGAGCAGCGCGAAGCGTTGCTGCAGGAGCGCGGCCGGCTCGACCGGATGATTGTGACCATTGAGAAGACGATTGCACAAGCGAAAGGAGGAGAACCAGTGACCGACGCACAAAAGTTTGAAGGATTTAAAAAAGATTTGATCGCTGAAAATGAACGCAACTATGGCGCGGAAATCCGAAGCCGCTATGGGGCGGAAACGGTCGACGCGAGCAACGCGCGTATGATGAACCTGACCCAGGCGCAGTATGCCGAAATGCAGGAGAAATCCGCAGAGATACAGTGTCTGCTGGAACAGGCTGTGCGAGATGGAGAAGATCCGACCGGAGAAACCGGAAAGCGTGTTGCCCAATTGCACAGGGAATGGCTGGGCTACACCTGGGGGCACTATTCCCGCGAGGCGCACATTGGTCTTGGCGAAATGTATGTGGCCGACGGACGGTTTACCGCCCACTATGATGCAAAAGTGCCGGGGTGTGCAATGTTCCTGTGCGAAGCGATTCGCGCGCATATATAACCGATCAAAGTTTGTTTAAAAAACGCTGCGCAATGCGCAGCGTTTTAGTCTGTTAAAGAACCCCAAGATAGCGAAAAAATGTACATAACAATCCGACGGCGTAATGATACCACCCCTGCCGCCCAATCACTTGGGGCTTCGCCTCAAACCCTATGGAAGGAAAACAAGGCCGGATGCGGCAACCGCCGATACTACGCTGGTTTCCGTTCGTCGACCCGTACTTTCTTTTCCGGGGCGTGGGGTGAAGCCCCACGTCAATCGGGTGGCTGGGGCGGGATTCCAGAGGTCGACGAACGGTATGCCTTTGTGCATTTTGACGTTCTCACTTTTTTGTATAAGGGCCGTTTTACATGCTGAACGCTGCGCGAATGCGCAGCGTTTTTTACAGACATAAATTGTAACGCGTTCTGGCTTCGGATTTTATGCGTAACAAGACTTCGGTTTAAAAGCAAGGCAGCCAGTGCTGGCTACACACCTCGTATTTATGCCGGTTCGTTTTTGTACGACATGTTAATAAAACACAGAAATGCGTTATTTTGCTAATCTGGCGGATACCGCGTGCTGCGCGGGTTTGCAATTTGGTGTCGCGGCAATTTGACAGATGGCCGTGCGGCTTGATTTGATGGCTTGGCGTGCGCCGCGGGAAACCAGCCAACGGTAGGCTTGATCGTCACAATCGGTTTCCGCGGGGAAACACTGTTTGCCGCGTTTTGAAGATTGGGCTGCGGGGCGGAAGGTTGTCCCCGCGCCTTGCGCAGCCGGAAAAGCATGCTGTCAATTTGTTGCTGCAATTCCATGATTTTCTGTCGGTTTTTGTCCATCGCGTACCTCCTGCTACTATCTCTTCCTTAGTTTGTGCAAATACTGACACTTTATGAAAGGACAGTGCGCACGGAAAAAAATGAAGCCTGGAGTATGCTTGTGATGCGAAGTCATCAACAAACAACTACTGCAGATCATGCGGATTTAAGTTCGTCCAAGCAACAAGGCAAATGCATCATCCAAAAGACATGGAACAGCGTCGACGGTTCCAGCGCGTCCAAAACCATGTTTGGGGGCGCGGCCTCCGTCCAACCGGCAGGGGCTGGAAGAAGCAGGGAAGCCTGATGGGATGCGTGAACGAAAGCGCGGTGTGCGGACAAGAGAGAGGCAAAGCAGCGGAACGCAAGCAGAAGAAAGATAAGAGGGGGACGCAGGTGGAAGGCTTTTATGCCACATAAAGTGTGACAGGTATTCCATGGCAAAGGCCCTGGGATGCGTCGCCGGAGGATCAGGCTATCATAGAACTCCAGCTAACGAAAAAAGTGCAAAGATCCGAAGACTAAAGATAGCCACCACCGCTGCTAAATTAATTGGGGCGTCGCTCTTACCCGATTGAAGAAATAGAAGGCCGTCGGATCTGCAACAAAGCGCCGCACATAGCACTGTTCCGTTCGTCGATCTGTTCTTGCATCTTGCGGGGCAGGGCGCAGCCCTGTTTCCAATCGGGTGGCTGGGGCGAGATTGCAAAGGTCGGAACGACGAACGACAAGCTTCGTTTATTTTGACGAGTTCGTATGGTTATCGGGAACTTTTTTGACACACAGAAGCTCCCCGGCGTAGCCGGGGAGCTGATTACGCAAAAATAATGGAAGCGCAGAGCCAAACCATTACGATTTATTGCCAATCTCCTGCATGCGCAGCGTGCCGGCCTCGACCGCGTCAATCACCGCTGCGCGGAACCGGGCCTCTTCGAGTACCTGCACACCCGCAATCGTCGCGCCGCCGGGCGAACAGACATTGTCTTTCAGCTTGCCGGGATGTTCCCCTGTTTGCAGAATCATTTTGGCGCTGCCGATGAGTGTCTGCGCGGCTAATTTATAAGCGAGATCGCGCGGCAGGCCTGTTTTGACGCCGCCGTCCGCGAGGGCTTCGATGAAAATATAGGCATAGGCCGGGCCGCAGCCGCTGATGCCGGTAAGCGGATCAATGAGTTGGTCGGGTAAGATAAACGCTTTGCCAAGATGGCCAAAAAGCTCCAGCACGAGGTCCGCATGATAATCTGTGCACTGGCTGCCGAGGGCAATGCCGGCCACGCCCTCGCGCACCTGCATCGAGGTGTTTGGCATCACGCGTACGACAGGTGTCTGAAAATATAGCTCCAACTGTGCAAGCGGCAAACCGCCGACAATCGAAATAACAAGCTGGTCGGGCTGCAAAAAGGGCGCAATGGATTGGATAACCGACAGCGCATGTTGCGGTTTGACCGCAACAAAGATAATATCGCTGATTTTTGCTGCGTCAATGGCGCTATAATTGTTGGAAGGGTCGTTGCCCATCACGCGCACGCCGTAGCGCTGTGTTACGCTGCTCAAACGCTCGGGCGCTACATCCAATATGCACAGATCTGTGGGCGACACCGCGCCGGCGTCAAGCAGCCCCGAAAAAATTGCTTCGGCCATTTGGCCGCCTCCAATAAAACTGATCCCTTTGTCTTTTATATTGGTCATGTCTGTTTTCTCCCCCCGTCAAATACACTCTTATTCTAGCATAGGAGACATCTTTTTTCTAGCAATCCTCTTGAATAAAGACAGGGAAACAAAAAGAATTTTCTTAGTAGACATAGAATTGCTTACACTTGTGAAAAAAGGGAAACAAAAGCAAATGCCGTCGAATGTTTGAATCGAGTTCGGCAAATGATCAAAACAGCCGCACCGCAGGCAGTGCGCTGATAATTGCA
The DNA here is from genome assembly GCA_031547945.1 of Oscillospiraceae bacterium. Taxonomy (GTDB): domain Bacteria; phylum Bacillota; class Clostridia; order Oscillospirales; family Ruminococcaceae; genus JAVBRN01. Next base: position 15,443 of record JAVBRN010000010.1, on the reverse strand, counting down.
GCGAAATGCGACAAAGATGTTCAATTTGGTTAGAATATTGTATAATAGCCAAAAGGAAAGGGAAGCGGTATGAAAGACGGATTTGTAAAAGTGGCGGCGTTTAACCCAGCTGTTGTGGTTGCCGATTGCGCTTATAATATCGAGCAGATTGCGCAGGGCATGGAGGATGCATCCAGCCGCGGCGTCCATCTATTGACGTTGCCTGAACTGTGCCTGACGGCATATTCCTGTGATGACTTGTTTTCGCAGGACATGCTTTTGGAAGCCGCGATTGACGGCGTGCTGGAACTTGCCGCGCGAACCAAGGATAAAAATATGTTGGTGGCGGTCGGATTGCCGCTGCTGCACAACCAAAAGTTATATAATGTTGCGGCTGTGCTGTGCGGCGGTCGTGTGCTTGGGTTTGTGCCGAAAACGAATCTGCCGACCTATGATGAATTCTATGAGCTGCGGCAATTTGCGCCGGCGCCGGCAGCGCTGCAGACTGTGACCGTTCGCGGGGAGCACTATCCGTTTGGCACGAATTTGCTGTTTCAATGTGCAGGTCTGCCGGCGTTGACAGTGGCCGTCGAGATCTGTGAAGATCTGTTCGTGACGTCATCGCCGAGCGCGCGACACGCTGCCGCCGGCGCGCTAGTGATTCTAAACTTGTCCGCGAGCAGCGAGCGCGTGGGCAAAGCCGCATTTCGCCGCAAAGCGGTGGAGATACAATCTGCCAAAGAGATCTGCGGCTATGTTTACGCCAGCGCAGGGCGCACAGAGTCCACCACAGATGTCGTTTTTTCAGGCCATAACCTGATTGCCGAAAACGGTGTGATTTTGGCGGAAAGCGTACCGTTTGGAGACGGCTATGCAGAGAGCGATATCGATATATGCCGTTTGGCGGCAGAGCGCGCACGCGTGTCGTCGTTTGTGTCTTTGGAAAATGAACAGTATAAAACGGTTTCGTTTGATTTGGCAGTGCTCGATACGATCTTGACACGGCGCTTCCGCCAGCACCCGTTTGTCCCGGATGACAAGGCAGACCGTGCCATACGTTGCAACGATATTTTTAATATCCAATGCGCTGCGCTGCAAAAACGCCTGGAACATACCCGCGCGGCAAAAGCGGTGATCGGCATTTCGGGCGGGTTGGATTCTACGCTGGCGCTGTTGGTTGCATGCCGCACAATGCGGGCAATGGGGCGACCGGCCACCGATATCATCGGCATATCGATGCCATGTTTTGGCACATCGACGCGCACCAAAACGAACGCGCAGCTGTTGTGCGGGTGCATGGGCGTTCACTATCGAGAGATCGACATCACCGCGTCGGTAACCCAACATTTCGCGGATATTGGGCACAGCGGAACCGAAACCGACACCGCTTATGAAAACGCGCAGGCGCGCGAACGCACACAGGTTTTGATGGATATCGCCAATATGGAAAACGGCATGGTGATCGGAACGGGCGATTTGTCCGAGCTGGCTCTGGGCTGGTGCACGTATAACGGCGACCACATGTCAATGTACGCGGTCAATTGTGGCGTGCCGAAAACACTCGTGCGGCATTTGGTGCAGTTTGCGGCGGATGAGAGTGACGAAACGCTGCGCGCTGTATTATGTGATGTCTTAAATACGCCGGTAAGCCCGGAGTTGGTGCCGGGCAGCGGCGAGGAACCCGCCCAGCGCACCGAGGATATCATTGGACCGTATGAACTGCACGATTTCTTTTTGTACCATATGATTCGCTGGGGCTATCCGCCAGTCAAATTGGTGCGCATTGCGGCGCTGGCCTTTGACGGCATCTATTCCCGCGCTGAGATTATTCGATGGCTAAAGCTGTTTCTTCAGCGATTTTTTGCCAGCCAGTTCAAGCGCACCTGCGTGCCCAACGGCCCGAAAATCGGTTCGATTGGCTTGTCGCCGCGCGGCGATTGGCGCATGCCGAGCGACGCTTCCGCTAGACTGTGGTTAGATCAGCTGAAAGAGTTAGAATAATAATCGCATAGATATCGGTATTTGCGGCAAGGGTAAATGCGGCAAGTGCCGATATTGTGCGTCATGTGGGGGAGAGCGTGGAACGAAAATACTATATCGACAATCTGCGCTGGATCACAATTTTGCTGTTGTTTCCATTCCATGCGGCACAGATTTGGAATGGCAGCGATTTTAACGGATTTTATATTTGGGAAAGCGTAAATCCCTGGTTGCATGCGTTTTCCAGCGCGATTTCTCCCTGGTTTATGGCGCTGTTGTTTGTGCTTGCGGGCATGAGCACCCGCTATGCGCTGCAAAAACGAACGCCAAAGGCCTATGTCATGGAGCGGGTCAAAAAAGTTTTGGTGCCGCTCATCGCGGGGGTGCTGCTGCTCTGTCCGATCATGACCTATTACGCCGAGCGCTTTTTCAACGGCTATACCGGCAGTTACTGGCAACAGTACATCTTGTTTTTTACAAAAGAGACAGACCTCACCGGCTATCGGGGCGGTTTTACACCCGGACATCTTTGGTTTCTTTTGTTTTTGTTTGTGATCTCTATGGTTGCGTTGCTGTGCATCCAAGGCCAAAAACGTTTTTTCCCCAACTGGAACGTGCCGCGGTTTTCTTACCTGGGTTTATTGCTGCTTGTGGTTCCTGTTGGGCTGATGCGGTACGTTGGCGACATTGCCGGCAAGAGTCTGGGCCAATTTTTCATTCTCTTCCTGTTTGGGTATGCGCTGTTTACAAAAAACGAGATCATGGAAACTGTCAAAAAATATCGATTTCTTTCTTTGGGTCTTTGGATCGTTTCAGGCGCAGGTTTTGTGTACACCTATTGTTTTACGGGGCTGCAAGAGATTTTCTACGGCGGGCTATATCTCTGTTTTTGTTGGTTTGGAATTTTGGCGCTGCTTGGAATTGGCGCGACATCGCTGACGTTTCATAATAAACGGAGCACTTACTTTACCAATGCGTCGTTTGCGCTATATATCTTCCATCTACCGATTACCATTCTGATCGGTTATTCTGTAATGACAATGCTTCAGATTGGTACTGCGCTACAGTTCCTGCTCATTACAATTGTCTCATTTATTAGGACAATCGCAGTATATGAAATCGTCCGGCGCATTCCCGGTTTGCGTGCGCTGTTTGGAATCAATGGGCCGAACGTGAAGCAAGAAGAATCAAAAAGTGTGGGATAGCAGATGAAAGTGAACATTCAAATGCTTGCAAAAGACTTGCGCTTAACCGGTGTTATATACCGCTTGTTTGGCGGTTTTATCCCGAAAAAGCGAACAGTTCGGAAAAAGCAAAAGCGAGCGCAAACGCATACAGCTTCTTCTATGCGAAACGTCAACATTTATGTGAGCCGCACAGATGGCAGTAACCTTCGGCTGTACGTCAAACAGCCGAAAAATAAAGCGCCAAACAATCCGGGGGTATTGTGGCTACACGGGGGTGGCTACGCGTGGGGCATGCCGGAAATGGCGTATATCTCTATGGCGAAACACATTGCGAAAACTTGTACGATTGTTTGTCCGGCTTACAGGCTGTCGACAGAAAAACCGTACCCTGCAGCGCTGGAAGACAGTTATCAGGCGCTGCTTTGGATGGTGGCGCATGCGTCGGAACTGGGAATTCGCGACGACCAGATTTTTGTGGGCGGCGAGAGTGCCGGCGGCGGCTTGACGGCCGCGCTGTGTCTATACGCGAGAGACAAAGGTGAAGTCAATATCGCCTGTCAAATGCCGCTCTATCCCATGCTTGATGACAGGATGCAGACGGCCTCCATGCAGAACAACAATGCGCCTGTTTGGAACGCGAGACAAAATGCGGCAGCCTGGTCACTCTATTTGGATGGTTTGGATGCGGCGAAGATATCCGAATATGCCGCTCCGGCGCGGGCAAATGATTACAGCGGTTTGCCGCCGGCGATTACCTTTGTAGGCAGTATAGAGCCATTTTTTGATGAAACTGCCACCTATGTTAAAAACCTGGAAGCGAACGGCGTCCCGGTTGCTTTTAAAGTATATGACGGTTGTTTTCATGGATTTGATATGCTCGCGCCATGGTCGAAATCCGCGAAGGACGCAAACGTATTTTTTATGAATTGTTTTGAGAACGCCTGCGCGCATTACAGTGCGACACAACCGGAGAAATCGCATATAAAACTGTAGCGCCGGGAATATAACGTGCAAACAAAAAGGTGCCGCCGCATTTGGTGGCACCTTAGAACATATAAAATTGCAAAGACTACCCGCTGCAAATTACAGGAATTCACCGAATAAAATTCGTTCGCACCTTATCCTCCGGCATCGGCAGGGGCAGATTCGCGTGCTGGCCCGCGCGGATCGACTGCAGCAGCCAGCCCATATTGCGGCCAAGCACCCGCATAACCTGCATGCCCTCGAGATCCTGTTGAACCTCTGCGGGCGTGTTGCCGTGCACCATATTCCAGTACTGGCTGGATACGACCGGCATATTACAGATCGTCGGGTATTTCAAAAGCTGCTCGAAGGTTGCGGTTGCGCCGCCGCGGCGGCAGCTGCACACAACAGCCACAGGTTTATAGGCCAAAAGAGAGCGGTCGGCGGCATAAAAGAAACGATCCAAAAAGCTTTTCATATTGCCCGCGATTCCGGCAAAATGCACCGGCGCGCCGAGCACCAAACCATCGAACTGCGCCAGTTTTTCGATCGCGCGATTGACGCTGTCCCCGTCGATAATGCATTGCGGCATGTCGTTGCAGGCACCACAAGCAGTGCAGCCGGCGACACTTGTGCCGATATGAAAATGTTCGGACTGCGCGCCGTATTCCGCGATGCCTTTGGCTACTTCGCAGAGCGCGGTATAGGTACATCCGTTTGCATTGGGACTGCCGTTGATCAGCAGAACATTCATGGTTGCTTCCTTTACAGTTGAATCAGGGTATAGGCTTGCGTGCCGACCCCGAGTGTTTCGCAGTGCTCCAGGCAGACCTGCCATTCGGTGCCCGGATGCAAAGCGGTAAAGTGGTCGGCGTGGTCGTGCGCGTGCGGGCCGAGCAAACTGTCTTCGCACGGAGTCTGCGCATTGACGGCGTCCGCGCACGCGCGGTCGAGCGCGACAGGGTCAAACGAGGCGAACATGCCGATGTCCGGCACGATACCGACGTCGTGCATGCCGTAGCAGTCGCAGAACGGGGAGATATCTTGAACGAGACTAATGTGGAACATGGGGCGCCCATCGACAATTGCGCGGGTATATTCCGCCATGCGCTTATTGAGGATATCCAGAGAGTTGTCCTCGTTGGGCGATATGGCATCGATCGGACATTGGCCGATGCAGCGGCCGCAGCCGGCGCATTTTTCCTGGTCGATCACGGCGAGATTTTTGTCATCGATATAAATAGCGTCCTGCCCGCAGGCGGCAACACATTTTCCGCAAGCGATACAGATTGCTGGGTCAGCCGAAGGTTTGCCTGTGTAGTGCATCTCCATTTTGCCGGCGCGCGATCCGCAGCCCATGCCCAGGTTTTTGATGGCGCCGCCGAAACCCGTCGCCTCATGTCCTTTAAAATGGTTCAGAGAGATCAGGATATCGGCCTGCATAATTGCGGTGCCGATTTTTGCCTCTTTGACATATTCGCCGTTCACCGGCACCAGCATTTCATCGAGGCCGCGCAGACCGTCCGCTATGATGACCTGGCAGCCGAGCGTCAGCGGATTATACCCGTTTTGATAGGCACAGTCCAAATGGTCGAGCGCGTTGGAACGCTGACCGACATAGAGCGTGTTGCAGTCGGTGACAAACGGCCGCCCGCCGCGCGATTTGATGTAATCGACCAGTTGGCGCGCGTAGTTGTGCCGCAAAAACGAAAGGTTGCCCATCTCGCCAAAATGGACTTTGATCGCCGCATATTTGTTTTCGAAGTCGATCTGATCGATCCCGGCTTTCTTGAGGAGACGCATAAACTTGTTGAGCACACTCTCGCGCATGCCGGTTGAAAAGTCACAGTAGTAAACAGCTGATGGTTGCATTCTTTTACGTCCTCCAATGATTATATGCGGTCTCTTTGAAAAAATGGACTGCAGATTGTCGTGTAAAACAGCGAGACAGGTTTTGGATACTGCACAAAACTTGTCCCGTGTGACCAGTGTGGCGTTTGAAAAAATGACTGCGGAAACCAGGCGCAGAGCATTCCAAAACCGCCGGTCTTCTCAGTGCTTTTGAAAGATTCAGGCGGCTGTCCTGGCAGAAGGACAGCCGCATTGCGTCGAAAAGCAAGTCAGTTTTGTAGTTGCGGTTCCTGTCCGTCAGTATGCGTGTATGCCATATTCTCTTGTCCCTATTGTCTCGCATTTGCGAAAAAGAGTCAACCATATCGCGCAATTTCAATTATGGTTCCAACCCAAGATCCATGCAGATTTCCCGCTCACGCGCGCGAACTTTCGTAAAGTCGACATTGGAGATATAAAAACGCTCCATTTCGTCGTGAACCTGCTTGGCGTCGGCCAAAAGGGAACAGGCTTCATCCAACAGCTCCACAGTCGCTTTTTTGCAGAAGGCTAGGCGTTTTTGGCAGGCGCCGATGATGTCGCTGTTATAGAAACGCCGATCGCGGACGATATGTGCGTTGCCGATTTGTACAGGAGAGATATAGCTGCTATGCGCGAACAGCAGGGACAGCGCAGGCACATAAATGGCGTCGATTTTGTCATAGGCCGACATCGGACACCGGCAGGTGATGATATCGCTGCCGCCGGCTAGCGCAAAGTCGCGGATAATATCCAGCATGGCGTGCGCCGCGGCACCGTAGCGATCCTCGAAAATGTGCACGCTTTTGCAGTTGCCGAAATTGGATTCGGTATAATCGACAATACCGAGCGGGGTGAACGCGCTGATCAACCGCAGTGTCTCGGCACCCGGGGTTTCCGCCTTTTTGGGCAATGTCTTTGCCGCGAGGTTATGGGCATAGCGTTTTATTTTGTCATACAGCAGCGCGTTTTTTGCGGTTCGCTCAATATCAAAGTGGAGCGAACCGGCTGCCGCGATAAAACGTTTGGCGCGCGCGTGGTATTGCGCGTTCAGGTCAAAAAGTGGACGCAGCTTTGCGAGATCTTTTTGCATGGATGGGTTGTCGATGCAGTGGTAGAGGGAGACGACCTCTTGCTTGGCAGCGGGAATGGACGGTTCAAGCACATGGGGCGAGCGTCACAGGGGAAACTTTTAACCGTGATTTATAGCGATAAATAATAGAAACCGCATAGCTGCTATATATTTTAGCCTTTGGACAGCTGCCCTTTGTTCAAAGGCTATTTTCATAAAAAATGGCAGGGAGAAACCAGATGCCGCCGATTCCTCCATCACGAAGAGCACGGTGTCTTCGGTCTTGGAAAAGCAGTCGGGAACGTCTGGGAGGATACGATACCACACGGCGACAGTTAGTACTTACTACGGCAGCCAGAACTGGTCGCGTTCCATCTGCTTCGGCGGCTACCGGCTGGTCGCGACGATAACGGTCTACAGTGGTAACACGCTGAAGGAAGCCGCGCCGGTCACGGCATATTCTTAACTTGGAGAAATCCATGGAATGCAAAAGCATTGTGCGAAAAATGGACGCGCACGGGCGGTTGGTAATTCCCAAGGAACAGCGGCATTTGCTTAGGATTACAAAGAGAGCAGAACTTGTGCTGTTCGCTGTCGAGAATGAAATTCGTATTCGGGTTTAGCATGCGCGGTGCGAGTTTTGCGACGAGCCGACCGAGAATGTGGCGATGGAACACCGAATTTGCCCCAAGTGCGCGAAGCGAATTGCGAAGGGCGGAAAATCGTAGGCGAAAAGGCAGCGGGAAGCTGCCTTTGCTGCTTCTGTAAATACGCGCATGGTCTTCATTTATTGCAAGCAATAGCGCCGCAACGGTTGCGCCGGTGAAATGCATTTGATAGCAGATTGCGACGTTTCAACAAACATAAGTGAAGGAATCCTTAAAACAAATTGACAAAAATAACCAAATACATTAAATTTAACCTATAAAAAGTAAAATATTGTAACTTTATGCAGAATAAACCCAGGGAGACCCTTATCATGTTTCGGTTGATGAAAAAGATGCTGGCGTCCACACTTGCTGTACTGCTGGTGGCACTTAACCCCCTGCAATCTCTGGCCGGGATGCGGCCAATCTATGTGCGCGGCCGCAATAGCTATGCGTTCTCGGAACAAGCTATGCTGAGCGCGGCTGACATAGACGCACTGGTGGCGGCGCTGTCCGGGCAAGAGACGCCGGCGCAACCCGCTGTTCAGCCGCCATCCGCGCCGTCGCCCAAAAAGGCGACCGGGTTGCCATCCGGCGGCACAATCAACCTGCCGTTGACGATGTCTGCGCCGGGTGAGCTTGCTCCCTATGAAACCGAGACGTTCCGGTTGTATCCGATAGTGACGCGCGTGGGCCGCGTGTACACCTTCCGGGGCCTGTTCGCGGGTGGAGACCTCGACGCGCTGACTGCCGACGGGGACTTCACGTCGCTTGTGGCGGCGCTGAATGATACTGCCAATTCGACGTTTACGATCGATGCGCTGGGCGGCTATGCCTACCCCGACAGCACGCCGTTCGGATACCCCACCTACAGCGGAACCAGCGACAACTGGCAATCGGATCTTTTTATCGAAAATCTTGAGGACGGCGTGCTGTATCAGTTCACGCTGACCTTCACATATACACTGCAACCCACCGAGCCGACAGAACCCACTGAGCCGGAAAATCCGGAAGAACCTGCCGAGCCCGCAGCGCCGGGCGCGCCGGTTGTCACTGAAATTCAGGCGGTCAGCGAACCGTTCCTGCTGTACACCATGAAACCGGGCGACAGCCTGCGCTCGGTGGCGGCAAGTTTTGGCGTGCCGCTGGGAACACTCAAGGCTGACAATGGTATTACGGGCATCTTCAGCCCACGCGCTGGCACGCGCCTGTTTGTGCGCGCGCCGGAAAATGTGCAGCCGCCCATGCCGACGCTGACGGCTGAAGACATCGCTGCAATGGCAACTCTCGGCGATTCCAAGGGCACCGAGTACGCCTACGGCATGGTCAACCTCGCAACCGGCAACGTGCTATACGCCACCGACGATTTATTCGTGGACGAGTACGGCGGCTTTACCGTGCAGCGCAGCCACAACAGCCTTGCACCGCGTATTCCGGGCCTATTTGGCAGGACGTTCAGCTCCAATCTGGACGCCAAATGGATTGAACTGGAGAGCGGTAATTTCCTGTTCGTCCTGCCCGACGGACGCGGCGTGGAACTGGTCAAGCGGTCGGAAACTGCTTTTGTGTCCGCCGACGGCGAGTACAATCTGACTGTTGCAGATGGCGAATATCACGTATCCAACCGCCAGCTGGCGTATTGGGTCTTTGACGGCGACTCGCTGCTTCTTTCCGCTGGCGATAAATATGGTGAAATATTCTCGCTGGACTATGACAATCAACTGAATCTTGCGTCCATCACAACGCGGGGCGGCAAGGTGTTTGACGTCACAACCGACCGATTTGGCCGTGTGACAGAGGTCGATAAGCCCGACGGCACAACCGTGCGGTATCAATACGACACAAACGGCAACCTCACTCACTGGATGGACGAAGCGGGCGGGATCGTGGAATATGCCTACGATGGCGCAGGGCGGCTGACAGCCGTCATTGACCAGCGGGATAGTACTGTTCTGGCCGCCGTGTATGATGCGCAGGGCCGCGTCACATCCTTCGCCGAAGGGGGCTCGGCAGCATCGGCGTTCAGCTATGGCAGCGATTCGGTGGCGTTCACCGATCCCAACGGCAACACGAATACATACACGCGCAATTCGCAAAATCAAATTACAAGAATTACATATGCAGACGGACTGAGTGAGCAGAAAGCTTATGATGCTCTCGGCAATCTGCTCTCGTACGCCGATAAGGCAGGGGACATCACTGCGTACACTTACGATGCCAACAGCAACCAATTGACTGTCACGCGCCCCGGCAACCTGACCGTGACGCGCACATATGACAGTAATAACAACCTGCTGACCGAGACCAATGAATCCGGCAACACCACGTCGTTCACTTACGATAACGATAACAACCGCACAGGTATCACCTATCCTGACGGCACAGGCCAAAGTAGCACCTATGACAGTTTGGCCCGAATCACCTCTCTGACAACACCAAACGGCCAGACCATCAGCTACACCTACAGCGACGACAGCGACAGCCCCGATACCATGACCGATGCCAACGGCAACGTGACGGCATATACCTACGACGCCATGGGTCGCATGCTGAGTTCGACCACGGGCGACAGCACGACCAGCTATTCGTATTCTCCCGCGGGCTTGAAGCTGAGCACGACGAACCCGGATGGCACGGTGGAGCACTACGAATACGATGCGGCGGGCAATTCCACCGGCATTGTGGATCCGGGTGGGAATAAAACCGGGATTGAATACGATTCCAGCGGGCGCGTTGTCGCGGTCACCGATGCGGAAGGCGGGACGGTTCGCTTTACCTACGATGAGAACGGAAACGTCGCGAGCGAGACCGACCAGAACGGAAACACCACCAGTTACGAGTACGACGAGAATAACAATGTCAAGACCGAAACCCGCCCGGACGGCACCAAGGCCGGGTTTGCGTATGATGCCAAAGGGCGCGTGATCAAAGAGACCGACGCCGACGGCGCGACCATCGAGTACACCTACCACCCGACGCTCAACGTGGTCGTTCGCATGGTAGATAAGCTTGGACGCGTGTTTGAGTATACCTATGACGACGCGGGCAACAAGCTGACCGAGACGCTGCCCGACGGCACAGTACTGAGCTTCACCTACGACAAAAACAACCGCATCCTTACCGCTACCGATGAGCGCGGTATGACCACAACATATACCTATGATGCCAACGGCAACATCACGCGCGAAGAGACTGATGCGGGACAGTTTACCGATTACGTCTACGACGGCAACAACAATCTCGTGAAAGAGACCGACGCGTTGGGACATGCCACAGCCTTTGTCTATGACGAATACAACCGCGTCATCAAAGCCACCGACCCCAACGGCAACAGCCTGTTGTATACCTACGATGAATTGGGACAAAAGCTGACCGAGACCGACCTTGCGGGCAATGTGCGGCGCTTTGGTTACGACGCGGCGGGCAACCTCACCAGCATCACCGATGGCGCCGGATTTACCACACGGTACGAGTATGACGCGGTGGGGCGTGTGATACGGGAAATCCACGCAAATGGCGCCATTTATGCCACTGTTTACGATGCGGCGAGCAATGTGAAGCAAGAGATTGATCCATTTGGCAATATCACGGCATACGAGAATGATGCGCGCGGCAATGTGACAAAAATGACCGATGCCGCAGGCAACGTGACGATCTACGAATATGACGCCGACGACAACAACACCAAGACGGTGTACCCCAACGGCACGAGTACCGAGAATACATACAACAAACTTGGCTGGTTGATGACCATTACGCAGCCGGGTGGACTTGTAGTGACCATGGAATATGACGGGATGGGCCGCACGATCGGCACCTCCAGCAGCGCGGGACAGGAGGAGACCTTCCGGTATGCTGCGAACGGCGACCTCATCGGCCAGACCGACAGCTACGGCATCGAGACCACCTACACCTACGACGCAGCCGGGCGGGTGCGCTCCAACGCTAAATCCACCGGCGTCAGCGAGACCTATACTTACGATGCGGCGGGAAAGCTGCTGACCACAACCGACAACCGTGGCCGCGTGACGGAATTTGTCTATGACAACGCGGGGTATTTGATTCGGCAGTTGCAGCCGAATGGGCGCGTAACCACATTTGAAAACAACGGAAACGGGCTAGCAACCAAGATTACCGATCCGATGGGATATGTGACGCAGAACCTCTACGATGGCAACGGGCGCATTGTCAAAACCATTTATGATGACGGAACGTTTATTGAGTTCACTTACAATTGCGATGGCAAAATTCTCACATCGACAGACCGGCGTGGGAATATATCGACTAGTGTTTATGACGCGATGTCGCGCATCAACAAAACCATTACGCCCGAGGGCGTGGTGACAGAATACGAGTACAATGCACTGGGTCAAAATGTCGCGCAGCGCGACGGACTCGGCAACGTGACGAGCTATGTTTACGATTGCATGGGCAATCTCACAGAGACCACCGATTGTTACGGAAACAAAACCACCAAGACCTACAACGACCAAGGTCTGCTGGCAACGGTCACAACTGCCGATGGCGCGGTGACGACCTACGAGTACAACGACGCGGGCAACTGTATCAAAACCACCTACGCCAACGGCATTTTCCAGGAATCTACCTATGACACAGCCGGGAGATTGCTCACGAATACCGATGTTTACGGTGTAATGACAGCGTACAGCTACGACAGCAACGGAAACCTCACCGGAACAGAGGCATCCACCGGGGTAAAGACGGTGACCGCTTATGATCAGCACAATCGCCCGATCCGTGAAGCGGTAGAAGATGGACCGTGGGTGGCGTATACCTATGACGCATATGACCGCATTGCAAGCAAGACGACGGAAACTGGACTTGTTACAGAATACGAGTACGATTTGCTGGGCCGTATTATCCGCGAGGAGACCTCGCTTGGCCGTGTGACGGAGTATGGTTACGACAGCAACAACCGCTTAATTCAACTGACCGACACAGGCCGTGTGTTCACCTATGCCTATGACGAAAACGGCAACCAGATTTCGGTGACCAATCCCGTCGGTGAGACGCGCAGCTGGACGTATGATAAGGACAACCGCGTGCTAACCGAGAGCGACTACACCGGCGCGGATATCGTAATGACCTACAACGAACTCGGACAGGTGGGGACCATCACCGATCGCGCGGGCAATACCACAACCTACGAGCGCGACGCGTTCGGAAACGTGGTAAAAGAGACCGACGCGCTGGGCAACGTGACTGTATCGGAATACGACGCCATGCTGCGGCTGTATAGCATGGCAGAACCCAACGGCCGCAAGTCGACTTACTATTACGACAAAATGGGGCGCATGATTGAGGCCGTCACCGAGGTCGCCGCCGGCTTTGAATTGGAGCCCAAAAAGCGCAGCGTGCGCCACAGCTATACCGATACCGGCGAGCTGGTGACGACCTATGTGAGCGCCGACGCCGATAAGAATACGTATGACGAGCAGGGCCGCCTCACTTCTGTTAAACGCCCATCTGGCCGGATGGTGGAGTACACCTACGACACGCTGGGTCATGTGACGGGCGTCCGGTTCGGCGGTGTGGAAGAGAGCCGCACGGAGTACAATGCATCCGGACAGGCTGTATCTGTCTCGGACAAGCTGGGCACGGCGGGCTACACCTACAACGAGGTTGGCCAGCTGACCAGCATCGCCTACACCGAGGGCTACAGCGTCAGCTATGAGTATGACGTATTTGGAAATGTGACCAAACTGACCTATCCCGACGGCACCGCTGTATCTTATACCTACGACGATATGGACCGTGTGCTGACCATGACCGATTCCAGCGGCACGACGCGTTACGAATACGACGCCAATGGCAATGTGATAAAAGAGATCCGGGCAGATGGAAGCACCACTGTGACGGCCTATGATGAAGCCGGGCGCAAGGTTTCGGTGTCCAACACGCTGGCCAATGGCACGTCCATTTCCTCGTACCGCTACACCTATGACGAACTCAACCGCATGGCGACCGAAGTGGTCACCGACCGCAGCGGCGTTGTCGAGCGCGGTTACGCGTACAATGTGGCGGGCGAGCTCAAAGCCTATGTTGAGAAACAGAACGGCGTGGTCACGCAGATTTTCTACTATTTCGATGTGCTGGGCAACAAGGTCTGCGAAGAAAAATTTGTGGCGTCCGCAGGCCAAGAGCCGCTCGAAGAGTGGTTGCCCTCGGACACTGGCGCTGCTGCGCGTCGTGGCACGCTGGTGGAGCGCATCCGCTATCACTACGACGATGAAAACCGGCTGCAACGCAAGACGTCCGGCCTTACCACTGTTGCCAGCTACAGCTACGACAAAGACGGCAACCTCGTATCGGAATCCGAGGGTGGCACCACCACAACCTACACCTATACCGCGGACAACAAGCTGGCCGATACGTATGTGAACGGCGTGTTGATGAGCCGGTATGTCTACGATGCCAACGGCCTCAAAGCATTTGAAATTCTGCGCAAGACCTATCCGTACAGCTACACGGCGCAGGACGGCGAAGATCCCTTTGCCGACGAGTTGCTTGGGTGGCAGCAATATTTCGAGAGCGTTGCCAACGAGAGCATTCTCAGCCGCACCGATGAGGCCGCCGCGCGGCGGTGGTACGCTGTGGCGTACACCGGAGCAGTGACGCTGGGCAGTTATGCGCCCACATTAAGCGAGCGCTTCATCTCCTTTGCGAAAACCCTATGGCGCGACCTTGTCGCACTGTTTACCAGCGATGAGAACGCGTGGTACAATACGCTTATCCCCACAGAGGAACAATACCAAGCTACGGCGCAGGACGGTTTGGGCGACCCGTACAAAGTAAACGCCATCCGCGTGGTGTACGAGCCGACGCGGTATGTCTACGACCTGACAGCTCAAAACCCGCTGGTGCTCTCCGAGCAGGCGACGCGCACGACAGCGCGCGACAGCTATGCCTACGGCGCGAACGGCTGGCGCGAGCGCGACATCAAAACGGGCGACGTCTATCTCTACGACGGCAGAGGCAGCGTGAGCGAGATCACGCGCGGCGGCACAGTTACCAATACGCTGCGCTACGACCCCTACGGTAACATCACGAAGGGCGAGCCCAAGCAGGATCGCACCTTTGGTTACAATGCCGAGCAATATACCCCGCAGAACGGACTGCAATATCTGCGCGCGCGGCACTACGACCCGCACACGGGCACCTTTACGACACAGGACAGCTATCTCGGTTCGCTTCGCAACCCGATTTCGCAGAACAGGTATGCCTACGCCGGGAACAATCCGGTGATGAACAGCGACCCCAATGGGCACTTGTTTGGGTTAATTCTGGGCGCCATTTTGGTCACCGGCATCATTATTGCAGCGATTGCGGCAGCAAGACAGCCTGCTCCAACTCCAGCGCCCACAGTAATCCGCGGAAATGCGGGATATTCGCCGAGCAGCCCGTCTACATCCACCGGCGGAGGCGGCGGCGGAGGCGGTTCCACACGGACCAGTGGCGGAGGGGGCAGATCTTCCGGCGGCAGATCTGGTTCGTCTGGAGGATCATCGGGGAGCTATTTTGACCCGATTGCGGCTGCGGTAGCGAGGGCAAAAGCGGCGATTAGCCGATATACCAATGGGGTGCAGAGACCGGCCGCAAAAGATGGCCCCCAGGATGGAGGGTTAAGGCAAAAAGGGCAGACCGGAAATGCGCCGAAGGCCAAAACAACGCCGACGCCGACAACCAACACAAAAACATCGCTGTGGTCGAAGATCACGTCGGGCG
>JAVBRN010000002.1:0-522153 GCA_031547945.1 Oscillospiraceae bacterium | reverse complement strand
CTGTAACTTAGCTTCTCTTCCCGCATGGTTTCGATCACTTGCTTCTTGAAGTCTGGAGTTTATCGCTTGTTCGCTACTCCTTTTGGCATGAAAATGCACCCCTTACGTTTTTCAGTATATCATACTGTCTAACGTTTGGGGCGCACTTCAAAAAGCCCGGCGCTTTTACTTATTATGCGACACACCGAGAGCCCGGACAAATGCCCAGGCTCTGTTTTTCCGTGTCATTCCAAAAATAAGTTTCTGCTAGTCGGTCGGATAGGCCCCTGTTTCCACATCTGAATTCTTGTCGGGCGGCGCCTGTTCTGTTCCCTTGTCATCCGGATTTGTGGCAACTTCCTCATCCTCAGCGGGCAGGATAGTATCTTCTGCCGGTTCTTCTGCCGCATCGCTATTGTTGGTGCTGTTGTCGACATCAAACAACGGATACAGCTTGTTATTGACATCATCCACAATGTGTCCAGCAACAATTTTATCGTTGTAAATAAGCAATACAGCAGAAACCCGCTCGCTGATATCATCGCGGTTGGTTACGGTATAGGTACATTTTTTGACGGTTTGGCCTTTCAGGCCTTCCAGGTCAAAGCCGTTCATCTTTAGCATGTCATTATAAGCGGAAAACCGTTCATCCCATTCCGTCGGCACACCGACATCCGCGATTGAGCTTGTGGAGTCCACCTGGATACCCAGGGAGAGCAGGTAGGCTTCCCGCTGTTCTGCTGTGGCGCCATCAATGCTAAGGTCTTCTTTACTTCCGCTTTTTGATTTCCCGATAAAGTAGACCGCGCCAACGACAATCACTATAATCGCGACGAGGATCAACAACGTCTTTCCAATCTGTTTTTTACTGACGGAAGCTGCAATCATTTAAGTTATACACCCCTTATCCTCCAAATCGTGTTTTATATATATGTACAAAAAAACCGGAGCATGCCCCTTTTGCGGGCGTTCTCCGAATTTGTTGTCCAATTTATAACGCGAAATGTCGTACCATTGCCTCTGTGTTGGCGTTAGAGGCCGAAAAAACAGGTTATTTGTGATACTTTCCGTTGGCATTGATATTGCTGGCGCGATAGAGCTGTTCGAGCAAAACCATGCGCGCAAGCTGGTGGGGAAAGGTCAAATTAGACATGGAAAATTTTAAATAGGCGCGGCCAACAAGTTCATCTGAAAGTCCGTAAGAGCCGCCGATGATAAAAACAATATTCGAATACGTCTGCGCCGTGTCTCGCAACAGCCGCGCGACCTCAAAAGAGCTTAGCGCCTTTCCGTCCACACACATCGCCACTACATACGCGCGCTTTTTGCTGATATATGCCCGGATGCGATTGCTTTCCTCCTGTACAATGCGCGCAATTGCGCTCGCGTCCTTATCGGGCAGCTTCGATTCGGCAAGCTCTGTAATTTTCACCTTCGCATATGGCGCGAGCATCTTGATATAGTCAGCGCAGCCGGCGCGCAGGTAATCCTGCTTGAGCGTGCCGATGCACACAAGTTCAATCCCCAACATGGCGCCTATACCTCAATCCGCTCCCCCGCCTCAAACCGCGGCGCGACATATACCGACACCTCTTCCAAGCCGATGCCGCTGCTTTCCAGGCTCGAAAGGCAGGTCGTCAGCGCGAGCTCGGGCGCGTTATTCTCTTTACTCAGGTGCATCAGCACCATATTTCTTGTTCCGGCTTTTGCCAGTTTGGCCGCCACATCAGCGCAGGCATCGTTGCAGAGATGTCCCGTCAACGAGCGGATTCGCCTTTTTAAATAGTACGGATATGGCCCTTGCATCAACATCGCTTCGTCATAGTTGGATTCCAGCGCAACTAGATCACAGCCCGCAATCGCCTCGTAGACATCGGGCGACACATAGCCGAGGTCGGTTGCAATCGCGGCTGTCGCGCCGCTTGCAAACGTCAGCCGATAGCCGACGCAGTCCTCGCTGTCGTGGCTGGTCGTAAAACTGCGAATCGTAATATCTCCCACCACAAAATCCGTCAACCCGTCGATCTCAAGCAGCTGCGCGTGCGGCGGCACCAAACTGTGGCTGCGCAGATAGCGCAGCGTCCGCGCAGCGCCAAACACCGGCACCGGATAGTGCTTCAAAAATGTCATCAAGCCGGACACATGGTCCGTATGCTCGTGGGTCACTAAAATCGCCCGGATGTCGCTGGCCGCAAGACCCGCGCCATAGAGCGAAGCAAGGGTCGCGCGGCAGCTGCGCCCCATATCCACCAGAAGTGATGTGTCGCCGTCCCGAATCAGCGTGCTGTTGCCCGAGCTGCCGCTGTATAATGTCATGAAATACGCCACGAAGGATACCCCTTTATCGTTACCATTAGTCAAACAACATTATATCTTACCCGCAGGGCGATGTACAGTAAAATGCACCAAAGCCAACAAAAAAGAGAGGCATGCTTTGCTCAAACAAGTGGACATCAAAAAAACCTGTCATCATCGGCAGGTTTGCTGTAACGATTCACAGTGTTTTTTATATACACAATTTCAAAACTCGTTTATAAAGTGCCCTCTACCATAATCTCATCACAATTCTTTTGTTTCTCAAAAATCCACGCGCAGAAGTTGTCGATAAACGCCGTTCGTTCCATATCATCGTATGACTTTGATAGCAATTCGGTACAGATCTGACTCCATGCACGATTATGAATCCAGTTCATTCCGCAAACATCAAAACTCTCATCCATTTCCCCTGTTTCCGGGTCGTGATTGGATAAACCTTTTTTACTGCCTCAATGATGTATTCAAAATCAGAGCTATAGATAAAAATATATTCTTTCTCGCTTATACTGTCCCATCTAGCACCAAATTTGGCAGGGAACAATATAAAACCATACGCCTCACCTTTGGGCTTGTAAATCAATTCTTTCAACCGAACCACCCAGCCGAGCTATTCTCTAAAATTTTGGATATCTTTTTTGGAAGCGTCTTTGATCGTCGTTACCATGCGAACCACGCAAATAAAACACAAATGCCTTGCCAATGCAACCACGTACATGCCCGGCAGCATAGCTTATTTTCAACGGATTGCGCTTGGTATGCCCCTTGCTAAACGGTCATACCATTCGAAGCAGCCGCGCGTTTTCATTCGACAACGGTTCTTCTCCCATTTGGACGAGAATTTTTTCATGACAAACAGGTCTTCTGGCAAAAAATGATAGACTGCATTACGAACAATATATTCGTTCACTTCGATAATCGCCAGTACCTTTTCTTTTCCGTATTTGCAGCATTTATAAAACAGATATTTTAAAATGCTTTCCTCGTGCAGTCAAAATAGAAAGGTGTTTTTTCAGCATCTTTATTTTTCTGAACGTGGCATTCATGCCAGCATTCCGCCTAATACCTTCGCTCGCATTGCCCCACACTTTATTCCGCTTCGCTCATGGCAGGGTCCGGCGTAGACACGCGCGCAATCTCCGCGCCAAGCGAGCGCAGCTTATCCGCTATATTTTCGTATCCGCGCTCGATGTGATAGATATCCTCAATCTCGGTCGTACCATTTGCGACCATGCCGGCAATAATCAAGGCCGCGCCCGCCCGCAGGTCGGTTGCCCGCACATTTGCGCCCGAAAAATGGTCAACGCCTTCCACGACAGCAACCTTGCCATCCACCTGGATTTTTGCGCCCATGCGGCGCAGCTCATCCACATATTTAAACCGATTATCCCAAATGCCCTCTGTAATAATCGAAGTGCCTTCGGCCATCGAGAGCAAAACCGCCATCTGCGGCTGCATATCGGTTGGAAAACCCGGATGCGGGGCTGTTTTGATATTGGTCGTCGTCACGGGGCCAAATCGCTGTACGCGCACCGCCTCGTCATATTCAGTCACCTCTGCGCCCGCGCGGCGCAGCCGCGACATGATCGATTCTAAATGCTTGGGGATAACGTTATTCACCAACACATCGCCGCCCGTCGCCGCCGCGGCCACCATAAAGGTACCGGCCTCGATCTGATCCGGAATAATCGAATATGTCGTGCCACGTAAAAACGGAACCCCGCGGATTTTGATCACATCGGTACCGGCCCCGCGAATATCCGCGCCCATCGAGTTCAAAAAGTTGGCCAAATCCACAATATGCGGTTCCTTGGCAACGTTTTCAAGTACGGTCAGTCCGTCCGCTTTGACAGCCGCCAACATGGCATTGATCGTCGCGCCAACCGAAACTGTATCAAAGAAAATGTTTGCGCCGCGCAGACGGTCCGGGCAGGACACATTCACCATGCCATATTCTACAGACACATCGCACCCCAAAGCCGAAAACGCCTTGAGGTGCTGGTCAATCGGCCGCGCGCCCAAATTACACCCGCCAGGCAGCGAGACCGTTGCTTTTTGAAATTTTGTCAACAGCGCACCTAAAAAATAATAGGAAGCGCGCATGTGTCGCGAAAGAGTTTGCGGCACAACATGGGTATTGATGGTGTTGCCATCCGCAGCAACCACGTTTGACTTGCGCTGCTCAATTGTTGCGCCAATCATCGTCAGAATATCGGAAATGATAGAAATATCCCGTATATTCGGCACATTTTCCAGCACGCAGGCTTCATCCGACACGATGATCGCAGGCAGAATCGCCACGGCGGCGTTTTTCGCACCACTGACGTCGACTTTGCCCTCCAGGCAAGCCCCGCCCCGTATGATAAATTTATCCAATCCGCAAACCTCTCTACTGAGCCTATTCCGTTAACAGTTTTACGTACTAGAGAGTATAGCCCAGGTAGGGCTGCGGGTCAACACGTGATCCCATCACCCAGACCTCAAAGTGCAGGTGGCTGCCGGTAGAACGGCCAGTCGAACCCATAAACGCGATCAACTGTCCCTTAGTCACGGTCTCGCCAACCTGTACCAGGTTGGCACTATGGTGTCCATACAATGTCATCAGCCCGTTTTGATGGTCGATTTTTATGTAGTTCCCATAGTCATTTGCATATTCCGAGACAATGACAACGCCGTTATCCGCAGCGAAAATGTGGGTGCCCAGCACACCTGCAATGTCCACGCCAGAGTGCACCGAGGACCAGCCGCGCGAGATAAACTGATAGGGCCCCGTCGGCCAGAGGAATTCGCCTGTCCCTACGCTGCTGCCGCCCGATTCGTTTCCTTTTGTACCGATGACAACTTCGCGGTCAATGGCCTCTTTTGTAACCTCGATTGATAAGATCGTCTCGTTTATCTTTTCACCGGCCGCGTATTCATATTCTTTGGTGACAATGCGCTCGCCCTCTTCCCCTTCTGTGCGGGTAAAGGACTGGCTCACCGAGAAATTCGCGTTCTTCGTCGTTTTCGTTTGGAACGGAATCGCCTCAACCTCGCGTTCAACCTTTACCGTTTTGACGCGCAACAGCGGTTCGCTGACCGCGACGAGCAACGTGGCGTCGCTGTCGATGGCTTTGTCAAGGTTGGCAGTCGGGTTCAGTTCCTGCAACCGGGTCAGAGAAATCCCATTTTTCGTCGCGATGTCATACGGGCTCTCGCCGACGGCTGCTTTGTAATAGATGTCTCTCGGTGTTGCCGACGTAATCTCGGCTACCAACTCCTCATAGGGCTTGATACTGGAAATTGGGTAAACGCCATTTACCGTTTCCACCGTGCGGGCAAATTTTACGTCGACCCCTTCTTCATCCATCTGCAGCGCAACGGTCTGATAGGGCGCCTTTAGGTTTTCAAGCGCCTGTTCCACAAGATCGGGCGCTGTACTCGCCCCGTAGAAAGTACCGCCTATATAAATACCGCTCGCCGGCTTGACATCGCCAGAGGCTGTCAGCAGGTTTTCGGCCATTACATCCTGCGTGCTCACTTTGTTACGGTCTACTACCGCAATGCGCAGTGTGGTGTCATCCTGAAACATTGCGGAATCGTCCGGATTTATCATCCGGCTTTGGATAATTCTGCGCGCGGAATCATAAACAGCTTCACTCTCCACATAACCAACGGTCTGCCCGTTGTAGTTGATTTCAATTGCATAATTTAGATTCACAACCGAACCAACAACGACAATACAGAGCGCCAACGCGACAAGCGGCGCCATATAATTCATAAGGCGCGCTATAAGAAATTTATTCCAGAGCCATCCATATTTAAAAAACAGCCGGAATCGTTCCATGCGGTATTTCGATCCGCGGGTCTCTGTGTTTTTCATCACAATAGAAAGGCTTTTTACGCTTTTGCGCATCTTCTGGAACGGCAAAACAATATCATTCCACCCGTTGGCAATTTTTCTGCCAATAAAGCCAAACACGATACCAAAGGCATGAAAAATCGCTGCAAACACACGCCGATACCCTTTGCGGATATGGCGTCCGATATTCCTTCGATTGCGCTCAACCATCGCGCCGAAGTAATACAATTGATCTCCGATGCCGCTCAAGCGATGCGACACAACCCGCCCCAAGCTCGCCTTCGGCCGACGATGCGAATATAACACATCTTTGCGCCGATTCGTGGGACGCTTTGTCGTCAAAATCGCCATAAAATCTGCTCCTTTTCTGCGAAAAGACTTTGGTTTTCTCATCCCAAAGTCAAATACATTGTACACTATCTATGTATATTTTTCAAGTGAACAAAAAATAGCACCAGCCTGTGTTCGTATCTCTCTCTTCTTGTCGCCCCGTTTGTGCGGTGACAAAATGACTTTACCATACGGACATCACAGATGAAACACAGCAAAACTGGGCGTTCTTGGCAGAATGCCATGTTTATGTACGCCCGTCATAGTATTGCTCTATAAACGGCCAGGGGTTGACTTTACTTCCATTAATAAAGACTTCAAAATGCAGATGGGTGCCGGAAGATCGCCCTGTGGAACCCATAAATCCAATGACATCGCCTTTTTTTACGAAGTCTCCCTCATTCACGATCCAGGAATTTAAATGGGCATAGATGGTCTCATACGTGTTGCGGTGATCAATCCGCACATAGTTGCCATAGTCACCGACGTGTCTTGTAACTATGACTACACCGTCATCCGCCGCAAAAATGGGTGTATTATTAGGCCCTGTGATATCGACCCCATTGTGTACTGGCGAATTGTAATACTGCGAGATCCGGTAATAGCTGTCTGCCGTTGGCCAAATAAAATTGCCGTCACCAATGCCGCCGCTGACGGCAGATTTGGTGCCTGTGACCACTTCCTGGTTAACCGGTTGTTTGGTAATTTCTACCTGCAGCCGCGTTCCGTCGCCTTTTTGCTTGCCATCGACAAATTCATATTCAATCGTGACAATCCGCTCGCCGGGCACGCCGGGCGTTTTAACCACCGCGTAGTTGCTGGCAAAGGTTTCCACCAAAATCGGAATCACTTGGAATGGGATTTCTTCGGTCACGTGTTCAATTTTAACAGTTTTTACGCGAAGCAGCGGTTCCCCTTGTGCAACCAACAATAGCGCATCTTCCTGCAGAACTTTGTCCAATTTCGCATCTGGATTCAATGTTTTAAGCTGCTCTAACGAAAGGCCGTTCTGGGTCGCGATATCATATGGGCTTTCGCCGGCGCGCCCTTGGTATGTAATATCCTGGGGTGTCGCGGAAGTGATCCGATGCGTCAAGTCTTCATGCGGCAAAATACTTGAGACTGGGTAGACACCGTCCACGAACTCTGTTTCGCGTGCAAATTTCACTTCCAGTCCCTCAATTTTCCACTGCGCTGCTTCCGCCTCATATGGAACAAGCAAGTCTCGCAGGGACTGCTTCACAAGATCCGGCGCCGTAGTTGCGCCATAAAATGTGCCGCCGATATACACGCCACTCGCCGGTTTGACATCGCCGGATGTGGTCAGCAGCTTTTCCGCCAGCACCTCTTGTGTATCCAACTGCTTTTGCTCTACAACAGCCACACGCATCACCGTAGTGTCCTGAAACAAATCAATGTCCTGCGGATCAATCATGCGATTTTGAATGATGCGGCACGCATTGTCGTATACGGATTCACTCTCCACATAGCCCACGGTCTGCCCGCTATACTGGATCGCGATCGCATAATTCAGGTGCGCAACGGAAAAAACCACCAACACGCAAACTGCCAGTGAAACAATCGGAAATAAATAATTCATCAAACGCCGTATCAGATATTTGTTCCAAAGCCAGCCATATTTGAAGAATAGCCGAATGCGCTCTCTGCGAAAACGCCGCCCACGGTTTTCGGTGCTCTTCATGACAATCGAAAGGCTCTTGACACTGCGTTGCATTTTGACAAACGGCAACGTAATATCACGCCACGCATTCGCAACTTTGCCGCCAATGTAAGCGCACACAAACGCGATCAGGCTAATTATGCGGGTAAACACCCGTTTCAATGTTTTTCGAACGCTGCGCCACAGATTCCTGCGCTGGCGCACCACAATAGTCCCAAAATAATAAAGAGAATCGCCGATCCCGCTTAAAAAGTATGAAATCTCGCGCCGATGTTTCCGTTTCGGGCGCCGATGCGTATGTAACAAATCCGGACGTCTGCGCTTCTGTCGTTTGGTTGTTTCGGTAACGATGTGTCCTCGCCTCCCTCCAAGCAAACACTTTGGGCAGTTCACCCAAAGCAGGCTATCATTATATCTCTGTTCGAATTTGATTCCAACTCGGGATTTCAGGGGATTTGACTGGTCTCGTTTGATTTTTCACCGATACATGCGATTAGCTTACGACATTGCAATTCCTAATTCTTTACAATTCAGTAACAATTGTGGCATATGCTGGCAGTCGCCTCACAAATGAACGGGTGTCTGGCTTCCTCTTTGGTCGTTTTTTCCTGTTTGCTTCCCGCCAGCCCTTTTTGCCCTGCTCGCCTGCACGCCGCATTTCACATAGACATTGCTCTGCATGCGCATTGATCCGTGATGCTTCGCCCCCCTTTGTTGGAGCCGCGGGCGCGCAGTCGTTCGATTCCGGCATCATATGCCTTCCAACATTTCGATGCCTTTCCATTTACACAAATCTCGTATGATTTGCTGAATGTCCTTTCGCAGTTGGTTGTAAATGATTTCTCTTCTGTACTTTGGACAAAAGACGATATGATATTTGCACATCCACTTGGTATGTGCTAGACTTTCTGCCATAAAAGCATCTCCTTCTTCTTCGGTTTTCTGTTGGCCTGAACACCAGCCATTCTACCAAGTGGGGATGCTTTTGTGCTGTATGCGTCAATCTCACCCGCATAGCGGGCGGTTCTTGAGCATTCGCTTCGCAAATGCTCTGCTGCTAAAGCAGAAATAAAAAAACAGCGCAGAACTGCGCTGTTCAGCGTGTCAAAAGTCTGATATAAAACGCGAGAACCTTAAAATGCACAGGGCATTCCGTTCGGCGACCGATGTAATCCCGCTCCGGCCACCCCATTGACGCGGGGCTTCGCCCCACGCCCCGGCGATGAACTGGCGGGCCGATGAACGAAAACCAGCGTAGAACCGGCAGTTTTCCGCACCAGGCGATCTTTTTCCTTCGACGGGATTTCGGCGAAGCACCAATTGAATGGGCGGCAGGCGTGGAGATCGTTCGGCTGTCTGTATTTTTGTGCACTGTTTTCGCTGCACGCGCTCTTTACCATCTAAAAAACAGCGCAGAACTGCGCTGTTTTTCTATGGTCACTATCACTCGTTCTTCCCAAGTTTATCTGTGCGTTCCAGTCGGCGCAGTTTGTTCTGCTCCCGGTGTTGCAATCGCTGCAGCTTGGTTTCATCCATAATCTGTTCCAACTGTTCCCGCGTAATTGCAACGTCATCCAGTATCTTAGTCACTGCAGCGCCGAGCGCTTCCGTCAAAGATTTTTTGTCGTCCACTTTGGCCGGATATCGCTCTAAAATAGAAAGATAGCGCGCATAAGCACGACCAACCGCGTCCTCCCATGACAAATAGAGTTGCCGTGAGGCTTGCTCTCCGATCTTTCGCACCTGCTCTAGATTGCGCAGCGCAGATAAAACTGCGGCACACATAGCCGCCGCTGTCTCTTCAATAAGGATGCCGTTCTGGCCGTCCGTAATCCCTTCCGCGGCCGCGCTGTCCCGGATGACTACGCTGGGCAGGCTGCACGCCGCCGCCTCGCGGACAACAATGCCGTTTGTATCAAAGGTAGAGGGAAATAAAAACAAATCCGCTAATGTAAAATAATCGCGCAGCAGCTCACGGTCCGCCACCGCACCGGTAAGGATACATTCTTCTGTCAAGCCGATTTCCGCAATGTATGCGGCAATCTCAGCGCGGTCCGCACCGTCGCCAACCAGCAGGAAACGAAAGGATTGCCCTTGCTCTTTAACCGCGCGCAATCCGTCTAGCGAAATCTGAATACCCTTATACCACCGCAAGCGGCCGACAAAGAGCATCACAGGCAAACCTTGTGGAATCCCGAGCTGTGCGCGCAACTTTTCTACGCGATCCCGATCTGCGCGCCTGCGGTCAAAATCGGTCCCGTTTTCCATGATGATGTAATCGCCCTGGTATCCAAGCCCGCGCAGGTTTTGTCCCGCGCCCTCTGAAACAACCCAGACTTCGTCACAAGCGTTGATATTATTTAAGATAAATTTAACCGATGCTTTGCGCAGCATGTCGTTTGCAAACGCATCTTCCAGGTCGATATCAAACTTGGTATGGTATGTGAATACAATCGGCACACCCGTGGCCTTGCGCAGCATACGCGCTAACACGGTGGAAACAAACGGGCAATGGGTATGGATAATATCAATTTTTCGCTGTTCCAGCTCGTGCAGTACATGCGGATCAAACGGATAGCCCGCGCGGTAGCCAACGCTCTCGCCAAGATAGGTACTGGGATAACGAAGTACCTCAAACGAATACTTGTCCTGGACATGCGGATAATACGGCG
Source organism: Oscillospiraceae bacterium (assembly GCA_031547945.1). Lineage (GTDB taxonomy): Bacteria > Bacillota > Clostridia > Oscillospirales > Ruminococcaceae > JAVBRN01. The sequence goes on along the minus strand of JAVBRN010000002.1, from coordinate 511,337 downwards.
TGGCAACCACTGCCGCGCCGTACTGTGCATCGATAATACGGGCATAGTTGACAGTAACGTTTGCCACGCCGTCAATTGTAGGCGGGAACGAGTCGTTGAGCAGGCCGACCGTCAGCTGTTTCATACGTCTTTTACCTCTAGATATGTTAGCTATACCATAGCACATCTAACGGCAAAAATGAACCTTAGGTATTCTGTGCCAGTGCATTATAGACATTTACAATCGCGTTCCAGGTATTTGGCCCGATAACGCCGTCCTGCGACAGTCCAAACAGCCGCTGGAACGCAAGCACCGCGTTGTTGGTCGCGTTGCCAAAGATGGCATCGATCGTCAGCACAGGAATCGAAGTGAAATACCGACCGATAAAGTTCAGGTAGCGCTGCATCAACGAAACGTTGGTGCCGCGGCTTCCAACCCGCAGCGCAGTACCGGGGTATGGCTGGTTGATGGGTGTCATCGCATTAAATACCGAGTAGTATACATCGTACAAGGCATTCCACGTGTTGGGACCCACAACGCCGTCAACCGAAAGCTTCACAAGGAGTTGGAAATGACGTACCGCATCCTCTGTTGCGGACCCAAATACACCGTCCACAGCAATCGGCTGCAGTTCTTCGTAAAAATCTGTTGCGACATACAGCATAAATTGCGCAAGCAAGACTGTCTCGCCAGAATCGCCGCGCCGCACCGTCTGCGTCGGCGTCGGCGGAATATCCGGACCAACAATCCCCTCACTGCCCAGTTCGGCGAGCTTTGTGACTGCGACAAAAATGTAAGAGATTTTATACCAGGTCGCTTTGCCCACAATGCCGTCTACCGTCAGGTTAAACACGCTTTGGAAGGTGCGCACGGCAGCCTCCGTCGCCGCATCAAACGTGCCGTTCACGGTCACAGCCGGAATCAGTGGATAATTCTGGCGGATGCGGTTGAGCTGTGTCTGCATCTGTGTGACCGAAGCGCCGGTGCTGCCAAGCCGCAGCGGTGTGCCGGGATAGGAGGACGGTACACCCTCCACCGTTGTCGTCTCATACAGATTGACTAAGTTACCATAATAATAGCGCAGAATTTGCAGCGGTGTATATCCCTGGTTTGCAAGCGTCACTGTTCCCCACTGCTTGAGCCCAGGGCAGGTAGCCGTTGTGCCGTTGCAGTATTCCGCGTAAAACGGCTCCTGAAAGTTACCTTTTCGAATGTAAATATTAAAGATTTCATCTACAATTTTGCTGACATTTGCAGCGATGCTTTGCCCTCTTACAAAGAACTGGTCATAACTCGTAGAGTTCGTGATATCGAAATTGAACCCCCTGCTGCGGTACCACTCGGTGTAAAAACGGTTTAGCGTCAACGAGATCTGGCAATAAATGTTCGCGCGGAGCGCAGCCTCGGGCCAGGTAGAATAGATCTCTGAACAGCATACGTTTTTGATATAATCCGGAAAAGACACTGTGACATTCTGCGCGGCCGACGTCGGCGCACCCAAATGAACCGTGACGGTTTCCGGTATGGCGACTGTGTCGAGAACCCCCAAACCTGAACCTTCCACGGGCACGTCACCGAGCGGTTCGGTTCGGTCGTTGATATGGTTGGGTGGAATTTCGATCACAACCGGCGTATCGAGCGGTGTTTGGCCCGTAATATCAAACGGCTCCATGCTTGCCGGCACAATGGTCGTGTTGCCCGCATAGATCTGGATCCCAGTGATAAAAAGGGCCCGAAACTTGGTTGCAACGACATCAATGTCCACCGTCGAATAAACGTCTCCGTCAAATGTCGGATCCTGCGCAACTTCAGGATCCGGCGCATTTTGCTCAAAGAGCTCCGTCTCACCGGAGGCATCGGTTACAGCCGATGCAGTGGTGCCGTCCGCAAACAAGATCCCAATTCTTGCCGCGGCAATCGGCGTGCCCTCTTGGGCGCTCGTCACCTGAATCTTAAAGTATCCTGGCTGCATGAATGAAAAAACCCCCAATCTGTTATTCGAGCCATTATATGCGCTCGTAACTGATTGGGGAACCGTTATGCAACTGTAATATAGAAATAGTATAAAACCCAGCCCTGCCGAAACTGCGCGCGCACCTCGTATAAATAGCCGCCGCTCTCGAATGGGACGATCAAATTGTCCGTAATCGATGTGAAACCAAATTGCCGGCGCTCCAGATCCAGTCGTCGAATTTCCGAGGATTGCATCGGCTGCGTAAACGTGACGGTTAACTGCTCTCCGCCCAACAGTGGTTCGGATGTCATATTCAGCTCGGCCCAGGAAGCTGTTGGCATCTGTGCAATCTTTCCGTTATAAAATTTCCATTCGTAACCCGCGAGCGTGTATCCGACCGGCTTGGTGTCCGCCGTCACTTCAATTTGTGCAATCGCGTATATCGGATTGCGGGAATCGATGTAATCCTTGATATAAAATGCAGAAACTCCGGCAACAGCCAGCAAAATGATTGCTGCAATCAGCTTTTTCATGTTACACCCGCTCTGCTAAAAATCTGTGCATTTTTGTGCATGTACAGATAGTATACCATACCATGCTGTAAATAAAAATAAATTCGCTTGGCACATCATCGTTTTCGCAGTAGACGCACCGCCCAAACGGTCGCAACAGCCACTACCCCGCCACCCAAAATACAAATTGCGACAACGAGCAACGCCTTCTCCGCGGTAATCGTTTTCTCCTCGGGTTTTTGACCACCCTCAGCAAACTGGGTGCCGTCCTGCGCGCGCTCATTGTCCTGCACAGACTGGGCGCTCGGCGCCGCTTCCTCATATTGCGCCATCTCGCTTGTGTCTGCCTGCATCCCATTGTTTTGCAGCAGCGAACCCAAGGTAAGAACGCCAGTCGCTGCAATCAATACAAATACCGCCGCGACCGCAACAATCCGTTTCCAGTTGTGTACAATTGCGGCCTGTGGTCTTTTGCGCAGATGGGCAGCAACGTTATTCGGCTTTAATGTTTCCGGTATGGGTACATCTTTAAACTGGTTCTGCAGCTCTCGCAGAAACGCCCGATCGTCCATAGTTACGCCTCTTTCCATCCCGCTTCCAACTGTGTACGCATTTTGGCAAGGGCGCGCATCTGCTTGCTGCGCACCGTATTGTGATTAAGGTTCATGATCGCGCTGATTTCGTTTGACGTATAACCCGCGCACACCGAGAGAACCACGATTGAACGCTCTTCTTTTGACAGCGCTTGCAGCGCGCTTTGCAAATCGGTATTGTCGCCGAACGCTTCCAGCGAAGCGTCTGTTCCCCTGATATTTTCATCGAGCTCTGTTGTTGCACGATACACGTTGACGCCACGCTTTTTGCGCGCTTTGTTGTACATGATTTTAAACAGCCATCCCCCAAACGCCTCTGTGTCCCGCAGTTGCCGGATGCTTGCATAGGCATCTGCGACCGTGTCCATTACCACATCCTCGGCGTCCTGCGCGTTGCCGATCATGTAATAAGCGGCCTTATAAAGTGACTTGTAATACTGGGCATATAACTGTGCAAACGCATCAGGATCCTGCTGTTTTGCGGCCGCAACCAATGTGCGCAACGTCTCTTTATCCAATAGCGTATGTTTGCCCCTCCTATGAAAATAAGAGACGCAATCCTTTCATTTTGTTGCATCCATATTATAGTATTTTAAATATTTTTAGTCAAAAGTAGCAAATATCAAACTTTTTTGCATGCACCAACCCCTCCCCGTTTGAATACTATGGGACGGAAAGGGGCTTTTGCAAATGCTATATACCGCAACCGATCTAAATGCACTGCAGTACAACGCAAATCACATCAAGGAGGCAGTGGACAGGGAAATCATAGCGGTTGTCAAGCATGATGCGTATGGCGCAGGCATTGGCGTCTGCGCGCCCGTCCTGGATCCGCTTGTCAAAGCGTTTGCCGTGGAAAACATGCAGGAGGCCCGCGCGCTCACCAATCTTGGCGTACACGCGGATATCATGGTCATCGGGCCAACCTGTTTGTCCGACTTTGACAAAGATACTGCAAATATTATTCTTCCCCTTGATTCCCTAGAGATAATCGAGGCGCTTGCAAACATATATATTAACGATCCACTGCGTGTCCAGCTGCGCGTCGATCTCTCCAAGAGTGGAATCGGGGTTCCTGTCCAGGATACGTACCGCGCGCTGGCGCAGATTGCCCGCATTCACAATCTGTCTTTTTACGGCATGTTCGCACACAGTCCAACGCTTTACCTCGGCTCCGACGTACAGTCGCTAGCGGATGTGTTTGACGACCTGTGTTATGCGGCGAAAAAGTTGTTTCCAGATGCATGCTGCCACTTGGCAACCAGCGCTTCCCTGCACCAGCCTGCGCTCTTTTTTGATGCAATCCGTGTCGGCACCGGTCTCTATGGTTTGCCATCCTTTGACCATCAGGATCTTGGCGGCCTTCGGCCGGTCGTTTCCCTCTACGCGACATTGACCAACGTGTTTGCGCCGCAGGGAGACAGCTTAAGTTTTTACGACCAGTGCGTGGATACCAGCCTAATACAGCGCGCGGGCGTCGTTCCGGTGGGTTATGGCTACCTGCCCGCCCTCATCCATAAAAAGGATCTGCGCATCGCTGTTGGCGGTCGGCTCGTCAGCGTCATCGGCAGCTGTGCCATGGGGCATATGCTGGTCGATTTGACCTGGACGCCCAATGTGCAGCCCGGTGACCGCGTCACCTTTGTGGGCTCGGATGGCGGCCGTACAATTACCGCCGCTTCGTTTGCAAAAAGCTGTGATATTCCTATCTGTAGATGCGACGGTGCTCTTTTAACCACTGCGCGCGCCACAAAACTTGCCGTCACCTTGGACGGTCATGTCATGGAACAGGAGAGCCGCGAATGAAACCCTATCTAAAAAATGGCAAAACAAACAAAGTGGAAAAAGCAGTGACGCGCCGCCTGACAATCCAGGATCTGGATGCGCTTGTCCAACTGCAGCAGGATACCGTTTCAGCGTTGGACGATCCGAGTATTTATCTCATCAGCAACCGTGAAGATTTTGCCGATATTATCAATGATACCGGCGAAATCTACGGGATTTTCACGCGGGACCGCCTTTGCGGCGCCTGCAGTATCTATATGCCCGGGAATACACCGCAAAATCTGGGCAGGGATATTGGTCTAGAGGAAAAGGAGCTTCCCTCCTGCGCCACTCTGGACAGTGTATTTGTCTCACCCGATTATCGCAATAACGGCATCGCGCGTGAACTCATTCATATCTGTATTAAACGCGCCGTGGACGCCATGGGCGCCAACTATGTGCTGGCAACCGTCTCTCCCAAAAACATTGCTAGCATTTTGAGCTTTCTGTCGCTTAACAATATGCGGCTTAAAACACTCCGGCAGAAATATGGGTGCCGCCTGCGTTATATCATGTGCTATAAACACAACGACAAACGGCTTTACACTATTTATGAGCGCTATGCCATCGAAGATGTTTTTTCGATCAGCCGCGCGTTGGCCGACGGTTACGAAGGGATCGCCACATTCAAAAATGAGGACAATGTTTATATTTGGCTGGCAAAATAAACAGTTGCGCTATTTATTACAAATATGTTATTATTATCATAGTTTATTTCGACATTTTACGACATCAGCAGTAGCACGGCAAGCGCAGAAAACACAAAACCAGTTGCGTCGCCGGCGGCCGCAGCCGCAAGTGTATGCCGCGTTTTTTTGACTTTTGTAACGCCGTAATACATAGCAATTGTATAAAATGTCGTTTCGGTTGAGCCCTGCATGACCGAAGCGATTTTTCCGATCTGCGTGTCCGCGCCATATCTGGCGAGAATATCTTTAAATACCGCAAGTGCGCCCGTGCCGGAAATCGGGCGCATCAACATGAGCGGGACAAGCTCATGTGGGATGTGGACAATCGAGACCAGCGGTTCAAAAAAGAAAGACAGCAAATCCAATCCGCCACTCGCTTTCAGCATGCCGACGCCGAGCATAATGACAATCATCGTCGGTGTGATTTTGTAAACGACTTTCATGCCGGCAAAGGCGCCTTCGACAAACGCGTCAAACACATTCACGCGTTTGAGGATACCAAAAACAACGATTCCGCCAATGACAAGCGGGATAAAGAGATCGCTCCATTTCATTTCCGGTCTCCCTTGTGTACAAATTTGCGCAGGAACATCGCTGTGCTGACAGCGGCCGTTACCGAGATGGCCGATGTGATCCAAACAGCGGGCAGGATATCCAGCGGTGTTTTGCTGCCGGCCAAACTGCGTAGCGTGGCCACAGTCGTCGGCAAAATTTGAAAAGAGGCCGTATTGAGCGCGACAAACACTACCATATAATCACTGGCGTATGGCGAATACCCATTTAAGCGGTCGAGCTCAGTCATCGCATCCAGCGCCATGGGCGTTGCCGCCGATCCCAGCCCCAATAAGTTGGCGGTGATGTTGAGCGAAATCGAGTTAAGCGCCTGTGGTGATTTTTCTTTCAGCCCTTTGAACAGCAGATTTGTTACCGGCGAAAGTACTTTATTGATGACAACACACAGCCCCGACTTTTCCGCGATGCGCATGATCCCGTTCCACATCGCAACTGTGCCCATCAGTTCCAGACAGAGCTTGATGGCTTCCACTCCACTGGAAAGCGCCGCGGCCGACAGTTCAGCTGTGCGTCCAAGCAAAATGCTGAACACAACCGAAAGTAGGACGAGAATGCCTATCACATAACTCATCATGGTTCGAAATACCCCCAGGAATCAGAGCTTATTTATTTTACTGTTAAAAACGAATATATATGGATTCTATTCGCTGAGATAAACTACCAGACGTGTTTAAGGAGAGAAAAATGAAAAATGTAGGAATTGTGCGGGATATTGACAAACTTGGACGCTTTGTGATCCCCGTTGAGATGCGCAGCAAGCTCGGAATTGAAAATGGAGACGCCATTGAAATATTTGCGGAGCAAGACCGTATCATTTTAAAAAAACATGAGGAGAGCTGTATTTTCTGCAAGCAGGAAGGGAACGTCAAAGAGGTTTTAGGCAAACCGATTTGCCCGAACTGCCTAAAACAATTGAAGACTTTTTAAAAACAGAATACATAACACCAGAAAGGCAAACTGCATGTGCATGTTGCCTTTTTGCTTGTTTATGACGTTTGAAAACGCCTGATCAATGCAAGGCGTCTGGCGCCGAAAGATATCCACCCCTTTTACCCAACAACCAATCGTGGCGTCGCCCCAAGCCCCTGTTGCAGGAAATAGAGCCCATCGGATGCAGGGAACTGCCGATACTACGCTGGTTTCATTTCCTCGACCTGTCATTTCATCTCCGGGGCGTGAGGCGAAACCCTACACAAATCGGAGATCAAAAGGGCGTCATGGGTCGATAAACAACAAGCTATACGTTTGACAAATCCGCATGTTTATAAGGACTTTTTGATACGCTGAAACGCCTGACGATTGTCAGGCGTTTTGTTTGAGTATTCTATAAATTCGTTTTTGACAAGGAAATCTACAGCAGAATCTGTACCGCTATGCAAACAACCGCGTGCTACAGTGCCCGCTTATACCGCAACTCCACCAGCGCGTCCCCTGCGATCTCAATCGTGCTCTCGGCGCCATCCGGGGCAAACCCCATCCGCTTATATGCTTTCTGCGCCCGCAGGTTATCACGCAACACCCATAGTATGCACGAGGTATACCCTTTTGCTTGCAACTGGTCTATGGCATGCGACAGCAGCGCAGTGCCCAGTCCTTTGCCCCAATAATCCTGCAGCAGATAGACGGCAACGATTTCGCCGCAAGCCGCCGACGCCTCGGCATCTCGTGCGCCGCCGTAAAGGGCCGCGCCGACAATGGTGCCATCAATCGTTAGCACCGCACCTTCGGGATCTTCGTGCCGGCTCGATAATCCGTTTTCCCACTGCAATGGAGATAGGTTGTCCAGATAGCTGTCCGCGATCATGCCGCGATAAGCGGTTTGCCAGGTTCGCTGAATCACAGCGGCAATGTGGGGAATGTCTGCCTGTGTAGCCGCACGAATTTGATATTCCATGACGCCTCCAACCGCATTCCGGCAAAACTGCCGCAACACATAAAATCTCTAACAAGTTATAGCAGGCCTTTTTTATAAAGAATCCGCGCGACGACAATCGCAATGGCCGCGCCGACCGGCACCATGATCCCCACCATGCCCGAAAGTCCGGGGATAAAGATGAACAGCGCCAGCATCACAACCAACGGCGCAATCGCGATCTTCCAGTTCTTGGACACATAGACCACAGCCAGCGCACCGAACAGGGCGGGCAGGATGTTGTCAAACGCCGGCTTTAACACCGGTGATTCCAGAATGGGCTGGATGCGCGACAGCAGCAAAACACCCAACGCAATGACGGCTGTTGTAACAAGTGAAGAGACCGCAATCGCGATCGTTGAAATGACCTCGCCTTCTTCGGTGCCGGGCTTGACGTCCGCAGATTCCATCGCGTTGAGCGCACAGGGAACCTTTAGGTTGGTCAGGTTGCCCGTGACAAACCCAAGATAGGAGCCGCCGGTGCCCAGCATCGGCACATAGGTGATCACCTCAATGACGCCCACCGCCCAAAACATCGGCAGCACAGCGAGCAGCCCGGCCATCAACTGCGCAAAATTGGGCCATGCGCCATAGCGGATACTGATGGCAACCGGAACGGCGAGCAATATTACCATGGCGCACATCATCCAGATGCGTCCAACGGTGTGTACCTGGTCACGATAGCTTTTTTCTTTCATCTTTGCGCCCCCCAATATGCCAATTTCTGAACAAGGTTTGTGATTGGGATTGCAAGCGCCATGCCGCCCAACAGGCTGACCGGGAGCGCGTAATCGGTAATCCACCGCTTCTTTGTCACCTTATACAGCGCGCCGCAAATCAGCATCAGCACAGCTGCCGCAATCATGACAAAGACTGGAATCCAACCCGTGACACCCCTCGTCACATCTTTGAAGATATAACCGAGAAACGCCGAAATCATCCCAAGAAACAGGCCGGTCATAAAAATATCGCCCCATTTCTGATCTTTCATGGTTAACTTGGACATGCCGTTTTCAATCTTTTTGCTAAAGACCGGCACGAGAATCAGTCCAATGATAATGCCGAGCGTCATCACCCAGGCGATTGTGCTGAACGCCTGCGCATTTGTAATCAAGGTGCCGCCGATGCGCTCACCAACCGCCTGCGCGGCCGCCTCTGCAGCCACGGTCTCATAGGTGATCGCGCCAATGACTGAAAGGCGCAGCCACGGCAGCGGAAATCCCAGCGATTGTGACAGCGCGACCACGCCCAGCAAAATTGCAATTGCGGGCGCAACGGTGAAAATACCCGAAGTAATCATTGTCTTTTTGATCACTTGCTTTGCGATGCCAAGCTCCTTTGCGCGTTTCAGCGCTTTGCGCAGAAAATAGACCGACTGCGCAAGCACAAAAGCGATGACAATCGCGACAATCACGTACATAAAACTGTCGTTTGGATGGAACAATGCCGCACCTCCTCAAATAAAAACGCATGTTGCATAGAAATCAGTATAGCATAAATGCTGCGCGCGTGTCCCTGGCAATCTGTCTTTTTTCGCTATAAAAGTGCAAAAAAATAATAGTCAGAATCCCACAGTAGAAATTCGTAAAAATGCCGACGAAAGAGCGAACACGCCACGTGCAATCCAAACGAACAATACGATTGTGCAATCGGTCCCAACGCCGAAGCTGGCGGAACTTTTTGTGTGGCATAGCCCAGCAATACCAGCAGCGCCGAAAGGTCGCTTGCGCACCTTCCGCTTTGGACAGTTTCTATTTAAAACGATGTCATTCGATGCGCACTTGTCTCTATCTTTGCGCTGTGGCGGATTGTGTCGAAAGGAAAGGCAATGTTTCCTTGCTGCACAACCGCTTCGCTTCCGTCGCAATTGGGCTTTGCGGCATGCATGCAGGGCAAAAAAGCCGGATTGCGCGTAACCTATGTCCCACGGCACAGCCGGGGGGATGACAAAAAACGAGCGGCGCAAATGCGTCGCTCGCTCGTCAATCACCTATGAATCAACCGATTCGTCAGACTCACTTGTAGGGGTTTCCGGACTTTCATCCGTCCTACGCCCCGGTGCGCTCTGCGGTTTCTCTCCTGCGGCAGCTTCCTGTATTTTAGGCTGTTTCCAGCCGGGCATCCGGTCCGCAAACCAGAGCAGCACGCCCGCGATCAGGATAAAGATCGAAATAAACTGCGAGGTCGAAAGAAAGCCGATGCTGCCGCGGTAGTCGTTGCGCAAAAACTCCAGCCCAAAACGGCCAACGCTGTACAGGATCAAATAAAGACCGCCAACCTTGCCCGCGCGCGGCTTTTTTGACGCATACCAAAGTAAAATGCCCGCGATCAGAAAATCGCCAACGCTTGCAAAAAGTTGCGTCGGCAGCAGCTTGACGCCGCTTGGCGCGATATCCGAATGGGGAAAGATAACACCTAAAAAAGAATCGGTCTCCCGCCCGTAACAACAACCGGCTAAAAAGCAGCCGATGCGCCCAAATCCCTGCGCAATCGCAACCGAGGGGACACAGAGATCAAAATAGGGCAAAAATGCTTCTTTTTTAACGCGGCAATATACCATCGCCGCGAGAATACCGCCGATGATTCCACCATAGACAATGAATCCATTTCCGGACAGCACCGCCCAGGGATTGGACAACAGCGCGCGAAACTCCACGATACAAAACAACAGTTTGGCGCATAAAAAGCCAACAACAATCGCAGTCAGGCCAAAGCTGTAAATACTGATCTTTGTAAGTCCAAATTTTTTCGCGCGCGCCTCCGCGAGCAATAGCGCGCAGATAACACCGATCCCGATCATCAACCCATAGCCGTAGATTGTAAACGGCCCTATGTGTAACAGTTCGTTATACATCCAATTCTCCCTATCTCATACATTGCAGATAGTATAACACATTTCGAGGGCATTGCGATACCCAAAAAATCACACAGATTCTTCCAATGCGCATTACAATTCTGTTGCAAACAGGCGAAGGATTGCAAACGCCAAAAAGCGCAACATCATAGGGTTATCCGCGCTATGCCTGTGTTTGAGCGCCACATTTCGATAACATCCAAAACGATTGCTACCCGGCATCTTTTCAGTCGCTCTGCAGCGTCCAGGATAACCGGCGGGAAACCCAAACAAACGAACCTAATATACATTAGAACATGCGCAAAGCTCGTATCCAAGATTCGTAAACGTGTTGTGAAAAATACGCGAAAGTCCCAAAAAAAGATCGCATTGCTTTTTCACACAAACCGCGTCCGGAAGTCCTTCCTTTTTGGTTTTTTGTGCAACGCCACTTGTCATTCTGATTGGAATCATATAGAATTATGAAATATACAGTACACAAGAATAAGTAAGGAGTGAACCATTCTCCTATGAAAATACTTGTCACCGCATTGGCGTCCAGCGGCCTGCAGCAAGACCCCGCGGCCGAAGCCGTCCGTGCACTGCCGATCGTTCTGGACAGTGCGTTTATTGTGCGGCAATCGGTACCTGCGGATTATATGAAGTCGACTAAGACGGTTGTCGAAGCGTTGCGGGAACATGAGCCGGAGGCTGTTATCTGTATCGGACAGGCCGGCGGTCGCTATGCCGTCATGCCTGAATTTGTTGCAATCAACTTCGTACATGCGGAAAAGCCAGATCTTGCCGGCAATCAGCCGCAGAACGGAACCATAATGCCGGATGGCCCAGACGCCTATTTCTCAAATCTGCCGGTGTTCACCATTGTGCAGGCCATTCGCGCGCGCGGCGTACCTGCCGAAATTTCTTATACTGCGGGCACCACCCTATGCAACAGCCTGATGTATGGCGTTGCGCATTATCTGCGACAATCGGCGAAACAAGCGCTGTTCGGTTTTGTGCATATCCCCTATCTGCCGTCGCAGACCGTGTCGCTCCCTTATTCCGCGCCATCTCTTTGCCAGGATGACATCAACGCAGCCATTCACGCCGCTGTCAGCATTGTTGCAAAGCAGCTGAGCGTCAAGTAGGTAAACACGATATGCAGACATCTGTATTGGATCAATTGCGCGGTTATGTCATCTCGTTTCGCAGGGAATTGCACGCGCATCCTGAAGTCTCTGGGCGTGAACTTTGGACAAGCAAGCGGATTGCAAAAGAACTGAAATCCCTTAACATACCGTTTGTTGTCGACGCCAAACACAATGTCATCGGCAAAATTGACAATGGCCCGGGCAAACGAATTGCGCTGCGGGCCGATTTTGATGCGCTTCCCATTCAAGAAGAAACCAATCTGCCCTTTGCATCGCAGAATCCAGGTGTGATGCACGCGTGCGGGCACGACGGGCATGTCGCGGGTGTCATGGGCGCCGCGCGCATGCTGGTGTCGCTGCGCAATTCCTGGCGCGGCACCGTATTTCTCTGCTTTCAAATGGGTGAGGAAATCAACGACGGTGCCAAAGAAGTGCTCGCCTATCTCGAACAGGCGGGCGGCGTCGATCTGGTTCTTGGCACCCATATGATCCCCAACCTGCCGGCCGGAACATTTGCGATTCTGGAAGGCAGCGCGATGGCCGGTGTTGCCGAATGGAGCTTGTCCGTAACTGGGCCGGGCGGCCACGGCGCACAACCCTGGAACACCGTCAATCCGTTGCTTGTGATAAGTGATATCATCCGGCGGATCACCGCGTTAAACGGCAACGAGATCAATGCACTTGAACCTTTTGTTGTCTCTCCTTGTTCCTTACATGCAGGCAACGCGGACAATATTATTCCCAAACAGGCAAAGCTTGCCGGCACCCTGCGCTATTTCCAGGAGTCGACTTTGCCGCGGATCAGTAAATCTATCGAGAAAATCACCTCGCAAATCGCAGCATCCTACGGTGCGACTGCTGTCTTTACGCTTGGCGCCGGTTGCCCCCCCGCTATCAATGATGCATCTGTAGCGCAAAAAGCGCGCGCAGTGGCGCAATCAATCGGTATCAACGTGATCACGATGCGTGACCCCCTCGTCGTCTCCGACAATATCAGCGAATACCTTGCGCGTTATAAAGGCCTTTATTATTTTAGCGGCGTCACGCCTGCCGGCGCACAGCCGCTCGCGATTCATACGGCTACCTATGACATTGATGAGGAAACCATCTATGACAATGCCCGGTTTATGGGCACCTTTGCCTATGATTTCTTGGCCGGCGACTGGAACTAGAAAAGATCATTTATCCCCTTCTCAACTGTACTGTTGCCGTGTATTCTAAAAGATCCTGGGCGCTTTCCACGCGCGGCGCTTCCTTTCGGAATCGGATACAGCCGGCGGCAAACTCGCGGCAATCAGATGCCTGCTAATACTGTTTTGCGGAAGTGCGGCGCTTTTCAGCGTGCGGGCTCTCCTGATAAGCAGAAAAAGAACGACGCAAAACTGTCGGTTTGACCGACAGCCCGCTCCGCCCACCCGGCTTACAGCGCGCTTCATCCAGCACCCAAAGGATGCACGACTCGCATGACAAAAAACCAGCTCTTTTTGCGTTGCCGCGCATCCACTTGTCTCTAAACCCAGATTTGCGGCAAACAACCTGCCCGCCGCCGCATTTTTGCTCTTCGCGCAACGCTGTTTTGGCAGTCGGGCGCCTTTCCGCGTGTTGGGTTGAAACTCTGTCACTGCGCACATTTGCGCGGAAACAAGTCCCCAATACCGAACATCTCTTAACGGCCAAAAGCATCGGCGCGCGCTGGTGCTGTTTTAATGCTGTCACGTTTACCGGTTTTCATTTTGATACTGTTTCGTGTTTTAGTGAAAAAGGAGAAAATCGAAATACTTTAGCGCGCTACTTGACTACTACAGTAAAGCGTTCTATACTGGTATAAAGTTCAAAGATCGAGAGGCATACGAATGGAAATGCAATTGCCGGCGCTTCGCCGGGAGGAAAAGATTGCCCTGCAGCTGCGCTGTCTGTTTGAGCAACGCGGTTATCAACTGTTCCGCATGGGCAGCTTTGAGGAATATGATCTTTATATGCAGAACCGGGCATTTTTGATGGGCGACGACATTATCTCGTTTACCGCCGCGGACGGCCGCCTGCTGGCGCTTAAGCCCGACGTGACGCTGTCTATCGTTAAGAATACGCCTGCCGACGCCACGCGCCGGATCTATTATTGTGAAAACGTGTTCCGCCGCAACAAGCAAAGCGGCAGTTACCGCGAAATCGAACAGATGGGCCTTGAATATATCGGCGGCGATGACATTGCGTCCGAAATCGAAGTGCTGACGCTCGCGGCCCAAAGCCTTGCCGCCGCCGGCAACGCCGCACTCGACCTCTCACATATGGAATTTATCGACGCGATGCTGTCGCTGTTTGGGGACGAAGCCCTCCGCGCGACCGCACGCGCCGCGCTGCGGGACAAAAGCCCGCACCTGATGTGCGCGGCGGCCAAAAGCGCCGGATTATCCGATGCCGATACCGCGCGCCTCTCTGCACTGGTTTCCCTTTCAGGTGCGTTTCCCGCAGCACTGGCCAACGCGCGCGCCATCGCATCGGATTTCGCAGCCGCGCAGGCTGCGCTTGATGAATTGGAAGCGCTCTACCAGGCACTTGCACAGACGCAAGTCGCAACAAAAATTCGCTTGGATTTTTCCATTTTGAATGACACCGACTACTATAACGGCCTGATCTTCCAGGGGTTTGTTTCCGGCGTCTCCCATGCGGTATTGTACGGCGGGCGCTATGACAATCTGCTGCGCCGGTTTGAAAAACCGCAGGGCGCAATTGGGTTCGCGCTCTATCTCGACGCACTGGGCCGCGTGGATTCGCCTAATGGCGACGACCCGACTGAAAACGATGGGTTTTTGAACATCGCGCTGCCGAAAGGACGTCTGGGCAATGACATTTACCGTCTATTTGTACAGGCAGGTTTTTCATGTGACGATTTGATCGATGAGAGCCGCAAACTTGTCTTTGAAGATACTGCCAGCCGCGTGCGATACTATCTTGTAAAACCGTCCGACGTCGATATCTATGTGGAACACGGCGTTGCCGACATCGGCGTCGTCGGCAAGGATGTTTTGTCTGAGAGCGGTGCGGATGTGTTGGAATTGCTGGATTTAAACCGCGGTTGCTGCCGTTTTGCAATTGCCGGCAAGCCCGATTTTCAGGAGGATCCGGCTTTGCCGCTGCGCGTCGCAACAAAATATCCTAATATGACTCGGCGCTATTTCGCGTCCCAGAGCCGCGCGGTCGAAATCATCCAACTGCATGGCTCCATCGAACTGGCGCCGCTCATTGGCCTGTCTGATGTGATTGTCGATATCGTCGAGACTGGCTCGACCATCAAAGAGAACAACCTCGAAATTCTCGCGGAACTGGAGCCATCTTCCGCGCGGCTGATCGCGAACCGCGCGTCCTGGCGGTTTCAAGGCGAAACGATCCGCACACTCATTGAAAAGCTGGGAGAACTGCTATGATAGATATCCTGGACGGACGGCATCTTTCGATCAAAGAAATTTGCAAGCAGCAGGACAGCGCGCAAGCGGAC
Source organism: Oscillospiraceae bacterium (assembly GCA_031547945.1). Lineage (GTDB taxonomy): Bacteria > Bacillota > Clostridia > Oscillospirales > Ruminococcaceae > JAVBRN01. The sequence goes on along the minus strand of JAVBRN010000002.1, from coordinate 495,823 downwards.
GTGTCCGACCTCGTGCGCCCCATTTTAGAGAATGTCCGGCTGCGCGGGGACGCCGCCGTGCTCGACTACACGGAACAGTTTGACGGCGTACGTCCGGATTCGCTGCGCGTGACGCAGTCGGAGATCGATGCCGCCTGCGACAGCGTCGGTTCCGCGTTTATTGAAGTGTTGCGGCGCGCCGCGAACAATATCCGCACATTCCATCAGCAACAGATGCGCACCGGCTTTGAAATCGCGGACGCGGACGGTATCATAATGGGGCAGAAATTTGCGCCGCTCGCGCGCGTGGGCGTCTATGTGCCGGGGGGAACCGCTCCCTATCCCAGCACCGTCTTAATGGATGTCATCCCCGCGAAGATTGCGGGTGTAGATCAAATTATTATGGTGACCCCTCCTGGAAAAGACGGTGCGGTCAACGAGGGTATTTTGGCGGCGGCATCGGTCGCCGGCGTCACCGAGATTTATAAAATGGGCGGCGCACAAGCGATTGCCGCGCTTGCCTATGGCACCGAGACGATACCGCGTGTCGATAAGATCGTGGGGCCTGGCAATATTTTTGTGGCGACCGCAAAAAAACTGGTCTACGGGATTGTGGATATCGACATGATTGCAGGGCCAAGCGATATTCTTGTGGTGGCGGACGATTCCGCCAATCCGGCGTTTGTCGCAGCAGATATGCTGGGGCAAGCGGAGCATGACAAGCTTGCGACCGCCGTACTCGTGACCACGAGCGAAGCGCTGGCAAAACGGGTGCAGCGGGAACTGGAGTGCCAACTGGAAAAGTTGCCGCGCAGAGAAATTGCGGAAGCGTCGATAACATCTAACGGCAGGATCATTCTGGCGCATGACATTGCGCACGCAATCGAACTGGCCAATGCGATTGCGCCGGAGCATTTGGAACTGTGCGTCGATGCCCCGGAGATGCTGTTGCCCGCAATCCGCAACGCAGGCAGCATCTTTCTCGGGCATTATACGCCCGAGGCGCTGGGCGATTACTACGCCGGGCCGAATCACACATTACCCACGATGGGCACCGCGCGATTTTATTCTCCACTTTCTGTAGACGATTTTGTGAAAAAGAGCAGTTATTTGTGTTATACTAAGACGGCGCTTGCGAAAGCCGGCAGCGACGTGATTACGTTTGCGCGGCGTGAGCAACTGGACGCACACGCCAACAGTGTGGCCGTGCGCGTGGCGCCCGATGAACTATTGCAATGAATCGAGGAAGCGATTTATGTCGCGTTTTTTCCATTCGCGCCTCAACGGCATTGATCCATATGTGCCGGGAGAGCAACCGCAGACAAAACCTTATTTAAAGTTAAACACCAATGAATCTCCCTTTCCGCCTTCGCCGCATGCCGTGCGGGCCGCGGCAGCCGAAGCGGCGCGGCTGCACCTATACCCTGACCCCACCTGCCATGATCTTCTGGCGGCTTTTGCTGATGCGCTGGACGTTGGCATAAACGAAGTCTTTGTGTCCAACGGCAGCGATGAGGTACTTGCCTTTTGTTTCCAGGGTCTGTGCCCAAACGGGGTGGCTTTTGCGGATTTGACTTATGGCTTCTATCCCGTCTTTGCGGAACTGTATGGTGTTCCCGCAGACCGCATTGCATTGCGCGAAGATTATAGCATTGATATCCGGGACTACGGCACCGATGACCGCACGGTTGTGATCGCCAATCCCAACGCGCCAACCGGGCTCGCCTTGTCCGTCGGCGATATCAAATCGCTATTGCAATCCAATCCCAATCGTCTTGTAATAATCGACGAGGCCTATGTCGCGTTTGGCACCGAAAGCGCCATATCGCTGCTGCACCACTACGATAATTTGCTCGTGATCGGTACACTTTCCAAATCTCATGGATTTGCCGGTGCGCGGCTCGGCTATGCGGCTGCCCACCCCGACATCATTGCCGACTTAAATCGAATTAAATTCAGCTTTAACCCTTACAACGTCAACCGCATGACGCTTGCGGCCGGTGTCGCCGCGCTGCAGGACCATGCCTACTTCGTCACTTGCAGAGATCGCATCATTGCCGGACGTATCAAGCTGCTGGAACAATTGCGGCTGCGCGGGTTCTTCTGTACCGACAGCAAAGCCAATTTCGTATTCGCGACACATCCCGATTATTCTGCCCCTGCGATCTACACCCAACTGCGCGCGCTTGGCGTGCTGGTGCGCTGGTTTGATGTCCCGCGCGCGCGGGACTACCTTCGCATTACGATTGGCACAGACGCTGAGATTGACTCTCTGCTTGTCGCGCTCGACCGCGTCATCAAGCTTGCGTAACGCTAGTCTCAAACATGCGTCGTTGGTTATTTAGATGCTGGTTGCGCAACAAAAAAGGCGACCGCGAGAACATATGCGAAGTGCAGAGTTCCCACAGCGAAGCCGCACTGTTGAAACAATCGAGGGCAAATTAGTCGTTAGTTACGAAAGAAAAAGGCGGCAGCGGGAACCGATGCGAAGTGCAGGGTCTCTCGCAGCGAGCCGAAATGTTGCACCAGCCGGTGTTGTGAAAACTTGCGAAAGCACAGCAGTGACGTAGACAGACGCTTACGACTGCCTAACCACGTTTTAGATAATGCATTTATGTGATAGAGGAAACTTTATGCGTACCGTGACGCTCACACGCAAAACCAATGAAACGGATATCCAATGCGCGCTCAACCTGGACGGCACAGGCATCTATGTGGTTCAAACCGGGTGCGGATTTCTGGACCATATGCTGGAACTCTTTGCCCGGCACGGGCGGTTCGATCTCACACTGCAGTGCGCGGGTGATCTGCATGTGGACGATCACCACACAGTGGAAGACGTTGGCATTGTATTGGGCCGCGCATTTTCCGAGGCGCTCGGCAACCGCGCCGGCATCACACGCTACGGATCGTGCGTATTGCCGATGGACGAGGCGTTGATTTTGGCTGCGGTTGATTGCAGCGGGCGCGCATGGCTCAATTTTGGGCTTTCGATCCCAACCGAAAAAGTCGGCGCGTTTGATACAGAATTAGTACAGGAATTTTTTATTGCGTTTGCGCGTGAGCTTGGCGCCGCCATCCATCTTTATCAAATCGCCGGGCACAACAGCCACCACATAATCGAAGCCGCTTATAAGGGCGTCGCGCGGGCGCTGCGCGACGCTGTCGCAATTGACCCGACAGCCAACGGCGCGATTCCCTCAACAAAAGGAACCATTGTATGATTGCGATCATCGACTATGGTGTCGGCAATTTATACAGCCTGGCGTCTTCTCTGCAATCCCTTGGGCTATCTGTCCAGGTCACTCGAGATGCGCAGGGTCTTGCTTCCGCCGACAAAATCATACTGCCCGGCGTCGGCGCATTCGGCGATGCGATGCAAAAACTTGTGGATACCGGGCTTGTGGATACGGTTTTAGAACAGGCGCGGCGCAAACCGCTTCTCGGTATCTGCCTCGGCATGCAGCTTTTGTTTGAACGCAGCTTTGAGTTCGGCGAATACCGCGGGCTTGGCTTGATTCCTGGAGATATTATCAGCCTGGCGGCCGACTTGCAGGCCGGCAGTTTGAACTACAAAGTACCGCACATCGGCTGGAACAGCTTACGTCTGGCACAGCCGGATTGTCCGCTGTTGCGCAACACAGCGGAGGGCGACTTTTTTTACTATGTCCACAGTTTTTATGCGAAGGCTTCGGGCGGCTGTGTCGCCGCGACAAGTGAATACGGCGTCGACGTTGCGGGCGTTGTGCAAAACGGCAATGTTTATGGTACGCAGTTCCACCCGGAAAAGAGCGGTGCCGCCGGTCTCGCGATGCTAAAGGCGTTTGCGGCGCTTTAATGCCAAATGGGTTTACTATTTCCCCCATCCTTGTGGCGTTGCGCATTCCATACGTTAGCGATAATTTGGATCGTTTGTTGCACGCCCTGCTTCCGGGGGCCAAGATTGCGAATTTGTTGTTAGAAGTTCCGAAAGCGTCGCGTGAAATGACTCTGGCGGGGACCACAAGATTCAAGCTGTCAAAGAATCCCAGGCAGCGAAAAAAGTGTGCAAAAACAGCCGACGGCTTGAAAATACTCACCCCTGCCGCCCAATCAATTGGGGCTTCGCCCCAAGCCCATGGAAGAAAAAAGGCCGTCGGGTGCAGGAAACTGCCGATATCACGCTTTTCCGTTCGTCGACCTGTCATTTCATTTCCGGGGCATGGGGCGAAGCCCCACACCAATCGAGTAGCTGAGGATTGCATCGGCCGATGAGCGGAAGTCTTGCGCAGTTAGCCATTCTCGCATTTTATAAGAACTATTTTGCCACGCTGAAGATTCACATCGTATTTTTTGCCACGCTGTTCTTCCACTCCCCAGTACAACCATCGTAACTGCTTTTTAAAATAAAAATAGATCCGCGATTGCCTGGTAGTGGTACACGGCGTTCGGGGACAATCGAAAGAAATTTTGTATTCCGGCCTGTTGCGTCCCAACAATCATCGGGGTTGAAGTGAAGTCCATAAAAGCATGGGCGCTGGCGGGAATGCAAGCGGCGGCAATCGACATCCGTTGACGTTAAATTACGCAACCGTACTCCATCAGCAAAATACTTGCGCACGGCATTTTTTGTTTGAAAGGAACTCCATGGAACTCTTTCCCGCAATTGATCTCATCGGCGGCCAGGCTGTGCGCTTATTCCAAGGTGACTATGCCAGGCAGCAGACATTTGGCGACCCGTCTGTTTTTGCGGCCGAATTTGCCAAAGCGGGCGCGCGCAACCTGCATTTGGTGGATCTCGACGGCGCCAAGGCGGGTGAACAACGCAACTTTGCAACCGTGCAGACCGTCCTCGCGGCAGTTCCCGATCTGTTTGTGGAGCTGGGCGGCGGTATCCGCGACGAGGCAACGATTGTCCGCTGTTTGGATGCGGGCGTCGGTCGCGTGATTTTGGGCACCGCGGCACTCAAAGACCCTGCGTTTACCCGCGACATGCTGCGCCGCTACGGCGACGCGATTGCGATTGGCATCGACGCGCGCGGCGGCCGTGTGGCGGTGGAAGGCTGGCTCGACACCTCCGACACCGACAGCGTCGCGTTCTGTAAAGAGATGCAGGCCTGCGGCGCACGCTATATCATTTACACCGATATCTCCCGCGACGGCGCCGGGCAAGGCGTCAACCGCGACATTTATAAAGAACTACAACAGATCGAAGGGCTCTCGTTCACCGCTTCGGGCGGGGTTTCCACGCTTGCAGATATCACCGCGCTGCGCGACCAGGGGTTGTACGCCGCCATTGTGGGCAAAGCGCTGTACACCGGCGCAATTGCGCTCAAGGCCGCGCTCGCCGCCGCCAAACAATAAACACGGTTGGATGGGAGTTTGCCATGATTACCAAACGCATCATTCCCTGCCTCGATGTCCGCGACGGCCGCGTCGTCAAAGGCGTCAATTTTCAGGGCATCAAGGATGTCGAAGACCCTGTCGCGCTCGCAGCTTTTTATAACGAACAGGGCGCGGATGAACTCGTTTTTTACGACATCACCGCCTCGGCGGAAGGACGCGGCATTTTTACCGACATTCTGCGCCGCGTTGCCGCGCAGATTTTCATCCCGCTCACGGTCGGCGGCGCTGTGAGTACGCTCGACGATTTTGACCGGGTGCTCAAATGCGGCGCGGACAAGGTCAGCGTCAACTCGGGCGCAATCGCGAACCCGGCGCTTGTAGCCGACGGTGCCAAACGCTACGGCAGCCAGTGCGTTGTGCTCTCGATGGATGTCAAACGCGTCGGCGGCGCGTTCCATATCTTCGCAAAGGGCGGCCGCGTGGACACCGGTTTGGACGCGCTTGACTGGGCAGTGCAGGGTGCAGCGAACGGCGCGGGTGAACTTGTGGTCAACAGCATGGACACCGACGGCGTCAAAGGCGGTTTCGACCTGGAGCTGCTGTCCGCTGTTGCAAGCCGTGTACATATCCCAATCGTTGCGTCGGGCGGCGCGGGCACGATGCAAGATTTTGCCGCGCTTTTCCAGCTGCCCGGCATCGACGCCGGCCTCGCCGCTTCGATCTTCCACTATCGCGAGATTGGCATCTGCGACTTAAAACAATATCTGTCCGCGCAGGGCATTCCGATGCGGCTTTAGGATATGCTACCTATGCATATATATTTTGTAGCGCCCTCATTTTGGGCACACAGGTATATGCGCTATGAATGAAGCGCTCGTCGCAAACTGAAGCCCTGTGGACAAGCACGACCGCATTTTCATGCTGGGTGATCTGTCCTTCTACAACAACGAACAACCCGCGCGCATCGTGCGCCGACTGCATGGTCAAAGACATTTGCGTTTGGTAATGAACGCAGCGTGCAGGTTTACTATGTAATGGATTTCACCGCGTTTACGCTTTGCCGGCGGTCTTGGTACGCAAACATTTTTGGGCATGTCCACGCCAACAAACAATACGCCAGCTTTAGCAGCCAGCAGTTCTGCGTCAGCGTGGAGCGCATTGGGTATACGCCCATATCCTTTGCAGAGATTCGCAAGAAAATGGGTATTTTTCGGAGGAGAACAACAATGATCACGATTGAAGAACTGCAATTTAACAGCGACGGCCTGCTGCCTGCCGTGGTGCAGGATTTTTATACCGGCGACGTGTTAACAGTCGCCTATATGAACCGTGAGAGCCTGGAAATAACGCTGCGCGAAAAGCGCACCTGTTTTTGGTCCCGCAGCCGAAAAGAGCTGTGGCGCAAAGGCGAGACGAGCGGCAACGTGCAGCACGTTGTCTCGGTTGCTGCCGACTGCGACCGTGACGCGCTCGTGGTCAGCGTGATCAAAGACGGTCCCGCCTGCCACACTGGCGCGGAGAGCTGTTTTTTTGATCTGCTCTATCAGGACGAAACCGCGCAGAAATTTACGCTGCAAATCCTTTATGACTTGATCGCATCTCGGAAAACAGCCCCGAAAGAAGGCAGTTATACCAGTTACCTGTTTGACAAAGGCCTGGATAAGATTCTGAAAAAGATCGGGGAAGAATCCACTGAAGTCATCATTGGCGCGATGAAACAGGACAACCGCGAAACCGTTTTTGAGATCGCGGATCTTTGTTATCACGTGTTGGTTCTTATGGCGGCGTGCGATATCCCAATTTCCGCGGTCGAGGAAGAGCTGGCCAAGCGCCACGTGGTCGACCACAAAGTCAAACAGGAGACACTGCAGTGAACATGACCTCCAACGTCCACACGCACACAACCTGGTGCGACGGCATGAACACCCCGCGCGAAATGGCCGACGCCGCAATTGCCTGTGGGTTTACCGATCTCGGCTTTTCCTCCCACGCGCCGGCGCCGTTCGACCCCGACTATCCCGGCATGCAGGATGACGCTGCCTACCGCGCTGACATCGCCGCGTGCAAGTTGGAATATCAGGGCCGCCTCAATATTCTGTGCGGCATGGAGCAGGACTATTATACGCCGATCGAACGCGCAAACTACGACTATGTCATCGGCTCGGTTCACTATTTGCCTGTTGCCGAAGGTCGCTATCGTGCGGCGGACGACACGGTCGACACGATTACTGCGGCAATCCAAGAGCGATACGGCGGCGACGGTTTGGCGATGGCGCGCGACTTTTATGCCTTGTCCGTTAAAAATGTACAGCGGAACCGCCCGGACATTGTCGGGCACTTTGATCTCGTCTGCAAATTCAACCGTGGCAATCGTTTGTTTGATGAAACTTGCAAACAATATCAGAACACGGCGCTGCATGCGATGGACGCAGTGATTGATACGGTGCTTTCCTACAACGGCATGATCGAGCTGAACACGAGCAGCCTCTATCGCGGACTGCGGGATGTACCGTACCCCGCGCCCTTCCTGTTGCGGCATATGGCGCAGCGCGGTGTGCGTGTCATCGTAACCACGGACAGCCACCGCACAACAACGCTAAACGCCGGTTTTGACCAAGGCCTGGCGTTTTTAGCTGCCGCAGGCTTTCAACAGATGTCCGTGTTGCGCGGCGGTGCGTTTGTGGATATTCCTCTAGAATAGGCGTTCAGAGGTTTGCATGTAAAGGTGTATCACTTACATCGCAATTAGCGTTGATATACTTTGGGTATGTTTTAGTGATTTAATTATACTATTTGTAATATATGCGCCTTTCAATATATCGTGCCTTTATGCAAAAAACCTCCTGTTTTCAGGAGGTTTTTACATATTATCAATTAGCATTCCTTTTTTTGCAAACGTAGAAAAGCAACGGGATCAGCAGAATCGTTAAGCAGGCATATACAGTTGTAACCGGCTGGAATCTTGGGAATTGCTCCGCTTTTAGCAGATAGGTCAAATAGGCGTTTGGCAGGTTCACAAAAAATGAGACAAACAGATTGTTCCCAGACAGCTTAAACGCTAGCGCAAATCCAATACCAACCGCGAACAGCACGCCTAAATCCTGCAAATTGCGAAATCCCGGATAGCCTAGATGATAAAGCGAAAAAAAGAGTCCCGAGAGCAAAATAGCCGGCATCGCTCCAACCTGCTTTTCTAGCCGCGTTTGCATAAAGCCGCGGAATAAAAACTCCTCAAAAAAAGTGGTCATTAATATTGGCGCAATGCTGATCGGCAGCAGGTAAAACCGAAGTTCTTCGTGTGCAAGAAGCCGGGGAATTACTTGCCCTCCAATTGAAAACGCGACAAAAGAAAGCAAAACAATCAGTTGGCGTATTCCCACTTTTTTTATCCCAAAATCCGAAAGAGGTTCTTTGTAATGCCGGGCATATGCAAGCGGCAATGCGACACTGAGAAGCAGGCCATATCCTAAATTATAGAACAAGGCATATAAGAGACTTTGGTTTGTCCAATTCGCACATGTAATTAAAAAGATAATGGCTAGTTCAATTGCCACGCAGAAAAAACCGATTTGATACTTTTTCAAGAAAGCAATCCCCCCACTTATATTATGAAAATGATCTCCAACCGACGGATCAATCGAAAAACGATCATTTGGTTTCGGCATTCATGCTGCGCCCTAAGAACAGAAATCCGAGCGGCTGCTGCGGGTTTTTCCCCCATCAGGACATTACCCGCTTTTTCTGTGATTTCCATTCCCTTCAATTACCTTCCACAGCTCTGTGCCGGCGCATCCTCTGGTATTTGGTATACGCCGCTCAGCGGCAGCTCAATTGTTGACTGTTACCGCTCGCAAGGTACACTCCCCCAGTTTATTTTTGGTTTTTCATCAATATCATGATACAACAAAACGCGAGCGCCTTCCACTTCGGATTGCTCCCGCGTCTTTTCTTTCAGGGACATTTGCAACACCCCTGTCCGCATTCGAATGCATTCATTCCACTTTTAAATAGGTTCCTGTTCCAAAGATCAGGACATCATCCTGCCGCTGGTAATCGATGTCCAATTGGATAGATGTAGAAAACACCTGCACCGTCAATACTACTGTCTTGAAGTTTTTGACGGTATACGTGATTGTCATATAATCCGCCATGGCTTCCAGCGCTTTTGCGTGGTCTTTCGCCTCACTGCCATTGGCAATGCCCGGCGTGCACAGCATAGCACCGTCTTTTTCAAACCGCAGCAGATAGCCAAATTCGCTTTCTCCATAGATTAAAATCCAGTCGCCAACAAGATCTTCGGAGGGACTTACACATCCGCCCAGCACAAACAGGGCCACAATCAGCAAAATGCAAAGCAACCGTTTCATCCCAACACCCCCGTCTATGCTAAGCATATGTGGCGGCATTGGAAAATTTGCTTGCATCGCATTTCTTTTTACAGCATACGTTTCCCGACCCAAGCGACAGCGCGCCGCATTGCAGGCGTCCGGGCACCTTCGCTCGCGATCGTGAGTTGCGTCTCGGCGTATCAAAAAAGTCTTATATAAAACGCGAGAAGGACAAAACGCACAAAGCGTTCCGTTCGTCGACCGATGCAATCCCGCCCCAACCACCCGATTGACGTGGGTCTTCCCCCCGGAAATAAAATAATAGATCGACGAACGGAAACCAGCGGCGTATCGGCAATTTTCCGCATCCGACGCCTTTTATTTTCTTCCACGGGGTTTGGGGCAAAGTCCCAATTGATTGGGCGGCAAGGGTCGGTATCTTAGCCCGTCGGATATTTTTGTGCGCTTTTTCACGACCTTTGGTTCTTTGATAGCCTGAGGCGCCTTGGCTTCGCCAATGCGCCTCTTCTTTATTGTCACAGCCTCGCCACACCGCTTGCGCGCGCAGCTTCCGCAACCGCTTTGGACACAGTCTCTTTCAGCTGGGGATGAAACGGCGAAGGAATTAGATTATCCGGTTCCAGTTCTGTTTCTGTGATCAAACCAGCCAGCGCGTACGCCGCAGCCAGTTTCATCGCGTCGTTAATGTCCCGTGCGCGCACATCAAACGCGCCGCGGAAAATACCAGGAAACGCCAGCACATTGTTGATCTGGTTTGGGAAGTCGCTACGGCCTGTCGCAATCACCGCCGCGCCGCCCGCTTTTGCGTCATCCGGAAAGATTTCGGGCGTAGGGTTGGCGCATGCAAACACGATCGCGTCCTTTGCCATCGACGCCACCATTTCTGTGGTCACCGTGCCTGGCGCCGAGACACCAATAAAAATATCCGCGCCATCCAGCATGTCCGCCAAAGTTCCCTGCCGCTTTCCTAGATTGGTTCGTTTGGCCAGCTCCGCTTTATATGGATTCAAACCGGGCATGCCGTCATAAATAGCGCCGCTGCGGTCGCACAGTGTGATATCGCGAAACCCGTCGCTCAGCAAAAGCTTTGTAATAGAAATCCCCGCCGAGCCCGCACCGTTGATTACGACCCTGACATCTTCTTTGCGCTTTTGCACTATTTTCAGCGCATTTACAAGCCCGGCGAGCGTCACAACCGCAGTGCCGTGTTGGTCGTCATGAAAAATAGGAATATCGCACTTTTCTTTGAGCCTTGCCTCAATTTCAAAGCAACGCGGCGCAGAGATGTCCTCTAAATTAACGCCGCCAAAGCTGCCCGAAATCAGATAGACCGTATTGACAATTTCATCGACATCCTTGCTCTTGACGCAGAGCGGAAACGCATCGACACCGCCAAATTCCTTGAACAGCACGCACTTCCCCTCCATGACCGGCATGCCGGCCTCCGGGCCGATGTCACCGAGCCCAAGCACCGCCGTGCCGTCGGTTACCACCAGACACAGGTTTCCGCGTCGTGTGTAATCATAGCTTTTATCAACGTCTTTCTGAATCTCAAGGCAGGGCGCAGCGACACCGGGTGTATACGCAATCGAGAGATCTTCCCTTGTCGCTACGGGCACCCGGGAAACAACTTCGATTTTGCCGCCCCATTCTTGATGCATCTTGATCGCTTCGCTGGCGTAGTCCATTTCTTTAACTCGCTCCATTTCCATATTCTTCGTGCGGCGCGCCGCCGCCGCTTTGCGGCTGTGCCCAACAATGTTGGGCACCTGGCCGGACATTTTGTCCGGCCGCGGCGCGGCCATTCACAAAATTTACTGCTTGTCTTGCTGCCCAACCATCAGTGCCGGATTGACAATACGGTCAAACTCCTCGGCGGAAAGCAACCCTAGGATAGCCGCCGCTTCGCGCAGTGTCTTGCCCTGCTCATAAGCCGTCTTGGCCACGAGCGCGGCTTTTTCATAACCGATATGCGGGTTAAGCGCTGTCACAAGCATCAAAGACTGCTCTACATTGCGCTGGATCACCGCGAGATTCGGCTGGATACCGACGACACAAAAATCGTTGAATGTGCTCATGACGTCTGCCAGCAGATGTACCGACTGCAAAAACGCGTCCGCTGTCACCGGCAGGAATACATTGAGTTCAAAGTTTCCCTGGGAAGCCGCCAGTCCGATCGCCGTATCGTTGCCCATCACGCGCACCGCCACCATTGTGACAGCCTCACACTGTGTGGGATTGACTTTTCCCGGCATGATCGAACTGCCCGGTTCGTTCGCAGGGATCAAAAGTTCACCGATGCCGCCGCGCGGCCCGCTCGCAAGCCAACGCACATCGTTCGCAATTTTCATGAGGTTTGCCGCCAACGCTTTTAGCGCACCGTGCGCATAGACCATTGCGTCCAGGCTGGAAAGCGCATGAAATTTGTTGGGCGCGCTCGCAAACTGCGTATTGGTAAATAAACTGATATTTGTCGTGCAGGCCTCTCCAAATCCTTTCGGCGCGTTAAGCCCGGTGCCCACAGCCGTTCCGCCGATCGCGAGTGCGCGCAGCGGTAAAAGCGCCTGTTGCAGCATGGCGCGCGCAGCGGTCAACATTGCCTGCCAGCCGCTGATTTCCTGGCCTAACGTCAGTGGGATTGCGTCCTGCAGATGCGTCCGGCCCAATTTTATAATGTCCTTGTGTTGCTCGGCCAATGAACCAAGCGACGCCGCCAATCGATCCAACATCGGCAGCAGCTGTTTTTCGATCGTCAACACAGACGCGATATGCATCGCCGTCGGGAACGTATCATTGGAACTCTGTCCCATGTTGACGGTATCATTGGGGTGCACTGTTTCCGCACCAAGCAATTGATTGGCGCGACGCGCAATGACCTCATTGATATTCATATTCGTATGTGTGCCGCTGCCTGTTTGCCACACGCTGAGCGGAAACTCGCTGTTCCATTTGCCCGCTAAAATTTCATCACACGCCCCTGCAATTGCATACGCGCGGTCGCGGTCGAGCGCGCCCATATTATAATGGACGGCTGCAGCCGCCTTCTTTAAATAGGCAAACGCGTAAATAATATCCATCGGCATTTTCTCGCTGCCGATCGAAAAATGCTGTAAACTGCGCGCCGTCTGCGCGCCCCAAAGGCGCTCTGCCGGCACCTCAATTTCACCCATCGTGTCATGTTCTTTCCGAAATTCCATTGCGTCCCCGTCCTTTTCTTGTCCCGGCGGCATGTTTATGTGCAAAAGCCCTTTGCTATTATAAAGCAAATAGATAGACAAATAAAGGCATTCCCATTATTTTTCTGCGCGGTTTTTGTTATACTGGATCTATCCTACCACTGGAGGCCAATATGCGTTGGATTGACTTAACCGTTCCTGTTACGCCGGCGCTGACAACGCGCGCAGGTGAAAATGAACCAAAAGCCAAATTCGGACACTTGGGTACCCATTTTGATGTCATGGACCGCACCTTCCCCCTCGCGTTTTTGGAGCGCAATGCAGTTGTTTTTGATGTGCGCGGCGTATACCCGCGCGATATCGAGGCACGGGATATCGCGCTCGATTTGGTGCAGCCCGATCAGTTTGTCATGTTCTATACCGGGTTTATCGAACAGCATGCGTATGGCGCCGCAGCCTATTTTTCCAATCATCCGCAACTAGCCGATGCACTGATCGACCAATTGCTCGCGCGGCGCATTTCCCTGATTGGTGTCGATTGCGCCGGCATCCGCTGCGGTGTTGAACACACCCCCAAAGACCAGTATTGCGCCGACCACGGTGTTTTTGTCGTAGAAAATCTTTGCAACCTCGGCGAACTTCTGCAAGTCGCTGCCGGAAAACCGTTTTCAGCCTACACCTTTCCGATTCACTATCTTGGCCTGACAGGCCTTCCCTGCCGCGTTGTCGCCCTGCTATAAGGTCGAAGTAAAACAAATGTCAATCCCAACTGCAAGGAGGACGTTGCGCAGTTCTGCAGGCCGTACTTGGACGCCAGCGGAATCAGGCGCTGCCGATATCCTTGATGCGTCTTAGCTGTCTTGGGACTGATTTAACTCCCCATGACCGGCAGTGCCTGCTTTCGGCCACTTGTTCATAGATGGGGGTTTCACCAGACAAAAGCACCGGCTAACCATTGGTTTAGCCGGTGCTGCTTATTGTATCACCAATTATGGCGCAGGCGGTAGAATTGGCGGCAGCTGCGGGATGGTCTCCTCCTCGTGGTGATGGCATGTTGTACAATCCCTGTGCCTATGCCCCGGCGCTGTTTCGGTCGCAGGCGTATCTGTAATCCACCCCTCCGCGTCGCCCCCCGGCGCCCAGGTGTGCGCGCCGGTGGCCGGAATTTCCGCAGGTTCTTTTTGCTTGCAGACAGAACAGGTGCGCTCTTTGCTGCCTTTCTCTCCGCAGGTTGGCGCTTTCGTCTGCACCCAATCTCCCCAGGTATGTGTAGCGCAGGCGGCAGGAGGTGCAATCGTCACCGCAAAATTGTACATCTTTGCCGTCTCGTCAACCGAATAAGAAATTGCAACGGCGCCGGCAGTTTTTCCTGTTTGATTGACCGCAAATTGGTAGAGATTTGCCCCAATCGCGGCCTCGCTGCCCGCGCGCGCCTGCGCGAACGAGACGCCAAACTGCACGGTAACCGCGCCTGTCATGTTGGTTGAACCGGTCGCCGCGGTAAATCCATTCGCGAGGAACATACTCATAGCTGCGCCCGATGCCGCGGCGCAATCAAATTTCTTTTCCGGATCCGGTTTCGGCGCCACGCGCTGTTTTGGAATGGAATCCAACGGCTTCGGCCTGGTATCTTCGACGATGTGGCTGTGCGTGCGTACATATTTAAAATAGGCTTCAAACCCAGCTTCCGTCAAATGGATCCCGTCTGAATAAATATACGCCGGTTTGATATAGCCGTCCGAGCCGGTAAACGCTTCGCCGGTGTCCAAAAAGACAAGCTCCATCTCTTTGGCCAAATTGATAAGCGCCCGGTTGTACGCGTTGACTGTTTCAATTGTAAAACTGCGCCCTTCCAAATTCTTGGAAAACGGCGGCACCGAAGAAAGAATCAAATCGGTATAGGGATAGGCTTCCTGCAGCCGCATGATAAAAGAGCGGTAGGTGGAAATATAGGCGTCCAGCGAAACACCGGCAAGATCGTTTGTGCCAAAACTGATGATCGCGCGGCGCGGCTGCATCAGTTTGAGGGCATCCGCAATCGTCACCGGGTCATTATACCCCGCAAAATAGACGCACTTATTTGCCTTTGCGCCCACAATCCCCATCGACTCAACGCCGATGCAGTTGTCCAACGTTAAAAACCCGAACATGGCCATCCGCAACGTATTGCTGTCGCCGATAAATAAGGTCTCGTTGATATAACTGGCGCCGGCATCTTCGGTCTTTTGTAACAGCACACCGTCGTATTCGTCTCTGTCAACAAAATGATAGTTGTCAACCGGTTCCACATCGATATCTTTATTACCGCCCGGATCGATAACATGATCATCACTAAGCGACGCGGCGAACGGTGTCTGCGCGAACGCATATGCCGAGCCGGTAAGGACAATCACCGCGCACGAAAATACCAGCAATGCGTTACGCCAACTTATTCGAATCCATTTGCGCATGCGCCGTTTCGGTTTTGTTTCCTCCATGCTTCTTCACCCCAGCGAACGTATAAAAACAAAACAAGGCAGAACAAGTCTGCCTTTTATTTGCTTATTCTTCTTTCCCATCTGCATGTTCGGCAGTGCAGGCATCGCAGTCGCAATCGAATTCAAATTCAATCGGTTCTCCGCATGCCGGGCATACAAGGTCGTCGCTGAGCAACGCGTCTTCGTCCACAGTCAGTTTCTCGCCGCAGTGCTCACATTGGATCTCATAGGTAAAGTCCTCGTCCTCCTCATCCTCATCGCTGAGATGATAAAGAACATGATCGATGTCTTCGATCGCCTCGCTGAGATCGTCCACGTCGTCATAAAGCACGGAGACATCCTCATCCAGATCACTCACCGCTGTCGCAAGTTCGTCAATCAAATCGATGGCCAGTTCAAAGACTTTTCCCTTTTTATCGTCAAATTTGAGCTCACTGCCTTCTATCAGGCCTCTCAAAAACGCAACTTTTTCTGTAATGGTCATATTATCCTCCTTCATAATTACGCGCGCTCCATATATTCGCCGGTGCGCGTATCGATACGAATTTTTTCCCCCTCGTTGATGAACAACGGCACACGGATGACGGCGCCCGTTTCCAATGTCGCCGGCTTCAGGGTATTGGTCGCGGTGTTGCCTTTTGCGCCCGGTTCGGTATTCGTGATTTCCAACTCTACAAAATTCGGCGCCTCAATGCCGAACACCGCGCCTTTGTAGGTCAAAATCTTGACTAGCATATTTTCTTTGACAAACTGAAAACTATCCGGCAGATCTTTTTGGGCAACCGGCAGCATCTCATAGGTTTCGGTATCCATAAAATAATATAGACCGCTGTCGTTATAAGAGTATTCCATCTCACGGCGCTCAATATAGGCGCTCTCAAATTTGTCGGATGGATTATAGGTTTTTTCAACAATCGAACCTGTCAACACATTTTTCGTTTTTGCACGCACAAACGCAGCGCCTTTACCCGGCTTAACATGTTGAAATTCAACGATTTGGTAGACGTTCCCATCTTCTTCAAACGTGACGCCATTTCGAAAATCACCAGCAGAAATCATACGCTATCTCCTTTTTGACTCTTGAATATTTTACCATATTCAATCCACTTTGTACAGGCTTATAAGACAATTAACGTGCGTTTACTCGCGGTGAGGTCTTTACATCCGTGCTCGCTGATGACAACCATATTTTCAATCCGCACGCCGAACGATCCCGGCAGATAAATCCCAGGCTCAATCGTCATCAGTGTGCCCGGCAAAAGAATGGTCCCACACGATGTACTGGCACGCGGCTCCTCATGAATCTCCAAGCCAAGCGAATGCCCCAGGCCGTGTCCAAAACGGCCGCCATACCCCGCGGCGGCGATGCTGTCACGCGCCACTTTGTCCAGCGCTATCCCGGAAATCCCCGCGTGTGCGGCGTCCACGGCGGCGAGGTGTGCCTCTAACACTGCCGCATAAACATTTTGTTTTGCTTCGTCCACAGCGCCGACGGCCACCGTGCGCGTCATATCCGAACAATAGCCGTTTTTCTTGGCTCCAAAATCCAACAGAAGAAATTCTCCGTTTTGCACGGTGCGATCTCCTGGCACACCGTGCGGTTTTGAAGTGTTCGGCCCGCTCAGGCAAATCGTCGGAAACGCAAAATCATCCGCGCCCAGTTTGCGCATCGTATATTCCAGTTCTGCGGCAATCTCGCGCTCGCTGCGGCCGGGTCGAATAAATGCCAGGATCGATGAAAACGCAGCGTCTGTGATGGCTTGGGCTGTTTCAATCGCCTCTATTTCCATCGCATCTTTTACACTGCGCAGCCGCTGCAGCGCGTCGCTGAGGGCCGCGTCACAGGCCATCTTTACACCGGGCAAATCCGCTTGCAGCGCATCCAACTCTGCCAGCGTCGTCGATTGTTCCAGGTACAATTGCGCCAAGCCGCTCTGCGCCAATTCTGTCGCAATTTGTTTGTGCACCTGTTCTGCCAGCACGACATCAACGCCGTTTGCCACCGCGCAGGCCGCTTCATAGTAGCGGGAATCCACATACAACGTTGCTGTTGTTTCTGTTACCACCAAGCTGCCCGCGCTCGAAGGAAATCCCGACAGATAGTGTCTGTTATACAGATCTGTAACAAGCAGCGCCCCAAACCCTGTCGGCATCGCCGCCCGCAGTTTGTCAATTCTTCCCATCCTGTTTGGCACCACCTTTAGCGTGTGTGAATTGCGTCCGCTTATACATCGGCGCGCCGTAAGCGAACATGGTTCGCGGGCAAGTGCAGCGCACTTGCCTTCCGCGCTTCGCGCGGGACGGCGCGTCATACTGGTTGTTAAATTCACGCCAACCATATACTTTTCTGCAAAAAAGATCGATTATTGCCTTGCGCAATCCTCAGCCATCTTTTCACAGCGAAGTTCCATCCCTTGTTAACTGCTATGGCTGTCCAATAATTCCAAATAAATACGCTTCATTTCCGCGGCATCCTCTGCTTGCGTTCCAGCCGATTCACAGATCAGCGTCGGCGCAAGTGCCCGTTCTGCCACCAATTCTAACAACGGCAGCGGCTCGGGCCCAAACGTCGTATCCGTAAAAGTCAGGTGCCTGCGCTCACCGCTCGCGGTATATTCAATCTTGCTGAAATGCGCGTGGAACACCTTTGCCCGTTCGCGCCCCAACCGCTTTTCCATCGTATCCAGTATTGCGGCAAACGCCGCTTTTGTGCCAAGTCCGCCCTGCGTTCTGGCGTTCAAATGTCCAAAGTCGATACAGGGAATTAATCTCTCATCAATCGAGCAAAGCTCCATCACCTCGTCCAAATCTCCAAGCTGATTCATTTTACCCATTGTTTCCGGGCAAATTGTCACATCGCGGAATCCGGCGGCATCAAGCTGCTTGATGCAATAATAGAGCGTCTCTTTTGCCAAAGCCAGGGCCGCCGCACGGCTGCCGTGCCCCACAGAGCCGGAGTGCATGACCATGCGCCGTCCGCCCATCGCGGTAATCGCCTCAGCGCTCTCCAACAAGTAGCGCGCACTGCTTTTGCGCTTCTGTTCATCCTCGCCTGAGAGCGAAATATAATATGGGGTATGGATGCTCATGGCAATGCCCGCTTCCGCTGCAAGCTTTCCCAGCACACGCGCGTTTTCTGTGCGGATTTTAACCCCGCGGCCGCATTGATACTCAAAGCAGTCCAAGCCCATCTCTATCGTATATTGCGGGATGTCTTCGTAGGTTTTATAACCGCGCGCAAAAAAGCTCTCAGCGTTTCCCGCCGGCCCAAATTTTGCCCGTGCCTTCATAGCTTGCTAAAACCCCGCTCCCGTATTTTTTTAAAAAACGGCTGTTCCAGTTTTCGTTTAAATCGCACAAACCATGGCAGATCGTCGCCCATTTTCTCCACAAGTACCGTCGTACACTTTGCGCGCTTGCCATACCAGATGTCTGTAAACAGTTGGTCACCAATGACTGCAACCGCGGCAACATCCGCGTCCAAGATTTCCAAAACGCGCGGCAACGTTCGCTGGCTCGGCTTGAGCGCCTGCGCGACAAACGGCAGGCCACAGAGCGCCGCAAACGCTTCTCCGCGCGCATGACGATTATTGGAGAGAATAACAGCCTGAATACCTGCCGTCCTGAGATCATGCAGCCATTGGGCGATATCCTCCGGCACAAGCGGATCCCCATCCGCTGTGAGGGTATTGTCAATATCCAGCACAAGCCCTGTAATCCCCAGCGCTTCAAAAAAACCAGGCGAGATATCCGTTACACGGTGAACATAATAATCCGGCATCCATTTCATGTGTTTTCCCCTACTATCGCACGCAATTGGCGGCGTTCAAAGTATAGCATTTTTAAACCTTGTTCCGCAATGTACAAGTCAGATTTTGCCAATTATGTGTCAATCGATATTGCGCATGCTTTTGGTTTGCAAACATTATAGGTATTCACGAAACAAAGTATGCGTCGGAACAGAAAGAGCCTCGGCAAACTGCCGAGGCTCTTATTGCTTATTTGAATTTGCGTTTGCGCGCCGCTTCTGATTTTTTCTTGCGTTTTACAGAAGGTTTTTCGTAATGCTCCCGTTTGCGTACTTCAGCGAGAACACCCGACCGCTGGCACTGCTTTTTAAACCGCTTGAGTGCGCTGTCGAGAGATTCATTTTCTTTTACTCTTACTTCGGACACTGTCTACCCTCCCTTACCAAGGGAATTGATTTGTAACATTGCTATTATACCCAAACCGCCGTTGTTTGTCAACAAAGAACGCGGTAAATTTAGCCGGGGAAGACAGTGCGCATTATGCTGCACAAACATTTAGCTTTGGCCGCTCTGTTGCTCCTCTGGGAGAATTGGCACATTGCCGTTATAATTGCCGTTCACAAAAACCGCTTCTTCTCCTGCAGCCGGACGTGTCAAAACTTGTACTTCAAATGCAACGGCACGTGTGACTACAAACTTTCCTTCCTTATAGAAGCCAATTTTGGCAACAATTGTTCCGGTGCCTGTAATATAGCTGCTGTGCGCGGTATAGGTCACAATCCCTTCACTGCTTGGCACCGTTTGTTCCACTTCAATCATATCGCCTTCGTACTCAAATTGGACTTCTTCATTTTCGTTGTGCGCAATTGTCATGTCGTAATTGTCATAGGTATACAGGTTGATCGGCGTCGCGGCGATTGTGGTCTCATATCCTTTTACCACAATGCTCTGTTCATAAATATGCAGGATGCGGCGCTCTGTGCGCGGCGGCGTCTTTTTCTCTACGCCTAAAAGCGCGCGCAGATTGGCGCGCAGCTGGTTATACGGTTCGGTCAAATCAAGCCCAAACAGTTTAAACGGTTTGAGCACCGGACCGGGAACTTGCTTTTCAATTGTCTGGATAATGACTTTTGAATCCTCCCATTCGCCCCTTGCCGTGACACTGTTGTCCTCCAACTGCAAAATATCTTGGTCGGGTGTGGCAATGGAAAATATCTCCTCATTCTCACCGAGCGCCACTGCAAGCGTATATTCGTCGCCGACCGCAATTTGAACAGGGCTTCCGAGCACCACCGGTGTCGGCACAGAATAATCATCCACCGGCGCAGGCACCCAGGGCTCTGCAACCGCAAGCATGCCAATCAAAAGCACCCCAACGATAGTGGCGGCCGCAGCCATCCCATATTTTCGCCGGCGGCTCACCACACGCGGCGCGGACAACGTCTCCTCCGTCGCCGGCTGTTGATTTGCCCTGTCTGCAGGCCGCTTTCCGCGGCGAAAGAAACGCAAAAACGGATTGGAGGTTTGCTGTTCGGTCGGTCGGTCTTCCTCCAGCGACAAATCCAAAACGTCTTCCAGCTCAGGTTCATCCATGATTTCGCCCGTATCTGACGAAATCAAAAATCGGCGCGTCGCATCCGGATCATCATAAGACGCATTGGGGATATCCAAGACCAGGTCGTCGCCATAGTCGTCATCGCGCTCCATACTTGTGTCTTCATTGACAACTGGCGCAGGATTTGACGTCTTTCGGAAATCACTTTTAAAATAGACATCCCAATATTCCCCGTGTTCAAACAGTGCATCCTCCGGATAGATCTCCACCGGGGGAATCTCCGCCTGCCGTTTTATCTGAACGCGGCGCACCGTTGTATCTGTTGCCGCGGCATCGGGCTTTTTTTCTGTTTTCTGTGGTTGATTTGGGCGCACTTCTTTTTTGTATAAGTTGCTGCGCAGTTCCTCCACTCTATTTTTGATTTGCACAAAATCAACCGACGCGGAAACTTCGAGTGCGTTGATTGCCTCAATGTCGTTGTCGGTTTTCTCTTTGCCATACAGCGGATCATTGCCACCGTATGGGCCATAATCATAATATTTCATCCAAACCCCTCCGCGCGAAACGCGCGAAGGGCGTTTCGCTTTATTTGACCACGATGTTTACGAGCTTGCCTGGCACGTAGATCTCTTTCATGATATTCATTCCCTCTAATTCCTGTTTCATCCTCTCGTCCGATTTCACAAGCGCCAAAACGGCTGCCTGCTCACTGTCAGCGGGGATGTTTACTCTGATTTTGATTTTGCCGTTGACCTGCACGGCAATTTCCACAACGTTGTCCACGCATTTTGCGGGATCAAAACTTGGCCATTCTGCATATGCTATCTGCCCGGAAAATCCCGCGCGCTCCCACATCTCTTCGGTGATATGCGGCGCGAACGGGTTGAGCAACTGCAAAAAGATGCGCAGCTCTGCGGGCGCAACTGTCCCTGAATCGTAGATCGCGTTGATCCATGTCATCAGCGCGGCGATCGCCGTGTTGAATTTGAGTGCCTCAATGTCCTCAGATACTTTACGGATGGCGCGGTGCATGTTTGCCTCGCGCACATCGCCGACCGCGTTCTCGTTCGACAAAATATCCAGCAAGTTAAATGTCCGGTCCAGGAATCGCTTGCAGCCGCGCATGCTCGACATCGACCATGGCGCTGCCTTTTCAAAATCGCCCATGAACATCTCATACATGCGCAGCGTGTCCGCGCCGTATTCCGCGACGACCATATCGGGATTGACGACATTGCCGCGCGATTTGCTCATCTTAGTGTTGTCCTCGCCGAGGATCATGCCGTGGCTTGTGCGCTTGGCGTATGGCTCTTTGGTATTGACTACGCCGATATCATACAGAAATTTGTGCCAAAACCGCGAATACAGCAGATGCAGCGTCGTGTGTTCCATGCCGCCGTTGTACCAGTCGACCGGCATCCAGTAGCCGAGCGCCTCTTTGCTTGCAAGCGCATCGTCGTTGTTCGGATCGCAATACCGCAAATAGTACCACGAGGAGCCCGCCCACTGCGGCATGGTATCGGTTTCCCGCTTGGCGGGTCCGCCACACTGCGGACAGGTGGTGTTCACCCACTCGGTCAGGCGTGAAAGCGGAGACTCGCCGTCGTCTGTCGGCTCAAACTCTTTGAGTTCGGGCAATAATAGAGGCAGCTCATTCTCGGGCAGCGCAACATGGCCACACTGCGCGCAATGCACAACCGGTATGGGTTCGCCCCAATAGCGCTGACGCGCAAACACCCAGTCGCGCAGCTTATAATTGACTTTGGGCTCCCCCTTTCCGTTGTCCGCAAGCCATGCGGTAATTTTCTGTTTTGCCTCGTCCACCGGCAATCCGTTGAGCATACCTGAGTTTACCATACTGCCGGTGTCGCAATCTGTAAAAGCTTCTCGTTCTATGTCGCCGCCGCGCACGACTTCTATAATCGGCAGGCCGAACTGTTTCGCAAACGCGTAGTCGCGCGTGTCGTGGCCGGGCACAGCCATAATCGCGCCGGTTCCATAAGAAGCCAGCACGTAATCTGAAATAAAAATCGGGATTTCCTGGTTGTTGACCGGGTTGACCGCGCACACGCCTCTGAGCTCCACGCCAGTCTTATTTTTTGCAATTTCCGTGCGCTCAAAGTCCGACTTTTTTGCGGCTTGCTCCTGATAGGCGGCGACTTCCGCCGCGTTTTCAATTTTGTCCGCCCAACTGGAAAGCATCGCGTGCTCGGGCGACATGACCATATAGGTCACGCCAAACAGGGTGTCCGGCCGCGTGGTAAACACGCGCAGTGTGTCGCCGGCGGTTGTGCCGAAATCCACCTCTGCGCCGTAAGACCGGCCAATCCAGTTGATCTGTGATGTTTTGACGCGGTCGATATAATCGACGTCTGCAAGGTCGTCGATGAGACGGTCGGCATATTTTGTGATTGCGAGCATCCATTGGCTCTTCGTCTTGTGGATGACTTCTCCTTCGCAGCGCTCGCAGCGGCCGTTTACGACCTCCTCGTTCGCGAGCACGACCTTGCAGGAGGTGCAGAAGTTGACGGCGACCTCTTTCTTGTATGCAAGGCCGTGTTTGAACATCTGCAGGAAAATCCACTGCGTCCATTTGTAGTACTTCGGATCGGTCGTATTGATCTCGCGGTCCCAATCGAATGAAAAACCAATCGACTGCATCTGCTGTTTGAATTTTTTCACGTTGTCCGCGGTTACTTTTGCCGGATGGATGTGATGTTTCATCGCGTAATTCTCAGTCGGCAGACCAAACGCGTCCCACCCCATCGGGTAGAGCACGTTGTAGCCCTGCATGCGGCGTTTACGCGCGACAATATCAAGCGCGGTATAGGGCCGCGGATGGCCAACGTGCAACCCCTCGCCCGATGGATAAGGAAACTCAATGAGCGCATAAAATTTCGGCAAAGACACATCGTTCTTTGCCGCAAAGGTATGCGCGTCGCGCCAGATCTGCTGCCACTTTTGCTCGATCTCTCTAAAATTGTAGTCCATACGCATTGTCCTCCGGCATTTCGCGCGCCCTTCGGCGCCAAGCGTTATACATTTGTCTATCTGCAAAAAATCATTCTTCTCAATTCCCGCACGGGGACCATTGCTCGTAGCAATGTCAATCTCTCGAAACCCCAAGTGAGCCGTGATCCAATCGAAACCCAAAAATGCGCGCGATCATACCCTGTTCGCAACTGCCTTAATACGCCGAAAAAAGGCGAGTTTGGGGCGCGCAGGCCCTCACATATTTCAAAAAGTTCTATAAAAACGCGAGAACATCAAAAAACACAAGGCACGCCGTAGGATCGGCAGTTTCTCACATCCGACGGCCTTATATTTCTTTCCATGGGGGCGAAGCCCCAATGGATCGCGCGGCGGGGGTGGGTGTCTTTTGGCCGTCGGGTCGTTCTGTATACTTTTTTCGCGACCGGGGTTCTTTGACAGCCTGATGGGGCGCAGCCCTCATTCATTTTGGGTGATTGAGGTGAGAAAATAAGGGCAGTTTCGATGTATTCTGCACGCTATGCGTCCCGCTTTGTACGCCAAGTCGCCGCAAGCATCGCTACATCCGTAACCGCCAAAAACCCTGGCGATCGCTCTCTTGCTTTGCGGGAACCCGACATTTGGCATTTGTCTCGCTGCGTTTTTTCATCAAACCAGCGTCTAATACCTATTAACCAGCTACTTGTTTTCAACCTCAACCGCATCCGCCCACAACCGCTCCAGCGCATAAAAATCGCGCGTGGACGGTTGGAACACGTGTACAATCACGCTTCCAAAATCCAACAGGATCCAGCCGCTGTTGTTGTGTCCCTCGCGGTGCTGTACCGTCACGCCAAGCTGCCCCAGCTGGTAATCGGTCTCGTCGGCCAATGCTTTAACCTGTGTGCTGCTTGTGCCGCTCGCGATGACAAAGTAATCCGCAATGATTGTGAGATCCTCTATTTCCAGAATGCGGATCTCCTGTCCTTTTTTGCTGTCCAGTGCGGCCGCTGCGGCCTTCGCAATTTCCAGTGCTGTCAAACTGTTCTCCTTTCAAATTCAGAACCTTGCACATACAGCAGTCAACTGCTATAGTTGTCCATTGAATTTGCGGCATCGTCATATTCGGATGTCGTATTTTGTATTTCGATCAAGTTCAAATCCTCGGCCGGAACCGGTTCTTCGTAAGCCCGCATGTATTTGTTAAGCATATCCGCGGTTGCCTGGATATGCGCAGACCAAACATCTAAACTTCGGCTGCCGTATTGCTGCACAGGCTCTCCAGGCATACGCAGCATCGTGATAGACTCGTAGGGTAACTGTTTGGCTTCTGTCGCCAGTTTCAGCAAATCCCCTATCCGGAAATCTGTCTCAAGGTACGGATATACGGCGCGCAGCACACCAAGTAATTTTGAATTTGGCGTATCCTTTAACTTTTTCAGCAGCCCGGCAAAAAACATGCGCTGGGTGTCCAGCCGGCCCAAATCGGGAATATTGTAGCCATTGCGGAACCGCACAAACCAATCGGCCGCGATGCCGTCCAGCACATAGGTTTCGCCCTCATACAAGATTGTCCCGTTTTGGAAATCGATCGTCTTCGTCATTGTTACTTCGATGCCGCCGAGCGCATCGATCACCTCGCGCATGCCTTCCATCTTAATCGTCACATAGTGGTCGATCGGAAGCTGAAATATATCGTTAATCGCCTGCGCCACACAGCCGATGCCCGGGGCGACGCTGCCGTCGACATAACCGTTTGCATACAATCCGTTAATCTTGCCGTAAGAACCCACCAGATCTTCACCAACCCAGGTATCGCGCGGAATTTGGAAGAGCGCCGCCGTGTTGTTTTTGTAGTCGAAATTGGCAACCGCGATGACATCGGTGTTTTCCTCTGTGCGGCCTTCCTCATTGTCAATGCCGCAAATCAAGATGTTAACCGCGTTCTTTGATGCACTTCGCAGCGCGGGATCTAGTTGTTCGCTTGGTTTCACCCGCAAATTCAATACCACAACAATCACGACTATTAAGGTTACCATCACGGTCAATGTGGCAAAAAAGCGGCGGCGTGCGCGCCTCTTTTTCGATTTTTTGTTTCGTTTTGTCGTGCGTGTCTGTACGGTCGTCTCTCTGCTTTGTTGTTTCATTTATGGCTCCTGCCCGGGCAGCAACAACTTAATACTCCCCAATATTGGACCCCGGATCGTCATAATCCGTAATTGTCTTTTGGAGTTCAATCAACTCCAGCTCGGTTTCTGGCACAGGGTCGCCGTAGGGCCGCATGTACTTATTGAGCATTTCCGCCGTTTCTTTTTTATGCAGCGTCCACACATCCAGGCCATAATAGCCGTACTTTGCCACCGGCTCGCCCGGCAGACGCACCATGGTGATCGCGTCGGTAGAAAGCTGTTTGACTTCTGAAGCGAGCGAAATGATCTCGCTGATTGTCAGGTCGGTCTCCAAATATGCATAAATGGTATTCAAAATGCTCGCCATGTCAATGGTCGACATGCTTGTCAATTTATGCAGCAGCGCCGCCATAAAATAGCGCTGCATATTCATGCGCTCGATATCCGCGGTCGCATAGCCGCGAAACCGAACAAACCAGTCCGCCGCCGTGCCGTCGAGCAGATGGGTGCCCGGCTCCAGTACCGTGCCGTTCTCAAAATCGATCGTGGTATCGATTGTCACCTCGATACCGCCCATCGCGTCCACCGCTTTGCGGAATCCCTCCATTGTGATCATAACATAGTTGCTGATCTGCAATTTTAGCTGCCGATAGATCGTTTCTACCAGGCAGTTCACGCCCGGGTCGCGGCTGTTGTCTTTATATCCCCAGTTGTACAGCGCGTTGATCTTGCCGGTATACACCAGATTCTCACCGACATACGTGTCGCGCGGAATTTGCAGTAACGCCGCCTGGTTGCGCTCGCGGTCGAAGTTTGCGACCATAATCACATCAGTCATTTTTACATCGCGGCCCTCTTCGTCGTCGATGCCGCAGATTAAAATGCTCGTGAACTTACTGTTTAAATAGGAAGGCGGCTGAAACGCCTTGTCGATAGTAATACCCGCGCCGGCGGGGCGGATGTTCAAAACCACAACAACAATGATGACAACCAACAGCAACGCGATGCCCGAAACCAACAACCGCGCCTTGCGATTTTTCTTTTTGGGGCCATTCTCTTCCATGCGTTCTTTTTTTGCCCGTTCTTTTCTATTCCGCTTTTCAACAGCGTCCGCTGCCTTTTTCGATATCGTATCTTCCGGCAATTCCACCGGGACAATTCCTTTTTTTTGGTCGTTGGTATCTGCCATAATCAGCGGTTACTCCTGTGATGTAATAATGCGTTAAACGCCTCCACCGTGTGTGGGTCAATGGGTTTGTACTGCTTACAAATATGGATAATGCTGTTGTGCAATGCGACAATGCATGCTTCATCCAACGAGGCCTGCGCCAGCGCACGTACCTCGGACACGCCTGAAAACGCACGGTCTTCCGAGATAAAATCCGCGACAAAAATAATTTTTTCCAGCAAAGACATGTCCGCACGGCCTGCGGTGTGATACATGACCGCATTCGCGATATCATCACTTAGGCCAAGTTCTTCCTTGACATAACAACCGCCCGCATAGGCATGCCAGATCGCCGGGCTGTCGATCATTTGCGTAGATAGTATTATAGCAGAGCCCTGCATCCTTTGCAATAAATCCGCGCGGTCGTGTTCCTTTAAAATATCGTGCAGATAGGCGGCAATCAGTGCGTTATCGACATCTACATGATACCGCTCCGCCAACTCTTCCGCCGCTTTTGCAACACATTCCGTATGATAAAACCGCGCTTCGGACAAGGACGTTTTGGCCAATTCCCGCGCCTGCTGCGGCGTCATTGTACGTGTCATAGATAGAGTTCCCTCTTTTTTGCGTATTGTGCAACAAACGCACTGATCAGGCCATCCGTTTTTTGGCCTTTGTGCAGCTTTTCGCGAATTTCCGTCGAGTTGATTTCCAAAGGCACAAACGGCAGCAGGATCACCGTTCCGCCGATTGCCTCGATTTCCCGTTTTGCCTGCAGCATCGCCTTATCCTTGCCCTGTTCCCGTACTGCCGCGACAAGCACGACCGCCCGGCACAGCCGGCGGTATAAATGCCACTCTGTAAAAGTAAGCAGCATATCGCTGCCGATCAGAAAACACAGTGTCGCGTCCGGATACTTTTTTTGCATCCGCTTGACCGTGTGGAACGTATAACTCTTGCGCCGCCGCCCGGTATGCTCAATGCCGCTGACAGTGACATCGCCGCAATCTAAAAAAGTCCGCGCCATGTGCATACGGTCAAAAAACGGCACGACCGCATTATGTTTGTGCGGCGAAACCTCACTTGGGATTACAATTGTTTTGTGCGGTTCAATCGCGGTGATCGCCGCTGCCAAAAGGCGCTCGTGGCCGAGATGTGGCGGGTTGAACGCGCCGCCATATAACAAGACTTTTCTCATCACCGAATCCCGTACTTGCCGATTTCTTTGTTGTAGCGGTAGAGCACAAACCGACTGCCGATCACCTGAATCACCGCTGCATCGAGCGCGACGGACAGTTCTTCCGCCGCTTCTTTGGCGGAATAGATTGCGCTGTCCTGCACGCGCAGCTTAATCAGCTCGCGTGCTTTGAGCGCTTCGCGCACGCCCCGGATCAAGTTGTCGTCAATTTCATCTTTTCCAATTTGATAAATAGTTTCCAACCCGTTTGCCTGGCTGCGCAAAAACGCGCGTTCTTTGCTTGTCATTGCTGTCCCTCTCACTCTCTGTGTGAACATATGTGTAGGATGCATAAATGCGTCCTGTTGCCGCTTGCTGTCTCCTCGAGATAACCTGATTCAATCAAATTGCCCTTTTTTCACTCCAGCTATCCAATTCAAATGGGGGCCGCGCCGTCAATCCTCCGTTTCAAGAAGAATTAGGCAATTGGAACAGGGTCTGCTTACCTGGCAGATCGTTGAAGACTAATTGCAGCACCGACTGCTCGTTTGATCTTGCTTTTTTTCGCCGTCTTGCGTAGGCGCTCCGGCGGCGGCATACGCCGCCGCAAACGCGAAGCGTTTGCCGGCCCGCGCAAAGCGCGGGCGCCGGAGCGCATTGCTTACGCCAAATCCAACCGAATCCGCCGCACACCGCGCAGAGAAAACGCCAGCTTTCGGATCGCCCGTGCGCGGTGGCTGATCTCGTTTTTTCGCGTCTCGGAAAGCTCTCCAAAACTGTGGTTTCCCATCTGCCAAAACACAGGATCATATCCAAAGCCGTTTTTGCCACGCCGCTCCGGTCCGATAAAGCCCTCACAAACGCCGTGTGTGATATAGCAGGTCTCGTTATCCAAAATTGCGCACACAGCGGATACAAACCGCGCCGTGCGCTTCTCCAGCGGCACGCCCTCCAGCGCGCCCAAAAGCTTGTCGATGTTGGCATCGCTGTCGCAGGTTTCGCCGGCGTATCGCGCGGTGCGCACGCCAGGCGCACCGCCAAGCGCGTCGACACATAAGCCCGAATCGTCCGCAATCACCGGCCGCCCGCACAGAGCATAGACCGCTTTTGCCTTGAGATAGGCATTCTGTGCAAATGTGCTGCCGGTCTCCTCCACATCAACAGCGAGCCCGGCCTCCTGCAAAGAGATACAGTCACAATGACTGCTTTGCAGGATGTCGCGAATTTCCCGTAATTTGCCTGGATTATTGGTCGCAGCCACAAACACTCGCTTATCCATTTCGTCCTCGTAAAGTCCGCATGCTACGTTTTGCTTTTAAAGAGACAACGCAAATCTTCGCCCGCACAAAATACTTATTCTTGCCCTTGACCTAACTATTGTCTAACGACTTTTCGCGCAACCAGCCCCGGCCTTGCCGGCTAAATACTTGTAACCGGTGTTCTCACGCCGCCTGCGGCCTGCCACCTGTTTGCGTATGCGCGCCTGCGGCGGCGCGCCCATAAAAATAAATTGGTTTTGCCCTTGAACTAACTATTGTTTAATGTCTATTGCCTAACGACGAACCGCGCAACTGCTTGCTCAGCAATTTATGTTTGACTTTGAAACGTTTCGTGTAGTATACACAGCTGGAAAACAACATAAGATAGTTCGACAGCGAAAGAACAATGCAATTAGCGGTTGCTCACATCGCTTACAAATCGATCTGAGCCCTTCACAAACGGGGTATTTTCGTCAAAAGAGGCGGGCATTATGGCGCGCACAATACGAATAACGACACCTACCGTTGCCAGATTGTTCGCCTG
Source organism: Oscillospiraceae bacterium (assembly GCA_031547945.1). Lineage (GTDB taxonomy): Bacteria > Bacillota > Clostridia > Oscillospirales > Ruminococcaceae > JAVBRN01. The sequence continues at coordinate 465,966 of JAVBRN010000002.1, read as the reverse complement.
TGCGTTTGCGCGCTGACAGGCAGTTTAACAAATCTTGTTGCAACGGTTTTTGGCCGTTGCTTTTTTTGTGCGGAGAAGTAGCGCAGTGGTGAGCGCCCGGTCTTATAAACCGTAGGCCCCGGCAAGGTTTACGCGGGTTCGCCTTCTCTACTAGATAAGCGAAAGGCTATGCCGGCATTGTGTACGCAAGGTTTTCCGCCATATAGAAATAAGTTAACAAGACAACCGTGCCTTAATGATAACCAACTGCAGTTGCCCGGGTTTCTTATTCCCCGAACAGCGCCTCGCAGAATTCTTCGGGGACAAAGACATCCAGATCGTCGATTGCCTCGCCGACGCCGATGTAGCGCACAGGAATACCCAGTTTGTCCTTGATCGCGATCACCACGCCGCCCTTGGCCGTACCGTCCAGTTTGGTCAGCACAATGCCGGACACGCCCGCGCTGTCCGCAAACTGCGCAGCCTGGCTGAGCGCATTTTGCCCGGTCACCGCGTCGAGCACCAACAGCGTCTCCACCGATGCCGTTTCCGAAGCCTTGTGGATGGTGCGCGCCATTTTCGCAAGTTCTTCCATCAGGTTTTTCTTGGTATGCAGCCGCCCCGCAGTATCCGCGATCACAATATCGATGCCCTTCGCTTTTGCCGAGGCCACCGCGTCGTAGACGACCGCGGAAGGGTCGTTCGCCCCTTCTATCATCTCCACGCCCGCGCGCCCAGCCCACACGCGCAGCTGATCGCCCGCCGCCGCGCGGAAGGTATCCCCTGCGGCAAGCAGCACGCTTTTTCCCTGGTTGCGAAAGACATTCGCCAGCTTGCCGGCTGTCGTTGTCTTGCCCGCGCCGTTGACGCCGATCAGTAAGATCACGGCAGGCTTGCCGGAAAAATCCAGCTCGGCATCTGCGGTCAAGCGCCGCGCCACAATTTCTTTGAGTACTGCGACGCCTTCGTCCACGTCCAAAATATGCCGCGCGGCTATCTCGTCGCGCAGCTCTTCCACAACTGCTGTCGCCGTGTCCGCGCCGGCATCGGCCAGGATCAAACTTTCTTCCCAACTATCATAGAAGTCGTCGCTCAATTTTTTGCTGGACAGGCCATATGCGATGTTTTCCCGCGTCTTGCGCAGGCCAGCCGCCAGCTTTTCAAAAAATCCCATATATTTCTCCCAACTATCTACTTCTTGCAGCAAAAAACCGCTCGTCGTTGTTTGTCATTCTCCACATCGTGCGTTACGCCAGTTCTCGATTGTTATTGTTTTGATCCCATTCTCTCATTTGATTTTGCTCTATCCGTTGCCGGAACAAGAATTCTAAAAATACCATCACTTATGCGTATCGCTGTTTTCTATCCGCTGCACCTATTTCTTCAGTTGTTAATTGGTCTATGCAATTCCATATTTCGGATTTGAGGCAATGCCCGCCAGTCAGAATAAAAGAAGGATTTTACATTCTTTTATTTTCTACTATACGTAAAATATATGACGAGACTATGAATGATCTGAAAAATCACTGGCTGACGACCAGCTGCGCCTCTTCCACGCCCAGCTTGAGCATCTTGGAAACGCCCTCCTCCTGCATCGTCACACCATAGAGGATATCAGCCGCCTCCATTGTGCCGCGGCGGTGGGTGATTGTAACAATTTGGGTGCCGTGTACTACGCGCCGCAGATAGGCCGCAAACCGGTTGACGTTCGCTTCATCAAGCGCGCTGTCGATCTCGTCAAGTACGCAGAATGGCGAGGGATTGACCGCCAGAATCGAAAAATACAACGCGATTGCAACCAATGCCTGTTCGCCGCCCGAGAGCGCCGCAAGATTCTTTATGACTTTTCCGGGAGGCTGCACATCGATTTCGATGCCGCTTTCCAAAATATTCGTCTCATCTGTCAGCGAGAGATTCGCGCTGCCGCCACCGAACAATTCCACAAAGACCGTGCGAAACCGGTTGTTAATCTCGGTAAATTTCGCGCCGAAAATCGTTGTCATCTCCTGTTCCAGCTGCGCGATCAATTGGAGCAATTCCTCTTTTGAGCGCTCCACATCGTTCACCTGCTCCGAGAGGAAGGTATATCGCTCGGTCACTTCCAAAAGTTCTTCGATCGCGCCTACGTTTACCGTGCCAAGTGCTTTGATCTTGGCCCGCAGAGAGCCCACCTGTTGCCGCAGCTCGGTGATCGAATTGAACGGCACGCAAAGCTTTTCCGCCTCCGGACGCGTCAATTCATATTCTTCCCAAAGCCGGCTCACCGCAGCGTCAAAGTCGCTCTGCAACGACACCTTGCGCTCTTCCAGACGCGCAATTTCGCGGCCGATTTCCTCGCGCTGTTTCGCAATATCGCCGTAGGTCGCCTGGTTTTGTGTCACCGTCTGCTCTGCCGCAGCGCGGTCGCGTATCATCGTCTCGATATCCTGTTTGCACTGTGCCGCCGTCTCGCGCAGTTGCGTCGATTTCGCCTGCGCGTCCGCAATCTCTGTCTGCCGCGCCATGTTTTGCTGCCGCACCTCTGCGATCATCGCGGCAATGTTCGCCATGCGGTCGCCCGCGGCGTCGCCCCGCTGTTGCAGCGCGGCAATTGCCTGCTCGATGCTCTCAATGTCCCGCTGCTTTTCCACGCGCGCGATCTTGTGTTCGCCAAGCAACGCCGACAACTCTGCCCGCCGTTCGAGCAGCACATCGCCGCTCTGCGTCTCATCGCCTGCCGACTGCTCTAAACGAACAATTTCGGCGTCCAACACCGAGATCTTGCCCTCGTTTCCAGAGATGATCAGATTTTTTTCATGTCGGCTGGCCGCGATAGCCGCAAGCTCTGCCTGGGCATCGTTGATCGCCTCGCCCGAACTGTCACGCTCCGCTGTCGCCCGTGCCAACACCGCCTCTGCGCGGATGCGGTCCTCGTTGCCTGTAATCTGTTCGCTGTGCAGCGCGGTCAGTTCCGCCTTGAGTGCGGAGACTTCCGCCGCAACCGTGTCGCGCTGTTCGCGCGCGGACGACGCCGCTTTTTGCAAATCCTGTACGCGCGCCTGTATTTTGTCTATCTCCTGTTTGCGCGTAAAAACGCCGCCCTGCTTGGCCGTATAGCCGCCGGTATAAGAGCCACCGGCGTTGATCACCTGGCCATCGAGCGTCACAACGCGGTAGCGATATCCCATTTTCTTTGCGGACACCGAAGCGGCGTCCAGCGATTCCGCAACCACAATTCGTCCAAGCAAGCTGCTGATAATATCACGGTAGCGGTCGTCGCAGCGCACCAAATCGCTTGCGAGTCCGACAATACCGTCGTCCTGCAACCGCTCACGCGCGTCAAAGCGAGACGGCTTGATGGTGTCGAGCGGCAAAAAAGTTGCGCGGCCGGCTTTGTTGTCCTTTAAGTAGCGTATGCCCTGTTTGGCAGCGCTTTCGTCGCGCACAACGATGTTTTGTGCCGTCAGGCCGAGCGCGGTCTCTATCGCGATCTCGTTGCCCGCCTTGATGTGAATGAGCGATGCAACTGTGCCAATGACGCCCGGCAGCGCCCGGTTGTTGGCCGCCTCTATCACCTTGCGCACGCCCGGCGAAAAGCCGTCGAGGTTTTTGTCCATGTCTTCCAGAATCTTTGCTTTATGCAGCAGATCCTGGATCTCGTAATCCTGTTTTTCAAGCGCGGCGTTCAGCTGTTCCAGCTTTTGCTTGCGCCCGCTCAGTTTCAGTTCGTAGCCCTTAATTTGATTGTCGCGCGCGTCCAAGTCTTTTTGTAGATCTTCATAATAGTCGTGCGTCTTTGTACACTCATTGTTGGCAGTGGTATGCCGCGTCTCAAGCGCGAGCAACTGCTCATCAAGCGTCGCCGCGCGTGTTTCGAGCGCGTCGACCGAGGCGGCCGCCGCAACATTTTCCACGCGCAGGTCGGTCACTTCCGTCTGCAGCGCCGCAAGTTTCTTAACGGTCTCCCCATGCTTCAGGTCGCTTTGTTCGGCGCGCTCAAGCAATGCAGCCAATTCCGTTTCGGTATCTGTTATCAGGCGGTCGAGCGTTTCGAGTTCCGCTTTCTTCTGCTCCACAGCCAAAAGCCGCGCTTCCACTTCGGCAAGCAGGCCGCTGCCGTCGGTTGAAAGGCCGGCACGTTCATCGTCCCAAATCGCGATTTGTTCATCCGCGTGTTTGCGGTCGTTTTGCAGTACCGCGATTTCGCTCTCGATGCGCGCAACTTCCGCATTGATGCGCAAAATATCCGCGTTGCAGCGCTCGATCTCCTCGTTGTACTGCCGATTCTGACCGGCGATCGATTCCATCTCTTCGCCCAACGATTGTAACCGTGCTTCAATTTCATTATAATCCTGCGCTGCAATCGAGATCTTTTCATCCTGCGTCAGCATCGTTTCGCGCGTGCGCTCGATCGTATCGCAATAGAGCGTGATCTCCAGGCTCCTGCGCTGGTCGGACAGTTCCAAGAACTTTTTCGCTTTTTCGCTCTGCTGGGTCAGCGGCTCAATGCGATCCGCAAGTTCATCAATAATATCCCGCAGACGCGAGAGATTGTCTTCGGCCTGTTCCAGCTTACGGTGCGCCTCGTTCTTGCGAAACCGGAATTTCGCGATGCCGGACGCCTCCTCAAACAGTTCGCGCCGCTCGTCACTTTTGGCAGCGACGATCTCGGCAATCCGCCCCTGTCCGATGATTGAATAGCCGTCGCGGCCAAGGCCGGTATCCATAAACATCTCGCGCACATCGCGCAGCCGCACCGTTGCGCCATTCACCAGATATTCGCTGTCGCCGCTGCGGTAGTATCGGCGGCTGACCACAATTTCGTCGCCGACATCGGGCAATCGCGTGTCTGTATTGTCAAGGCACAGCGATACCTGCGCAAACCCCATCGGCTTGCGCATCTGTGTCCCGCCAAAAATGACATCTTCCATTTTGCCGCCGCGCAGCGATTTTGTGGATTGTTCACCCAGCACCCAGCGAATCGCGTCGCTGATGTTGCTTTTGCCGCTGCCGTTGGGTCCGACAATTGCCGTATATGGCTCGTCAAATTGTATTTTGGTCTTGTCCGGAAAAGATTTGAATCCCTGAATTTCCAAGTACCGCAGATGCACCCTGGTCTACCCCCGTCGTTCGCAGCGTCTGCCGCTGTTGCGGCCTGTTTGTTTCTTCTTTTCTAATTTAGTCCCATCAATTTCAGCGCTTCGTGCGCCGCCCGCTGTTCCGCCTGTTTTTTGCTGTGCCCCGCGCCCGTACCGATGACATTGCTGTTCAGCCGCACCTCCACAGTAAAGGTTTTGTCGTGATCAGGGCCTTCTTCTTTTACCACAAGATAGCGCACTCGCTCCTCCGGATTTTTCTGGATCACTTCCTGCAGCTCTGTCTTATAGTCCCAGGTATCCTCATCGATGACATCGTGCTTATGGATGAACCGCAGCACAAAGTACCGCGCGGGTTCAATGCCGCCATCCAGATAGATGGCCGCGATCAATGCCTCAAACGCGTTGGACGTTGTAGATGGCCGGTGCGCGCCGCCGCCTTTGATTTCGCCCTTTCCAAGCAGGATGTTGTCCCCCAGGTTAATTTCGCCCGCATATTTCGCCAGCGCACTCTCACAGACCAGCGCGGCGCGACGCTTGGTCAGTTCCCCTTCCGGCAGTTTGGGCCGCATCGCAAACAGATATTCCGAGACGATAATTGACAGCACCGAGTCGCCCAGAAACTCCAGGCGCTCGTTGCTCTCCAGGCGGCTCTGACCCGTTTCGTTCGCATAACTCGAGTGGCGCAGCGCCTCATCCAATAAAGACGGATCGCCAAAGGTATAGCCGATTGTTCGTTCCAAATGCGTCATACTGCATTCCTCATTTTACTGCTGTAATGTCTTTTCAATTTCTGCAATCACGCCGCTTTTACTCCAGGTAATCGCCTGCCCGATCGCGTTTTTAAACGCTTTCGCGTTCGCGCTGCCGTGCGATTTTACAACAGGTTTGTTCAGCCCGATAAACGGCGCGCCACCAACATTTTCATAATTATACTGGTTTCGCATCTCTCGCAGTGACGGCTTTACAAGAAGATACGCCAGCTTTGACCAGATATTTTTAACAAACACATTTTTGATCAGCGAAAAGAGCACCAACATGCTTCCCTCAGTCACTTTCAATATCATATTACCGGTAAATCCGTCCGCAATAACGACATCATACTGTCCGGAGGGAATGTCACGGCCCTCCGCGTTGCCCACGAAATTGATGTTGGGATTTTGCGCCAGTAATTTATAGGCTTCCACCTGCAGCGGCGTACCCTTGGAATCTTCGGCGCCGTTGTTGGCCAACCCGACGCGCGGGTTTTCAATTCCATATACTTTTTTCATATAAATAGAGGCCAACACCGCAAACTGGTCAAGCATCTCCGGCCTGCACTCCACATTTGCGCCGCAATCCATGAGAATATAATGCCCTTTTTCGCTCGGCATTACCGTTCCCAGCGCCGGACGCTTCACGCCTTTGATGCGTTTGACCAAAAGCGTCGCCCCCATCAAAGTCGCACCGGTTGGCCCTGCGGTCACAAACGCGTCCGCCTTGCCGTCCGCAACCAGCTTTAAGCCAACGCCCATCGAGCTGTCCGCTTTCTGCTTGACAACCATCTTTGCATCATCATGCATGTCCATAACCGTCGGCGCCTCGACCAGCTCAATTCCGTCGATCGACAGGTTGTTTTCAGCAGCACATTTCTTTATTTTTTCTATCGAGCCGGTGAGAATAAAATCCTCGCCGAACTCCGTTTTTGCAAGCAGTGTCCCTTTGATGATCTCAAGCGGCGCGTTGTCGCCGCCAAACGCATCAATCACAATTTTCATGACAATAGACCTCCATATCCGCAAGCGCTCGCTCTGCAAGCGCGGTGTAACGCTGTTGCTTGTCCCGAATGGGCTGCGCAAGCGGCGGCAAAAGCCCCATATTCGCGCCCATCGGCTGAAACTCTTTTTGCCCGGTTGTGATATAACACAACAGTGCACCGCACATCGTATTGCGCGAGGGCAACGCACTTTCCCTTCCCAACAGCCGGTCGTGCGCAAAGCGCGCGGCAAATATACCGCACATCGCGCTCTCCATATAGCCCTCGGTTCCCGTCAGCTGGCCCGCCACAAATACATTTGGCGCCTGTTTGAGCCGCAACGTCTCCAGCAGCACCTTTGGCGATTCCAAAAACGTGTTGCGGTGCATCACGCCAAACCGTACAAACGAGGCATTGGCAAGCCCCGGTATCATGCGAAACACCCGCTGCTGCTCCAAAAAGGTCAGGTTTGTCTGGAAGCCCACAAGATTGTACAGCGTGGACGCGGTGTTCTCTTTGCGCAGCTGCACCGCCGCCCAAGGCCTGTGTCCAGTCTCCGGATCGGTGAGCCCGACTGGTTTGAGCGGACCAAAACGCATCGAATCGATGCCCCGCCTTGCCAGCCGCTCAATCGGCATACAGCCCTCGTAAACCGGCAGGTCAAAATCGTGCAGCGTCGCAGTCTCGGCAGAAACAAGCGCTTGCCAAAACGCCTCATACGTCTCTTTGTCAAAGTAGCAATTGAGATAATCCGCATCCCCGCGCCCATAGCGCGCCGCAGCATGCACCCTGCCAAGGTCGATGCTCTCCGCAGTCACAATCGGTGCCGCCGCGTCATAGAAACTGAGCGCCGGCGCGCCGCACAGCCGAACCAACTCTCCCGCCAAAGCGCCTTCGGTCAACGGGCCGGTTGCGATGATCGTCACGATATCCGGCGCGATTGCCGTAACTTCTTGCCCAACCACTTGAATATTGGGATGACTGCAAATCCGCTCTGTGACTGTCGCGGCGAATCGGTCGCGGTCGACTGCCAGCGCGCCGCCTGCGGGCACCGCACAGCAATCTGCCGCCTGCAAACACAGCGACCCCAGCAGCCGCATCTCCGCTTTTAACAGACCGGCCGCGCTCTCGATGCGCATGGCCTTAAGCGAGTTAGAACAAACCAATTCCGCAAACAAGTCGCTTTTGTGCGCCGGCGAACGCTTGGCCGGTTTCTGTTCAAACAGGAGCACCCGGTGCCCGCGCTGTGCCAGTGCATAGGCCGCCTCGCAGCCCGCAAGCCCCGCGCCGATAACATGAACTGTGCTCACCCTTCAATATCCTTGCGAAACTCGCAGCCCTCTTTTGGGCAATAGAGATAGGGCTTTTTGCCTCCCTTTTTGAACAGACCTGCGCCGCAGTTTGGGCAACGCTCCTTGGTCGGCTCATCCCAGCTCATAAACCCACAGGCGCGTCCCTGCTCGCAAGCGTAGTACACCCGCCCCTTCTGCGAACGGCGCTGTACCATCTTGCCGCCGCACTTTGGACAAAAGCCCTCGGTTTCGATGACAATCTTTTTTGTATTCTGACATTCCGGGAATCCCGGACAGGCCAAGAATTTACCGTAGCGTCCGGTTTTGATCACCATGTTGCGGCCGCATTTCTCACAGACGATGTCGGTCTCCTCTTCAGGCACTTTTACGCGCTGCCCGTCGAGCGAGGCCTCGGCTTTTTTCAGCGACTTGTCAAAGTCCTTGTAAAATTTGCCGAGCGTCTTGACCCAGTCGGCCTTGCCCTCCTCGATCTTATCGAGATTCTTTTCCATGCCGGCCGAGAACTCGGCGTCGACGATATTCGGGAACTGGTCGATCATCAGGTCGGTGACCACCATGCCAAGCGCCGTCGGACGCATTGATTTTTGCACGCGCTCCACATAGCCGCGGTCGATAATCGCGGAGATAATCGGCGCATAGGTCGAAGGCCGTCCAATCCCGTTTTCTTCCAGCATTTTGATCAGCGTCGCTTCGCTGTAGCGCTGGGGCGGCTGGGTAAATTTCTGCGCGGCCTTGATATCCTTTTTGCGCAGCACCGTGTCCTCGGTGAGCGGCGGCAGCGCGGCAACCGTTTCTTTTTCGTCGGTCGCCACTTCATACAGCCGCGCAAAGCCGTCAAACACGACGCTGTGGCCGGTACAACGCAGCAGATAGTCACCGCCTTCCAGGTTCACGGTGACCGTGTCGAAGACCTGGTCTGTCATGCGGCTCGCAATGAACCGCTCCCAAATCAATTTATAAAGCTTATACTGGTCGGCGCTCAGCGATTCTTTCGCCTGCTCCGGCGTGATATGCACCAACGTCGGCCGGATCGCCTCGTGCGCGTCCTGCACCGTCGTATTTTTGCGCTTATAGGTGCGCTGCCCTTTGTGCAAATAGGCGTCGCCGTACTGTCCCAATATATATTCACTCGCCTGCGCGATCGCCTCGTCGGACACGCGCAGCGAGTCGGTGCGCATATACGTGATGAGACCGGTCACGCCCTGGCCAGCGATATCGACGCCTTCATAGAGGCTCTGCGCGGCGCGCATCGTGCGGCGCGCGGTAAACCCCAGACGGCGCGACGCCTCCTGCTGCATCGTCGAGGTGATAAACGGCGGTTCCGGGACACGCCGGCGCGTTCCTTTTTTGATATCAGTGATCGTGATTTCATGTTCTTTTAAGTGCTCGACGATCTCGTTGCATTGCTGCTCGTTTTCAATTTTAAAATCATCGGGATCTACGCCCTTTTTGGTGCGCAGACGCGCGGTGATCGTTTTCTGGGTACCTGATAAACGCAGCACAGCGTCGACCACCCAATACTCCTCGGGCACAAACGCCTCGATCTCGCGCTCGCGGTCCACGACCAGACGCACAGCAACCGACTGCACACGCCCTGCTGAAAGTCCTCTGCGCACCTTTTTCCAAAGAAAAGGCGAGAGTTTATAGCCCACAAGCCTGTCGAGTATGCGGCGCGCCTGCTGGGCGTTAACAAGATCGGTATCAATCGGGCGCGGCGCGGCCATGCCCGCTTCAACACCATTTTTTGTAATCTCGCCAAAAGTTACGCGGTTGTTCTCAGCCTCCGGCAGCTTAAGCAGATAGGCCAAATGCCAGGAGATCGCCTCGCCCTCGCGGTCCGGGTCGGTGGCGAGATAGACATACTCACTTTTTTTTGCCGCAGCCTGCAGCTCTTTGATCAATTTCTCTTTGCCGCTGATATTGAGGTATTGCGGGCGGAAGTTTTTTTCCACGCTCACGCCCATCGAACCCTGCGGCAGGTCGCGCACGTGCCCAACCGTCGCCATGACCTCATAGCCGCCGCCGAGATACTTTTTGATGGTTTTCGCCTTTGCGGGCGATTCCACAATCACGAGTTTTGACATAGTCCCATCCTTTTTGATCTGATTTCCTTCTTTTTTAAATAGACAGTGCAGCCGTGTAATCCTAAATTTATAGTTTTCGTCAGCAAAAGAGACACTCGTCCGTGACGCTTATTTTTTACGCATCTGCTCATGTTCCAGTCACAAGGAATGCAGTCCAATTTTAATAAAGAGACCCACTTTTCTTGTGCCACATTTTGTCTTACAGACGATTTATCTTTTAGTTTCTGCGCCGGTACTGCGAGCCGCCCGCCGCGGCAACCAGACCATCCATCTCCAGCGCCGTCAGCTCGGCGAGCACCACATGTGGCGCAAGCCCGGTTCGCATCGTCAGGGCATCCACCGAACACTGCCCATCTGCAAGCGCCTCATAGAGTGTGCGCTGCGCTCCTGTAAGTTCCGGTTCGGGCGGCGCCTCAAACGTCATCTGCTCCACGGCAATATCGCGGATGTCGAGCGCTTCCAATATATCCTGCGCGTTGTGCGCCGGAATTGCGCCCTGTTTGATCAGATAATTGGTGCCCTCGCTGTGCGCGCTGAAGATACTGCCAGGCACCGCAAAGACATCCCGCCCGTCATCGAGCGCCCAGGTGGCCGTGATCATCGTGCCGCTCTTTTTCGCGGCCTCAAATATGATAACAGCCTGCGACAATCCCGAAATGATACGGTTTCGCTGGGAAAACATCTGCTTGCCGGACACAGTGCCCGGCGCATATTCGCTTACAACTGCACCGCCGCTCCGTTCGATTTGTTCGCGCAATGCCTTATGGTTTGCGGGATAGGTGACGTCAATCGCCGTGCCCAGAACCGCGACGGTCGGTCCGCCATATTGCAGCGCGGCCTTGTGCACTTCGGCATCGATGCCGTATGCGAGCCCGCTTACAAGCGGAATGCCAGCCTGCGCGAGCGGCGCGCAGATCAGCTTCACCGCGTCGCGCCCATATTGTGTGCTGAACCGGGCACCGACACCCGCAATTGCGATTGCCGCGTCGACCAGCTTGGGGTTGCCCGTTACATATAAAACCGCTGGCGGAATGCGCGTATAACGCAGCCGCTCCGGATAGGCTTCGTCATTATAACATACAATTGCAATACCGTCCGCGTCGCAGCGCGCCGCTAACCGCTCACATTCTTCGAGCGTAACTGTACGCGCGTGCTGCAATTCGCCCGGAGAGAGCAACTGCACAAGCTGGGGTGTCTCGCGTTTTTCATAAATTTTCTCAACAAATCCATATAGATCAACAAGCTGTTTCACTTTTGCGCTGCACGGCCCAAGGACTGCCTGCAGCCAAAGCCAATAGATTCGCTTCTCTCTCATGGCCGCAGCTCCCACATAGCTATCGCGGCCGCAACGCCCGCGTTCAAGCTTTCGGCGCGCTCGGTGATCGGAATATATGCGACAAGATCGCTGGCAGATATAATTTCCTGCGGCAGACCACTGCCTTCGTTGCCGACGACAACCGTCATTCTTGCTTGCTTTACAATCCCGCTCACCGGCGCCGCATCTGACAACAGCGCTGTCGCAACCACAACATGCCCGTTTGCACGCAACTGCGCAATCGCATCTTCCGCCGCATCACAAATTGCCATGTTCACCGCAAACGCCGCCCCCATCGAAGCGCGCAACGCTTTCGGTGAAAACGGATCGGCGCAGCCGCTGTCGCGCATCACACCGGTAAATCCTAACGCAGCCGCGGTGCGGATCGCCGCGCCGATGTTGGCAGGATCCTGCACGCCGCACAAAAAAAGCACACGGGGGCAGGCAGCCATCTGCTCCAATGAAATAGCGTCCGGCGACGACACCAGCGCGATAACATCCTGCGGCGTGCGCTGTGGAGATAACTTTTCACTGACACTGTCCGACATACAGACGCTGGTCTGCGCTGCTTCTAAAAGCGCCGTCAGCTGCGGATCGCCGCTTTGCAAGGCCGTCTTCGTCACCCACACAGCGCAAATGTTCCGCCCGAATCGCAGCGCCTCGGCACACAGTTTTATTCCATGCATCACGCACAGCCCGCTTTCCCGGCGGGCGGCGGCACTGCCCATCCAGGTTGCTATCTGTTTTACGCGTTCATTTTGTCTGCTTGTGATTGTTTCCAAGGCGACCTCATATAATACGAAAAAAACACACTAATGTATTAACTTTATAAGTATATCGACACATGCCCGCATTTGTCCAGCCCGAAATTTATTGGGCTTTTACCGTTTTGCGGGCGTAAACTTGCAGTAGAAATGCACAAAGCCCGAACGCGCATGCGCGTACGGGCGATTTTTGTTTTTTATAATGCCGCCTTTGCCTGTTCGGCAACGGAGGTGAAACCGCTTGGATCGTGGATTGCCATTTCACTGAGCATTTTGCGGTTGAGGTCGATCCCCGCTTTTTTCAGGCCGTTCATAAAGGTGCTGTAGTTCATACCGTTCTGCTTACATGCGGCAGAAATGCGGGTGATCCATAGACGTCTAAAATCGCGTTTCCGTTGTTTTCTTCCGATATATGCGTACTGGCCAGATTTGTAAACCTGCTGTTTTGCAGTTTTAAACAGCTTGCTCTTGCTGCCGTAATAACCCTTGGCCAGTTTCAATACTTTTTTGCGCCGTTTGCGCGTCATCATCGCGCCTTTTACGCGTGCCATAACCGTATACCTCCAGTTGTTTTCTTAAAATTTACTTGTAGGGCACCAATACCCGGATGTTCTGCGCATTGGTCTTGTCGGCATATCCCGCCTTGCGCAGCTGCCGTTTGCGTTTGGTGCTCATCTTGTTGAGGATGTGCGATTTATAGGCGTGCGCGCGTTTGATCTTCCCGTTGCGGGTAATCTTGGTAATGCGCTTTTTTGTGCCGCTGTGCGACTTGATCTTAGGCATGATCTTTCTTCCCTCCCAGTTATTTCGTCACCTTTGGTGCAAGGAACATCTGCATCGAGCGTCCTTCGAGCTTTGGCGCTTTCTCCACAGCTCCGTATTCTTCGAGCGCTTCTGCAAAGCGGTGCATGACATCGGTACCGCGCGAGGCGTGCGCCATCTCACGGCCGCGAAAACGGATGCTTGCTTTGACTTTATTCCCTTCCTGCAGGAATTTTTGGGCATGACTTAACTTTGTGTTGAAGTCGCCGATATCGATATTCGCAGAAAGGCGAATCTCTTTGATTTCAACGATTTTCTGATTTTTGCGCGCTTCCTTTTCCCGTTTCTGCTGTTCAAAGCGATACTTGCCGTAATCCATGATGCGGCAGACGGGCGGTGTTGCCTGCGGGGCAATCTTTACCAGATCCAGATTGCTGTCGTTCGCGCGTTTTTGCGCGTCAGCACTGGACATGATGCCAAGTTGGCTGCCGTCGTCGCCGACAACCCTGATTTCTTTGTCCCGGATGGCCTCGTTGATATCAAGTTCTTTAAAAGCGATCGGAATGCACCTCCAGTTTTATTCAAACAAAAAGCGCGGAACATTCCGCGCAACACATAAAGACAGCAAACTGTCTTTACTGTATTGACCGGCAGCCAGACGGCGGACGGTGAGCACGGAACTGTGCTACTTTATTGTCGGCTATTATCATAGCAAATTGTACGTTTTCTGTCAATCTTTTTTCGCTTGGCACTTAAACAAACACGAAACAGGCAGACCCAGTTGCGATATCGACACAGGCGCAAGATTAAGATTATAGATCCGATGCCAAAACCGTCAGAAGCGCAGCATTTACAATCCATACAAGAATCAATGACTTCGCACGTTTTGTTTTAAGCCGTCCCATTCTTCACTTGACTGCGTTCCTCAGATTTCTATGTGACTGATCCGATGCTGTTCATAATATCAATTCGAAGCCATTTTATCACAGTTTCATTGTAGATCAAAAATTAAAGCTGTTCCGTTGTTTTGCTCTCTGGAAGCGCCAGATAAAATATGATACACTGATAGCGAAACGAGGTGATTGCCAATGCCAAAATATATCATCGCCGCAGACCAGGGTACCACGAGTTCCCGCGCCATTTTATTTGACGACCAGCAGAATCTCATCGATCTGGCCCAGCGGGAATTTACGCAGTATTTTCCAAAAGAAGGCTGGGTGGAACACGACCCGATGGAGATCTATTCCTCGCAGCTCGGCGTGGTCCACGAGGTGGTCGCCAAAAGCGGTGTGGATATACACGATATCGCCGCAATTGGCATCACAAACCAGCGCGAGACCGTGGTTGTTTGGGAGCGCGCCACCGGCCGGCCCATTCATAACGCCATCGTCTGGCAGTGCCGCCGCACAGCGGATATCTGCGAAGATTTGGCGCGGCGCGGCATGACAGAGTATATCAAGCAAACAACCGGCCTCGTGGTAGACGCCTATTTTTCGGGCACGAAAATCAAGTGGATTCTCGATCATGTAGACGGTGCCCGCGAACGCGCGCAGCGCGGCGAACTGCTCTGCGGCACAGTGGACAGCTGGCTGATCTATAAACTGACAAACGGCGCGGTGCACATCACCGATTATACAAACGCCTCCCGCACCATGTTGTTCGACATTCGCAATCTCTGCTGGGATGAGACGCTTTGCGACGCACTCGATATCCCGATGTGCATGCTGCCCGAGGTAAAACCAAGCAGCGGCATTTGTGGCTATTATAACCACGGCGGCGTTGAAATTCCAATCGCCGGTATCGCCGGCGACCAACAAGCCGCGCTTTTCGGGCAGGCCTGTTTCGAAAAAGGTGAAGTCAAAAACACCTATGGCACCGGCTGTTTTATTCTCATGCACACCGGCGAGGAACTGTGTTACAGCGACAAGGGACTGATCACCACCATTGCCGCGAGCACTGCCGGCCAGCCGACACAGTATGCACTGGAGGGCAGTGTGTTCTCGGGCGGTTCGGTGGTGCAATGGCTGCGGGACGAACTGGGTTTGTTGCAGGACGCCGCCGATTCCGAATATTTCGCGACCAAAGTGTTCGACAGCGCCGGCGTCTACCTTGTGCCGGCTTTCACCGGTCTCGGCGCTCCCTTTTGGGATATGCATGCGCGCGGTACGCTCGTTGGTCTCACGCGCGGCGCCAACCGCAACCATATCATCCGCGCGGCGCTCGAATCGATCGCCTACCAGAGCAACGCGGTCATTCAGGTGATGGAGCAGGATGCCGGCCTGCTCAAAGAACTGCGGGTGGACGGCGGCGCCTCGGCGAACGGTTTCCTCATGCGTTTTCAGGCGGATATCACCGGCATCACAATTGTGCGTCCCAAAATTCGGGAGACGACGGCGCTCGGCGCGGCCTATCTGGCTGGGCTTGCCGTCGGCGTCTGGAAAAACCTGGACGCAATCAGGCAAACCCGCTCGGTCGACGCCGTCTTTGAGCCGACGATGTCCCGCGCGGAGCGCGAAACCCGCTGCGCGGCGTTTAACCACGCGGTCGAGCGAGCCAAAAACTGGACAAATCAATAAACAACACAAATGGGAGGAAGCCATGGCAAAGGAAAAACGTTTTGTAAAAATTTATACGCAGGGTGCTGTTGCCGTATCCGAGATCTGGATTGACACGGTAACCGGCGTGAACTATCTGTTTATGTGTGAAGGCTACGCGGGCGGGTTAACCGTTCTTCTGGATAAGGACGGCAAACCGATTGTCAGCAATCCTTCGGAATATATGGAGAACTAAACCCCGACACAAAATAGAACGACGCGAAAGAACCAAAAGAGTGGCAAAGTCGCGTTTGCTGGGCGATGGTCCAAGAAAACAGAACCGCATGTATCGGAATTTTCTGTGCGGCTAAAAATCACTTTTGTGGTTTGACAATAGAAAGCCACCTATTGCGCCCAGGTACATTCGCTCTTTCTCGACGTGTTTGAGTATTTCGCAGTCCCGAGTCTCCACATAATAGATCATAACTATTCTCTGTGTACGCCACAGGAATTGACAAATCGAACCGCTTACTGATAAAACGGTGAGAGGTATCCTCCCTGTTTTCAGGCTGCCAAAGAACCCCAGGCAGCGAAAAAAGCGCGACCGAAAGATCCCCCTGCCGCCCAAATAAACTGGGCTTCGCTCCAAATCCTATGGAAAACATAAAAGGCCGCCGGAATGGGAAACTGCCGCCACTACACTGGTTCCGTTCGTCAACCTGTCTTTTCATCTCTCCGGGTCGTGGGGCGAGGTTGCATCGGTCGATGATCGGAACGCCTTGTGCATTTTGTCGTTCTCGTGTTTTATGGGCTTTTTTGACGCGCTAAAAAACGGTGAGGATTCTCCTCGCCGCTTTTTTTATAATATTATATTCCTGGTACGTGGCTTTTTTGCTATTTGCCAAGTATGTAAAGACATCCTGCTTCATAAATTTTCGCTTGGCTCTAACCAACTGCCGTTTATGATTCATTCCTGGTCTGGGGCCATGTCCATGTGCATCTGGGCGGCAGCTTAAGACCACCGGATATAGAATGCATGCTGCACAATTTTTTATTCTGCAATTTGTATCTGGCACATTTTCATCGCCGCCAAGGCGTTGTTGTGGCTCTCCGGCGTCACGCCCGCGCAGCAGGCAGCGTCAACGTTGATCGTTGTTTCCGGAAAGAACGCCTTCAGCAGCAGCGCATTGGATATCACACAGATATCGGTGCAAAGCCCGACGATTTCAATTTCATCGAGGCCATCCGGGTAACGCATGTAAAGTAGATCTGGCAGTGAGCTCGCGCCAAAGGTTCGCTTTTCCACGCTTGTCGCGCGTTTGTCGATGCACAGCTTTTCAATCAAAGGGTTTAATCGCCAACCGTCCGAGCCTTTGATACAGTGCTGCACCGGCAAATACTTTCCCTCATTTGTAGCCATGTAGTTTTGGCTGTGGGTATCTTTTGTATAAAAGACGGCGCCGTCAAAGTTGCGGATTTTTTCCGCCACAGCAGGCACAATCGCAACCGCCTCTTTTGTGCCAAGTGACCCATCAATAAAATCGTTTTGCATGTCGACAACCAAAAGGATTCTGTTCACAATTGACCAAACCTTTCTCTTCTCCGTGCGCGTGTGTCGCTAAAACTCTATTTCCTGCAGCCGGATCAACGTTTCGATAAAAATCTCGCACGCCTGCAACAGGCAGTTTACGCTGACCGCCTCGTTTTTCATGTGTGCGCTGCCCACCCAATCTGGATCTTCGACTGTCGGCGGCTCAATGCCGTAGGACACTGCGTTGTCGATGTGCCGGGCATAGGTGCCGCCCGACATCACGTAGGGCTTTTCGTCGCTGTCGGTGATTTCGTTATAGATGCTGCAAAGCAGCGCAACCGCCGGCGTCTCCGGATCCAGATAATACGGTGCGCTGTCAGTGACATCAGCAACCGCAAACCCGTTTTTTGCGCAGAATTCGTTCAGCTGCGCGGTAATTTGCGCGCCGGTAATCGCCGTTGGATATCGGCAGTTCACATTGAGGATAAACTGTTCTTGTTGTATAGAGACCAACCCGCTGATGATCGTCAGCGGCGCGAAAATGCCGTCGTCACAGGATAAGCCAAACGGCTCGCCGGTGTGGGACGCGGTCGCCTCGCGCAAAAACCGAATCGCCGCCGCCTCTTCTCCCTGCAGGATACCACTGCCAAGTAAAAACTTGCATAACACGTGAATCGCATTGACCGAACCCTCCGGCATGCCGGCATGTTTTGCAATTCCAGATGCAATCACACGAACCTGTCCGCCCGTCTCTTCGAGTTGGATCGATCCACTCTGCCCTGCGGCAGCCTGCCGCAGCATAGACGCATAACGATCGCTCACAACCGCTGCCGCGGTATCGGGCACCACATTGCTTGCCACGCCGCCTTCCAGTTCTAAAACAACACGGTTTTTGAACGGTGCCGAGACGAGGTTTGCCGAATAAATGCCCTTTTCGCCGTGACCAACCGGAAATGCGGCGTCCGGCGTGAAGGTAAACAATGGCTTTTTGCAGTGTGCGTTGTAATAGGCAATATCGCACATGCCGCTCTCTTCATCCAGGCCTAAAATCAAGCGGATACCGTAGCGCAGCGGAATGTTTTGTTCTATCAAATACCGAACAGCATAGAGCGCGGCCACAAACGGGCCCTTGTCGTCGCCTGTGCCGCGACCGACAAGATAGCCGTTACGAATGTTTAAATCGAACGGATCGCTGTCCCACCCCGCCCCGGCGGGTACCACGTCCAAATGCGCAATGACCGCGATAAAATGGTCCGGATCGCCATAGTGTGCATAGGCGATATGGCCGTCAAGATCGGTCACCGCCATGCCCGCCTGCGCACAAAGCTGCATTGCGGCCAATTGCGCAACGCGAACGCCGTCGCCATAGGGCGCGCCAGGCTGCGGTGCGGTTTTCACGCTCGCAATGTCCACCAAGCGCTTGAGATCGCGCACCATGGCGGCTCCCTGCGTTGATACAAATGGTTCGTATACCCCCACGGCAATTTCCACCTCCAGGATTGAAATCTCAATTTCAGGCAGTATTTTGTCGAATTTAAATTTCTTTTAGTATAACACAGCAGCAGAAAAGGCGTTATTGTCAAAACCGAGAATTTGGCTGGCATTTGTTAATTCTATTTGTGGTATAATACATGCATGCGTGATCGTATTTTTAAAAAACGGGATGGTTTTATACTGGCTGCGGTTGTTGTGTTGGCAATCGTGGCAATTTTGCTTTTATTTCCCAGAACAAAAGGAAATATTGCCGTTGTGACCTACAAAGGCGAGCTTGTGCAGGAAATTGATCTGAGCAAAACCGGCCTCTACCATATTGAGGGGGATTTGCCGGTTACTCTCGAGGTAAAAGACGGCAAAATCCGGTTTATCCAATCCCAATGCCCCGACAAGTTGTGTGAGGGCTTTGGCTGGATCGGGGACGAACTTGAATATGCGATCTGTATGCCGGCGCGGGTTTCTGTACAAATCAAATCCCGCTCCTAACGCAGCCTTTGCTCTTTTAATTTCAGCGCCCGCTGCGGGAAAGCGATGAGCGGAGGATACATCGCCGACGGCTGTTTTTCCATTTTTTTCTTTTATAGCAGGTCACTCCTTTTGGCACACTATACAGAGCGACATTTACGCTGTGGTAGTGGTAGTACCAAAAGGAGTATTTATTATATGAATCACGAAGATTACGATAAAAGAAAAGAAAAAGGCAGCGCCAATGGATTTCGAATCGCGCTGATCGTATTGCTAAGCGTGGCCCTGGTTGTCTGCGCAATCTGGTTTGCAACGTCCGCCAACCGTACGCCAGCACCCATTCCAGAGCCACTGCCCGAGGATACCCTTGACCGTGATGTCGTCTCCCCGGCGCCAGATGTCCCGGCGCTGTCAAATTCCAAAATCGGCTGGGGCGTGGGCGCCAACAAAAACGATAAAAACCAACCGCTGGACGCCATCAACGCACAAAATAAATACAGCGAGCTCGGCGGTCAGTTTATCTTCCCGGAAGATGACGGCGTAATGTACCTGACGTTCGATCTCGGTTATGAGAACGGCTATACAGAAGCAATTTTAGACGCGATGGATGCGCGCGGCATCAAAGGTACCTTTTTTGTCACGATGGACTATGTGCGCGACGCCCCACAAATTGTGCAGCGCATTATCGATAGCGGGCATACGCTCGCAAACCATACGACGAATCACCCCTCTATGCCAGGTTTGTCGGACGAACGCGTCACCAATGAACTGATGGAACTGCATCATTACGTCAAAGAAACATTCCACTACGAGATGACATTGTTCCGCTATCCGATGGGCGAATTCTCAGAGCATTCTCTTCAATATATTCAGAACTTAGGTTACCAGAGTATCTTCTGGAGTTTTGCCTATGTGGACTGGAAGACAGATGCGCAGCCTGGCCACGCCGAGGCGTTGCAAAAAGTGACAGCCGCGATGCACAGCGGCGCTATCTATCTGCTGCACGCTGTCTCTTCTACCAACGCGGCAATTATGGGCGACTTTTTGGATAACGCAACCGCCGCCGGCTATAGCTTCGGCCTGGTAGATGTGCGCCTTGGCACGGTACAGGAAACGCCAAGTATCATTTAACTGCAACACGCTGAACCCCCCGCTTCGTGGAAGCGGGGGGTTCAGCGTGTCAAAAAAGTCCATATAAAACGCGCAAACGACAAAATGCATAAGGCGTTCCGTTCGTCGCCCTTTGCAAACCCGCCCCAGCCACCCGATTGACGTGCGACTTCGCCCCACACCCCGGAGGTGAAATGAAAGGTCGACGAACAGAACGGCGTAGTATCGGCACTGTTCTGCATCCGACGGCCAATGGGGTTTGGAGCGAAGCCCCAATTTATTGGGCGGCAGGGTGGGTATCTTTAGGCAGTGATATTTTTGTGCACTTCTTTTGCTACCTGGGATTCATTGACAGCCTGAACCCCCCGCTTCAACGAAGCGGGGGGTTCTATAAGTCTTTTCATGCGGTTATTTCATCTCGTGCACATGTTCGCCGGCGATTGCTTTTAGATGCTGATACATATCCAAAAATGTATTGATACCAAGCGCGCTGCAGTCGATAAATTCCTCTGTTCCATCTCGCTTGATTATTTGGAGCAACACATCTTGTGAAGAATTCGCCCAACTGCGCCGATAGCCAACCTCACAGTCTTGCAGCTTAAAATCTTTGCAGATTCGGAATTTTTCATAATAGCGCAGATGCTGATCTTTGGTGATCTCAAAGCGAATCTGATCGCTATAAAATGTAAAATACAAAACAACCAGCATAACAAGGATTCCCGCTGCGATTCGCACGAGAAAGTTGACGTCAAAAATCGTTAGAACATAAACGATGGCAAAGGCAGATATTGGCCCTAACAAAAAACCTCTGAGTGTCTGGAACAGCGATCGCTTATAGACTTTCATAATAAGCGCCTCCCCACTGCTCTTACTGCCACAGATTGTATCACGGATAGATGATCGAAACAATATCAAAATTGTTTGTTTTTGTTGCATTCTGCCGCGCAACGTTCATTCAAAAAGATCCATCATTTTTTGGCATTCCGGTTACACTGGCGATCAAATCTTCCGCATTTTTATAATCCCTTATATAAACGCGAACCATCTTTTGGCGTTCTGCCGTCTTCTTGGTATCCGCATGTATAAAAAAGAGCACCGCGGGCAGGTACCGCTCAGTGATTACTTCCACGTGATAATCACGAACATTTAGGTCACGGGCCACGCCGCGCAATGACCGGCAAACCAGCCGACCGTCATCATAGAGCGTGACCGACCGCGCAAATGCGTTGCCCGCATTATATAAAAAAACAACGGTGGCCCCCACAGCGGCAAGCCAGGCCAGCCACACGATAACGTCTGCCTCTTGCCGCGCAAACACAGCAAAAACAAGAACCAGCGCCAGAAAAAAAGCAGCTAAAAACAGTTTCCATATCTTTGCGGTTGTTTTCACTTTATAGGTCTGCATCAATTTCTCCTTTGGCGTCTGTGTCTGTATCCTGCCAATCCCGGCAGACATCCACCCATCCCCTTGTGCGCGAACAGGCAAAAAGCTCTTCACAGGACAGCTCTACCGCGCTGTTGCCGCTGCCCGCCGCGGGAAAGACAGTTGCAAAGCGCCGCAGTGAACAATCTAAATAGATTTCCACGTCTTCGGGCACATCAAATGGACACACGCCGCCCACCGCGTATCCGGTGCGCGCAAGCGTCTCCGCCGGCGATAACATTTTTGCTTTTAACCCAAACTGCGCTTTGTATTTTGCGTTGTCAATCCGTGCATCCCCCGCGACGACGACAATAATTGCGCGCGCGCCCAACTGAAAAGCCAGGGATTTCCCAATGCGGGCAGGCGCAACCGAGAGCGCCGCGGCCGCGAGCGCGACAGTCGCGCTCGACACCGAAAACTCGTGAATTCTGCCCGCCAATCCCAGCGGTTCCAAAAAAGCCTGTACACGCGCAACCGGCATTGCTACTTCCCTTCTTTGTCCGAAAAATCTAAAAATATGTTTCCGCAGTGATTACAAATCTTTGCTTCGGCGCGAACTTGCGCGCCGCAACGCGGGCACCGTATCGTACTTGCGGGCGCTCCAGTTTGCTGCGGCGGGTCCTGCGTTGTTGTCTGCCGATTCTCTGCCTGTTCCCATACGGCACGGGTACCCTGATATTTTGCATTGGCTTTGCGCACTTTTTGCTGCTGATGTAACATCAGCGCGCCCAACACAACAAACGGCAGACCGCCATACAAGCTCATGCCGTTAAAGTCGCCGCCAAACAGATCCACAAAAACCATGGTACCGCCAAACAGAATTTCCACGATTGGAAAAACGCTTTCGGCAGCGATCTTCTTCCAACTTTTCAACCGCGTTTTCGCGCGCGCCGGATCAGCCGTTTCCTGTTTTGTCTTGCGCGCGGCAAGGATTTGGTGTATTACAAGGCCAATTGCAGCGACCAAAAGCAACAGGCCGATGACAAAGGTTGGCATGTGAAGCTCTGTAAATAATTGCAGCGCAAAAAAGCTTGCAACAACAAAAATAACGGATAACTGCCAGTAATCCTTCAACCAGCTACACAATCTTTCTATAAGTAGTTTCGTTCGGTTCTATTCCCGCCCGCTTTGATGCACACGGCTTCGCGGCGCAGTGACCTATTTGTGAACGCGCTCCGAAACCATCGATTGTCCGCAGTGCCGGCATATCTTGTCGCCCTGTGTCACCGCGCCGCCGCAATGCGGGCAGAGGGTGCCGCCCTGTGGCGCCGGTATCGATTCTTTCTCCACATCGTATACATCCCAGGTGCGCCGCCTTTCACTGTTCCGGAACTTGTCCAGTCCAAATATATAGCGCGCCGCATCCACAAAGCAAACGATGCCAAAAACCAGGAAAATCGTGTTATACGATACCAGCGTAAAAATACGGCCGGCCAGCAGACCCGGCAACACGTTTTTCAATCCCCAGTAAATAATATACAAATACACAATGATGTCGCTGTCCATGAAGTTATTGAAAATCCGCCTGGCAGTTGCCGCCGACTGGCTCACCGGCTTTTGCTTTGGTTGCGGCTGCCGCATGCCGCGCTTGATTACAAATCGGAGGATGACGAGAATAAGATACAGCAAAAAAATGGAACCGAAAACCATATCCAAAATCGCGCCGTACAGAAACGCCTGTACAGCGACGATGATACAAACCACATAAACCACGACGCGGACAATTGTCTGCATCTGTCGATTGAACCGAATCATAACTCTTCTCCGTCTTGTGCTGTCCACGCCTGTTCGAACAGATTACAATTGTGCCAAGCCCAGCTCTATGCGCCGGATTGTCTCGTCTTTGCCCAGGATCGCCGCCAGCTCAACACCGCCGCCCGGCGACACCGGGACACCAGAGAGCGCAACGCGCAAAGGCCACAACACAAAGCCGTTTTTCACGCCAAGCGTCTCAATCAGCGCGAAAAGCGCCGCATGGATACTCTGCAGCGAAAAATCATCCAGCTGTTTCAATACCGGCAAAATTTTCTCGAGCGCATCCTTCGCCGTTTCCGCATTGGTTTTCATCTTTTTGTTTTCGTACAGCACGTTATCGTAGACCGGTAAAGCGTCCAGAAACCCAAGTTTGTCCGGAATATCCGCAAACCGCTCGGTACGTGGCTGCATCGCGTCGCAGAGCACATCGA
Source organism: Oscillospiraceae bacterium (assembly GCA_031547945.1). Taxonomy (GTDB): domain Bacteria; phylum Bacillota; class Clostridia; order Oscillospirales; family Ruminococcaceae; genus JAVBRN01. The sequence continues at coordinate 442,196 of JAVBRN010000002.1, read as the reverse complement.
CATCAATATCGCGCTTGACCGCCTGCTTAATGTATGGCAGCGCGCTCGCCTTATACGCCTCGTGAGAGAGCGCGCGGATATGCTCCGCGTTGATGTGCGTCAGCTTTTCGGGGTCGAAGATCGCAGGTGATTTGCTGATGCCCGCGACATCAAACGCCGCGACCAGCTCATCGAGCGAAAAAATCTCCTGCTCGCCTTTTGGCGACCAGCCCAGCAGCGCGAGATAGTTGACGATCGCCGCGGGCAGATATCCTTTCGCGACCAAGTCCTGATAGGATGCGTCGCCGTTGCGTTTGCTCAGTTTCTGATGCTCGTCTTTCATCACGGGTGCACAGTGGATATACTGCGGCACTGCCCAGCCGAACGCCGCATAGAGCAGGTTATACTTCGGCGTACTCGACAGATATTCGTTGCCGCGCACCACATGTGTGATGCCCATTGTGTGGTCGTCGATGACATTGGCAAAGTTGTAGGTCGGCATGCCGTCCGATTTGATTAAAATCTGATCCTCCAGCTCGCTGTTCTCAATCGTAATCGTCCCGTAGACGAGATCCTCAAACGAGGTTGTCCCTGTGCGCGGCATCTTCTGCCGAATGACGTAGGATTCTCCAGCCGCGATGCGGCGCGCACATTCCTCCGCTGAAAGATTTGCGCAGTGCCCATCGTACCGCGCAACGCCATCGGCGGCGTCTGTGGCGCAGCGCGTCTCCAGTTCGGCTTTTGTACAGAAGCAATAGTAGGCCGCGCCGGTCTCCACCAGCCGCCTGCCGTAGTCCAGATACAGCCCCATGCGCTCGCTTTGAATATACGGCCCAAAATCGCCGCCAACATCCGGACCTTCATCCCAAAGCAGCCCTGCGTCGCGCAGCGTGTCATATATAATGTCCACCGCGCCCTCGACATAGCGCTCGCGGTCGGTGTCCTCAATGCGCAGCACAAAGCTGCCATCCGCCTGCTTTGCGAGCAGATACGCGTAGAGTGCTGTGCGCAGGTTGCCGACGTGCATATATCCGGTTGGGCTGGGAGCGAAGCGGGTTCGAATTTTGTTCATACCGGTAATCACCTTGTCCTTTAAACTATAAAAATATTGTATTCTCGTCTTCCCTGTTTGTCAAAAAAATGGTATTTTATGGGTAATGAAAAGGAGGGCTACCCATGGCGATTACATATACAACCTCAGAATCGGAAACAATTAAATTGCATTCAACATCAAACGTAACCGCTGATGCATCCAGTATCGTTCTAAATGAAACAGAGCTGATCAAAACATCTTTTTATCCAAAGATCATAAAGAAAACGAGTGACCCAAAAGAATGTGTCGCAGGCACGCTTGTCCACGAGAAAAAACGAAAAACCGATGACCGGTTCCCTGTAGACAAAAAATCTAAGAGAGATATCCATTGCGGTGACACCCTCGAAATTACTTTAGATCACCATGAAACATATAGGCTATTCAATGGACTTAAAGCATTATACAATGTTTCAGGAAGCATTGATAGTATCGAGGGTGGAACCTCAACCTATAGAAAAGCAGAATCACCAAGCAGTTTGTGGGGTCACAAGAACGAAGATGTAGAAAAAATAATTGAACTACTAAAAACAAAGCCTGCACTGACAAAGCCGCTTTTAGAATTAGTAATCAAAGACCAAACTGGCGCCCTACTAGAACAAACATTAATGAACTTGGACGATACTGCCATCCATACTTTATCTGCACATATTGCCACGACACAATTTGACAAAGTACTCTCCTTCATGAAACAAAACATGGCAAATCAAAAGGAAGAAGATTGGCAAGTCTTCTTTGCAGATAATCAATGGGTTTTATCCCAAATCTTTAGTGCGCCCTATACATATTTTCAAGCGAAATCATATATAGGAGGAAAAGCGCTCGATAACCGCTGTGGAAGACTGAGCGATTACATCGTCCAAAATCCATTGACAAAGAATATTGCTATCATAGAAATTAAAACGCCTGTCACGCCTTTGATTGGTCAACTCTATCGTGACAACGCTTATTGTTTACATCACGCATTAAGTGGTGCAATCAATCAGATTCTAGATTATAAGCAAACTTTTTTGCAAAATTATTATGCAGCACGGTGCAATATCGACAGCGAGTTCTATGCATTTGATCCACTCTGCTATTTGATCATTGGTCGGGCGGGTTCTTTAAGTAAACAACAAATCGCGTCTTTTGAACTTTACAGAAAAAGCCAACATAACGTGACAATCATAACTTTCGATGAGCTAACCGCCAGAATCGAAAATTTACTGTCAATCTTCCGAGAGACAGATGAAAATGACTTTGCTTTAATAGAAGAAGACTATGATGCATTACCGTTCTAAAATATACTTGTGGGTGTTTGACCAGAATAAAGATGCGCGATATAATCTTCTTATTGTCAGGAGGTAACCCATGGAACCCACAACCAAGCCCCGCGTCTTCAGCGGGATTCAGCCCACCGGCGGCTTTACGCTCGGCAACTATATCGGCGCTGTGCGCAACTGGGACAAGCTGCAGGACGAGTGCGACTGCGTCTACAGTGTCGTCGACCTGCATTCTTTAACCGTGCGGCACGACCCCGCCGCGCTGCGCCGGCAGATCCGCGAATCGGCGGCGATGCTGCTTGCGTGCGGCGTCGACCCGAAACGCTCTATTTTATTTATTCAGGGCGATGTATCCGCGCACGCGGAATTGGCGTGGATTCTTTCCTGCTACACACAGTTTGGCGAGTTGTCCCGCATGACACAGTTCAAGGACAAATCGCAAAAGCATCCCGAGAATGTCAACGCGGGGCTGTTCAGTTACCCTGTTCTGATGGCGGCAGACATCCTGCTGTACCATACCAATCTGGTGCCCATTGGCGACGACCAGCGCCAGCATATGGAGATCTGCCGCGACATCGCGCTGCGCTTTAACGGCATCTACGGCGATGTTTTTGTGATCCCCGAAGGGTATTTCCCAACCGTAGGGGGCAGGGTGATGTCGTTGCAGCAGCCCACCGCCAAGATGAGCAAAACCGACGAAAATGACAACGCCAAAATCATGCTCACAGATCCGTCCGACGCAATCATTCGCAAGTTCAAACGCGCGGTGACCGATTCGGGCAGTGAGATCCGTGCGGCGGAAGACAAGCCCGGCATTGTCAACCTGATGTCGATTTACAGTGCGCTCACGGGCGCATCCTTTGCGGAGATTGAGCAGGCATTTGCCGGCAAGGGTTACGGCGATTTCAAACTTGCGGTCGGCGAAACTGTAGCACAGGCGCTTCAGCCGATTCAGGCGGAATACAACCGCATTCTCGCGGACAAAGACTATCTAAACGGCGTGCTGGCAGATGGCGCCGCGCGCGCAAACGCAATTGCGCAAAAAGTGTTGCAAAAAGTACGCAAAAAGGTCGGTTTGGTATAAATCAGGCACAAAACTACAGAAACTGCTTATAATAAACCACCAAACCACAGAGGGATGATGGATGTTTGAGCCGGCAGCTGTTCGTGCACTTTTATTATCCGCGCTCGCGGGGGTTACCACCCTGCTGGGCGCCGTGATTGTTATTTTCACAAAAGGAAAAAACGAGAAGTTAATTTCCGCCTCCCTCGGATTTGCAGCGGGCGTTATGCTCAGCGTCTCGTTTACAGACTTGTATCCGAACGCCACCGCGCTGTTCAGCGGCGCTACCACCGACCGCTGGGGCATTGTGCTCACTGTGGTGTTTATCATTGTGGGTTTGGCCATCGCCATCGGGATCGACCGTTTTGTTCCGCACGACCCCTACGATAAGACAACCGGCGAAAAGCCGCACAAGGATTTGTACCGTGTCGGCTTTGTGTCGATGCTCGCGATCGGCCTGCACAATTTTCCAGAAGGCATGGCGACTTTCATGGCCGGCTATGAAAATCTGACGCTTGGCATCACCATCGCGATCGCCATCGCGCTACACAACATTCCCGAAGGCATCTCGGTAGCGCTGCCCGTCTTTTACGCCACAGGCAGCCGAAAACGCGCGTTTTTCTACACGTTTTTATCCGGTATCGCCGAGCCGGTTGGCGCGCTGCTCGTTTTTCTGGTCTTACGGCCGTTTATCACGCCGTTTGTGCTCGGCATCCTGTTCGCGGTTATTGTGGGCATCATGGTTTATATCGCGATAGAGGAGCTCATCCCCTCTTCGCGCCAGTATGGCCACGAGCGCCTGGCGCTCTTCGCGACGCTCGCCGGCGTCTGTATCATGCCGCTCACGCATGTGATCGGTTAACCGCTATATTACATTGCGCAAAAGCAAAAAGTGGAACCATAGTGTTCCACTTTTTTGTTGTCACGCAGTGAAACAACGCTCTTTGACTATATGTGTCCGGTCTTCGTGAATTCACGCGCGCTGCATGCAAAAATACTGCCCTGCTGACAAAGAAAACGCCGCCTTAAAAAATCACTTCTATGTGATTTTATTCTTTTTTCTGTTGCCCCGCTTTTTGACCTCTTGCTAATCTTTGTGGTTTCCCTCGTCTTCCTTGTTTTTGTATATCTCTTCGCCGTTCACCGTAATCGACAGAATGTCCGCAAATTCAACCCCGTCAAACATGCCGGCGTATTCATCATCATGTATTTGTGTATAACTTCGGTATTGGTTGTCCTCGCTATAAACATGTCCTCCTGTATAGGTGTGCACCGTGCCATCTTTCATATTCAGTGTGATCGTATATGGATTTTCTTTTTCAAAGCCCTCGCCCTCCACGCGTATCACATATGGTGAGACGGTCACACTCGTAATTCTGCCGCTCCCGTTTGGCACATTGCAATCAATGGCCGTAGCTGTCACATGGGAAAGCACAAAAGATACATCCCAAGGTCCCCTAATAACATTTGTCGCACAAGAGAACTCTATACCATATAGTTTTTCAGAAACACCTAACGTCCCGGGTGAAACATCGTACACATGTTCCAAATAAAATCCCGCATTCCCAAATTGCATACCGTCAATCCATATCCAATACAGCGACCGGCTGCCTGGCGCAAACAGATCTGCCTCCGAAGAATCAGAGTCTGCTGTTTCTGCCAACAGCAACTGCCCATAGTCACTGCTTGTGCCCTGTGGATTTAGCTCGCTTGCGTGGTTTGGAAAATGAATCTGCACATGCAGTTGTCCGTTGACATAGCCGGCGGCGGAAATATAGGAATAGTCGTTCAGCTCATACTGCATATTCGGCAATAACAATGCCGGTTGCAAACTTTGATCGTTGCCATCACGCACAACGGGGCCGCCCATACTAAATTCAAAAGAGAGTGCGGTGGTATATTCTGTCGTTTCCCGCAGGACCGAAAGATCAAATTTTGTATCAAATGGTGTTTCCTTCATCGTCGATTCTATTTGAGCCAGGTTTACGAAATAGGTCGACGGTTCTTGACTGCTGTATATATTATTGTGAAATACCAGAAGTTCAGTGATAACAAGCACCTTTTCCGTTTCGTCATATTCGATCGAATAATTGATTCGGTCGCAATACGCACCATAATCAAGCTGTGGATCTACCTGTGTCGTCTCATTAATCCGGTTCTGCTCCAAGTCGCGAAGCGTATAGACGATCAGCGCACTGTCACCATCGGTGATGGCTGACACAACATCCATCTGAACGCCTTCCGCTGTATAACTCGCCGCCACCGACTGCATCATCGACTCTAAATCAGACGTCACGCGGTCCGAAAACAGCCGCTTGATCGCCTCCCCTATTTCGGGAACTGTTATCGCCAGCGCTGTTACCGTCATGGTCAGGCTCAACAGAATGGCAATGACGATGATGATCGGGCGCCGGATTTTTGTTGACATCGTCTGCTGACGTGTTCTTTTTTGCGAGATTGGCTCAATCTCGGCGATGGCGTGCAAGATGCGCTGTCTGCCAATAGGCGTCGAGGTCAGGGAAGCAAGCCGCCGGTCAACCTGTGCGGCAAACTTTTGTTTACTCATCGTAATACCATCCTTTCAGCCGCGTGTGCAACAGATTTCGGGCACGGTTAAGCCGTACAGCAACTGTGTTTTCCGGAATATCAAGCGCCTTCGATATGTCTTTGATCGATAGATCCTGATAGTAAAAGAGCAGGATCACATCTTTATACTTTTCGGGCAGCCGCATCACTTCCACAATCGTTGTGTCGTCCACCTGCGCTGCCGCGTCCTCAGTCGGGATTTGTTCCAGCGCGGTCGTGTCATCTGTCTGTTTCCACCATGCCTTGCGCAAAAACTGACGGCATACGTTGATTGCTATGCTGATAATCCACGTTTTTTCAGATGAATCACCGCGAAATGACGTCTGAAACCGGTAGGCGCGGATAAATGTTTCCTGCGCGGCATCCTCCGCCAAATGCGCATCTTTTAAATATAGAAAAGCCAAGCGCAGCACACTGGTGTGGTAGGATTCCACGATATGTGTGATATCCAGTGCTGCTTGTGCACCCGTGTTTTCCATTTCCACCATAGGCTGCATCTCCCCTCTTTTTTCATTTGATTCGCCAAATTGTCAAAACCTTACCAAAGATTCATTTTTTTCTTTTGCCAGTCAGACTATCTCCCCATAAAAAACTCCTCTCAATATCGAGAGGAGTTTTGAAAAGACTGCACTCGTCAGAGCGCGACCTCCACGCCATTGATACGAATTGCCTGAAGCGCCGCCAGATCGATACCATCAAAACGCACATTTCCGTTCTCCGCGCGTTCAAACAGGAAACACCACTCCTGCACGCCGACAAAGACACCGCCGACTTCCTGCCCGCTCATAAAGCTCCGAATGGTACCGTCTTTTAAAACCAGCTCCACGGATATCAGATTTTGCTTGATATCTTGGATTCCTTGCAATTGAAACCCGAATGGTGAGATCAATAGGCCTGTGATTTCGCCGGTATAGACTGTTTCGCTGACATTCCCGGTTTCGTCAGCATCCCCTGCCGGGTCGCTGTTAGACATAGAACCCACCGGGATACTGCACGGTATCGCAACCGGAGCAACCGTGTTCAGCGGAATTGTGATCGACCAATCATCTTCCTCGATGACATCAGTTCGATGGAATCCAACACCGAGCAATTTGTAATCGGCCAGCGATTCCTGCGGCACTGCGTATACATATTCATAAAAAACACCTTCTGCGCCCAAGCCGCTTGCGTAAAAAGCCACGCTGTATAAAAACGTGCTGTTCTCTGCAAAGGCAGTTTCACTGGTCAGCGCGGCATCCGGCGCGTTCGTCACAAGAAAGGTTCCATCCTCCAGCTTGACACTCTGGTCGATGCTGTCCCTTTGGCTATAGTGTATCTGTACATGCAGTTCCCCGTTCACAAACGCGATATTGGAAATCGCGGCAGACTCGAGATTGGCCAGCGGAACCTGCAATTCCGGCGCTTTCGGCTGTAAAATGGGGAATACATTTTCTTGCAGCAACGTCTCGGCAATTTCGCCGGACGGTCCCACAACAGAGGCGCCATACGTCTCATTTCCAATATACGACACCGGTGTTTCTATCGGCACTGTTGTCCAATCGATCCCGGTATCAAAAAACGGAATGGCAGTGGTACTGGTAATTTGCCTGGTTGAAATCGTCACGCCGGCATCGCGCGCCGCGGTATCTCCGACTAAGAATACGGTTACCGTCAGTGTTTTGGTTGCCGGATCGTAGGACTTTTGCGCAGTGCTTGCCACCGGGTGACCAAACACTTCCAGCACTGGCGGATTGATGTCCTGGTTGATGCGGTCGCCCTCTAAATCCTTGAGCGTGTAGATGAGCATCATCGCGCTGCCGTTTGTTGTCGCCGCAATGACTTCCATCTGTATGCCACGCTGTGCACAGTCATCCGCAACCGGCTCGAGTATTTTATCTAATTCTGGGCTGATGACTTCCTCCAGTTCCTGGCGGTTATAGAACTGTTCGCGCGGAACGATCAAATCCGACACAAATGTGTTCACCCGCGGCATCGTCGCCGTCAGCAACAACGCAGTCAATGCAATACACAGGCACGCCGCAACTGTCGCGATCAACGGCCGGCGCCAAGACCAGCGTTTCTGTTGTTTTTGGTCCACAATTTCTAATAGATGGTCGCTTTGGGCACTGGTTTCAGCAATTTGCGCAACAAAAATGTGCGCGGGCGCCTTTTCCGGCGTTTTCGCAATTTTTCGCGCTGCTCTTTTTTTCTTTCGGACATGCTCAGCCGAAATGCAGTCGTCTGCGATCTCGCTTTCCCGCGTCTCTATTTCTATGTGGCTATTCTCTGCTTCGTCTTCAGGCGCATTGTCCTCCATTGCTACAACAGGACGATCGTCCGAATTTTCATCCGCTGCATCGCTGGTTTCTGACAACCTGCTTTCTTGCACCGTTTCTTCCTGTGCTTCGTCTTCCAGAACGCCGCTCTCCGGCATTTCCAGTGCAATAGGGCCGGCATCCACAACTTCGTCTTCCGAAGTGCTGGTTTCTGACAACTTAATTTCTTGTACTGTTTCTTCCTGTGCTTCGTCTTCCAGAACGCCGCTCTCCGATGCCTCAAGTTCGAAGATCGCATTTTCCGGAATTTCTTCCTCTGAAATACTGTTCCCGGGCATCTCGCTTTCAGTACGCTCTTTTTCCAGCATTTCAACTGTTTCCGTGCTGCTTTCCGTCCGCTCTGTTTCCAACCTGTCGCTCTTGAAAATTTCAGTTTCTACAATGTCAATGTCCAGAACTTCAATTTTTGAACGGTTATTCTCCGGTATACGCACTTCCAAACTGCCGTTTTCCAAAGTTTTGTCCGCCTGCTCAAGCGCCAACGTTTTCAGCCGTTCCTGCAGCGATTCGCTCGGCTGCAAGGCGGCAAGTCGGCTGTCGATGATCGATTGTATGTTATTCTGTTTCATCCCCGAAATACCATCCTTCCAGCTTACTTTTTAAAAGTGCTCGTGCCCGGTTTAGCCGAACCGAGACCGTGTTTTCCGATACGTTTAAGACTTGTGCAATATCTTTGACCGATAAATCCTGATAGTAAAACAATAGGATCGCCTCTTTGTATTTTTCAGGCAGTTTCATGATTTCCAAAAGCGGTGTGTCATCTGCTTTGTTTTCCAAATCCGCCTCATAGGGAATGGTTTCCAGCGCGGCGGACGGATCTACCCGCATTCGGCCAATCTTGCGCAGCATATCCCTGCACACATTAACGGCAACCTGCATGACCCATCCTTTTTCTGCCGATGCCGATTCAAAACCCGGGTATTTTCGCAGTATTTTAATATATGTCTCCTGTACCGCATCCTCCGCCAGTTGGGCATCGTGCAAGTACACAAAGGCGATGCGGAGGAAGGCATGGCAATAGGTAGCAACCAACCGATCCATATCCAACGTCAAAAAGGAGGGCTCGGCGGAAATATCTATCGGTGTCGCCGCGTTCATACAATCCCTCCTATCATAATGTAAAACGTTTTGATTCCGTGTTACCTTACAAAAATTCGGTTGCTTTAATGAAAATAGCATATTTCTGTCCGTTTGGCAAAACCAATTTTTTTCCACGATCGGTGCATCGAGTTTTTATGTATTCTTCTGCCGCACAGATTTCTAGGATATTTTACGACATAACAAAATAGAACCCATTGCAGTTATCCGCCCAAAAGTCAAAACCGACAAGTTCGGCCGGTCTCAGGCTGTCAAAAACCTCATGCAGCAAAATAGTGCACAAAAGTATCCGACGGATGAAAGATACCCACCCTGTCGCCCAATCCATTGGGGCTTCGCTCCAACCCCATGGAAGGAAATTAAAACTCGTTGGATGCAGGAAAGTGCCGATACTACACTGATTTCCGTTCGTTGATCGGTCATTTCTTCTCCGGGGTGTGGGGCGAAGCCCACGTCGCTCGGATGGCAGGAGCGGAATTAGTGGGGTCGACGAACGACAAGTTTTGTTTATTTTAATGAATTCGTATGTTTTTAGACGACTTTTTTGACACATTGAAACCGGCTTGTGCAGCCGGTCTCTTCGTTTAAGACTTTCTGTTGTAATCGATCGGGTTTGCTCTTTGCTTTGTCGTTTTCGCCTTGCCCTGTATTTCGGGGACTGGTTTCATATCATTTTTGGGTGGTTTCGTCTTCTTGATATTTTCTGTCCCTTCCGTACCCTGCGGATTGCCCGTGACATATCGTCGCATCCCCGCTTTTGCCATGCAAATCACCTCACCCTTAGTTTGGCAATTCCATGTGCGTTTATCCATAGATAACGCAAAAACAAAGCAAAGTCTGTCCTGTCCTTCACGCGCAAAAAGAGATAGCACCTCGGGTATATGGAAAAAACAAATGCCTTAACAGCACACCGTCTTCTGCCGCCGTCTTACCCCAATGCCCATTTGCAGAAACGAATGCCTTTCACACAATTTATAGCCGTAACCCCGGCCCTTACCGCGCGCTCCATACCGCCCCTCGCGATGAAAGAATCGACCAAATCCCCAACGAGACGATCCGCAAAATTTCTCTTTCGGCGCAAAGCCACAGCTTCAAGCCCGAGAAGGGCGGAATCCTGCCAAGCGCCGAACGGATGCGGTCCGCATCCTGGTTTGTTGACAGAGTCTGTTTGCGCAAAGGTAATCTGTATGATTTATTTTGTCTTCTTGCGGCGTCGTTTCCACATTGCTGTCAAACACATTGTCGCCAAAACAAGCGCAAAACTATGATATCTGATTGCAGCGCTGTCCCCTGTTCTCGGCACCGCGGCCGGTTGTGGCTGCGGTGGAGATGGCGGTGTCGCGCCCAGCACAATTTTGTGAACCGTATCATCATATCGGATTGAAAATTCCGACGCCAGCCAGCGGAATTTTGCAAGATCCCCGGGCTGTGCAATATATGGCGCCGCGCCCTCGACGACCGCGCGTCCAAGGTAGGCGTCCGACGCGCCTTCTAAATTTGCATAGCCCTGAAATGTGCTGCTGATTTGCAGCACTTTGCTTGTGTTGAAATATATGCCGTTGCCACTGCCCGGCGAATTGCCGATTTTGGCGCTGCCGCTCAGGGTCATTGTGCCGCCGCCAAAGTAAACGCCGTTGCCTGTCGCAGCCGCGTTGCCCGAGAGTATGCCGCCGGACATTGTGAACGCCGCGGAATTAAAAAGCGCGATTGCGCCGCCATTTGCGCCGGCCCGATTTCCAGAAATGACTGCGCCTTCCGCAACCGAAAGCGTGCCCGCCACAATATACACCGCGCCGCCATCGGTAACTGCGGTATTGTTCCGGATCGCTGCGGTGTTCGCAATGATTACGGAAGAAGAATCGTAACTGTAAATCCCCCCGCCAAAACCAAGGGATCGGTTGTCCGAAACAACGCCCGCATTGATTGTAACGCTGGACTGAGAATTCCCAATCGCGCCACCGCCAACGAGCGCTGTGTTGTTTGCTATTTTTGTATTTCCATCGATGAAAACCACGCTGGCTTTCTGGTTGAACATGCCGCCGCCCCACTTGCCGGCAATGTTCCCGGAAACCTCTGCATCTTCAAGCAAATCGGCGACCGCGGTATAATTATAGATTCCGCCGCCATACGTCGCACTGTTATTCGTCACTTTCGCCGTGCCGCGGAATAGAAACCTAGCGTTCAACAAGAAGTTATAGATACCGCCCCCGTCAATCAACGCGTTGTTTCCGGTTATGAGCGCATTGCCTGTCAGGACAAACGTTCCGCCAAGCACATTCGCGGCGCCGGCGCCGCGCTTGGCGATATTGGCATCCGCGGCATTGGTTCCGCCGATGACACCGGCGTTCATGGTAAAGCTGCCTTTGCTGTAGACACCGCCGCCGTTGCCGCGCGTGTTATCGGTGTCGGCAGCAGTAGTTTTTGCAGTGTTGCCGGCAATTTGTCCCCCGGACATTGTAAACGTGCCGCCGGTATCAATATAAACACCGCCGCCGTTGCCGTCGGACGTGGTGCCGATGCCGCTTGCGATGTTGCCACGAACCACCGCTGTGCCGGACAGTTGCAGAACACCGGTTGCGGTTGCCGTAAAAATCCCGCCGCCGGTTTGCGCCGTGTTGGCATCCGCCGCCGCAGTTCCGCCGACAATACCGCCCGTCAGGTTCAACACGTTTGTGTGATATATGCCGCCGCCACTCCTGCCTGCCGCATTGCCGGAGACAATCACGGACGCAGACATGCTAAGCAACGCGCCGCTGCAATAAACACCGCCGCCATTTGCGGTCGCGGTATTTCCCGTGATTTGAACAAAACCGGATAGCGGACAATCGGCGGTGCTATAAATGCCGCCGCCGCTTTCCGCATCGTTGCCGTTGATCGTGCCGCCCGTCACGGCGAGCGTCCCGTCATTGTTGATACCGCCGCCGTTGATGGCCGCGCGATTGGACAACAATTGCGCCGTTCCGCCAATGTGCAGAGTCCCCAAATTTTGTACAGCAGCACCGTTTGCCGCCGTATTGTTTTCGATGTGTGCCGTTCCGTCAACCGTTGCCGTTGCGTTCGAAAATACATACAAGCCGCCACCGGAAGCAGACGAATGATTGTTGCGCAACACGGCGCCGTCGCTGAGGTGGACGGTTCCGTCACAGCGCACCAATGCGCCTGCGGCGGTAACAGTTGATCCATTGCCATCAAGAATCAAATTGTTGACAGTCAGAGAACTTCCACTGGAAATCAAGAATAAATCCGCCGTCACGGACGATGCACGTGTCAGTGTCCTTGTCGTCGTGTCCGAAGTGATCGACACTGTTTTACCTGCCGGAATTGTCACCTGGCCGGTCAGCGAAATATCTGCCGTCATTGTAATATGGATGTCCGAATCCGCGTCTCCAACAGCCGCCGCCAACTGCGCGTATGTAGACACACTAATATCCGCCACGGCGGCGGCGCGCGGCGGTTTCGCTAGAATTAGCATTAGAAAAAAACAAATTAGACTGAGTCGCTGCAAATGGCGTCGCCTTTTCATGAAAAAATGAATCGCCCCGCTCTTGCTTTACTATTTAATAAATATATTTTCTTATTTGTAAAATATTTATTATAGTTTACGGCTTGTTCTCGAACAAGTCAAGAGCTATTATGTCAAAACAAATAGAAAAAATCGCAAAACACAAAAAATCCACTGTTTCCAGTGGCTGCAGCGCAATACTTTGCAGTACGCCTTTTTACTTTGCTATCTTTGAAGCCACCAGAAACTGACAAAACCCAACGGCAAAATTTAGAAGATCTGCATTTCTGTTATGACGAAATCTACGGGAACGTCATAGGGCTTCACCGGCAAATCGCGCACCACCAACGCCTTTGGACAGAGCACCGCTTTGACCATCTCGGTGTCCTGCAGGTAGTTGTCATAGTAGTGCCCGCCCTTGCCAACGCGGTCGTGCCGCCGGTTTGCGCCCGAGCAGGGCACAATTGCAAAATCAATTTGTTGTTTCTCTACAACTGGCGCATCTTTTGTCGGCTCTAAAATACCAAACGCGCCCACCGTGCGCAGCTCTTCAAGCGAACGAATTTTGCGCGCAGACATCTTGCCCGGCCCTTCACAGAGCGGCACGCACAGGCTCTTGCCGTCGTCCAATGCCTGCTGTAAAATCGCGGATGTGTCCACCTCTTTCTCAGTGCCCACGAAACAGAAAACCGTTTTCGCATCGCGGTAAGCGGGCAAAGACAGGCATTGCGCCGTGATTCCGGCGCTTACAGCGGCGCGCAGATCCGGATCTTTTGTGAAGTAACGGCGCGCGCGCATGCGCAGCGCGGCCAGGCGCTCGTTTTGTATCTGGGCGATTACGCCCTTTCCCAGCCGGTTCGCAAAGAGCAGGATAAACCCGGTCTGCACAAAAATCAGAATCGTGTTTACGAGAATGCGAACCGGCATATACGCCAAAATCGCGTTTCCCATAAAAAACTGATAGAGCCAAAAGGAATCGAGCAGCATGCGCACAACGACGCTGATGAGCGCCGCCGCGATCATGGCATTATACTTCGTCACTTTGCGGTTGTACAAAAACAAGCCATAGATCATACCCGCCAAAAACGCGGAGATCGTAAATCCGGGAAAATAGGCACCGATTGGGAACGCCAATGCGCCAACCAAATCTGCGAGCGCGCCGACCGCGCCGCCCCAAAGCGGGCCGTACAGCATGGCAGCGATGGCAATCGGCATAAACTGAACGCCGATTTTTACCGATCCTGTCGCGACAGACAAAAACCGCGACAGCACAACCTCCAGCGCGATCAGTAATCCCAACACAACAATCCGTTTGATTTGATAATACCGCAAATGACCTGACCCCACTCTGCTTAACATTATATGATACTATATAGTTTGTTGCCGCTTATGGGTAAAATATGCGCGGATTTCCCCGGCCATATATAGTGACCCCAGCACCAGCAGCGGCAGCCCTTCTGTCTTTGCCACTTCCACCGCGTGTGTCACCGCGTCGGTCGGGTTTGCAATTGCTTTTACAGGTTTTTCAAATACCTGCAGGGCAGTTGCGAGTTCCTGTGCCGGCAGCGCCCGCGGATTGTCCGGCTGGGTTGCCACATACCGCGCAGCAACCGGATCGACCGTCTCTAAAATCGCAGTGAAATCCTTGTCCTGCAATACACCGACAAGCACAATCGCTCTTCCGCCCAGATATTGCCTTGCCGCGGCGACAGCCGCGCGCGCGCCGTGCGGGTTGTGCGCGCCGTCAAATACCGCAAGCGGATCGCGGCAGAGCACCTCGAACCGTCCTGGCCATTTTGCCTGTGCCAGACCCGTTCGAATCGCCTGTTCGGTCACCGGCGTTCCACGCGCGTTCAATTGCAGCGCTGCCTCTACCGCAAGTGCGGCGTTTTGCAGCTGGTGCTCGCCCAGCAGGCAAATATGAAGATTTTCAAACTGGCGATAGTCAAACTGCTGTCCGTCTATTGTAGCACAACAAGGCAGAAGTTGCGAACTGTCCGCAATCGTCAGGGGCACCTGCTTTTCTTGGCAAACTTTCTCGATTACAGTCATCGCTTTGGGTTGCTGTGGACTGCTGACCACCGCCGACTCCGATTTGATGATACCGCATTTTTCGGTTGCAATCGCATCGAGCGAATTGCCAAGATACTGCATGTGGTCAAAGTCGATCGGCGTCAACACCGCAAGGGCCGGCGGGCCGATCACATTGGTCGCGTCCAGCCGGCCGCCTAGCCCGACCTCCAGAACCACTATATCACATGTCTGCCGCCTGAAATATTCAAACGCGATTGCGCATACAATTTCGAATTCGGTCGGCAGGTCGGCCATCGTCTCCGCAAACCCGCGCACATATGCCGTGACCTCACAGAGGGCATCGTCTGTAATGGGTATACCGTTCATTTGAATGCGCTCGTTAAATCGCTCGAGATAGGGCGAAATGTACAGGCCGGTTCGGTAACCCTGCGCACACAGAATACTGGAGAGCATCGCGCACACCGAACCCTTGCCGTTGGTGCCGGCCACATGCACAAAACGCAGCGTATCCTGCGGGTTTCCCATACGCGAAAGCAGTTCGGTGATTCGTGTCAAACCGAGCTTACTGCCGCGCCAATAGACGCCGTGGATATATTCGATTGCTTGTTCGTAGGTCATGAGTTATGTCCTATCGCTGTACACAGGATTAAAAAGCAGGCCAAACATACAGCGGCAATTTTGTTCAATCAAAAATTTCAAAAACAGCGGTAAGTGTCGAAGAACGCGCAATTGTTTCCAAACGCATCCACATTCGGGAGCAATCCACGGCTGCAGCCAACTTTACCGAACGAAAGCGCAATCACCGTTAACAGGTGACGAAACAAGCGTTTCAGCTATGATCCGGCGGCGTGCCCCCTGTTTCTTTTCTCGCAATTGTGGATCCTCTATGCGTCTGCGCGCGGCTCTCGCACGGCTTTCTTTCATAGCATGTGCCCGATCTGGCTTTATCTGCAAATGATCTGATTCTGTCAACAGCTACGTAAATGCTGCAGGATAAAACCTTGCGTTTGACCTTTTACTCTGGCCGGGTGTCGAGCGCATCCCAAGCATTCCGTGCGAACGTGGGTTGGCAACCTGAAGCCCGTAACAATTCGCCAATCCGCTTCTCAATGCACGCTTTGATGCTCTGCTTCTGTCTGCTGTGTCGCCGCCCGGATGACGTGTTTGGCCAAAATCGCCGACGTCACCGTGCCCACGCCGCCCGGCACCGGCGTTATGGCATCGACGATCGGCTCCACCGCGCCAAAATCCACATCGCCGCACAGGTTGCCGTCCGCATCGACATTGATGCCGACATCGAGCACTGTCTGCCCTTGCCGCACATAAGAAGCATCCACCATGCCTGCGACGCCCGCGGCCGCAATCACGAGATCGGCGCGCTTGCAAATCTCCTGCATGCCGATCGTGCGCGTATGACAAACCGTGACCGTCGCGTGCCGCTGGATGAGCAGCATCGCAACCGGTTTGCCGATCACTAGGCTGCGCCCGATCACCGCCACGTTTTTTCCTTTTACCTCGATCCCGTAATAATCAAGCAATGCGATGCACGCCTCCGCGGTGCAAGGCGCATAGACATCGGCGGCGCCCGCGTACAGCTTCGCCATCGAGGCATCGGTGATGCCGTCCATATCCTTTGCGGGGTCGAGCGCCGCGCACACCGCGCGGTCGTCTACTTGTTTCGGCAGCGGCCGCATAATTAGCACACCGTGCACAGTCCTGTCCGCGTTTGCGGCTTCGACCGCTTCGAGCACCTGCGCGGTCGTCGACGCAAGCGGCATTGTGACACTGCGCACCGCGACACCAACCTGCTCGCAGCGCTTGGCGATGCCAGCCGCATAAGCGACATCGTCTTCACGGTCGCCTGCGCGAATCACGCAGAGACAGGGCTGCACGCCCTTCGCCTGCAGCGTTTCGGATGCCTGCAGCAGTTCCGGCTGCATTGCCCGCACGACTTCGATTCCCTTTAATCGTTGCGCCATTTCCTTCTTATGCCTCCGGATGCAGTTGATGTAAAACGGTGTCGAACACCTGTTCCGCATAGGGCACATAGAGCGCCAGCAGATCGTCGGCCGTCTCGTTAAATTCCGCAGCCAGGTCGCGGTCCAGCATTGCTTTGCTGTTGATATACACGTTCAACGAAGCCGCTTTGATCGCACCCGCACACAGCGACGCGGCCGCGGCCGCGTCGCTCACCGCCATCACGCTGCCCTTCTGCGCCATCACCTCGATGACCAAAATGGTTTCGGCGCAGCATTTCATGATCTCAATCGGCACCTCACATGCCTTTTTGAGCGCCTGCTCCATTATCTCCGCTTTGATCTCGCGCAAAACTTCCGTCTCGCTGGGCAGCGAATAGGCCTGAGAAAGCGGCAAAAACGCGGCGGCATCCGCATCGGCAAGCGCCAGCAGGCGTTTGCGCAGATCTTCCGCCTTATCGCGCTGCTCGATAATCTCTTGTTCAACGTCGGCATATTTCTTTTTGCCGACCGTCAGCCCAGCGACCATGCTCGCAAGCGACGCGCTGAGCGCCGCCACAAGCGCGGCCGTCCCGCCGCCGCCCGGCGTGGGCGCTTTGCTCGCGAGCGCAACGGTAAAATCGTCGATTATGGTATCCTTGACCAGTTCCATCAAAACAACCCCGCAATCATTCCGTTATCGTCGACATCAATGCGTTCCGCATTGGGCACTTTCGGCAATCCCGGCATGGTCATGATCTCGCCGGTCAGCGCGACCACAAAGCCGGCGCCCGCGCTGATCTTGACATTGCGCACCGTGATATGAAAGCCGCGCGGCGCGCCGAGTAACGCCGCATTATCGGAAAAGCTGTATTGTGTTTTCGCCATGCACACCGGCAATCCGGAAAATCCCATTGCCTCAATTTTTGCAATCTGCTTTTTCGCCGCAAGCGCAAATTCAACGCCGTCGGCGTGGTAAATACGCTTCGCAACCGCCTCAATTTTTTGCGCGATCGGCAGGTCATCGGGATAGCAGAAGGTAAATGCGCTCGCCTGTTCGCAGAGCGCCACCACCTGCTCGGCCAGCGAGACGGCGCCCGCGCCGCCCTTCGCAAATACCTCGCTCAACGCGACCGGCACATCGTGCTCCTGACACGCATCCATGACAAGGCCCAGCTCCGCTTCGGTGTCGGCGGGGAAGCGATTGACCGCAACAACTGCGCGGAGGCCAAACACCTGCGTGATATTCTCCACGTGCTGCAGCAGATTTGGCAAACCACGGCGCAGCGCCTGCAAATCCTCCTTTTGCAGTTCTGCTTTTGCGACACCGCCGTGCATTTTCAGCGCGCGGACGGTCGCCACCACAACGACTGCATCCGGCACCAGGCCTGCGAGCCTGCATTTGATATCCAAAAACTTTTCCGCACCGAGATCGGCGCCAAATCCCGCTTCGGTCACGGCATACGCGCCGTACTGCAGCGCCAGCTTTGTTGCAAGCACCGAGTTGCAGCCGTGCGCGATGTTCGCAAACGGGCCCCCGTGCACAAAAGCCGGCGTGTGTTCCAATGTCTGCACCAGATTCGGTTTCAGCGCGTCTTTGAGCAGCGCTGCCATCGCGCCTTCGGCTCTTAGGTCGTGCGCGGTCACCGGCCGCTCGTCAAAAGTATAGCCAACGATGATATTGCCAAGCCGCCGCTTTAAATCGGCTATGCCGGTGGACAGGCAGAGCACCGCCATCACCTCGCTCGCAACGGTGATATCAAAGCCGTCCTCGCGCGTCTGGCCGTTGCCTTTTCCGCCAAGGCCGTTTACAATCGACCGCAGCTGACGGTCGTTCATGTCCATGCACCGGCGCCAGGTAATTCGCTTTGGGTCGATCCCGAGCGCATTGCCCTGATGAATGTGGTTGTCCAGCATCGCCGCCAGCAGGTTGTTCGCCGCGCCGATCGCGTGAAAATCGCCGGTAAAATGCAGGTTGATATCCTCCATCGGCACAACCTGCGCATAGCCGCCGCCTGCCGCGCCGCCTTTGATCCCAAACACCGGCCCGAGCGACGGTTCCCGCAGCGCGACCACTGCGTTCTTGCCAATTCTGCGCAATGCATCCGACAGCCCAACGGTCGTTGTGGTCTTGCCCTCACCGGCTGGGGTAGGCGTGATGGCGGTCACCAAAATCAGTTTGCCGCGCGGCGCGTCGTCGCGCAATGCCCGCAGGTTCACTTTCGCTTTGTATCTGCCGTAGTGTTCGAGCGCGTCCGTGTCGATGCCAAGTTTGTTTGCAACGGCGTCGATGGGGTCCAGTGTGGTTGCCTGCGCGATCTCGATGTCGGAAGGAAATGCCATAGTGCGATACCTCACGCAAAAATTATTCTTTTCTGTACCCGTTTTCCTTTTTAAGCCAATGTTTTGATTCGCTTGTGATAAATGTGATAAAACACAAAAACAGTAAACAGCAATGACATGACTTCTGAAGCCACAAACGCAAACCAGATGTGATCCACCGAGACGTAATTTGCCAATAAATAAGCAACCGGCAGCAATACGACCAATTGCCGCATGATGCTGTTGAATAAACTGAAGATACCGTTGCCGATGCCCTGCAGCACACAGCCAAGCACAATCGCGATCGCCGCAAACACAAAATTAAAACTGATGATACGCAGCGCCCGCATACCGGCGGCCATCATAAACGCATCCGCTTCAAACAACGACAAAAGCTTGTCCGGCCAGAGCTGGAAGAGCGCCGTGCCCGCCAGCATAATGCTTACGGCCGCGATGATTGCAAGTTTGATCGCCCGCTTGAGCCGCTCTGGCCGCTTTGCGCCGAAGTTGTAGCCGATGATCGGCACCAGTCCCTGCGTCAGGCCAAACACCGGCATAAATACAAAACTCTGCAATTTATAGTAGATGCCTAGGATAGACACATACGCGGTCGCAAACCCTTCCAAAATCCAATTCATACCCATCTGCGTAACCGAAACGATCGACTGCATAACGATGGTCGGCAGACCCACTTTATAGATGTCGCCGACAATCTTTCGGTCAAACCGAAATCCGCGCAGCTGGAAATGGATTGCTTTGTTCATGCATTTGTTCAGCGTCAGCGCGACAATACAGGCAACGATCTGGCCCGCCACGGTCGCGATTGCGGCGCCCCGGATGCCCATCTTTGGAAACCCGTATCGGCCAAAAATTAAGATTGGGTCAAAAATGATATTGATCACCGCGCCCGAAAGCTGTGAAAGCATGCTCAATACCGTTTTCCCGGTCACCTGCAACAGCCGCTCCCCCGTTACCCCGACAAAAATACCCATAGATGCAACACAACAAATCCACAGATAATCGGATCCCAACTCGATCAACGTCTGGTTTTCGGTAAATAACGCGATAAACGCCTGTGTAAAGAACAGGCCAATCAGCACAAAAATCAGCGAACTGCAAATGGCTAATATAATGCTGTGCGTCGCGACAGCGTTGGCTTCCTCATAGCGCTTTTGCCCCAGCCGGCGGGAGAGCAGCGAACTGATGCCGACGCCGGTTCCCGTTGCGACCGCAATCATCAACATCTGAATCGGAAAGGCGAGCGTCGTCGCCGCCAATGCATCGCCGCTCAGCTGCGCGACATAGATGCCGTCTACGATATTGTAAAGCGCCTGCACCAGCATCGAGATCATCAACGGCAGTGACATTCCAACAAGCAGCCGTCCCATGGGCTGCGTCCCTAGCTTACTCTCTTTTATCTGTTCTTCCATAGCCCCTCTGTGTATAAAAAGATTCCAATGCTTAATATAGCATAGAATCTCTTTGAAATAAACTCTAACTTTCACTTTTTAGCATATCTAGTGGATTTCGTATATGAATCTGCGTATATTTTGTGGATTTAGAGGAAAATGCTGTTATCTCCCATACAAGTACCCGACGGCACTTCCTTCCATGCCGCCCGTATACCGTAGGTCCTACGGCACCGGCAGCGTGTCAAAACCGTCCTTATATAAAAACGCAAGACGCCAAAATGCACAAGGCGTTTCGTTCGTCGACCTTTGCAATCCCGCCCAGCCACCCAATTGACGTGGGGCTTTGCCCCACACCCCGGAGATGGAACGTCAGCGCAGAATTGGCAGCTTTCTGCATCCAATGGCCTCTTATTTCCTGCCTCCGGGTTGGGGCGAAGCTCCAATGGATTGGCCGGCAGGGAGGTATCTTCGGCCGGCGGCATTTTTCTGCACTTTTTTCGCCACCTGGCGTTCTTCGACAGCCTGTGAGGCCACGCCAACGTGGTGTGTCATAACAGTCCGGAACAAAAGCTGAGAACCGGCAACACGCAGAGAACCATCGCCGCCCCCACCATCCTGTTTCGTCGCACGCCGCCCGCTTCGCGATTGTCCAATACGACAGCTTGCTTCCCGCTTCGCGGCGCCGCCTTGTCCTGCGCGGCATTCACAGAGCTTTTTCTCAATCGCGCATCCGCGATAAAACACAAATGCTGCGCACTCAAAAATTGTAATAGATAAATCCAGAACCGCCAAACACGCCGATGACCAGGATGCATATGACCATTGCCATACATACCGCAGTGCGCATCCAGACGTTCATACAAAGCAGCGGATTGTACTGCCGTTGCCCGCGCGCGGCACTGCGCAGCATTACCCAATCGAGCACAAGCGCGAGCAATACCGCACCGGCAAACAGCGCAAACGTGAACTTTGCATAGCCTGCCGAACTCGCGACAGCTGTCTGCATTACGCCGTACAGCCAGTTGACGGTTACAGAAAGCGGTTCCCACCGAAACAGATTGCGCAGCATAATCGGAAAATTCCAAAGATAATCCGCGCGGAACCAGACCCAGCCCAGAAACACGATACAGTCGGTCACAACAATACCGCAAAAACGCGCGAATTTGGAGCGAAAAGACGGCTTCTTTTGTCCGCGCAGTTTTAGCACAATCTCTTCGATCAGGCGAAACACCCCGTGCCATAGCCCCCAGACCACAAAGGTCAGCGCCGCGCCGTGCCACAGCCCGCTTACCACAAAAACAAGCAGCGTATTGAGCAACTTGCGCGCAAATCCTCTGCGATTGCCGCCCAGCGAAATATAGAGATAGTCGCGAAACCAGGTCGAAAGCGACATATGCCAACGCGTCCAGAATTCCCCAAGCGTCGCGCCCGCATACGGTACAAAGAAGTTTTCGCGCAGCTTTATGCCCATACACTGCGCAACGCCCAGCGCCATATCGGTGTAGCCCGAAAAGTCAAAATAGATCTGCAGTGCATAGAGCACAATGGTGATTGCAACCGTCAACCCGCCGCTATTGTGCAAATTTGCGTATGTCGCGTCCACATAGCGTGCCAAACCGTCGGCGACCACCAGTTTTTTAAATGCCCCGAGCAAAAAGCGCAGCGTTCCATCACGCAGGTTGTCATATTCCACGGTACGCGCCCGCTTGTACTGCGGCAGCAATTCCCCTGCGCGGCCGATTGGTCCGCTCAGGATCTGTGGGAAAAAGCTGATAAACAGCGCAAAATCAATTGCATTGCGCTCAGCTGGCACCTCCCTGCGATAGACGTCGATGCAATAGCCGACGAGCTGGAAGGTATAAAAACTGAGTCCTGCCGTCATAACGAGCGACAAACGCGGGATCGCAACCCCGGCGGATGTCAGCAAGTCAGCAAAGAAGTTGAAATATTTGAATGCCACCAGAACGCCGAGATCGGCGACCGCAAGGCCACCCAGCACCGCTTTTCGGCGCGCCTGGTTGTGCTGCCTGTCCATCCAAAGCGTGCCGCCATAGGTCACCGCGGTCGTCAGCAGCAACACGAGTCCGTACTGCGGTCCTGCCCACATATAAAAGCCATAACTTGCCAGCAGCAACAGCGCATTCTGAAATCGCTTTGGCACAAGGTAATATAGCGTACACAGGGCTGCGAATAAAAACAAAAAGGTGGAAGAGGTAAAACTCATGCCGCATCCCCCTTGCCGCTGACCGCCTGTACCAGTTTCGCGACATTCTCATATTTATAGTGCGGCGCGTCGTAAAAATCCGTGACCGTCGCGCCGAGCGTTTGGGGATTAAAAGAGCCTGCGATATCCAGCCCAAACTCCCGTGCAAGCGCGAAAAACCAGCTCTCTGCCTGCAAAGCGCGCGCATAACGCGCATTCTGCTCCATATGGTCATAGACGATCGGATTGAGTGGTGTCAGCACAAAGTCTACCTCTATGCCGTCCTCGACCAGGCTTTGTACGAATGCCTGAAAGAGGTGTTTGGTTATATCGCCGCTCGCAGCATAGGTCTCACAACCCAAAACGTTGTTGGGTAGCCACTCCCGGGCGCGCGCCTCAATGGTTGCCGCATCGCTCTCACGGAAGGACTGTGGATAACAGTAACTGCCGTCGGCGCGCAGCATGCCATATACGGATAGATAATCGCCGTTTGGCACAACTGCTGCCGTTTCGCTGAACTGGTGCTCTAATGAAGACTGGAAATAAGCGGGATGAAACAGTTCACCCAGCGCTTCGCCGCCCGACTGCCAGGGCAACACGGTGCCCTGGGGAACGTAATCGCTGCTTAGATAACGCGCATCCACGGGTTTTCCGCCACTTGAAGAAACCCCAAGCTTCGCGGTCACAAAGGCGTCATAGCTGTCGTTCAGCATGCCGTCAAAATATTTGCTGTCATAGGTATCGTTGAGCCACCACGGGTCAATGGACAATATCACGCGGCCAGGTTGTTTGTTTTGCTGATACAGCACGCCATACATACCGATAATGTCATAGACCGATGCGCGCGTAACGCTCAAATTCAAAAAGCTGTCGTCGCCCGTCATATCTTTCGAGATCAACGCACCGCGGCTGCTGCCCAGCACTACAGTTTCCGCTTTGGGCAGCTCATAAATCAAATAGCGCTTGACCAATCGCTCGTCATAATTTTCCAGGTGATCGGCATTCCGGCCCGTTTTCAGGATGTCTACCACCTGCAGAGCCAGCGCAACATCACGGTCAGGATGAAACAAATTCGCCGGGTCAATCACATAACTGACCATAGCAACCAGAAGCATCACCGCGCAAAAGAGCGCCGCAGTGATCAAAAGAAATTTGCCAATTCGCTTGTCAGTTTCCCGCTTCAAATCCAACCCTGCCTTTTTGTTTTCTTTTGCACTGTCATTTTACAATAGAACGCGTATCAAAACAAGCGAAGGCGCGAAAGCTAACAGCAGCCGTCGCAAACCGCGCTGTATTCGCATCTGTCATAAGGGGCAAGCCAAACACACTTTTCACTTCGGTTCTCCTTCCTTTCGCGAAAAGGCACAGCCTTGTCGGCGAAACAGTTGTAAGCGCGCGCTCTTAAAGCCGCATGCACTGTACCGTCTTTTTTTGTGATTGCGCCCACGGCGCATTGGTGCTGACTTTCCTGTGCAGCAGAAGCGGCGTGGCATTGTAGCTTTTATTTTCATATGGTATGATATTATACAAGGTTTTTTTATTGATACTTATCTTTTCTATACTTACTTCCTCAAAGGAGACTATCATGCCGCAAGGCAACCCACTCGCGAAAATTTTATTGCTCATCGTTCTCATTCTGCTCAATGCGCTGTTCGCCATGAGCGAGATCGCCGTGATCTCGTTCAATGACAAAAAACTGAAGCATCTCGCGCAGGAAGGCAACAAAAAAGCGAACACCCTGCTCAAGCTCACGAGCCAGCCATCCCGCTTTTTGGCGACCATTCAGGTCGGCGTTACCCTCGCCGGCATGCTGTCATCCGCCGTCGCGGCGGATACCTTTACCAAATACATCGTCTATTGGTTTCGCAACGTCGCAGTTGCCGAGTCGGTTGTGCGCATGGTTTCACTGATCGTCATCACGATGATTCTGGCCTTTATCAATTTGGTTTTCGGGGAGCTCGTTCCCAAACGTATCGCCATGAACAACCCCGAAAAAATTTCATTTGCAGTTTCTGGCGTCCTGCACGTCACGAGTATTATTACCAAACCGTTCGTCAATTTGCTGTCCGCATCGACCAACGGCGTATTGCGCCTCATCGGCATCGATCCGAATAAGACGAACGACGACGTGACCGAAGAGGAAATCCGCATGATGATCGACGTAGGCGAAGAGGACGGCGTCATCGAAGAGAGCGAGCGTGAAATGCTGCATAATGTCTTCGAATTTGCGGATCTCGCCGCCGAGGACGTCATGGTGCACCGCACCGAAATGGTCGCGCTTGACGTGGATGCCACGCTGCCGCAGGTCATCGAGATCGCGACGCAGAGCGGCCACTCTCGCATTCCCGTCTTCGACGGCGGGCTGGATAATATTGTTGGCATTTTATATGTAAAAGACATGCTGCCGCTGTTGCTGACGCAGGGCGGCACAACCGCGTTCGATATGAAAACATTTATGCGCCCGGTGATGTACGTGCCTGAGAGCGCGCCCTGTGACGACATCTTTGCGGAGTTTCGCAACAGCAAAGTGCAATTGGCCGTTGTCGTGGATGAATATGGCGGCACGGCGGGCATCGTCACGATGGAGGACTTGGTCGAGACAATCGTCGGCAACATTGAGGATGAGTATGACGAAGAGGACACCGAGATTGTCCGGGTGTCCGACACCGAATACACGCTTGAAGGTACCGCATGGATCGAGGATGTCGCCGATGAGCTCGGCATTAAATTTGACCGCGACCCCGATTTTGACACGATCGCCGGCTTTATCACCGAGACATTGCGCCACCTGCCGCAACCCGGCGAGGAAGTTGTGTTCGGCGGCTACCGCTTTACCGTGCTGGAAACCGACGAGCACCGCGTTTCGCTGATCTCCGCTGTGCGGGCACCAAAAGAGGAAAACGAAACGGACGCGCGCGAACAGCAGGGCGAATAAGCGCTTAAACCCTTTGGCAGAAGCTAACCCATTTAAGGCAGCCCGGATGTTTCCGGGCTGCCTTAAAAATACAGTAGAGCAATTCGATCATAAGCGCCGTACGCGCTTCCGCGTTGCAAAAATGTCCCTCTTATAAAACGCGAGAACGACATAGAGTACAAGGCGTTCCGTTCGTCGACCGATGCACTCCCGCCCCGGCCACCCGATTGACGTGGGGCTTCGCCCCACACCCCGGAGCGGAAAAGACAGGTCGGCGAACGGAGCAGCGTAGGATTGGCAGTTTCCCGCACCGGCGGCCTTTTTTCTTCCACGAGATTTGAGGCGAAGCCCAATGGATTGGGCGGCAGAGGTGAGAATCTTTCGGCCGTCGGATAGGTTTGTGCACTTTTTTCGCTGCCCGGGATTCTTTGACAGCCAGAAGCGCACAGCATATGCTGTGCCGATTGCAGCGTTGCAAAAATGTCCTGATATAAAACAACGAGAACGTCAAAATGCGCAAGGCGTTCCGTTCGTCGACCGATGCACTCCCGCCCCGGCCACCCGATTGACGTGGGGCTTCGCCCCACACCCCGGAGCGGAAAAGACAGGTCGGCGAACGAATCCTCTCTATTTTTGACGCATTTTTGCATATCCGACGGCCTTTTATTTCAAAATTCTGGTTTGGGGCGTCAGACCCATTTCATTTGGGTGGCTGGGGCGGGTATTAAAGACTGTCGTGCATTTGTACGCTTTTTTCTTGACGATAGGGTTTTTGAAATGTTGAAAGCAGCTCGGATTTTCCGAGCTGCTTTCAACATTACGCTAGCGAAATCTTTTCAGATCTGACAATTTTGCGCGAGGGCGCATACCGCAATGCTCTTCGGGCGGCGTGAAAACGCCGTTTACAAGTGTTTCGCCGCCAAAGCTGTGCCTTTTTGCGCGGAAGGATGAACAGCGAAGCGAAAAAGTGCCGCCCGTTTTTTCATGGCGGCTGTGAATCCGGCGCTGTTTGCGAGGGCGCGCGCTTGACATCCCGGCGCACACGCCACATAATAAATCTACTTCGTTTTAGTTGAACAAGGTTGCACCATTGGACTGAACTGGGAAAGCGCAGGGTGTTTTCACATGAAGCACAAGGTCGTCTATCTGTTCTCGATGCTGATTTTCGGCAGCATCGGCATTTTTGTGCGCTGGATTCCGCTGCCCTCCGCAGCCATCGCGTTTACGCGCGGCGGCGTTGGCTGCCTCTTGTTGTGCGCCGTCGGTTTGCTATTCTACCGCAAAACAGATTGGGCGGCCATCCGCCGTAACCTGGTCATTCTGGTGTTCTCCGGCATTGCGCTCGGATTGAACTGGATATTTTTCTTTGAGGCATTTCGTTATACAACAATATCCGTCGCATCTGTTTGCTATTATTTTGCACCTGTTTTGATTGTGCTGCTGTCGCCCATTGTCCTCAAAGAGCGACTCACCGGCGGAAAACTGCTTTGTGTGTTGGTGGCACTTATCGGCTTGGTCTGCATTGCCGGTGCGAATGACAGCGCGCCGATCAACCACGTTGTCGGCGTTTTGTTTGGCCTTGGCGCCGCCGTGATGTACGCAGGTGTCGTTCTGCTCAATAAAAAATTAACCGATATCAGCGGGATTGACCGCACGATGACCCAGCTCGGCATCGCGACTGTTGCGCTGTTGCCCTATATCCTGCTGACATCTGCGTTCAAAGGGATTGTGCTTGATACGCGCGCGGTCGTAAGTCTTATTATTCTTTGCGTCATACACACCGGGCTCGCGTTTTTGTTGTTTTTTATCTCGATCGAAAAACTGCCAGGCCATACGGTTGCCCTGCTGAGCTATGTTGACCCGCTGTTTTCCATTGTGCTGTCCGTTATGGTGCTTGGCGAGCGCATGACACCGTTGCAGATTGTGGGCGCTGTGCTGGTGCTCGGCGCGACGCTGGCGGGGGAATATGTGGGGCAGCGAAAGCGGCCTGACGATTTGGGCAGTGATCAATGACTCGTTCAGTCAGATTTTTACGCATCTGTATCCTTTGTGCTATGATTTCGCTTCATGACGAGTGCATACGCCAACGGTACAAGCGCGAACCCGGCCAGCGTCACCGCAAAGGAGAGCGCCGCATACTGCCACTGCGGCATCTCGCGCAAAAACGGCCGGTCTGTCTGGTAAAAATAGTTGCCGGCTTTGGTCAGCACGTTTGCGGCCAGCGCAACCGGAAAATAAACACAAAAGCCAATCACAGCGTTTCGGAATGTCGCCCAAGTTGGCCGCCAGTCAAACGCGAGAATGGCAAAGATCGGAATCAACACAGTGATTAGATGATTGATCATATAAGAAATGCCGTTGATGTGCGCAAAATGGTAGACATTCATTGGGTAAAAGAAGGATATCAGCGCAAAAATACTGAAGTAGCACACAATATCAATCAGAACCTGCCTGCGTGTCAGCAAAAACAACAGTGTCAAAATACTTGCCACACGGCAGATGTGCAGCGGAAGCGCCACCGCGGGGTCGAACCCGGTAACCACTGCGTACCAGCCGTACAACAGTACAAGTTGTTGGAACAGCAGCATCCATAGAAACAGTTTACATAGAAGATCTCGATGCGCAGCCACCCAACGCCGTCTGCAAATAAACAGCACGATCACAGCGGCGCAAACGGCAAGATATATGCAGTGCTCAATCGAGTAGAGGCGCACAAGCGGTGCGTCCGGCGTATAAAAAAAAGACCAATTCATTTTCTTCTCTCTATCCTCAAAACTGTAACTGCTAGTTAACACTGTGCGCACAGTGCGCGCAGCTTTTTTCGGTTAGCCAAAAACACCTTGCCGCGCTGCAACTGCACCAGCCCTTCGCTTTGGAAATACTGCAGCATGCGTGAGACCACTTCGCGGGCGCTGCCAATGTGGCGCGCAATTTCGTCATGCGTGAGCGGCAGCATGTCGGATTGCTCAATCGCGCTTTGCTCTATTAAAAAAGCGGCCAAACGGCTGTCGAAGTTGGAAAAAAGAGTCTGTTCCATTGTCCACATGGCCATCGAAAACTGTTGGGCCATCAGCGCGTTGGTATATTCGGACACAGCCAAGCTGGTTCGCATCAATTCCTGATAGTGATAGGCGGGAATCAGATAGGTTGCCGTCTCTTTTTCCGTCTCAATGAAAATGGTGTAGTTGATGTTTGGCATAATGCAGGAAGCTGAAAACAGGCAGACGTCACCGGCCAGCAGCCGGTAGAGCGTCACTTCCCGCCCGCTCTCGGCCATAATAAACGCGCGCAACTGTCCGCTGTCCACCAGCAGCAGACCGAGGCAGTCGTCTGTGCCTTGGTTGATCATTTCGCTTTTTGGAAAGGTCAGCGGTCGCATCACATCCAACAGCCGAGTTTGCTGTTGCTCTGTCAGCGCAGCCCAGCACGGAAAGAGCGATTCAAAACGTTGCATGTGTTCCCCAATCTCTGCCGAAATGCTTGGTATATCTTTTACCGTAGTGCCCAGATATTTTTCATAAACAAAAAGCTTATACAGCAAAGTATAAGGTTTTATTTGTGTTTATGCAATTATACAAAATTCGGCCTTTATCTACTTCTTTGAGCACCGGAAGGCAATGCCATCCAAGGCAGCATTGCCTTCCGGTCCGCTGCAAACTGGTCGCCCCATCGGCAAGCGTCGGACAATCACCCGCCGCATTTTGTGCTCAACTGCACAGGTCGACGAACGGTACGCGCCTTGTGTTTTTTGACGTTCTCGCATCTTATTTAAGGACCTTGACACGCTAAAAGCCGCGCTTTCGCGCGGCTTTTTAAAATAGCAAACCCTATTTAAGTTCGACAGTTGCGCCAGCTTCTTTAAGCTGCTTTTCCATCTCGTCGGCATCCGCTTTGGAAACGCCTTCTTTGATGGTCTTCGGTGCGCCGTCCACCAACTCCTTGGACTCTTTGAGACCGAGGCCGGTAATTTCTTTGACAGCCTTGATGACCGCCATCTTGTTCTCGCCGACTTCTTTGAGGACGACTTCAAATTCGGATTTCTCCTCGCCCGCATCACCGCCGGCCGCAGCCGCCGGACCCGCAACCGCAACCGCTGTCGCGGCAGCAGAAACACCAAATTCCTCTTCGATCGCTTTTACGAGCTCGCTGAGCTCAAGAACGGTCATGCCTTTTACTTCTTCAATGATCTTTGCAATATCTGCCATTGTTGTAGTTCCTCCCATAAAATTCTTGTTGCCGGATTAAGCAGCGGCTTCCTGCTTTTTTGCCACTTCGCTGATCGCGCGCGCGAACGAAGCGATGATGCTGTTAAACGAACCTGCCACCTGCGCAATCAATGTCTCGCGCGACGGCAATGTGGCGATCGCCTGCAGGGCATCGGCATCCATAAATTTGCCGCCGATATAGCCTGTCTTAAAGTTAAAGATCGTCTTGGACTTCGCGGCATATTTCTGCGCAATGCGCGCCGGGGCAACTTCGTCTTCCCCAATTGCCATAGCCGTGGTGCCCGAAAGGCTGGGGATCAACTCTTCGTAACCCGCCTCTTTGAACGCGAGACTGAGCAGCGTGTTTTTCACAACGCTGTACTCCACGTTTTCCGCGCGCATGTCCGCGCGCAGCTTCGTGTCATTTTCGACGTTAAGACCCTTATAATCGATGAGCACAATCGATTTTGCGTTTTTCAGCTTCTCGATCAGCACGGCAACCTGCGCCTTTTTTTCTGCTAGTACTTTCTCACTTGGCATACTTTTTTCACCTCCGTTGCATTAAAATCAAGCGGCCAACAACCAAAAGCCCTTCCTCGGTGTCCCGAGGAAGGGCAAACAATGCGTAACAGTGCACAGCGGCACCTATTCTCGCACGTTTTCCTCGGCAGGCGGGCGGCATTGGCCCATTACGTTTTCACACCTGCTGTCTTAGGTCAACAGCTTTTATATTTTACTGTATTATCAATGCAATGTCAACTAGCTACTTACTGTATCGATCAATAGCGGTCCGTTTTGACTATGCCTGTTGCGACATGTTCATGTAGCGCTGGGTCGTAATTTTAATGCCGGGGCCCATCGTAGTGGAAATGACGCAGGAGCGGATATACTGGCCCTTGGATGCGCTCGGTTTCGCTTTGACAACAGCCTCTACCAGCGTATCAAAGTTCTCTTGCAGCTTCTCTTTGCCGAACGATGCCTTGCCGATCGGGCAGTGGATGATATTGCTTTTGTCCAGGCGGTATTCGATTTTACCTGCCTTGGCTTCGCCTACCGCGCGCGCCACGTCGGGCGTAACGGTGCCGGCCTTCGGATTTGGCATTAAGCCGCGCGGGCCCAACACTTTACCGAGACGTCCCACAACACCCATCATATCGGGCGAGGCGATGACAACATCAAAGTCCATGAAGTTTTCTTTCTGGATTTTATCCGCCAGTTCCTCGGCGCCCACGAATTCCGCGCCGGCGGCCTCCGCAGCCTTGGCCGCGTCACCTTTGGCAAACACACAGACGCGAACGCTCTTGCCCGTTCCATTCGGTAAAATCACAGCACCGCGCACTTGCTGATCCGCGTGGCGGCTGTCAACACCTAAACGCAGGTGTATCTCAACGGTCTCGTCAAACTTTGCTTTGGCAGTCTGGCAGCAAATGTCCAGCGCCTCTTCGGTATCATACAGTTTTGTGCGATCGATCAGTTTTGCGCTCTCAACATATTTTTTTCCGTGTTTCATTCTGCATCGCTCCCCTCTACAACTACGCCCATACTGCGCGCGGTGCCTGCAATGACGCGCATTGCGGATTCTACGCTGCCCGCGTTGAGATCTTTCATTTTGATCTCAGCAATTTTGCGCAGGGAAGCTTGCGAGATGGTCGCGACCTTGTTCTTGTTTGGTACGCCCGATCCTTTTGGCAGGTTGCATTCTTTTTTAATGAGCTCGGAGGCGGGCGATGTCTTTGTGATAAAGGAGAACGAATGGTCAGCATAGACCGTGATCACAACAGGAACGATCGAGCCGATGTCGTTTTTGGTGCGCTCATTGAACTCTTTTGTGAACGACATAATGTTCACGCCGTG
Organism: Oscillospiraceae bacterium; assembly: GCA_031547945.1. GTDB lineage: Bacteria > Bacillota > Clostridia > Oscillospirales > Ruminococcaceae > JAVBRN01. The sequence goes on along the minus strand of JAVBRN010000002.1, from coordinate 410,402 downwards.
CTGGCCGAGCGCCGGTCCAACAGGGGGGGCAGGCGTTGCTTTCCCGCCGGGGATCTGCAACTTAATATAACCGATTACTTTTTGTGCCATGGTATTTCCTCCAAAAAGCGTGGTTGCGCGGAACGCATGTGAAAAGATTTGCGCTCCTCCCACTCGTCGGAACACCTTCCGCTTGTCGCTTTCGCCGCGCAAGTGCACCGCGTCCAAAGCTTCCCGCTTCCGGGTTCCTCCTCTACCAACAAAAGCCAGGTTCGGGCTTTTGTTGGGCTTGCGAGCTTCGCTCGCGTAAAACCTTCAGAGCATTTGGTCTTCGCGTTTTGCCCTTAACTAGTAACTAGTATCTAATAACCAGCAACTACGATCGAACACCTTCCGCTTGTCGCTTTTGCCGCGCAAGTGCACCGCGTCCAAAGCTTCCCGCTTCCGGGTTCCTCCTTTGCCAACAAAAGCCAGGTTCGGGCTTTTGTTGGGCTTGCGAGCTCGCTCGCGTAAAACCTTCAGAGCATTTGGTCTTCGCGTTTTGCCCTTAACTAGTAACTAGTATCTAATAACCAGCAACTACGATCGAACACCTTCCGCTTGTCGCTTTCGCCGCGCAAGTGCACCGCGTCCAAAGCTTCCCGCTTCCGGGTTCCTCCTCTACCAACAAAAGCCAGGTTCGGGCTTTTGTTGGGCTTGCGAGCTTCGCTCGCATAAGGCATCTAAGTCCTTTGGTCTCTACTAGCAACCAGTATCTTACAACCGACAGCTACTAAATGAGCCGCGCCTCGGCAAGCTCAATTTCCGCGGACGTCTCGCGCCCGAACATCGAAACCTTCAGCTTGACTTTCTGCTTTTCGGTATCGATCTCTTCCACAACTCCAATAAAGCCGGCGAGCGGCCCGTCGGTGATCTGGACGCTGTCGCCTACCGTAAAGTCGACGATGATCTGTTTCGATTCCACGCCCAGTTTGTCCACTTCGGCCTGGGAGAGCGGAATCGGTTTGGTCGTGGTACCGACAAAGCCGGTGACGCCGCGCGTGTTGCGCACGATATACCAGGACTCGTCGGTCATAACCATTTTTACCAGCACATATCCTGGAAAAATCTTGCGCTCTACTTCCTTGCGCTTGTTGTCCTTGATCTCGATCACTTTTTCGGTCGGGATCCGGACTTCCTGGATAATATCCTGCATACGGCGGTTTTCCACCATCTTCTCGATGTTGGCCGCCACCTTGTTTTCATAGCCGGAATAGGTATGGATCACATACCAGTTCGCTGCATCTGCCATATTACGAACCACTTCCTACGGTGCCCGCCAGTGTGTCGATCAGGAACTGACGCAGCCATCCAAAGCCAAAATCGAGCGCCCAGATCACAACCGCGAAGATGACAACGGTCGTCAAAACAACAATTGTGTTGTTGAGCACTGTCTTGCGGGTTGGCCACACAATCTTGCGCATCTCGCTGCCGAGGTCGCGGAAGTATTTGCGCACGCGCGCGCCAAATCCGGCTTTTTTGCTCTTGCCCGTTTTTGCGCTCGCCTTCGCTTTGTCGCTGGCTTTCACTTTATCGACCGACTTGGCTTTGTCATTGGCCTTGTCGACAGAATTGGCTTTATCACTGGCTTTTGCCTTTTCTGTGGTCTTCGCCTTATCGACAGCTTTGGCTTTGTCGCTGGATTTTTTATCAGCCATTGTTATACTCCGCCTTTACTTCGTTTCGCGATGGGCAGTGTGTTTGCGGCAGAACGGGCAGTATTTGTTCATTTCCATTCTGTCTGGCGTGTTCTTTTTGTTTTTCATTGTGTCATAATTGCGCTGCTTGCACTCTGTGCAGGCGAGTGTGATTTTCACTCTCATTTGTTCGGCACCTCCATATATTCGCCGCAACCGCGGGCATTTGCCTTCCTCAATAATCAGCAGGCGGCCGAAACCGGCGCACAAAAAAAGAGACCTGCGAAAGAGGTACCGTAATAATACCATCTTTGCAGGTCTGGTGTCAATAGAAAGCTTTCCCTTTTCTTGATTCTTGCATTTTTTAAGTCAATGCATTGTTATTGCGGAATCCTCATTTTAATAGGTCACTGTTGTCTCTGTAGCATCCAGGCCGCGAATGCCGTTTTCCGATTTTATTTTTGTATTGCTGCAGTTAATTTTTGTTAGCTCTCTGCAGCCGCGCATATCGATCGCATACAGTCTTGGGTTGTCCGCGCAGTTGATTGCGCAGACATTTAATCCGGATACGTCCAAACCGACAAATCTGTTCTTTGCGCAGTCAAGCTTATACAGACTGGTACAAGTGGACAGGTCCATCCATGTCAGCGCATTATCGTCGCAATTGAGTATGTCAAGTTCGGAACAACCGGTTACATTTAAATAGGATAATTGATTTTCAGCACAATTTAACTGCTCCAGTGCAGCGCAGTTTGAAACATCCAGTGTTTTTAGCTGATTGTTTTGGCATTGCAGTTCCAACAAACATATCAATTCGGAGACATCTAACGCGGCCAGCATATTGTCGCTGCACTTTAGATTTTCGAGATTTTTGCTGGTCAATATCAGGTTGCTGATTTTGTTTTGGCTGCAATCGAGTTCCCACAAATAGTCGCTGTCGGCCACCTTTAGGGTAGCAAGTGCATTCTCCTGGCAAAACAGTTCTTCCAGCATTCTGCAACCGGACACGTCCAACGCTGTCAACGCATTTTCGCTGCAGTCCAAGACTTGCAATTGTGTGCAGCCAGACAAATCTAGCGATTCCAATTCGTTTCCGACGCAAGATAAACTAGAAAGCCGTTCACAGCCGGCGACGTCCAGCGAATTAATTTGGTTAAATTGGCAATACAATTCGGTTAGATTTTTTAAATGGCTTACAGATAACTCTGTCAGGTTGGTTCCACCGCAATCTAAGTATTCCAACGCTGTAAAATCGGTCAAGTCCAGCGCACCGAGCGGATTAAGCCCACAGTCCAACACACGGAGCGCGGTACAGCCGGCAAGATTCAGTGTTCGTATCTGACTGCACTCACATTCCAACTCTGTCAGATTACCACAACCAGATAGATCCAAAGCCTCGATTCCATCATTGCAGAAGCTGACTTCCTGCAGTGTGGTGCAGCCTGACAAATCGAGCGGCCCGGCCAAAGTACCAATTTTTGACTGATCAGGCAACCAGAATTCCAGCAACTGCGTATAATTCTTATCCAAAAATACTGCGCCTCTCCACGTTGCGGGATCATTGATATCCCACGCCAGCCGCCCTGCGTTGGTGATGCCGTTCCGCTCCTGCCGCAAAAAGGCCTGCACCTTTTCAACATCCGTTTTCCCTTTTCGATGCACCGCCGTGCTCGATTCGGGTGCCGCGTTCGCGCATCCCGCCAACATGCCCGCCGCCAGCAACACCACCAGTATGGCCGCCAGCCATTTTTTTGTTTTCCGCATTGTTCTTTCCTCTTCTTTTGTTTTCAATTAGAGCTCACTCTACTTCTATAACGCGGCGGAAAACCGAAACCTTACAACCGTTTCAATCTTTTTATGTCGTGCCAATTACAACAAAAAGGATAAATGCCGCATGCGCGGCTCTCAGCGTGTCAAAAAGTCCTTCATAAACCGCAAGAGCGTCAAAAGTACAAGGCGTTCTGTTCGTCGACCCATGCAATCCCGTCCCAGCCACCCGATTGACGTGGGATTTGCCCCACACCCCAGAGATGAAATGACAGGCCGACAAATGGAAACCGGTAAGATCGGCAGTTTTCCTACATCCGAAGGCCTTTTATTTCCGTCAATGGGATTGGAGCGAAGTCCTAATTGATTGGGCGGCGGATATCTTTCGACCGTCGGCCATTTTTACACTTTTCGCTGCCTAAGGTTCTTTGACAGGCTAAGAGCCAACTGTGCGGCTCTAAACTGGCGAAAATCCAAACAAAAAACGCTATAAAACAACGGCGATATATGCCGCTACCGCATGACAATGCGGGTCTCCAAGGCGGCAATGAACCATTCGCTTTCCGCTTCTTGAACGGGCGCCTTTTCACGCCGGAAAGCGCCGCTTACGCGGCGCTTTCTATATATTCCATCGCCTGCTCTTCGGTATACGCAACGGTCGTTCTTTCGGAATCGAGGCCCGCGATCTTTGCAGCATCCGTCACTTTTGTCTCGTAACACTGGATATAGGTCAGGTTGTTGCAGCCCATCACATCGATCGCGCTCAAATCGGCATTTTCTTCGCACTGGATTTCCCGCAGATAGACAAGCCCGGAAACATCCAGCTTTCGCAGCGCGTTTCTGCTGCAGCGCAGGTCGAACAGCGCCGTACATGCGGAGAGTTTCAGGTTTGCCAGTTGATTGTCGCTGCAATCCAACATGCCAAGAGACGCGCAGTCTGCCACATCCAATGTAGCAAGTTCGTTGTTGGCACAATACAAATATCCAAGCGAACCGCAGCCGGTCATGTTCAGTTCTGTCAGCGCGTTTGCGTTGCAATACACAATGCTCAGCAACGTGCATCCCGTGACGTCAAGCTCTGTCAATTTGTTGTTGCTGCAATCCAACAGCACCAATGCGCTGCACCCCGAAACATTGACAGCGGTCAATTGATTGCGCTGGCATTTCAGGCTGGTCAAACTGACACACCCGGAAAGATCCAGCACACCGCCAAGCGGTGTCTCAACGTTGTCGCTCAGATCTATTTCCACGATCTGTCGGCCGTCGTCTCCGCCAAACTGTACGCCAGACCAGCTTTCAATCGCATCTGCCGTCCAGCCCAGGATATCCGCGTTGGTCTTTCCACCGGTCTCCTGCTGTAAAAATGCCTGCATTTTTGCGATGTCCGAGCGCGCGGCATCCGGTTCCTGTTCCTTTTTTCCGCAGCCTGCCAAGCATATTGTGATCAATATGACGACCATGGTTATTGCAAAATGACGTTTCATCCCGACACCTCGGATTTTCAAAAGAATTGTTAGAAATAGTATAACAAAATTTCAACTTTCGTTCAATTCCCGGCTGTCAACACCCGTGTTTATGTCCGATAGAAAAAAAGACACGGTATTCCGCGTCTTGTGATTGCACTTTATATCAGCAGGAACTCGGCAGGGACGCAGCCCTTGTCTGCGCCGGCGCAATGGAAATATCGAACTGCAGATCTTTATGCACTTGTGGATAGCACTCGCGCATCAGTACCAGCGGTGTGCACTCGTCATCCTGGCCGGAAGGGTTGTCCCGCAGCGCAAGTGCCAGCTGTTTATCGGTCAGTTCCAGTGATGGGCTTCGCCCCACCATTTCACAGGTGATGTCGTTTGCGTCCGCGATGGCACAGACTATTCCCAACGTGTCCTCCACCTGTTTGCAGATCTCGTCTCCATTTTGGGTAGCCAACACGGCAATATGATTGTAATACTCAAAAGATGGACAGTTATCCCCCGCACTGCAAAATCCGTCCATTCTGTGAATATCATGGCCGACCATGCGATAAAACGTTCCTTTTATGCCGAACAGTTTTGCAAACCCGGCGCACACAGCAGCGAACAGAACGCGCGGCAACCCCACGAGATTAATAGTAAGCTGCAGCTTGCGCGGCTCGCGGGCGCCACGGCCGGATTTGCTGGAACTTGCAAACGGTGCAATCAATTTTGCCCAAAAGCCCACCTTCACATCTTTTTCGTACACAACATTGCCGCTGCAAAGAGACGCGATTTTTTCGCCAATAATCAAAATGTCCCCGGGTTGATACAGCGGCGTCACATAAGTTCGCAGATACTCTGAAAGCGACTCGCCCGGCTTAACAAAATGCGTTGCGATCGCAAAGCGCTCAAAACACCGGGTACACTGTTCGATGATGATTTTCGGGCGCTCGTAATAAACGACCTCCCCTGTTTGATTCCGCACACTGATGTCATTTAGCGTATACAGTTTCATGAACCCATGCTTCCCTTCTGTCTTTACCTTATAGATGCGAGCGTTCGCCATTTGTATCGATTTTCGTTCATCAAGATAATTGATTTGTCAGACAATTGAAAAATGCTAACATCCTTCGATCACACTTAAATCACACTATTTATAAAATATTTTGTTTTCTAATCATATTATAGTAACGTCTTATTGCATCTGATGATCGACTGGTTCACGAACTCTCTTTTATAAAACAGTGCATCGGGACGCGCGGCAGCCCTACGAGATGAATGGTAAGCTGCAGCTTGCGCGGCTCGCGGGCGATTTACAGGAGCTTGCAAATGATGCAATCCGTTTTGCCCGAAATCCTGCCTTCACATCCGTTTCGCGCATAACATTGCCGCTGCAAAGAGACGCGATTTTTTCGCCAATAATCAGAATATCTACGGGCTGATCAGCGGCATCACATAAGTTCGCAGATACTCTAAGAGCGACTGGCCAGGCTTAACAAAATGCGCTGCGATCGCAAAGCATTCAAAGCACCGGGTACGCTGCTCGATGATGTTTTCGGGCGCTCGTAAAAACGATTTCTCCTGTTTGATTCCACACACAGATGTCATTGACGTATACGTTTCATGAAACCATACTTCCCTTCTGTCTTTGTTCGACGCGAAGGTGCACAAATATTTTGTTTGACCCTTTCTGTCTGCTAGCTAGCGTTGAAACCATTAACGATTCATCTATCGCGTAAATTCTGCATAATGTTGTTTTCTCGTGAATCTCTGCAAATCAACATGATGCGAAGTCATCGGCGTATATCGTCGCCGCTTTTCTGTCGTCTTCTTCGTCAGTCAAATCCCTTTTTGCATTTTATTGTTAAAAACAGTATAATACCAAGCGCAGCGTCTATTTATGTTCCCAAAGGAATATGGTAAGATTGCGTTATGGCGCATATGCTTGATTGTAACCTTGGGGACATTGTCATTTCTAATGAAATTTAAAGGGGATTCTATGCAAAAGCAAAAAGTCGCCGTGATCTTTGGCGGCGCCTCGAGTGAACATGAGGTTTCACTGCGGTCCGCCGCGTCGGTCATTCGCAATATTCCTGCAGATCTGTTTGATGTCATCACGTTGGGCATTACAAAAGAAGGAAAGTGGTATCAGTATTTCGGCGATGTCAGCCGAATTGAAGACGGCAGCTGGCTGCAGGATGTCGGCAACGCGATCCCCGCGTTTATCTCACCCGACCGCCGCGTCGGGATTGTCCGCGTGGCAGGCGACGGCGATGAGAATTATGAAACCGAACGCGTCGATGTGGTTTTCCCGGTTTTGCACGGTAAGAATGGCGAGGACGGCACCGTGCAAGGTCTGCTCGAAATCGCCGATATCCCCTATGTTGGCTGTTCGGTGCTCGCGAGCGCGATGTGCATGGACAAAGCGGTCACGAATACGATGCTCGACCACAACGGCATCAAGCACGCGCCCTGGGAAATGTTGATGGCCTATGAACGCGGCCAAATCCCGCAGCGCGTTGACGCTTGGGAAGCGCGGCTCGGTTATCCGATTTTTGTCAAACCCGCAAACGCTGGTTCGTCGGTCGGCATCACAAAAGCGCACAACCGCGACGAACTGCTCGCGGCGCTCGATCTTGCCTTTCAGCACGACTGCAAAGCGATTCTTGAAAAAACCATTGTAGGCCAGGAGCTGGAGTGCTCTGTTCTTGGCAACGACGCCCCCGTCGCTTCGGTTGTCGGCGAGATTTTGCCCGCCAATGAATTTTATGACTATGAAGCAAAGTATCAATCTGCGCAGAGCAAAACCCGCATTCCCGCCGCAATCACGGCGGCGCAGCAGGCGGAGATTCAGCGCACCGCTGTGCGGGCCTTTTTGCTGTTGGGCTGCAGCGGCATGGCGCGTGTCGATTTTCTGATGGACAGCAGAACGGGCGATATTTATTTAAATGAGATCAACACCATCCCCGGGTTTACCTCAATCAGCATGTATGCGAAGATGCTCGAGGCCTCCGGTGTATCTTATCCCGCTTTGATTCAAAAACTGCTTGCACTCGCCATCGAGCGCCACGCGCAATCATAAAAATCTCGCCTGCTTGTCAGCGCACTTCAATTACCTGCCGGAGGACGTCAAAGATGCAGAAAAAAGCGATCGGCGTATTTGATTCGGGTCTGGGCGGTCTGACGGCCGTCAAGCGGCTGATAGAGCTTGCGCCGAACGAAGATATTATCTTTTTCGGCGATAACGCCCGCGTGCCTTATGGCACTCGAACCGTGCAGACCATCACAAAGTTTGCATTGCAGGATATTTCTTTTCTGCTTGGGCAGAATGTCAAAATGATCATCGCGGCGTGCGGAACGGTGTCATCCACGCTGCCGCAGCATATAATAGATACGATCCCTTGCCCCTATGTCGGTGTCGTTGCCCCTACGGCTGCGACCGCCGCACATGCGACGCGCAACAAGCGTGTTGGCATCCTGGGGACACCCGCGACAATAAAGAGCGCAGCTTTCCCCCGGGCACTGCAGACGCTTGACGCGGACATCGTTCCCGTTTCCAGCGCGTGCCCGCTCTTTGTGCCGCTTGTGGAAAACGGCTACGTCGGACGCAACTGCGATATCACGCGCCAGGTAGCGCGCGCTTATTTAGAACCGCTGCGGCAGGCTTGCGTAGATACTGTCATCCTTGGGTGCACCCATTATCCGCTGCTGTGCGACATTATCGCGGACATCATGGGCCCGGATGTCGTGTTGATTGATTCCGGCCATGAGACTGCAAAAGCGGCAGTTTCCCTGCTTGACGCACAAAACCTGCGCAATGACAGCGGCGGTACGCACAGCTTTTATATCTCCGATAATCCCGACGGCTTCACCGCGCTCGCGGAATTGTTTATGGGATGCGCACTCAAACAGGATGTGCATCTCGCTTCGCTCGATGATTTGCCGCTGCATCCAAGCCTGCAAGGAGTAGAATGAACAACAATTATCTGATTACCATTGACAGCAAATATACAATCGGCGACGAAGTCGAGAGCGTTTCTCTTTCGACCTTCGGCGATTTTTGGCAGAGCGATGACAAATACTATATTACTTACAAAGAAACCAAGGCAACCGGCTACGACGGCGACATCACCACGCTGACCGTGGAGAACCAATCCCGCGCCACACTGGAGCGCCGCGGCAAGACCAACTCGCGCCTTGTTATGGAAACCGGGCAAAAACACATCTGCCATTATGACACCGGCTTTGGCGACAACCGCATCGGCATTTTTACTGATGTGATCGACAATCGTCTGTCGCAGAACGGCGGCGCGCTCAAATTGCGCTATACGCTCGACCTCAATTCCAATGCAATTTCGACAAACGAACTGCACATCACCGTAAAGGAGAATCTGAGAAATGCGTGATCCTGTTACCTATGCAAAATCGCTTGTGCGTGAGATGACCAGCCACGCAGTCGGACAGGCGATCGCATCCGGCGCGCTGCCCGAGGCGGAAATTCCGGATTACGTGGTTGAGATTCCCAATGAAACCATGCACGGAGACTTTGCGGTCAATGTCGCACTGGTTGGCGCCCGTGTTTTCCGGCAATCGCCACGCGCGGTCGCGGAGTCAGTTGTCAAGAATATGCAACTTCACCCGCTTTTCAGCGATGTGCAGGTTGCCGGTCCCGGCTTCATCAATTTCTTTCTTGGCCAAAGCTATTACAGCGAGACGATCGCTGAGATTTTAAAAAGCGGACAGGCCTATGGGCGCACCGACCACGGCGGCGGTGACCGCGTTATGGTCGAATTTGTGTCCGCGAACCCCACCGGCCCGATGCACCTCGGCAACGCGCGCGGCGGCGCGCTCGGCGACTGCATCGCCGCCCTGCTCAACGCGGCGGGCTATTCTGTTTCGCGCGAATTCTACGTCAACGACGCCGGCAACCAGATCGACAAATTCGGTCTGTCGCTCGAGGCGCGCTATCTGCAATTATACCGGGACGATATTGTCTTTCCCGAAGACGGTTACCACGGCGACGACATCACAGAACACGCAAAGGCGTTTGCAGCCCAGTATGGCGACGGTTACGCGGAACTGCCGGCCGAGGCCCGAAGAGAAGCGCTGGTCGCATTTGCACTGCCCAAAAACATCGAGGCGATGCAGCAGGTACTTCACGACTACCGCATCGACTATGACACCTGGTTTTTCGAGAGCACCTTGCATAAGGACGGCACCGTACAAAAAGTCATGGATTTGCTCACAGCGCGCGGATATACCTATGAGCAGGACGGCGCGCTTTGGTACCGCGCAACCGATTTCGGCGCGGAAAAAGACGAGGTTCTTGTAAAATCAAACGGCTTTTTCACCTACTTTGCGGTGGACATCGCCTACCATTACAACAAATTTGTTCGGCGGGAATTCGACCGTGTGATCAACGTCTGGGGCGCGGACCATCACGGGCATGTCGCGCGCATGAAGGGCGCGCTCGATGCATTGGGTATCGGCGGAAACCGGCTGGACGTGGTGCTCATGCAGCTCGTGAATCTCGTGCGGGACGGTGAGCCCGTCCGCATGAGCAAGCGCACCGGCAAAGCGATCACGCTGACCGATCTGCTTGAGGAGATTCCGCTCGACGCGGCGCGTTTTTATTTCGTGATGCGCGAATACACCAGCCATTTTGACTTTGACCTCGGCCTCGCGGTCAAAAAGGACAAAGAGAACCCGGTCTACTACGTACAATACGCGCACGCGCGTATCTGCAGCATCCTGCGGGAAGTCGCTGCGCGCACAAACGAAGACGCGGATGACGCGGACTTGTTCCTGCTGGACACGGAACCGGAGCGCAGTCTCATCCGCCAACTCTCACTCCTACCCAGTGAGATTGTCGCTGCTGCCGCCGAGTGCGAACCGGCGCGCATCACGCGCAATGCGATTGATGTCGCAACCGCATTCCATAAATTTTATGAGCATTGCCGTGTGCTCTGCGATGATGCAGACCTGCGCCGCGCACGGATTGCGCTGTGCACCGCCACGCGGCAAGTGTTGGGAAATGTTCTCGCGCTGCTGAAAGTGCAGGCGCCCGAAACAATGGAACAGCTTGCGCTTTGAAACAAATTTGACACAATTGTGTGTTATTCTTTGGATTATGCCGTTGTAAATTCAAATTGTTCTGTGTTGGTTCGATCAATTGAATTCGGGAGGTTCTCATCTATGCGGAAACCGCGGCAAAAAACACCCCCCTCAGCGCTGTGGTGGATCCTATCTGTTCTGTGCTTTGCGCTGAGTATGCTGAATTCCGGTTTTCTGATTGTATTTTTCATTGTGTTTTTCTTCGCCTGTATCATGCAGTGGAGAGCTTTTATTCGAAAGCGCCAGCGGGATTATGAACATGGGGAAATCCCAAAAATCAGGCCGGTTATCGTGACATCGCTGAAATCGCCGGGCGCGCTTGGTATAACGCCCTTTCAAACAAAGCCAAACATTTTTGATACGGCTATGGAAACTGCTTGGCCAACGCCGGACGACACGGCCGCAACAAATCGTTTTGCGCCGGGCGCCAAGCTCAGTGCAGATGAAAAACGCCGCAGAATACAGGAATATAAAGACCTGCTCCAATCCGGTATCATTAGCAAATCGGAGTATGCTTCTTTTGTGCGTGAACTGACGTAGCGCGCCTTCCCAGTTTACACAATTTTGGAACTTAGATGTTTAAGATTTGTATAAATCGCGAATTCATGCAATAGATTGAACATATTTGTATCGTATAATCCAAGGAAATCGTGTAGTATGGTAATAGGCAGATTTGCTTTTGAGAGGGAGTAAGAACCATGAACGAGCAAACACCGAAAAGGAAAGGCAGTCCCTTCTTATGGATTATATTACCCCCCGTCTTCTTAATTCACTGGCTCATCGGAGGTTTTCCAACGCTTATACTTGGTCTTGTTTTGCTAATGTTTAGTGCGCTGATTTTCGGCGTATGGATGCGTATCAATTTTGCTGGGCGGCTCAAGAATACTTCATGCCAAAATTCTACATCGTATCCTGAACAGCAGCTTATGGCACAGCAGCCGCAGCCGCGATATGATACGCGCACCGGCGTCTTGCTGCCGCAGACACCTGTTTACAGCAATTCCACCGCCATGTCTGCAGCGGCACCCTATCCGGCAACCGCAGACGGGCAGGTTTCTTATAATCCGACGACCGACAACCATCTTTGTGACGACAACGAACACGCGCCGGAATCCAAACAATCTTTTGCCAACACGATGTACCGGCAGGAGACAAGCAATACAATGCCTGACACGGCTGCTCTTCCCATTGCTTCCGCGTCGTGCGTCATGCTCTCCGCAGATGAAAAACGCCGCAGAATACAGGAATATAAAGAGCTGCTCCAATCCGGCGTCATTAATAAATCGGAGTATGCTTCTTTTGTGCGTGAACTGACGTAGCGCGCCTTCCCGATTCACACAGTTTTGGAACTGGGATTGGGATAGATAGCGAATTCGTGCAATAGATTGGACATATTTGTATCGTATAATCCAAGGAAATCGTGTAGTATGGTAATAGGCAGATTTGCTTTTGAGAGGGAGTAAGAACCATGAACGAGCAAACACCGCAAAGTAGAGGCGGTACTATCTGGTGGATTCTATCCGTCGTTTTCTTTCTTTTAGGAATCTTTAATGGTTTTTTCTTTTTTCTATTTATGGCTACGCTGATTATCGGCAGATGGCTGCGTGCCAAAAATGCTGCACGGCCGGCGAATACTTCGCCTCAAAATTCCACATCGTATCCCTATCAGCAGCCTATGCCACAGCAGCCGCAGCCGCGATATGATTCGCGCACCGGCGTCTTGTTGCCGCAGACACCTGTTTACAGCAATTCCACCGCCATGTCTGCAACGACACCCTATCTTGCAACCACTGCAAGGCAAGGCTCTTATAATCCGACGACCGACAACCATCTTTGCGACGATAATGAACATGCGCCGGAAGCCAAAAAATCCTATGCCAACACGATGTACGAACTGGAATCCGGGTATACGCCCTATTCCAAACCGGCAACAGCCGGCTACGTGTCGCAGCCCGCTGTGCAGCTTTCCGTCGACGACAAGCGCCGCAAGGTGGAGGAGTTTAAGGATCTGCTGGATGCGGGCTTGATTGAAAAAGAGGAATACAACCAGTTTATGCGTGACCTGCAGTAGTCGATATAAAAATGGCGTTGGGAATCCAACGCCATTTCTTATGCGTTATAAAACCGATCGCTAGTTCACGTTTAGTCATGCATATCAATTTAGCAGGACCGCACAACTCTGATTCATCTTATCGGCCGGATATTGAATGGTTGATCTGCAAGGAATGTGAAACTATACTCGCGCGAACCGCTTAGGTGCTTTGTCATATTCAACCTACCAATCGTGAATCAATGCGGTTGTTTCAACCCAGCACTACACAGAAGCACCTCCCGCTTTCAGAAACACATCTAATATGCTGTATTTCAGCGTGCCAAAAAGGTCTTATATAAACCACGAAACGACAAACAAGGCGTTCCGTTCGTCGACTTTTGCAATGCCGCCCGGCCACACGATTGACGTGGGGCTTCGCCCCACACCCCGGAGAGGAAATGACAGGTCGACGAACGGAAACCAGCGCAGAATCGGCAGTTTCCTGCATCCGGCGGTATTTTATTCAATGGGGTTTATTGGAAGCGAATCCACTATTATTTGGGCGGCAGGTGTGGGTACCTTTCGGTCGTCGTGCAGCTGTGTGCTTTTTTCGCTGTCTGGGGTTCTTTGACAGCCTGAACTACATCCTTTTATGCGGTATCTCAATGCATGCCGCGCCAAAATCTTTTTCATGCAGCACAATGTTCTTCTATAAACAGTGTTGCCCCATTCGGCTTATGGTTCGAGCCAATACTGCGCCGTATGGCATCCTATTGGACATTGTAGTTACAAGTAATCCACCAACGCAAAACAAGCGGCGAGGCATTGCATGCCTCGCCGCTCACTTTTTTTATAACAACCGTGCACTTACACCGTCCACTCAAACCGGTCAACGGTTGTGCCAGTATAGTAATGCTGTAAAATCTCTTGATACGTCCAGCCCTGTTTGGCATAGTAATTGGCGCCGGTTTTACTCATGCCGACCCCGTGTCCTGTACCCAAAACCGCAAAAGTCGCACCCTCGTCGTTAAAAGTCACCGTAAAATTTGGGGATTTCAGCAGCAGACACTTCTCGCTCAAATCAATGCCGGTGGTATCCACTTTGCCGTCGATCGAGACGCCGGTGACCAAACCGCCCGTTGTTGTCGAAGTGATCTTAATCCAGTTTTGAATATTATCCGAAAGCTTAATGCCAAAATAGGTCTCCAAACGCTGCTTGAGCTGATCCTTTGGCAAAATAACTTCTTTTTTATAGTTGGGCGCAGAACTGTCGCCTTTGCTCTCGACACTCGCTAGATAGGGTAACGACAACCCCCAGACGTCACTCGCGGAATAGGTATTAGGCGCACTTTCAAAATAGGTGGCAAACGCAAATTCCCCATTGTAGAAGACCCCTTCATTGATCACGGACGCCACCAACTGTGTAATCCGGTCGGACGGCGTTGTGCCAGAGACTTCCGGCATACCTATGGTCGCATAGCTATACCGAATCCAGGACAATGTCGCGACCGCCTGTGCCTTAATTGCCTCATCTTCATAAGTGTTACTCATCTCATAGGCGACGATACGGCTGATAATCGCGGTTGGCGTATCGGTCACTTCCGCGCCGTTCATATAGACGGTAATACAGACTTCGCCTTGCTTATTCTTTGTGATGTAGCCGTCTTTTTTGTTGTTTTTAGAGCTGACCCCGCCGCTCGTGCTCTGTGAACCGCCGTTTTGTTGTCCGGCGTTCTTTTCATTTGCAAGGATCCAGTTGAGCCATTTATCACGCTCTAGTAATTCGTTGTGAGACGGCTGGGTGCCTTTGATGTCATACCATTTTTGCGGATATACGGCCGCTATATTTTGGGTAAACATTGCCGACGTCATTTCGGTCCATTCGCCGTCGCGCACCTGACGCGCAACGACAACCAGCTTTGCGCCTTCCCATTCGGGCGCGTCGGTCACAAGCGTAATAAATTTGTCACCTGTAACGACATCCGCTTCGATATTGACCAAAGACCGCATCTTGGCTTGAATCACAAACTCGGTAAACGCGTTGGCATCTTCAAACGTTGACTGTAGATAGAACGACTGCACATCGCCCATTGCCGTATTGCTGTTGGCATAAAATACGGAGACAATCCGATAACGGTCATCTGCATACAACGTATGAAAATTGATCAGGTAGTTTGTTTCCAAATAAGCCAAATCCGTATACTGCAACAGCGGGCCGAACATCTGTTTCGGATCGCCGCTATTGCCATAGATCACGACGTTGTCGGGACTGCTGCTCATATCGATATTGGCATCCACATATAAGCATCCCAAAGAGTTCTGCGAACCGCTGAAATCATGGTTGCGGTAATAATCGCCGTCTTTGCCGTTTACAACAACAGCATCCACCGGCGTGCCGTCCACGGCAAGCCAACCCACGGTATCGGGGTTGCGGTCGCGCAGCGCAGCAAGACCGCCGACATCTCCAGACAGAAAAACGGCGCGCAGTTCATTGTATACACTTTGATTCAACCGCGCGCGCACCGCCCGATAGGCGAGGAACAATCCTCCCATCGCCAAAATGGCGCACAGCGTCGTCGTAACGGCCTTTTGCACAGCCAGTGACGATTTTTTGCGCGGCTTTCCGTTTCGCTCCACGTCAGCGAGATCACCGTCGCCAAACAGGCGGGCGTCTTCAATATCCAAGCCAAGCACAAAGCGGCGCACCATATCAAACGCGTGCAGCACACTTAGGTTGCGCAGCGCTTCCCGGCTGCGCATGGTACCAAAGTTAAACTTTTTAACAATCACGCGCTTTTTGTCTGCGATCGCAATATAAACCAAGCCGACCGGTTTGTTGACATGGTCGGATTTCGGGCCGGCTACACCTGTAATGCCTACGCCAATATTGGCGCCGCCCTTTTCGCGCGCGCCTTTGGCCATTTCCGCCGCCGCTGCCGAACTGATCGATGTGTACTTTCGTAGAATGCTTGAGCTTACGTCAAGGCTGCTTTGTTTGACATCGTCAGAATAGGCCGCCATCCCAAAATGAAAGATCTGTGAGGCGCCCTCAACATCAGTGATCCCCGCAGCCATCAAACCGCCGGTGCAGCTCTCGGCAACCGCAATCTCGGTTTTTGTTTTCAGCAAGGTGCGCACGACTGTCTGGGCCATGCTTTCACCGTTTTCGGAATAGATATAATCGCCTACGCGGTCTTTCAACGCGGCGATGCGCAGGTCGAGCAGCGCCCTGGCGTCCCGCTCGGTTTCCGCGGTTGCCACGAGATCAATATGTACTTCGCCCGACTTTGCATATAAAGCGGCTGTTGGATTCTCGCTATATAAAAGGTCTTTGACTTTTTCTTCCAGTTCCGATTCGCCCAAACCGAAAACATGCAGTGAAGCGCTGACCGAATGTGACTGGCTCATCGAAGTGATGCGGGGACGTACCTCATTTTCAAACATTGGCTCTACTTCTGCGGGCGGGCCGGGCAAGAGAATAATCGCTTGTTTGGTCGTCTGCAAATATAAGCCGGGCGCTGTGCCGTTTTCATTTTGCAGCACCTCGGAGCCGTTGATCACCATGGCCTGCTTGAGGTTGTTTTCGGGCATCTCTTTGCCGCGCTGCTCAAAAAACTTGCGTATGCGTTTTTCCACCTTTGGACTGTGAACCAACTTCAGATCAAACGCTTTCGCGACTGACTCTTTTGTCAGATCGTCTTCCGTCGGGCCAAGGCCGCCGGTCAGGATTGTGACATGGCTGCGCTTTGTGGCCATGCGTACCGCATCGATGATTTCCTCTTCCACATCCCCCACGACCGTTTGATGGCGGACTTCAAATCCCATCAAAGCCAAATTCCGCGCCAAAAATGCGGTATTGGTGTTGACAATCGTGCCTGTCAATAGTTCATTTCCAACCGAAATAATCTCGGCCTTCATACAGTTACCTCCGGGGAGATCGGGTATGTTTGTTATTCTTCGTCAAAAAAGTGTAATACCGACACAGCATAGGCCTGGGCTGCCGCGGCCTCTAATGCTGCAAGGGACTCGATCTTTGCTTCTGCCTGCAACACATCCTCCAGCTTCGGTTTGGTTTTTGGATGGCTGGGCGTAAAAACAGTACAGCAGTCTTCATAGGGTTCAATCGATATCTCAAAGGTATCAATGCTTCGCGCGATCGCGATAATTTCATTCTTGTCCATGCCGATGAGCGGCCGCAAAATCGGGATGGCTGCGGCTGCGTCGGTACAGCGGATCGCCTGCAATGTCTGGGACGCAACCTGTGCCAGGCTTTCGCCAGTGATCATGGCCTCACAGTGCTCCATTTCACACAGCAACTCGGTAATCCGCACCATCGAACGCCGCATCAGGATGGTAAAATACGCTTCGGGCGCCTGGTCGCGAATCGCGAGCTGCACTGCGGTAAACGGAACGCACAGCAATGGGAAATTGCCGGTATATCTGCTGATTCTTCCCGCCAGCCGCACGACCTTATCGCGCGCGTGTTCGCTGGTGTAGGGCGGGGACATAAAGTGCACCCCACACAGTTCCAGCCCGCGCTTTGCCATTTGGTGCGCGGCGACCGGACTGTCAATTCCGCCCGAGAGCATCACCGCCGCACGGCCGCTGGTGCCGGTGGGCATACCGCCCGCTGCGTCGATCTTGCCACAGTGGATATACGCCGCGAAATCGCGCACTTCCACCACGACAGTCACATCCGGATTTTCCATCGTGACTTGCAGATGCGGAAACTGCTCTAATAAATACCCGCCCAGTTCCCGTGACAGTTCCATCGAGTTGAGCGAAAAACTTTTGTCTGCGCGCTTGGCGCTGACTTTGAATGTCCCGGCCCGCCGCAGCGCTTCGTGCAGATAGACAACCGCGTCGCTGCAAATCGCGCCAAAGTCCTTTTGCGTAATACACGCGCGGTGGATGGCCGCGAGACCGAATACACGCTGCAACAGCGTACACGCACGGTCGAGATCCACATTCGGCTCTTCCGGCTCTATGTAAATGGTCGACTGCGCCTTATAGACCTTAAACTTTCCTGCAATCGCCACGCGTCTTCGAATCGTTTTCAACAACACAGCCTCAAAACTGCTGCGGTTAAGCCCTTTTAATGCAATCTCGCCATACTTTGCGAGCAAAAGTTCCTGCATAAGTTTTCTTCCCTAATCCCATCTAATCTATGCGCGTACCAGTGAATTCTGCGCCTCACGCAGAGCCGCGACCAGCGTGTCAATATCCTGCATGGTATTCTCGGCACAAAAGCTGACGCGGACCGCACCATTCACACGCGCCTCGGACAACCCCGCGGCCACCAGCGTATGACTTTTTTCGCCACCGCTGCATGCCGAACCGCTTGAAACATAAATATCCCGCGCTTCCAAAAAATGCAGCAGCGTTTCGCTTTGAAATCCAATCAGTGAAAAATTTCGGATATAAGGGCTTGCATCACTTGGCGAGTTGATCACAACGCCTTCCAGTTTGCACAACTGCTGCTCCAGATATTGGGCAAGCTTGCCCACCGCCAGCAGTTTGGGATATAAATCTGCCGCACCGGTCACCGCTCTGGCAAACCCCGCCGCATACGCGACGTTTTCTGTCCCGCTGCGCACACCTTTTTCCTGGCCGCCGCCAAATAAAACAGGCTCCATCGAAAAGCCTTTGCGCACATAGAGTGCCCCGATGCCCTTGGGCGCATGTATTTTGTGACCGCTGATGGCCACGGTATCAATCGCGCCGGTGATGGCAAACGGATGTTTTAAAAAGCCCTGTACATCATCACAATGGAATGCGGTTCGCCGGTTGATCTCCTTGACTTCCCTCGCAAGATACTCGATATCGAGCATTGCGCCAGTTTCGTTGTTTACATGCATACAGGTGACCAGCACCGTATTTTTTCCCACCAGGCGCAAAATATCTTTGTCACTCACACGACCGTCAGCAGCCGGTTTGACAACATACACTTTAAATCCTTCGTTCTCAAGCGCCCAAACCGTGTTCTGCACGCTGGGGTGCTCATATCCGGAAACGACAATTTCGTTGCCCCACAATTTTCGTGCCCGCGCGGCACCCAAGACTGCAATGTTATTGCTCTCTGTGCCCCCGGATGTAAAATAAATATCACTGGCTGCACAGCGCATCGCGCGCGCAATCACAGTGCGGGATTGTTCTAAAACCTGTTTTGCCATAAGCCCCGGTTTATAGAGCGAGCTCGGGTTTGCATAGGTGCGCCGCAACGTCTCATTTACCGCATCCAATGCCGCCTTGCAAATCGAAGTTGTCGCAGCGTTGTCCAGGTAAATCATACTTGTCTCTCCCATGTTACCAAAAGCAGATTTCATTATATTACAAAATCATTACTAAATCAATAAGCGAATTGCCTGTTTGTCGCACCAACGATATCATAACAGGCATGAATTACATTTGAATCATAAAATTTCTTTTAAATTTTTAATTATTTTAGCTATTATTTGCTTTTTTTATACAATTACTTTGTTTTTGTTTTATTTCGCGCAATGGAGAATGATATGCAGATTTTTAAGCATTCCAGTTTTTTCCAGAATCAACGCGCAATCGTGCTGCCGCCTTGTTGTCAGGCGCGGCAAATATCGTCGCATAACGGTCATAAACAACCATGCCAGGCTTTTGGCCTGCCATTTTGTGTACATTCTTGATTTCGGTGTAGTCGATTGCGATATTGTGTCCGGCCTGCTGGCTGCTATGTACTGCCGCGATCATCGCCGCTTCTTCCAGCGACCGCGCCGTCGGCTGCGCACCTTCCGTGACCAAAATGACATGACTGCCCGCTGCCTGTTTGACGTGTAGCCAGATATCGTGCTTTTTTGCGATCTTCATCGTCAAACGGTCGTTGGCAACGTTGTTGCGGCCCGCATAAACCAAAAAGCCGTCGCTTGTTTGATATTTTGTGTATTCTGGCGCCTTGCGCTGGCCTCTTTGTGTTTTATGCGGGGTGCCGCGCAGATAGCCTGCGCCGCGCAATTCCTCGCGAATATGCCAAAAATCTTCCTCTGTTCGCGCCTCGGCAATCTCATATTGTACCGAGCGCAGATATTGCAGTTCGGCGATGTCATTTTCCAGAAATTGCTTGAGCATCGCTGCGGCTGTTGTCAATTTTCGATATTCTTTGTAGTACTTCTGTGCGTTTTGCACCGGTGTGCGAAACGCATCCAGCGGAACCACAACTGTCTGCCCTGTATAATAGTCCAGTAAGTTCGCCTGCGCCATGCCTTTGCGCAACTGATACAGGTTTGCGTTGATCAACTCACCGAACCGCTTTTTTTGCTCGGAAAGCGCGGTGTTCTGCTGTTCCAGCAAACGCGCAGCGTGTTTGCGCTCGGTGCGCTCGATCAGCGCCACAACCTGGCGGGAGAGATCGTGCGACCGCATCCGCATGCGTTCTATCCGGTCACGTTCGGCGTAAAACCGGTCAAACAGCGTATTGACATCGTCAAACAGCACCGTCTCATAGCTGCCATATTGCCGCAGCGGCATAAAACTGTATTCCATCGGCTTTTCGCCGTCATAGACAATCGAAAGCACCGTGCTTTGACCGTTTGCCGCCGCCCGCATCTGTGTCAGCGCGGTTTCAAGAACGGCCAGCTGCTCTGTGGTCAGCCGGTCGGCGTCCGGATCGGTTGTATCAACCGCATGGGCGATCTCTCTGCACACAACCGGCCCAACGCCGGCGAGACAATCCAGCAGCGCAGCGGAAAGCGGTTTACTGCTGCGCGTCGCCGTGGCAATGATGGTCTTGGCGTCTGCTGTAATCGCATTCAACTTTTCCTGCCGCGGCGGCATCGTAAACAGGATGCCGGGCAGCAACTGACGCTTGTCCGATTGCTCCGCATCGATACGTTTCAGCGCATCGATCACGCGCTTTTGGCCGTTGACGAGCACAAAATTACTATAGCGCCCCATGAGTTCGATCGATGCCATTTGCTGCACGCGGTCGCCCATCTCATTGAGCGCTTCAAAATCGAGAAACAAGATGCGCTCGCCAGGCTCGGTGCGTACATCGGTGATACGAGCGGACGCCAGATGCTTGCGCAGCAACATACAGAACGAAGGCGGCACCGCTGGATTTTCAAACGATTCCTCGGTGAGGTGCACGCGTGCGTTGCCCGGCCGCGCCGAGATCAATAGTTTTTGCACACCGCCCTGCGTGCGCAGCTGCATCACTATTTCGTCGCGCGCAGGCATGTATATTTTATCGATTCGCGCGCCCACAAGACGCGGGCGCAACTGTCGCGCCGTCACAAAAAGCATGGCCGCATCGAGCGCCATCTGATTTCCTCCGTTATGTACTTCCTCCCGCAACGCGGCGATGAAGCTTTATGTTCACTATAAAACAAAACGAATAGACAATATGCCAAAGGCTGTCCGCCCGGTCGTACCGCTTTTACAAGAGATTTGGTCGACGGAACAGAGTATCCGTCGAACCGCGGCTGTTACTATACAAAGCGCAGCGGATCCGCGCCTGTCGTGGAAAGGATGCATTGCGCCCGGTCACCCAGTTTTGCCTGCACCGCTTTGCACAGCGCCGGCACCGCAAGATTCTCTGTGACAAAATGCCCTGCCGCCACGGCGCATATCCCGCTGGCCTGTGCCGCCAATGCGTCATGATGCTTAAGCTCGCCGGTCACAAACGCGTCGTAGCCTTCCGCCGCAATGTCCGGAATTTGGCTGCCGCCCGAACCGCCCAGCACGGCCACCCGGACAATTTGACGGTTTGCCGGCACAACACCAACCGTTTTACAGCCCAGCCGTTCTTTTACATAGTTTACAAACGTGACACAGTCCATTGGGCCAAGCGCCCCGCCGCGCGCCATACTGCCAACCGGCTGCACATCACGCAAACCAAGCACTGCGGCCAACACGTCGTTGACGCCGCCGTGCGCGCTGTCAAAACAGGTGTGCGCCGCAACCAGCGAGATGCCGTGGCGCGCCGCTAAAATAACCACATCGGCAGCAGTAAATTTATTCTGTGGTTGCCGCATTGCCGGATGATGCGTCAACAGAATGCCACAGCCGCGCGCGGCGGCTTCGGCAATGGTTGCCGGGGTCACGTCGAGCGCGACCAACGCGCGTTCTGCCACGGCGCCACAATCCAATATTACACCGCAGTTGTCCCATTCCTCCGCCAATACAAACGGCGCCACCGCGTCAACAGCGCCCGCAAATGTTTTCACATCAACCATGAATCTGCAGCTCCTCTTCTATGTATTGTACGATCTCCAGCGCTTCGCTCTGCTTTTTTTCGCCGACATGCGCTTCCACTAAGCGCAGCGCCTTTTTATATTCTTTCTTGATATAAGCAATTGCCGCATCGCTGTCCGGCTTGATCTTTCCAAGCGCACAATAAACAGGATCCGGTTCACGCGTTTGCCCCGCATAATAGGCCGACATCGCCGTGTAACAGTGGCCCCCTTCGCTGACAGCAATCTCCTGTTCGATGGCAAAGCCGTTTTCACAAAGCCATCTGCGCAGCCGCTCGTGATGCGACGCCGGCACAAGCACAAGATGCTTGTCCGCGTCGTGCAGCCAGGGTGCTTCCGCAAGAATACGCATGGCCGTATCGGCGCCAAGACCAGCGATCACAATATCGTCTGCATCTTTTGGTGTGATGCCGGACAATCCGTCACACAGCACCGTTTGGGCGCGATCTGTGATTCCGCAGACCGCAAACAGCGTCTGTGCTTTTTGCAGCGGCTGCATATGGATGTCTGTTCCAATTACGCGAGACGTTTTCCCGCTTTGGATTAAAAACGCGCACAGCTTGCCGTGGTCACACCCCACGTCGGCAACCGGACGGTTCTCCCGCACCAAACGGGCGGCGGCGGCAAGCCGCTTGGTCAGTTTGATTGGCCGCATCTGTCCTCAATCATTCCTTTTTCGTTGAAAAAACGGATGCTGTGGACAACTGCCCGGCGAACATCCGTTTTCATGTTTTATTCCTCTATTTTGTGGCAAGGTGCGCATTGAGCGTCTGCACCAGGCGGTCTGCATCCGTGCCATGCACCATGCATGCCTGTTCAATCGTTTCGCCGCGGGAGGCAGGGCAACCCAGGCAATGCATGCCGATGGCCATAAAATACTCGCCGGTAGTCGCGTCAAAATCCAACACGTCGCCGATAATGGTGTTTTTCGTCACTGTCATTGCGTTCTCCTTTGTGATTGCGTATCGTTACGCCTTAGTATATCCGTTATTGTCTATTATATTGTATAAAAATGTGGTTTGCAAGGCAGCTTTGTTCATAACTGCGCGAGCAGGTGTTACCGCTGCATGCACAAAAATCACTTTGAAAATTCGTATATGCTTTTTATTGGATGGCGCCTGCCCCGGCCGTTTTCTCACAGAAAAAGAACCCTGATGAAGGGTTCTTTTTTGCATAACTTGTCCGCTTGCAGTGTTAGGCCTGTTGTTCATCTTTCATGTTTGCAAAACAGTCACTGCAATACACTGGGCGATCCTCACGCGGCTTAAACGGCACTTTCGCCTCACCGCCGCACGACGCACACGTTGCAGTATACATTTCGCGCGTAGCACGGTTTGCGCTTTTGCGATTGTCCCGACACTCCTTACACCGCTGGGGTTCGTTTTCAAAACCGCGACTCGCATAAAATTCCTGCTCGCCGGCTGTGAAAACAAATTCGTTGCCACATTCCTTGCAAACTAAGGTTTTGTCCTCGTACATGCTCATTACTCCTCTTTGATAGGTGAAAAAAATTTTGCCCCCGGACGGAACCGAACCATCATCTTTGGGAAACCAACGCTCTGCCATTGAGCTACAAAGGGCATTTGTAACAATAAACCAAAAGCTAACGCTTTCGTTTTAACTTGTTTCTCGCCCGCTGCAGTGCATTGTCCACGGATTTCGGCGTGGTGCCCAGCCGCTCCGCTACAGCAAGATAATCGTATCCCTCAAGATACAGCGCGAGAACTTCTCGTTCAAATTCGGAAAGATGATTGTTAATTTGTGTTTGCAGCACGGCGTATGCCTCGTTGGCAATCGCGAGTTCCTCTGGTGAATCACCGTCTGCCAGCTGAGCGCCGTCCGCATCACTCAGCGACAAATAACTATTGAGCGGCAAGTGTTTTTTTCGCGCCGCTTGTTTTAATGCCGTTCGCATCGCATTATGAATACAGGTGATCGCATAGGTCGAAAAGGCAGTGCCTTGCCCGCTGTCATAGGTTTCTAATGCGTTAAACAACCCAATGACACCTTCTTGCACAAGGTCATCCTTTTCCAGACCCGCGATGGTAGCGCCGGCAGCACGTTTTTGTATGTACGGCATAAACGTCTTAATCAGTTTTGCCAGCGACGCTTCGCGCATGTTTTTTTGTTTTTCTTGCACAATGTACCGTTTCTACTCTATATCGTCAAGAAAATATATGCAAAGCTGCTATTTTATTTATCAATTATACTCCGCGATCCGAAAACTGTCAAATATTAGTAGTCCCGCGTCACATTTTTGATATAGTTCCCGCGCAGAATGCGCAGCAAGCAAAGAAATACCTTGATCGGCACATCACTGCGCAGGCATAAATAAACGAGCAGCACCGGTAATTTCCAAACAAAACCGGCAAGATATCCCATCGGCACGCCAATGAGCCAAGCGCAACCCGCGTCGAGCGCAAAGCCCACTTTCGTGTCACCGGCGCCGCGCAAAATTCCAATGGTGCTCGTAATCTCAATCGAATACAGCAGCATAAATCCTGCGATTACACCCAGGATGTCAATCGCGAGCTCTTTGGTTGCAGCTGCTGCGTTCGGATAGATCAGGACCATAGGATATCGCAGCCCCAAAACGATGCCGCACGAGACAATGCCCATACCAAACGAGAGTAGCAGCAGTGTTTTTGCGGCCCGCTTTGCCTCTTCGATTTTGCCCGCACCGATTGTTTTGCCCATAACTACGGCTGCGGCGTTGCCAATGCCAAATAACATGACCATTGCCAGCTGCTGTAAAACGGATGCAATGCTGTTCGCCGCGACAAATGTCTCGCCAAGATGTCCGATGATCGCGGCCTGCGTCACCGCGCCCAACCCCCAAACCAACTCACTGCCCACAACCGGAACGCTGTGGCGGACATAGTCCGGCAGCAAACGCCGCTCGCGCCGAAACAGATCGGCGGGCAGAAAGCGGATCTTCTTTTCATAAAACAAAATATAAACGATTACAATCGTCAACTCGGAAACGCGCGCAATAATCGTGCCGGTCGCCGCGCCTACAATGCCGAGTTCCGGAAACCCCAATTTCCCGAATATAAATACATAATTGAAGAAGACGTTGACAAAAAAGGAGACAAAATAGATGAGGGTTGACAGTTTTACATTTTCGATTGCGCGCAGCGATGTAAGATAGCAGGCACTCAGTCCATAGAAAAAATAGGAAAAAGAGACAACGCGCAGATAGCTTGCGCCCAGTTTGATCACACCAGCCTCTGAAGAAAACAGGCGCATAATTGTTTCCGGCATCACATTGCACACGAGCGAAAACAGGATGGCCGCTACTGCAATGCAACGCAGCGAAATGCCCATGACCCGGCGCACCGCGTCCCGATTGCCCTTGCCCCAATACTGCGAAATCAATACCGCGCCACCGCCGGCGAGTCCAAAGGTCAGAATCATAAATACAAAAAAAGGTTGGTTGGCCAACGACGCCGCTGACAGCGCCGTATCACCCAGCGTACCAACCATCACCGTATCCATCATCTGCACACCGAACGCGATCACATTTTGCAGCGCAATTGGCAGCGCGATAGCCGCAAGTGTTTTATAAAAACTTTTCTCCTTCATTAAAAAATGCACGCATATTCCCCCAATGATTCTCGTTGGCGACGGTTGTCTCTATCTGCAACCCAGTATAGCAGCAAAAAAAGATAACGCAAATACCCTCGCAGCGAAAAACGTCACTGCAAGAGTATCCCGAATACACTAATTTTATACTAGCCTAGGCAGGCAAATAGCGGACGATTACTTCAGTGCCGTAAACATCCAGTTGATGCCAAATCGATCCCGCAAAGAACCGTGCAGCGCCGCGAAGAAGCTGGGCTGCAGTTCCATATAGAGTTCGCCGCCTTCTTTCAGCATGTCCCAGGCCTTCTGCACCGCAGCGCTGTCCTTGGTGGTAAGCGAAACATACATATTGTCTCCCGCGGTACTGCGCCCGGCGCTGTCGGCGCACATCAGCTCCATGCCGTCCAGCACGAGTTTGGCGTGCAACACCAGATCGCGGTCTTCTTCCGCGATCGGAAACGCAGGATTGGGCGGCATTTGGCCATAGGTCTGCATCTCTGTAACAGTTGCGTCAAACGCTTTTTCATAAAACGAAAGCGCTTGCGCGCAATTGCGGTTGAACATCAGATAGTGTCCTAACATGTTGTTTTCCTCCGTTTATTTAATATAGGTGACGCATCCTGGCTTGCGCGGCGCCGTTTCGGGGGCGTCCCCGGCACGATATCCCAGCATCACCGACGTGTAAACGCGATAACTTTCGGGAATTGAAAATTCACGTTTAAGCGCATTTCCTTCCGCTGTTTCAAACGCCTGCGTTACAAAATAGCCCCAGCACGACCCGATTTGCAAGCTCTCGGCGGCCAGCAAAATATTTTCGGTCGCCGCGGAGACATCGTAAACCGCGGTGACGCTGTCTTTGTCCGCGGACACGAGAATCACTGTGGGCGCGTGGTAGGTGCTGTGAAAATTGTCATTCTGCCCCAGTTCCTCCAGCCATGGCAACCCACAACCCGCGGCGTACCGCTTTGCAAGCGCATGCAACCGCTCCAGAACCTCCACATTTTGAATCACCGTAAAATGCCAGTTTTCGCCGCCGCCGTTGGGCGCAAACTGTCCCGCCTCTACAATCGCCCGCACCTCAGCATCTTTAAGCTGTTCTGGCAGAAATGCGCGAACACTCCTGCGGCGCCGGATAACTTCCAGTGTTTCGTTCACACGAAGTACCTCTCTATTAATTATAAGGGTGCGTGCAGCCGTCCGCGCTTTATTCAACGAACTGTGCACAAAGTATAGCACAAAAAAATTAAAGTGCAACGACATTCTTATTGCATTCAGACGCCGGTTTGCGCTATAATACAATTTAGCATTTGCCGGTGTGATGGAATTGGCAGACGTGCCGCACTCAAAATGCGGTGGAGAAATCCATGCCGGTTCGAGTCCGGCCACCGGTACCATTGGATGTTCATAAGGACGAAAACAGGCTGGCTATGTTGCTGGCCTGTTTTTGTTTGTAGCCGGACATCTGCCATGATAAAATAAAATGGCATTTCCGACAGCACGGAAACAGACAGTATTTTATTATGAAATAGATGGTGAATTGATGGATATTCAAATTAGTAAGAGTATCATTAGTGAAATGGAAACAATAAATTGGTTTAACAGCTGCGGCAAAACATATCCATCCGAATTAAAATCTGCTTTGCAAGTAAAAAGTTGGGATGAAGCAATAATGCTTTGCAAAAAACCTACTTGGGAGAATACGCAACTTGCAGCCAAGGGAATTTAACTGCTTATCTGTGTGTTAATCATAAAGACGATTATCATAAATGGAATTCATTAATTAAAGAGGCAAAAGAGCTTTTGGCGGTTAAGGTATATCCATCCATTGAAAAATTCCAGATTGATAATAATCTTGATGTAAAGTTGTTTCATTCCGCTCGGTGGGATATGTTTAGTGTGATCATGGAAGAAGCGTATTCCTCTTGTAACCACAAAGAGCATTTTTACCATGATCTAATCCGGACATTTTCCGAGTGGTTGGAAGGGCAAGTATCCAAACGGATTTCTTTATGTTTATTAACTCGGTTTATCGAGTTTCGCTTTTAGTCAAAGCATTGAATCAAGGGAAAGCAGCGATGAAATAGAATTTTTACTGATGCGGCGGAGTTAAACCCCGCCGCATTTTTGTGATTGCCCCATCCCCCGCGCTTCTTGTGTTTCTTAGTTCACGGACAAGATAGCCTCTGCATCCGCAAATCCGCAGATCACCCGACCATCGAATAAACCCATAGCATCAATTTAACAAACGAAAACACGCGAACAGCAATAATATATATTACAATTTTTGGCTAAATGTAGTGGATTGACATCTTGGATACGCACTAATATAATTAGTAAATGAAAAATATGGCATCGCCATAGAGGAGGGAGTACCATGGCTGGACAAACATACAATCCTTTTGAGAATGCCCAGGCACAATTCGACGGCGCCGCAGAAATTTTAGAGCTTAACAGCGGCACCAAAGAGCTGTTGCGCCAGCCCATGCAGGAAATTCATTTCAGCATACCTGTCAAAATGGACGACGGTTCCACCCAGATTTTCCGCGCTTTTCGCATCAAACACAACGACGCCCGCGGCCCGGCAAAAGGCGGCATCCGCTTTCATCCCCATGAGACCGCCGACACCGTGCGTGCGCTCTCTATGTGGATGACATGGAAATGCGCAGTGGTGGACATTCCTCTGGGCGGCGCCAAAGGCGGGGTCATCTGTGACCCGCACAATCTTTCCAAAACCGAGCAGGAGCGTCTGTGCCGGGGCTATGTGCGGCAATTATACGGCCAGCTTGGTCCAAACTTGGACGTGCCGGCGCCCGACGTGATGACCAACGGCCAGCACATGCTTTGGATGCTGGATGAATATGAGACGCTGTGTGGCGGCCATTTTCCAGGTATGATCACCGGCAAGCCGGTGGGCATGGGCGGAAGCCTGGGGCGCACCGAGGCAACCGGCTACGGCGTCATCTATTGCTTAAAAGAGTACCTGCGCTATTCGGACATTCCCATTGAAACGACCACCGCCAGCATTCAGGGTTTTGGCAATGTAGCCGAATATGCCGCTCGCATGTACACCGAGCTGGGCGGTACCGTTGTCGCTGTGTCGTGCTGGAACCAAGCCGACGGCAAGGCCTATACCTTTAAAAAAGCCGCAGGTTGTGATATCCCTGAACTTGTTGGCATCAAAGACGCCTACGGCAGCATCGACCGGGGAAAAGCCGAAGCGCTTGGCTACGAGATACTGCCCGGCAACGACTGGCTCAAGCAGGATGTGGATATTCTCATCCCTGCCGCGCTGGAAAACCAGATCACGCCGGAGGTGTTCCCGCTGATCTCCCAAAAAGTCCGGATCATCTGCGAAGCAGCCAACGGCCCCACCACCCCCGACAGTGACACACTGATCCGCGAAAAGGGCATCGCCCTGCTTCCCGACTTTTTGTGCAATGCGGGCGGCGTAACCTGCAGCTACTTTGAGCAGGTACAGTGTAATATGAACTATTTTTGGGACAAAACCGAGGTCCTGGAAAAGCTGGAATACACTATGACCAAGGCATTTCGCGCGGTTTACGATCTGGCGAAGGAGCGGAATCTGTATATGCGGGACGCCGCTTATATCATCGCCGTCAACCGGGTGGCCGAGGCGGTGGGCTTGCGGGGCTGGGTTTAATATGCGATGAAAAGGATGTCCTTCGGACATCCTTTTTTGTCTTTCTTCCGGGGAATCCCATTGATTATACACATGGGGCCAAGCTATACTATAACCAACGCCAACCAGTTTGGAAAAGGAGGGATACCCAATCGATCATTACGATGCCAAAATGCTGCACGAGCGGGCAAAAGAGCTCGAATGCATGTATGCGATAGATGAGATACTGCAAAACAAAAGTCTCACCCTCTCCGCCGCCATGGCCGAGCTGATCCGAACCATTCCCTTCGGCTTTACTTCGCCCGACGCCTGCCGCGTGCAGATCTCCTTGCGGGAAGAAGTGTTTCAGTTGTCCGACTACGGTGAAGCGGCGTTTTTGTGCAGCGCGCCTTTGCCAGGGGAGGACAACGAACCCATCGGACAGATCGCCGTTGGTTATATCCCCGCGCTGTTGCAGGAAGCTTCCCCGCTGCTGAGCAACGAAGTGAAGCTGTTGAACACCATCGCCTACCGGGTGTCTACCCTGGTTTCCGGCAACCGACGGGAGCTCTCCCTAATGCTGGACATGCTGCGCCGCATCGATCCCGACATGCTGCGCCGCATTGGTGAAAAGCTGCGCGTCTATCTAAAAAACACGGTGGGTGCTCAGGCCGACACGCTGTTTGATGAAATGGGACTGCAGGCGCGCCAAACCTATGGCGAAGTCAATGCGCCTACCATCCATCCGCCCGTCATGGACACCGATGAAATACGAAAAAGGCTGCTTGAAGGCGCCACTGCCTTTTTGCCGCAGGACACTGTTTATGGTTTGCTAAGTAAGTGGATTCAGGAACAGCGCATTCTTGCGTTGGTGAAAACAGTGGATAGCAAAAATGCCGGTATCAGTGACATACTGGAGGCCTTGAGCAAGTATGCGGATGAAGTGTCGGACGGACGGCCAGCGGAGTTCCAGATAGAAACGTGGCTGGTCGCCGAATTGGCGCATCGCTTTTTAACAAACGATGAACATGTCATCAATCTGATGCTCGATCATCTGCGCATCTCCGATTTTATTCCGATGATTGAGCGGATCATCGGCTCGAAAAGCAGCACAGGCAATATCGGTGGCAAGGGCGCCGGTTTGTTTATCGCCGGCCAGATTTTGAGCCGCTGTGCCAAGGATGAGTCCTTGTTGGAAGATATCAAGCTGCCCCGCACCTGGTATCTTGCCACCGACCAAATTGTGGACTTTTTACACTACAATAATATGGAGGATCTGAACGCCTATAAATATAATTCCACAGTGTACTTGCGCGCGACCTATGACAACATTGTCTCCAAGATAAAGAATGGCCGGCTGCCGCCGCACACCGTACAGATGTTGCGGGTGGCGCTGGAAGATCTGGGAGACACGCCCCTGATCGTGCGTTCCTCTTCCCTGCTGGAAGACAGGCAAAGCGGCGCGTTCAGCGGCAAGTATAAGAGTCTCTTTTTATCCAACCAGGGCACGCGGCAGGAACGGCTGGATGCCCTGATTGATGCGGTGCTGGAAGTCTACTCCTCCATGTATAACCCCGATGCCATCCAATACAGGCGCGAGCGTGGACTTCTGAATTTTACCGAACAAATGGGTGTATTAATCCAGGAAGTCGTGGGACAGCGCGTCGGAAAATACTTTTTGCCCGCCTATGCGGGCGTGGCTTTTTCCCATAACCTGCTGCGCTGGTCGCCACGTGTGGAGCGTCAGGACGGGCTCGTTCGCATGGTGATGGGTTTGGGCACCCGCGCGGTAGACCGGGTGACCGACGATTACCCCATTTTGTTTTCCCCCGGTAAGCCGGAGTTCCAAATCAACCAAACGCCGGCCGACGCACGCTATTATTCTCCAAAACATGTCGATCTGATCAATCTGGAAACCGGCCATTTCCAAACGGTGGACGTTCAGCCGTTTCTGCGGGAGGCTGGCGCCCAAATGCCGGATTTGCACAAATATGTCTCGGTGTATGACCAAGATTTTCTGGAAACCAAAAATGCCTTTGCGCTGCGCCCGGAGCAGGATGATATGGTGGTCACCTTCGCCCCCACCCTCACCGCCGGCGAGATTCCGGCCAAACTCAAACGATTGCTGGATGTTCTGTCCGAAAGTTTCGGCAGTCCCATCGATATTGAATTTGCCCACGATGGACACTTCCTTTATCTGTTGCAGTGCCGGTCCCAGGGCTCGGGATATTTCAGCAAACCGGCGCCGATTCCCCAAAACCTGAATTATCAGGATATCCTGTTCACCGCCGACCGCTTTATTTCCGACGGCTTATTGCAGGATATCACCCATATTGTATATGTGGACGGCGAAGGCTACGCCGCTTTGCGCACCAGGGAGCAATTGTTGGCTGTGGGCGCGGCGGTTGGGGCACTGAACGACGTATTGCCGCGCAGAAAGTTTATTTTGCTGGGTCCCGGGCGCTGGGGCAGCCGTGGTGATATCAAGCTGGGCGTGCATGTCACCTACTCTGATATTTCCGGCACTGCCGCCCTCATCGAAATCGCGCGGGAAAAGCAATCGTACGTTCCAGAGCTTTCGTTCGGCACACACTTTTTTCAGGATTTGGTGGAGTCCGGCATTGTCTATATTCCGCTGTATCCGGACCAGGCGGGCGTAACGTTCCAAGAATCGTTTTTCCGCGCTTCCAACAATATGTTGGGCCGCATTTTACCGCAATACGAATGGCTATCTGATGTAATACATGTGATTGAGATTCCTGCCGTTTGTCAGGGAAAGACCCTTTCTATCCACATGAATGCCGAGCTAGAGCAAGCGGTTGCATTCTTCCGCACCCCACCAGATGATAAAAAACAAGATCACAGGGCCCCCAATCTGGATCAGGTGGATTGGGAGATTCACAACGAGATGGAGCATTGGCAATGGCGCCACTACATGGCCCAGCAAATTGCCGAATCTGTTGACATGGAAAGCCTTGGCATAAAAGGCATCTACTTGTTTGGGAGCACAAACACCAGCAACACAGGCATGGGGAGCGATATCGATTTGCTTTTCCATGTGGACGGTGATGCAGAGCAGCGCGCCCTGCTTTTGCGGTGGCTGGACGGCTGGAGTCTGGCCCTGGCGCGAATCAATTTCCTGCACACAGGCTATAACACCGACCGGCTGTTGGATCTCCACATTGTTACCGACGAAGATATCGCCGCGGGAGATTCCTTCGCCATCAAAATCAATTCGTCTGTAGACCCGGCGGCCCCTCTGCGTCTTCGAAACGAGATTGACCGCTAAAAAGCATCAGTTAGCTTTTGCGTCTGAACGACGATCTCCCAAATTGTGCTTGAATTGCCAAAATAACCGACTCACATGCAAGAGAACTTGGATGCTATAGAATTGGTAATTATAAATAAAAAAGGGTTCGCGCGTACTGCAGCGAACCCTTTTTTTATTTATATACACATTTTATTCCGCACTCTGTTCTTCGCCCTTTTCTATGCCGATGCCGCTTGAGAGATGCAATTCCTGGTATTCTTTTGGGGTAATCCCCGCAACTTTCTTAAACTGCCGGATAAAGTGACTCTGGGAGCTAAACCGCAGTGTATACGCGATTTCACGGCTGGACATCCCTTTCAGAAGCAGCTTTTGCGCCTCTGCGATCCGTTGCTTCAGGATATATTCGCTCACAGTGATTCCGACTTCCTTTTTAAACAGCTTCGCGATATATTCCTTGTTATAGGTCGTTCCCCTTGCCAAGTCCTCCAGCGAGATATTGCTGTGCAGATTTGTGGTGATAAACTCGATACAACTACGGATTGCGCTGGAAAAAGAGGTGTTTTTCTTGTGGTCCGCCACCAATTGGGCGTATTCGTACACCTTTGCAATCTCAAACAGCAAAATACTTTCCGGATCCGCGAGTTTATCGATCTCCTGGATGGCCTGGTCGCTCATACCATAGGCAATCGCCTCCGGTGCTCCGTTATACAAAGCGATGCGGCAAACAATCGCAATCAGCGAAACAGCGGCATATTTAAACTGACGCAATTTGTCCCGCGACAGCTCTCCGACCTGAATCTGCAAATTGGGCTGCGATTCCAAGAGAGACTCGTAATAGGCAAGCATCTCGTCCGGTTGTCCCTCGGCAATAAACGAAAACAGTTGTTTCTCCAATTGAAATAATGTGCGCAGCTTTCCCTGTTCCCGCTGTGCAAACAGTGGGTTTTCTTCTCCGAAATTAAGGAATTCCAGCAGGTTATATAAACTTGTGTCCATGGCGCAACCCCAACGTGCTTCGTTGTTATGCACAAACTAATCCTTGAATTTTCTACGCTTATAGTGTAGCACAAAGCTCCGATTTATACCATTCTTTGCAGAATTATGATATATCGCGACCGTCAAATTGATTACGATAAATGCAAGGCGGGATGTTTAGAATCGTCCCATAAAGAGACACTAGTAGTAGCCAACGGAAAAGGAGAGTCGTTATGTCTTCGCGAAAAGAACGTAAGCAACAGATTGTCGCTGAAGTTAAGGCGGAAAAAGAGAGGCGAAAGGCGCGCAAAGCGGAAATCGCAGCGCTGCCTGCCGAACAGCAAGCCGCAGCAAGAGCAAAAGAAAAAGCGGCCCGAAAAGAGGCAAAAGCAAAGCGCAAACAAGAAATACGCACTTTGCCGAAACGCGAGCGGAAAGCCGCAAAAAAACACGACAAGATCTACAAAAAAGTGTGGCATCGTCCGCGCCGTGCAGCCATTTGGGCGGCCGTTCTATGCCTGCTGGCGTACGGCATCGCGATGGTCGCGCCCATTGTCGGCAGCATCTTCTCGCTTATGAATCTGCAGCTGGATTCCGAAACACCGACGGGTGAGCAAGCGCGCGCCCATGCAGCGGAAATTGCCGAGGCCATATCCGACGAAGGTATTGTTCTGCTTAAAAATGAAGACAATGCCCTGCCGCTTGCGGATCTGCGTGTCAATGTATTTGGCGCGGCATCTGTGAACATCCGTTACGGCGGCGGCGGTTCGGGCGGCGCGGATCAAACGCGGTCGATTAACCTGTATCAAGGCCTCTCTAACGCCGGCATCCAGGCAAACGAACAATTGCAGGCGTATTACGAAACAACTTACGGCAGCGCAAACAATCAGCAGCCTGGCATTTTGCAGGTAGTCAGTTCGATGACGAGCGGCGCGGTGGACGAACCGGCCATCGACTATCTAACAGGCGATATGATTGCGCAGGCACAGCAATTTTCCAACAATGCCATCATCGTGCTGGGCAGCGACGGCGTGGAAGCGTCCGACTTTACGCCGGAAGAACTGCGTTTGACTGCCAATAAACGCGATCTTGTAAAGACAGTGTCGGAGAATTTTGAAAACGTCATTATCATCATTAATGCCGGTAATGCTATGGAACTCGGCTTCCTGGAGGAATACCCCAACATCAAAGCCGCGTTGTGGGTTGGAACGCCCGGCCCTTACGGCATGAACTCGCTTGGAGATATACTGGCCGGAAAAGTGAATCCATCCGGACGCCTGGTAGACACCTACGCGTATGACGCGAGCAGCAACCCCGCCAGTGTCAACTTTGGAGACTATAAATACACGAACATCGATGGCCGCGGCTTTCTCAATTATGAGGAGAGCATCTATATCGGCTATCGCTACTACGAAACCTACTATCAGGGTGACGAGGCCGGTTACCAAAAGGCAGTGCAGTTCCCGTTTGGCCATGGTCTTAGCTACACAACTTTCGAGTGGGAAACGGTGAACACGACGTTTGACGCAGACCAAATCAGCGTTGAGGTGCAGGTGACCAATACCGGTACCGCCGCCGGCAAAGATGTCGTACAGCTTTATTTCTCCGCGCCGTATACCGCGGGCGGCATCGAAAAATCGGCAATTGAACTCGGCGGCTATGCAAAAACCAAATTGCTGCAGCCGGAAGAATCAGAAACCGTAACGATTACGTTTGCCACACGCGACATGTCTTCGTACGACATGACCAAGGAGCAGGCCTATGTCCTGGATGCAGGCACCTACCAGATTCACGTTGCCCGCAACGTCCACGACATTGTAGAGAGCCAGCCTTATGAAGTAGAAGAAACGGTTGTCTATCGCACCGATGAAGCAACCGGAACAGAGATTAAAAATCAGTTCGACTATGCAAACGGCGACCTGAGCTACCTTTCCCGGAACGACTGGGCAGGCACCTATCCCGACAGTTCGGACATGAATTATACCGCATCCGACGAGCTGCTCGAGCTGGTTGCGCAGAAGCCCGCGAAAGTCGAAGGCGAAGCGCCGACCACCGGTGCCGACAACGGGATTAAACTCGCCGATTTGAAAGGGCTTGATTACGACGATCCGAAATGGGATCAGTTCCTGGATCAGTTCACGGTCAAAGAGATGCAATCACTGGTTGCAAACGGCGCATACCGGACGGTTCCGGTGGAGCGGCTCGGTGTACCGGGATCGGTTCTGCTCGACGGTCCCGCGGGCATCAACTCCTTCTTCAGCGCCGTCACCGCGGCGTCCTACCCAACCGAAGTTATTATTGCATCAACCTGGAACGATGAACTCGCCTACCAGATGGGCGAAGCGGTCGGCCGCGAGGCCAACGCCTATGGCGTCGACGGCTGGTACGCACCGGGCATGAATATTCACCGCACGCCGCAGGGCGGCCGCAACTTCGAGTATTTCTCCGAGGATCCCCTGCTCTCCGGCAAAATGGCCGCAGGCATGGTCAGCGGCGCGCAAACCCACAACATTATCGTATTTATGAAACACTTCGCGCTCAACGAACAGGAAGTCAACGCGCGCTCCGGTGTCAACGTCTGGGCAAACGAGCAGGCAATCCGCGAGATCTACCTGCGCCCGTTCGAGATCACAGTCAAAGAGGGCAAAGTAACCGGCGCGATGTCCAGCTTTATCCACATCGGCCACAAGTGGTCGGGTGGCAATCCGGAACTTCTTCAAAATGTTCTGCGGGATGAATGGGGTTTTGTAGGCCTTGTGACGACCGACGCGGTTTTGGGCAAGTTCATGGATGTCAATCTCGCGATCCGCAGCGGCAACGAACTGATGCTTGCGCCGCTCGGAAATGATATGCGCTATCTCAAAAAACTCTACCGGCAAGATCCGGTCGGCGTGACCATTGCATTGCGCGATTGCACCCACAATATCTGCTATGCGCTGCTCAACTACACGCAAGTCGTCCAATAAGCGCCATTTGTGCAAGTGCGGGCCGGGACGTATTGTTCCGGTCCGCACCTTAAAAATACGATCAAGAAATGAATGGATATCGAATGGATTATCAAAGCTTTATTACGCAAATGACTTTAGAAGAAAAGGCCTCTCTTCTGTCGGGAGATAATTTTTGGAACACCAAGGCGATCGAACGGCTCGGAATTCCGGCCATGATGCTGACAGACGGCCCACACGGCCTACGTAAGCAGGGTGGAAAAGCCGATCATTTGGGACTCAACAAAAGCCTGCCGGCCACCTGCTTTCCGCCAGCGGCAACGCTTGCCAACAGCTGGGACGTGGAACTGGCAGAGACGGTCGGCGCTTGCCTTGGAAAAGAGGCGGCAGCGGAAAATGTGAGTGTTTTATTGGGGCCTGGGCTTAATGTCAAACGCAGCCCGCTTTGCGGCCGCAACTTTGAATATTTTTCGGAAGATCCGCTTCTCAGCGGAAAACTCGCCGCGGCCATGATCCGCGGTATCCAGTCCGAGGGCATATCCGCATGCCCAAAGCATTTTGCTGTGAACAGCCAGGAAGAGCGGCGCATGGTCATCAACGAAGTGGTCGACGAGCGCGCGCTGCGCGAAATTTATCTCGAGGGGTTCCGCCACGCGGTGCAGGAAGGCAACCCAAAAACACTGATGACTTCCTATAACCGTGTCAACGGGGTGTTCGCCAATGAGAATTCGCATCTTTTGCAGGATATTTTGTACGGCGAATGGGGTTATAACGGTGTCGTGGTGACCGACTGGGGCGGCGAACACGACCGCGTTGCGGGGCTCATTGCCGGCAACCAACTGGAGATGCCTTCCTCCGCCGGCATGACTGACCGTGAGGTTGTCGCAGCGGTAAAACGCGGCGAAATTGATGAATCTTTACTTGACGCGCGCGTGGACAGCCTGCTGAAATTGCTGTTTGACACGCAGCCCGCGCTGAACCAAGGGAAGCGATTTGCCGAGGAGGATCACCACCAGGTCGCGCGCGACGCCGCACGGCAGTCTATTGTACTGCTCAAAAACGAAAAACAACTGCTGCCTCTCAGCGCAGGTTGCCGCATCGCGGTCATTGGCGATTTTGCAAAAACGCCGCGTTATCAAGGCGCGGGCAGCTCTCTTGTTATGCCGACGCGTCTGGACAATGCGCTCAGCGAATTGGAGAAAACAGAACTGACGATTCTTGGATATGAACCTGGGTTCAAGCGCCTGGGCGGCAAAAGCGCGGGCAAACACAATCACGCGGTGGCGCTTGCGCAAAAAGCGGATGTCACGCTGTTATTTCTGGGGCTCGACGAGGGCAGCGAGGCCGAGGGTCTCGACCGCAGCCATACGCGGCTGCCCCAAAACCAGATTGCATTGCTGGAAGCAGTGCGTAGTGTTAGCAAACATATTGTTATCGTACTATCGGGCGGCGCGCCAATCGAGATGCCATGGGCAGATAACGCCGACGCGATTTTGCATACCTATCTCGGCGGCCAGGCCGGAGGCGGCGCGGTTGCCGACGTATTGACCGGGGTGTACAACCCCACCGGCAAACTGG
The DNA here is from genome assembly GCA_031547945.1 of Oscillospiraceae bacterium. Lineage (GTDB taxonomy): Bacteria > Bacillota > Clostridia > Oscillospirales > Ruminococcaceae > JAVBRN01. Next base: position 372,186 of record JAVBRN010000002.1, on the reverse strand, counting down.
CCGAAACCTACCCGGTCGTTGGCGCGGATGCGCCCAGCGCGCCCTGGTTCCCCGGCAAACAACTGAGCGCCGAACACCGCGAGAGCATTTATGTCGGCTATCGGTATTACGACAGCGCGGAAAAGCCGGTGACCTGGCCGTTTGGCCACGGGCTGTCCTACACGCAATTTGCCTATAGCGATCTTTCCCTGGCGGACAACGCGGTTTCGTTCTGTATCCGCAATGTCGGCTCTGTTGCGGGCGCGGAGATCGCGCAGGTCTATATTGGAAAACCTGACAGCTCTGTCTTTCGCGCAAAACAGGAGTTAAAAGGATTTGCAAAAGTATTTCTTGCGCCCGGCGAAGAAAAAACGGTACACATTGCGCTGGATGCACATGCGTTTCGGTATTTCCATGTGGGATTGAATCGCTGGACGGAGGAGCCGGGCGCGTATACGGTTTGTGTCGGCGCGTCGTCACGCGATATCCGCCTTTCCGGTACCGTGCAGCGAACCGGCGAAGACAGCCCAGCGCCATACGACCGCGCGAAGCTGCCGGATTATTTTGCTGCCTCGGTACATCAGATTGATGCCGCCGAATTTGAAACCCTGCTCGACTTTCCGCTGCCACCCGCCAACTGGGATGTCAATCAGCCGCTTGGCTATGACGATACAATCGGCCAGGGACAGTATAAGCGCGGGTTTGGCCGATTTCTATATCATCTGATCCGGTTTGTGCAAAACTGTTTTTTCCTGCTCGGCAAACCGGTTACCGCGAATAATATTCAGTTTGCCATGAATCTTCCCTTCCTGCGGCTTGCCCGTCTGACGGGCGGCATGATCGATTTGCCCATGTTGGATGGCATCCTTGTTATGGTAAACGGCCGGTTCTGGCAGGGCCTCCGGCAGACGATGCGCGCGCGCAGCGCCAAGAAAAAGCGGGAGCGAGGTGAACAAAATGACAGATGAAAAACAAAACGGGTTCACCCGCTGGAAAGAAAAACACGCATCGCTTTGGCAGTTTGTTATGTTTATGCTGATGAGCGGTATTACAACGCTCGTGGATTTTGGCGTCTTTGCACTGTTCAATTTCTGGCTCCTGGCGCCGCTCCGGGACAGGGCCTTTTCCTGGTGGATGCTTGATTATTCGGTAGAAAGCGGCGGTATGACGGCATTTCTGGCCTTTGCGATCTCCTTTGCCGTTTCGCAGACCTTCAACTTTTTTTTACAGCGTAAAACGACTTTTAAGGCGACAAACAACGTGCTCCGCAGTGGCATTTTATATGCCGTTATGGTCATTGCCGTCTACTTTCTCCAACTCTATCTGCCCACGCTGATCCGCGGGCCGATCGTGGCGCTGTTGGGCGTAGTACTGGGTGATTTTGCGGTTAAAGGCATCAATATGACAGTTTCGATGCTCATCCAGTTCCCGATCAACAAATGGGTCATCATGCGCTCCGATACAAAATAGCCGCTGCCAAAATGATTTTTTTAGCGGCTGGAGCAACCGTGTGCAACCCTGACTTGGGCGGAAAGGAGGATGAAAGCGCGCAAGGAAAAGCCTGTTTATTGAAACTCATACCAAGAAGATTGACCGTGTGTATCAAGGAGGAATTTTGATGTTTAGCAAAAAAACAATTTACACCTATCTGATTGGATTTGGCGTCTTAATGGTCGTTTTCGCGTTCACCGATCTTGCCATCTCCAAAGCGCTTTTCAATATCGAGTCACCTTTTGGCCGCTTTTTTGAATCGTTTGGCGAAGTTCCCTCTTCGCTGACCGGCGCGCTGGCCTGTGGCATTCTGCTGTTCAACATAAAATCCACCGGCGGCAAGGGGGTTGCGATTCGCATTCCTGTCGCATTGGGGCTGGTGTTCGGCGCGTTCAGCAGCGGCATGTTCACCACCATGTACTTATTGGAAAACTTTTTGCCTGTCGCCATCTGCGTTATGCTGGTCGTCGTGGGCGCATCGATCTTCGCGGGGATCCGCGTCAAAAGGCTTTCGCCCGAAAAACGCGAGGCGTTTCGCCGCGTTGCCATTGTAGGCGCATGGCTCTTTTTCCTGGCCGTTCTGGTCATCAATATCATCAAGCCACTTTGGGGACGCGTGCGTTTCCGTGAGATGGCGGAGCCCTTTGAAAATTATACCCGGTGGTTCTTCCCACAGCTGTTCAAGTTCCGAGGCGTTGTGGAAGATCCGGGTTCCTTCCCTTCCGGCCACACGGCCAATGCGGCGGTAATCTTCATCATCACCCTGTTCCCGCTGCTGTTTGACAAACTGAAGGATAAAAAAGTGCTGCTGACCGTTATCGCTGCCGTCTGGACCATCCTGGTCGCGCTGTCCCGCATTGTCATGGGTGCACATTTTGCCAGCGACGTTCTCATGGGCGCAACAGTTTCCTTGTGCATCTTTATGCTGCTCTGCCGCAAATGCAAAGTAAGCGAACTGAAGCAATAGGCTGACCGAGCACTTGGCCTGTATCAAATACAAGAAATAAACACGAAAGCCGCGGGCGGCGTTGCCCGCGGCTTTCGTGTTATAGCTTTAGCGAAAAAATTCTCCGGCTCTGCCGGGGGAGGATAGGAAGCGCTTTCGCGTGAGAAACCCCTCGTGTTGTAAAATGATAAAGGCTTGGAAACCGCATTATCAAAAAAGCAACAGGAGGGTTTTGTCCGTGTAGTGAAGCTGAAAACAGGCAGCGTACCAAGAAAAAGTGGAAATAGTAGAAGCAGAAATGTGTCAAATTTGCCGCATCAATGCTGTCTTCCTTTAAACAAAAAGCCTTCCCCGTTGGGAAAGCTCAAGTTTAAATATAGAAACGTGCCCGCCCTTGGATACATCGAAAGCGATACCGCCGATTCCTTAAAAGAACAGCTGCCAGAGTTTCGGCAGAAAAATGCAAACTCCAACCGCAACCGCGCCGAGCGAAACAATCAACACCGCTCCCGCGGCAGCGTCCTTGGCTTTTTTCGCGAGTTCGCTGTGCCCGGGTGAAACAAGGTCGACAATATACTCGATCGCGCTGTTAAAACATTCCGCGCCAAGCACCAGCATACAGCAGATTACAACCGCTGCCAGTTCCCCCCACGACACGCGAAGCAAGAAACATGCCGCGATCGCGGCAATACCGATGAGCAATTCAAACAAAAAATTGCGCTCGTCGTGACACACGGTTCGAATACCGGACATTGCGTTTTTCACGCTATTGAAAAAATTCCTGTTTTTGTGCATCGCAAACTCCCTTGCAATTAGGACCATCCCTATTGTAAGGTTTTTTCTTTATTTTTGCAAACAAAAACAAAACTCCTACTCTATCCATAAATAGCGTTTTTAGCTATTCTCTTTTTCAAAATCACTGACAGAATCTACAACAATTACATTATCTGTGGAAGGACTGGCGGAGATATACAGCTCTTCTGTCTTTTGCTGCGCTTTTTGAAGTATTTCTATCGCTTTGGCAGTTTCTCGGAAAAGATGATAGTACATTTCTTTATAATCTGGCATCCTTTCGTCGCCTCCTTAAGACAGGTAAATTAACACAACTGTAAAATCCTCTGACACGTCGATGGCCGTCGATTCGATTGTTTGACCGCACGATGCACTCTACCCAAAGGGCTTGCGCTTCGCCAAAGTACAAACTTGAAAACAGAGCGAACGATTGCGCTTGGATGAAAGATTGCGAATTATTGCAACCGGGAGGATATGACCAAAGAGCAAATTGCCGAACAAGCCGGAATGTGTCGCTCGTATCTTGGCGAAATGGAAGCGCCAATAGGATAACAGCCCTATCTTGCGGGGGCGTTGTTTCACCATAAAACGGGCTAGAAATGCCGGCATCCTAAGCGGTTGGGGGTTTTGGGGTAAAACATATGCATAGGCGTGCCGCCCGGAGCCAGTGGTTCCGGGCGGTCGCGTTGTGGGGGGGAAGATATCGCTTTGACACGATATCTATTTGGCATATTTATGTCAGGGCACCAACATGATTTTCATCGCGTTTTTGTCTTTTTGAGGATAGGCAAACGCTTCTTTCCAGTCCCTGAGCTGGAAGGTGTGGGAGATCAGGCCATCGGTGCGCAGCAAGCCGCTCTCGATGCCGCGGATCACCGGCGCATAGCAGTGCGCAGAAAGGTGCGAGCCCACAACCGTCAGTTCTTTGCCGTCGCCAATCAGGTTCCAGTTGGCAGTGACATCGCCCGGATACTGACCAAACTGTACAAAACGGCCGTGGTTCCGCAGCGCATTCATGCCCTGCATAGCGCTGGCAGGAAAACCGGAGGCGTCGATGTAGACGTCACAGCCGCGTCCGTTGGTCAGCTGATAGATCTCCGCGGGCACATCACATTTTGTTGGATTCAAAACCACCTCGGCGCCAAACGCTTTCGCGAGATCCAGCCGGGCATCGTTGGTATCAATCGCAATGATCAATTTCGGCAACGAGAGGCGCACGATATTGGTAATTGCGCAGCCGATTGCGCCAAGCCCGGCAATTGCGACGACGTCGGTATGTTTTACCGCAGCCCGTTCTGCCGCATGCATGCCGCAGGCATACGGTTCCACGAGCGCCGCCTGCTCCACACTAAAACTCTTTGGTATTTTATGTTTAATCGCAATCTTCGGGATTTTGATGTATTCCGCAAATCCGCCCTGCGCGATATTTTTAAGTCCAAACAGCTGCATCTTGCTGCACATCCAGTATTCGCCGTTTAAGCAGTCGACACATTCTCCGCATGGAATAATCTGCTCCGCAACCACCATATCGCCAAGCGCAAAACCCGAGACATCGTCGGCCATTTCCACAATCTCACCGCAGAACTCATGCCCGGGAATCTCAGGCGGTTCCATGAGCATATCGTCATTCCCGGTTCCCCAGGTGTCCGGCAGACCGTCCAGCTCCTTGATATCGCCCGCGCAAATCCCGCAGCCTTTTACTTTCAAAATGATATCGCCGGCGTTCAGTTCTGGATATGGAAACGCCTCATAGCGGTAATCATGCGGTGCATACGCCACAAGCGCCATCATTGTCTTCTTCATTGGTGTCCCTTCACTTTCTTTTATTCCCCTAATATTTGCAGCTGAACCTGCCGGTCCCGCGCTCTCGTCTGGTCAAAATCCACGAAATAGACCTGGCCGAAGCTGCCGAGATCCAGTTCGCCGTCGGCAATGACAATCGACTCGCTCCTGCCGATTAAAACCGAGCGCAGATGGCCGTCGGTGTTAAGGCAAAGGGGTTTGGTCTCACCGTGGCTCTCTGCAATCGCCGTAATCTGCGGGCCCGGATGCATATATTGTCCTTCTTTGCGGCAGGTGGGAATGAGTGTCTCAAACACATCCAAAAGATCCTGCTGCAGAAATTCCAAGCCTGTATAGGTCTCGTCGAACGAGCACTCCTGGAGGATGACAGAGCAAGTCGTGTGATGGGAATAAACAACGCAGATGCCCTCTCGAACTTTCGCGTTTGCCACCGCTTCTTTCACTTGCTCGGTAATGTTATGAAAGGTCGGGCGCATTCCTGTGGAATGCAGATCAATCGTCTTTCTGGAAATAATCATAGTAACACCTCGCGTTTGGATCTGTTTGCCAGTTCATTTTGCGCTTCGCGCACGCTGCGAATCATCGCCTCTGCCATTGCGCACGGGTTGCCCGCATTGAAAATACCGGATGCACTGCCAACGCCTTCCGCGCCCGACAGAATCAAATCGTACACCTGTTCGGGCCGCGTAATGCCGGCGGCTGGTTCCACGATAATCGACGGATCAATCGTTTTGATCGCTTCGATCGTTTTCTGGATATAACCAAGATCGCTCGGTTGCGTGCCGCCGATCAGTTCGGTGGGCTCGGGGCTGATCATATCCGGGTGCAGAAACGCAATCGCTTGTCCTTCCGCGATCGAATCCGCGCTGACCAGCGAAAGTATACCGAGCGCTTTCGCACGCGCAATCAGCTGCGCAACCACGGGAAACGGCATGGGACGCTCACAGTGATTGAGAATCACCCCGCTTGCGCCCGCGGCCTTTATTGCTTCCGGTAAAACAGCGGCGACGCCCGCCCCAAGCGGTACCAAATCCATGTATGGCGCAAACACAAGCAGTCGCTCTGTATTTTCTTTGACACGGCGAATCTCAGTAATCGGCGTGATCAGTAGGACGTCGATATCATATTTATGAGCCGCTGCATCAACCGTGCGCGCAAATGCCAGTACGTCGTCTCCATAGAGGTAATTTTTGATACCAATTTCAAAAAACGGCGTCCGGAGAACCGGTTTTTTGCTCATTCTACTCACCTAAAACACAAATTTGCACTTGCCGTTCCCGCGCGCGCGTCTGATCAAAGTCGATGAAATATATTTGACCAAATGTTCCAAGATCCGGCTGTCCTTCGGTGACCACAAGCGATTCGCTTCTGCCGATGATCGAAGAGCGCAGGTGCCCGTCGGTATTCAATGCCTCGGATTTGCTCTCTCCGTTTTCGGCGGCAAACACGGTTGCCTTTGGCCCCGGATGCATGTATTGACCTTCCTTGCGGCAAGTCGGAATCCAGCGTTCCATCACGTCCGCAAGATCCTGCTGCAAGAATTCCAGGCCGGAATAGGCCACGTCATACGCTTCCTCCTGCGTTACCACAGAGCAGGTTGTATGATGGGTATAGACCACGCAAATACCGCTCTTGATATTTGCGCGCGCGATTGTTTCTTTTACGGCTTCCGTTATATTCGCGAAGGACAGCTGTCCGCCCTGCGAATGCACCGGTATACATTCCCTGTAAACTACGAGGCTCCCCTTCTTTCCAGTTTTGCCAGATCGTCTATCGCCCTGCGGACACTGCGGATCATCTCCTGCGCGACAGCAACCGGATCTCTGTTTTTAAAGATGCCGGAGGCGCTGCCGACTGCATCTGCACCGGCGATAATCAGGTCGTAAACCTGCTCTGGCGTCGTGATGCCGGCGGCCTGTTCCACCACAATAGACGGGTCGATTGATTTGATTGCCTTGATGGTCTCTTTGACATAACCCATATCGCTCTGCGCCCCGCTGCCGATCAGCTCGGTTGGTTCGGGGTTGATGATATCCGGGTGAAAGAGCGCGATGGCTTTGGCTTCGGCGACCGTATCAGCGCATACAAATGAGAGCATGCCGAGCTCCCTGGCTTTTTCGATGGTGCCCGCAATCGCCTGGATGGTCATCGGCTTTTCACTGTGGTTGATGACAACCCCGGCGGCGCCCGCCGCCTGCAGCGCTTCGGGCAGAATATTGGCGATACCGCGGCCCGGTTCTGCCAAATCCATATAGGGCGCAAGAACAATCAGCCGCTCTGTATGATCTGCGACGCGCCGGATCTCGGTGTACGGCGTGATCATCATCACATCGACGTCATACCGAATCGCGGCTTCGTCCGCCATTTGTGCCAGTTGCAGCACATCGTCGCCAAAAATATAATTTTTTATTCCAATTTCGAAAAAAGGCGTTCGAAAAGACCGTTTCATCCTTAGCACCTCATACGCAAACCATAACTACTCGCAGATGACGGTCACGCGAACGCTTCGTTTTCTTGCGCGCACCTGGTCAAAATCTGCAAAATAAATACGTCCAAATTCCCCGAGCACAAGTTTTCCATCGATGATCGGCACAGTGACAGAGCGCCCCATTATAACCGAGCGCAGATGCGCGTCGGTATTCAGGCTCCACCAGGGTTCTTCCGCTCGCTCGCGCGCCGCGATATCAATGTGTTTGGCGCCCGGGTGCAAATACTGCCCTTCGGTCTCACAGGTTGGCACGATTTTGGAAAGTACGTTGACAAGATCCTGCAGTATAAACTGCTCGCCGTAAAAGTTGGTGTCGTCCGATTGTTCCTGGATCATCACCGAACAGGTGGTATGCTGCGAATACACGACCGCGAGCCCGCTCGCGGCGCCAGTTTTTGCGACAACGTCCGCTGCAAAATCGGTGACGTCGTGAAAGGTCGGGCGGGTATCCGACTGTATCTCAAAGCTATCATGTACAATTTTCATGCAAATCCTCCCGCATCAGACACTGGCCACTTTTTTTATGCGCTGGTAGGTATCAAAGCCGACAACCGCCATCATGATCAAGCCCTTGAGCGCTAACTGGACATAGGAATTCAGGCCGATGGCGATCATGCCGTTGGCAAGCGCGGTCATAATCACAATACCGATGATGGTGCCGGGAAGTTTTCCCTCGCCGCCCGACATGCTGATCCCGCCGATGACGCAAGCGGAGAGCGCGTCTATGTAGAGCGTACCGCCGGCATTGGTCTGCCCGGAGTTGAGACGACCGGTCATTACGATACCGGAAACGCCCGCGAACAAGCCGCAGATGCTATAGCAGAATACTTTAATGCGGAAGGTATTGATACCTGAGAGTCGCGCCGCCTCTTCGTTGCTGCCGACCGCAAAGATATTGCGTCCCACTTTTGTTTTCGCCAGCAAAAACCAGCCAAGTGCAAGCACTGCCATCCAGATAAGAACCGGGATCGGAATAATCCAGAGTGAGCCCTGGCCAAGCAGCCGGATGAACTCGGGAATACCATACACCGGCAGACCGTCATGCGCGAGATAGGCAGCGCCCTGAATGATATTGGACATGCCGAGCGTCGCGATCAGCGGCGGCATCGCGGTCAGGAAGATGGACGTGCCGCTGACAAACCCGATTGCGGTTGCAACCGCAATGCAGATGAGCGCGGCGGCCCAGATCGGCCAGCCCTGTTCCACGGTCAGCATGCTCAGGAGGATTGTTGTCAGCGTAACCTGCGCGCCGACCGAGAGATCAATGCCGCCAACGATCAAGACAATGCCAAGGCCGACTGCGAGAATGCCTGTGCATGCGCTCTGGCGGAGGATCGTGATAATATTGTCAATCGATAGAAAATTCGGATTGCGAAACTGGAAAAAAATAATCATCAGAAACAAGATGATCAAAATGACATTCCGCTTCGCGAAACTGCCAACCGAAGCGCCAAAACTCTTTTTCATTGGATGCGTTCCTCCGCGTTATTTTGATATCCAGAGGCAAGTGTCAAAACCATTTCCTGAGAGAACTGCTGTTTTTCAAGAACCCCCATCTGCTTTCCTTCATACAACACTAAAATTCTGTCTGACATGCCAAGCACTTCTTCCATGTCGGAAGAGATCATAATAATGGAGATGCCGTTGGATGTCAGTTCATTCATGATGTTGTAGATCTCCTGTTTGGCGCCCACGTCAATGCCGCGCGTCGGCTCATCGAAAATCATGACCTTGACGTTGGAGATCAGCCATTTTGCAAGCACAATTTTTTGCTGGTTGCCGCCGCTGAGATTTTTGACCAGCTGATGCAGCGACGGCGTAGCGATGCGAAGTTTATCGATTTGCGCCTGCACCAGCCGCGTCTGCCGTTGGTCGTTTACGACACCTGCCGTGCAGAACTGCTCAACGCTGGCGCTCGCGATATTTCGATCGACCGAAAGCCCGAGAAACAAGCCGTCGCGTTTGCGGTCTTCGGACGCATAGGCGATGCCAGCCGCCAGCGCGTCTCTCGGCGATTTGATTTTCAGCGCGCGGCCTTCCAGCAGGATCTCGCCGCTCTCGAGCGGATTGGCACCGAAAAGAACGCGCGCCAGCTCTGTGCGCCCCGCACCGACAAGCCCCGCGATGCCGAGAATCTCCCCTTTGCGCAGGGAAAAGTTGATGTCGGTATCCCCATTTCCGCAAAGATTGCGTACCTCGAATACGGGGTCGCCCGGAACCGCTGTGCGCGGCGGAAACATTTCCGAGATCTCCCTGCCGATCATGCCTTGAATCAGCACTTCCTTGTTGATGCTTTTCGTGTCATGGACGCCGACCACCTTGCCGTCGCGCATAATCGTGACGCGGTCCGCCAACTCAAAGATTTCCTCCAGGCGATGGGAGATATAGATGATCGTGACGCCATCGTTTTTCAATTTCTTGATTAAGGTAAACAGAATCTGTACTTCCCGCACGGTGAGCGGCGCCGTCGGTTCATCCATCACGATGACCCGCGCGCCCCGGTGCACAGCCCGCGCGATCTCGACCAGCTGCTGGTCGGCAACAGAAAGATTCCGCACCATGGTCTTAGGGTTGATGTTGACATCCATCATTCGGAACAGCTCTCTTGCATCCTGCTCCATTCCCTGTTTATCAATCCACAATTCGCCGCCTTTCAGGTCGCCGACAAACAGGTTCTCTGCGGCAGAAAGAGTCGGGAATTGGTTGAATTCCTGGTAAACTATTTCGATTTTTAGTTCGTGCGCGGCTTGCGGTGTCATGCGCGCAAAGGAATGTCCATCGATTACAATTTCCCCCGCATCGGGGACATATGCGCCGGAAAGCACCTTCATGAGCGTGGACTTTCCCGCACCGTTTTCTCCGACAATCGCGTGGACTTCCCCTTTGTAAAAGCTGGCCGATGCATCGTCCAGGGCCAGTACGCCGGGAAACCGCTTGGTAATATGTCGCAGTTCAAGTATTGTATCCACTGCTGTTTGCTCCTATCTATACAACCGGAAGGTAATTTGGCCTTCCGGTTGTATACGGATTTCGGTCCTTTTCTTCAGTTTTGCCGGTCGATATGTTTGTTCGCTATGCTAAGATACGTTCGCCGGTCTCTTTGTTATAGAACTGATCGATATTTTCTACAGAGACGATGTCATTCCGGAAATACACCATGCGGGGCTCCACCATTTTGCCGGTGCGGATATACTCAACGCCTTTGACAAACAGGTCTGTCATAAGGTCAACCAACCCGAGATCGATTGTCGCATAAAATACGCTGTCTTCCGCAATCGCTTTAAACTCTTCGAGCGAGCCGTCGTTGGTAATGCAGCCGAGGCCATCGGTAATGCCAGCCGCTGTGTAGGCTTCCGCAACGCCGAGCGCTGTGTTCGCGCTGTCTGTCGCAATGACTGCTGCAACATTTGTGTACGAACTAATCAAAGACTCGCCGATCTGTACACCGGCCGCCTGTCCGCTTCCGCCGTAGGAGACGACGTCAAACGTCACGATATTGGCGTTCGGGAGTTCTTCTTCAATGCGCTCCAGCGCAAGATTGGTCCGCGTTACGCTGTACTCGGTATTCATAGCTGCGATGACAACAATGGTGTCTGTCTCGGCTTTACTATACTTGTCAAACGCCTGGATTGCGGCGTCGCCGAGCGCGTGACCAAGATCATCCATGTTCGCCATGGTGCAGTAAATCGCGCCTTCCACGTCCATGTCATAGGCGACAATGGTGATGCCGGCATCGAGCGCTTTCTGGACGACGTTCTTGATCGCTTCATAGCCGGTCCAGTTTTGCAGATAAATCATATCCACGCCGGACGCGATAAAGTTTTCAAGACCTTGCACCATGGACTCCGGCGATACCTGGCAATCCCATGTGGTGATTTCTACATCCATGGTTCCTGCAACTTTTTTGATGTTGTTGACAGCTTCGACGAAAATAGAAGCGCCCATCCAGTCCAGGATAATACCACATTTTAACGTTCCGCCTTCTGCGGGATCTTTTTGGGGCGTTCCACAAGAAGCCAATGCAAACGTCAGGCAAAGAACCAGAAGCAGAGTTACGAATTTTTTCATCTTCCTACAATCCTTTCTTTCCATCCTTCATGTAAAACTCTAATAAATTCTATGATATCCGGGAAAGCGCTTTGTGCATCCCGGTCACCAACAATCAGAAACCTGCTATTCTCTGACAGCCTTAAATACGGATTCCAACGCATCATTCAACAGTTGGAACGTTTGGTACCCCTTTTCATAGATTCCATGCTGCGCGGAATCGGGCAGATAGGTACGCCGGGCGGGGTTCGCCTTGTCCAGGAGATCCAGAATGTATTCCTCCCCGTACTTCGGAAGCAATGTGATTGCGGCGGCGCCCAGTGAGGTTGTCTCATGATTCTTCATGGCGCTCGTCGGCAGCCCGACTACATCGGCTTTGATCTGGTTCCACAGTTCACTGTTGCAGCCGCCGCCGCAACAGCGCAGCTGTGTCGCCTGCACCGCACACTGGCGCTCGATCATCTCAATGTTTTCCAACAGCATAAACGCAATCGCTTCCAGGATGCTGCGCGTAAAATCGCCTCTCGTATTCTCAAGGCCAACGCCAAAGAACACGCCTCTGGCATCCGGGTTAAAACGCGGCTGCAATGTACCGTTTAAATAGGGGATTGTCAAAACGCCGTTGGACATCGCCGGACTTTTGGCGGCAATTTGATCAAGCAGCGCATAGACCGATTTACCTGTCCGCGCCGCCTCCTGCTGTTCCGCTGCGCAGAATTCATCCTTAAACCACTTGAGCGCCATGCCGCCGGTCATGCAGATCGGGCAGATCAAATATTTGTTTTTCAGCGCGTGCCAATAGGTCGTAATATGTTCCTGCGACTGCAAAACGCTTTTGTCGCTTGTCATGGCGATGGCGACAACGGTGCCTGTTGTCTCGGTGATGATTCCCTCTTTTGTGCAGCCCGAACCGAGCGAGGAGGAAACCTGGTCCATCGCGGTTGTGACAACAACCGCCTGCTCCGAGAATCCGATCTTCTCACGAACCTCCGGAAGCACCGCGCCGATGACCGTGCCGCAGTCCAATATCTCCGGTAACTTTGCGGCATCCAGGTCAAATTGCTCGAGAATCTCAGTCCATACACGGTCGTTCAGAATATCATAGTAACCGCTGGAGCAACTGACCGCTTTATTGGAGACAAACCGCCCTGTAAGGCGCATCATCATATAATCTTCAAGAAGCAAAAAGCTTTTGGTTCTCTTATATATATCCGGTTCGTGGCGTTTGAGCCAAAGAAGTTTACAAACGGGCCATACGGCGGTGCAATCCACGATGCCGGTTCTTTGATAGAATTCGTCCGGGTCGACCGCCGCCGCGATCTCCTTTGCCTCTTCGGCGGCGCGTGTGTCCAACCACACGATCGCGTTGCGCAGGTTGTTGCCGTTTGCATCAACCGGAATCAGGGTCTCGCCCTGGGTGGTGATGCCGATCCGCTCGATCGCCGCTGGCGTGATCTTGCATTGTTTGCAGACCTGTGCAACACCGTTGCAAAATTGTGTCCAATAGTTTTCGGGATCCAACTCGATGACGCCGTTCGGGCGGGAATCAATTTGATATTCTCCAGATACCGTACCAAGACAACAAAGCTGCTCGTCAAACACGCTTGTTTTAATCGACGTCGTCCCGATATCGGAAATGAGAATAAAGTGCATTATGACATCTTCCTTTGCTTTGAACATTTCGCGGTAAAAAACGCGCAAATGCTCTGTATTGTTCATTCAAACTATATTCCTCGTGACTAAAATTGTCAATACAATTGCAACAATTTTCAAATTTTTCTACATATTTGACAAACTTTTTCATACATATTTGCCAAATCTCTTGAAACACAATTGACAGAAACGGTTTTATGCTGCATTATATTCGGTAAGTAAAGTCGAGATCTGGAGGCGATGATAGTATGAAAATATCTTGCACCAACATTATGGTTCCCGGCGAAAACTTGACGGAAAAAGCCAACAATCTTATCAACTGTGGATTTGACGGCATTTCTGTCTTTGAAGCGCTGGAAGACTGGACCGATGAAAAAGAGCAGGAGCTGCTGCATCTGGAGGCAAACACGGGCATCCATGTCTGTGAATTTTGCTTTTACGGACAGGATTATGGCAAGCTCATGCACAGTGATCTGGAGATCGCCGCGCGGTCGAAACAGATTTACGAGCGCGCGATTGCAATCGGCAACCAGCTTGGTTCGGTCTCTGAGATGGAGTACCAGTATGCCGCGCAACAACCTGTGCCACTGTTTGAGCCATATCTAAAAATGGATGCGGTACAGCGCGCCCGTTTTTGCGAACTCTATCTCTCTCTTTCGCAGCAGGCTACCGGAGACTCCTGGTTGCTTCTGGAACCGATCAATCGATATGAGTCTCCTTACCTTAATAACATAGGCGATAACGCCGAGATTGTCGAACAACTCAATGTACCCCATACCGGCGTTTTGTTCGACACCTTCCATGTCTCTATCGAAGAGGTTGACCTATGTGCGACATTTCGGAAATATGCCCACCTAATTCGCCACGTCCATCTCGGCGATAACAACCGGCTTCTGCCGGGCAAGGGTAATTTGCCGTGGCCGCAGTTTATTGCTACACTAACCGAAATGGAATATACTGGGTATGTCAATCTTGAGTGCGCCGTTATTGGCGACAACGTGCTGACACAACTGGAAAAAACGGCGCAATTCCTTCGGTCTCTCGCCTAGCCCAAACCGCTAAGACAACGTCGCGTATTAGTTTTCGAAAAAGGATTGTCAAACATTGAAAATGAATAACAGATATCAAGATTTTCTTGCGTTATTGATGCAAAAAGGCAAACTGGAACTTCCGGAGATCTGCGAGTACTTCGGCGTCTCGGATTCCACTGCACGGCGTCTATGTATTGAAGCGGAAAAAAGCGGCGAGGGCGTCCGTATCTACGGTGGCGGCCTACAGTCATTAAAGGCGCTCTCCGCACAGATGGAATATTCGTTCGAAAACAAAACAGCCGAGCACATCGATGAAAAGATGGACATCGGTTATTACGCGAGCAATTTGGTCGAATCGAACGAAGTGATCTATGTTTCCAGCGGAACCACAACGCAGCAGTTTATGTTTTATCTTTCAAAAAAGGTAAACAGCGGCGAAATTCGCAACGTCTCAGTTATGACCAACTCCCTACTTTTTGTGGAGATGTCGTCCGACAAACTGCCCGTGATTTTAACGGGCGGCAAATATCGCAGCGGTCGGCGCGACTTTGCCGGAGAGGTTGCGGAGATATCGATCCGCGGCGCGCACTTCAGCAAAAGTTTTATCGGCACCGACGGCGTTGAGCTTCCGTATGGCCTCATCGCCTCCGATACGGACACCGCCAACCTGGACAGTCTCGCCGCTTCCCGCTCGGACGCTATTTTTATTCTTGCGGATTCCAGTAAATTTATTTCCAAATCTTATATCTGTTACCAGCCCTTTCTTCCCAAAAACATTGTCGTCACCGATTCCGGTGTCAGCGAAACCTTTGCGAATCTCGCTGCCGACAACGGGATTTCGCTTAAAATTGTAGAAAAAGGCATTGCGCAGAATGGTCAGTTCAAATCGTCCGATGCGTTGGCTTCCATGGAACAGGATCTGGACTGAAGAAATCCTACCTTTCTAGTTATGAACATGAAACGGGAGAAAAAACACTATGGCAACAATGAAAGCGCTGCTGATCACGGCCGCAAATACCTTGGAATTGGTCGAACGCGAGATCCCAAAACCAGCGCCGCATCAGGTACTGTTAAAAATCCGTGCCGCAGGCATCTGCGGCACCGATATCCATATTCTGCACGGCGACGCGCCGGCCGGCTTCCCCGTTGTCCTGGGCCACGAGGTATCCGGCGAAGTTGTGGAATGCGGCGAGCATGTCACTACGCTGCAGCTGGGCGACCGCGTTACGGTAGACCCAAACGTCTATTGCGGCCATTGCGCTTTTTGCCGCAGCGGCGATATCCATCTTTGTGAGAACATCCGGTGTTTCGGTATTTTTTCAGACGGCGGTTTCGCCGAATATGCCGTGATCGCGGCCAATTTTGCTTATAAAATCCCCGACAATATGAGCTGGGTAGAAGGCGCTATGATTGAGCCGGCAGCCTGCTGTATGCACGGCGCGGATATGGCACAATACAAAATGGGCGATACGGTTTTGATTCATGGCGTCGGCGCCATCGGCAATATGCATGTGCAGTTTGCGAAGCTGCGCGGCGCTTCTACGATTATTGTCAGTGACCCCATCGCCTCCCGCCGGGAACTCGCGCTGCAGATGGGCGCGGATTACGCCATCGATCCGCTTGCGCAGGACGTCTACGCCGAGGTGCAAAAGATCCTGCCGGAGCGTCCGCGTATCATCATGGATTGCACCGGACGCCCGCAAGTCATCGAACAGGCGGTGCCGCAGGTCCGCTGGGGCGGCCGCATCGTGATGTTTGGCGTCTGCCCATCCGACGCCACGATTTCGATTAACCCTGCTTATGTGAACGACCGCGAGATCACCCTATGCGGTTCTTACGATTATCTCAACGCGCACAAGCCGGCCATCGAGCTGATCGCATCCGGCCGGCTAACTGTGAAGCCGCTCGCCTCTCATGTGTTTTCGCTCGACGATTATGAAAAGGCATTTGCGGCATTCGGCACCAAAGACTCAATGAAAATTGTGATTGCGCCAAATGGAATGCCCGAAGCGTAGCCTTCCAGGAAGATAGTGTATAAAATATAAAGACTGCTCCCCGCGGGCAGTCTTGTATTTTTTTCATGGCATGATAAGATACGTATATCATATAAAATGGGAGAAATTCTATGAAACAGATTGCGATTGTGACCGGAGCGAGCGGCGGCCTCGGCAAAAGAGCCGCGTTGGAATATATTTTCAACGCGGCTCTTCACTTCGCTCAAAATGAGCAGGAGCTTTTCCTCTATCGGCTCCAGCTTTTCTTCTTGGACCCAATTTCCGGTGGTGCCGTCTCCCGGCGCCACCACTGGGTTGGTTTCGCTCAGCCCTGTCACATTCAATCTTCCGGTTCACCTGCGTCATAGGAATACGCATTGACAATTTCGGTCAGGCCAACGCCCGTTGCCTTGTACACACTCATAAATGCTTTGGCCATAACAGCCGGCACATTGCTGTGACATCTCAACCCTGCTGCCTCCGAGCCGAGCATGGTACGCTTGTCAATTTTTTTCAGCGCTCCGCCCCGCGAACGGCGGCTTTTACGCTGAATGAAACGAGGCATAGAAATTTGAATCAAAAAATATCAACCGAATCCTGAAAGCAAAGATCAGAATGCTCGAATCCCTAGATCAAAATACCCCCGGGCCAGAGTCGCTAAAAATAGCGCCGGCCCGGGGGTAAAACACGTTATTTGTTATTGCAAGCCAACTGCATAACCGCTCCGCAACGCCTTGGAAGAACCCGCCTCACTGTTCATTCGGTTCTTCCAGGAGGTTTTTTACATCCTCCTCTGTGATTTCAATATCCTGCAGCCCCAGTTCTTTTGCCTGTCCTTTTAAGAAGGAAATACAAGATGCTATGCCATAGCTGCGCCAGAGCATTGATGCTTTTCCATAGAGCTCCTTGTCGTCCAGCAACGCTTTGATGCCGTTTTGCTCCAATTCTTCCAAACGCGCTTTCTTGGTCTCGCTCTCTTTTTCGATGATATTGCCACCACAATAGGGGCAAAAAAGCGGTTTGCCGGATAGTTGCACGCCGCAAAACGGACACGGCTTTGTATCTACTTCTTTCAATTGAAATGCTGCAGTCCTCGCTTGCCTTTCCATGGCAATCGCCTGTTCATAGGCTTCGATATGTCCCGCGATGTCCGCGTCCAATTCTTCTTTTGTGCAGATGCCCAACCTGATAGCTTTCTGGCGCAACGTGTCATAAAACTCCGCCTCTGCCGCCTTGATATACGGATTCAAAAACAATACGCCGATTCCGCAGAGCAAGTTAGACAAATAATACCATCCAATAAACGAAATCCGCAGTGTAAATAAATTAAATTTTTCGCCTTTCATCGTTTGCACGCTGATCTCAAACGCGCGTTTTGCAGTGATGGCGGAATTCCCCGCCAAAATATAGGGTATCATAAAATAACTATACATCTTGATGAATGCAGGAATCGCCGGTAGCAACGCCACCAGATTGACCAGCCGTTGCGGCGTTGTTTTAAATTGAATGAGGAGAAATACTTCAAGTGCTGCCGCAGGCAATAGCCACAGAAAACAAAATAGATCGCGCAAAAATAATACTTTTATGCGGTTAAAAAATTTGCCGGCCCTAAATCCGCTGAATATTTCTTTTAAATCAGCCCTATAATATCTGTTCAGCATGAGAAATCGCTTTTCCCCAACCTGCAACGGATAGCCGACCAACAAAGTATATACAAGAGAGCTTACAAGAAACAAAATGGTTAAAGATATTGTTTTGATGGTGGTTACATACATTGCTGTGATAGGCAGGTAGCTGCCCAGCATATAGACGCTCGACAAGATCCCCAAAATGAGAAGGGCAAAAAAAGACGTCCAATAGGATCGTTTTAAAACTTCTCTCGCTTTACTTTTAAAGTATTGATTGGAATTGGAAGCGAATATTTCATCCATTGTTTTTCTCCTCTTTTTGGAATTTGCAGGATCTATCTCTTGTCCAGATCACAGAACGCCATGTTACAGTACACCTGAAACAGCAATTGCCAGCTCGCACTGTTTACACTTTGTAGTTACAATATAGCAAATGCATTTACAGTTTGCAAGCGTATTCTACATTATTCGCACATTTTCGCCAAAATGGTACTGTCTTTATTAATCAGATTTCTTTTGTAGCATCCATTCGGGCTTAAAGCGGTAAATTTTCTCTATCACAAAATTCCGTTGTATTTGCAACAGAATGTTTTGCGTTTTGTGATACACTATAGATAAACTCAACTTTGATTTTTTTCGATCGCAATTACGCTGCGAAGGAGGCTCTGGATATGGGACACTATATTCGGCATTTAGAACACGCTGCCGTTTTATCTTTGGCGGCGCAGGTAGAATACATGCCGGGACAAATTGTGAGCAAAACCCTGGCGCAAAACGACGCGCTCAGCTTGACGCTCTTCGCGTTTGATCAGGGCGAGGAGATCAGCTCACACGCGTCAGACGGAGACGCGATGGTCACCGCGCTGGACGGGACCGGCAAGATAACGATTGCGGATGCGACATTTGTGCTGCACGCAGGTGAAACGATCATTATGCCCGCGCATACACCGCATGCCGTGTTCGCCACGGAGCGGTTCAAACTGTTTTTGACTGTCGTCTTTCCAAAATCATGAAAGGAGAAATAACGATGAAAGCAAGTGTAGATCAAAGTGGGTGCATTGGTTGTGAACTGTGCGCCAACATCTGCCCGGATGTGTTTCACATGACAGCGGACGGGCTTGCAGAAACAGACGGCGTTCTCACTGAAGAGACTGTGGCGCTGGCGCAAGAGGCGGCGGACAGTTGCCCTGTCTCTGTTATTTCGATTGAGGCATAATCATGAAACCGCTTGCGCTCGACCTGTCTGTCAATGCGCTCTGTAAACAGTATCCAGAGCTTGCAGATATTTTGGCAGAGCTTGGTTTTTCCGATATTTTAAAGCCCGGTATGATGCAATCCCGCCCCAGCCACCCGATTGACGTGGGGCTTCGCCCCACACCCCGGAGATGAAATGGCAGGTCGACGATAGCCGGGCTTTTTTTGTATTATCAGACAGAAGTTAATGGGAAAAACCCTATGACCGATTGCTGTCCATCTTTTTTACATTCGCTCCATTTGCGATTCGGGCAGCGGCACTGACGCGCCTTTTGCGGAAAGCTCCATCTCTTCGATGTGCTCGACGAAGATACTCCCCTGTGCCCGGTTGTGATATTTTATTGTATTGGCACAGGTATCGTTGCTTTTTGTTTGTTGCACACCGACAAAGCTTAAGGTGGAATGATGGCAACTGTCCTATTGTTTGATGGACGTATTGTCACGCCGATCTTAAAAGACCGTTTCTTTCGTGGTTCTGTTTGGCACTACACGCTTTTTTGTTTTCAAGTGAAAACTGAGATTGCATCCGTTCTGCTTTGGACGGTCATACTTGGTTTCTTGTATAGAATGATTCTAGGTGCAATGCGGCTAAAAACAAAAGCCGCATTGTTGCATGTTGCAATGAATATCTTGAATGCTAACCATAACAACCGTCATTTTTTAAAAATCAACACAACTTTGACACGCATTTCTTTCATGGCTGAGTCTGATGGCAACATTCTATTCGTGTTTTTTCAACTCGCTGCGGTCGCGCATCTCCGCCGCAATCAGGCACGCCGCGATCACGGCGGAACAAAACAAAAATCCGAGCCAAACTGGCCGATAGCTGCCGGTTTTGTCGTACACAGCACCCATAACCGGAACCGAGAGAGATAGCGCGACCATGGCGACCATCGTACAAAAACTGAAAATGGCGGGAAACTCTTTTTCCCCGTAATACCGAAAAACCAGTACCGTTAGCGGAATGGACGCCCCGCAGCTTGCCATGCCGACAAACGCAGCGTACAGCCAGGGAAACGCCGGTTTCGAAGACAGCAGCGCAAATACAGGGAAACCCAGTGAAAAGAATGCCAACATCAAATTGCCTGCCAGGATACCGAACCGGTCATAGACAATCCCCAGAAGAATCTTGCCGATCGTAAGAAACAGCATCATTACAGAGACGACAAATGACACATAAGTTGTTGTGTATCCAAGGTCGCTGAAATAAGGGGCAGAGTGGGTATTGGTAGCACCGGCAAAAAAGCTGATCAAAAAAAAGGCGACGATCAGCAGCCAAAACTTTCCCGTACGCGCGGCCTCGCGCAGCGTATAATTTCGCGCCGGGGCTTTGCTCGTTTTCTGCTCGCTAACACTGCGCGGCAGCGGTTGTTGCCCGACATCTTCCGGTTTGTTTTTCACGAAAAAGATGATCACCGGCACAAGCACAAGTATGCCCACAATGCCCATAAACCGAAACGACCACTGCCAACTCGTCCTTTCGATCAGGCTTCCGACCAACGGAACCATAACGGCGCCGCCCAGACCGCTGCCCGCATAGGCAATGCCGGTAGCCATCCCCTTTTTGCCGTGAAACCAGGCGCTCACAAGAACCCCAACGCTCACAAAACTGATGCCGTTAAAAAACAGGCCGTTCACAACAGCCAAAAGATAAAAATGCCAAAGCTGCGTAGCAAAGGAATAGCCGAACGACACCACACCAAGCGCCAGTGCTGCGGCGAACATCATCTTTTTGACGCCGAACTTTTGAACCAAAGGGCTAAAGACCGGCATGATCAGCGTCGCGGTGAGCGTAATAATCGTGCGATAAAATGTAAAAGATCCGCGGGCAAACCCAAGCGAATCACAGATAGGTTTCACAAAAACACTGTTTGTGCTGTTGAACATGCCCAGCGCCAACGCCAGTAAAACGGCACTGCTGCAAACGATTTTCCACCCATAAAAGCTCTGGTTTTCTTTTGTCAGAGCAACTCACCCCTTTCCTTTTGCTTTTCTTCGTACCATTTCGTCTGCAATTTACAAACTGATTTTCCCCGGCAAATCTTATCTTTTTATAAAAAAGAGCCGGCAACGCTTCACAAGATTTGTACAGCAGTTTCCACATCACGCTCTATATTTCTTCCTTGCTGTTCTTGCCGCCTCAAATGGCCACCGCGTGGGAATCATTAAAGAGCACGGGCAATCATGACGCCCGCTCCAAACGAGTGGCAAGTATGCATAGCTTTTTATCGATAGTTATTCGAGCTGCCAATCTATGCGGTAAACGATATATAGTGCAGCGGGCGATTTTTGGAAAATCGCCCGCTGGTCGTTTATTTCGGTCGATATCCGTTGCGCGATACCGTTTGGCAACACTACCGATGCGCCTTAATATAGTTCTGATATGCATAGAAACTGTCTTTGGGCGTGCGGGTCTGCGTGGGATAATCCACATATACCAAGCCAAACCGCTTGGCATATCCCTGCGCCCATTCGAAGTTATCGAGCAGCGACCACGCGAAGTAACCCGCGATATTCTGTCCCGCCGCGTTGAGCTGTTCAATGACGCCAAGATGCCGCAACAGGTAGTCTATGCGCGCCGCGTCGTGCACTTGGCCGTCCGCCGCGATCACATCGGGCCAGGCCGATCCGTTTTCCGTGATATAGACCGGCAGCTGCGTATAGCCCCGCACCGCATGGATCAAGTCGCCGAGCGCATTGGGGCTGACATCCCATCCCATGTCCGTTTTGGGCAGGTCGGAATAGGCATTTGCGAACAGCAGTAACTCCACAGGCGAAAACCGAACGAGACTGCGCGAATAGAAATTGACGCCCAGGAAATCGCAGGGCGCCGCGATACACGCAAGATCGCCATCCTGCACAAAGTCAAAATCGGTGCCGCAGCGCGCCGCAAACAGCGCGGCCATGTCCGTTGGATATGCTGCACGGAAAAGCGGTTCTAAAAACCAGCGGTTCTGGTAGCCGTCCGACATCCGCGCCGCGAGCGCATCGGCAAAACTGCCGCTGTTCGCGTAAGCGAAACTCAGATTCAGCGTGATGCCGATGTTGCCCTGCAACCCGGTTTTGCGATAGGCCTGTACCGCGCGTCCGTGTGACAGCAGAATGTGGTGCGCCACGCGCAGCGCTTTTTCAAGATCGGTCTGGCCCGGCGCGTGCACCCCAACGTAGTGGCTCAAAAACGAGGCGCACCACGGCTCGTTGTGCGTGATCCACATTGGAACATCGTCCCCGAACGCCGCAAAGCACTGCGAGGCATATTCCAGGAACCAGTCCACGCAATCGCGGTTTTCCCAACCGCCGCGATCCTGCGCCCACTGCGGCAAGTCCCAGTGATAGAGCGTGATGGCCGGCGCAATGCCGTTGGCTTTGAGCTGCGCAATTAAATCTTTATAAAACCGGATTCCCTCCGGATTGAGCTGCCCGGGTGCCGGAAAAATCCGCGGCCAGGCGATCGAAAACCGGTAGCTGTCAACCCCGAGTTGTCGCAGCAGCGCAACATCTTCTGCGGTTCGGTGATAGTGGTCGCAAGCCACGTCGCCGTTGTCCGCGTTGACAATGGTGCCTGGCTTGCCGCAAAAAGTATCCCAGATGCTGGGTGTGCGGCCGCCTTCTGTCGCCGCGCCCTCAATTTGAAAAGAAGCCGTTGCAGCGCCGAAAATCATGTTCTTTCCCTCCTATACGCCAGCCGCTGCATTCAGCTGCTCTACCAGTGTGTCCAGCTGCGCGTTGGTAAACGCGCCGTTTCCAAAGCTGAGCAGCGCGTGCAGCGGCATATAGCGCAGCATCGCGTTCAGCATATCCGCGCTGATAGCGCTCGCCGCTGCGTCGGTGCGCGCTTCACCGCCGCCCATTTGGCTGGCAATCGCATGATAATAGGGGTCAATCACCGCTTTTGCGTTGAGATTTTGCACGATATCGCCAAACAGACTGTTGCGCGTATAGGTTTCGCGCAATTCCACCGTCGATGTGACCGTGATGCACGCATTGGCCACGATGTCGCGCGAAGAGCGTCCGATCAGAATTTCAAAATCGCCGGTTTCCACATGCCAGTCGGCGATGGCCACGTTGTAATAGGCAAACGCGCGCTTGGAGAGTTGGAATGTCACAGTTTTTGTTTCGCCCGGCACAAGTGCGACTTTTACAAACCCTTTCAATTCTTGGATCGGGCGGATCGGCGTGCTTTCTTTGTCCGCGACGTACAGCTGCACGACTTCTTTGCCCGCCACGCTGCCCTCGTTTGTGACGTCGATGCTGACGGTCACCGTGTCGGTGTCAAGCATCTGCGTTTTGTCAAGCCGCAGGTTGCTGTAACCAAATTTCGTATAGGACAGGCCAAACCCAAACGGGAACAGCACGTCCATTTTCTTTTTATCATAGTAGCGATAGCCGACAAATATGCCTTCGCGGTATTCCGCACAGTCTTTTTCGCCGCCATAGAAAATATAGGAGGGGTTATCTTCCAGCCGCAGCGGGAAGGTCTCCGCGAGGCGCCCGCTCGGATTGACGTCGCCATAGAGCAAATCTTTCGCGGCCAGCCCGACGGCCTGCCCACCCAAATACATCTCCAAAATTGCGCCGACGTCGTTGACCCACGGCATTTCGACCGGCGAGCCGTTGTGCAGCACGACAACGGTTTTTGGCTGTGCTTTTGTTACTGCCGCGATCAGCCGGTCCTGGTTTTTGGGCATGCGCATGTGCTCGCGGTCATAGCCTTCGGACTCAAACGCGTCGGGCAGCCCCGCAAAGACCAGCGCAACCTCCGCCTGTTTTGCCGCGGCGACCGCTTCGGCCAACAGCGCCTCGTCATCCTCCTCCGTCTCGGTCCGATAGCCTTCCGCATAAACGACGCCCGGCAGGTCTGCCAAGGCCTCGCGCGCGCTTGTTGTCTTATGGCAGTTGATGTGCGACGACCCGCCGCCCTGGAAACGCGGCTTGTCCGCAAACGCGCCGATCAGCGCGACTTTTGTGTCGGCTTTGAGTGGCAAAACACCGTCATTTTTCAAAAGAACCGCGCACGCACCGGCAACGTCGCGCGCAAACGCGTGGTCGGCATCCTTGTCCCACACCGGCTGCTCGCCGCGGTTGTCATACCAGCGCATAATGATGTTCAACAGCCGCTCCACCGCACGGTCGAGCACTGCCATATCCATCCGGCCGCTCTGCACGGCTTGCACAATCAGCTTGTCATTCTCGCCGCCCGACGCTGGCATCTCGAGCTCAAGGCCCGCCTCCAGGCAGAGCACACGGTCGCACACTGCGCCCCAGTCGCTCATCACAAACCCTTCGAAGCCCCATTCGTCGCGCAGGATATCGTTTAAAAACCGCTTGTTCTGGCAGGCATATTCCCCGTTGACCTGGTTATAGGAACACATAAATGTCCAGGCATCCGCTTCTTTGACCGCCGCTTCAAACGCGGGCAGATAGATCTCCCGCAGTGTGCGCTCATCGACAATCGAATCCGAGCTCATGCGCCGGTTTTCCTGGCTGTTCGCAAGAAAGTGTTTGACGCTCACACCCACATGTTTGCTCTGCATGCCCTTTGTGTAGCCGACGGTCAGTCCGGCGGCCAGGTATGGATCTTCACTCAGGTATTCAAAGTTGCGGCCGCATAGCGGCGAACGCTTGATATTGATCGCCGGACCCAGCACGACGCCCAGGCCGACCGCATTGGCTTGGTCGCCAAGGGTTTCGCCGACCGACCGTGCCAAATCCACATCAAACGAACATGCCAGCGCGCTGCCCGCCGGCAGACAGACCGCCTCGATACTGTCGTTGATGCCAAGATGATCCGCGTCGTCCCGCTGGGTACGCAGGCCGTGCGGGCCGTCGCTCACCATCATGGCGGGAATGCCCAGCCGCTCCACCGGCTTTGTGTGCCAGAAATCGAGTCCTGAACAAAGACCCGCTTTCTCTTCCAACGTCATCTGTGAAATTACATGTTTGATATCCATAGGCTTCTCCTTTTCATTTCCGCTCTCTATTTGTTTTAGTGCTTTAACCAACAGTTTTTATGTTTCTAACTTTCCCTGACAGGGTATATCACGTGATAGCCATATCCGCGGCGCTGCTACCCCTATTTATACCGTACACATTCCGCAAACAGCGATGTAATCGGGCACTGTGCCGTTCTGCAAATGATCGGCAAACTGCGCAATGGCAATGACGTCTTTTGTCGGACTACACGACCGGCAATGCGTCCTCAGCGCCCCGCCGCACACGCCCTTTCAACAAACGCGAGCTGCCTTGCCGCCTTAAAAAAGCGTCTCCCGCCGCAACAAGTCCCAGCAGGACATCACGCGAAGCTGCGCACGAAACTGCTCCAATGTCAATCCTTCTGAAAGCGTTGACTTGGGCACTGTGACCGCAACAGGCATAGCGCCGTGTATATCAAACCAGTTGTCGCTGAACACGCAATCGGCCTGCGCCAACTCCAAATACACACTTTTTGCGAACGCATTTGCGCTGCAGACCAGTGTAAACTTGGCGGCATCCTCCGTGATTTTGACCGCGATTGCGGGGTCAGCAAACACAAAGTGTTTGGGCGGCGCAAACAAGGAGCTGCCGGCGCTCACGACAGCGCCGTCCACCTGTAATTCATATTCGAGATAGCGGCTGCGCCGGTCGGCTGGCGTTCTGATTTCCAGCGAGAGGTCGAGCGTGAAACAGGGCGCTGCGCAAAGAGGCGCCGCAGTCATCGGTTGGCAGCCGGTACGCAAAATATTGGCGTTTGCGTCGCGCAGCGTCCAGCGCACCGTGCCGGTGACGGGATACCGCAGCTCACTGCTGACGTTAAAAACCAGCGCGGCCACATCGCTCTCATCCACCGAGAGCAGCAGTGGTGCGTAAAACCGGCGCGCATAGTAGTGCAGTGCCTTCCAGCGGCCAAAATAGTCGATGCTTGACCAGGAAATCACCGGGTTGGAGTCGTTGACCTGCCAATAGGTCGAACCCATGCAGCGGCCGCGGTTGCGGCGCATATGCTCCACATTCGCACGGATCGCGTCGGCCTGCAACAGCTGTGTGGCATAGACGACGCCCTCAAAGGTATACGGATACGGCATCATCTGCGACAGGTAATAGAGCAGTTTTTTGCTGCCGTCGTCACATTTGTCGTGGTTTTCAAGTGCCGGGGAAAACAGGTTCCAGTCCGCCTCGTCCGCGATGGCCGCAACTGTCTTTACGCTCGGCACCGACATAAACCCGTATTCCGAACAAAACCGAAAATAAAATTTCCGAAACGCTGTCCAGGGTTTGAGCCCGTGCCAGACATCCCAATAGTGCACATCCCCGCAGTCGGGACTGTTGGGCGATTCAAATCCGCCCCCACTCGACGGCGACGATGGCCAATAAAAGGTGTCCGGATCGTGCGCGGCGCAGATCGCCGGAAAGAGCGTTTCATACTGGTACAGGTAATCCCGTTCCATCCATTCTTCGCGCGGCACGTTCCAGCTGCGCAGGCCGTCTTCCATTTCGTTGTTGCCGCACCACAGCGCCAGACAGGCGTGATGCCGGATACGCCGGATGTTCTCAACCAACTCCTGTGTGATGTTATCGACAAAAGCGGGCTGCATGCGATAGACCGCGCACGCGAACATGAAATCGTGCCAGACAAGCAAGCCGAGCTCGTCGCAGGCATCAAAAAAACAATCGTCCGGGTAGTATCCCCCACCCCAGACGCGTATGTGGTTGAAATGACAGGCCACGCACTGTTCAAGCAGTCGCCGCGTTTTCTCAGGCGATACGCGCGCCAAAATCTGATCCTCGGGAATATAGTCGCCGCCCATCGCAAAGATCTTTATGCCATTGACAACAAAGCAAAACTCCTGCCCCCATGTGTCCGGTTCACGGCTGACCGTGACCGTCCGCAGGCCGATGCGCAGTGTTTTTTCATCCAAAATCCGGCCGTCACTCAGCAGGCGGACAGCAACCTGATAGAGCGGCTGTTCCCCATAGCCGTTGGGCCACCACAATGCGGGGTCGGGAATGGCAATCTCCGCATGTCCCGTTTCACCCTGCAGCGCAAACGCAGCGCACTGTTTTGTCCCGGCGGGCGACGTCACAGTGACTTCAGCACGCAAATGTTGTTCCGAAAAACGCTTCGCTTCGATTGTTATGTCCAGCGTGACAGCGTCCGCGCCGTGTCGCTGCCGAATGTGTACGTCGTCCAACCGCGCGACATCGCAGCCGATCAGCGAAACCGGCCGCCAAATGCCAAGGTCGGGCAGTTTTGGGCCCCAGTCCCAGCCAAACATATAGTGCGCTTTGCGCAGATGCGCATAACCCGGCACCGTGGAATCCACACCCCAGAGCGGAAACGCTTTTTGCTGTGTCTCTAAAAATTGCAGCGGTGATGCAATCTGGACGCGCAGCACGTTTTCACCCGCCTGTATCAGGCCGGTGACATCATATTCCCAGGCGCGGTGCATGTTGTCGGCCGTCCCGAGCAACTGCCCGTTTAGCGTGATTGATGCCAGCGTATCAATGCCGTCAAATCGCAAAAACAGTTTCTCATGGCTCAACATCGTTTGTGCAACAACAAAGCTGCGCTCAAAGAGACACCCCTCTTTCGACAGTTCGAGCGCTTCCCGCTCGTTCTCGCCAAAAAAAGGATCTCCCATCTTGCGCAGCAAAAGAAAGTTGGAATATAAGGATCCTGGGATCTGTGCCGAAAGCCACTCGCCGCCGGACGCTTTTTGCATCCGCCAAACGCCGTCGAGTGTTACTATAGAGTTTACCATCGCCAAAAAACCTCAACTGTTATACACAATAGCCGCCGGCACGAATTCATGGGATTCGCGCCGACAGAGGATAACCCTCCTGCACGACAGGCGGGTCTCGTTTGGGTTTTCAGGCTGGTTTTAGTATAGTGCATTCCGTTATTCTTGGCAATGGTACAGCATGTCCGGCAACACATTTTGTTAATAATATCTAAAAAATTGGCAAAAGTCTGTCAATTTCACGGATAGGTTTTAAATCGCATGCCGTTTGCGCTGTGTTATAATACAGGCAACCATTTGCTTTAGTCTGCAAAAGATTTTATTGCGATAGTGGTTGATACATTGGACAAAAAGGTGCGGGATGAAACGCTTCCAGCAGACGATGCGCAACTATTTTGCGCGGATTAAGCTTACCACAAAGCTCACTGCGCTCATGGCGGTATTTTTGATTGTGCCCGCAATCATTATTTCGGAAATCTCATTTTATAATATGCGCCGCCAACTGATCAACAGCACAACCCAGCAGACAGCAGCAATACTGCAGAAGAGCATTCTGGATACTTCGGCCGTCATTGCCGACTGTGAGATAGCCGCCGATCTGATTGTCGAACACTATACCGATTGGCGTTCGCAGGAAGCCGATCCCGCATCACCAGATGCTGTATTTGACAACCTGTCAATTGTTGCCGCCGCAAATCCAAAAATATTCGCGATCCATCTTTATCTGCTGAACAGCGACGAAGCCGCGCCGCCTTTCTTGTACGGTGTTTCGGATATGGAAAAACAGGCTTGGTTTACCCGCCCGTTTCCATCCAACGGTGTTTGGAAGTTCAACTATTTGGATGTGCTGGCGCCTGTTTCAAAGCATGCGGATCAAAGTCTGGCGCTCTATTTTCGGGAGATGAAAGATGCCGCCGGCAGATTGCTGGGGATTCTGGAAGTGTCAGTTCCGATGAACGCTTTATTTCCCGATATCTATCATTTGAGCCAAACGCAGATGGCTAGCTTTGTCGACGAAAAAGGCAATGTTTATTACGATAAGTTTGGTTCGTCCTCCAGCTGGTGGAATACCATCGGTTCCGTTGTCCATACGGCCGCCGCTGGCTCGCACGCATTTTATAGTACGCTTTTATCCGCATCCGGACATGATATCGTGGTGCTGGCGATGCCGCTGCCCGAATTTTCGGGACACATGATCTGGGCGGTGCGAATGGATGAGCCGTTTTTGCAGATTGCCAGCGCCCGCGCCATTTTTTATCTGGTGCTGCTTGCGGTGGTTGTCGGCAGTGTATTTTTGATGAATCGGATACTTGGCCGCATTTTTCGGCGGTTCTACAGTCTTACAACAATCGCACAGGAAGTCCAGGGCGGCAATTTCGATGTGACTGTCCCCGACATGGGCTATGATGAAATCGGGTTGTTGGCCGGTAACATCCGGGACACGATCGAGCGCATCCAACAACTGCTCGAGGCAAATGTAGAGCGCGAATTGCTGGTGAAAACGACAGAGGTTCGGGCACTGCAGACACAGATCAATTCTCACTTTATTTATAATGTGCTGGAATCGATCAAAATGATGGCGGAGATCGAAGAGGAATTTGCAATTTCCGATGCCGTCACTTCGCTTGGTTCGCTGCTGCGCTACAGCATGAAATGGCCCTCCACGGTCGTCACACTGCAGGAGGAACTCGAGTACATTCAAAACTATATCAACTTGATCAACCTCCGATATGATTATACCATTACCCTTAAAAAAGCGGTTCCAGATGCCTTGCTCAAAGAGCAGATTCCCAAAATGTCACTGCAGCCCATTGTGGAAAATGCAATCTATCATGGCATCGAGGGCCTGCGCGAAGATGCCGTTATCAACATTAACGTAAACGAGGTCGACCGGTATTTTGAGGTAGAAATTATCGATTCGGGCAAAGGGATGGACGCGCAGGCCCTCGAAAGATTAAGGCTCCAGGTTTACAACCCCTCAAAGGAAGATATCAACCGCAAGGGCGGCATTGGCCTGCGCAATGTGCACAACCGCATTCGGCTCAGTTTTGGAGATGCGTACGGGCTGCGCTTTGAAGCAAAGGAAAACCACTATATGCGCGTGACCGTGAAACTTCCAAAGACCGCCCAGGAGGACATGCATGAACAGACTGCTGATTGTTGAAGACGAAGCGCTGATTCGCAAAGGATTGCGGGCCATTGCGGAACGCGCGCCCGTTGCGATTGCCGAAATCTTGGAGTGCAAAGACGGCGAGGAAGCGCTGACTTTGTTGAGCACGACCAAAATTGACGTGATGTTCACCGATGTGCGCATGCCGCAAATGGACGGCCTGACCTTGATTCGGGAAATTCAGAATCTTCCGCGTGAAAACAGGCCGGAGATTGTCGTAATCAGCGGTCACGATGATTTTAACTATGCGGTGGAGGCAATGCGCTATGGCTCAAAAGAATACATTTTGAAGCCGGTGAAACGCGAACGCGTTTTTGAAATTCTGCAAAAGCTAAACGAGATCGTCGCCGAAAAACAGAAAACAGTTGCGCGGGATGAACGGCTCGGGCAACAGCAACTAAAATATATTTTGGTCAACCCGGATATCACTGACGACGAAATCAAGTCGATCCAAGATACCTTTCGCGATCTTCTCGCCAATGAAGTCTATGTTCTGTTTTGTCTGAACAAGCCGGTGATTCTTGACAGCGGCGAGACCGCTACGCGTCTCAACGCCGTCGGTCCGTTTCATGTGCTCGTTTACAGTGCAAATGGCAGAAATGAATTTATAAAACGTTCTCTATCCGGCTGTTTTGGCGGTGTTAGTTCTCCCCACAGAAGCCTTTCAGATTTTAAAAATGCGTTTGCCGAGGCGGCGTATTCACGCAAGTATGCCTTTTATCTTAGCAAACCGTTCCGGGAGATCCGGGCCGCTGCCGAACAAAAAGGATTGCCCGCGGATCTGCCCGCGCTTTTTGGAGCATCCGGTCTCGCCCATCGCATCGGCACAGGCGAATATGCAACACTGCGGCAGATGTTTGCGAAGGTATTTGAACTTGCGGCGCGCGGGCAGATCCCGTTTCAAATGATAGAAAAAAATCTTCAGCGGTTTCTGGATGACGTTGAAGAACTGTTTGGCGGTCTGATTGAACAAAACGCCGCTTTAAAGCAGCTGCGCGAAATCTATGGCTTTGATACTGTCGAGCAATATCACCTTGCGCTGTCAGCATGGCTGGATCATTTGCACCTGCAAATGATCCGGGCCGCCGACCGCATGCGCAACAATGAGCGCATGGAAAAAGCACTTGCCTATCTGAAAGAAAACTATACAACTGCTTTAAATATGGCGGTTGTGGCAAATTATGTCGGCGTGAACTATTCTCTGTTTTCCGCGCAGTTTCGGGAGTTTACCGGCAAAAATTTTGTGGATTACCTGCGGGATCTCCGCATCGAGAAAGCAAAGGAACTCCTTGTGCAAAGCGATAAGACCATTTTGGCGATCAGTTCGGAAATCGGTTATGACAATGACAAGTATTTTATGAAATCATTTAAGGAGGCCGTCGGCATTTCGCCCACACAATACCGGCGCGCCGAGCAGCTAAAACTGTTGCATACAGTGGCAAAATAGCAGCCGGCTTTTGTGCTTGCATTGGACATTTAGCTGGTCTGTCACGCAAAATATTTGTCATTATGCACAATAAAATAAAAAAATTATACCTAAATTATATATTCATTGACTTGTTCTTCCTCTTTTAATGGCGCATGATGAATGCAGGAAGGAGAAATCGTTTCTTCTGTGGGCAATCAGGCAATCAAATAAAAAAGGAGTGAACTGCATGCAAAAGGTGTTCAAAAAGTGTCTTGCGCTTACCCTATGCCTTATCCTAATGGGCGTGGCCTTTACCGGCTGCCAACCCGCAGGCGAAGGCGAAATCAGCTCTTTCCCGCGCAACGAAACATTATATTTCAACGGGTTGCAGTGGGGCCCGGCAACAAACTTTAACCCATTTGGTGGCAACCCCGGCAACTTTGTGGTCAGCTACCAACCGCTGGCCAGAGTTCTGATCTATGAAACGCTTTTCGTGTATAACCAGCTGGACAACAAGCTTTATCCGCTGTTGGGAACAGAGTATACATGGGCAGAGAACGTACTTACAGTTAAACTTAACCCTGACGCACACTGGAGCGACGGCGAAAAGGTAACGGCTGCCGACGTCGCTTACACGTATGAACTGACCAACAAGTACGCCTTAAACTCCAGCTCGATCTGGGCATATCTTGAGTCTGTCGAAGCGGTGGATGACACCACGGTTACCTTGACTGGGAAATCCGGTGATGCCTTTAACCCAAAGATGATTGAAGAATCGATCAGCGCGCAGTATATCGTTCCGAAGCACGTCTGGACAAAATATGAGGAAGAAGCCGGAAATGACGGCGGCGCGCTGCTGGCGATCCCGAACATGGATCCGATCGCATCCGGCCCGTACAAGGTGTTTAAATGTGACGACACCATGATCTCCGCGATCCGCGACGATAATTACTGGGGCCAGGCAGAATCGATGTATGGCAAACTGCCGGCGCCGAAGTATATCGTGCACAATCTGTTTAAGGACAATCCCGCGGGAGACGCGGCGCTGAAAGCAGGCGAAGTGGATGTATCGCAGCAGTTCATTTCTCAGGTCTGGAAATTCTGGGAAAATGACAACCTGCCCATCTCCACCTATCTCTCCGAGGCCCCGTATTATGTAGCGGGCAGCATCCCATCCCTGATCATGAACTTCTCCAAGCCGGGACTGGACGACGTGGCCGTGCGAAAAGCCATTGCGATGTCCGTAGACTATGACACCGTAGGACAGAACGCGATGAGCGGCTATACCGCGCCGATGTCCCCGTCGCTGATGATCCCGACCGACACCGAGCAAGCGCTCCTTGATCAAAGCAAGCTCAAAGATCTGCAGTGGAGCTACAACGTAGAGGAAGCAAACAAGATTCTTGACGCCGCAGGCTGGGCAAAAGGCGCCGACGGTATCCGCGAGAAGAACGGCGTAAAACTCAGCTTTAAAGTGGAGTGCCCTGGCGGCTGGACCGACTGGAATGCCGCGCTGGAAGTCGTCGCACAAGGCGGCAAAGCCATCGGTATAGACATCCAAACCTACTTCCCTGAAATGTCCGTTTGGATTAACGACCGCGACACCGGCAGCTTTGATATGATCATGCACATCTATCCCGGCGTAGGCGTTGCCTCCCCGTGGGCACGTGCGCGTCAGACCATGCTCTCCGGCGTGCCGGCGGTTGGCGAAGCGGCATATTTCAACTACGGCCGTTATTCCAATCCACGCGCCGATGAACTCATCGCGCTGCTCGCGCTCGAAACAGATTCTGCCAAACTCAAAGAGTACTGGACAGAACTGAACCAGATTTACCTCACTGATATTCCGACCATTGGTTTGATGTACCGCCCCGCCCTGTTCTATACCGTGAATGAATCGGTCTGGACTGGATTCCCGCATCAGGGCGACGGCAGCAATATTCCGCCGAACATCTGTATGGACGGCTATGGCATCCAAGCACTCTATGTCATCAGCGCAAAAGCATAATTCCAGAATCTCTTTTTCAGAAAAGGCGGCGACCCACAAGGCCGCCGCCTTTTCAAGCAAACACGTGCGCCGGAATTCTACCCCCTGAGGAGAGGTGAGGTTACTTGACAGAATCAAAAGAGTCCTTGTTCCAGCAAGGAAAGCAATGGTACCAGAATTCCTCATTGAGAGGTTATGTGAAGTACTTCGGCAAGAAACTGCTCTGGTACCTTTTAACACTGTTTGTCGCAATTCTGCTCAATTTCTTGTTGCCGCGGCTCATTCCCGGCAACCCTGTCGCGGTGATTTTGAACGATCTCACCTCCGGCATGACCGATACCAACTCGATCAAACGTATTTATGAAGCGTTTAATGCCCAGTTCGGTTTAGATAAACCGCTGTGGCAGCAGTTTTGGATTTATCTGAAAAATCTGTTCAACGGTGATCTTGGTATTTCCTTTGGTCAATATCCGCGCCCCGTCAGCGATATCATCGGTTCTGCAATCCCCTGGACGATCATGCTGCAGCTTCCCGCGATTGTAATCGGCTGGCTGCTTGGCAACCTGATCGGCGCCCGGGCGGCTTATCGCCGCGGTGTGTTTGACAAAGCCATCTTCCCCACGTTTCTATTTATCAGCGCGATTCCGCCCTTTGGCCTTGCGATCGTTATGATCTGGATCTTTGCGTCCAACCTGCATTGGCTGCCAGGCAGCCTCGGCTACGGTTTTGACCTGATCATCAATTGGGGCAACCCCGCCTTTATTCTTTCGGTGCTCCAACATTACATATTGCCCTTTATTACGCTTACCCTTGTCATCATCGGCAGCCAGTCGCTTGGCATGCGCGAAATGTCGATCTATGAACTCAACGCCGACTATGTCAAATACAGCCGCCTGATGGGTATAAAGGACAAAAAGATTGTCGGCTATGTGTTCCGCAACGCCATGCTGCCACAGATTACAGGCTTGGCGCTCTCGCTCGGCACAATGATTGGCGGTTCGCTGATTACCGAAATCGTTTTCAGCTATCCCGGCCTTGGCACGACGATGTTCAGCGCGATCAAAATGCAGGACTTTCCGCTGATTTCCGGCTGCACGCTGATTGTCACGGTCACGGTACTCGCCGCAAACTTTATTGTAGACATCCTCTGCGGTATCATCGACCCGCGCGTAAAAATGACCCAGCAGGAGGAGGGATAAGCGATGTGGAACATGATTAAAACTGCCTTCCGTTCCGGAAAATTCCGTATTGGATTTATTGTCTTTTTTACTATTCTGTTGTTGGTCATTGTCTTTCCCGTCTTCAGCAAAACCGACCCGATGAAGATGGCGGGCATGATGTTTCAAGAGCCGGACAGTGAGCATATGCTCGGCACCGACAACTTTGGCCGCGATGTTTTCGCCCAGCTGATTGCCGGCACGCGAACGTCGCTGCTCATTGGGTTGTTTGCCGGTTTGATCGCGACAGCGATCGGTATTGTCATTGGCCTGTTGGCTGGCTATGTCGGCGGAGCACTTGACAATTTCCTGTCTTCGGTGACCAATATCTTTATCGTCATTCCGTCTTTTGTCATTCTGGTTTTGATTTCGGTCAGCATCTCTTCGCGCAGCTATCTGACCACCGCGCTTGTGATCGGCATCACAAGCTGGCCGTGGACGGCGCGGTCGGTTCGCGCGCAAACAACCAGCCTGCGCAACCGTGATCACGTCAATCTTTCCAAGGTATCCGGCCACAGCCTGCCGCGCATTATTATGCAGGACATTCTGCCCTATGTCGCATCCTATGTGATGATGGCGTTCATTCTGCAGGTGGCGTCCGGCATCCTTTCCGAAGCTTCGATTTCGATGATCGGCCTTGGTCCGCAAAACGTCGCGACACTCGGTCTTATGATGAACTGGGCGGTACAGTTCAATGCGCTTCCATCCGGCGCCTGGTGGGCGTTCCTGCCTGTTATTTTGATGATTGCGCTCATCTCTTTCTCGCTGAACCTGATGAACTCCGGTCTCGACCAGATCTTCAATCCGCAGATAAGGAGCTGAGCGTATGGCAAACACGATGTTGGAAGTCCAGGGCCTGACGACCTCTTACAAAACACGCATGAAAGAGATTGTGCGCTCGGTTGAGAATGTTTCCTTTTCGTTGGCTGACGGTGAATCGCTCGGCATTGCCGGGGAATCCGGCTGCGGCAAAAGCACGCTCGCGATGAGCGTTATGGGCTATTATTTCCCGCCGCTCCACTATGAAACGGGCACCATCACAATCGATGGCCAGGAGATCACGCATCTCAGCCCGGACGAAATTCGAAAAACTGTTCTGGGCAGCGAGATCGCCTATATCCCGCAGGCGGCCATGGCCGCGCTTAATCCGACGCGCAAACTCATAAACTTTATCGAGGACATTTTCGAAGCGCACGACAAGAAAATGACCAAGGCTGAAATTTACGACTTTGCCCGCGAGCGGTTTGAAATTCTCAACCTGCCCGAAAAAGTGCTAAAGCAGCACGCGGTAGAGCTCTCGGGCGGCATGAAACAGCGCGCCGTCATCGCGATCTCAACCATCTTAAGTCCGAAAGTGCTGATTGCGGATGAGCCGTCCAGCGCGCTCGATGTTTCCTCACAGAAAATTGTCATTAAAATGCTGTGTGATTTAATGGATAAAGGTTATGTACGGTCGATGGTGTTTATCACGCACGAACTGCCGCTGCTTTATAATGTTTCCGACCGCATCATGGTGATGTACGCGGGACAGATTGTGGAGCAGGGTGGTGCGCGCGAAATGATTTTTGACCCGCTGCATCCCTATACCAAAGGTCTGATGAGCTCGATCATCGTACCAGAGGCCGGCACGCGGGATCATGTGCTAAAAGCAATTCCCGGCACGCCGCCCAACCTCAAAAAGCCGCCGGCAGGCTGCCGGTTTGCAGAGCGCTGCGCATGGAGCAGTCCTCCGTGTTCCGCGCAGGAATTGGAACTGGCCCAAGCGGGCGAAGGGCGCGCCTATCGCTGCCGCGCTTCGATCGAAAACTTGAGGGGATGGTACCGCAATGAAAAATGAAGACAGAGATATTTTTATGTGCGGAGAGCAACTGACGCGCGTCTTTGGCGTTGGAAAAAACAAGACGGTCGCCGTGGATCATATTGATTTTTGCTTTCGCCGCGGCGAGGTGATCTCTATTGTCGGCGAGAGCGGCAGCGGTAAAACCACGCTCGCCAAAATGATTTTGGGTCTGCTCAATCCCACAAGCGGTGAAATCATGTTTGAGGGTCAGCCGCGCGACATCTCGACCCATGCGAAACGACTAAAATACTGGCAAAATATCCAGGCCATTTTTCAGGATCCTTTTTCCACTTTTAATATCTTTCACAAAGTCGATTCTTTGCTCTTGGACTGTCTGCGGCTGAAAGGGATGCATCATCTGCCTGTCGCCGAGAAAACCGAGCTGATGCGGGAGGCTTGCTGCTTTGTCAATTTAAAATTTGAAGAGATGAGCAATAAGTATCCGTTTGAGCTCTCGGGCGGCCAGATGCAGCGGCTGATGATCGCGCGTATTTTCCTGCTGAAACCGAAACTCCTTGTCGCGGACGAACCGACTTCGATGATTGACGCCTGTTCGCGCGCAACCATTTTGGATATGCTGCTCAAACTGCGCGACGAGACCGACATGACAATCGCGTTTATCACCCACGATATCGGGCTCGCCTATTATATCTCTGACACAGTCTATATCATGGAGCATGGCAAAATTGTCGAGCGCGGCACGGCGGATGAAGCAATTTTGCACCCGACTTCCGATTATACCAAACGCCTGATCGGGGATGTTCCCACAATTTTTGAGCCTTGGGACTTCACAAACGCCTATGCGACATTGAACAAAGCATGAGTGGTGAACAATACCCACAATCTGTATTGGCTATTTTGTCGATTACGATCTATACTATATCAGAAAGATCCGGCGCAATGGATTCCTATGTCCTTTGCGCCGCAACTATGCAACCGCACTGGAGTTACCGTGATTTGAAGAGCGCGCCCGAACAACCGCATTCGAAAGGCGGCCACACATGCAGAACTATTTGTTGGGAATAGATTCCGGCGCAACAAAGACGCATCTGGCAGTTGCCAGCTGTGCGCGTGGCTTGCGCTCTTTCGACTGCTACAGCACGCTCAACCACGAGGAACTGCCGGGTTCCTATCCCGCCTTTGAACAGGAAATAAAGCGCTTTGTCCTGGCGCGTCTGGATTCACTTGGCATCCGGCTCAGCGAAATTCAATATGCCGTGATGGGG
Organism: Oscillospiraceae bacterium; assembly: GCA_031547945.1. Taxonomy (GTDB): domain Bacteria; phylum Bacillota; class Clostridia; order Oscillospirales; family Ruminococcaceae; genus JAVBRN01. The sequence goes on along the minus strand of JAVBRN010000002.1, from coordinate 334,515 downwards.
CTCGCAGGTATGGATACCGCGCCCAAGCAGGCGGCGATCGAATCCATTTTGCGCCGGCTTGGATTTGAAAACTTGTTTTTGTGCAACGACGCATACCTTGGCATTTATGCCGGCACAGAGCACGGTGTCGGCGTGTGCGCCGTCTGTGGGACAGGCGCCAATGTCGCCGCCGTTTCCCCCACAGGCGAAATGCTGCAATATGGAGGCATCGGGCCAAGCTGCGGCGGTTTGGGCGGCGGCGGTTATCTGGGCGAACGCGTACTTGAGGCCGTCGCAAACGAGGTGCGGCACCAGGGCAAAGCGACGTTGCTGACAGACCTCTTTTTTGCAGAGAGCAATCTCTCGCCGTCTGCGTTGGCGGACAAGGGTTTTTTTGTTCCGCGCGCGAAAATTCCGGCGCTCAATCAACTGGTGTTCTGCGCGGCGGACAGAGGCGACGCGGTCGCCGACGGCATATTGGAAGACTGCGCAAACAACTATGCTCATTCGATCTGCGCCGCCATTCAGTCATTTTCGTTTGGCGATGCCTGTCCGGTTGTTTTGTCTGGCTCTGTGTTTACCAAAGAAACAAGTCCGGCATTGATCGATAAAATCCGGCTGCAGGTTTTGCGGCGCGAACCGCGCGCACAGTTTTCTGTGCTGCAGGCACCGCCGGTTGCCGGTGCGCTAATCCAGGCGATGCGTTTGGCTGGCTGCGGGAAGCATGCATTCTCCCGCGTCAACCGGTGGTTTCTAAATAAAGTCGGACACAAAAAAAATATCTGATGGGGAAATATTCTTGGCAACTTTATTCTTAATGCTGATCTACCTTTGCTTTATCAGTCTCGGCCTGCCCGATTCCATGTTCGGCGCTTCCTGGCCGGTGATGCGTTTAACCTTTGGCGCGCCATTGGAAGTGGCCGGCATTGTTTCCATCATGGTTTCCGGCGGAACGGTGTTTTCCAGCCTGCTGAGCGCGCGCGTAATCAGGCGATTCGGCACCGGTAAAGTGACGGCTGTCAGCGTCCTTGCCACCGCCGTCGCGCTGCTAGGGTTTGGCCTTAGTCACTCGTTCATTTGGCTGTTGATTTTAGCTATTCCGCTCGGCCTGGGCGGCGGCGCGGTTGACGCTGCGCTAAACAATTATGTCGCGCTGCACTATGCGGCGCGACACATGAGCTGGCTGCATTGCTTTTGGGGTGTTGGCGCTTCTGTTGGCCCAATCATCATGGCTTCGTTTTTGCAGCAAGACAACAACTGGCGCGGCGGCTACCTCACTGTTGCGGCAATCCAGATCGCAGTCAGCATTTTACTTTTTGTGTCGCTCCCTCTTTGGAAAGACAAGAGAAACGGCGCACTTGCCACAAAAGAAATTGCCCTGGATGCAACAACGCCAACCAAGCAAACTGTAAAAATTTATGGTGTCGCCGCAACGCTGGTTACTTTTCTATTCTACTGCGCGATCGAGAGTTCCACCGGCCTTTGGAGCAGCAGCTTTTTGGTAGAGGCGCGGGCATTCAGCGTTGCCGCCGCCGCGCGGGCCTCGGCCGTATTTTTCGGCAGTATTACTGTTGGCCGACTGGTCACGGGTTTCCTGACAATGCGAATGAAAAGTCAACAGCTTATTCGCATTGGAACCGTTCTTGTTCTTGGTGGCGCAATTCTCTATGCACTGCCGCTGCCCGGCCAGCTTCCGCTCGTCGCGCTCGCAGTCATCGGCCTTGGCTGTGCGCCGATTTATCCGAGCATGATCCATCTGACACCGGAACGGTTTGGCGCACAGAATTCACAGAAAGTGATCGGCTGGCAGATGGCCACCGCGTATACCGGCGCCACCTTTATGCCGCCGCTCGTTGGCGCAATCGCCTCAAAATTGGGCATTCGCGTTTTGCCATACGCTTTGGTTCTGTTCGCAGTCTGTATGCTCGTTTTATCGCAGATGATCGACCGCAATGCACGCAAAAATAGCAGTTTGCCCCCGGAAACCAGTTCATTGGCTGCGGAACAATAAAGATGTATTCCACTTACACATCAAAGTGAACGATGCTAACGTTAGGAACCGCTTTGCAGGCAAGACCTGCAAAGCGGTTCCCTTTTTGCTTTCATTCGATCACGCGCAGGCGCGCGCGTATTCCAGTTCCGATACCGGCTCACCCCAAACCGTTTGTCCTTTGCTTGGCCGTGGGCTGATGCCGATATGCGCAAAGCCGCTGTTGGGCGCTGCGCCATGCCATGCTTCACGCCGGGCGGAATCTGCGCGACATCTCCACGCTTCAGCCGCCGCGCAGGTGCGCCTTTTTCCTGATAATAGCCCACGCCATTCGTCACCAGTAGGGTTTGCCCGTCTTTGTGTGTATGCCAATGATTGCGTGCACCCGGCGCAAATACCACATCATAAACCAGGCAATCGTATTGCTGCGCTTCGTCCCACACCAACATATTCACCCACACATCCCATATGAGGTGTCGTTGCCAACAGGATTACCCAACGGAAGCGAGGGTCCTCGATTCGCTTTCTCTGTCATCGAACGCTCCCCTGCCCTATTATTGCAAGCAACGGCTAAACGTCTGCCGTTGCTGTCTTGAGCTCATTTTCCACCGGAACCGCCCATGTCTCATAGCGTTCAATTTTTTGACAAAGCCGGTCATAGGTTTTTTGCAGTGCAGCTATTTTCTCGCCAAGCAGTTGGCGCTGTTCCACCAACAGTGCCTTGCGTGCCTCAAAGGTCTTGTCGCCCTGCTGAAACAATGTGACATACGTGATTAAAACACCAACAGGCAAGCCTGCGCCGCGCATACACTTAATAAACTCAATCCAGCGGCAGTCCTCTTCCTGGTAATCCCGGATACCACCATCCGTGCGGCCAACCCGGGGAATGAGGCCGATGCGCTCGTAATACCGCAGCGTGTCCGCTGTCAACGCATAGTGTCTGCTTACTTGCGCGATTGTCATTTTTGTCCTCCACTTTTGTTGATACGCCGATACTGCGCGCGAGATTTCCGATTGCCTGCATCTATGAACAGCACCATTAAAGTCAAATGACATCCAGCTAGGCAATTATGTCAGCCTGCGCCTCGGAAACTGTCACGCAGCAAACGGCAAGACCTTGTACTCATCCGCCCGGCGCACACAGTCCTAATTCCCGTTTTCGCCGCGCCCAGGTCGCTGTCCTCATAGGTGCAAAACGGCAAGATCACTTTGTCGGGAAAAATGATGCGCTTCCAGAAAAGAAAACACAGGCGTCGCACCGATCCCCGCCAGTTCGGACAACACGGCATACTTATACCAACCCGTGCGTTCGATTTGGGAACGTTTTGCAGCGGCGGCGTGCGCTGTCGTGCCGCTTCTGCTTGTGCGATCTGTGATCTTGCGGTATGCCGGCGGATACGGCCGCCACGGTTTCTACACAATCTTCGCGTTTCCGCATGTACTTCTGCGCAATATTGCCCCCGACATGATGCTTGCAGGCGCTTCGGATAGGCTTCCGCCCACTCCTTGACAGAACTGGTCAGTATACCAAATATATAACCTGGAGTCAGCACTAAGTCAAGCGTAATTTGCAATACGCTTGACAATTGGTTCGGCGCTCAGTCTGTTTTTTGCGCCGTCGAGATACCCATCTCTGCCGCCCGATTGAAATGTGCGGCTCCCAATCCCGACATTTGGAAGCGCGAGACGCGTTCGAGCTTGTTGTGATTGCTATCTTACGCGGACTAAAACCCGCATTGCCTGCAGAAGCTTTTTTGCAACCTCTCACTTTGTGTGCTTACGATAGACAAAAAAGAACCGCAACTGTTTTGCGATGTTCTTTTTTGCCCATACTCATTGAACGATATGAAAAAACGACGTAGCTAAAGATCCATCTCTTCCGCAGACATAATGAAGGCGGGTTTTCGGCCGCGGCAGCAGCTTTGTCTTGGCGCTATCCACGCCGACATACGCCCTATCCACAATTCACGGGAATGCACGCGTTCGCGGCTGCGCAGTCGCCACAATGATGCTGGGGTCGCCGTTGGCACTCAGTTTGCACGCCCCGGTCTATGCGGCATGCGCCCCGCACACTGCCGTCTTCGTGAATGCTTTCTCTGCTCTGTCCCGGACTGTTCTCACTCACTGCAATTTTTATCTGTCTGCTTTCTTTTTCTCGTGATAGGAAACTGCTTATACTCAAGGGCAAACCCACCAGTTTATGAGGAAAACCCACAGTGCGATATCGAGCTGAATGCGCGTCCAATAAAGGATCTATCCAATCCAACAATACGAACAATTATTTCGTCGATGGCCGCTACGTGAACGGCAGTTCTTCCCTGCCGGTGTCTTTTGTCAAAAAAATCCGCGCCGGGCGTGTTGTCGGTGTATTCAATGGACTGGGTCCGGACAATACTACTGCGCGCGCAACCTTTATTGCGGCGGTTACAGTACTCGCGCAGACGCAGCGTACCCGTAGCATTACAGCTGCAGCGCAACTGCAAACGATCGCCGCAACGATTCACGCGCGGATTTGTGACATTCCAAAAGATACCGCCGACGGTCTTGCCGCTGTCACAATGGCGCTGCTGGCGGTGGATGAAGACCGCTACTACGCGGCAACGCTCGGCAACTGCGGGCTTTATCTTTATCGACAGGCAAAGCTTGCCGCAATCGTGCCCGGGTGTACTATCGGTGAAAGTCGCGCTGTGCTGTACGATGCGGAAATCGCACCAAACGACTTGTTTGTGTTGTGTACAGACGGCTTAACCAATTGTTTGGATATCGCGATCATCGAGGGCATCGTGCGCGCTACAAACGGCAAAAATGTTGCGTGGGCACTTGTGGAAAACGCGGTTGCCGCAGGGGCGCAAGATAACACCACTGTTGTCACATTACAGGTTTGAGGTTGTCCTGGGTTCAGCGCTTGTCATCCGTAGCCACGTAATAAGTTTCTCATTCGTTGGTTTTTCATCGCAACTCCACGCATAGGTTCCATGGGGTTTTCCGGTTTGGCCCAGCTCTGCCAGGCAGTTTCCCCTTTTTTAGGTCGTTACAAGATTGCAGTCCGTAACCACGCGTATAACGCATTCTATTGCGCCCGGCTCCAAATTCGACACTTAGCCCATCTTTTTCGGAACACGATTCCCATCCTGGCAGCCTTTTGTCACAATGCGCTGCAAAACTTGTTCCACCCGTTTTATATCGCCGGCGCGAATTGGTTGATTGGCGCGAGGGAGGCGGGGCCGCAAACACAACCAGGCAAAACAACCGAATATGCGCAGGGCGCACAAGATGTCGAAAAAAGACGTTTCTCGCCTTCACGGTTGCGAACCGCACGCAAATATCCTATAATATGTAGAGTTCCTAGAGAGTTTCCGGCTACACGGGACACAGAGCGGACGGGAGAACGCAATGGCTTCTTGGGGGATTACTGCTTTTTTTGTTGCGACGGCTGTTTGCCTGGCGCTATTTTTTGTTGTTAAATTTGCAATGCGCAACCGGCTTTCTTTTGCACGGTACACGCTGGCTTCCCTGACATTTTATTGGTTTTTGATGCCCGCAATTAGCTGTATCGTCTATTGGCTGACGCTGCTTCCCGTTTGGGCCGCTTGCATCGGTGGCGGTCTGTTAAGTGCCGCACTTGGCATCTATTGGTACAAAAAAGCGTTTGTTCCGCATAACCCGTGGCGGCGGTATTTGCCGCTTGTGCTGCCGGTTTTCGTGAGCCTTCTTACTTTTATACTCTCGATGCAGATCACTTCGCTTGTCCCTTATCTTGTTACCAATCTGCAGTTCATACTCGTTGATTTGTATGGAACCCCGCTTGGCGGGGAACCGACCGCTGTCCTTTATCTATTCCGCGCAGTGATTCATCTGCCGTTCTTACTCGCGATCCTCGTTGGCGACGCGATTCGGGCACTGCGTTCTTAACAAATAAATTGGCTCTGACAACAAACACGCCCGCGGTATACCGTGGGCGTGTTTTCATATCTTACTGTTTTTCCGTGTTTCTGTCGCGATGCACATGTACATAAAACAGGCATCAATGCAAAAAAGAAGCCATCTTACCCATCAGTGTGTATACGCAATCAGCTGCCAGCCGTTTGGCGAGGCATTGCACTTGCGGATGATATAGGTGGCCTGCCGGTCATCACCGACAATCTCTCCCATGTCAATTTCGCGCTCCACAGCGGTAACACGATAAAAATCATTGCCCAACTCGTAGGCGACGAGATCGCTGACCTCGTGCCAAGATATGCCCATGCCGGGCATAAACAGATAGCCGCCGCTATGTTCCAGGAAATCAAGCTCCAGGATGTCCACCCGGATGTCCTCACCAAAGAGCTTTTGTGCAAACGCGACGACATCCTGTGAGGGGTAGCGTGTTCCACTAAATTCCGGGTCTGATTTTTGTAAATCGTGTTGTAGCATGTACATCATGGTCCATATCAAAATCATCTCCGGATCGCGGCTGCCGTACTCGCCTTCCACCGAATAGGGTAAAAAGTCTTGCAGTGTATTGATGTCGCTCTGCACCAGCGTCATTTCTGTTCCTGCCTCCTGCAAAGAGGGGCATTGGGACGGAATGACCACGTCTGTTTCATTTTCGCCTTGGTCCGGCTGTGTTGCGGGCGGTGTTTCCTCTTCCCCTTCCGGTCGTGTCTTAATATCCAATTTGGGTGCGCATCCGGCGAAACAAACAGACAATAGCAGGATGCATGTCATTACAGAAAACCACTTTTTCATTTTTGATCTCCTTACTAAAAATATATGCCTATTTTCAGTATGTCATATCCTTTGCTTGGGTGGGGTTAAAAGGACTGCGAGCATCCCGGCCGCATCATCCTGTCACGCATAACAGCCCACACGGCATCATTGAACGATGCTCTTTTTCGTTCTGTTGCCTTTGCAGCCAGTGTGCCCCATCTGTAATATAGCATAAAATATTCACATTGCAAAAACTTTTACTGCGAACCGTCACATTTTTATATATTCGAGATGCATCCGACATAAACATAGTCAAGAACCTATGCGGGAGGATACCAATGGAAGGCTTTTTGGCAGCATATCTCGGCATGATGCAAAACTTTGCGAATTTTAAAGATCGTACCATGCGCAATGGTTTTTGGATGGCGTTTTGGGTCAACTTCCTGATCGAGTGCCTGCTTGGCATTTTCGCCGGATTCATCTCTTTCTTTTCGATTCTGATCTCCCTATACTCTCTTGCGATCTTTGTCCCCTTCCTTGCCCTGACGGTCCGCAGATTGCGCGACGCAGGCAAGGAATGGTATTATGTTTTCTTTTATCTTATCCCGGTTGTCGGTTGGATCTTACTAATTATTTTCCTCTGCCAGCCATCCACTCCGGCGGATGATACGCCTGTTGTTTAACGCTTGCGCACTAGAATAAAAGAATCTGCTCCAGGCATTTTTTTGTCTGCACTCACCATTCAACCAAATAAGGAAAAGCAAGAGCTATCGAGTGGTCGATAGTTCTTGTTTCAGGCAGTCACCAGAACCAAGACAGCGAAAAGAATGCACGAAACGATCCGACGGCCGAAAGATTCCCCCCCTGCTGCCCAATCAATTGTGGCGGATGCCACAAACCCCATTGAAAACAATAAAAGGCCGTCGAATGCACGGAACTGCCGATACTACGCCGGTTCCGTTCGTCGGCCTGTCGTTTCATCTCCGGGGTGTGGGGCGAAGTTCCACGTCATTCGGGTGGCCGGGGTGGGATTGCAAAGGTCGACGAACGGAACGCTTTGGACATTCTTGCCGCTCTCGCGTTTTAATTTACTTTTGTTTATTGAATGCCAAAGACCTGAAGACGCGCCAGAATCGAATCGTTTACCAACTTTTGCCCAAGTTGCTCGCGAAAGCGTGCGGTATTCTTTTTGCCCTGCACACGCAATTGGTCCAACGATTCTGTAATCGTCTGCTGCTCTGCCAAAATGGCTTCTACCATTGTTTCAAAGGCGGCCAACCGATCTACTGCCACCCCAATATAGGTTTCTTCGCGCTGACTGAGTAAATGATTGGGTAAATATGCGATTTTTTCTTTTGATACTTGTGTCATGCGTTCCATTGCGGCACCTCCCTTTTGATACTATCATAACATTACGCTGTTTTTCTTGCTATTCTGCTCTGACAGATCGTTCGAATTTGTCGAATTGCCGCGAAAAATACCGAACGATCCCACACCCTGGTTGTACACCTTCTGCAGAGAGAGCCATAGGATATAATAGGACAAACTACAACAACTCTACTAGGAGGTATTATGAATTCAATCAATCTGGTTGGCACGCAAACCGCAGCATGTCTCGCCAAGGCATTTGCCGGGGAATCGCAGGCGCGGAATAGATATCAGTTTTTCGCTGAAGTCGCAAACGAGGCTGGCCTTGCCAGTGTCGAAAAAGTGTTCCTGGACACCGCAAGCGATGAACGCGGACACGCAGAAATGTTCTATGAATATTTATCGATAGGTTTGCCAGAGACCATATTAGAAGAGGAAGTGCTGGTTCCTGTATTTACCGGCGAAACGCCAGACAATTTATTGTTTGCGGCCAAAGGTGAAAACTTCGAGTGGACAACACTCTACCCACAATTTGCACAAGTTGCCCAAAGCGAAGGGTTTGATGACATTGCTGTTTCCTTTGCGGATATCGCCAGTGTCGAGCATCGGCATGACCTGCGATTCCGGGATTTGAACAAACGCATCCTGACCGATTCGCTGTATACATCCTGTGAACCTGTCACCTGGCAGTGCATCAACTGCGGCTATCGGCACACCGGAACCTCCGCGCCAGAAATCTGCCCCGCCTGCCAACACGCGCAACAATTTTATATCATCGTCAGCCAATGTATTCTCTAGTCCCTTTGTAAACTGGCAGTGCCCTTTCGTCTATAGTTTGCCCTCCGTAAAAAACGCACTGCTTGTTACGATATAGGCCTATTTCTAAAAACCTCTCCGCACCTGCGGAGAGGTTTTTAGCGTGTCAAAAAATTCCTTCTGCAAAACGAGAAATATCAAAATGCACTGGGCGTTCCGTTCGTCGGCCTATGCAATCCCGCCTCGGCCACCCAATCGACGTGGGGCTTTGCCCCACACCCCGGCGATGAAATGACAGGTCGACGAACGGAAACCAGCATAGCATCAGCAGTTTCTTGCACCCGACGGTCTTCTATTTTTTAATGGGTTTGGGACGAAGCCCGCAATTGACTGGGCGGGATTTGGTGTTTTGAGGCCGTCGGCTATTTTTGCGCACTTTTTTCGCCGCCTTCGGTTCTTTTGACAGCCTGGAAATCTCTCCGCATCTGCGGAGAGATTTTGCCATAAAAAAATCGGTTAGGGCGTAACGAGGTTGCATCTTCCGATGTCCAGAGAACGATTGCCCTCGAATGGGACTTCGCCCTCCGCTTTCGCACCTGTCAGCATGACGGCGATACATGGCCGAACCACACGCTCGATTTGCGCCTGCTGCAAAAATGCTTATGAGAGATAAAATACTTTTAGTATATTATAGAATAATTTTACTCCTCGTTGCATTTCGCTTTTTGACGTCTTTCCTTGACGAAAAACAATAGCGCCACCGCTACCCAAATCACTGCGTACAGCAGCATTGCGCCGTTTTTCAGCAACATTCCATCTGCCACAATTGGTTCTCCCTGTATGGCTGTCTCCCAAAGCCCCAACAACAGGCTGGCAGTTCCACAGACACCAAGCAAACCCATCATTCTACGCATTCTTGGATTCTCAACGCTGTATACGCCGCGTAAAATCATCCCTACATAACAAAATGATATCGCCAAAACTGCAATGGTAACATAGGACCATATACCCGCTATCAGTACAATGCGGCGCTGCTCAACCATGCAGTTGTCATCAACAAAAAAAGCACAAAAACAAACGCGTGCAGAAATACAGTTCCGCGCAGCCAAAGCTGCCGTTCATCCAAATTCTCATGTGACCACATCTCAGCTGTCCTCCTCCCAAAACAGTTCATCGAGCGTCTGTCCGAGCGCTTTACAGACCGATCGGCACAGGCGAATGGTCGGATTATAATTTCCCTGTTCGATCGCGATAATCGTCTGCCGGGTGACGCCGATCGCATCCGCCAAATCCTCCTGCGTCATGCCTTTTAATACGCGCGCGGCCTTCAATTTCAGGTTTTTTGCCATCGAACCACCTCCGCTGTCTGTATCGTACTCTATATCAGATTCAATGTCAAATATATTTAACAAAATCAGTTACTTTCCCTGTCGCATCATTCGCCATGATATGGTACACTATATCTCAAAAAGGGGTGGGCATGTATGCGTAGTTTTGAGGGGGTACGGTTTCATGGGACGTTTCGCAGCTACCAGCAAACCGTTTTAGACAGTGCGCCGCAGCATTTGGTTGACAGAAGAATTCATATCGTCGCCGCACCGGGCAGCGGCAAAACGGTGTTGGGTCTCGAACTCATCCGGCGCCTGGACGCGCCCGCATTGGTGCTGTCTCCAACCGTTGTCATCCGGCAACAGTGGGGCGACCGGTTTGCCGGCCAGTTTCTGCCCGAAGGCGCAAACGCCGACGACTATATTTCTTACAACCTCAAAACGCCGAAACCAATTACATCGATTACCTATCAGGCGCTGCATGCGGCCTATCACCGGCTGGCCATCGCACAAGATCCGGACGATGATGAAGCCCCGCAGGACACCACAGCCGAACCCCTTGATTTTTCGGACTTTCATTTGATTGAGTTTATCCGTGGCCACGGTATTCGCACCGTTTGCCTGGATGAGGCGCACCACTTAAAAAGCGAATGGCAAAAAGCGCTCGAAGGATTTATTGCGGCATTGCAGCCGGATATCACAATCATTGCGCTCACCGCAACGCCGCCCTATGACAGCACAATCGGTGCCTGGAATAAATATATCTCGCTGTGCGGCGAAATCGACGCGGAAATTTTTGTGCCCGAACTCGTGGCGCAGGGGACGCTCTGTCCTCATCAAGATTATATCTTTTTTAACTATCCGCGGCAACAGGAACTTTCGGTCCTGCAGGCCTACCGCAACCGCGTGACCACTTGCCTGGACGAACTGCAGCGCGGCCCGCTGCTGCGAGACGCGTACGCCGCATCTCCCGCGCTGTCGAACACTGCAATCGATTACGAAGCGCTGTTTACGCACCCGCAGGAGTACACTGCCCTTTGCAGCCTTGTCGAACAAGCGGGGGTGGAAATCCCGCACAAACTTGTGCGGGCGCTGTGCGGCAAAAAGGGCTTACCGGTCTGCAAATTGGTTGTCGCCCAAACCGCACTGCAGTTTCTGTATGACAATCCCGCATGGTTTGGCGAAGAGACCGTCGCGCAGATTGCTGCCGTGCTCGGCAAATACCGGCTGCTGCACCTGCAAAACGTCGAGCTTGTCACAGATATTGCCGTCAATAAGACGCTTATCTCCTCGGTTGGCAAGCTGCGCAGCATCGCCACGGTCGCGGCGGCGGAATACGCCAATCTCGGCGGACAGCTGCACATGTTGGTCCTCACCGATTACATCCGCAAGGATCTGCTTGATCTCATCGGAACCGACCAGCCAATCGATGTGATGGGCACCGTTCCGGTATTCGAGGCCATACGCCGCAGCGTCGGTGCCTTTGCGGACATTGCGCTGATCACCGGCGCGCTCGTTTTGTGGCCGGCTCGGCAACTTGCGGCCTTGCGCGCAATCGCGGCAGACCATAACGTTATATTTACCGGCAAACCGCTGCCCAATGCACCCATGTATCACAACATTACCTTTCAGGGCAACAACCGCAGCAAAGTCGCGGTCATCACGCAAGCGTTTGAGCAAGGTCTAATTCAGGTATTGGTCGGCACCAAAGCGCTGCTCGGCGAGGGCTGGGATTCCCCCTGTATCAACAGCCTGATTCTTGCGAGCTTTGTCGGCAGCTATGTGCTGTCCAACCAGATGCGCGGCCGCGCGATCCGCATCAATCCGCAGCAGCCATATAAAACCGCGAACATCTGGCATCTTGTCACGGTGGAACCGCCCGCGGCGCTTGCGGACAATAAACTTAGAAAACTCGAAGCACAACTGTTTCAGGATGACCAAGCATTGATCAGCGAAGATTACCGAACGCTCAAGCGTCGGTTTACCGGCTTCTTTGCGCCCGCCTATTCCCGCGACGTCATCGAGGATGGCATAGCGCGCGTCGATATCATACAGCCGCCCTACAATGCGGAAGGTATCACACGCATCAACCAGACCATGTTGCAGCTTGCCGCGGACCGCGCCGGCATGGCGCAACGCTGGCAAAACGCGCTGGCGGCCGGGCAGTTGCCGGAGATTGTGGACGTCAATCTGATCCCGGATAAAACGCTGCCGCGCCGGTTTGTTTTTTTCAATTTTCTGACCTTGATGATATTGAGTTTTATCCTATATCAAATAATCGATATGTTCGCCACCGGCCTATTGCCCATGACGGCCAGCCTTCCGGGATTGATTTTATATTTTCTTTCGATCGGCGGGCTTGTCTGGTTCGGCGCCAAGGCATTGCAGCGCATGCTGCGCGCGCTTTCTCCTGTCGCTACCATTCGCATGCTTGGCAACTGTATTCTGCAAACGCTTCAAGCAGCCGGCGACATTCAATCACAGGGTGCCCGGCTTCAGGTAGAGCACGACGCATCGCATTCCAATATCGAATGTGCGTTGATCGGCGCAACGATCCGCGAGAAAAACATCTTCAGCAAAGCCATGGGAGAGTTGTTGTCCCCGATCGATAATCCAAGATATATCGTGGTCAAGACGTACGGTTCCATGTTGCATTATCTGCAGAGTTTCGCCTGCCCGGAACGGATTGGGAACAACCAGAAAAATGCAGAGATCTTTGCGCAGTTTCTCTCGCGTGCATCCGGCAGTTTCCACGCATTCTATACGCGCAACGAACGAGGGCGAAAGCATTTGCTGCGCTGCCGCCGGCAATCCTATATCAACCGCAACCAGAGACAAATCAACAGTACACATCGCCTTTGGTTTTCGGTGGGCAGACATTGACAATCTGATACCGTGTAAGATCAGGTCGAACATGACAAAAAAGCACGATCATTTTCGCCGGGCGGGGTAGATGAAAAGCATTTCTGCCGAAAGCAGTATATCCCTCGCAGGATCTATAGCATTTTTCCGTTTTCGCTTTGATCTATCTAAAGTACACTGTGTAACGCGAGCGCTACCGTTCACGTCCGTTTATATGTACACGCGCATACACTGTTTGCAGCGCGCTTGCCGTTGTGCTCGTCTTTTCAAAGGTGAAAAAGCGTCGGCAATCTAATTTGGCAGTTCCTGTTCGCACAGTCGGATTGATATCAGGCTGTCAAAGAACCAATGGTGGCGAAAAAAGTGCGCAAACCTATTCGACAGCCTAACGCGATACCCATCCACCGCCCATTACACGGGGGCTTCGCCCCATGTGATCGGGTGGCTGGGGCGGGATTGCTCGATCGACGAACAGAACGCTTATGCATTTTGACACTCTCATTATATAAAAGGACTTTTTTCACACGCTGGTTTCCGCTCGTCGACCTGCCCTTTCATCTCCGATGCGGGGCGCAGCCCCACAACAATCGGGTGGCTGGGCGGGATTGCTCGATCGACGAACAGAGCGCTTATGCAGTTTGACAATCTCATTATACAAGAGAATTTTTTTAACACGCTGGTTTCCGTTCGTCGACCTGACCTTTCATCTCCGATGTGGGGCGCAGCCCCACGCCAATCGGGTGGCTGGGGGCGGGATTGCGATCGACAAACAGAACGCTTATGCATTTTGACAATCTCATTATATAAATGGATTTTTTGACACCTGTCCGTACAGTCGGACTGGTGTTTTTTTATGCTATTTAATGTGTTTACTTTTCCAAAGAGAATGTGTATACTATATAAAGAACATTTGTTCTTTGGAGATTTATTATGAATCTGATGGATAAATTGACAATACTGGCCGACAGCGCCAAATATGATGCCGCCTGCACTTCTTCGGGTGCCGACCGCCCCACGCCAGCGGGTGCGTTAGGCAACACGATCAACTGCGGTTGTTGTCACACCTTCGCGGCCGACGGCCGTTGCGTGACGTTGCTCAAAGTGCTTATGACCAACGAGTGCATCTATGATTGCAAATACTGCGTCAACCGCCGCAGCAATGAAGTCGTGCGCGCGTCCTTTACGCCGCAGGAATTGGCCGAGCTGACCATCCAATTTTACCGGCGAAACTATATTGAGGGCTTGTTTTTGTCCAGCGGCGTGCTCAAAAATCCGGATTACACCATGGAGCTCATGATCGATGCCCTGACGCTGATCCGTTACCAACACAATTTTTGGGGCTACATCCATGCCAAAGCCATTCCGGGCGCTTCGCCCGACCTAATCTACCGGCTGGGTCTGCTCGCCGACCGTCTGAGCGTCAACATCGAGCTGCCCAGCGAGGAGAGCCTGCGCTTGCTCGCGCCCAATAAAACCAAAAAAGCCATCTTGCAGCCGATGGCACACATCGCCAACGGTGTGCAGTCCAACAAGCGCGACCTGATTGTCTATCGCAACGCGCCGCGCTTTGCGACCGCCGGCCAGGCGACGCAGATGATCATCGGCGCGACGCCGGAAACCGACTATAAAATCATCAAACTGGCATCCGGCCTATATAACAAGTACACATTAAAACGCGTGTTTTACTCCGCCTATATCCCCACGGTTTCAGACAGCCTGCTGCCTGCACTCGATACCACACCGCCGCTGTTGCGCGAACATAGGCTCTATCAGGCGGATTTTTTGATGCGGATGTACCAGTTTGCCGCCGACGAGATCTTGAGTGAGGATTGCCCCAACTTTAACCCCTACCTCGATCCCAAATGCAACTGGGCGCTCAACCACATGGAATTCTTCCCTGTGGATGTCAACCGCGCGCCGCTCGAAGAACTGTTGCGTGTGCCGGGCATCGGCCCAACCAGCGCGCGGCGCATCCGAACAGCGCGCCGAACCGGCAAGCTGAACACTGCCGATCTCAAGCGTATGGGCGTGGTACTCAAACGCGCGCAATACTTTATCCTGACAGCCGACAACACGCGCGGCACGCGCATCAGCCGCGAGACAACGGCGCGCATTCTCATCGATCCGAGCGTCTTTACCTTTGGCGCAGAACAGCTGACGTTGTTCAGCGCACCGGCCAGCGGCGGCACTGTCCTGCCCGCCGCTGGCGATCTGCCCAACATTGGGGATGCGGTAGAGGAGGCGGTGCTGTGTCTCGCGGCAAAGATCTAGCATTCCCGTGCGACGTTGTTTTCCATTATGACGGCGGCTTCGACGGCTTTTTGTGCTGCGTACACGAAAGTGTCTATTCCAAACAGCAGCCGTTCGACATCGTGCCGGTCTATGACGCACAGCCAACATTGCTTGAAACACGCATTATCGAAACCGACCGCGAAAAAGCGATGCGCGTCAAGCGATCGATTGTGGAGCGGCTCTCGCCGCGCATTATGGATCTGCTGGAAACGGTGTTCCTCAGCTGTTTGGACCAGCGGGAGCTTGCCATGCTGCGGTTTGTTCTGCTCGCCTACCGCGACGGGCCGGGTGTGATCGATCAGCTTGGGCACCCACTTGTCAGCCAGCTTTTGAAGGCGGAACAACATCTTCTCGGCGAGCGGCATCTGCTCTTGGGCTTTGTGCGGTTTGCCGATTACGACGGCAAGCTGGTCTCTGTGATCACACCCAAAAACTTTATTCTGCCCTTTCTTGTTAGTCATTTCACCGCCCGCTTTTCCTGTGAGGACTTTATGATTTACGACAAAACGCACCGGGCGGCACTGATCTACGAAAACCGCAGTGCCAAAATTGTCCCGCTTGAGATCGACGCGATGCTGCCGCTTTCAGAGACCGAGTTGCTTTATCAAGCCCTGTGGAAGCAGTTTTACAATACGATTGCAATCGAAGCGCGGTACAACCCAAAATGCCGCATGACACACATCCCCAAGCGCTATTGGGAAAACATGCCCGAGATGCGGGAGCTGCTATGAGCTGCTTGTCAACCGGCCGCAGCCTTGACAGATCTTTCCCGAAAACAGCGATCTTACTGTGGACGACGGCAGTTTGCCCTCTGGCTCGCATGATTGCAGAGATCGGGAAATCAATCCGGAAATGTTTCCGATCCCTGATCTTTCGGATTTCCTGCCTGTTTTAATCTGTGCGCAAACGTAAGCATGCCGTGAGCGCCACACATCTGCCCGGATGCGATATTTCATACGCTGGAAGAACAGTGCATTTCACGCATTTACAGCGATTGAAACCGGTTTCTTGAGACACTGCAGTCTGCCAAAAAACGTGAATTTGTCGGAAACAAAGAATGTGCCCCGTTGGGTTTTCTCTTGCAGTGCATACGGTGATGGCTGCGTCAACGCGCGCTGCGATGACGCTCAGGCATTTTGAAACCGCCAAAACTACAGATGATTTACTTCGCCGGCAAGAAAAGCTATAATTTGCTTGAGAGAACCATTACCGTGTTGCGCGGTAGGGGTCGGGAGGAACAGCGATGGATTACGATGTTGTGATTGTCGGCGCAGGTCCGGCCGGAATTTTTGTAGCGCTGGAACTGTTGCGCAAACAAAAAAATAAACGGATATTACTCGTAGAAAAAGGGCGCCCCATTGAGCAGCGCCAATGTCCAAAAGAAAAAACGAAAGTGTGTGTGAATTGTTCTCCCTATTGTCACATCACAACCGGATTTTCGGGCGCCGGCGCGTTTTCGGACGGCAAATTGTCGCTTAGCTATGAAGTGGGGGGCGATCTGCCCGAGCTGTTGGGTGAGGAATTGACGCAAGAGCTCATCCATTATACCGACAAGATTTATTTGGAATTTGGCGCCGACGAGCATGTGGAAGGCGTCGCGATGACCGACCAGGTCAAAGAAATCCGGCGCAAGGCAATCCAGGCAGGGCTGAAACTGGTCGATTGTCCCATCCGGCATCTCGGCACCGAAAAAGCGCACGAGCTCTATAGTTCTATCCAGGAATATCTGCAAAACAGCGGCGTGGAAATGCTGTTCGGTTTGCCCTGCACAAACCTCATTTTAGAAGGCGACCACTGCAAAGGCGTCTATGTCAACGATGGTAAAAAGCAGTTGGAAATTCGCGCAAAAGATACCGTCATCGCCACCGGCCGCCGCGGAGCGGACTGGCTGGAAAAGTTGTGCGCAGAGCATGATATCGCGCATCTGCCGGGCGTTGTGGACATCGGCGTACGCGTGGAAGTGCGCAACGAAGTGATGGAGCGTGTCAACAATGTTCTGTATGAATCAAAACTGATTGGCTATCCCAAGCCGTTTAAAAACAAAGTGCGCACATTCTGCCAAAACCCGGGCGGATACGTGAGCCAAGAAAACTATGATGACGCGTTGGCCGTGGTCAACGGGCATTCTTTTAAAGAGCGCAAATCGCCCAACACAAATTTGGCAATCCTCTGCTCCCAAAAATTTACCGAGCCCTTCAATCAGCCCATCGCCTACGCAAAAAAGATTGGCGAGCTCACGAACATGCTTGGCAACGGACATATTCTGGTGCAGCGTTACGGTGATATTCTAGATGGCAAGCGCACCTGGCAGGATGAGCTCGTGCGTTCCAATGTGCGGCCAACACTGCCCGATGCCGTCGCGGGCGACATCACCGCCGCGATTCCCTATCGTGTCATGCTTAATATCATTAACTTTATCGAGGCGATTGACCTCGTCGTGCCCGGCTTTGCCGCAACCGAGACGCTCCTTTATTCGCCCGAACTTAAATTTTACAGCAACCGCGTAAAGATGGACGGCAATCTCAACACAAATATCGCCGGACTGCACTGTCTTGGCGATTCGAGCGGCTGGACGCGCGGCTTGATGATGGCCTCGGTGATGGGCGTTTGGATGGGTCGAAAACTGTCCGAGAAATAGGCGTTGGATTGCGTATCTTTGCTCTGCAACGTGGAGAAAGAATATGAAAGAAGAATTACTATTT
The DNA here is from genome assembly GCA_031547945.1 of Oscillospiraceae bacterium. GTDB lineage: Bacteria > Bacillota > Clostridia > Oscillospirales > Ruminococcaceae > JAVBRN01. Next base: position 316,549 of record JAVBRN010000002.1, on the reverse strand, counting down.
GCCAACCGCGCCGCATTTCGCGTGTGGCTACAAGACAACTGCACATCGAGTGAAGGGATTTGGCTAGATAATACTGTCAATCATGTTGTAATTTTGCTCTGTGGAAATTCAGCGTTTTTCTGATAGTTATCATGGTCATTAATGGCAGATCTTCATTGAAAGTTGTAGCTGGTTGGATCTAATCATTTAGAAGAAATTTGTGGGTGCAGTATGGGGATTAAAATTACTGGCGTTGATACCCCTTTTGGCGGGATATCATGGGAGTATACAGAGAGCGCCAAAAAAGGTGTGCAAGCGATTTTTTATTTTCTGGAAACGAGACGGATTTTGATTAATCCATGCGAAATGGAAATAAAAAACTGGTGTGAATTATCTGCCATTGAAATAAAGAACAAACTGGCTGACATTTTACCAAAATACGATTTTAACAATGAAACCGTCAAGTGTATTCGTACTATGATCGGTTGCTGTAATTCTTTTTTAGATGATCTGGGCGCCGTGACTAGAACCGGAATTATCTATAAAAACGAACAAGGCGATTGGGAAGATACAACTTTCTCAAAAGCCATGAAGAAATTTCGAGAAGGCTTTCGAGATAACATCAATGCATTATCAGAAGCCTACAAAGTAGACTTTCCCCATACTATTCCAGCGGTATACTAAAGATAACTTGGGGCCAGGTTGGCCCAAGCCGCTTAAGAAAACAGTAATGCGGTGCCGAGTTTCAAGCCCAGAGGGCTATGCCGCTCTTCTGTAGCCTGTGCAAACCACCAGTTCACTAGTGGTGATTATAGCTTGTGTTTGTTTTGTTTTCATTTTTATCAGAGCGAAATCCACAAAATAAACAGTACTCTAGCACTGCATCAAATCCAATAGTGTAAATAACGGAATCTCTCATATAGGTCAGCATGTGGAATTGCCCCGATGCTCCTAGAGATACCATTTCCACAAAAAAGCCAATGCAACAGCGGCGCAGCCGCCAATGACCTTATTTTATCTTTTTTCTCAACCAGCCACCATCAGCAAAACAAGAAAACTCGCGGTAAATACATATAATGGTTCAAACCGATGCATGTCGTCGAAAAGGAACCGCTCATCTGCCCTGCTGCTGTGCGTGGAAAATAGTTCAAATCCAATGCCCGCCATATGCAGAGCCGCAAATGATACAGCCCCATGCGGCACGTTTTTGTCAGCTTTCTCTACACGAATACACGGATAAAGACAACAATAACGCAAACGATTCAGGTCGAAAATGGATCACCAGCGGGCAGGCGGCGCAAAACACACCACCGCAAAGTAGAATAATCAATACTCAAACAATCCAAGCCATCCAACCAGGCGCATCATTTTCAATATGTATCCGTTTAAAAGAAAAATATCGGGCGAGTGTCGCCCGATATTTTTGAATTGCCTTGCTAAGTTGTATGCGCTTCCACTGGCGGGGAAATCACACCACGCCGAATCATATCTGCAAACACCTTTCCGATTTCCGGGTCAAACTGTTTGCCTAAACTATCTTCGATCTCCGGCAGTGCTTCTTCAAACGTTAGTCCGTCCCGATACGGGCGCTTCGTCGTCATCGCATCAAAGGAGTCCGCCAAACACAAAATGCGCGCTGCCAAAGGGATCTCCTCACCGGCCAAACCACGCGGATAACCGCCGCCGTCCCATCGCTCGTGGTGACCGATCGCTGCCGGAACCACATAGTCCAGCGCGGGGATATGTCGAATCATCGCGATCGACCCCTCAACGTGCTGCTTCATGATCTCATATTCTTCATCGGTAAGTCTGCTCTTTTTGGAAAGAATTGCGTCCGGAATCCCGATCTTGCCGATATCGTGCATCAGGCCTGCCTGCCGGATAATTTCAACATGTTCCGCATCCAGCCCCAGTTCCTTTGCCAGTTTTGTCGCGTATTCGGAAACGTTATTTGAGTGATTAAACGTATAGTGGTCCTTTGCGTCAATCGCCGCGGTCAGCGCAAAAATTGTTTGTGCACTGTTCTCCGCAATCTGCCGCTTGCTCTTGGTGTCCAGTTTTTTCTGATCTTCCGGACTCACCGGCGTATAGACTTCAATTCTGTTTTTGCCGTTTCGCTTTGCGGCATAAACCGCCATATTCACATATGTCACCAGTTCATCTAAGTTCGAAGCGGATGTTGGATAGGCGCAAATGCCAGCGCTGAAGGTAAGATACCGCTTACCATGGTCCGCAATGCTGGCCAAGCTCTGCTTCAGCCGGTCTTGAATATTCTGCGTCATACTGCGCGCGCGCTGCACATCGTAAAACGGCAGCGAGATTATAAATTCTTTGCCGCCAAACCGCGCGACGGTTCCGTCATCCCCGACTGTCATCGTCAAAATCTCAGCAAAGCTTTTTAAAATATAGTCGCCTTCCGGTGCGCCATACAATTCGTTATAAAGGCGAAAATCATCAAAATTGATGAGAACGAAAACAAGGGAGTCACAACGAATCAATTCAAAATCCTGCTTGGATTTTTGCATAAAGTGGCGGCGATTATATAAATTGGTCAACGAATCCCGCTGAGCTTCATCTTGCATTTTCGTGTATAACAACGCGTTTTTGATGCCAATTGAAACGATCGCAGCGGCGGATTCCATGTAATTGATTTCCGCAACGTTATAGTTCTTTCCTCGATATTTACCTGAAAACAATGTAATTCCTGTCAATACATCATCGCACATGATGGGTTGAATGATTTCAATATCCAGATCTGCAAGCATGACTTTTTCGCTTTCCCACATAGCGCGATAACTGTTGGTGCGCAGAAAATCTTTATAGCTAATACACTGATTGTTCTGCTGCAGCCAGGTAATCATCGGGTTGTCTACGCGGAATTCAAACTTGCGCATCTGTACAGCGTTTTCAATGTCCATCACTTTATAGCTTTTTGAATTGTCGTCATATACGCAGGTATACGCCGTTATAGCTGAAACGTTGTCGGCGATAAAGCCGCGATAGAGTGTCAGAATCTCCTTTAGATCCAGCGTACGGTTTATGGCATAACTAAAATTCTTCAGCTCTTCATCGCGCGCTTCCATGCTTTTGACAAAAAGATTGTTCACCAGCCACTTGATCAAATTAAAAATCAAAATGGTCAACAGGGAAAAAAGAACCGCGATAACAATTGTTTTATATTCGATATAGTTGGTAAAATACTCTTCATAAAAGGACTCAACGTAACGAAAAGAAAACCCAAGAATAAACGTGGTAAAAACAGCGGCAATCAAATAGGTTGGGCTGCTGGAAGTCATATGTGTCAAAGTAATTAATCTTTTTTTGTACAGAGCATAATATAAAATAAGTGCATTAATTGCTGTGGATAATGTATCTGTTGGCATTGTTGCAAATCCGGGAATTGTATCTAGTACTGCACCAATAAACATAACTGCAGCGCCAATGATAACGGGTAAAAAGTTATTAAGCGGGGCGCCTTCTACACGTATACTTTTTATCATGAATCCGATCGCACTTCCAATTGTAAAAACTGCAGCAATAATCGGAATCGCGATCCAAGGCGTTAATAAAAAAGTAAAGGACATTTCGCCGTCCGCCGCTCGAGTTACCGCCGGATTGGCAGTAAATACATTGAAAAGGTTAGCAATAAGTAATACAATCCAGACCATCATCCAGGCTCGACGAGCAAACGCGCCCTTTTGATTCGTATAATAATAAATAAAGTTATAATACGTCCACCCAGCGCTTAAAATGCCGGTCATTGAAACTTGATACCAAAAGACAGGACCAGGCCAAATGTCGACCATTCGCATTAAAAATGAACCACCGCTCCAGGCAATGAGTGAGAACAAAAAGAGCATAAACGCGTTGACTAAATTGTTCTTTTTTGCGCTCAAACAGACCAACACCAGAAATAAGTTTAATAGCAATGCGACCAGCGGCACCAACTGGAATAATTGTTCATTTATTCGCATGATAACACCGCCTTTCTCTCCGTATCTTCCATAGTTCGCAGCATTTCAATCACGTCTTGCCGACCTGGATTGATTTTTGGCAAATCAACGCCATATCGTTCTTTGTATTTTCGGATCGTTCCCTGCTTTAACAATGTAATTTTTAAGGGATCTATACCCAGCAGCTTTTTCAAGTCTTTGTAATCCCCGTCGTAATAACGGAAATACACATTCATGTGATCCTTGATAATTCTGGGGGTTAGCCGCACATTGTCTTGACTTTCATTGCTTATTTCCAAATAGATGTGTAGAAAAGAATGGTTATTAGAATCATATTCTTTGAGAGCAAACCAATCTGAGATCGGCAAAGAAGACAAGTTGATCACCGTCTGAATTTCTTTCTCTGTTATTCGCGTAAATCCTGCGATATCAATTACAGTGGGAATACGGTCAACGTATTCAAATTGCGGTAACTGTAATGCATCTCTCCTGTTTGTAACGCGAACACATCGATATACATCGCCGACACGATAACGGACAAATGCGCCGCCTTTCAAAACAGTAATGACAAGCTCGTAATTCTGGTTTGCAACCACTTCGTTCATCAGATGTGTTTTAGGTTGATATCCGGGATGCTGAAAGCTACGCATCATTTCATTTTCCGGAATAAACTCGTAAAAACAGGCATCGGGAAACAACACCAGACCATTTTTACTCCATGTTTCAATTCCAAGACACGATGTTTCTGTTCCACCTGCCAATTCAATCGGCCGGATTCCCCATGCTTCCTCTAATTCGTCTTTATACAGTGCGCTGTCGGTTCCTACACAACAAAAGCCTGCCAATGTAAAAAGATCTTTTGGTAAGATTGGCTTATTATCCCGCTTACTCTTATATTTTGCAACCGCCATTCGTATCAATCTGCTGGGTCTAATTTGAAACAGACTGGCCAACGATGGTTGTTTCCCACTGGAAATGTCAAAATTCTTGCTGACACCCTGCATGACGCTGCTAAGGCCAAAAAACAAGTCCATGCCGCCTTTTAACCCAAGTTCAAAACCTTTCCTGCTCTTTTGGGAAAACGTCATCTTTTTTACGTCTTTTAGTGACGGCAAAAAGCGTATACGCATCTCTGACGAGATTAAATCGGGAATCATTCCCGTAATATATGGCAATGGTGCCAGTGCATATAACATTTTAGGATTTAATTTAATTCTAAATTTCCCTTTTTCCGTGCTGGTCGCTAGAATAATCGACGCCACTGTATTTTTTCGACAGGTATTCAGCATTTCTTCTGAATACGGTGCTATTTTTGCAGGCGTATCTCCGCCCTCCCAAGTTGTCTGTAACCAGAGAACAGGCGGCGCCGGCAGCATTTCAATGTGTTTCGGCAACAAAACATTTGCGTAATCGGAAAAAGTGCTCAACGGTACACTTTTTCGAAATTCCGCGACCGTCTGCGGTATATTCTCTTTGAAAATCTTTTTTCCAAGGCCACATTTACTCAATAGATCAATCTGCTCCATCAGCAGGCGTTCCTGAATATTCATATACTCTTCAATCGATAAATCTAAAAATCCACAGTACTCTTGCCAGATCTCTTCAGCAGGCCATTTTCTTAACTTCTCTTCAAATTTCATATCTCTGTTCTTATCCCCTCTTTTTTGATCCCCTTTTTCCCCGGATACCGCTCTGCGAATGCTCCCGATTGTCGGGATTAAAAATGGCGTCACCTCTTTATACTTTTCATAGTTTTCGATCGTTTTTGGGAAAATATATCGATCTTGTATCACGACATAGAAAAGATCCATCCCGGTACATATGAGCCAAGTCCACAACAATGCCCAATGCGTTATTGAAATCCAAAGCATGCAATAAAAAATGGACAGCCAGATTACCCCTGGATGTCGACACAGCGCATACATTCCACTGCTTTTTAAAGGCAGTAAATCCTTTTTTTGCGCGACATAGGTTGTTTTTGCGGGTAGTGCAAAAAAAAGCGAATACACCAGCAAGCAAAATGCGATCACCGCAAAGAAACCCGCGCCCCACCTTACTTGTTTTGCTTCCATCCCCGCAGCAATCAACACGTATGCCGTACTGATCAGCAACATCGACAGACCAGTCATAGCAGACAGCTTGTATAACGCGCTTTTTTGATGCATATGAAAAAAATCAGAGACAATAAAAAAAACAAAGGAGACAACGCAACCAGCAATTGCCATCCACATCATTTGCATATCGTTTGCCGCTCAAATACTACAGATTTCGCAGCAAACTCAGCGAAAACTCTTTGGGCTGGCATATTCATTTTCCCGATTACTCTCACCAAATATAATTTTTCTAACATTTTTGTCTCTCTGTTTATTTTATTAACTAAATTTTATCCTAGATTAAAATAAAATTCTACTGAAACGTCAAAGCTCGACAAAAAATAGGCCTTTTTAACAAAGTACGCATATGAAAATAGTCTATTATCGACAGTTTTTCAATGTAGAAAAATTTTTTTCTTGTTCAGATCTCGTTGTTTTCTTCTGTGAATATAATTCTTAACTAATTCTACAAATTGTCTGGTTTCTAACTATACGTGGGCATCTCGATCCGGTTTCAAGTAGTGCAATCGTACTTTTCTTAACAAATCAACTCAACTTTTCAGAAATCATAGAACCCAGTTGTAAATACGCGCTATTAGTGGTACTATATAGCAACTAAATAATATCCGCTATATCAGTGCGTGGTTTTTGAAGCGATCACCTGATAGGGGGGCGTCATTTTGAAAGTACAGGAATCCGCTGAAAACTATCTTGAGACGATTCTCATCTTACAGAAACGTCATGGAGCCGTGCGTTCAATAGATATCGCCAATGAAATGGGATTTGCCAAGCCCAGCATCAGTATCGCGATGAAACAATTCCGCGAAAATGGCTATATCAATGTCGATGCTGACGGCGTGATAACGCTCACAGAAAAGGGCCGCGCGCGGGCTGAAAGCGTATATGAGCGGCACAGGTTGCTGCGCCAATACCTTATCGCGCTCGGGGTCTCTCCGGATACGGCAGAACAGGACGCTTGTAAAATTGAGCATGTTATTAGCCAAGAAACATTTGACTGTCTAAAACAGCAAGCCGAGCAGCAGCACATTGAATTCTAGTTGGAGTATCCAATGGACGTCAGGACTATTTTATCAAGTATCGACCATACGTTGTTAAAGCCTATCGCCTCACTGCAAGACATTGAAACGCTTTGTGCGGAGGCCATTAAATACCATACTGCTTCGGCTTGTATCCCGCCCTGTTATGTGCAGCATGCAAAACAGCAATATGGAAACAGCCTTGTGATCGGCACTGTCGTGGGATTTCCGCTCGGCTATGACACGACACAAAGCAAGGTGGAACAGGCGCGCATCGCTGTTACGGTCGGCGCAGACGAGTTGGATATGGTGATCAACCTGTGTGATGTCAAAAACGGTGCGTTTGAGCAGGTACTCCGGGAGATTGAACAGGTGCGCGGCGCATGTCCCAATAAAACTCTGAAAGTTATCATCGAAACCTGTTATTTGACGCAGCCGGAGAAAATGACGTTGTGTGAAATCGTCACGGCATCACACGCTGATTTTATCAAAACGTCAACCGGCACCGCGTTTGCCGGTGCGGATCTGGCAGATATAAAATTATTCAAAGAACATTTGGGGCCGCAGGTTAAAATCAAAGCGGCCGGCGGCATTCGGACTTTGGCGGATATAGAGGCGTTTTTGAATGCGGGATGTGCGCGCATTGGCGCCAGCGGCGCCATCACTTTGCTGCGGGATCTCGATATTATTCCGGATTGATTCACAATCCCTGGTTTTTTCGTTTGACTGTTTCTGTTATTCATAACAGTATATAATATAGTACTACTATTACTTGTAACACATCGGAGGCTTTAGAAGTAAGAATATGGACGAGTCGATGCCAGAATCACAGCAGTTGGCGACGCGCCGGCGCTTTCACCTCTCTCCACCTCAACTGATCCTTCTCAGTTTCGCGGCGATGATTCTAACAGGCGCATGTCTGCTGAACCTGCCAATTGCCAGCCAATCTGGTGAGAGTGTGGGTTTTTTAAATGCACTCTTCAGTGCCACATCAGCAAACTGCGTGACCGGATTGGTCGTGGTCAACACCGCGGCGCACTGGACCATCTTTGGTAAGATTGTTATCTTGGTTTTAATTCAGCTGGGCGGATTGGGGCTCATCACGGTCATGAGCCTTATTATGCTTTTCTTTAAACAGCAGTTCTCGCTGCGGGACCGTATTGTCATACAGACTTCTTTTAACCAGAATAAACTGAGTGGAATGGTGCGGCTCATCAAAAATATCGCGCGAATCGCCTTCACATTTGAAGGGATTGGCGCCATTTTGTTGGCTATCACTTTTCATTTCAGCACGCCCCGCATGGGCATCGGCGAAGCACTTTGGAAAGGCATTTTCCATGCGGTCTCCGCTTTTTGCAATGCCGGTATCGATATCATCGGCCCGGAAAACCTTGTGCCTTACCAGGGCAACCTGTTTGTCAACCTGATCATTATGGGATTGATTGTTGCTGGCGGGCTCGGGTTTACCGTTTGGATTGATTTTATTGTTTCCGCAAAATATGATCGCGGCGCGCCGTGGCATCTGCGCCTGCGCCGGCTTTCCCTGCACACAAAGCTGGTGCTGTCAATCACGGCAGCTTTAATACTATCCGGCACAGTTCTGTTTTTGTGCCTGGAGTGGTCTAACCCCGAGACGCTTGGCCCGCTGAACTTTGGACAAAAACTAATGGCGGCCTGTTTCCAGTCGGTAACATTGCGCACCGCCGGATTTAATACGATCAGCCAGGGTGGATTGACCGAAGCTTCAAAATTTCTCTGTTGTCTGCTTATGCTTATTGGCGGTTCCCCCGCCGGTACCGCGGGAGGCATGAAAACAGTCACGCTTGGCATCATTTTGACCTCCGTCTTCACAGGATTGCGCGGGCGCAAAAAAATCGAAGCATATGGGCGCTCAATTCCGCTGCATGTTTTGCAAAAAGCGCTGACGATTGCCTCGGTAATGCTTTCCATTGTGATCGTTTCTACCATGATCCTAACCTTCAGCGAACGCGGCAGTGCATTTCCGCACTCCTTCCTGGATTTGCTGTTTGAGATATCCTCTGCGACCGGAACGGTTGGCAATTCCACCGGTATCACACCGTTTTTGTCTGCGGTTGGTAAACTGGTTTGCATTGTTTGTATGTACCTCGGCCGCGTTGGGCCGATTACCGCAGTTGTTGCGTTTAATATTCAAGCACACGCGGAGAAAAATGTTTTGTCTTACCCCGAAGAACGCATCATCCTCGGATAACAATAGTTTATGGTGTGGGTTAATAAAAAGGAGCAAACGGAAATGCAAGAAAAACGTAAAAATTTACAATACGCCGTCATTGGCCTCGGCCAGTTTGGGATGAGCATCGCAGAAACGCTGGCCTCGCATGATGTCGATGTCATGGTCTGCGATTTGGACGAACATCGCGTCGCGGAAGCTGCGGCCTTTGCCACACACGCCGTACAGGCCGATGTCTCCGATGAGAGTGCCATTGTCAACCTTGGCCTTGGCAACTTTGATATTGTCGTCATTTCTATGGCGGAAGATTTTGAGGCAACGTTGATGGCTACCATGATCGCAAAGGAACAGGGCGCCGATTATATTCTTGTGAAAGCGCGCAGCGCACGCCAAAAGAAAATTCTTTTAAACAGCGGCGCCGACCATGTTGTGTTGCCCGAACACGAAATGGGCGCGCGCATCGCGCGTCGACTCGTCGGCTCCAACATTCGCGACATTTTAGATGACTCGGAATATTATACGATTTCTGAAATGCGTCCGCAGGCAGATTGGATCGGCAAAACCATACGGCAAGCAGACATTCAGCGCACACATTTGATCACTGTATTGGCCGTGCGCCACGGCGAAACAGTCCAGATTCCCGTCTCGCCCGACCATGTGCTCGAGCGCGGCGATGTGCTTGTGATCATGCAGGAGCGCAAACCCACAACCCAGGCGTAGATGTTATTCTCAGGGTGGGTTCTCTGTCTGGCAGTGCTAACGTTGGACAGCGGTACGCGCCAGACGCCATATAAACAAAAAATGTGCATCCGCTCAAAAGAGTTCGATTTTGCGGGGACAGCGAAAAACGTATTTCATGGAGGCAGCCGAGAACGGCTGCCTCTGTTTGCGCGCCTGCCGCGAAGGGTGGTATACAAGCGCGCAATTTATAATAGATCGTATGGATTAGCCTCGCCAAAATACTGCGGGGCATCCCTACAATCATCGCTTATATTCGAATGATTATCCTACAACCGCGTTAGATCTTTGTTAAATGCTTTAGATGTCGCAGTTGAAATAGTATACGGTGCTTACATCACACGATTTGCTGTGCCGTCTACTTTATCCTCGAAAAGACAGCGAGAGCCGTTGGAAACTGCTCCAGCGGCTCAGCGTGTCAAAAAAGTCTTTTTATAAAAGCGAGATCGTCAAACTGCACAAGGCATTTCGGTCGTCGATCTTTGCCGTCCCGCCCCAGCCACCCGGTTGACGTGGGGCTTCGCCCTCACACACCAGAGATGAAGTGACAGGTCAACGAACGGAAATCAGCGTAGAAGCGGCCGTTTCTGCGTTCGAAGATTTTTTATTTCCTTTTATGGGGCTTGGGTGAACCCCCAATGGATTGGGTGGCAGGGGTGGGTATCTTTTGGGTCGGATCTTTTGTGCACTGTTTTCGTCATTTTTGGTTCTTTGGCAGCAAGAGCCGTTGGAAACTGCTCCAACGGCTCTTGCTGTATCTGTATCTTGTCTGTCCTGTTTGATACACGCGCTTTTAAAACAGCGCAAATCTTATTCCGTATCGCGGTCCCTCTCTCGTTCGTCCGCCTGTTTCTTTTTGTGAAACAGGCCTCTCTTTGGAACGATTCCGCCCTTTTCGACGATAGCATCCCGCAGGGCGTTTCGCACCTGCATCTGGTTGGGCAAAATTCGATTCTTCGGGTTGATTCGGTCATATTCGGCATAAATATATTGCAAACGTTCTAGCGGAACAAAAGGAATCAGCGGAATGGCCCGGTGCTCGCATGCAATCAGCGTCCAGTAGGCCGGATGCTTCTGCTCTTCTTTTTCTCGCAACAGTTCAATGACAATGCCCTCGCTCGCCTGTGCTTTCAGGTCATCCGGAACACGTGCATCCGAAAATAGTTTGCGCAAAGCTTCAATGCTGCGTTCCAGCTTATCGTAAAACGCCTTGTGCAGTTCATCGTTGGCAAACGCAGCTTTAAACGTAAAAAACTGCACGGCAGTGCGCGGCCTGGTCTTCTCCGCCAATGCAACGACATCTTCGATGTAATCCTGCACGAATACGTAAATTCGGCTAATGCCCTTATAAGCCACCATTGTTGCATCCGCTTTTTCGCCCTCTACATAGGGCAGCAACTCATGCCACGCGCCCTTTTCGTAGAGCGTCTTCGCGTAATTTTTATCCGTTTCAGAGCTCTGATCTGCCCGCTGAAACTGTGTGCCACAATGCAGGCAAAACCCTTTGGTCATACCTGGCTCCAGTTTGATTTCTTTTCCACATTGTTTGCATAAAATCGTGTCTTGGTTCTGCACTGTCATGCCCTCCGCGCAGTGAAATGAAGCAATCCTACAAATAGTATACCATATCAAAAAAACATTTTGCGGATTTTTTGCAAGCCTTTTCTTGAATCCCTTTGCGCGCATCTGTATAATGAGAATCAGTGTTTTGCTTTTTGTGAATGGGGGGGGCTTTTTTATGTACGAGATCGGGTTCGATTGCAAGAAATATATCCAAATTCAATCGAAAAATATCCAAGAACGCCGCGGCCAGTTTGGCGGCAAGCTCTATTTGGAGTTTGGCGGCAAACTGTTTGATGACTATCACGCTTCGCGCGTTTTGCCCGGTTTTGCCCCTGACAGCAAAGTAAATATGCTGCTGCAGTTGAAAGAGCAGGCAGAGATTCTTATTGTTATCAACGCCTATGATATTGAAAAGAATAAGGTGCGTGGTGACCTCGGGATCACGTATGATCTCGATGTGCTGCGTCTGATCGATGCGTTCCGCGCAATTGATCTCTATGTTGGCAGCGTTGTGCTCACGCACTTTGCCGAGCAGGGCGCGGCCGTAAATTTTCAGAAAAAACTGGAGGCGCTAGGTGTCCGTGTCTATCGCCATTACCCCATCGACGGCTATCCTTCCGATGTGCCACACATCGTCAGCGACGACGGATTCGGCAAAAATGAGTATATACAGACCGAGCGGCCACTTGTGGTGGTCACGGCGCCCGGGCCGGGCAGCGGCAAGATGGCAACCTGCCTTTCCCAGCTCTATCACGACCACAAGAACGGTGTGGAAGCCGGCTACGCTAAGTACGAAACCTTCCCGATCTGGAATCTCCCTTTAAAACATCCGGTCAACCTTGCCTATGAAGCGGCAACCGCTGACCTCAGAGATGTCAATATGATTGACCCATTCCACTTGGAAGCTTACGGTGAAACAGCGGTCAACTATAACCGGGATGTCGAGGTGTATCCGGTTTTAAAAGAAATTTTTGAACGGATTGTCGGCGAATGCCCCTATAAGTCTCCGACCGATATGGGCGTCAACATGGCCGGTTACTGTATCACAGACGACGCCGTTGTCACCAAGGCATCGTGCGACGAGATTATCCGCCGGCACTTTTCGGCGCTCTGCCGTCATCGCAAAGGGGAAACGACGATTGAAGAAGCGCGTAAAATCGAGTTAATCATGCACCAACTCGATCTCTCGCCCGACGACCGCGCCGTGCGAGCTGCCGCACTCGCCGTGCAGGAACGCACCAGTGCCCCCGGTGTCGCAATTCAATTGGATGACGGGCAAATCATCACCGGCAAAACGACCGCGCTGCTTGGCGCCTCCTCTGCTGCGCTGCTCAACGCATTAAAAGTGCTCGGCAATATCCACGATGATATTCTGCTGCTCTCCCCGGTGATTATCGAGCCAATTCAGGATCTAAAAGTCAATCACCTTGGCAACAGCAATCCGCGATTGCACACCGATGAGATTCTCATTGCGCTGTCCATCTGTGCGGCGACCAATCCCACTGCGGAATTGGCCATGCAACAACTCTCCAAGCTCAACCACTGCGAAGCACATTCCACGGTGCTGCTCTCCCAAGTGGATGAAAAAGTGTTTAAAACGCTTGGTATCAACCTGACCAGCGAGCCAACCTATCAATCCAAAAAGCTGTATCACAAGTAATGTTTCTTTTTTGCGGAAATCATATTATGGTATTATAAAAGAATGTCCCATTTTCTCGCTCATCTTCATCTTTTTGCATGATTGCGCTTTTTTTCTTCGTTGGGGAAAGAGATAACTTTTCGCTAGCGTTCGTCACACCCACCCTAGTCTCGCTGCAATGCGGTGGAGCGACTAGATTTTGAAAATGGCGTATTTCGGGCGAAAAACGCGTTTTTCACCCTTTTTTCCGTCTTTGTTAAACAGTTGGCAAAGTGATATGATAAATGCAATCGCAATTTGCATTGTTCGCAGGTTGTGTATAGTGGAAGGAGGATGAAAATCCAATGGAAGTTGCCAGTTGGATTTGGCTGGGGATCATCGTACTGTTTTTGGTCGCCGAACTCGCAACCGTGCAGCTCGTTTCTGTGTGGTTTATTATCGGTTCGGTCTGCGCGTTCATCGCGGCGCTGTTTGATGTGCCCGTACTGGTTCAGATTATTATCTTTTTCGGTGTGTCTATTCTTGCGCTGCTCTTGCTGCGGCCAATGCTCAAAAGCCGAATCGACCCTGCGCTCGTCGCCACCAATGCAGACCGTGTCATTGGCAAGATCGGCATTGTCAAAGAGACTGTGGACAATGAAATGGGCCTGGGACGCGTTTGTGTAGAAGGGCTGGAGTGGACTGCGCGTTCTTATAGCGGCGCTGTCATTCCGGAAGGAGACCGCGTCGGTATCAACGCCATCGAAGGCGTCAAATTAATTGTATATCCAATACAAAAGGAGGTTCAATAAATGGGACCAATTATTGCGCTCATCGTACTGCTTGTCCTTGCATTGCTCGTCATTGTTGCCAACATCAAAATGGTGCCGCAGGCAACGCAATTTGTCGTGGAGCGTTTTGGTAAATTCCACGCGACCTGGAACGCCGGGTTACATTGGAAGACGCCGTTTATCGACCGTGTTGCCAAAAAGGTCTCTCTAAAAGAGCAAGTCGTCGATTTCCGTCCGCAGCCCGTTATCACAAAAGATAACGTGACCATGCAAATTGACACCGTTGTGTTCTTCCAGATTACAGACTCTATGCTATTTACATATAACATCGAGCGCCCAATCTCCGCGATTGAAAACCTCACCGCGACGACACTGCGTAATATTATCGGCGAGTTGGAATTAGACGCCACATTGACCAGCCGCGATACCATCAACACCAAGATTACACAGCTGCTGGACGTTGCCACCGACAAATGGGGCATCAAAGTGCATCGTGTCGAACTGAAAAACATCATCCCGCCGGTTGAAATCCAAACGGCGATGGAAAAACAGATGAAGGCCGAGCGCGAACGCCGCGAAAGCATCCTGCGCGCCGAAGGTGTCAAGCGCAGCCAAATTCTTGAGGCAGAGGGCCAGAAAGAAAGCCAAATCCTCGTCGCCGAAGCGGAAAAAGAGGCCGCAATTCTGCGAGCGGACGCCGTCCGCGAACAAAAAATCCGCGAAGCACAGGGTGAGGCGGAAGCCATTCTCATGACACAGCGGGCGACCGCAGACGGTATTAAATTGCTAAACGCAGCGGGTATGTCCAAAGAAGTCCTGACGCTCAAGAGCTTTGAGGCGCTGCAAAAAGTAGCCGATGGCCAGGCAACCAAAATCATTATTCCAAGCGAAATTCAGTCGCTGGCCGGCCTTGCAGCTTCGCTCACCGAGATTTCAAAAACAGATAAGTAAATCGATTGATTGTAAAAGCGCGCGTTTGCGCGCTTTTTTTATTATAACGCTTTGCCCAGCGCCAGCAATGACAACAGAAAAACACAAGGAGTGCGGCCACGCTTTACAGCAATCAGTTTGGCGTATTGGACTACGCAAGCTGTTACTGTTTTGGTTCGAATCATTTTATGAAACGATGCCAGGCAGCGTCCCATCCTTCAAATGTCATACGGAACACAAATCGTACACTCGTAAGCGATTGCATTCTATAAGATTACACCAAGCGTAACGTCAACTCTAAAGGATGTAAACTGCTCTCGCAACGCGCAAGCAGCTTCTTCGGTCTGTCTATAGAAACAGGGCCGTTTGCTTTCACCGTGCCATAAAACCATCGGTTTGTCTACTGTTCTATAAAATTTCTTTCGAATTAGTAATTTTGCTTGCATTGTTATTATACGTATGTATAATAATATTCAACGGTATACCGGAGGGGATACGAATGGACAACGCGATCAAACGTTTGGGTGATGCAGAGTTTGAAATCATGCAGATTATCTGGTCTTCTAAACAACCTGTGCCATCGAATTATGTCATGGCGCATTTAACTGGGCGCGCTTGGGCGCTGTCGACATTGATGACCGTGTTGGCACGTCTTGCTGATAAAGGCTTTATTACCTGTGACCGCTCCACCCGCACAAATTACTACAGTGCCGCACTTCCCGAACAGGAATACAAAGAATACGAGAGTAGGTTGTTTTTAGAAAAGGTGCATCAGAATTCTCTGCGCAATTTAGTCGCCAGCTTATACGACGGACGCACAATCGATGCGGATGATATCAAAGAGCTGCGCCGCTATCTTAATAGCCTAGGAGACAAACGCGATGAATAGCACGCTTCTGCTTGATATCTTTAATCTATCGCTGGCGTGCAGCATCCCCATTTTGCTGGTGCTACTTCTCACGCCCCTGCTCGACCGGCGCTACACGGCAAAACTGCGCTATTGGGTATGGCTGGCGCTCGGGATACGGCTAGTACTGCCGTTCCAGCTGCCGCTCACGTCCCTATTTACGCAAACCATAGCGCCCATGGCGGTGCAGGATATCCCGGTTGTCGCGTTGCCGCAACAGCCAACAAACCCAGTCAATTTTGAGGAGATTGCGCCTGCTGCCGGCGGTGCCACAGCGCCGGAAATCGTTGCGTCAGCAAACGCCGCAAGCATCACCTTGTTTGATATTCTGCTGCTTATATGGATTGCCGGCATTCTCGTAGTGCTGCTGCGCCATGTTTACACAGCGCTGCGCTTGCGCCGACATCTGCGCCGCTGGGGAACGCCGTGCACCGATGTCAGCGTTTTAGAATGCGTTGCGCGGACACGCAAAGAAAAGCACATGCGACGGCCGGTTCGCGTTGTGATCAGCAACATTGCCGAAAGCCCATTTACCACAGGGTTGTTCCGCCCCATTCTCGTGTTGCCGGAACACTTCTGTCAAGATAATTTGAATTGGGTCGTTCAGCATGAACTGGTACACATAAAGCGGTTTGATTTGGCATACAAGCTGTCTCTTTCGTTTGTAACAGCGATGCATTGGTTTAACCCGCTCGTCTGGCAGATGTGCCGCATGGCCGGCAAAGATCTGGAACTGATCTGCGATGAGCAGGTGATCCGCGGCACGGGTCGGTTGCAGCGCACAGCATACAGCGAAGCGATTTTACAACAGGTCTGCACAAAACGTTCCGCGCTATCTTCCGCATCCACCGGCTTCAGCGCGGACGCCAAATTTTTAAAAGAGAGGTTTCAGCATATCATGAATCCGAACAAAAAGAGGCGCGGCCTTCCCATCTTGATCACGATCCTACTTTGTATTGTGTTTGTCGGCAGCCTTGCCGCGTGCAAGCTTGAATCGCAGGCGGAGCGCAAGAATACGCCGAGCATTGCCACAGACTCTAGCACAGCGGAATCTCGCACTCCAAACGTCGAAACAAGGCCCAATGCCACTGGCGCTGCCTATATGGTACCTTTGGCGGATTATCAGATTGACCGCACATACAGTTCTGAACACCCCGCAATTGATTTTACAGGCGCGGAGAACGCTTCTATTTTTGCGACAGCTGGCGGCACGGTTATAACGGCCGAATTTGCTTCAAACTACGGCTACTATGTCATAATTGACCACGGTAACGGCATTACCTCACTCTATGCACACTGCGCTTCCTTGTCTGTGCAGGCCGGCGATACTGTTGCGCAAGGTACCGCCATTGCAGAGGTTGGCAGCACCGGCCAGTCAACAGCGCCGCACCTGCATTTTGAAATGCTGCAAGACGGCGTCAACATCGATCCTGCGCCATTGTTGGGACTATAGTTTACATAAGACAAAGCTGATTTGACAGCCTTTCACGCGGATGCTAGTATGACTGTCTCAATCAGGTTTCATGCCCTTGATGGTTGACCGTGGTTTCGGAACCGCTTGTCTTGCGCGTGGTTTCACAAGACGAAAAAGGAAGCGCCGACATTGCCGGCGCCTCCTTTTTATTTATGCATTTGATGCGCTCTATTGTTTCTTTGAACTCTTGCGCTGCACCAGTTTTACAACCTCCACCAGCGGGATCACGCTGATTGCAAGGCCGATCGCAACCGCATATTCGGCAACTGAGATATGCTCAAACTGGAACGCGTTGGAAAGCGCGGGGATCGCGGTGACGGCTACCGTGAGCAAAAAGCTCAAACCATTCGCGGCCCAAAGGAACTTGTTCTGATAAGGCAGCGTAAAAATGCTGCCGCGCTGGCTGCGCATATTGAAGCTGTGGAAGATCTCCGCCAGGCTCATCGTCAGAAACGCCATTGTCATACCGTCGGCGCTCATCGCAACCTCCCACACCCCAGCCTCCATATAATGGCCGACAAAATAGGCGGCCAGAGTCAGCAGGGTGACCATAATGCCCTGATAAGCGACGTCAACACCCAGCCCGCCCGCAAAAATGCCGTCCGCCGCGCTGCGGGGTTTGCGCTGCATGATATTGGGCTCGGCCCGCTCGGTGCCCAGCGCGAGCGCCGGGAAGGTGTCAGTAATCAGGTTGATCCAAAGCAGGTGGATCGGTTTCAGGATGGTGAATCCCAATAGCGTCGCGGTAAAGATGCTGAGCACCTCGCTCATGTTGGAGCCAAGCAGGAACTGGATTGCCTTGCGGATGTTGTCGTAGATCCGGCGCCCTTCTTCAACCGCGCCAATGATCGTTGCAAAGTTGTCATCCGCGAGCACCATGTCCGCCACGTTCTTGGTGACGTCGGTGCCGGTGATGCCCATGCCGACACCGATATCGGCGTTTTTAATGCTGGGCGCGTCGTTGACGCCGTCGCCGGTCATCGCCGTGACATAGCCTTTTTTGCGCCACATCTGCACAATGCGCACCTTGTGCTCGGGTTGCACACGCGCGTAAACGCTGAAGTTCTCGATCTCCGTCTCAAACGCTTCGTCCGAAATTTCATCCAAATCTGCGCCCGTTATCGCTTCCGACGCATCTTGGATGATGCCGAGTTGTTTGGCAATCGCAACCGCCGTATCCCTGTGGTCGCCGGTGATCATAATGGGGCGAATTCCCGCCGAGCGGCACTCCACAATCGCTTCGGTCACTTCCGGGCGAACCGGATCGATCATGCCGACCAGCCCCAAGAAAATCAGATTCTCTTCCAGATCTTCAGGCGCAAAACTCGTCGGCTGGGCGCTGTAATCCCGATAGGCAGCCGCCAATACGCGCAGCGCCTCATCGGCCATCTCTTTATTCTTTTCAAGAATGCGCTTACGGTCGGCTTCGGTCATTTTTGCGGGTTTGCCGTCTTTGAGTACATGCGTGCACAGTTTGATGACTTCGTCGGGCGCGCCTTTGGTAAATTGGATAAACCCGCCGTCTGTCTCGTGGACCGTGCTCATCATTTTGCGCACGCTGTCAAACGGCGCCTCGCCCACGCGCGGCATGTCCGCTTCTAATTTATCTTTTGGCAGGTCAAGCGAATACGCGTAATTGACGAGCGCGTTTTCGGTCGGCTCGCCGGTCGCCTCATTGTTCTCGTCGAGAACCGAGTCGCTGCACAACGCCAGCGCCCGCGCCAGCAGCGGCAGATCTTCCCCGTCACCCTGCACGACCGTCATTTTATTCTGTGTCAGCGTACCGGTCTTGTCACTGCAGATAATCTGCGCGCAGCCCAGCGTCTCTACCGCCGTCAACCGGCGGATGATCGCGTTGCGCTTGCTCATGTTGGTCACGCCGATCGAAAGTACAATCGTCACAACGGTCGCGAGTCCCTCCGGAATCGCGGCAACCGCGAGACTGACAGCAACCATAAAGGTGTCAAGAACAACAGCGCCGTTGACGTTATCCGCGCGCAATAGGCTAAACCCAAATATAAAAACGCAAATGCCGATGACCAGATAACTCAGCGTCTTGCTCAACTGCGCCAGTTTAATCTGCAGCGGTGTACTGCCGTCCTCTGCCTGGGTGAGCGCATCGGCAATTTTGCCCATCTCGGTTTCCATGCCAATTGCGGTAATCACGGCTTTGCCGCGGCCGTAGACCACCGTACTGCCCATATACATCATATTCTTGCGGTCGCCGAGCGCAACGTCTTTGCCGTCCTGCAGCATCAAAAGTTCAACTGTCTTGTTCACAGGAACGCTCTCGCCGGTTAGCGCCGCCTCCTCGATTTTCAGGCTCGCGTTTTCAATGATACGGCCGTCCGCCGGCACCGCGTCGCCCGCTTCGAGCAGCACAACATCGCCCACAACCAGATCTTCGCTATGGATGGATACAACGCGGCCGTCCCGCAGCACGCGGGTGGTCGCAGCAGCCATCTGCTGCAGCGCCTCAATTGCTTTTTCCGCCTTGCTTTCCTGGAACACCCCGAGCACCGCATTGATGAGCACGACGGCCAAAATGATGATTACGTCGGTGAACGATTCCTTAGCGTAAACCGCAGTGACACCGGATACCAGCGCCGCAACCAACAGAATGATAATCATGGGATCGGCCATCTGTTGGAAAAAGCGCACAATCAGCGGTGTTTTCTTGGCTTCCTGCAGCTTGTTCTTTCCGTTTGTCTCCAGCCTTACCGCAGCCTCCTGCGAGGAAAGGCCGGCATCCGCACTGTTGACTGCTTCGAGCACAGCGGAAATGTCAGCATCATAAAATCGCATTTCAGTCTCCTTCTTTCACGACTATCTTTAGTATTGCATGTTTGTACGTAAGAATCCTGCCAGCAAAGAAAAAAGCCCATACATCGCGCAATTTAACATCCGATTTTGTATTTCTCCGGATATAAATGTGGAACGATGGGTTTTTCAGCATTTAAGGGTGCCAGCTTTAATCTTACAGCTGACATGCGGGTAGCACAATATTGTTTACATTTTTATGATCTCTAAAAATTGCGCTTGCCATCCAGATACCAAATTTCAAATATACTGTCAATTGCGTAAAAAGCCTCTTTCATAATCGACTTGATCTTTCCCTCGTCTGCTCGTGTCGGCTGCACGGACACATCCGGCAACGCGCAAACCTGTTGAAACGCAAACGCCTCGACCGCCTCAAGCACAATGGCGTATACAACCTCTTCTTCGTCATTGCTCTCTTTTCTGGAAATGCGGGCGCCGCCCTCATAAACCTCTAATAGATATTGGTCTTCTTCGGGCAACTCGATACACAGTTGCCGATCCGCACGGTTGCCCGCAAACGGGCGCGCGACCAGCTCTGGAAAGATGGCTGCATCAAACTTTGTCTTTTTTAAAGCGTAGGTTGCCTGTTTTTGAATCCGCTCGATTTGCTTTTGTTTTGCTACGGTATCCATCCTGCTCCGCCTCCGTTTTCTGGAAATAGTATACCGAATTTTCGTCGGTTTCTCAATCCTTTTTTGCAAGAAAAGACCAGCAAAATCATTTTGTGACTCATCCTGTGCCTGCATCTATGCTTTATTCTGGATTTTTCTATAACCGGAACGCGTGCTCCTATCAAAAGGTCGACGACCAGCTTAGCTCTTCACGGGCGCCGCATAAAATTTACGCACCCGCCGCACATAAGCGGATAGCATTTTTTATCGCAGCTGCCGATAAATACAAAAACCTTCAGGAAGCGTACCAGAAGCTCGCCGCAACCGCGATTTTGTGTTCCACCGCTAACATCGGCGGGACAGCTATTCTTACGGCGAAAACGCAACACCGGACCTCTATAGTTGAGATCCGGTGTTACGCACATGAAAGGAGAAAAAATAGTAAGAAACTATTCGCTGTACTCAACCATCAGTTTTTGCACCTCCGCAATGGTGGGCATCGCCGGGATCCCGCCGCGCCGCGTGACACATAACGTTGCAGCCGCGTTCCCGAATTTGGCAAACCTTGCCGCATCGGCAAGCTGCAGAGTGCGCAGCGGTTTCTGTGCGCGCACAAACTGTGACACAAACCCGCCCCAAAACGCGTCGCCGGCCCCAGTGGTATCCGTAGCTGGGATATCGTAGCCTTCCACAACCGTACAGTCGCCGCCCACACAAACAAGGGCGCCCTGCTTGCCAAGCGTCACCGCGACACAGGCAGCACCCTGCGCCAACAGAAATTTCGCCGCCTGTTCCGGATCCTCGATACCAGTCAGCAGCGCGGTTTCTTCGTCCGAAATTTTAATCAAATCTGCAAACGGCAATACCGACCGCATCTGCTGTGCGGCCAGTTCAGCCGACGGCCAGAGCGAAGCGCGGTAATTGGGGTCATAGGAAACCACTACGCCGTGTTCTTTTGCAAAGACGAGCGCCTCCAGTGTTGCTGCGCGCGCGGGTTCATCTGTTAACGAAAGGGAACCAATATGGAATACTTTGGTGTCGCCCAGAATGGCTTTGTCGACTTCCTCACTGCGCAGGCAGGTGTCCGCGCCCGGTTTGCGCGCAAACGAAAACGCGCGTTCTCCGTTTTGCAGCGCGACAAACGCAAGCGTTGTAAATACCGAATCGTCGATAATAAGCCCCGCCGTATTGACGCCGACCGCATCCAGCGTTGATTTTAAGAACTGACCATGCATATCGTTGCCGACCTTGCCAATCAACGCAGTGGAAAGGCCAAACCGTGTTGCCGCCGTCAGCATATTGGCTGGCGCGCCGCCTGGATTTTGCTCAAATAACCGCTGCCCGTTTGCCGAAAGCCCACTTTCGGTAAAATCGATCAGCAATTCACCAAGCGCAACAACATCAAATTTCGTCTGCGCCGTCAAGTTTGATGTACCACTCATTTTGATACCGCTTTCCTTTCGCCAGGCGAATCAAGTCTTCTTTCTGTGTCAATTCCTCTATTACGCCATCGCGCGACGGCAACGATGTCCAAGGTTCAATGCAAACAAATGGCGCTTCTGTCCTGTTGCTATGCCAGACGCCAATATATTGAAAATCCGGAAATGAAACGGTTACGCTGCGCGTTCCCCTGTCACTTCTTATTGTAACGATTTTCGAAGTATCCCGCAAGACAATTGCGTCTTTGTCGAAGAGCGTATGCCGTAGAGGCAACCGCACATCATCTTCAAGTGGAAACGGCAGTTCTTTGCCATCTAGCAAAATTGCGTCTGAAAAGCCGATGCGCTTCGGGTGGCAGGCTTGCGCAAATTCCAGCAGATAATCGGAAAAAGCCAATTCCCCCTCAAGCGGCACGCGGAATCCTGGGTGTGCGCCAAGGCCGAAATAGAGCGTTTTCTCTCCTGTATTTTCCACCTCATACATGATGGAAAGTGCCTGCTCAACAATAGCATATCGCACACGGAACACAAAATCATAGGGATATAGCGCATGCGTTTCCGCATTCGAAGAAAGCGCCAATATGACACAGTCTGCGCTCTGGTGTTCCAATGAAAACGTCATGTCTTTTGCAAACCCATGGATATCCATTTGGTAGGAGTTCCCGTTCACCGTATACAGTTTATCCTGCATGCGGCCAACGTAGGGAAACAAGTTCGGCGCATATTCGCTCCAATACGCCGGGTTCCCGTCCCAAAGGTAATCATATCCATTTAGCTGTAGCGACTGCAGTTCGGCGCCGTGCGCTGCAATCTCAGCCGCAACACCATTTGCGGCGATGTGGTAACGATTGCTCATTGTGCCTCCGGGTATTCGTTACACAAAAGCCGAATGGGCGTTTCATCTTCTTCCACCGATGGAAAGCGGCCAAGTTTTTCATAAAAACGGTTGTCGCTGACATCATCGTTACACATGGAAACTTCACCGAGCAATACCGCGCCCGTGCCCGTTTCCACCGTGAAATCGTGATATAAGTACGGATAAATCGTGATGCTCTCACCAGGCGTCAGCCGAACTTGCGTGCCGGCCGGCACGGTGTACTCTCGCCCGTCCGAGAGAACCAGGACATTGGTATCCGCAAATTCTCCTTCAGGTGTAGAGTTATAGACACGGATCAGGACATTGCCACCGCCGCGGTTGATAATATCTTCCATTTTAGAAAAATGAAAGTGCATTGGCGCATACTGGCCATCCTCAATCATCAACAGTTTTTCCGCATAGGTCTTCTTGTATTTTTCCTTCTTAACATTTCCGTTGCGCAGGGTGATCAGTGTAAATCCCAGCTCATCAAAGCGGTCTTCTCCGTAATCGGTGATATCCCAGCCAAGCATATTATCACGGATTTCATCATATTCGTGGTTTTTTTGTTTCCAGTCTTCTGGCGTCCAGTTACAAAACGGCGGCAGAGCCACGCCGTGCTGACGCACAATTTCTTGCATCCTGCGGATTGCCTGATTAATTTGTGAACGTTTCATAAGATAAACCCTCCGAAATATAAATTCATAAACTCCTAGCACAAACAATAGCAAAAATACTTACGGTGAACTTGATTTTATATGAATGAAAAGACTTTGAGAACTTCTCTTAATGAATACTATACTTCTGTGCCGTTAGACCATCAGTCGATTCAATCACTTTCATTCATGTGGACAGCAATACAAACATCGCCGCGGGAATCACGATACAGCGCTAATGTTCCGACTTGCTCTTTTTGCATTGGTTTCTTCTGGCGGCACGCCTTGTCTAAACTACTGTCTCAATAATAAATTGCTATTCTACTGGGCGCATGATAATTAACGGTTCCACGCTGCCAAACATCATTCTTTTGTAGGTTTACCGCCTGCCACACAGGCATATGTGCTCCGATAACTCGCTTCACGCTCATATGCGTGCCACCCGATGCGCCATGCAGAAATACCGCTTTGACTCCATGTCCCTGTGTCAGCCCATTGTTGGCTTGGTATTGCAAACGTACGCTGTTTCTTGCTTGTGGCTTAATTACAAACGCTCATGCATGAACAACAAACGCAATCGTCGCCGCATCAAAAGAAAGAATCATTTGGGAACTGCCATGCTTTTTAAGATAGTCTATTTTTATATGACATCTTCTTTCTTATAATACATTCTCACTTCAATATTCTAAAACGGCGGGAAACCTTTTCGATTTTATGTTATCGAACGCAACTGTAACGAGTTGTAATTTAATATACGCCTGTATTTGTACATTTTGTACAAATATATTGTGACTTTATGGCGAAAATACTTGATAAAGGTTACAAACCAGTCGTTTATGTTGCGTCAAATATAACAAATTTATATTATTTTGTCAATTGACTTGACAAAATATATTTTTTGGCGTATATTTTTGTTGTAAACTGACAAAACAGTAACGCGCAAGTCAAAGTTAGAGGTGGAAGATGGCAAACCAACAGGCATTGAATGCTGCGCGAATGAAAGAACGCAACTACCGGCGTTTTTTGCGCGAATTGCGCGTTCATCCCATGACGCGGTCACAAATGGCACGGCAGATCGGACTGACACGTTCCTCTACCAGCCTGATCGCAGAAGATATGCTGTCTACTGGCATCATCACGGAAGGCACACTGTCCTATCAGGGCAAACAGACAACCAAAGCGCTTTCTTGGAACAAAGATTACTGTTATGTCGCCGGCATCAATCTCGGCCGTGACACCATTACCACCGGTATCACCGATTTTTGCGGCAATGTCTTTGACGCTATCAGTTTTCCCACCGCGGAATGTGCAACACCAAACATCGTGCTTGACCGCGCGATCCAATACATATCCGAGATGATCGCAACACACAAGCCCGTCGGTACATTTTTAGGGATTGGGGTCGCTTCTCCTGGTCCACTCGATACTAAAGCCGGCATCATTCTCGATCCGCCCTATTTTGATCTTTTTTGGAATGTGCCGGTTGCCCAGCGCCTGCGTGATCAATTTCGATGCGACGTGGTGCTGGAAAACGATGCGAATTCCCTGGCACTGGCAGAAAAGTGCTATGGCCTCACCGATCGATATGAGCGTTTTTTGGAATTATTGGTTGATATGGGTATAGGCGCGTCACTAATACTGGACAATAAGTTAAATAAAGGCCCTTCCGGCTTTGGGAATGGATTTGGCCACACGAGCATTGATATTAATGGCCCGCGCTGCGACTGCGGTAATAATGGCTGTGTAGAGATGTATGCCTCCATTCCGCGGATTGTTGAAACCGCAAAAATGTTGGATCCTACTTTATCCAGCTGGCGCACAATCGTCGACCGCGCCTACGCAGAAGACCGCTATGCGCTTGATATTTTGCATACCGAAGCGCGCTACCTCGCAACTGTCATCGTCAACGCCAGCAACGTGCTGGATATCCAGGCGGTTATTTTCGCCGGCGATTATGTGCTCTACCGGCCTACCATGCTGCTCGACCTGGTTGCGCACGAGGTCAACCATCGCATCACCTCGCGCAGCGAGCGCACCATTCAAATTCTTCCTTCTCAGATTCCATCCGAGTCCCGTGTTCTGGCGTGCACAAATCTCGCCATTGAGCGGCATCTCGAACGCCCCTTTATATTTAGTAATCCCGGAACACACAGTTAGGAGAGCGACATGAGCGACTATATCGTCGAAGTGGAACACGTCACAAAGCGATTTTCGGGCGTCAAAGCGCTGGATGATGTGCAATTTAATTTAAAAGCCGGCGAAGTGCACGCGCTGTTGGGAGAAAACGGCGCAGGCAAGTCCACGCTGATGAAAATCTTGAGCGGCGTGTATACCAAAGATGAAGGCAACGTAACAGTGTTTGGCAATGTTGTTGAAAATCTGAACCCCAAGCGGGCGCAGGAACTTGGTATCGCGATTATTCACCAAGAGCTCAACATGTGCACCCACCTCTCGGTTGCTGAGAATATTTTCTTAGGGCGCGAACAAACAGTGGGCGGCGTTCTGAAAAAACATGAGATGAACAAAGCGGCGGCGGAAATCCTCGAACGCTTGAATATCAATCTCGATCCGAACACGATCGTTGGTTCGCTGCAAGTTTCCAAACAGCAGATGGTGGAAATTGCAAAAGCGCTTTCTACAAACGCAAAAGTGCTGATCATGGATGAGCCGACCTCCGCGCTGACCGAAAAAGAGATTGAAGAATTATTTAATATCATTCGCCGGCTGCGCGACAGTGGCTGCGGAATCGTCTACATCTCCCATCGGCTTGAAGAACTGCAGCACATTGTCGACCGTGTGACTATTTTGCGAGACGGGCGTTACATTAAGACCATGGACTTCGCAGACACCACGCTTAGTGAAATCATTTCCCTGATGGTCGGCCGCGATATCACAGAAAAATTTCCACGCATTTCCTGTTTGCCCGGCGATGTGATCTTTGAAGTCCGGCACCTCAACGCCGGCCGCATGGTGCGCGACATTAATATTGAACTGCGCGCCGGTGAAATTGTCGGCATCGCAGGCTTGATGGGCGCCGGACGCACCGAGACCACACGCGCGATTTTCGGTGTCGATCCCAAAGATTCGGGTGAGATTCTGCTGCATGGCGTTCCTGTTAAAATCCGCAAGCCGCTCGACGCGATCAAAGCCGGCATCGTCCTGGTTCCCGAAGACCGCAAACGCGACGGCCTCTGCACAAAACTCAGCATGCGCAGCAACGTCGGACTCCCCAACATGGATATCCTCGCAAAGTATGAAGTGGTAAACAATCTCCGAGAAAAAGCGATGGCGCGCAAGAGTATCGACGAACTGCGGATTAAAATCGCCTCGATTGAATCGGACGCCGCGAGCATGTCCGGCGGCAACCAGCAAAAAGTCGTTGTCGGCAAGTGGCTGGCGCGCGACTCCAAGGTGGTCATTTTCGATGAACCGACGCGCGGCATCGACGTTGCGGCAAAGGTCGAAATTTACAACCTGATGAATGCACTGAAGCAGCAAGGAATCGGCGTTTTGTTTGTTTCCTCTGAACTGCCTGAAATTCTCGGCATCAGCGACCGTATCATCGTCATGTGCGACGGCCGCATCACTGGCGAATTCATGCGGGAAGATGCGACACAGGACAAAATTATGGAACTTGCGACTCGGTTTGAGTCCAAAATAACTGCAATCCCCGCAAAAACAGATCAACCGGAAACGAGGCTATAAAAACATGGAAGCAAAGAAACCAAATCTTTGGCAGCGCGTAACGCGCACACGCGGGATGGGACAGGTCGTCACCGTCACCTTCGGCTTAATTATATTGATGGCGGTTTTTTACATCATCAATCCGAACTTTTTGGGTGCCCGTAACATTCCCAACTTGCTGCGTCAGGTAGCCCCCTATTTGATCATTGGAATCGGGCAATCCTATGTCTTAATTACCGGCAACATTGACCTCTCCATCGGCTCGCTCGTCGGCATGAGCGGCATGATCACCGCAACGCTTATGGTAAAGGGTGTGAGCCCGTGGCTTGCGATTTTTGTCTCCATCGGCACTTGCCTCTTATTTGGATTCATCAACGGTGTGCTCGTCGCCAACTGCAAACTGCCTCCGTTTATTGCAACGCTGGGCACCATGACAATTGCACGCGGCATTGCGCAGCTGGTAAACGGCGGACGCAATACACCATCCATCGAAATTGCCGAAAATCTTTCCGGCGAGGCGGCGGAATCGTTTAAAAGCGTAGCAAAATCCTTCCGCGACTTCTTTTACTTTGATAAAACCTGGGTCTTTCACAGCACAGTTTTGATTGCCATTGTGCTTTGGGCTGTTTTCTACTTTATCCTGAGCGAAACCAAAACCGGACGACATATTTACGCAATCGGCAGCAACATTGAAGCCGCAAAAATGTCCGGTGTCAGCGTATCGAAATCTACGATTACCGCCTATCTCGTCAGTTCATTCTGTGCGAGTATCGTTGGTCTGGTTATCATTTCCGCCACCGGCCAGGGCGATATGGCGGCTGGCATGAGCTATGAGATGTATGCGGTAGCGGCCAGCGTGATCGGCGGCGTCAGCACACTGGGCGGCCAGGGTATTTTGCTTGGCACTGTGGTCGGCGCCTTTGTCTGGGCAGCGCTCAGCAACGGCTTATCCCTGATCGGCGTGCCGATTGCGTTGCAGAACATTATCGTCGGCATTATCGTTATTTTCTCTGTGTTGTCGGACGTTCTGGTCCGCCGCCGCAAACGGTAACTTTCCATTCGTGATTAAGGCAATTTCTTGCCTTAACAAAATAAAAGGAGTAAAACTATGAAAAAGAGCATTCTCGCAATTGTTTTGGTTCTTGTGCTCGCGCTTGCGTTTACCGCCTGCGGCGGTGGCGAAAAGCCGACCGATGAGACCACAAAGTTCAAAGTCTACCTGATCACCATGGATCAGATGGACTCGCACTGGGCCTCCGTCGATGAAGGCTGCAAAAAAGCGGTTCAGGAAATCGGCGAAGACAAGATTGAGTATATCTGGGACGCTCCGGACAAAAAAGACGATGCGAAGCAGATCGAAGTGCTGAACAACGCAGTTGCCAACGGCGCAGATTTCATTCTGATCGCTGCCAACGGCCCCGAAGCACTTGCGAAACCCATCGAAGACGCAGCTGCCCAAGGCGTGAACTTCATCTATGTTGACTCGCCCGCAAACTGGGACGGCGCGCTGCAGACCATCGCGACCGACAACAAAGCGGCAGGCACAGAGGCCGGCAAACAAATGCTGGCGGCGCTGACCGAAGCCGGCGTTACCACTGGCGACATCGGTATTGTCAACGTCAAACCTGACACAACCTCCTGCGTACTGCGCGAACAAGGCTTCCGCGCTGCGTTTGAAGGCACAGAATTCAATATCCTCGAGACACAGTTC
Organism: Oscillospiraceae bacterium; assembly: GCA_031547945.1. Taxonomy (GTDB): domain Bacteria; phylum Bacillota; class Clostridia; order Oscillospirales; family Ruminococcaceae; genus JAVBRN01. The sequence goes on along the minus strand of JAVBRN010000002.1, from coordinate 287,480 downwards.
GGCGAAGGCGACTCGGCAAAATCCAAGGATCTCGCTGACAACTTTATCACCCAGGGTGTCGTAGGCCTGTTCGGCGCGAACGAAGGCGGCACAGTTGGCATCGGCAACGCGATCAAAGAAGCGGCTGGTTCCAAGGTTATCGGTGTTGGCTTCGACAAGGGCGGCTCGGTTCCTGACCTCGTAAAAGAAGGCGTACTGCTTTGCACAATGGCACAGAATCCTGATCAAATGGGCTATCTGGGCATGAAAGCCGCGTATGACTTCCTCGCGAACGGCACCACCCCGGCCGAAAAGAATGTTGACTCCGGCGCGAAGGTTATGGGCAAAAGCGATTTCTAATCTATTGATAAAACCGTAACCCTACACAACTCGCAACACCCGTTCCCTTTTGGGAGCGGGTGTTGCACTTAAAACAATCGTCGTCTTTTCTTTTTTACTCCATGCAAACCGCTTTTTAAGAGATATCCCCATTAATCTCTGCAAAAGAATGAATCAGGAGGATACTCCCCGTGAAACGCACACGCGATATAGGCAGAGTCATTCCTGTTACGATCGGCCTGGTACTATTACTGACCATTTTCCAAATGATCAATTCCAGTTTTCTTGGTGAACGCAACATTTCCAATCTATTGCGGCAGATCGCACCTTTTCTCATGGTCGGTATCGGGCAATCCTATGTCTTAATCACCGGCAACATTGACCTCTCTGTCGGTTCGCTCGTCGGCATGAGCGGCATGGTCACTGCAACGCTTATAATAAAGGGCGTGAACCCTTGGCTTGCGGCGCTTGTCGCTATGATTGCTTGCCTTGCATTTGGACTGATAAACGGTGCGCTCGTGGCCAACGGTAAGCTGCCCTCGTACATTGCGACGCTTGGCACCATGGCGATTGCGCGCGGCATTGCGCAGCTTCTAGACGGCGGCCGTAGCACTGCATCCATTGAAGAAGCGCAAAACCTTTCGGGCGCGTCAGCCGAAGCCTTCAGAACACAGATTCAAGCCTTCAGAAATTTCTTTTTCTATCACAAGATTTGGCTTTTTTATAGTACTGTTATTATCGTTCTTGTGCTCTGGGCGGTTTTCTATTTTATCCTGAGCGCAACCAAGATTGGCCAGCACATCTATGCCGTTGGAAGTGATGCTGAGGGCGCAAAACTGTCGGGTATCAGCGTGTCGAAATCGATTATTAATGCGTATCTTATCAGTGCGTTTTGTGCGGGCATTGTTGGCATCATCACAGTCTGCGCCACTGGTCAAGGCAATATCGCCGCCGGCCAAAATTATGCGCTGTACGCGGTTGCCGTGAGCGTGATCGGCGGGATTAGTGCTCTGGGCGGGCGTGGCACCCTGCTGGGCACTCTCGTTGGCGCCTGTTTTTGTGCATCACTCGTCAACGGTTTATCCCTGTTTCACTTATCAATCGCGTTGCAAAACCTTATCTTTGGCATCATCGTGATGCTCTCTGTGTTGTCGGACATTCTGATTCGTCACCGCAAACGGTAATTCTATTCAAACAATCTTAGCCTTGTAATAGGAGAAAACTATGAAAAAGAGCATGCTCGTAATCGTTTTGGTTCTCATGCTCACGCTTGCGCTGACCGCCTGCGGGGGCAATGGCGGCAGCACGGATCCAGCCAAAAAGTTCAAAGTCTACCTGATCACCCCGGATCAAATAGACTCGCACTGGGTCTCCGTCGATGCAGGCTGCAAAAAAGCAGTTGAGGAAATCGGCGCAGACAAGATCGAGTATATCTGGGACGCTTCGAATACAAAGTGTGACAGCGAAGCGCAAATAGAAATACTGAACAATGCAGTTGCCAGTGGCGCAGATTTTGTTCTAATCGCCGCCTATGGCCCGGAAGCACTCGCGAAACCCATCGAAGACGCAGCAGCCCAGGGTGTAAACTTTATTTATGTTGACTCGCCCGCAAACTGGGACGGCGCGCTGCAGACCATCGCGACCGACAACAAAGCGGCAGGCACAGAGGCTGGCAAACAAATGCTGGCGGCGCTGACCGAAGCCGGCGTTACCTCTGGCGACATCGGCGTCATCAACGTGAACCCGGACACCCCTTCCTGCATGCAGCGCGAACAAGGCTTCCGCGCCGCGTTTGCAGGCACAGAATTCAAAATCCTTGAGACACAGTTCGGCGAAGGCGACCCGGCAAAATCCAAAGAACTCGCTGACAACTTTATCACCCAGGGCGTTGTCGCCCTGTTCGGCGCGAACGAAGGTTGCACGATCGGTGTCGGCAACGCGATCAAAGGCGCGCCTGGTTCCAAGGTGATCGGCGGCGGTTTTGACTTGGGCGACACCGTACCAGCTCTCGTCAAAGAAGGCGTTCTTCTCTTCACAGTAGCACAGAATCCTGACCAAATGGGCTATCCGGGCATGAAAGCCGCTTATGACTTCCTCGCGAACGGCACAAGGCCGACCGAAAAGCATGTGGACTCCGGCGTTACTGTTATGGGGAAAGACGATTTCTAAGCTATGATTAATGAAATAAATCGCTAACCTTGCGTAACGCGCAACACCCGCTCCCAAAAGGGAGCGGGTGTTGTGTTTCACTATGCTATAGAATTGTGATTCCCTGCCATGCTGCATATCTCTATCGCCTGCAAATACTGTAATATTGATGCGCCTAACATTGTGGCAGTTCTTTGTTTTTTGCGCGAATTTTTGCTACACTGAAATTGCACCTATCATGATCCGTGTTTCGAGCAAATCCAGTTCATTTGTCACAAGCTCTGCTTTCCGATAGAATAAACCTGCGCCGCCGGCCTAAGTGGCGCTATGCGTTTTTTTCGTTCCGTTGCTTATTGGTTCCGCCTTTTGAAACGAGGACAACGAATGGTTCCTTTTTCCGTCTACTTTGCGCAAAAGATCATTCCGTTTTTCATTAGCGTCATTAGCACAACGCTTGTTTTTGGCTTTATATATATTGATGTCAGTCTAATTTTAAAGAAAAAGCCAAAATTTCGCGCGCTGCTGTTTGCCGCACTGGTGACCGCTGTTATTTTTCATATCCCGCAATTTGCCGTTGAATACCTCTTTTACTATCCGGTGGCGCACAATACTTTGGCCGACAATTTACTGCTCTATCCAAATCCTTTTTACATATTTCCCTATTATTGGATTTTGCACAGTATCCTCAAATTTCCAAAAGCAGACGCGATGCGTTCGCTTGAAGAATTAACAACGGCGCAGTTTATTTCGCTGTTGTTGTTTCGCGCCATTAGCAGCGGCTGGGCCGCCATTTTGCAGCCACAGGACAGTTGGCCTGCCACATTTCATACAGATTTTCTGAGCATGGTTACAATGGTTCTGCTGGGGTTATTATGTATGTTTTGTGTAAAATTCTTTATGTACAAAACAAAACGACAGTTTGATACACCGCACGACTATCCGCTTTCAGCAAGCTGGCATGGGTTTGGCCGCATTTTCATGAGTGTCTCTTATCAATATATCATTCTTATTTTATTTGGACTACTTATCTTAGACCGCCGACAAGACAGCATCTATTTAAACCAGGGTCTTATCTACTTTATCTTGATTGCTTTGCTCGCGTATCGCATGAACGAAAATATCCGTAAACGCAGAATCAGCATGCTGGAGTGGCAGCGGAATACGACAAACGAGTATGTGCAATCCCTTATCGCAGCCGGCGACGCATTTCGCGAGGTACGGCACGACATCAACAACATTTTACAGGTGTACGGCGGCTATATTGCAACAAACGACTTGGAAAGCCTGCGACAGTACCACAATACAATTGTAAAGACTGCAGCGAGATCCAATCGCACCATTCGGCTCAGCGAATCGTTGCGTCAGCGCACTGCGATTGTCGCATTGCTCAATTTAAAACTGCAAAATGCCGATCAATTAGATGTGCATGTTGAAATTGGCCAACTAGATGACTTGGCTACTGTTGAGATGCATGAGTTGGATCTGTGCCGTGCGCTTGAAGGTCTTTTGGATTATACCATTGGTGCAGCGGCACAATCCACGGATAAATACGTGCATCTGTCTTGCAGGCGCATCGACGAAAATCATGTGGACGTTGAGCTGATCAATTCTATCGATCGTAATGCGGTGCTGCCAGAGATAGAAAGCCAAAAAAAAGAGCACAAAGACCAAGGTCTTTATGCCACCAAACGTATTATTGCCGCGCACCAAGACTGTCGGCTGCAAATAAAACACAGCGCCAATCGTCTTTTTATTGAACTAATTTTAAAAACAACAGAACCTGCTACGATTGTTCTATAGTTTGCATCTGTCTCGATATATCATATTGTCTGCTGATATACTCAGATACCACTGCTAAGAACTCGCTGTTGGTAATCCGTTTATTCTCTGCATAAGCAAATATCTTTTGAAATAAGGCAGTATTGCCCTGCTGCATCAACGCAATGGAACTTCGAATATTACGCTCCACAGACAGATTATTCAATCCGTACTTCTTTGCAATCTCCGGATAAAGCACTTTTGTAAGCACATGATAACAATCCGGATGCTCCAGATAATACACAAGCGCATCTACCGTACATTTCGCCGATAGTCTATGTGGTAACAGGCCGAGTTGAAATACCACTTCTTTTACTGTGTCTGTCAGACTGCCTTTTTGTATGGTAGTTTCTATTGTTGTGTTTGTAACAGTGTGCGGTTGTTTGATCCCCTGTCGCTCCAAAATTGTCCGCAGATTTTGAATTACAATATCCAGCGGAACCGGCTTCATGCTATAGAAATCAATATTCAGCGCGTTAAGTGTTTTGATAATTTTACTCGTTCCGATACCGGAAAGCATGTATATCAGCGGATCGTAACCGGACATTTTGTTGCGGATATGATCTACCGCATAAACCCCGTCAGATTCCGGCATAATGATATCCAGAACAACGATGTCAGGACGAATCCTTTCAATCTGTTCAATGGCAGTCTTTCCATTGTAGACTTTAGAAACAACTTTAAAATCGGGTTCTTCGTTTAACCGATTACACAACGCTGTTACGAAATCCCTGTCATCGTCAGCGATTAGCACCGTATACATGCGCGCAACCTTTCCGTGTTTTATATTATTCGGTACCTGTGGTGACTATCAATGACTTTGACAAGCAGTCTCCAACCACTAAACAGCGTCAATTGGAGCAGCGTAATAAAAGAAACTGCGGCAACGAATACGCGAACATAATAACTTGTATTTTATTATAGTGCAAAATGTGCTATTTAGTCAATATTTTACATGCCACATTGCGCGTGCTTTTTTCGAATTTTCGCTGCCTGACTTTGTATCGCTATCCGAATAGTATCGCAGGATTTTTTTGCTGTCCCGAATGGTTCCATCTATGTGACACCAAGTTCATTCACAAATTCTCGTACAACCTGGCTCTACGCCATATGGAATGTCTTGCTTTTTTGGGGGGGGGGGGAATCTTTCATAGCGATGATCGTCCGCGTTTCACAAATCCAACGTTTTTTTACCGCCATTCTTTTTTTGATTTATGTCCTTTCTATCATACTATGAAATCATTTCAACATATAGCATGAATACGTCCTCATTTTTGTTATTCCCAGCTTATGATTTGCTTTATAGACAAAGGCGTAATTGGTAAATTCTCTTTTCTCACATTAAATTGATATATTTTAATCTATATATGAGAAGTGCTTGATAATTTTCAATGATGTTTATTTAAAATAGTTACAATAATTTGTATCACCTTGTACAATACTATAAAATATATTAAAATTATTAAAAAATTCGGAGGATTGTTATGCACAAAACGATATTGTCTCTTTTCTTGGTTATGCTCTTGCTTGCGTCTTGCGGAAGTCCGTCCGATTCTTCGGATAATAACGCTGATACAAAAGAGAGTATAGAAAACGATACGCCAAAGGAAGAGAGTAAGTATGCCGTAGAAATAAAAGACTTTATGCTCTGTGCGGATTATGAGGGAAAACAAACAATTGTTATTAACTACACATTTACGAACAACAGTGACGAAGACGCATCTGCCATGTTTACGCTTTTGGTAAAAGCATTTCAAGACGGCGTGGAGCTCTCCAGAGCCATTGTTGTGAATGTGGAAGGATTCAGCTCTGACAATGAAATGAAAACGATCAAGCCTGGCGCATCGATCGATGTACAGAATGCCTTTATATTAGACAGTGAAACTTCTAATGTTCTTGTGGAAATAACAGAGGTGCTCGCCTATAACGGCGGCAACTTGGCAACAAAGGATTTTTCGATTATATAATTTTATTTGCAAATGCAGAAGGATTCCATTCGCACTATGAATGGAATCCTTTTTTATGCAAAACAGTCTGTGTTAATGCGGCGTGCGGGACATCAGTTTTTTACCCATATTCACAGCAACCGAACCAACCAAAAGCGCTGCCAGATACAGGCCAATTGCCATGATGAACGCGCCTTGATAGCTGCCGCCGATATCATAAAACAGACCAATCGATGAGAATGTCAAAGCGCCAATCATGCTGTTTCCCATCATCATCAGGGACCAGATTGAGGAATAATCTTTGCTGCCCAGCGCGGTGCGGGCCAAAAGCGGGCACTGCACTGTATACATGCTGCCACCCAGCCCCACCAGCAGAGAAGCGGGAATGACAAATGCCGGGTTGTTGATGCTGAATAGCATACCGCCGTAGCCGAGCGTAATAAATAACGCGCCCCAGGCGAGACCGGCTTTCACACCAAATTTATCGTTGATATAGCCCAAAATGATACTGCTGACAACACAGCCGAGGCTCATGCACATTGCGGCTTTTGCGCCGTATGGAATGCTCTGGCCAAGCTCCATTGTCGTAAAGGTCGCGATATACATCTGAACCCCGCAGCCAATACTATATAATAAGCAGGTTGCCCATGCGACATACAGAACAGGGCTGCGCAGCGCTTGCTTGCGGGTGAGCCCCCATTCGGCAGTTTGCAACGCGGGCTGTGCCACAGTTGTCGGTGCGTCTTCGCTGCCGTACGGCTGGCTGCCTGCTTCTTCCGGGCTCTTAATAAAGAGGAACAGTGCTGGAACCGAGAGCACCAGACTCACCGCGGCCAAGATCAGATAGGCCGTGCGCCAGCCTAGGTTCACAATCCAATCGGCTGTCACAAGACTGTATACAACCGCGGAAAGACCTTCGGCGGCGACAATAATGCCGAGTACCGCGCCCGCTTTTTTCCGAAACCACATGTTTATCACGATCGGGATGGCTACATAGCCGGTAAACGCTACGCCCACGCCTATTATAGCGCCCGACAAATAAAACATATACACCGAATGGTAGGACGCCATAAGCGCAATTCCAATGACCTCAGCAATGGCCGCAATGCCCATGACAAACCCGATCTTTTTGGTCGTCAGTACCTTTGCGGCCGTCGTGTACATCAGCGCCATCGCCGCGGCTTCTACGCTTATCAGCATTGTAAACTGATTAACCTTACAGCCAAGCTCTGTCACAACGGGCGTTACAAAGTTGCCAGCGATGCACATGACAGCGCCGCCCAGACCAATCTTTAGCAAAACACAGCTTGCAAAGACCACCCATCCATAGTGGAGGCCTTTTTTCTTTTTTATCTCCATTCGTCCCCTCTTGTCAGTTAATTTTGCCCTCAATAATGCTGGAATTAAACGGGCTGCTGCGCGGCTTGATATCGGGCAGGCGCCGCTCAATGGCCGCGCGCGCATACTCGATATCCTCTGCGGCTTCTTTTGTATCAAAGCACCCGATGCACACCATATCCTGTTCTCGGATGGTGTTATAAACGAAATTGAGGCCCACGTAGGGCGTTGTCCGGCCCGAGGCGCACGGTTTTATCGTCAACACTGGCTTTTTTGCGCTGTGGATGATCTTGATGACGCTCTCGATTTCCACCTGCATCAGGAATCCCATACAGTTAAAAATTTGAATATAGGTTTCGACATCATAGCCGTTCAAGTCGGCATACTGGATGATTTCTGGCATATGGGCAGACAATCCGGGAATCATGCCCGCGTCCCGAATCATCGAGAGATAATCGGGCAGCCTGTCGATGGTTTTCGTATTCTTATTGACCAGCTGCTCCACACAGGAATGCAGCGGCAAACAAAATTTCGCGCCCCGCTGCGCACATTTTTTGATCTCCGCCTCCGCCTCTTTGCGCGCAAACGAATTGTCGTCCATATTGAGCACGGGCTCGTCCAGCATGATCATCTCCTTGCCGGTTCTCTCCTGCGCCATCAACACAGACTTATGCAAGTCATCGTCAACGCCAAACAGTCCAAGGCAAGCATTGACATCTTCCTTTAAAAAGGTTTCAAAAATATCCGCCACGCTTTCGGGGCCGCCATGGCGTTCGAGAATCATTGCATCCTTGGCCGGTCCCTGGTGGCTGAATCCGGAAATCCAGTTGCAGCCGATTACCAGCCTGGGCAATGACACGCCCGCGACTTCTGTGCGTGGAAACTGTTTGTTCATGCTTTTCTCCAACTCCATTCATTGCATCAGAAAGAGTGTACAAGATTGCACACTCTTTCTGATCAGGATTTGCCTATTTATAGAAAAGAATCGCGCCTTTCATGTATCCGTCTTCCTTGTCGCAGGCTCTCTGGAACATGGTTTCCATCGCATCCAAATCTTCATAGTAGGCGGTGTGTGTCACCAGCTTGCCCGGTTCAAAGACACCGCGCTGAATCATCGCATAGGTCCGCGGCACGATCTCTTTAAAATGGGGGTTGCTCATCGGGGCAAGGTTATAGACGTAAAGGCCGCCGAGATGCCATTTTGTGCCGTTGAAGGAGACGTCGTTGCGGTGGAACGAGCCGATGGTCAGCTTACCGGCTTGTTTTGTCATCGAATCTGCCAGGTGGAATCCGGAATCCGAAGCCCCGAAATCAATGACCACATCGGCGCCGCCGGCCGCGATAATCTCCGCGATCACTTTTTTGCCTGCCGCGCTCTCAGGATCAAGCACCTCACTTGGGCCATAAGCTTCCGCCATCTTGCGCCGATCCTCGCGGAGCTCAAACACTGTAATGCGGCCTGCCTGGGACGCGCGGGTCAGTGCCTGCAGCGTCAACAGTCCCATATATCCCGCGCCGACCAAAACCACATGGTCGCCCATATGGATATCGGTGATATTAAGCAGGTTTGTAACGCAGCAGGTCGGCTCGAACACAACCTTTTCCCACTCTGTTGTATCGTCAGGCAGTTTCACCAGCCCCGTCTCCGGGACAGTGGCATATTCGCACATCATTTCATTGTTGCCGCTGCCGCAGAACACTTTGTCGCCCGGTTTGAAATTTGTCACGAGATCGCCGACTCTTTCAACAATGCCGACACCTTCATGTCCGATGACGTAAGGATATGGGCCGGGCGCGTTCACGCCGCGATAGAGCCAGGAATCCCAGCAGCACAGGCCGCAGGCCATTGTCTTTATCATGACCTCGCCGGCTTTTGGTTCCGGGACGTCATATTCTCGAACAGATAGTTTCATGTACTCTTCTACAAATACACCTTTTGCTAACATCAAAACACCTCCTGTTGTGGTTATCGTGTTGCCCATAGAAAGCCGCGGCGCTGCACCTCGGCCACCTGGGGAATGTCGAAAACGTCATCGTGGTGGCCCAGCGCGTTATAGAACACGCGGCCTTCGCCCCACAGTTTAGTGTAGACAACCGGCATCTCTACAATGCCGTTTTTGCGATGCGGTCCCGCGGTCTGGATCGGGGTAGAGGCCAGTACATCAATACATGGATCGACATGAAGATAATACTGTTCCGTGTAGACCGAGAAATCTTCCAGTCCGCGTACAATCGGTGAGGAAGACTGCTGTTTGAAATGCACATCATAGTGTGTCCAAAAAGCGCCGTCCACCATCGTCTCCGGGAAATGATTGTGCAAATATTCCAGGTTCTCTTCGGTCAGTTTAGAGCAGTGATGCAGCCACGGGTCTCCCGGATGGCACACCCACTGGCTGCCCGTCATAAACTGCCATTCGACGCTCCAGCGGAATGAGTCGCACATACCGCCGTGGCAGCCGGCAATACCGACGCCCGAGAGTACCGCCTCGGTGACCGGAAAACACTTCCAATCGTCGAGATCACCCTGCGTCCAGCATGGCACGATCAAATCCATCGTTTTGAGGAATTCCTCGTCCTGCAGACGGTCGAGTCTGTCCTCCCGAATGACGGTAAAGTTCTCGTTTTCCAGCATCTTCTGGAACCGAGCGCTGACCTTTTCGGGCTCATGGCCATCCCAGCCACCATAGAAAATGAACGCTTTTTTATTCATCATTTTCTTTCCAATCCGCGATTCGCTTTGTTATCTCGCTGCCCACAGGAAGCCCCTGCGGGTAAACACTTCCACCTCAGGAATCTCCAAAATATTGTCTTGATGTCCCAGGGAGCTATAGAACACGCGGCCTTTTCCCCAGTGCTTGGTATAAATCACCGGCATGTCCACATAACCGTTGCTGTCATGCCAACCCTCGGAATCAACACGTGTTGTCGCAAGGACATCGATCGACGGATCCACATGTAGATAATACTGTTCTGTATGTACCTCAAAATCCTGAAGCCCCGCAATGATCGGTGACGTCGAATTCTTTTTGAATTCCACTTTATAGTTGCGCTGGAACGCGCCGGGCGCACTGTTCTCCGGATAGTTTTCGTTGATATACTTAATGTTCTCCTCCGACAGCTTGGACATGTGGTGCAGAAGATGATCGCCGGGATGGGATACCCATTGGCTGCCGGTCATAAACTGCCACTCGACACTCCAGCGGAAGGAATCGCACATGCCGCCATGCACACCGGCAAGGCCGGTGCCATCCGCAACTGCCTCGGAAATGCCAAAGCAGCAGCGGTCCTCCATCTCGCCCTGCGTCCAGCACGGAACGATCAGGTCAAAGGACTTCATATACTCTTTGTCTTCACACCGCGCAAAGCTATCCACGCGGGTAACTTCAAAGTTTTCCTCTTCCAACCATCTTTGAAAACGCGCGCTTTCTTTATCGGGCTCGTGTCCTTCCCAGCCGCCGTAAAAAATGAACGCTTTCTTTTTATTCATAAACATTTCGTCCTTTCACTTTTTTGGAAGCATCGGCAACCTTTGGTTTTAGTCAATGCTCTTTGTCGCCAGCTTTGCCCGGAAGGTATCGAACAAAACGGCCGCAATGATCACGATGCCGAGCGCAACTTTCTGCCAATAGGCGTTCACGTTCATCAGGTTCAATGCATTGTTCATAAAGCCCCAGACGAGCGTACCGGCGAGCGTATTCACGATGCTGCCCTTAAAGGTACCGCCGATGTACACTGCCGCAATCGCCTGCAGTGAAAGGTCGGCGCCGGAGTTGGGCTGGCCGGAAGACAGGCGTGCCGCCAAGACGATGCCGGCGCAGGATACGCAAAAGCCGGAAAGCGAATACATCGCAACTTTCACCAGCTTAACGTTCAGGCCGGAAAGCTGGGATGCGGTCTCATTTTCACCAACAGCGACAACCGCGCGGCCAAACACTGTATATTTCAGCAAGATGTGGCCTGCCAGCACAAAGACCAGCATGATGAGCACGGGCACCGGGAAAAACCCGAAGATATAGCCGCGTCCGATTGTCAAAAACGATTCCGGCAGGCCAGTGATCGGGACGCTCTTGGTCGTGACAAAAATTAACCCGTTGACGACATACTGCATGCCCAGTGTGCCGATAAAGGGCGGTATCTTGAGATAAGTAATCAACAGTCCATTCATGGTGCCGATCAAAACGCCAATCAGAATGGCAACCAACATCGCAACAAACATGTTCCAGCCGAAATTCATCATGAACATGGCGGTGTTACAGCCTGCAAAGGTGGCGATCATACCGGTACTGAGATCAAACCCGCCGCCGAGGATGACGAACGAAACACCGATTGCGCCGATGGAGACCACCGCGACCTGACGCAGAACATTGATGATGTTGTCGACAGTTAAAAACTTATCGCTGGTAAATAGCATGATAATCCCAATCACAAGGATCAGCATCCATGCGCCCATCTTGTCGGCAAACATTGCCGCACCGCGTTTAATACTTCTTGCTTTCATATCCGTTATGCCCTTTCTCCTACAGCATATTCCGTGATCAGGCTCTGCGAAAAGTTCTGTTTCAGCACTTCTCCGGCGATATTGCCTTCATACATCACTAGGATCCTGTCGCTAATACCGATAATCTCTTCCATATCGGAGGAAACGACGACTACCGTTCTTCCGCCGGCAACCAGGTCATTGATAATCTGGTAAATTTCCCGTCTTGCGCCTACATCGATGCCGCGGGTGGGTTCGTCAAAAATAATAATCTCAGAATCGGAGAACAGCCATTTTGCCAATACAACCTTCTGCTGGTTGCCGCCGCTGAGAAACATTGCCTTTTGATTGATGGACGGCGTGGCTGTCTGAAGCTTTCTGACAAATTCTTCAGAAACCTCCCGTTCTTTTTTGTAGCTGATAAAACCGTGGGTAAGTATTTTTTTCAGGGCGACCATAACGGTGTTCACCCGAATTGAAGAGCGAAGGAATAAGCCCTCGTCACGTCTGTTTTCCGTGATAAACCCGATGCCGTGCCTGATGGCATCGCGCGGGTTTTTAAGATCAATTTGTTTGCCGTTTAAGAAAACCTTGCCACCTATTTTTTTGTCGACGCCAAAAATCATGCGCATTGTTTCCGTGCGCCCCGCGCCGACCAAGCCATAGAAACCCAGCACTTCGCCTTTTCGCGCACAAAAGGAGACATCATGGACATGCTTTCCACCGTCAGTAATATTTTGCACTTCCAAAACCACTTCGCCGACGGCGTTGGAGCGCTCGGGGTACTGCTGTTTTAGCTCGCGCCCAATCATCATGGCAATCATTTCACTTTTGGTGACGTCCTTGATATCGCGCTCGCCGATGTACTGGCCGTCGCGCAAAACCGTCATCCTGTCGCAAATTGCAAAAATTTCATCGAGACGGTGTGTGATAAATACCACTGCGATACCGCCGGCTTTGAGCTTTCGGATAATCCGGAACAAAGACTCCGTCTCTTTGGTAGATAGAGAGGATGTCGGCTCATCCATGATGATTACCTTTGCGCTGATGCTGACCGCTTTTATAATCTCGACCATCTGTTTTTGCGCCATCGTAAGGGACCGTACCAGTTTACGGGCATCAATCTTCAGGTCGAATTCATCAAAAAGCGCCTGCGCGTCTTTGTACATCTTTCCCCATTGCACCACGCCGGCCTTTAGTGGATACCGGCCCATGAAAACATTTTCCGCAACAGAGATACGCTCGATCAGGTTGAGTTCCTGATAGATAATCGAGATTCCCATGCGTTCCGATTGCTTCGGCGAAGTCACTTCCACTTCTCTGCCATCGAACCAGATGCTGCCGCTGTCTTTTTTGTATGCGCCGGAAATCGTCTTCATCAGGGTGGATTTGCCCGCACCGTTTTCGCCGACAAGCGCATGTACCTCTCCCCGCTTAAGGGTGAGGTCGACATCTGTCAGTGCTTTTACACCCGGAAAGGACTTGTTGATCTTTCGCAGCCTCAGGATATCCTCCATCCAGGGGCCTCCTTTCTTTCATTAAGTCGGGTGCGGTCTTGGCCGCACCCGACTTTCTTATGCGACAATTTATCCGAGCAGTTCTTCAGAGGTGACGTAGCCGACGCCCTTGCCATAAACTTTGGCCGGTGTTTCGTGGCCGCCCTGAACCGTGCCGCCTTCGAGAACGGTCTTGATCGCCTCTACTGTAACGCGGGATTCTGCAACGGGATCCTGGCAGATGCTGGCGATATAGTTTGTGTTCTCATCGATATGTTTGATTTCTTCGTCCTCGCCGTCAAAACCGACAACCATAACTTCGGTGCGGCCAGCGTTCTGTGTGGCGTCAAACGCGCCGAGCGCAGATGTCGCGGCTGTGCCGTAGAAAATGTCGATATTATCGTGCGCGGTCAACATATCTTCGCAGCCTGCCAGCGAGTTTTCACGGGTGAGGTCGCCGACGGTATTGATCGTGTTCACTTTGAAGCCATTGTCTTCAAGGCCCTGCACAAAGCCTGTATATCTCTGATGCAGTGTCTCGTGTACCAGTGAAACCTCAACAATATTCAAATCTGTTTTATAGCCGATCTCTTTCAGGTAGTTTGCAACCCAGACACCGCCAAGGTAGCCGGCGGAATCCGATTTTGTGCCTTCCCAGAACGTCATGTATTGTTTTGCTTCCGGAATGAGATTCAGATTGCCGATATAGAAGATAGGAATGCCGAGATCTTTGCAGCGGGCAAAGCTGTCGACCAGCGCCTCGCTGTAGTTTGTGCTGACAGCCAGGGCATCAATATCGCTGCTGATGAGGTCTTCCACCGCTTTCACTGTGGATTCCGCGTCGGAACCACCGTCAGCGAACACCACTTCGTAGCCAAACTCTTCTGCCGCTTCCATAAAGCCATCGTACATGCGGACAAAGTACGGCATCGTCAGGCCGGCAATGCTCAAGCCGATTTTTGTTTTACCGCTGTCTTTACTGTCATCTGTTTTGCCTGCGCAGGCACCGAGCGAAAAAGCCAACGCGAGTACGAGTAGGATACCAACAAACTTTTTCATGTTTTTCCTCCATTCATATGTGTGGATTAAAAATTAACGCCGCCTACCAGAATGACATTTGCATACGAACTGTTTTCGCCTGTTCTGACAACGCACTTTGCTTTTTCTGTCAGGTTCTTAAATTCCGCATGCAACACTTTTTTGACAGGCATAGTTTTAAAACGGTCCTTCATCTCTTTTGCCAGCTGCTCATTGTATGTATCCATCTCTTCAGCCAGTATGATTGACTCAATGACCAGCTCTTCCCTGACTGCATCCAGAACATCTAAAAAAGACGGTTTTCCGGCTGTAATGGAGATATCAATGACCTTTACACCTTTTGGAATCGGCAAACCGCAATCGGCAATACACATGTATTCTGTGTGGCCGAGCGCGGCAACCTCAGAAATAATTTCGCGGTTTAACAGTCTATCGCACTTCATAGTTCACCCCCCTCACCTTAAAATTTTAGCAAAGCGTGTTGATCAGTCACGCTTGAACTTATCATTTGATCCACCTCTTCGCGGGACGGTATCGACGTCTGCGCGCCATGCCGCGTGATCGAAATAGCGGCCGCCGCATTCGCGAACTGGATGGCGTCACGAATCGATTTGTCTTCCGCAAGCGCGACCGCGATCCCGGCATTGAAGGTGTCGCCAGCAGCCGTGGAGTCCACGCGTTCGGTATCAAAGGTGGGAAACACTTCGCTTCCGCTTGCATTGCATAGCAGCGCGCCGCGCGGGCCAATCGTCACGATTACATTGCGTACCCCTTTGGCCAGGAGCGTGTCTGCCGCCGCGCCGATTTCGGAAATCGTCTCGGTTTTCATGCCGGTTACTTTCTCAAGTTCGGTTTCGTTTGGTGTGAGAAAATCAAGACCTGCAAGCACGGAATCAGGAATAGAATCGGGCGCTGGAGCCGGATTGAGTATGGTCACTTTCCCCGCTTTTTTTGCCGATTCGAGCAGCTTATAAATAGCTTGCGCCGGTGTCTCCAGCTGCGTGATCACAATGTGCGACGCCTCGACACAGCTTTGATTTGCCGCAAAATATGCGGTATCGCAAATTGCGTTCGCGCCGGGCACGATCATGATACTGTTTTCCCCTTCGTCGTTCACAGGGATAATCGCCATCCCTGTCGGCACAGTCTCGTCGTACAAAACATGTTCGACATTGACACTTGCTTCCCGCAGGCTATTGATCACGATATCGCCGAGTCCATCGCGGCCAACCGCGCTCAAAAATGTGCAGTCGCCTCCGAGTTTTCCGCACGCGCACGCCTGGTTTGCACCCTTGCCGCCGGGAACCTTATCAAAGGACTTGGTGTGGATTGTCTCGCCCTTGCGCGGCATCTCGGCAACCCGCAAAACAAAATCTATGTTCGAACTCCCGGCCACAAGTATTTTTTTCACAATGCTATCCTCACTTGGTTGTTTTTCGCATCAAGATCCGCGGCTGTAGCCGCACGCTTTCACCTATGGGCTCTCCATCTATAATTTTTAGTAACATTTTGATCGCTTTTACCCCCATCTCCAGCGTCGGCTGCTGGATGGTAGACAGTGGCGGATCGCAGTACTGTGAAAAGCTGATATTATCAAACCCGATCAACTCGACTTCTTCCGGCACTTTATACGAAAACTCTTTGAGCGCTTTGAGCGCTCCAAGCGCCATCATATCGTTTGCCGCGATAATTGCGCCGTATTTTTCGCCTGCGCGTTCGAGCTCCAAAACTGCGTTATAGCCGCTTTCAACTGTATAATTCCCGTGTTTGACAAGATGCGGGTTATACGCAATGCCATATTGCTTCAGCGCGAGTTGGTAGCCCTCGAACCGCTCTGTTGAAGTGGAGACCCCCAACGGTCCCGAAAGGTACGCAATGCGGTTTGAACCGTTGCCAATCATCATCTCACAGGCGCGAAAAGATGCGTATTCGTTATCGGAGTAGACACCCGACAATCGGTAGTCGCCCGTGAGTTTCCGGTCAAGCAAAATCATGGGAATCCCATATTTCGCAGGCAGCTGATGCTCGGTTCTGCTATGCACACCCGAGGGAACCAGTATTATCCCGTCTATCTTTTTTGCCACCAGGCTCGCCAGGCACTTCATCTCATTTTCTTCAGAAAAATCCGTGTTGACGAGAATGACAATATAGTCTTCCTGCTTTGCCTGCGCCTCAACTGCTTTTGCAATATCCGCAAAAAATGGGTTTGTGATATCGGGAATCACGAGCGCAATGCTCCTCGATTTCATCGTCCGGTTCGCCAACCCGGACCGGTCGATCGAATATCCCATCTTATCGATAACAGTTTGGACACGCATTCGTGTTTCCAGGCCAACACCCTCCGGAACACCATTCAATACCCTGGAGACGGTGGCTTTGGATACACCGGCCAGCTTTGCAATTTCTTCTACCGTTACTTTCATTTTCTCATTCCGTTGTTTCGTTATGTTTACTTTATTTGAGAAACAATGTTTCGTAAATAAAATTAATGTCCAAAGATTTGTAAGGTTTCTCGTGCACTATCACAGCCTGCACTCGTTTTTTATATTTAATTTAGGATATTTCTATAGATTCTAGTCTGCATAAACCCGTTTGTTTTTTCAACAGGGAATAGTAGGTAATGCGGAATAAGCGCGTATATGCTCTTAAACGCCAACAAAGTGAAAGGCCCCAAGAATGCAGTGACCGCATTCCTGGGACGATACTTTGTTAGCGACGCAGAACATCCATGTTGATTTTTTGATCTTTTGATTGCATCGGTGCAGGACAATGCGCTGGTTTACCGAACCATTCAGAAAGCAAAGAAAATGGCCGCTGAGGATTTATCCTCCACAGCGACCAGGGGCCTCAATATACCTCACACGGCTATTTGAACCTTACCAAACAGTATGGCACTCTGCCTTCTATGTCAAGCACCGGGCCCCCTCTCGACAATGCGCCCGCCGAAAACTTCTTCGGCATTCTCAAATCAGAGTGCATTTACCGGCAAACATTCAGACGTTTCATCAGACAAAACGACTTATTAACGATTACATCCATTTCTACAATTTCGAACGCTTTCAATTAAAACAGCACTGACGCCGTTCGATAAACGACGTCAGTGCGCGTAATCGTTCATTTTTCTGCGATAGGGGCTTCTTCCTTTGTCCGTTTGGCGTGGGGCAGTTCACTACGTGTTTCGGGGCGTCTTGTTGTGGTCAGAAACAGGACTCGAACCTGCGGCTTCCGGGTTATGCGTTTGTAACTTGAACCCTTTCAATCAACGCCATAAACTCATTGCGCTTTGCACATTCGCGCAGCATCTGTCCATATTGCATACCGGCGGCAACACCGCCAGCCAGACCAAACGCACTGGTTTTGGGCTGTGGAACAAAAACCAACATATATTTGTTGCCGTTCATCTTCACCGTATCACCAGCCATCGAGCCGAGTTTTACGACAGCCTGCGACAGGGGCGCATGGTCGATGACCTGGCCGGCATCGTTATAGAGATACAATTCCAGGGCAGCGGTTACGCCCAGCGTGCCGTTTTTTGCCAGTATTTTTAAACCTTTTTGAATTCCGATGCCGTTACCGGAAAATGCCCAATCCGCATTCATACGTAGATCTCCTTAATTTAAAAAATAATATAAAATGAATACGCAAGCATTATACTTGCGTATATCATTCTGTTTATGGTTGCGGAGACAGGACTTGAACCTGCGACCTCCGGGTTATGAGCCCGACGAGCTACCAACTGCTCTACTCCGCGAAATATAAGGCACTCGTATTAAGAGTGCCTTTATATTATAGGGCATTCCGTATGCGCTGTCAAGAACAGTCGACAAATTTAAATGAAATTTTCGTAACGCTTACCTTTCAGCTGCCGGACCATACGCTAACGTTCTGCCAACTGGCGGTTATTCTTCGCCGGCAAACTCCTCCAGTGGCGAGGGACTTGTGAAATTGTTGCCTGTTTGTTTTCCGGCGGCCTGTTCAAACTTGTTTTTGACATCCGATGCCACTTCCGTGACCTTGCTGCCGATTGTTTCGCTGGCAGAACTGACGGCGTCGTCAACAATCTCATCCAATGCTTTTGTTACCGGCCGGCCTTCCTTATCATCATAGTTCACTTCAACCTTTAAAAATCCGCGCTTTTGCAGAAAATAGATCATCGCCGAAAGCCCTGCGCCAATGACCGCAAACGCACCTAATAGTTTAAAAAGCTTGCCCATCTTTTTCGCCTCCGTAGCGTCTTTTTACTAGTATATCCTGTTTTTTCGCAAAACAAACACGAGATTCGTCGAGCTAAAAACCCGTTGGCTTTGTGATTCTGGCCATAGCATAGCACGTTGTCCGCGAAAAAGAAAGTCTCCTACAATAACTTTTTGTGAACAGTCATGCCTTATTATGTAATAGACGCCGCTGTTGGTTTATTCCCAAATCCTGTTTCTCATGAAACCGCCGGTTGGGCCAATAAACCAGGAATGCCCCCAGCGTCATACAACCGATAAACAGTGGCGTGTTCACATACCACCCCAGCAGCTTACTGATATCAGAGAATACAATCAGCGACGACCCCGCCGGGCCGATAAAAAACATATTCATCGTGCCGTTGGAGACATTATAAAACGCAAAATCGAGCACAAGCGCGACGGCACATAGAGAAAGATACACAAAAAACGCGGGTTTGAAATCCCCTCTCTTTCTGCCGACACGACCAGAAAAGCTGAGGTATACGCCGAGAAAAACCAACAGAATATGCCACACAAACGAATGCAGCGTCTGCGGCCAATACGCCTGTGTTAAACCGGATGGCTCTACAAATGCGATAAACCCGGCTGCAAATCCAAACGTGCCAATGTAGTTCTGCAACGCGTCTTGCAAACGTCCCGGCTTAAGCACCCCTGCAATCATGCTCAAATACATCGGCGTACTGCAGATATGAAACGGAAAGATGCCGAATGGATAGGTTGTATAGCCAATGGCATAATACTGAAACGCCTGCTTGTAAATCTCGGCGATAAGCAGAAAGAAACCGACAACCAATAAGACGCGCCGATTTTGCCTGTCCGTTGTGTTGCGCAACCAATAGGCAGCTAAGATGGCTAGGGCTGTGCCAATGATCCAAAACAGCAGGTGAAACGCGCCATACGCTTTTGGTTCCTGCATCGGAATGGCCGTACTCTTCAAAAAATGGATGATTGTTTGCATCTCGTTTTCCCTAAAATAACCTTCGTGAAAGCTTTTCTATTTCTGGAACGATCTGTAGCCTCATTTTACTTCAAACAAGCGCCACGAAGCAAGGTATTCTTGCCATTTGGCTCATCCTTTTTGTCTGTCTTAATTTGTGGACATCAGTCCCCGGCAATCTGCAACTATTTCATAGCAGAAATACCACGCAGTCAAGCGTAGTATTTTAACGTGTCCCTATTTAAGAATGATCCTTACAACGTCCATTTTGCCGCTTCGCAACCGTTTCTTTTTCCACGCTCTGTTACGCCGTTGCCGCGGCACCAACAGTAAATACATTTTCCCGTTTCACATTTTCTTTCTTCACGCATACTTCAACAATTCGCGCAACACTTCGACAGGCAAATTGTCGACATCACTATCGGCAAGTCCCGGATATTTTCCCCCGAATTTTTCTTCCAGAACCGCCTTCACGTCAGGTTTGTTAAGCAAGTCATTTAATTTTTTTTCATACCGCTTTTGATCTGCAGAATTATTGTAGTATCTTCTGTATTTGTCATATAATTCGAGCTGTTTTTCTTCGTCTAAACCGCCGCATTCTTCCGGCGGAACTGGCTCCCAGCGCGGGCGCGAACCGTTTTCGCCGTTGCAAATGACCCGCCGAAATGCATCCTCCGTGAGATCATACTGGTTCGTCTGCAAGAACCCATTTGTGTTGAGGATTCCTTTCGTTGTTTCATATTGTATCCCATGAATCACGATCACACCATTCACGTCTGTAAAGGAAACTGTCGCATCAAGCAGCGAAAGCCCAAACGCATTCGCTGCGTCCTTTCCCATTTTAGCGCCATCTTCTAACCGTTTCATATACTCAAGAAAGCTGTCAAAGACACCAATGGCGACGCCCACAACGGTAGTCGCGGCGGTGACAGTCCCTTTTGCCGCCCCCTCCATCATACCTTTGATCACCTGGGAACGCATGTAACCTTTCATAGCACCATAGCTTTTATTAAAAATCGCACTGCCGGTGTCCCAGCCGCCAACATATTTCCAAAGCAGCTTTTGGTATTCACTGTTCATAAGCTCGCTCCCGGAAACAGTCTCGATGCCGCCAATTTTCCCGCCAACATCCACTTGGCCGCCCATGGCAAACAGCGCTCCCTCAGGCCCGCCGCTTACCATATGCGTTGCAACCCGCATGCTCAGGTTGCTATACATATTCCATTCAAGTTTCACCACGGAAGGATAGGCTGGGTGCTTGCTCATGGCAACGATGGTATCCGGATTATCTACCTCGAATTTTATGGCCCCAGCCTTAGCTGCCGTAATTTGCAGGATTTGCATCCGCTCAATATTTCGTATGATCTCACTTTTGTCATACTCAAAACATGGCGAGTCCGACCAGACCGTAGACAACGCCAAGGCCGTAACGGATTCTACGACAGTGTTCGTCACCGCTTTCATAGCGTCAGTTTGCGCCCATAAAAAGGCCCCATCCGTGCCATTGGGATCAGGCGCCCAATTGTATCCCATATTCATAAATTTTTCTACATCTGCAAGCGATTTCAGCCCTAGATACACCGTTGACAGCGCAGTGATCTGCGCCGCTGTAGGATCGCTCTTGCGCAGCCAACTCTCAATTTTTTCCCAGTCATAAACACCATCTTTGCAAAGTTCATCCAAAGCCTCTTTACACGCGCGCTCATTTATCGTCTCTAGCATAGAAACAAAACCGGGAGAACGTTTAAAATTGTATACAAATGTTTGGGAATTAAACGGCATTGTACGGATACTGCTTTCCGCGCGCTGCATCAGATCAAATAGTTCGCGTGCGCGGTTATGCAGGCCGGCTGTTTTATTCTCAAAATCGCTTACAGAATCCAATGCATCCTGGCATTTTTTTGCAAGTTTGCGCGCAGAATCAGCTTTCTGTTGCAACGCGATAATTTGCAAATCCTGAAATGCATTTTGTAGCGCTGTGATCGGGTCCAATTGCGTATTGCGGTTGTTCCGCAACCGTGCAATCTCCTCTTCACAGTGTTGTGCTTCTGCAATTTTTTCCCTTTTGGTTATCCATGTCTGATCTACGCTGATATCATCGTCATAGAGCAGATCGAGAAAACCGCGCAGTTTCAAATTTGCGCCTTTCATCTCATCACAGGCCATAATCAGACCATCATAAAGCGGCAAATAATATGTCTCCATATACTGCTTCGAATGAAAATACGCTTTGCTGCGAAGTTCGGTGTCGCTGGTGTAACAACGCACCGCCTTTTGAACCGTGCTAAAATCATCGATTCGCGCAACAAGTAATTTGTTATGATCGTCAATCTCGGCACGAACTTCCGGCCGTACAATCCGCTTATCTGGCATCTTGCTCAGCCTCCTTGGTGTTAAAGTCATCTCTCTCTTTTTGCAGGTTCTCGCGCGTATCATGCAGATGCGCGGCCTTCGCTTGGAGATCGCTGCATACAACTTCGGCTGTTCGGCGCACTTTTTTCAGAGCGGCCTGACAATCGCCGATTTCCTCTTCGACATCGCGTAATGCCTTTGGCCCTTTCCAACAATCATATATATCCTCGGCGTTTTTGCTGCGCTGCACGATATCGGCAGCGATATCTTCTTCCGTACGCTTCACTTGCGCGAGCATATGATGTATTTCATCCATTTCGCGGTCAACATCAGAAATATTACGGTTTAACGTTTCAATTGCCGTCTTCGTGTTATCCTGCGCCATATCAGTTGCCATCCAAAATTTGATCGGCCAGAACCTGGTCAGCGTTTTTATATGCAGTTGCAAGGCTCGATATCCGCTTGACCTCTGCCGTCAACAACTCGTTCGCGACAGTCGTCGGATCCGAGGCCCACTGCGTCGCAATATTGATTCTTGGCATAAACAGAAAACCCGACGTGTGGTTCATGTGCGTGTCTCTCGTTCGCGCCTCCTCATTTGTCTTAAGAACACTATTGGCAGTTTCCTGCTCGCTGCACAAAAACGCCGCGCGCTCAAATGAAACATGGATTGTATCGCTCATATTTTCCACCTTTCAATCAATAGGGCTCTAGTATGGCACAATGCTTTCTGTTTCATCATTAAATAAGATAAAAGAGCAGTTCCCATGACGATAACCCTGGGAAAGATACCGGGAAAAGACATGAGATCAACGTTTGCACAATTGCATATTAGCAAGGCAATATACAAATTAACAATTTTGTCAAATGAATTGACAAAACTGTATCATCTTTTGATCACATCAAAATCACATCGATCGAATCTATTTGCATAAAAAACTGATCCCATATACAAACCGTGAGAACAGAATACCCGGGCGGTACAGCCGCTAATCAAAGGCGCTTGCTCTCTGGATAGAAGAATACAACCACGAGCGACCGCATGAAGCATTGGGAATGCGCGTCCCGCCGACGTATACACAAAATCGACCATCTCTTTCGATGACACGCCTCAAGCACTCGAGTATCCTGTCGGTTTCAAGCCCGCAAAATCAACAAGTACGGATATATTAAACGCAACCGCAACCTGATTTCATTCTTTTCTTCTTTGCGCGGTTTATCGGTTGGCTTACAGCGGCCCGAGAAACCCAATTTTTTCATTCTTTGGCTGGGCGATTTTCCTCTTGCATAACTTAATACGGAACTCTCTTGCATTTCTCCATCGATCATTCTAAAATAGCCGCGACTGCTTTTATGACTTTCCTTTTCTCAAATCCGACTTACCCATGTCCTGACGCGAATCACTTACCTATATCCTGACTGGTCAGTCCACACACCCATTCGATGCAGTATCCTCACCTCTACGCGCACAACCGTGTCTCACATGCGTCAGGTGTGCACAAACCCGCTTTATAAAGTGGCGTCAGGTAGAAAAAGCGATTGCAATCATAGCTTTTTAACGTGTGCCAATCACAAAAAAGGCAAAAATAAAAAGACATGCTTCCGCTGTCTTTTGTGTATGCAAATCGTAGTTCACGCGTCCAGCCATTCTTAATGCAACGATCGCTTCACTTGCTGTGTCCGCCGCCTGGCGAACGAGCCGCATGGTGTATCGTCGCTGACTGGCCTCGTCTCACGCTGCCTCGTCCTGCGCCTTAGTGCAGCATCTTCATCAGGCAACCAAAATCTCAAGCTGCTTCTTTTTACTTTGTCATATTCGAAGAAAAGTTGTTTCTTGTAATCCCGTTCAGATCGTTTCATCGTCCCAATGCAAGGATTTTAATCTATCCCGTTGCGTCTGTCTGTTCTTTAAACGCTGTTTTTCCTCTTTGGAAACGCGGGTGTGCCGATTTTTGTTCCATACTTTTTTGTTGAAACATTGCTGCCCGAAATGAACGTTTAACCCTCATAATCGGCAAAGGCCACTCGCCTTGTAAGTGGTTTTCAATAGACGAGCACACAGGCGCTCCGGATTTTCATCCGAAGCGCCTGTGTTTCATGCCATAACAATAAATTGTTTTGATTTATTCTTGAATCAGCGAACTGCCGTCCATCTCCTGCGGCACCGGCAAACCAAGCAACTGCAGCATGGTCGGCGCAATGTCCGCAAGCCTGCCGCCCTCTCGCAGTGTGCAATCCTTGCCGATGACCATAAACGGCACCGGATTGGTCGTATGCGCGGTAAACGGGCTGCCGTCCGGCTCATACATCTTGTCCGCGTTGCCGTGGTCGGCGGTCAAAAGCACTATCCCGTCCATTTTGCGCACAGCCTCTACCACACGGCCCACGCAACAATCGACCGCTTCCACCGCCGCGACTGCCGCGTCAAACACCCCGGTGTGTCCAACCATATCGCAGTTTGCGAAGTTGAGCACAATCACATCGTAGTTCCCGCTCTCCACGCGCGCTACCATCTCGTCTGTGACAAGATAGGCGCTCATCTCGGGCTGCAAATCATAGGTCGGCACTTTTGGAGAGTTAATCAGCGCGCGATCTTCGCCTTTATACGGCGCCTCGTTGCCGCCATTGAAGAAGAAGGTGACATGTGCATACTTTTCGGTCTCAGCAATCCGCAGTTGGGTCAGGCCGCTTTCACCGACATATTCGCCGAACGTATTGACCAAATCCACCGGCTGGAACGCGATCTCCACATTGGGCATTGTCGCGTCATATTCGGTAAAGCAGACATAGTGCAGCGGGAAAAATCCGTTCTTGCGCTCAAACCCGTCAAATGCCGGATCGACAAATGTGCGCGTAATCTCCCGCGCGCGGTCGGGCCGGAAATTGTAAAAAATCACACTGTCATTCGCCTTGACGACAGCGTCCTTAACACACACAACCGGCACGATAAACTCGTCGTTGACACCACTGTCATAGCTGTCCTGCACCGCCTGCACAGGATCGGGCTGGAACGCACCGTCGCCTAACACATAGGCGTTGTACGCTTTTTCCACGCGATCCCAGCGCTTGTCGCGATCCATCGCATAATAGCGACCGGCGACTGTCGCGATCTTGCCAAAACCGGTCTCCCGCAGTTTATCCGCAAGCTGCTGTACATAGCCTTTGCCCGATTGCGGCGGCGTATCGCGCCCGTCGAGAATCGCGTGGACGTAGAGCGTCTGCACCCCGCGCTGCTTCGCCATGTCGATGAGCGCAAACAGATGCTCGATGTGGCTGTGCACACCGCCGTCCGACAGCAGACCGAACAGATGCAGTGCCGCGCCATCTTTGGCATAGTCTAACGCATTCTGCAAGACTTTATTTTCAAAAAATGCGCCTTCCCTGATCTCCTTGGAGATACGCGTCAACTCCTGGTAAACAATGCGGCCCGCGCCGATATTGGTGTGGCCAACCTCAGAGTTGCCCATCTGGCCGTCCGGCAGGCCGACATCCAACCCCGACGCGCCAATCAGCGTGTGGGGGTTATGTTCAAACAGTTCGTCAAGCACCGGCGTCTTCGCCGCTGTGATCGCATTGCCGAAGTTGTCGGAATTATAGCCAAAGCCATCCAGAATCATTAAAACCAAAGGTTTTTTCATGCAATCGTCTTCTTTCCTATTTGCTTGCGGCAGTGACAATTGCCGCAAAATCGTCTGCTTTCAGCGATGCGCCGCCGATCAGGCCGCCGTCCACATCATATTGCGCCAACAGCTCGTCCGCGTTGGCAGCATTCATCGAACCACCATATTGGATCGTCAGTCCATCCGCAGCCGCTTTGCTATACAGCCCTTCAACAACCCCACGAATAAAGCTGCAAACCTCATTGGCCTGCTCTGCCGTCGCGGTCTTGCCGGTGCCGATCGCCCAGACCGGCTCATAGGCGATAATCACATTTTTGAGTTCGGCCTCGGTGATATCCTTAAGCGCAGCTGTCGTCTGTCCGCCTACAATCGCCTCCGTTGTGCCCGCCTCCCGCTGTTCCAAAAGCTCGCCAACACAAACAATCGGTTTGAGACCCGCCGCCAGCGCCGCGCGGGTCCGCAGATTGACGGTCTCGTCGGTCTCGCTGAAATACTGCCGGCGCTCGCTGTGGCCAATGATCACATACTCCACACCCGCCTCAAGGAGCATCGCCGCCGAGATCTCACCGGTGTACGCGCCGGATTCTTTAAAATGCACGTTCTGCGCGCCAATTTTGACGTTGGTGCCTTTTGTCGCTTCCACCGCGGCGGCAAGGTCGGTAAACGGTACGCACGCAATTACGGTGCACGCCGCATCTTCCACTTTCGGCACGATATCGGCCAGCAAAGCGCTTGCCTCACATGCGGTCTTGTTCATTTTCCAGTTGCCCGCGATGACCGCGGCGCGTTTTGTTTTATCCATATTTTCTCCTTTATGCAATCCTCTCCCTGCATCCGCATACGCAGGCACAGGGAGATTTGTATTGTCAAATTATTTGTCGTTGAGCGCCGCGATACCCGGCAGCTCTAACCCTTCCAGAAACTCGAGAGATGCGCCGCCGCCCGTGCTGATGTGGGTCATTTTGTCGGCATAGCCAAGCTTCTGCACCGCCGCCGCAGAGTCGCCGCCGCCGATGATACTAATCGCGCCGCTTTGTGCAACCGCCTGCGCAATGGCCTCAGTGCCCTTTGCAAATTTTTCAAATTCAAACACGCCCATCGGGCCGTTCCATACAATGGTGCCTGCGCCTTGAATCGCGTCGCTGAACAGCGCAATCGTTTTGGGGCCGATATCCAGACCCATCCAGCCGTCTGGGATATCTTCGCTGTCCACAACCTGCGTATTGCATTCCGCGTCAAACTTGTCGCCAACAACATTGTCCACCGGCAGCAAGAACTTCACATTTTTTGTCTTCGCTTTGGCCATCAGCTCTTTCGCAAGATCGAGCTTGTCCGCTTCGAGCAGCGAGTTGCCGATGCTGTGGCCCTGTGTCTTATTGAACGTATACGCCATACCGCCGCCGATAATCAAAGTATCGACTTTCTCAATCAGATTGTTGATGACACCGATCTTATCCGATACCTTCGCACCGCCAAGAATCGCAACAAACGGGCGCTTTGGATTGCTGAGGGCGGTCCCCATAACATCCAGCTCTTTTTGAATCAGATAACCGCAAGCCGCGGGCAGATAGTCCGCCACGCCTGCAGTAGAAGCATGCGCGCGATGCGACGTGCCAAATGCATCGTTGACATAAAGCTCGGCCATGGACGCAAGTTCTTTGGCAAACGCAGGATCGTTTTTCTCTTCTTCGGCGTGAAAGCGCACATTCTCCAGCAACATCACATCGCCGTCCTGCAGCGCAGCCGCTTTTGCCTTTGCGTCCGGACCAATGACGTCGGCCGCCATCACAACCGATTTGCCAAGCAGCTCACCGATGCGCGTTGCAACCGGCGCAAGCGAATACTCCATCTTGAACTCGCCCTTCGGCCGGCCAAGATGCGAACAGAGAATCACGCGCGCGCCCTTGTCCACCAAATACTTAATTGTGCGCATGCTTTCCTGGATGCGCTTATCATCCGTGATCACGCCGTCTTTGAGCGGCACGTTAAAATCACAGCGCACCAGCACGCGCTTGCCTTTTACGTCGAAATCTTCTACGGTTTTTTTGTTGCTTACGTCCATTGTCCTGCTCTCCTCATATCGTAATCTTGCTTCTTATTTTCTCCAGGAATTATTGTATTATATTTAAAGTGGAATGGCAAGGCGAAAATGCGCTTTTGTTAATTTATTAACACTTTGCACAGATTTTTTGCAGACACCCACTTTTGCTTTGTTCTCTTGTCGCGCGAAACACTAGATCCCGCTTTCATCCCTGCCCTGTTTTCGCAAAAAAGAGTGCGTTTTTTCGATTTGGCTTTTATTTTTCTGCCAACAATAAACTGTGTGATCCTACAACTATTTCATATAAAAATCGTCGAGTTTCTGCTATCCTTTTGTGCGCAGTTTTGTTATGATAGAAACACGAATCAATACGTTCTGTATAATCCTTTGGATGTTTTATGTTTTGTTGTAGGTCTCGGGCTATAGAAAACAAAAAACGGTCAAAGCAAATCCTTTTGTTATAGACCGTCTTTCAAGCGCAAAACCTCCCATCCGGGAGGTTTTGTTCGTGTTGCATTTTTGTGCGTCTCGGCAAACGAGACAAGCAACGCAGACGCGAACACAGGCGCCGGAGTATATACGCTGGAGCCATGGCATTCTAAAAAAAATAAGTGTTGACAAACAATATTATATGAACTATAATATTGTTGAATTGAATAGGAGGGATGCAAATGTTTACAGTTAACACCGCCTTGCTCGATGCGTTTGTACTCGCAGTGTTGTCCAGGGGTGATACGTATGGATACGCGCTAACGCAGGAAGTCCGGACAAAAATTGACGTGTCGGAATCAACACTTTATCCTGTGTTGCGCCGTCTGCAAAAAAGCGGGTACCTTGATACGTATGATGAACCATATATGGGGCGAAACCGGCGATATTACCGCTTGACAGATCAAGGCAAACAGCAAATTGAGGTTTATAAAGAGGAGTGGCAGGACTACAAAAAAAAGGTAGAAGCAGTTCTGCTGAACGAAGGGGGACAGTCGGATGACAAGAAATGAATATCTGCGCGACCTACGCCAAAAGCTCTCGCGTTTGCCACAAAGCGAGCGCGATGAGGCAATGGCGTTCTACAGTGAATACTTTGAGGATGCTGGCGACGACGCAGCCGCGATAGAATCTCTTGGGTCATCGATTCGGCTCGCAGCGCAGATTAATGCGGAATTCTCTGCGCGCATGTTGGAGGCGCGCGAACAGGCGTTCAAACAACAAAAGACCGCTCCGCCTTCAGCGGAACCAGTCACCAATCTGGCACAAATGCCAGCGCCTTCACAGCAATACACCCGGCAAACCTATACTGCGCCGCCTGTGCAGTCAGACCAGCCGCAGAAAAAATCCAGCCTTAGCTGGATATGGGCTGTCATTCTCGGCATTTTTGCACTGCCTGTTGCGCTGCCCGTTGTGATTGTGGCTTTTGTCGTTGTGATTGTTGTTATCTCCGTGTGTTTCGCTGTGGTCGTCGCGTTGATCGGCGTGGTGATTGCTTTATTGGTTGGCAGCTTCTGCACCTTGTTCGGCATTGGATCTTTCACGCTCGGTTGGGGCGGCGGGCTGATTTCCATCGGCGGTGCAATTGCTTTGCTTGGCTTAGCCTTTCTCTTAATTCCGCTCATTATCCGGTTTTGTGTCTGGTTGGTCAATGCCGTTGCCAAACTGGTCACGCGAATCTTTAATAGCTTAAAACGGAGGACAGATCAAAATGAAAAACAATAAGGCATACAGTGTCCTCATGATTGTAGGCGCGGTGCTGTTGGTGATCGGCTTGCTGATCACGCTATTTGGTTTTTTGTCCGGCGGCACGTTTCGCATCATAGAAAAAACCGAGTATACCTATACAAAATTATGGCGCGACGTTGATGATTATGAACTTTGGACGCAGGAAGAAATCACGTCGGTTGACTTGAACATCGCCTACGGGAAAATTCAATTTGTTTATTCTAATGATAAAACAGGGATTTCGGTCAAGGACTATGCAAAAAATTGTCTGGAACTAAACATGACAAACGGACAATTGCAGGCAAAGGATACCCATTGGTCATCGCGGGATAACTTTGGCACGCAGAACCGCAGAAACCCGGTCATTACCGTTTACTTAAACAGTAACAACCTGGATACCCTAACCATCGAGTTGGGCGCAGGCACCATTGATATTGAACAACTGGTTTTGCAAAAGTTGACCGTCTCGATTGGCGCCGGTGACTGCGATTTTGAACATATCAGCGCAGATGACGCAACCTTTTCCACAGGTGCCAGTACTGCCGAGCTCGACGAGTGTGAATTTAAGACCTTCAACGTCGAATTGGGTGTCGGCGATTTGGATTTCAGCGGCGATATTACCGAGAGCGCCAAAATCACTGGCGGTGTTGGCAATATTAAACTGAATCTGAGCGGCAAAGAGAGCACGTACAATTTTGAATGCAGTACGGGCGTTGGTTCCCTGCGCATCAATGGCCATCATTATTCCGGCGTCGGCAGCGACCAAAACATCAATCCCACCGGTCTTGTTAAAATCACAATCGAAGCAGGCGTCGGTGACATCAAAATCATAACGCGCTAAAAAGCGCCTTCTTTTTCGTAAACAGCCTCCGAAGCCGGAGGCTGTTTGTGTAATGTAGCATGCTGGCAAAAAATTTAAACGTGAATTCGAACGCTTTGTGCGCGAATCGCAGCCGCTGCCACGTTTGACTTTTCCGGGTATCAGGCACAATTTCTGGTTTAAACATTGCTTTTGCGCCAAAACTAACACCGCAGCCAATCCTCCGGCTGCGGTGTTTCAATTCTGCTATTCTTGATCGCCTGATTTTTTCTTTTTGGACAGCAGGTTGAGCAGCACCATCGTTAGAATCAAAAAACCCGTCACAATGAAAATGCCAAGCAAACCCTGCCCCATATATCCCAGCGAATTTAAAAACGCATCTATGTCAATGTGAAAATTCATCGTTATTTCTCCTTATACGAAAAAGCTAAGGATCAAACCGCCCGCGATGACGGATGCGATTTGGCCGGAAACGTTGACGCCGATCGAATGCATGAGCAAGAAGTTTTGCTTGTCTTCCGCAAGGCCCATCTTATGCACCACGCGGGCGGACATCGGGAACGCCGAAATGCCCGCAGCGCCGATCATGGGGTTGATTTTCTTCTTTAGGAACAAGTTGAGCAACTTTGCAAATAGAACGCCACCCGCGGTATCAAAGATGAAAGCGATCAAACCAAGGCCCATAATCAGCAGTGTCTCCGGGCGCAGGAAGGATTCGGCCTTCATGCAGGAACCGATCGAAATACCAAGCAAAATCGTCACGATATTTGCAAACGCATTCTGCGCCGTTTCCGAAAGCGAGTTGAGAACGCCGCACTCCCGCAACAAATTGCCAAACATCAAGAAGCCAATCAAAGCAACCGATTTTGGAGAGACAATGCCGACAATCGCTGTGATGATCACCGGAAACAAGATACGTGTTACCTTCGAAACATTTTTCTCCTCGTACGGCATACGAATGAGACGCTCTTTTTTTGTAGTTAACAACTTGATGACTGGCGGTTGTACCAGCGGCACCAGCGCCATATATGAGTATGCCGCCACAACAATCGCCCCGAGATAGTTTGACTGCAGATAGTTTGCGACAAAAATGGACGTTGGGCCGTCCGCCGCGCCGATGATTGCAATCGAAGCCGCATCTTTGAATTCAAATCCGAACAATGAGGCCATACTAAGTGTGAAGAAGATCCCGAACTGCGCGGCCGCGCCAAACAACATCAGCTTGGGGTTGCTTAGCAGCGGTCCAAAGTCGATCATCGCACCGATGCCGATGAACAATAAGAGCGGCAACAGTTCGTTTGCAATGCCCGCGCGATATAAAATGTCCACTGCGCCCTGTTCCACTTCACCGCTGTGCGCGGCAATCTGATCAACGGCGCCCGAAAACGGCAGGTTCACTAGAATTGCGCTAAACCCAATCGGCAGCAGTAATGCAGGTTCCATTTCACGGCGAATCGCACAATAGAGCAACAGCGCGCCAATGATCCACATGACTACCATCTGCCATGTAATCTGCGTGACATTACTAAAAATGCCAAGCAGGTTTTCAAAGAATTCCATAGCTTATCCCTCTAAAAAGTAATACGTACAAGCCCTATCATAGCACACGGTCTGCACCGCGTCTATCAGCAGAATGTCAAAAAAGCAACCATTTTTTTGCGCAAAACAGAATTTTTGGCAGCGCACAAATTATTGCAAACAAATATGCTATAATTTATAAAGCGGAATGTGGCTTATTCCAGTTTGAATGCGGAAAAAGGCGACGGAATCGAGCAATACTCACAAAGGATCGATACGATGAAACAAAACAACGAAACGCGAACGCCAAAAACGAGTGCGACCAAACCAGATAATACTCCTGCTGCTCCCATAAAAGAAGAGCGCTTCCCCGCGGATGACACCCCGTTTGCGGTTCAGACGCGCATTGACCAGCGCAAACGAGTGATCATCAATATCATCTATTGGGTTTTAATTCTTCTGCTGGTGTACTTTGTTTTCAAATATCTTATCTTCTATATCATGCCATTTGTGATTGGATTTGCAATTGCGTTTGTGCTGCAACCAATCATTTTGTGGATTGTTCGCAAGACAAAGATGAAGCATAACATCGTTGCCATAGTTCTGGTAACATTATTTTATTGTACCATCGGTGTTCTGCTGATCTTGCTCGGTGTTCGTATTTTCACTTATCTGGAAAGCTGGTTTCGCAGACTGCCGGCGCTGTATACCTCTACCATAGAACCATATTTATATCAGCTTGGGGATGACATCAACGAGAACATCCACCTGCTCGATCCGGCGATCGTAAAGACCATTGAAGATATTTTTAACAACGCGGTGCAATCGCTTGGAAATACCATCAGTAGCTGGTCCCTAAGCGTCGTCGGCTGGATTTCAAATGTAGCAAAAGCGGTGCCTGGGTTCCTGCTTAACACCCTGTTTATGATCATTTCGACCTTCTTTATGGCGATTGACTACAGTACTGTAACCGGCTTTATCAAGCGGCAACTGCCTTCACGTGCGCGCGGCATTGTTTTGGATACCAAGCGGTACCTCGGCGAGGTCATTGTGCAGTTTGCGCGCTCTTATTCGTTGATTTTGGGGATCACCTTTGTCGAACTCCTGATTGGCCTGCTGATTATCGGCGTTAAGAATTTTGTTTTACTCGCGTTCTTGATTGCCATTTTTGATATTTTGCCTGTGGTTGGCACGGGGACCGTCATTCTGCCTTGGGCAGCGGTCTGCTTTATTACCGGCAACATTGGCATGGGCGTCGGCCTTCTTATTCTATACGCTGCCATCACGATTATTCGTAATATTATCGAGCCGAAGATTGTCGGCAAGAATGTCGGATTGCATCCGCTGGTGACGTTGATGAGCATGTTTGTGGGTGCGAAATTGTTCGGCGCCATCGGATTGTTTGGTTTGCCAATCAGTCTGGCAATTTTGACGGCACTCAACCAAAAGGGAGCTATTAAAATATTTAAATAGAAAAACGACTACAATCGCGGTTCTTGGGGGAAAAGCAGCATGACTATTTTTTCTGTTCTCACGCTGTTCGGCGGCCTTGCTTTCTTTTTGTACGGCATGCATGTAATGTCGGGCGGACTGGAGAAAACGGCGGGTAATCGACTGAAAAAAACGCTCGAGTCGATGACATCCAGCCCGTTCAAAGCGATCTTGCTCGGTGCGGGCATCACAATTGCAATCCAGTCTTCTTCAGCGATGACCGTAATGCTCGTTGGGTTTGTCAACTCGGGCATTATGGAATTGTCACAAACTGTCGGCCTGATCATGGGTTCCAATGTCGGGACGACGCTGACAGCCTGGATTCTGTCGCTCGCAGGCATCGAGAGCAATAACATTTTTATCAGTTTACTCAAGCCGATGTCATTTTCGCCAATTCTGGCCTTTGTCGGTATTGTCCTGGTAATGCTCAGCAAAAAGCCAAAGCGAAAAAGTCTCGGCGAGATCATGCTAGGGTTTGCCGTCTTGATGTTCGGCATGGAATTGATGTCGAGCGCGGTGGCCCCGCTCGCGGACATGCCCCAATTCACCAGTATGCTGACCTATTTCCATAACCCAATTCTCGGCGTATTGACCGGTGCCATTTTCACTGGTATCATCCAAAGTTCCGCCGCGTCCGTTGGCATCCTGCAGGCGCTTTCGATGACCGGCGGTATTACGTACGGCATTGCGCTTCCCATCATTATGGGTCAAAATATCGGCACCTGCGTCACATCGATAATTTCCAGTATTGGCGCCTCAAAAAATGCAAAGCGGGTTGCCGCGGTTCATGTTATTTTTAATATTATCGGAACAGCGCTCTTTTTGATTGTCATCTATACGTTTAACGCAATCTGGCCCATTGCCATCCTGGAACAGGTCACCGATCCGCTGGGTATCGCGGTGATGCATAGTATCTTTAACATCGCAACAACACTTGTATTGCTGCCGTTTGGCAAGGTTTTGGTGAAATTGGCGACTCTCTTTGTTCCGGAAGGGAAAAAGCAGGCAAGTGACTTTGACCTCGTCGATGAGCGTCTGCTGGTCACGCCGGCTTTCGCCGTGGCGGAATGTAAAAATGTCATTCAAAAAATGTTCGAAATCACGCGCGGCATGGTGCTGCAGGCCATTGGCTCCCTGCAACACTTTACCACGACGGACGATGATGAAATTCTAAAAAATGAAGATATCATCGATACCTATGAAGATCGCCTTGGCACATTCTTGGTGCGCTTAACCGACGACCTCTCGGAGGACGACCGCAAACGCGTGGCGCAGATGCTGCGCGCCATCGGAGATCTTGAGCGCATCAGCGACCACGCCTGTAATATTCTGGAGTCCGCCGAGGAGATGCATGACAAGCAGATTCATTTTTCAAATTTTGCGCAACGCGACCTGGCTGTTGTCCGCGACGCCGTTGTCGAGATCTTATCCCGCGCGGAACGCGCGTTTATCGCGAACGATATTTCGCTTGCGGAAACCGTGGAACCGCTTGAAGCCTGCATTGATGAATTAAAAGACGCGATCTTTGCCCGACATATCGAGCGCCTGCAGCGCGGCATTTGCACCATTGAGCTTGGCTTTATTATCTCTAATATCCTGAACAACTACGAGCGCATTGCCGACCACTGCTCTAATCTGGCGACAGGCGTAATCAAGGCAAATGATCTGGAACTGC
Organism: Oscillospiraceae bacterium; assembly: GCA_031547945.1. GTDB lineage: Bacteria > Bacillota > Clostridia > Oscillospirales > Ruminococcaceae > JAVBRN01. The sequence goes on along the minus strand of JAVBRN010000002.1, from coordinate 252,496 downwards.
AAATGGATTACCACAGTTATGTGCACGAGTTGAAAGCGGTGCAACGTGTCCAATTTGAAGAACAAGTGGCGATCTGCCGGGAACAATATGCACTGCCGGATGCAAACGGCGATTCTGCGGACAACACAATGGAATCATAAACACAACAAAATCCGCCGGCGCAGCCGGCGGTATTTCTTATGCAGGCACCGTCCTGGATTACCAGCAGCGCCTGAAAACATACAAGGTACTTTCGCTTGCGCGCCTGCTGCTTTGGCGTTTCCTGTTTCAAACGATGCCTTCGATACGCACTTGTTTCTATCCATGGTTCCGCGTTAGATTGTATTAAATCAAAGACAGGGGCAAAAAAAGCCGATGGTGCGAAAGCCGTGATCCCGGTCTTCCGGAGAGGTTAGATAACAAAAACGATAAACGGATACCGCTGGTATCCGTTTTTTAGATTGTAAGCGCACAGTATTCCCCTGTTGTTGCTCAATTGACTGTATGAATCGGCAACCTTTCTAACAGTTTATCCTCTGTTTCGTCAACACTTTTGACCTTTCTCGCATAAATTTGTGCGAGTACCAAGGGCATTATAACTGCCCCGAAAATTGTGATGATCGCTTCTGCCGGATTTATTGTCTCCTCCAGTCGCACCGCGCCTTGGTATGTAAAGCATCCTAGAAATTCTGCAAACCAATCCGTCATCATATGTATAATTATAACGGCCCACATGTTTCTTGTTTTTAGATATATGACCCCAAGCAACAAACCCATCGCCGCGGCATAAACCACCTGTGACAGTACACTAAAAATAGGCTCTATTGTGAGATTGACCAGATGCATCATTCCAAAAAAGACAGAAGAAATAACGAGTGCTTTTGTCTGCCCTTTTTTATCATTCCCCCATTTTTCCAACATAACGTTGAGGATAACGCCGCGGAACGCGGTTTCTTCTACAAGTCCGACAAAAAAGTTCGTTAGCGTAAATACGATCAAAATTGCAATGCCCTGAAATTTCAAATCCGCCAAATAGACCCCTGCAAGGCTTATCACGAGCGCGGCAATCCCAATTGTAAGCAGCGGCAACCCGAGCAACAGGCCTTTTCCAAGACCTTTTTTTCGAAATCCGCCCAAATGCGGCACACCAAGCATACACAGCACAAAGATCCACAAGGCAGACGCAGCAGCGCGCGGGACGATACCCGCCAAAATGAAATTGGGAATGGTTTCCGCTATTTCACCCTGAAAAAATAGCATTGGCGCAAGTAAAAAGGCCGCAAGCACAACCATAACAATTATTGCCGTTGCAACCGGATACCGACACAGCTTTTCTTTAAAACGCACGCATTTCTCCCCGCTTTCTATTCCCGTAATCTTTTCAAGCTTCACAAATATACAAACTCGCGCAACATTGATGCATTTATGATATTATAATCAATATAATATGTAAAGACGTAATTCCTCTTGTTTCTGTCGTTTTTTTACGAAACAGCAACCCGGCCCGATTCAAACAATTCGTAATATGACATCTTGCCGCCGCCGAAGGGTAATGAAACAGTCGCTATCCCATATGCGGAACGCCGGTGGATAGATTACAGCGTTTTATATGACAAGAACTTGGGTGAATCTTCCATCGTTATATATGCTAATACTATGCGAGTTCCAATCGCATGCATCAATAATGCGCAATCCTCAAAGTCAACTGGCGGCTTTGAGGATTGTTGTTATGAAACTATTGTTATGGCTGGCTTGACAAAAAGGCACCAACACCGGCGGTACCTATCGCTCCAACAACATGTGATGATACCTTAAGAGAATTCGGCCATTCCGGTTACATTCTGTAGGCCGCGCCCTTCATAAGAAACCTATTTGATAAAGCCATTATACACACGTTTGTTTTCCTGCACCATAATAAACGCATGCTCTTCATATTTGTGTACCAGGCGTTTAAGTTCCTCCAGACGGTCTTTATCAATATCGCAGAACAGCATGTACTTGTCGCCGCCATAATCGGAGCCTTTGACGTCAACCACCGAAACGCCAAACCCCGCGCTGCGGATCACCTGCACCAATTCGTCATTGCGGTCAATCACAATTTGCAGCACCACATTCCCTTTAATAAAGCGCCGTGAGACAAATCCGCCAATCATCGTACCAATGGCAAACCCGCCTGCATAGCAGAGCCCCGGCACAATACCGTTCCCGCCCATTGTGAGCGCGGCGCGCACGATCAAAAACCAGATCGAAACTTCTACAAATCCAACGCATGCCGCCGCAAGCGTTTTTTCTTTTACAGTTAACATCGTCCGCAGCGTACCAAGCGATACATCTGCGATACGTCCGAAAAAGATCTCTAAACAGATCACCCATGCTTCTGGTGTCATAATAATTTGATTGTTCCTTTACTATAAGTTGTTTTCATTGTTTTTGCGCGCGAAATAACCTGCGCAAACATGGTACCACAGCACACAAAAATTCTCAATATCGTCTCTGCTTTGTAAAGATTTCGAAATCTTTTCAAAGGCACAATCGCCCTAGCAAAGCGGCAGGACAAATAAATGCCCTGCCGCTTTCTTATCAGGAATGCTAAAAATTCAGATAAGATATACGCGTTCAACCGTGTGTGACCCGTTGGCAGAAAGCACATCAATTGTCACATAGTCCACCAACAACTTGCTGCCGAATTTGTGTACCTGAATCGTCACTTTTTCTCCCGTTGTACTCACATGCACAAACGCGGGCAAAACGCCAGCAGACTGAATATAGTATGCCCCGTTTGGCGCTTGCTGAACCTTTTTGCCCAATACATTGGAGATGGTCTCGATTGCAGATGCGCTCGCCTTTTCCTCCACTTTCACCCAAATCGGATTGGACAGCGCAACGCCGACATCTTCATAATAAGCGGCTTTTTCCGAAATCGCTTCAAACCGATAGAATTCGTTTACGCCTGCGGTCTCCACTTCGATACTTTTTTGAAAACTATACACACCCTTGCCGGTCAGATCTTCTTCATAGACGATCACTGGCTGGGGGTCTTCCATTTTCCGCGTCACTTCGTATTTGACCAGGCGCACCGCCGTCAATGGCTTGGAATCGGCTGCATAGCAGTTGGCGATCAACTTCGCTCCCTCCGGCGCAGAGACATCCTGTCCCATATCCATACCGCCAAGACGGAAGCGCAGCTGCGGTCCGTTGGAAGAATAGAAGTTGCCGGACCGAATTGAGTCATAAATATTTTGCTCGCTCAGTGTCGGCATATTGCAGCTAACATAGCGCGAACCCACTGCATCCGATTCAAGGTTGTTGCTTGTCAGGACTGCAAACAGTTTTTGTTTCCCCTGCGCGTTAATGGCAATCCAGACATTCAGCGCGCAGCGCACTTCGGTGCGATGGCTGCCATCCGCTTCTTGGTATCGATACAGTCCCGTCACAATTTCGATACCTGTGGCGCCATACTGCGTTTTGGCCATATCTACCGAAGCAGAAATATCGCCGTAATCAAAAAAGTGTGGCAGGATGACAAACCCGCCTCTGCGGATGAATTCGCCTGTCTCTTCGTCCTCGACATCGCGTGTCACTTCCCGGATCGCATCGTTATAGGTCCAGGTGCCATAATCCGGAATGACCTCACCGTAATCGGAGCGCGGCCGCTTGTCCGAATCATAAATCAGCAAATGGCGGGAGTTCTCGCCAGTTTCTCCGGCAGTCAACTGCAGGAAAAAACCGTTGGAACCGGTGATTGCATCCACTTCGCCCTGCGGCAATTTTTCCGCTTCGACATCCACATCGGTCTCTCGTCCGGTATCTTCATCGACCACTTTGCCAACTTCCACGCTGGCGATAAAACTCAACCCGTGCGCATAGCCCGCGCGGATGTTGCCGTCCAGCGTGCCTTCGCGCTGCGACTGGCTCGCGGTTGTGTGCGTATGCAGATCGCCGGAATAGAACCCGGCACCTAAAACATTAATGTAATCGCTCTTGCCAAATGCCAATAGGTTACCGCCGTCTGTCGCATAAGCCATGATCTGCAAGCGTCCACCTTCCAGCGCGACCACATTGACATCTTTCGTAATGCTGCCGCCGGACGGCAGGTTATCAATAATAAAAGTGTCGCCATCTGTGAACAGAAAACTCGGCGATGTGAGATAGACCTGTAGGTTGCTCTGTGCCGCGCCGGACTCGTTATTGATTGTTACAGGCACCGTCATTCGTGTGCCGGCAAACGGCAAGGTGAGATCGCGCGTGTGCGCAGAGCCGTTGAGCGTGCGCGCATTAATATTCTCATCGGACGCGCTGCCGAGTTTCAGCGCCGTTTGTGGCGCCTCAATATACAATTTGCAGTCCTCAAAAGAGACCCCGCTCATATCTATGCCGTCTGCGGCGCCTGAAAGAAGTACGCTTCCGCCTTTAAACTTAACAGATCCGCCCGTGACATTGACGAGCGGCAGCACAGCAAAATCTCCAAATTCCTGCGCCACATCGATGACGTGGTCTCCGCTCACACGCAGCGTATCCCCCGGTTTCAGCGAGGGGTGGCGCAGATAGCGCAATAGGGTATCGTAATCCTTGACTTCATAGGAATAATAGGTGACGCCCATGCCGGTTGATGCAATAATCCCGCCGATATCCAGCACGCCCGCAAACCCAAGACCGCCCGTCGCGAGGATAATTACAAGCAAACCCGCCACAACAGCCATCACAATACGGCCGGCCTTGCTCTTCTTCCTTTTCTCTTTTTGCGGTTTTTCTGGTTTGTCTGTTTTCTTTTTCGCGTTTTTCCGCTTTGGTGCATCTGTTTGCGCGGGCGTGTCCATGTGATCAAACACATCGCCCACAAAGCCGTCTGTCTGCTGTGTACGCTTTTCCACTTCCAATTTCTGCTTGACCGCCGCAATTCTGGGATCAACCGGTTGCTGTGGTTGCACGACAGCTTCCTGTTGGGTTGCAGAATCGGCTACGGACGCAATTGTATCAGAGGATTCGACAGCCCCGCCCTTTGTGTAAGTGAACTTATGTCTTTCGCCCATGTGTCGCTCCTTTTATCACCCTATGCATTCCAATGATGTCATATATGGGATAAAATATTACTTATAAAGAATACCAAATTGAAACGCTGATTTCAACCCTGCAACCATTCTTTGCTTATTTATTTACAAGTTGTAGAGAGGCACGCCAAAACAAGCGATTGTTCTGCAAAGCGGCGGCGCATTTGCGCCGCCGCTTTCGCTGTGTCTATAAACATACGACTTCGCCAAAAAGAATAAGGCTTGTCGTTCGTCGACCCATTACTCCCGCTCCTGCCGCCCGATTGACGTTGGGCCTGTGCTTTTCGGCGCTGTTTTGCGTATCCGACGGCCTTTTATTTCCTTCAACTGGGGTTGGGGCGAAGCCCCATTTTATTGGGCGGCAGGGGGATGGGTATCTTTAGGCATCATTTGTGCGCTGTTTTCTTGTCGATGATTTTTGACGGACTGCAAAGCGGCGGCGCAAATGCGCTGCCGCTCTCACTGTGGTTACTAATTCGCCGCAACAAGATGCACCAGATGTGCAACCGCGGGAATCGATTCTCCCTGCTGAAATGAGGTCGGGCTCATAAGTGCGCCCGTTGCCATAAACAGAATATCGCGCAGCTCGCCCCGCTCAAGCATGGGCAGGAAGTAGGCATTTAGCACACTCGCGCTGCAACCGCAGCCCGAGCCACCCGCGCCGACATTTTGCTCTGCCGGGTCAAAAATTAGTTTGCCGCAATCGAGGTGGTTTGGCATGTCATAGCCGTCCATCGCGCACAGTTTAAGCAGCATGCGCGAGCCAATCTCGCCAAGGTCTCCGGTGACTACCGCGCCGTAATCGCTCGGCTTGGTGCCGGTATCGCGGAAAAAGCGCACAAGCGTATCACACGCGGCTGGCGCCATCGCGCTGCCCATATTGTTGATATCGGTCACTTCCAGATCGGCGATTGCGCCAAAGCAGACCTGCCGGATGCACACGGTGTTGGGTCGATGCTCGCTTACCAGCACACAGCCCGATCCGGTCACCGTCCACTGCGCGGTCGGCGTGCGCTGTCCCCCGTATTCCAGCGGGAAACGGTACTGCCGCTCGGCGGAACAGAAGTGGCTGGATGTGATCGCCGCCGCCGTACTGGCATAGCCGCCGTCGACAAAGACAGACGCCAACCCAAGGGATTCGGACATCGTCGAGCAGGCGCCGTATAATCCGACAAATGGCAGCGCGCTGCCGCGGCTCGCAAACGCCGAGGCAATACACTGATTTAGAAGATCGCCGCCGAACAAAATGTCGATTTGGTCATTTTCCAAGCCAGCGGACGCTTTTGCCAGCGTAAATGTTCGCTTCTGCAGTTCCGATTCCGCTTTTTCCCAGGTATCTTTTCCAAAGGTGGTGTCATCGTCGCAGTGTGCAAAAAAACGGCCGAGCGGCCCTTCCTGCTCTTTTTTGCCGACATATGCCGCATAGCCGATAACCGATGGCAGCGTCTCCAGCGCAATCGTCGCTTTGCCGATTCGTTTTGCCATGTTTGCCCCCTACCCCACCAAAAGCGTAATTACGCCCGCAATGATAGACGCCGCAGTTCCGTAGACAATGACCGGACCTGCAATGATAAACATTTTGGCGCCTGTACCCAACACAAACCCTTCCGACTTAAACTCAAGCGCCGGGGCAACAACAGAGTTGGCAAACCCGGTGATCGGCACCAGCGTACCTGCGCCCGCATGCCGCGCGATTTTATCGTAGAGTCCAAAGCCTGTCAGCATCGCCGAAATAAAAATCAGTGTCAGGGATGCCAGTAATGCAGCCATATCCTCACTGACACCATTAATCAGAGAATAGGCGTTGATTAGCATCTGCCCGATCAGACAGATAAATCCGCCGACCATAAATGCCCAAAAGCAGTCCACGCCGATCTTTGAGCGCGGCATTTCCGCAGTATACATCGCTTTATATTCCTGTGCATTCAATTGCATCGTCATTGCTCCTAATCCATAAGATTCATTGTCAGTATCCGCAAAATCGTACTGCATTATGCGAAAGTATTGAAAAGAAGAAAAAAATCTGTTACGATACTAAACAAATAAATGTCCAATGCATCGGTCTTTTGGAGGGTTGCATTTTGCCGGGAGCCAAAAACCAAAAACTGAAAACGCTGTATTTAATGGAGTACCTCTGCCACAATACCGACGGTGAACACGGCGTAACCACAGAGGAAATCCTTGCGCATCTCGCGTCACTCGGCGTCACTGCCGAACGCAAATCGATCTACTCCGATATCGAGCTGCTGCGCAATTACGGTATGGATATCGATATTGTGCGCGACAAACGCACAGAATATCGTCTGTTGTCTCGAGAATTTCAATTGCCGGAATTGAAATTGCTTGTCGACGCCGTGGGTGCTTCCCGGTTTATTACGCGCAAAAAAAGCCTCGATCTTATTAAAAAGCTCGAGAAGTTTTGCAGTATCTACGAAGCGCGGGAACTGCGCCGCAGCGTACATGTCGATCACCGGATAAAATCGATGAACGAGAGCATTTACTATAATGTGGACGCGATTCACTATGCAATCAACAACGATCGGCAGCTTTCCTTTCTTTATTTCAACTATAGCCTGACAAAAGAGCGGGTTTTGCGCCGCGGCGGTGCACCGTACATTGTCTGCCCACTCGCACTCACGTTTTCCGACGGCAATTACTATTTATATGCGTTTGAAGCGGCGCACGACGAGGTGCGCACTTACCGTGTAGACCGCATGACATCGACCGACCCGCTCGCGCAGAAGCGCGAAATGCCAAATGCGCTCCACAGTTTTGACCCGGCAGTGCATACCAACGAGATGTTTTCAATGTACAGCGGACAGCGGCAGGCCGTGACACTGTCGTTTGTCAACGCGCTGGCAACCGTCGTTCTCGATCGCTTTGGCGCCGACGTTATTTTAATGCCGGACGGCACCGACCGGTTTACCGTTACAGTGGACGTTTTTGTCAGCCCAAACTTTTTGGGTTGGTTGTTTGGCTTTGGCGCCGATGTGCACATTGTGGCGCCCGCGGAAGTCGCCGCGCAGTTTGGCGAAATGGCTGCAAACGCCGCGCAAGCCTATGCGCAGCAGAAATAAATCCTTTTATATATGTTTTTTCATCCTATTGCTGGCGAAGATGGCCTATAGAAATTAATCGAAACCCGCGCAAATAGATTGGAAAAGAGGATACGCGCACATGAAACGTTTTCGGATTCTTCTGGCGGTTTTGTTGCTGTTGGTCTTTGTGATTGGCACCGCGCACAGCTTCGCCGATGTCGGCGATTTTTCGGGCGACTCCGATTACGGCGGCGGCGATTATAGCGGCGGCTCCGATTGGGGCGGCTCCGATTACAGTGGCAGTGATTGGGGTGACTCGAGCGATACCGGCGGCGGTTCGGGCAACAGCCGCTCCACAGGGATCACTGTCTTTTTTCTTTTGGCTGCATTTTATGTCCTTCTTTTCCTGCTGCGAATGAAAAAGCAATCCCATCGCCCGGCATCCACCGTTCAACCCTATATCGGCGGTGTCGATACAACACTTTTGCCGATCTCCAAGCTTGTTGAAAAAGACCCGCACTTTTCCGAGCCCGCGGTCTGTGATAAGATCTCCAACCTATATGTACAGATGCAAAATGCCTGGACCGCAAAAAACTGGGAGCCGATGCGCCCGCATTTCAGCGATGCACTGTATAACCAGCTCAAGCGTCAGCTCGACCAGTATATTGAAAAAGGCCAGACGAACTATGTCGATCGCATCGCCGTGCTTTCGGTCACGCTAAACGGCTGGCGCACCGACGGCCAAACCGATAGCCTGATTGCCCGCGTGCAGACGCGGATTGTCGACTATGTGTTCGATGATGCCACCGGCAGCCTGGTGCGCGGCAGCACGTCCGCTGAAAAATTCATGACGTATGAATATACGCTAACACGCAGTTCTGGCGTGCTAACGCCGGGTCCAGACGTTGCGGCGGCAGCGCAGACGACCTGTCCAACCTGCGGCGCGGTGATCGACGTCAACAATACCGCCCGCTGCCCATACTGCCGCAACGTCCTGCAGGCGGCGACCTATGATTGGGTCATTTCGAACATCAAGGGCATCTCGCAACAAACCAAATAACAACCGGCATCTTTTTCAAAAGGCGTCCATATCTTTAAAAGAATGAATGCGCAGCACGTCTTAGCGCGCGACAGCCGCGTTTTTCGCACGGCGCAACTACCGTTACTGAAAAGGGGCACTCTATGGAAATGCTACGCGAAATCAATTTGCTCTCCATTGTTCTGCGCCTGCTGATCGCGATCTTGGTTGGCGGCATCTTAGGCCTCGAGCGAGAGCGCAAAAACAGGCCTGCCGGCTTTCGAACCTATATGCTGGTCTGCGTGGGATCCGCGCTGGTTATGATGACAAACCAGTATGTGTTTCAAATGTATGATGTTTCCGATCCCGTCCGTATGGGCGCGCAAGTCATCAGTGGCATCGGCTTTTTGGGCGCGGGCACAATCATTGTCACCGGCCGCAACAAAATCAAGGGTATCACGACGGCCGCCGGACTTTGGACAGCCGCGTGCTGCGGTCTGGCAATCGGCATTGGATTTTATGAAGGCGCGTTGATCGGCGGCGCCGCTATTTTCCTGATCGTCGCCGCAATGCAGGGATTTGACCGCCGTATCCGGCGACATGCCAGATATTTGGATCTCTATCTGGAATTCGAGCAAAACTATCTGCTCAGTGAATTTATGACATTTGCAAAGGCCGCCAATATCGAGCTTTATGATATACATCTGGAACACAGTGAGCGCGCAGTGACAGTGATTCTCACCGTCTGCAGCCGTGTCAAACGCCCGCACAATGAGGTCGTTCAACTGATCAGTTCGGCGCCCGGATTGCAGTTTATCGAAGAAATCTAGCCAAACAAGATTCGCGAAACTACATCTCTCTGACGCAAAAGCAACGGACAATTTTCGCCCGTTGCTTTTCCATGTACTTTAGCGAAGAAATCTCTCGGTTCTATGAACTGAAACAGAAAAACCGGACGATTGCAAAAGCTCTTCTGTCGCTTCTATTTTCTCGCGACAGGAGGGCTTTGTCCGTGCGTGAAATAAATAGTTCAGCACACAGTAAATAGAGAGGTCCGTATCACATCGTGTTTTCAACAAAACACAGAAGGAAAGAGATATACGGGAAGCTGAAAACAGCAATAGGTCGTATACTAAGAAAGCTATGCGAAACCAAGAAAGTAGAAATAATAAAAGCGGAACGTGTCCGGCTCATGTACATATGCTGGCAGACCTCCACCGCACATAAAATGTAACAGGGTTTGTGAGATTTCTCAAGGAGAAGCGTATGCTGATGATTTTCGTCTCGCAAACCTAACGTGCAAATACGGGAGCTTTCTGGTGCGGCAGGTAGTACGTGGATACGGTAGCCGCAACAAAAATAATGTCCAGAATACAGCAGATCAAATGCAAGAAGATCTGATCTGGTCAGTTGACACCTAAAGAATATACTGACCCGTTACGGCAGCAAGAATACAAAGGCATAAAAATAGGCCGCTTTAGCAGCGGCCTGAAAATGTAATGCGGTGTCAATCCATTCGGTGCTTCTCTAGAGCCAAGTCAGTATTTATCCGTTCCAGGGAGGGTACTTACCACCAATTTACTAGTGGTTTTGATTTACCGCCGACAACCCATGTCGTCGTCTTTTTCAAGCGGGCGCGCTAGTACCATTTGCGCCTGGGCGGATAGCCATGCGGACATTTGTAACATCCAAATGGACAACGACCGCAGCAGGTACGGCAAGCATTGCGCACAACAACACAGTTACTTGTGCGTACGAAATTGCCAGCTTGAAGCGTAGCTGTGTTTACAATCTTGGCCCAATCAAAACTATACTTTTTGGACGCGAAAGGTGACTACGACGTTGTCGGTGATTGCAAGATCTTCCAACTGCACTGTCAGCGTTCCGGCAGTGTAGTTATAAGACGCCGCCTCGCCGTCTACTTCGACACTGTCCGTCACCAGGTCGATCAGCGTCGTATCCAAAATATCCGTGAGCACAGGACTGACATATGGTTGCTCTGCGCCGTTTACAATGGTTACGGTAAAGGTCAGCTCTCCGTCCGCCCATATGCTCTTGTCGGCCGTTTTTGTGATGGTCAGGCCGGATACCATAGTGATCGTGATTGGCTCAGATGTAATTGTCGTTGGCGATAGGCCATATGTACCCAATGCGCTAGCTTTATTTTCCAAACTTTGATCCGGCATGCGCGTTCCCTCCTTAATCAAGATTAGTGCTTGTTTGCACAATTTATCTTATGTCAGGCGTATGCAATTGTGAGGCTGTTTCCCGATAAATACTCTGACAATTTCCCATGCAAAAAAGTCGCGAATCAAGTTCGCGACCGATTTCTATTCATGCCTGCATGCTTACTTCTTTACTATATATAAGGCCGATTGGGAAAATGCGGCGCATACGCAAGATAAGGAGCACCTCCATTAGCGCAATCGCACAGATAACCCGCAAAATATAAAGCCGAAACCTTGATTTTTACAGGGTTTTCGACTTTATTTTTGGCGCCCTCGAGACGAATTGAACGTCCGACCCTTCGCTTAGGAGGCGAATGCTCTATCCCCTGAGCTACGAGGGCTGATATGCAATTTTCCGCCATCCATCTTTCTCTAAAGCGCGCCCAAAAAATTCGCTTGTGTTGGCGCCATACTTATTGTCAGATAGCCCACGCAAATCGACAGCAGAAATTGTAAATATTTTGAGAACAACCGCAATCTCACGAAAGAAAGCAAGTTATTGCAGCGTTATAAAGATAGACTACATTGGATATTCTGCACGCGGTGCAGCGCGTCGAACCGAAGCTCGCCTTTGGTGCCTTGCGCATCCGTATATTGCATCACAGTATCGTTTTCATGGAACACCACGCCATTGTCCGCAAACATGCCGACCAAAAGCGCATGATGATCAAGCTCCATCCGTGCCGTACAGCTTCGGAACGCTTCCAGTATGACTGGGAACGGCGCATTTTCCGCAAAAACTTCTGCCGGTAAATTTTTGACTAGCACAAATGCCGCGCCGTTGTCATACGGACAGCGATAGTAACAAACCGGCTCGGGATGTAAAGCTGCCGCGAGCGACGCGATGTTGTGGCCGTTTACATATTCGGTCAGGTCAAGATCTCCGCCATGCAGTTCCGATGTACTCTGCACCATGGCAAAAAAAGCGTGCGTATCCGCAACGACGCTTTCCGCGACATTGTTATCAAAGCCCCAGCGCCAGGTATCAGAAACATAGGACTCCGAACCAAGCAGTTGGATGGGATAGGTGCCAGACCCTGCAAAGGATATCGTGCCGGCCGAAAAATCGATATTCCAATTGCCGATCGCGGCATAGGTTCCAAATCGCTTCTGCCGCAAAAAAACCTTCCCAACGTTTGCTGAGAGAATTTGTTGAAACAAATCACTAACAACTGCCATTGTCTTCACCGTAAAACGCTTTCATTTTACTCGGTGCAAAATAACCAAACGTATTATAGCGCGGTTCGCACCTATTTGCAACCGCACTACAGCGCAACGATAATTTTTTAGTTTTCCTATGTTTACCGGTATCGGGTCGCGTGGTATACTATTCCCAGAAAGATACATTGGGAGTGTATTATGTTTTATCTCTGCATTGCGCCCGATACGGTTACCGTGGACACGTTGCCGGTTGCCGAAACCATTTACTATCCATGGGCAATTGACAGCTACAACCCTATGGCGTTCGCGCGGTGTGCGTGGATTGAATCCGAGGGTCTTCTGCTAAACCTGCAGGCATTTGAGCGCTACCCGGCCAGCTCGGAAAAGCTGGACCTCGATAACAACAGCTGTGTTGCCGTTTCTTTCAGCTTTACAAAAAATAGCAACGGTGTTTTAACCGCTGTGTTCAACGCCAACGGGCAATATCAGATTTTTATCAATGCCGAACCCGTTGAACTACCACTTGACATCTACACCGACGTCGGTCTGCTTCCCAAGGGCCATTATTGGTCCGTTCAAACCTGCATTCCTCGCAGTTTCCTGCAACAGCATTTTCCCGTGTCAAATCTTAAAAACGGACATAAAATGAAGGGAAACATCTATAAATTCCTGCGCACCGGCGAAAAATCACACCTTGGCTCCGCCGCGCCGATGCAGCAAGAATCAATCTTTGCATTTGAAAACCTTGGCGATTGGCTGGCAGTCAATTATTAGCTACCTTGCTGTCGCCACTGGATAGGAGGCGTCAAGCATGCGTGTTATTCTTTCAATTGTCGGTGCAATCATTGGCCTTTTCGCGGCTGCTTTTCTCGCGGACAAAGGCGTCAGTGTCATGCGCAAATACTTCAAAAACTACATTTCTATCCACCAAGAGTAGCACATATCCGTTTTTTGGCAAGCATCGAATAATCAGTTTGTTTCTGGATACAATAGTGCCAAACCATTTTATAAAGGGGGCTTCTATTGCATGTCCAAAAACATCGGCAAAAACCGGTCAATTATGTGTTCGGTCGACAGCTGCCAGCACCACTGTGACAGCGAAGATTTCTGTGCGTTGGACCGCATTCAGGTCGGCACGCACGAAACTGATCCGGCAATGAACCAATGTACCGACTGCCAGTCGTTTAAAAACGTCAACGCTTATGAGCAGACAAAAGCGGTTGGCGAAAGCAAGATGCAGCAGATGGCAGACGACGAATCCGGCGGCTATTAACGCGCGCATCATTCTTTGACGAAAACGGACAAAGCCCGGCGCGTACGCGCCGGGCTTTTCGCCTGTGCTAACCACAGGCTTATTCTTAGCGACATGCTTTTACTATATTCTAAAGTTTTTTAATGGCATAAGTTCCATTTGGATAGACAGTTATCTGCGTTCGCGCTGTTCCCATGTTGACAGATGTGAAAGCCAAGTTTAAATATCTTGTCCCTCTGAATACCACAACATAGTTTCCATTAACAACCGCGCAGATTCCACCTCAGAATCTAGCCACCCAAGGCCGTCCTTTGTATATGCATACGCATCCGATAGACGATACGTCGTCTTACCGTTACTGATACAACGCGTTGAGGTGATCTCGATATAAGGACAATAATAGCCAGTCCAAATCCAAACTTTTTCTTTAATCGTAATTCTTGAAACCTGATACGTCGCAACCGTTTTTGTGGTAGGCGTTGCCGCAAATACAGGCGGGGCAAACGTAGTGGCCAACAAGATGAAAAGCATAATAATAATGAATGAACGTTTTACAGTCTTCCTAATAACCTCCATGTATTTGTACTCATATGTATACTATCTTACATCAATAGAATTGTCGTATTTGGATGAACCTATGACAGATTTGTCCCGAAGTCACCTGTCAAAGAAGGGTCGCCTTAAGGCGACCCTTCTTCAGCCGAGCCCCGGCGCGTACGCGCCGGGGCTTCACAATGTCATTGCGTTTTTCTGAAAAGCAAAGTTCTCTTTGTACAAAATTGCCGTTCGACAGCCTTTGCTTTAAAGCGGGATCGTTCTGCGCCTATTGCATGAAATGGACAAGACGCGAAACAAAAGCGCACCCTTTCTGGCGTATGCACGCGTTCTTTTTCGTTTTTGAGCTTTGTATTTGGCGCATCTGGTTTGGCGTCCGAAGCGCGGGCGAGGATCGCACGGCAGCTGCGTTTGACAAGCACAGGAAAGGCGCAGGCAAGCGCCACGACGCTTGCGCCGTCAAACTTGCCTCATTGGAACATACCGCGTTCCTTTGTGTGCGCGGGGCGCTGTCTCCAACTTTGCGCTGACAACTATTTCCGCGCCCGTCTCTCTGCACGCGCTTTGCCATCCGGTGTACGACACCGCCGCTGGCTATATGACATATCCCCCGTTTGGGCTGATTACCTGCCCGGTCACAAAGCGATTCTCGGTCAAAAAACGCACAGCGTGCGCGACCTCTTCGGCGGTACCCGCACGTCCCAATGGGGTCTCCGCAAAAAACGCAGATTTATCCGGGGCAGACAGCGCGGCGTTCATCTCGGTTTCAATATAACCCGGCGCAACACAGTTCACCGTGATGCCGCTTGGGGCCACTTCTTTCGCCAGCGCCTTTGTCAAGCCGATGACGGCGGCTTTGCTCGCCGAATAGGCAACTTCGCACGAGGCGCCTGTTATGCCCCAAATCGAGCTCATGTTGACGATGATCCCGCTCTGCTGACGAATCATCGCAGGTAAAAACGCGCGACACATAAAAAAAGTGCCTGTTACGTTCGTGTCCATGATGGTATGCCACAGTGCGTCGTCTGTCCCGGTGACCAATCCCGACGCCGCAATCCCCGCGCAGCTCACAAGCACATCGACATGCTGTTCCCGCGCCAAAATTTCCGCCGCAAAACGGCTGACACTCTCGCCGTCTGCGACATCCACCCGCAGCGCATAGGCCTGCAGGCCGCTGGCGTGCAGGGATGTTACGCATTCCTCGGCCTTTTCTCTGTTGTTATGGTATCCCAGCGCGACACGATAATCGCGCGCAAGATCCGCCGCAATGGCGGCGCCAATGCCGCCCGAAGCGCCGGTTATCACCGCTACTTTTTGCATTGTTTTTTTCCCTCACTGCCATTGTAAATCAAATAGCATCTCTTTGCAAACGGTCGGAATTTCCCCCGAGTGCTAGCTAACGCATAGGTATGACATTTGTTTTTGGTCAATCAATCTAATATAATAAATATAAGCCAGAGAATCCAAGCGGAGAAGAGGGATGCCTGATGAAACGAGTTGTTGCCAGTGTGCTTCTGTTGCTGATCTGTCTGTCCTTGGGCAGCTGCGCAAAAGAAAACCCGACCGAGGAGAGGCCGCCGCGCAAAACAGACGATGCATCCGGCTTAAACTGGATCATAGAACCCAAGGAAATCTTTGCCGATGTGCGGGCAATGGAACGCTATTATGATACCACAACGCCGCTTTGCCAATACTTGACGTTTATGCGGGATGGCAAATGGGGTGTTTTGAACGATCGACTTGAGGTGACCATTCCCGCTGTCAGCGATACGCCGGCCCAAATCTGTAGCCGGGGCGAAATCCATATAATCGCCGACTACGAAGATGTCGTTTTGGAAAACGGTCTTCGCGTTACAGCCAAAGGCCACGGCGATGGACAGGTTTTCCTGCTTTACAATACAAATGATGCTCTCGTTTATGTGTTTATCGCAGATGAGAATAGTTCGATTGTTCCGGTCTCAGGCTATCCCGAAACACTCCCCGCAATCAACTGTGTCGAATTTGTAGATCTGTTCTACGACGAGGCTTTCGGCGACTATGACTACGAGAGCACCGGTCAATACAGCTATTGTGATGCCGACGGCAATTTGCTGACAGAGGAGCGCTATGACGGTGCGCAACCTTTCCGCGGTGGTGTGGCAGCCGTGAGCAGGGACGGTAAATGGGGCTATATTGACGAATCGTTCGCGCCGGTCACCCCGTTTCAGTATGATCCCTGTTTTGGGAGCAAACAGGTGCTGCCTGACGAAGCCCATCCGGAAGGTGTGATCGACCTGGCCTATGCCTACTCGATGTGCGACGGCTACGCGCCGGTGCTGCGCGATGGAAAGTACGGCGTAATCAGCCAAGACGGCACAGAAGTTCTGCCCTGCAACTATGACAAAATCGTGCCGCTTACCGGCGGTCGCATTCTGGTTTTGTATGCGCGAAAATGGGGCATCGCTGACATAAAATAGTAAATATTGCGTACAGTACAAATAGCTGAAAATTGAATCCATATCTGGAGAAATAGAATGAAACGATTTTTCTCTCTTCTCGCCGTTCTGCTTTTTTTGCTTTCACTCGCTGCTTGCGGCAAGCCAAAAGAAGAACCGGCGAATCCAGCCGTTGACCCAAGGCCTGAAGTGGTCGCGCCCGAAAATGAAATCTCCGTGGAAGTGCGAGACGGCATCACCTATTTGAAGATTCATGGCCACGAGATGATTTTGGTAAACAAGCAATACCACCTGCCCGAACGCTACAACCCCGGTGTTGATGCCACCGCGCAAGCCGCATTCGATGCAATGCAAAACGCCGCGCTGGAAGACGGGATTTCAATCTGGGTTGTTTCCGGTTTTCGCAGTTATGAGCTCCAGCGCGACATTTTCCAGGGCAACGCCGATCAATATGGCGAAGAGGAAGCCAACACATTCTCCGCGCGGCCCGGCGAATCGGAGCACCAGACCGGCCTCGCCTTTGACATCGGCGGTGAAGAGGCAGCGCACATCCTGGAAGAATCCTTCGCGACAACCGCAGAATTTCAATGGCTCGCCGAACATGCCGTGGACTATGGCTTTATTCTGCGCTTTCTGAAAGACAAGACCTGGGCGACCGGCTATGTTTATGAGCCCTGGCATTTCCGCTATGTCGGCGTGGAACTCGCGCATATTTTAAAAGACAGCGGGTTGACGGTGGAAGAATACGCCGGGTTGGTTTAATATAGCGTGTATCTATGCGGGCAGCGAAAAACGTGCACAAATAGCTGGCGGCCGAAGATACCCAACCCTGCCACCCATTCAAAATCACCAGTAAACGAGTGGCTTGCACCAGGCCTAGAAGGGCATAATGCTGGGCCAGCCTCTCAGTGGGCATTGAAATGTTCGCCAACCGCATTCCTTTAAGGGGCCGCCGCTAAAGCGGCCTGTTTTTATGCCTGGGACTTCTTGCTACTCGTAAACGTGTCCATGTACTCTTTGATGCATGTTTGATATTCTGCAGTATCCTGTAATTGACTTTTTATGTATGCTTCTATCGCTTTTGTATTGCGTTCCACCGCCAGAATGCGATTTTTATAGTGGCCGGGGCGGAACTTGCATTGTTCGACGAACCGAAGCCTTTTGCTTTTTGGCGTTCTCGCGTTTTATATAAGGACTTTTTTAGCACGCTGCGCGCAGCCGACATCTTATCGGGTGCGTTTTTTCTTGCATTGTAACCGCCTATCCTCTCAGGCCGACCGTCTATCGAAAATCGGTAGACACAACACTGCCTGTTAGCTAGAATGATACCAGAGCGAGGGGGGACGATGCATGAAAGTGGAAATCAATCTTGATCCGGCATGCGGCGAACCAAAGGTCGTTGTGCACACCGACCGTATCACGCCGGAGATCAACGCGCTTGTAGAAACGCTGGCCGCCGCGCCAAAATCATCGCTGCTCGGCTATCGCGAGGCCGAGGTGGTTATTCTGGCACTCGATGAGATTGTGCGGATCTACGCGCTTGAGCAGCGTGTCTTTGCGCAATATAACGGTGTTGATTATGCACTGCGGCAGCGGCTGTACGAAGTAGAACAGCTCTGCCAGGGCAGCCCGCTTGTGCGCATCTCAAACGCGGAAATCGTTAATTTCAAAAAAGTCAAAAGTCTCGATTTTTCGATGGCGGGCACCATTATGCTCAATTTGGATTCCGGCCAGCACACATTTGTGTCCCGCCGCTATCTGCCTAAAATTCGAAACTATCTTGGTCTAAAGTGAGGATATCGCTATGATAAAGAAATTTTTGTTGCGCGGCTTATCCGGCATTGGAATCGGCGCTACAATCGGCTTGATTATTCTATTCATAATCTCTGCGGTAAATGGCGACGGCAAAGTTGCGCTTGCCCCGCCCGAATTACTGGCATCTTTTCCAACCGAGCTCGGCGCCGTCGTGTTCGAGTTCGCGCTGTGCGGCGTGCTCGGCTTTGTGTTTGCGGCAATTTCTGTTGTGTTTGAGATCGAACAATGGAGCATGGCGAAACAGACGCTCATTCACTTTGTCGTAATGCTGTGCACCATATTGCCCATCGCGTGGCTGAACTACTGGATACCGCATACCTGGCCTGCCGTACTGCTTTTTATTGCAATCTTCATTGGCTACTATATTATCATCTGGCTGACGCAGTATCGTTTCTGGCGCAAACGGATAAAAGAAGTCAACCAAAAGCTTGCAAAATAGGCTCAGGCCGTGTTGCCATCTGCAGTTGTTGTTCTCATTCCCGCAAGTGCCGTCGCCGCAAACGCGTTCGTGGGGTACGTGAATCGACTGTTGCCCCGTTTGTGCATTTTGACAAATGATACTGTTTGCCACGGAACCCGCTGCCTTTTGGCAGCGGGTTCCGTGTGTCGAAAAATCCCCTGTAAACATACAAATTCGTCAAAAGGAACAAAGCTTGTTGTTCGTTCCCATTGTCTCGCCCCAGCCGTCCAAGTTGAAGCGGGGCGACGCCCTGCACAGCCTTAGTAAAACGCGAGAAGGTCAAAAAGCACACGAAGTTTCGTTCGTCGACCGATGCAATCCCGCCCCAGCCACCCGGTTGATGTGGAGCTTCGCCCCACACCCCGGAGATGAAAAGATGGTTGACAAACGAAAACCAGCGAGTATCGGCGTTTCCCGCATCCGACGGCCTTTTATTTTCTTCCATGGGGTTTGGGTCGAAGCCCCAGTGGGTTGGCGGCAGTGGTGGGTATCTTTTCGGCCGTCGGATTGGCTATTTGGCAGCCTGAGCAGGGCTGGTCCTGCATCCGCGAGAAAGAATGACCGGTCGACGAACAGAGCCGTGCTATGTTGGCGCTTATGTATATCCCGATTTCGCAATTCGGGGTTTGGGGCGGCAGCCCATTTCATTTGGGTGGATGGGGCGAGTATGCTGAGACCGTCAGGCATTTGTGCGCTTTTTTGCCGATCGTTTTTGAAAAGCTAAACCCGCTGTCTTTTGACAGCGGGTTGGTTTCTTTTTTTATTCCGCGCTCTGCGGTTCGTCTGCCGGTTTTTTTGCGTTCAACGCCGCGATCGCGTCCTTGCGGGAGAGATCCACGCGGCCGCGCTCATCGATTTTGAGCACTTTCACCGGGATCACATCGCCGATTGAGACGACGTCCTCGGTCTTTTCTACGCGGTGATCCTCCAGCTTGCTGATGTGCACCAGGCCCTCTTTGCCCGGCGCAATTTCCACCATCGCGCCAATTGGCAGGATACGCGTGACTTTGCCATAGTACATCGCGCCCGGTTCGGGATCGCGCACAATTGTCTCAATAATATTGATTGCGCGCTGCGCGTTTTCAAGGTCAGTGCCAGAGACAAACACCTGGCCGTCCTCTTCGACGTCGATCTTGACGTCACACTCCGCACAGATCTTCTGAATAACTTTGCCGCCCTTGCCGATGACGTCGCTGATCTTTTCAACGTCGATCTTAATGGTCAGCATTTTCGGCGCATATTTCGAGAGTTCGGGCCGCGGCTTGTCAATTGCCTTGAGCATAATATCGTTCAGAATATAAAGGCGCGCATGGTAGCACTTGTCGAGCGCCTCCTTGATAATGTCGTAGGTCAGCCCGTCTATTTTCAGATCCATCTGGATTGCCGTGATACCCTTATGGGTGCCAGCGACCTTAAAGTCCATATCGCCAAAAAAGTCTTCGACGCCCTGAATATCAACCATTGTCATCCAGCGCTCGCCCTCTGTGATCAAACCGCAGGAAATACCGGCCACCGGCGCGGTAATCGGCACGCCGGCGTCCATCAGTGCGAGCGTCGAGCCGCAGATTGAACCCTGCGATGTCGAGCCGTTGGACGACAGCACCTCGGAAACCAGGCGCAGCGTATAGGGGAAATCCTCAATCGATGGAATCACCGGCAGCAGAGCGCGCTCCGCAAGCGCTCCATGCCCAATCTCGCGGCGGCCGGGTCCGCGGCTGGGCCGCGTCTCGCCGACCGAATAGCTCGGGACATTATAGTGATGCATATAGCGCTTGTTGTCTTCGCCGTCGATGCCGTCGAGAATCTGCGCCTCGCGCTGCATTGCGAGCGTCGCCACCGTCAGAACCTGGGTCTGGCCGCGGGTAAACATGCCACTGCCATGGGTGCGGGGCAACAGGGCAACTTCGGCCGCAAGCGGTCGGATTTCATTGATGCCGCGCCCGTCCACGCGTTTGCCGTCGTCGAGCAGCCAGCGGCGTACCACATATTTTTGCAGCTTGTACAAGCACTCCTCTATCTTGGCCGACTGTTCGGGATACTGCTCGTCGAGCGCAGCGTGTACTTCCGCATAAATCGGCAGCAGCGCCGCGTCGCGCACCGTTTTGTCGTCGGTATCCATCGCCACGCGCACCTTGTCAATCGCCAGCGCCTTGACCGCCTCGTACATCTCGGGGTCGACTTCCTGACTCTCGAACGGCATCTTTTCTTTGCCGATCTCCCGTTGGATCGATTGGATAAACTCGATCACGCGTTTGTTGGTCTCGTCACATTTGATGATCGCCTGGAGCATCGTCTCGTTGTCTACTTCGCTTGCGCCCGCTTCGATCATATTGACCTTTTCCGCAGTACTCGCCACGGTCAGCTGCAGCAGGCTCTTTTCGCGCTGCTCCTCGTTCGGGTTGATCACGATTTCGCCATCAACCAAACCGGCCTGTGTCCCGGAAATCGGGCCGTTCCAGGGGATGTCCGAAATCGTCAGCGCAATCGATGTGCCGATCATGCCTGCCACCTCGGGCGAGCAGTCAGGATCGACCGACATCACCGTCATGACAACGGAAACGTCATTGCGCATATCCTTTGGAAACAGCGGCCGCACTGGGCGGTCGACCACGCGGGATGTCAAAACCGCTTTTTCGGTCGGGCGTCCCTCACGGCGCAAAAAGCTGCCGGGCACACGGCCAACAGCGTACAGTTTTTCTTCGAAATCGACCGACAGCGGAAAATAGTCAATCCCCTCGCGCGGCTTTGCGCTCATGGTTGCGTTGCACAGCACAACGGTATCCCCATACCGTACCAGGCAGGAGCCGTTGGACAGCCCGCACATTTTGCCCGTTTCCACCGAAAACTTGCGTCCCGCAAGCTCGGTTTCGAAAACACGAAAGTTTTCAAACATGTTGTTGCCTCCCAAAATTATATTTTATATGAAAACTGCGCTTTTGGGTTTAGCAATAAATTCGGCGCTTTGGTAGTTCAAAAAGCCCAATTCATCGCTAAAAACCAAAAGAACACGCAGTATTTCAGACATTGCTTGAGCAAAGGCAGACGGGTTTACCGCCTGCCTTTGCGTTCTTTTCTATTTGCGCAAACCAAGTTTGGCGATGAGCGCGCGGTAGCGCTCGATATCCTTGCGCTGCAGATAGGCAAGGAGATTGCGGCGCTGGCCGACCAATTTGAGCAAACCACGGCGCGAATGGTTGTCGTGCTTGTGCTCTTTCAAATGTTCGGTCAGATGGTTGATGCGATTGGTTAAAATCGCAACCTGAACCTCGGGCGAACCGGTATCGGTTTCGTGCACACGCACGCTCTCGATGACTTCCAGTTTATTTTGCAGCATAACTATATATCCACCTTTCTTTTGATACACCCAAGTCACAGGGCAGGGCGCAAGGTGTCCCGCAAAACGCAGGCGGTTATCCATGCTCCGTGGCCGGGTAGCGTACAAAGTATTATAACAAAACAGGGTTGGAATTGCAAGCAGTTTCCTCCATATCTGCCACGCGATCGATGCAAAAACCACGATAAATTGCGCGGCATTTTCAATGACATTCGTTTCGCATCCGGCGCGCCGCCGCATTTTCGTATAATAACAGGATAACTACTTTTTCCCTGCTCGGATGCGAGCTCGGATAAAGGCTCCCGGTTCCTTTTTCGGGCAATTCGATAAAAATAGATCTGGGCTCAACCGAAACCGTCTTTGCCATCTAAGCGCCGGTGCGCTTTTGCCTTTTTTACGTGAAAACGGAAGATACTTTTGTAATAATAAAAATGAATTATCCTATTTGTAATTTATCAGCAAGAAGCTTTGCAACTATATTTGTCCGTCTTGCTATGCAATCGTACCTGCCTTATCGCTAGCGGCACATGTTATTCCGTATTTGGCTTACGACAAGCTGACGCTGCAAATGGCCGCGGTAACATTGGAATTCTGCCGCTTGATAGTAGTATCTTATTATTTTTACTCTTTTATCCCTATTGCAATACAAAAATCGTCAGAATCTCCCCTGCCAATCAAGCAATTCATTGCCGGTGGCGCGCACCCGTTCTTTGCCGGTATTCGGGCTGACAATAAACACTGTCAGGACAAAAGCGAACAAATACAGACATCCCCGGCTCGTCCACCCTAAAAAAGGGCTTTCTCCGCACTCCATTTCGGAAACCAAGGCCATCGGAGGCATGAAAACGTTTCAGGCTCACTGTTCATCGGCCTTTTATTATTTCTCAGAGATACGGCGCGAAGCTCTCTTTGTATCAAAAAGTCCTTACAATCATACGCATGTGTCAATATGAACAACGCTTGTCGTTCGTCGCGATTGAAAGCAGGGATACGCCCGGCTTCGCAAGATGAATAGCAGGTCGTCAAACTTAGCCGTGTTATTTTTTGCGCTTTTTGCATATTCGACGGCCCTTTATTTCAAAATTGGAGGTTCGGGACGTCAGCTCCATTTCCTATTGGGGCGGGTATGTTGAGACCGTTGGCTATTGTGCACTTTTTTCTTGACGATCGTTTTTTTGACAGGCTGAGATCGAAGCTCAATTTCCAATCAGGGCCGCAACGGAAGTGAAAAGCCGACAAACAATGCTCTTGTAGGCGGTTTCTCGTTTTTTGAAAAAAATTCTTTTTGCTACACTGCAACTGATCGCCGCTGCCGGCATAAACAAGGTTTCAAATGCTGTGCTCAACCTATCCCGGCGCCTGCAAGCGCCCTGGCACGGTCGATATCCTGCCTGACCGCTGCCTGAAGCGCGTCCGAACTGCCAAACTTATGCTCATCGCGCAAAAACTGAACGAACGCAACGGTTACCGTTTTGCCGTACAGGTCGCCGCTGTAATCCAGAATGTGGGTCTCGATTACAACACTGCCCTCGCTCTCCATCGTTGGGCGAACACCAACATTGCTGACAGCGGCATAGCGCTTGCCGTCGATCACCGCATTCGTGTAGTAAACACCTGCGCGCGGCGCGACAATACCATCTGGAAATCGCTGATTGATGGTTGGGAAGCCCAGCTTGCGCGCCAGATGTTTTTCCTCGTATACTTCCAAACAAAAACCATAAGCATTGCCCAGCATCGCGGCTACAGCTGGCATGTCTCCCTGTTCAATCGCCAGTTTCATTCTGGACGACGAGATAGTCTCCCCATCCAGCATGACCTCGTCTACCAGATGTAATGCCACTTGATTCTGATCACACAAGCGCGCCAAATCGCCCACGTCACAGCTGCGGTTGTGTCCAAATCGAAAATTGCGGCCACAGCACAATGCGGCCGCGCCACACGTTTGTTTTAATATGTCCCTGACAAACACGGGGCCGGACCAATCTGCGATATGAGAAAACGGCGGCTCAAAATAGTATTCGATCCCAAACGCGGCAATGCGATGCTGTTTCTCCGCCCTTGGCAAAATATCCAGACTGCCTTTTCCAGCCGCGCGTTTTTTTTGCATATCAAAGGTAAAAACTGCCGGCTGCAACCCAACCGTGCGCGCCACAGTTACCGCCTGTTCGATCACAGCGGCATGACCGCGGTGCACGCCGTCAAAATAGCCGATCGCGATTGCGGTTTGTGCAGGTATTCCATGCAGCGTTTTGTCGATAACCATCAATTTTCTCCGAATTTGCAAACAAAATAATATTTAGTTTTGTTCAGTATTTTGATACAATTTCTACTATAGAGAGAAACATTCTTTTCCGGGGAGGCCGGGGGCATGCGCACATGGTATGAGCTTATTTTGGTTCTTCTCTTTATTATTTCCGCACTTGTCTGGGTTGTTTTTGCCTGTCAATTTAAAAAGCGGGCACAGGACAATCCAAAGTGGTTTCGGCAAAATATGCCAAAGCCACGCTATTGGCTTGCACATTTTTCCGCAGTGCTCATCGTTGTCGTCGTACTTATCTCTGCCTATGTTTTCCCTGTCGAAGCATTATTTTTCAGATACAATTCGTTCGAGGAAGCCGTTGCCAGCACGATGGGACACGCAGACTATACTCTGAAAGGCGAAACGTTTGCGGTTGCCATCAAAAGCGAACGCAGCGCTATTTACCGCTATAGCTATCAACAGCGCAACGGCCAGTGGTATCGCAACGACCGTATCATCCAAAAGCATACCGTCACAGAGATTGCCGGTTGCCGTGTCTTTACCTTTGCCGCCAGAGGCTGCAACGAGGCGATCGTACTTGTGGTGAACAACAACCCCGATTGCTGTCAACTCTGTATTTCGGACGAGTTGCAATCCACGTTCGTTGCAGACACATCGAGCGCCGCGCAGCACCCGTTCCAAATGAATGGCCAAGTTTCTTACGCAATTGTCGAGGTGCCGGCCAATTACTATAAGCTCACGGTTGGGGACACAAACGCCACGATTAAAATTCGCTAGCTGCCGGTATGTAAAATTGCTTTACTTTTATCAGCTTCCCGTCTTCCACTCTGCCGATGCCGAGAAAATTTTGTCCGCCGTACACAGTTACGGCGGTTTTTTCATCGGTCTGCCTGCCAAGCCCTGCGGTGTCAAACGCGACGCCATTCAAAAACAGACGTGTGAGCCTGCTGTCTAACTCCAGGCGCGGATATGATTGAAACAATCGGTCGACCGGCGAAAGAATTTCACCGATCGTATTGGTTTGCATATGGAATGCAATCGCATCGATTGTATGGCTTTCGTTCGCCAAAAAACCGGCGCTCATCGTGCGGCGCAGCGCGGCAAGACAGCCAAAGCCGCCCATGTAATGCGCAAGATCTTCTGCCAGCGTACGGATATAAGTTCCTTTGGAACAGCGGATATCCAAGACAAACTGCTGCGTCTCCGGCTCAAAATTCAAAAGAACAATGCTGTAAACCGTTACCGCGCGCGGTTGGCGTTCAATTGTCTTTCCCTCCCGTGCCAATTGGTACAGGCGTTTTCCATTTACTTGCACCGCCGAATACATCGGCGGAATTTGCGCAATGTCCCCGACAAAATGCGGAATCGCCTGTTCAAGCGCCGTGCGGTCGCAGCGCTGCCCGCCGCGCGCAACCACCGCGCCTGTGATGTCGCCGGTATCCGTCTCAAGCCCAAGCTGAATGGTTGCGATATATCGCTTATCGGTGCAGGGCAGCAGGTCGATCGCTTTGGTCGCCGTTCCAACAAAAACCGGCAGCACGCCGGTCGCCATCGGATCCAACGTACCGCCGTGCCCTATCTTTCGCTCTTTTAAAATACCGCGCAGCTTTGCCACAACATCGAAAGAAGTAAATGCCTGCGGCTTATCCACAACAAGAATGCCGTTCACCACAGTTCTTTTTCCAGTTCTGCGACGAGCGCGACTTTGATATCAAACAGCGTGCCGGAACATTCAAATCCCGCAGCGCGGATATGCCCGCCGCCGCCAAACTTGGCGCAAATAGCAGCCGCATCCAACGTTACGGTGCGCAGAGATATTTTATAGTTACCGCTTTTCATTTCGCGGATTGTAATCCCGGCTTCCACCCCGCTGATGTTGCGGGGCATAGACGTGATCCCCTCGATATCCGCGGCATCCGTCCGTGTAAAGTATAGCATATCCTGCGTAATCGTCATAATCGCGATTTTTCCGCCATGCGCATA
The DNA here is from genome assembly GCA_031547945.1 of Oscillospiraceae bacterium. Taxonomy (GTDB): domain Bacteria; phylum Bacillota; class Clostridia; order Oscillospirales; family Ruminococcaceae; genus JAVBRN01. The sequence goes on along the minus strand of JAVBRN010000002.1, from coordinate 225,930 downwards.
CTCCATGCTCGCGATTGCCATCTGTTCCAACTCCACGCGTCCGCGCGTTTTGATTTCAAACAACGCGCGGTTAAGGCTTGCATAGTCAATGCCCGTTTCCATCATCTGCGCGGCAATCCGCATGCAGTCAGGCGTCGTATTGGAATAGCGGAAACAGCCCGTGTCTGTCGTAATCGCAGTATAAATGCACTGGGCAATATACTTATTTACCCTGCAGCCCAACGCCTCAATCACTTCCAACACCAGCTCCCCGGTTGCGGCGCGGTTCGGGTCGCACAGAATGAGAGCCGCATAGGCGGAGTTGGAGCCATGGTGATCAATACAAAGATCAATCGGCGTATCTGCAAAACGTGCGCCAATCAGAGGTTCGTCAGCAATGTCCACCGCCAAAAATACATCCGGGACAAAGTCTTGCGGTGCCATTGGTTCTGTCATATACGCGTAACGCGGCGGGAACGGACTGTCACACTGTGCGTTCGCGCGCTTGCCGAGGCTGCGCAACGCCTCACAGAGTGCAAACCCGGAGCCCAGCGTATCTCCATCTGGATTTTTGTGCATCAGAATTAAAAAATTGTCGTGTTCTCTGATCCACGCAGCTGCCTGTGCAACATTAATCCCTTTGCTCATCCTTGATTCCCTCTAGAATGGTGCTGATCCTGTTGTAATATTCAACCGAGTCGTCTGCAACGAACCGCAACTCTGGGATTTTCCGAATCCGGAGTGCTTTCGCCAAGCTGCTTTTGATATGCCCTTCCGCTTTTTTTAGTATGTCGCAGGCCGCTTTTGCCTGTTCAAACCCTTTGATCGAGCCTATATATACCTTAGCATAGGACAAATCACTGGTTACATCCACGCGCATAACAGACAAAAATTGGTTGACGCGCGCATCTTTCATTTCTGCCAAAATAGCGCTGATCTCGCGCTTAAAATCCTTATTGAGCCGTTCTATTCTGTGTGTCGGCACGCCCGTTCACCCCGCTTTTGTTTTGCGTTTTGTTTGCATGCAATTGTTCGGCGCGCAATGCCGGTTCGCCGTGCGGTCTATCGGCCTCGTTTCACGCGAAGCCCAAAAACTCGGGCGAACCGAACGCGAAAGACGGCAAACAATTCGCTATGGCACCCCCGCGCAATGCACAGGACAATCGCGTTGTCGCAGCATGTACGCAAAAAGCACCGGATCGGCGTTTTTGCCTTGCGCGCAGGCGGGGTCGCTGTTCCGCCTTCCTTTTGTGCTTCGCTGCTCTACAGATAGTCTGCGTTTTAGTCTTCGCGATACTCTTCCATAATATAAGATTCAAAAATATCGCCGACCTTGATGTCGTTAAATTTATCCAACACAATCCCGCATTCATATCCCTGCGCAACTTCTTTGACATCGTCTTTAAACCGGCGCAGCGAATCAATTTTATCATCGTTGACCACAATGCCGTCGCGCACGATGCGAATCAGGCTGTTTCTAGTAACATTGCCTGAAAGTACATAGCAGCCTGCGACAGCGCCAACCGAAGAGACTTTGTACACTTCCCGCACCTCGATGCGCCCCTGCTCCACCTCGCGGATTTTGGGCGCCAGCATGCCCTTCATCGCCTGCTTGACTTCCTCAATCGCGTCATAAATCACGCGGTACATGTGCATATCCACTTCTTTTTCTTCCGCCATTTCGGTCGCGGTCGGATCGGGCCGCACATTGAACCCGATGATAATCGCGCCCGAAGCCTCTGCAAGCATCACGTCGCTGATATTGATGCCGCCCACGCCGGCGTGGATAATGTTGACGCGCACTTCTTCGTTGCTCAAGCGCTCCAGGCTCTGTTTTACCGCCTCGCTCGAGCCCTGCACGTCTGCTTTGACGATAATCGGCAGCTCTTGAATTTCGCCCTCCGCAATTTGACTGAACAGGTTGTCAAGCGTCACCTTGCGGTACGCCTTGAACTGCTCCTGCTTTTCGCTCTCACGGCGCTGGTCAACAAGCTCACGCGCCAGCTTTTCATCTTCAACCGCGTTGAAAATATCGCCGGCTGCCGGCACCTCTACCAGGCCGGTAATCTCCACCGGGACGCTCGGTCCCGCCTCTTCCAGCTTCTGTCCGCGGTCGTCGGTCATTGCGCGCACACGGCCAACCGCCGTGCCAGCGATAATAATATCTCCCTGGCGCAGCGTACCGTTTTGAATTAAAATCGTCGCGACCGGGCCGCGGCCGCGGTCGAGCTTTGCTTCGATTACGGTGCCCTTCGCCATACGGTTGGGGTTGGCCTGCAGCTCCTTGACCTCACTGATAAGCGTAACCATCTCCAACAGCGTATCAACGCCCTCGCCCGTTTTCGCTGAGACGGGCACACAGATCACGTCGCCGCCCCATTCCTCCGGTACAAGTGCGTATTCAGTCAGTTCCTGTTTTATCCGCTCGGCGTTGGCCTCCGGTTTATCCATTTTGTTGATTGCGACGATAATCGAAACATTTGCAGCTTTGGCGTGGTTGATCGCCTCCACCGTCTGCGGCATAATGCCGTCGTCAGCCGCAACCACAAGGATCGCGATATCCGTAATGGATGCGCCGCGCGCGCGCATGGAGGTAAACGCTTCGTGTCCGGGTGTATCTAAAAATGTCACATATTTCTCGCCGACCTGCACGCGGTAGGCGCCGATGTGCTGCGTGATGCCGCCGGCTTCGCCCGCCACAACGCGGGAATCGCGGATAAAATCGAGCAGTGATGTTTTGCCGTGGTCGACGTGGCCCATAACGACGACGACAGGTGACCGCTCTTCGAGCATGGCCGGGTCGTCCTGCGCTTCCTCCGTAATGTTGAGGCGCTCTTCAATGGTCACACGGATTTCGCGCTCTACCTTTGCGCCGAGTTCATCGGCCACAAGGCTCGCGGTGTCAAAATCGATCACCTCGGACACCGACGCCATCACGCCAAGCCCCATTAATTTTTTGATGACCGCGGGTGCGGTCGCCTTTAGCCGGGTCGCGAGCTCGCCGACTGAGATTTCATCCGGAATCGATATCTTAAGCTGCGCTTTGCGCGCTTTTTCCAACTGAAGACGCTGGAGGCGCTGGGCTTCGGTCTCCCGCTTCGCGGACTGGGGTTTGCCGCGCTGCTGCGACCGCTGGTTGAATTTTTGCTTTTTGCCCTGCGGGACGTTTCGCCGGTTGTTCTGGGTTTTGGAGGAGGATTGGGCGATTGTCTCATACTTTTCGTTGTACTTGTCGACATTTACGACAACCGCGCGGGTATCTACCACGCGGCTGACGCGCTCCTTGGTTTCCTGCGGCGCAGACACTTTTTGCTGTTTGGCCTTCTTGTCTTCCGCCGCTTTTTTAAACGCCTCATCCACTTTGGCATCGCCAGTCGGCTTCACTTGCGCAGGCCTGCTTTCAACAAAATAGTGTTCCAGCGACGGAACGCTGTATTGCTGCGTCAACGCGTCAAATACAAAGTCCAGTTCCTGTTCGGTCAGAACTGTTGTGTGTTTTTTGTCCTTGCCATGGCTGCCCAACGCCGCAATCACATCTTTGTTGGTCAGCCCAAAATCTTTGGCAAGATCCCCCAGTTTATATTTTATAATCATAGATTCAGCCTCCTCCTGGCCCTCGTCCTCGCAAACTGCGCTCTATTCGCTTTCGCTTTGTAGAAAAGTCGAATGCTTGCAGCTTCGTTTCATTTTTTTCGCAAACAGCCACAGTCGGGTGCCGGATGGCCCGTCGTTGCGGCCATCGCTCTTCCCTTTTACCGTGAGAAACCCGGCAAAAGTATATTGCTTTGGCGCTCCTCCTTCTGCACGTTCACGCAAATTTTGTTTGCCTGAACGCATTTACAAGGAACCCCGCGCCGCATATACGGCGCGCCTCTCGGATCTGCCACTTGTTTGCGGTGCAGCGCGCATTTTTATTGCCCTTGACCTTAACAATGGCCTAACGTCTAGCCGGGCAATCTCCCAAACCTCTGCTAATTGCACGCATAGGGATTCAAACAGATATATGCTGCGCAATCAATCGCGCAAAATTGTCGTCACACACCGCAGCTACGGCAAATGCACGACCGACAATCTGTTCTATCATCTCTTTCGTATACTGCAGCTCCACAACACGGGTCTTGGGGCCACATGCGAATTTAATATTCCGCCGCGTCCGTTCGGCCGCATCCTGCGCGATCACCACAAGCGGCGCGCCTTTTTGCGCGGCGGCCAGCGCCGCGTCAAACCCAATCTGCAATTTGCCCGCGCCGCGGCACATCGCGAGCGCTGACAGCAGCTTATCCCTCGGCATCTTCGCTTGCCTCAATCTCCTCGCGCAGACGGTCATAGATCGCTTCGCTGATCTGGCAGGAAAACGCGCGCTCCAGGCTGTGCGCTTTCTTTGCCTTGGCGAGGCAATCCACATTGCGGCAGATATATGCGCCGCGCCCCGGTTTTTTTCCGGTCAGGTCGACCGAAATTTCCCCTTCTGGGCTTTTGACCACGCGCACCAGTTCTTTCTTATGCTTACCCTCGCGACAGCCGTTACACATACGAATTGGGATTTTCTTTCCAGGCATAGCAGTTCACCTCAATCTGTGAAGCGCCTTTGGGTATGCGCGTCTTCAGCACCCTATGTGTGCTTAATCTGGACAAGCAACGAAAGACGAATTGGCGGAAATGCCGATTACTCTTCGATCACAATCGCTTCGTCTTCTCCGAAATAACCGCTCTCGGGTCGGATGTCGATCTTGTAGCCCGTGAGCCGCGCGGCCAGACGCGCGTTCTGCCCTTTGTTGCCAATTGCGAGCGATAGCTCGTTGTCGGGCACGGTTACACGACAGGTGTGTGCCTCCTCATCGAGGATTTCCACGCCGACCACTTTTGCGGGGCTGAGCGCCTCGGCGATATATTTCACGGGATCTTCGTTCCAGAGCACAACGTCGATTTTCTCGCCGCCTAGCTCATCGACCACATGTGCGATGCGCGCGCCGCGCGGGCCGATACAGGCCCCGCGGGGATCGACATTTTCGTCTTTGCTGTAGACGGCAATCTTGGTGCGCATGCCCGCCTCGCGGGAAATCCCCTTCACCTCGACGGTGCCGTCAAAAATCTCAGGCACTTCCATCTCCATCAGACGTTTGACCAGTCCCGGATGGGTACGCGAAATCATAATTTTGGGGCCGCGGTCGCTCACCGCGACATCGACAACATAGACTTTGACCCTATCGCCCTCAAGAAGCTCCTCGGTCGGCACCTGTTCAGCCTTTGGCAAAAACGCTTCGCTGTTGCCAATCTCCAATACTGCCGCGCCCTTTTTATGGTCAATGCGCATGACGGTCGCTGTGATGATTTCATCCTGTTTGCTTTGCAGTTCTTCACAGAGCTGGTTGCGCTCGGCTTCACGGATGCCCTGACGGATCACATGCTTTGCGGTCTGCGCCGCGATGCGTCCAAAATCTTTTGTCTTAAGCGGAATGTCGATGGTACCGCCGATTTTTGCGCGCGAGCGGTAGGTCTGTGCCTCTTCGAGCGTCATCTGCGTTTCGGGGTCTTCAACTTCTTCCACGACCTCCTTGCGCACAGACACCTTAAATGTCTGTTTTTCGGGGTCGATTTCTACAATGATGTTGTCCTCGCCGCCGTAGTCGCGTTTGACCGCGATCACGATCGCATTCTTTATCTTCTCCAATAAATAGTCCGCAGATACCTTTCGCTCTTTCTCCAACAGCGCCAGCGCTTCAAAGAAATCGGCATTCATGAATTGTGCCCTCCAAATAAATCTCTGTCGTCATCCGCCTTGCAATCGGCGATCTCTTTTCGCAATAAGGTTCGGGGTTGCTCCTGCTGCCGAATGGTCAGGCTTTCCGCGTCGAACGCCGTCAGCGCGCCGAACAGTTCCCGCTCGCCAGCTGCATCCGCATGATACAACCGCACTTTGATATCTTTTTCAAGATAGGCCGCGAGATGCGCATCCGTCCGTAATGGCCGCGCAAGCCCGGGCGATGTCACCTCTAGATAGTATTCGTAATCTGTTGGATCCAATTCTTCAATCAGCGGATCCACCGCGCGGGACAACCGCTCGCAATCTTCAATCAACACGCCGCCCGGCTTATCGATGACAATACGCAAAAACCATGACGGCCCCTCTTTGACAAAAACAACATCCCAGAGGGTCAGTCCCATCGATTCAGCAACCGGCTGTGTCACTTTGCGCACGGCGTCTGCCGTATTCACTTTTTTTGCCGCCATTTTTGCACCGTCCTGCTCAAACTGCATCTACATAAACGAAAGAGTGGGAAGCCCCACTCTTTCTAGAGTACAATCACCTTACTACGATATGTATCGTACCATATATTATAATAAAATGCAAGAAAAACGTGATGGCAAAACACACCGAAAAGGATACTGGCTGTCAAAGAACCCAAGGTGGCGAAAAAGTGCACAAAAATAGCCGACGGTTGAAAGATGCTCACCCCCGCCGCCAAATCAATTGGGGCTTCGTCCCAAACCCCTTGCAGGAAATCAGGGCCGTCGATGCGGGAAACTGCCGATACAACGCTGGTTTCCGTTCGTCGACCTTTTATTTCCTCCCCGGACTGTGGGGCGCTGCCCCACGTCAATCGGATGGCCGGGGCGGGATTGTAAGGGTTGACGAAGGAACGCCCTGTGCATTTTGTCATTCTCGCGATTTATATAAGGACTTTTTTGACACGCGGAAAGACAGCCCCATTATAGATGTTCCGACATTGGCCACGATCAAATCCTGCCAGCATGCGGTTTTGTCGACAGCGCTCGCTTTGCCAAATCTCTGTGTTTCGTATGCCTGCGAGGCTGTGCACGCGCCATAAAGACACTCGTTGCTGCTTCGCGGCCTCTCCTATTTTCTATAAACCCAGAGCTTGGTCACAAGAAAACTGTACGGGATCAGAATCCCGATGCAGATGAGCGGCGCAATTTCCTCTGAAACGCCGACGACCTGTACAAATACAATAATCAACCCCGAACTCAGAATCAGATATCCTATATTTGTAATCAGCATGCGCAAAAAACGTTTGCCGCCGGCGAAGTTCTGATTCATCTTGTCGCTCACCGGGTCCATACTCTCGTACTTTGGCTTGAACACAAATAGCGAATACCAGAGGTAGGAGTTGAGCACGGTCGCGACAAATGCAAAAATATTGCAGACGACATAATGGATACGCATGTTCAGCAGTATATGGTAAACGCCGTACTGTACCGCAATATTCGTCGCGCCAACGACACCAAAGCCCGCCAGTTCGCGCAGTGTTTTATAAAAGCTCTGTCGGTCGGTGATTCCCATTTTTGCCAGTATGGTTCGAATCATAGCAACTCCTGCGCTGTCAATCCGTAGTAATCGTCTCCAGCGCGATCGCGATCATATTGTCCATCGCGCGCTCAAACCCGGTGTCCGCATGGCTGCGCATCGCGTGCACACCCTCCGCCACAACGCACATTGCCAATGCGCGTCCGCCGTATTTCGCCGCCAGCGTATACAGTGCTGCCGCCGCCATTTCTACGCCGAGCACGCCATATTTTCCCCAGTTGTCCGCGCCCCAAATACCCGGTTCGGAATAGAACCGATCGGTCGTTTTGAGCAGGCCGACATGAACGGGAAATTCGGTTTTCAGCGCGCGGTCGTATGCGCCGCAGAGCAATAAAAAATCGGCGGTCGGCGCGTAATCGCCCGGAAAGATCCGGCGCAGCACACCGCTGTCGGTACAGGCACCCATGCCAAGTATCAAATCGTTTAGCTGGACATCCTCTTTATAGGAACCGCAGGTGCCGACGCGGATGAGTGCGCGCGCGCCGTAAACATCGAGTAATTCTGTGATATAAATGGACGCGGACGGCACGCCCATACCCGTCCCCATTACAGAAACCGGTATCCCATTATATGTGCCGGTATACCCCAACATGCCGCGCACATCATTCACACAGGCGGCACCCTGCAAAAAGCGGTCGGCAATATATTTTGCGCGCATCGGGTCACCCGGCAGCAAAATGCGTTCAGCAATCGCGTCTTTGTTCGCGCGGATATGCGGCGTACTCATTATGCGTCACCTCCCGGCAATGTGCTAACCGTGTCCAGTGCAATCGAGATCATTGCGTCCAGGCTCTGTTCGCGCTGTTGCGGCGTCATTTCCGTCTCTTCGCCCACAAGGCTATCCGAGACGGTCAAAACCGCGAGTGCACGGCGACCGTATTTTTTGGCGAGCGTATAGAGCGCGGCCGCTTCCATCTCCACAGCGAGCACCCCATATTGAATCCAGATCTCGTTGTTGGCCGGTTCGCCATAAAACAGATCCGTGGAAAGCACGTTGCCCACGCGCGGCTGGATCCCGCGTGTCTGTGCCAGGCTGTAAGCAGACCGCAGCAGACCAAAATCTGCGGTTGGACAATAAGTGCCCGGAAACAAGTGTCGGTTGCAGTCGTTGTCGGTACACGCGCCCGCGGCGAGCACGACATCGCCCACGTGCAGCTCTTTTCGAAAACTGCCGCACGTTCCGATGCGGACAAGCGTTTCAACACTGTAAGATTTAATCAGTTCCGTCACATAGATCGATATGGATGGAATCCCCATCCCGGTTCCCATTACAGAAACCGGTTTCCCATTGTAATAACCTGTAAATCCCAGCATGCCGCGCAGCTCGTTAAAACACACGACATCCTGCAAAAAATGGTCGGCGATATATTTTGCGCGCATCGGATCGCCCGGCAGCAAAATTCCTTTTGCAATCGCGCCCTGTTGCGCGCTGATATGCGTACTCATAGACTCGCCCCTTCCGCTAGATTCGTTTTTACAGCTATTATTATAGAGGAATTCGTAGTTTGATGCAATTACAGAGTTGCAAATTCTGCAAAACAATGTATCATAATGGGAGAATCCCTTTGCAAAGGAGCCCTACCCTATGAAGCGAATCGCCGCTCTTCTCGTGGTCATACTCGTCGCTTGTTCTCTGATGGCATGCGCAAAACCACAGAGCCTCGATTTACAGGCGGCCAGACGCGCGATTGAAAATACAGATGTATATGGCTCGCTAGATTATCCAAACTCCAATGTGTTGAAAGAAGTGTATGGCATCGATGACAGTTTAATCGCCAAACGCCTGATTGCGATGCCGATGATGGTGGTGCAGGCCAACTTATATATGGTTGTACTTCCAAATGAAGATGCCCGCAGCGAAGTGAAAGCGCAGCTGGATGCCTTTATGAAAAGCCATGAAAATACCTGGGCGGATTACCTGCCCGACCAATATAAGTTGGTAGAAGATCGGTTGGAAACAACAATATCGACAAAAGAGGGCATCTACTTTGTTTACATCATCTCTGAAGATAACAGATTGATCTTAGACGCGATCAAAAGTGCTCTGATCGAATAGTTTCATCAATCGAATTGAACGGCCTGACGTACCTTTTATAACACCAACCGGGTCCTCGGTTGGTGTTTTTGCGTAAAAAGTTCTTATATAATACGCGAGAACGTCAAACTGCACAAGACGTTCCGTTCGTCGACCGATGCAACCCGCCCCAGCCACTCGATTGACGTTGGGCGGCGCCCCACACCCCGGAATGAATGACAGGTCGACGAACGGAACCAGCGTAAGATCGGCAGTTTCCTGCATCCGCCGGCCTTTTATTTCCTGTAGCGGGTTGTGCGAAGCCCCAATTGATTGGGTGTCAGGGGTAGGCAGCTTTCGGCCGTCGTATAGTTTGCGCACTTTTTTCGCTTCCTGAGGCTTTGGCATGCTGAAAACACCGGCCGGATTCTCCGGTCGGTGTTTATGTTTACAACCTATACTTTTGCCTGCTTTTGTGCCGTTTGCAGATTCGGGCGCTGCTCCGCGTCTGGCGCGGCGACACTGCGCTGCGCATGAATCAGCTGTTGATACACCGAGTCCTGTGTCGCCGGTCCATTTGGCTTGGGTTCACTGTCAAGTGCTGTATTGTGGCTGCGCCTGTGGGTACGCGGCGTCAAATTTAAACCCTGTGGTTTGGGCGTAACAGAAGCAGCTACCGCTGTTTGTGCGTGGGCAGCCGGCGGCATTTGTGGCTGCTGTACCACAGGTTGTGTCTTTTGCGGCGGTTGCGGCTGTGGCATCGCCGCCGTGACAGGCATCTTCGAAGCCGTCTGCAACGGGGGTGCCGGCACGGGTTGCACGCCCTGTTGCGGCACCGGATTGCGCGGCGGCGGCGTCGGCACTACAGTCTGTATGTTGGACATGGGTTGCGGCGGTCTCACATCTTGAATGCTCTGCTGCGGCTGTGGCGTCTGCACGGCCGGTTGCTTTACGATTGGCTGTGACAGTGACACAGGGGCAGATCGCAATGGCTGCGCCTGCGGCCCCGCGTTTTGCTGTATTGGTCTTGCAGGTACGGCAGATTGCCGATTTGGGGGTAACGCGGTTTGCGGCGGTATTTCCTGCGTCAACGCTTTGTCCGCTTCCCTGTGCCGCGCCGGCTTTGATTGCGGCAGCTTTAATGCATCGTTCGCACTCCGCTTTTCCGCAGCGACTTGCGCCGGCGACGTTTGGGACACAAACCGATGGGATGCAAATGGCGCCTGCGCAATGGATCCATTTTGCGGCAACACAAAGGGCGGCGGCGCAATCGACCCCACGACCATTTTTTGCCGCGCCGTCTTCGGCACTCGTAAGACTTTTCTAGCTTTTGGCTCGCGCTGCGCCTGTTTCCGCCTTTTTTGCACGGCCATATTCGTTTTCGCGGGACGTGCCGACGTCGAAACGGTTTGGTCGGAGGATAGGGCTTCCTTTTCCAACGCAAACGCGTTGAGATCCGCCTCGGTCGACGTAAGCGAATCAAAATCATACTGTTCTTTTTGCTTCGCGTCCAGTGCGCCGAAGAATTGTTCACGCAAATTCGCGGGCTCGCGGCTTTTTTTGCCATGTCCCGTCTTTTTCGTATTGCTTTTATTGGCCGCCACAATTGCACTGCTGCCAGAGGTATCAGCCTCGTTTGCCGCACGATAGATTCTTTTTTTTGTTTCTTCGCTCAAAGCACAGCACCTCCCTCGATGCCGCGTGCGCAAACCGCGCTGCTATCGCTATTCTTCCAAAAAACCTTTTTCTTGTGGTGTCAGCACGACCGTTTGCTCGCTGTCGTCATCCTTTATTTCTTTCACAGCCGCCTCGTTTTTGTTGCGGCTCGACTTTTTTTCTCTCACAGGTTTTTCCTGCTTTTTCGGCTTCCGCTGTCTCTCTTTTGCATCGTTAGCCGCAGAATCTTCGTCGACATCCGCAAGATAATTGCGGCTTTCGTAAAATGCGTCTTCGGTGATAAAGACGCCATCCACGCCAAGGGTACCCACAAGCGCTTCATCGACCGTCTTTTGCGTGCCTTTGCGCAGCACACCATCGATCGGGAAAATAACACTGGATTCGTATTTGATCCCACAGATTGCGGACTTCACGAATTTCAGATAATAATAATCGCTGAACTTTAGCAAGGATAGCGCCTCGTGTTTTTTGGCGCGAAACCGCAGAATATCCCGCGCGACCAATATTCCTGTTTCCGAAACGGTAACATAGGCTTCTTTTGCCGACAGACGCACAGAAAGGTACAGCAGCGACAACAGCATACCTATCAGGCAGAGAAGGGAAAAAACCGCCGCGCACAACAAGTATATCTGGCTGTCAAAATAGAGATACATCGCCGTCAGGACAATTGCCTCCGGCATAACACACAGTAAAAACGCCGAAAAGGAAAACAAAAAACCTCTGCGCATCTGATGCTTTTTGATGCGCCGCTGTTGCGCGGCAGTCAATTTTACGGCATAGACACCGTTTTCCGCAATGGAAAAGGCAACATTTGCCTCCCGCGCACTCTTTGCCAGAATTGCAAACAGTACAAAAAGAAGCACCGCCCCAAACAATAGTGCAGCATAACGATACGGCGTGCCAAACGCAAATACTATGCCTGCTAGTACAACAATAACACCGGCCAGACACAATCCAATGTTAGTGCGCCGGGATGTCCGTATTTTTTTAACCTGGTCGCGATAGCTTGCGTTACTTGTTTGTGGCATAGTCATTACCTCGCATGGATGTTTTCGTTCCTGTTCAGTAGATCTGATGGCGCTCGTTTCGCTGTAGCTTTCCGGTATTATCGGCCGCGCCGCGCGTTTCCCGGTTCCAATCTTCGAACCGCGTTGCAGCCTTGCGCCGCTCAGTATTTGGTCAAATGCCCTTGCGTCTGGAGTCCCGCAAACCCTGTTTGCCGCAGCGCCTCATAAACTGCAATCGCCACAGAATTGGATAAATTCAAGCTTCGCGCGCCCTCGCGCATCGGCAAGCGGACACAGCGGTCATAGCGGTCATGCAGCAGCGCCTCGTCCAGGCCGGCGTCCTCACGCCCAAACACAAGATAGGCGTCGGACGCATACTGTACTTCGCTGTACAGGTGCCGCGCTTTTGTGGAAAAGAAAAAGAATTCTCCCGTATTTTTAACAAAAAAATCCGCCGCATCCTGATAATATGTGATATCCAGCATATGCCAGTAATCCAAGCCGGCGCGTTTCAGCTTGGCGTCAGTAACCGTAAAGCCCATCGGCTCCACGAGATGCAGCCGCGCGCCCGTTGCCGCGCAGGTGCGCGCGATATTTCCGGTGTTCTGCGGAATCTGCGGCTCAATCAATACAATGTTCAACGGCATACAGGCGTTCCCTACCGCAATCCCATTTTATCGGCGAGGTTGGCGCGCCGCAACGCCGGGCGAAGCGCCGCATTGAGCGCGACCGCCGCCGGAATGGAAAACGCTGCGTTGATCAGCGAGACGACGCCTTTTGTCGCCATTGCTGTGAGCACAGTTTCCAGTTCCATACCCAAAAGCAGATAATTCTCAATATAATTCTTTGCCAGATAAAGCGCGACATAGATCAACGCACCGGCCGCCGTCCCAATGATGACCCGGCCGATCTTTGGATCGCCGTTTTCCGTTTTCTTTGCGCCGCTGTGCGCGATTGCGCCGCACACAAACGCCATAACGAACTTCAGGATAAACGTCACCCAACTTGTGGACACAAAGGCGGGGTAGGTTATATCAAAAAAGAAAGAACCCAGACCGGCCGCCAAACCGCCTCTCCAGCTGCCCAGCAAAAGGGCGGCAAGCAGGCACATGATGTTGCCGAGATGAATGCGTGTGTTATCGATTCCGGTTGCAATGGGAATCTGAATATAATTGCATACAAACACCAACGCCGTCAGCAGGCCGATTGCCGTGATGGTGCTTGTCCGAATGTTTCGTTTTTGCTCGCTCATTTTTGTGCACTCCTGTCTGATCCACACTTGCATGAAATCTGTATTTTTTGTCCATACTGCACGCAGGAAAAACCGTGCCGCAATACGAAGATCTTTAAAAAGTATAATACTTTATTGCTACACTTTGCAACAGATAGTTGGCCAAGTTGACATCCTTTGCGCATTGAGATAAAATTTCGGTAGAGTAATCGGGCAGGCCTCGAGGGTTTCTCAATGCAGAATATCGAGCAAAAACGCGAGCAACGGCGCGCGCACATCCGCAAAAAAAAGCGACGCAAGCTGATATTGATTGTGGGCGCTGTGCTTTTCGTCTTATTGATTCTTATAATCGCGCTGCTGATCAGCGCAAACGCCAAAAAGAACGCCGGCAGCGAGCTACCCGACGGCGCCCCGGCACAGACATACGGCCCGGCACTGCCGGACGAAACCGCGACGGTCCTGCCGATCCCCCGCTATGACTATTCGCTTGCGGTTCCGGAATCAACCGCGGCCGAGGACAGCTATTTTTCGCAGTGCTTGTTTGTCGGCGATGCGCGCCTGCAGGGATTTGATCTTTTTTCTGTGATGCAGAACGCGGATATTCTAGCCGGCGGTTCGGTAAACATCAGCAACGCGATGCAGTACGAATTTGCGTTTCACGATGGTGCCACCACGCTGCAGGCGCAGCTTGCCGCAAAGCAGTACACCGGTATTTATCTGGTATTCGGCCTCAATGAGCTGGGTTGGCAGGACAGCAGCGTATTTGCGAGCACCTATCGCTCTCTGATTGATGAAATCCAGCGGTTACAGCCCGGTGCTATTATATATCTGCATTTGATCGTCCCGATCACCGCGGAAAAAAGTGGTCAATCAGACTATTTGAATAACACCCGGATTGCAGAGTACAACACGTTAATTCAATCGGTCGCGCTCGAAAAAAAAGTGTATTTTCTTGATATGACCGCTGTGTTCTGTGATGAGAGCGGCAATCTGCGTTCTAATTACACGACCAACGGCATGCATTTTAACGAATCCGGTATTTTAGCCTGGTTTGGATATTTAAAAACACATATTGTTTCAAAGGAGACGCATTGAAAGTGAAGAAACTATTGATCCTAGCGCTCACACTCGTCCTTGTCTGTTCTTTCGGCGCCTGTCAGAAAGAGGTCACTGTTGACATGGCAAAACTGCAATCTGATCTGGAAGCTGCCAAACTGTTCAGCTGCGATTTTCAAGAGCTGTCCACCGCAAAGATGAAAAGTGTTATCGGCCTGGATACCGAACTATTCTCCGAGGGCCGCGGGCAGTTTTTTGTGACTTCTGAACTGACCGGTGAAGAATACGGCCTGTTTGTTTGTAACACAAAAGACGATGCCGCAAAACTTGTGGATCAGCTGAAAGCGCACAACGCGGACTATATCGAGCAGTACGAAAGCTACGCGCCAGACGCGGTGCCGCGCCTCAAAAACGCCGTGATCAAGCAGAGCGGCATCTATGTTGCCTATGTCTGCGCGGACAAATACGACGAAGCCGCTAAAATTGTGGAAGAAGCCTTTAAATAAAGTTATCGGAAACAGATGTCATCCAATCGGCAACAGCCGGCGCGGATGACATTTTTTCGTCCTGTCCCCAAAAGCGTATCGTTAAAATATGGTGAATCCCGCCAATTTGTGGACAATTTTCAGGCGGCTCGATATAATGATAGTAATCTGTAATTTTTTTGGGAAGGTCATCAATATGAAGAAAGTCACGATGTTTATGATGTCGACTTGCCCCTATTGCAAAAAGGCCATTGCCATTCAAAATAAGCTGCTGCAGCAAGACCGCTATCAAGGGATTGAAATCGAGCTGATCGATGAGCGCATACACCCGGACGTCGCCGATCGGTATGATTATTTCTATGTGCCGTCCTATTACGTCGGTGAGCAGAAACTGCATGAAGGCGCTGCCGACGAGGATAATGTCAGAGCGGTGTTGGACGCCGCGCTGACGGCCTAGAGGGCGCATATGTCTGTCAGTATATTGCTTGCAACTTATAACAATGAGGCTTACATTGCGCCGCTGCTCGATTCCCTTTTTGCGCAGACCTATAAAGACTTTACGCTTTTTGTGCGGGACGATTGCTCCGCCGACCGCACGGCGGAGATTATCCGCTCTTACAAAGACGAGCGCATCCGTATTCTGCCGAGCGATGCGCCAAGCGGCAGCGCGCAGAACAACTTTTTCAGGCTGCTTGCCGCGTGTGACAGCGATTATATTTTATTCTGTGACGCCGACGACGTCTGGCTGCCTGACAAGATTGAAAAGACGCTTGTCTGCATGCGCGCGCAGGAACAGAAGTACGGTAAAACCTGCCCGATTTTGATCCACACCGACCTCTCGGTTGTAGATGCCAATCTGCAGGGCATTGCACCGTCGTTGTTCCACTACGAAAAGTTGTCGCCCGCGCGCAACGAGCTCCATCAAATGCTTGTGCAGAACAACGTGACCGGTTGCACCGTGATGATCAATGCGGCGTTACATCGTTTTGTGCCGGACCAGCCGCCGCACTCTGTCATGCACGACTGGTGGCTGGCGCTTGTCGCCGCAGCGTTCGGCGAGATCGCCGTGGTGGACGAGCCCCTGGTGCAATACCGCCAGCACGGCGGCAACGAGGTTGGCGCCTATAACGCCTCTGATCTTGCGCTCGCCGCCAAAAAACTATCGCGGGTCGGACGCATGCGTCAGATTTACAGTGACATGTATGCGCAGGCGGGATGTTTTGCGAAAACGTTTCGAGACTATCTCTCTCCGCAGCAGCTCGCGCAGTGTACTGCCTACGCCGCAATGGCGGACAGGTCCAAGTTGGGTAAATGGGCGACAATTGTGAAGAATAAGTTCTATAAGAATACCTTTCTTCGCAACGTCGGTCAGTTTTTTATCGTGTAGATCAAAAGAGAGAAGGGATTAGGCCTTTGGGAAAGGAAACCAGAAAATCGATTGTGCACGGCATCCGATTGCCGCACAATAAACATACGCAGGACTGCGAGACCAGCGCACTGCTTGCGCCGCCACAGGTCACTTTGTTGATGGCGCAGCACACCGGCGCGCCGGCCACTGCGTGCGTCAACGTAGGTGACAAAGTCCAGATCGGCACCCTCGTTGGCAAAGCCAGCGGCTTTATCAGCGCAAACGTACACGCCTCAGTCAGCGGAACTGTCAGCGCCATCCAGCCAATTACGTCGCCGTCGGGCGCCACCGTGCAATCGGTTGTCATAGATAACGACTACCACGCCACCGTCGATCCCACGCTTACGCCGCCCGTTGTCAACACGGCGGACGAGCTCGTGGCGGCGATCGCGCAATCCGGACTGATCGGTCTTGGCGGCGCGGGATTCCCGACACATGTAAAGTTTGCGCCGCCCAAAGACAGCCATGTCGATACGCTTGTGGTCAACGGTGCGGAGTGCGAGCCATATATCACCAGCGATTACCGCGAAATGCTTGAACATCCGGACGACATTGTCGCCGGCGTCACGCGTGTAAAAGAACTGCTCGGTCTTTCCCGCGCCATCATCGGCATCGAGGACAACAAGCCACAAGCAATTGAACTGCTGCGGCAGCGGTTCGCCGATACCGGCGTCGAGATCATTCCGCTCGGCACCCATTATCCGCAGGGCGCGGAAAAAGTATTGATTGCCAATCTGACCGGACGTGTTGTGCCCGCCGGCAAACTGCCGTCCGACGTCGGCGTTATCATTGTCAATATCAGCACGATCTCGTTTGTCGCGCAGTATCTGCGCACCGGTATGCCGCTTGTCGCCACGCGCGTCACAGTGGATGGCGACGCGGTCGCCCGGCCAGGCAATGTGTTGGCGCCGGTTGGCACCCGCGTCAAAGATGTTGTCAAGGCATGCGGCGGTTATAGCGCAACCTGCGCCAAACTGCTGATGGGCGGTCCGATGATGGGCATCGCGCTCTATTCGGACGAATATCCGCTGCAAAAAAACAACAATGGCATTCTCGCTTTCAGTGAAAAAATGGTAAAACAGACCGCCGACTATCCCTGCATCCGCTGCGGGCGCTGCGTGCTCAACTGTCCCGTTCGTCTCTCGCCCGCCGAGATCCAAGTCGCCTATGCGACCGAAGACCCCTCTGCCGCCGAAAAAATGGGCGTTTTAACTTGTATCGAATGCGGGTGCTGCACCTATGTCTGTCCTGCCAAGCGGCCTATCACCCAAATCATGCGACTGAGCAAAGCGCAGATTCGAAAGGCGGCCGGCAAATGAATGAGCGTTTGATTGTAACGTCCTCTCCCCATATTCTATCAAACCGTACCACGCGCAGTCTCATGCTAGACGTGATCATTGCACTGCTGCCCGCCGCGATTGTTTCTGTTGTTTTGTTTGGATATCGCAGCGCCGTTGTGATCAGCGTCTGTATTGTCAGCTGTGCCATATTTGAAGCAATATGGTGCTTGCTGATGAAAAAGCCGATAATGATTTCGGATCTTTCTTGTGTGGTCACCGGCATGTTGCTGGCCTTTAACCTGCCTGCCGGTATCCCGTGGTGGCAGGCGGTTGTCGGTTGCTTTGTTGCGATCATTGTTGTCAAACAGTTGTTTGGCGGCATTGGATGTAACTTTGTGAACCCAGCGCTGGCCGCGCGCGTTGTTATGGCACTCTCTTTCGCGACGTCGATGGTCACATACGCCTATCCGCACGGCGCGCCCGACGCGGTTTCCACCGCCTCGCCGGCGCACGGTGTCGATATCATGGCGTCCGCCACCCCGCTCAATCTGATTGATGCCGGCAAAGGCGCCGACCTCAGCCTTTGGCAGCTGTTTATCGGTGACCACGGCGGCGTGCTGGGCGAAACCTGTGCGATTGCGCTGCTCATCGGCGGAGTCTATCTGGTGGCGCGCAAGGTGATATTACCGATCATTCCTTTGATCTTTATCGGATCGACTGTTTTGTTCTCATGGCTGTTTGGCTGCCCGCTTCCCATACACGCCGCGCTGTCCGGCGGCCTGTTCCTGGGCGCGATCTTTATGGCCACCGACTATGCGACATCGCCATATACCATCACCGGGCACCTGATTTTTGGCCTGGGATGCGGCCTGCTGACAGCGCTCATTCGAACGTTCGCAAACTCAACAGAAGGCGTATCCTACGCGATTCTTTTGATGAATTTGCTGGTGCCTTATATCAACAGCCTGACACGCAGAAAACCGTTTGGCACGGGAGGTGCAAAGCAGAATGCCTGAGAAAGGACTATTTGCCACGTTGAAACCCATTCTTGTGTTAGTCGGCATTTGCATCGTTATTTCCGGCCTGCTTGCGGGCGTCAACGCGATTACCGCACCGATCATCGAAGCGGCGGATCTCAAAGCGATGGAAAACACGCTGCAACAGCTGTTGCCCAATGCAACAAGTTTTACAAAATTAGACTGCGACCTCGACAGCGTTGTCGCGGTTTATAAAGATGACGGCGGTTCCGGCTATGCGATCGTCACCATCGGAAAAGGCTACAAAGGCGATATCACCGTGACAACCGCGCTCGACCCGGACGGCGTCATTCTCGGCGTCTCGGCCGACGCCTCGGGCGAAACCGCCGGTGTCGGCACCAAGACGGGACAACCCGATTTCACAAATCGGTTTGCCGGCCTGCAAAACTCCGCAGAATCGGTGGACATCATTGCAGGCGCAACCATCTCATCCAAGGCGGTCAAGGCCGCGGTCGAGACCGCGCTCGAAGCGTACCGCGCAGTACAGGAGGGTGCGCAATGAACGGCAAACTAAAATTGATCACCAACGGCCTGCTGGGCGAAAACCCTGTCCTGCGTTTGGTGCTTGGCACCTGTCCCACACTGGCTATTTCTACAACGGTGCTCGGCGGCATCGGCATGGGTCTTGCCGCAACCTTTGTACTGATCTGCTCCAATATGGCTATTTCTGCCCTGCGTAAACTGATACCGGAGACTGTTCGCATTCCCGCGTATATCACGGTTATCGCCGGTTTTGTCACCGTTGTGCAGATGCTCGTAAAAGCGTTTGTGCCGGTGCTGGACGGCATGCTCGGCATCTATCTGCCGCTCATTGTCGTCAACTGCATTATTTTGGGCCGCGCCGAGATGTTCGCCTCTAAAAACCCGGTCTTTGATTCGATGTTGGATGGCCTTGGCATGGGTCTCGGTTTTACGGCCGTATTATTCTTGATGGGTACCATCCGTGAAATCATTGGCTCCGGCACTTGGTTCGGCATGCGCATCTTCCCCGCCGACTATTCGATTTCAATTATGGTTGGAGCGCCGGGCGGTTTCTTTACGTTTGGCTGTCTGATTGCCTGCCTGGCAGCGATCCTGTCAAAACGCGGCAACAAGGCAGATCCAATGAAAGGCTGCGTCAATTGCCAGGGCTGCGCCGGCTGCGAAAAGGCGGATCAACTATGAAAAGTATGCTAATCATTTTGTTTACCATGATTTTGACCGAAAACTATGTGCTTGTGCGTTTCCTTGGCATTTGCCCGTTTCTCGGCGTGTCCAAGCGGCTCGATTCCGCGCTTGGCATGAGTGGCGCGGTCACTTTTGTCATGGTGCTGGCCTCGGCAGCAACCTATGGCATCCAGGTCGCCTTGCTGGAACCGCTGGGTTTGCTCTACATGCAGACGATTGTTTTTATTCTGGTCATTGCTGCCCTTGTACAGCTCGTGGAGTTCACGCTCAAAAAATACCTGCCGAAGCTGCACAAAACGCTTGGGATTTATTTGCCGCTCATTACGACCAACTGTGCTGTGCTGGGCGTCACGATTCTGAACTTCAATAATAATTATACCTTCCCGGAATCCATCTTTAGCGGTCTGGGCGCCGGTCTTGGCTTTACGCTCGCGATGGTGCTTTTTTCCGGCGTGCGCCGCATGCTGCTGCGCGCAAAACCGCCCAAAGCGTTTGAGGGTCTGCCCATAACGCTTGTCGCGGCAGCGCTGACATCACTGACATTTATGGGCTTTACCGGCATCATTGAAAACCTGTTTCAATAAGGAGGACGCTTCGTCTTGAATTCGATACTGATCGCGATTGCCGTTGTCACCGGCATCGGTCTCGTCGCCGCAGTTATGCTTGTGATAGCGTCCAGGCTTATGTATGTGCCAGCGCACGAGCAGGCGGAGGACATTTTGGCCATTCTGCCCGGCATCAACTGTGGCGCTTGCGGCTATGCGGGCTGTCATGACTATGCGCTCGCGATCGCGCGAGGACAGGCAGCCACAAATCTTTGCGTGCCGGGCGGCCCAGCGGCTTCCCGCAAAATTTCCGAGATTTTGGGAACCGATTTCGAAGATGTTGCCGAAATGGTCGCCGTTGTTGCGTGCCACGGCAGCTATGACAACACACAGAATAAATATGACTATTCCGGCATCAAGACCTGCGCCGCCACCAGCATGTTTCACCAGGGCCGTGCGAGCTGTGCCTGGGGATGTCTAAGCTACGGTGACTGCGTCTCGGTCTGTGCCTATGGCGCCATTTCGATCCACAACGGCGTCGCGCAAACCGACTTTTCGCTTTGTACCGGCTGTGGGGCGTGCGTTGCCAAATGTCCGAAGTCACTGATAAAATTATTGCCGCGCAGTGATGAGCAGGCCGTTGTTCTTTGCTCTAGCCACGACCGCGGCGCAATAACGCGCAAATACTGTATCCGCGGCTGTATCTCCTGTGGGAAATGCGTCAAGACCTGCCCGCACGGCGCGATCACGATCGACGATTTCTGTGCGGTTATTGACCACGAAAAATGCACCGGCTGCGGCGACTGTGTGGCCGTCTGTCCCGTCAACGCGATTGTCACCGTCAAGCCAAAGCATGAGAGTGTGCCGCCGCAGGCAAAATCCTAAACCACTATCAAAAAGACGTCCGCGTTTACGCAGGACGTCTTTTTGACAAGGCGAAAAAGAAAACATCGGTTGCCTGTTTGATGAACCAGTGTTTTTATGCAGACCTTGTATTTGCATCCACACTCGGATGCATTTGCCCGACAGATAAAAGCGCGCTATTGCCGGTATCGCGGCCGCGGCCATTTTTGTCTGACCGATCATAGATGCATTTCCCACCCGACATGTGTGCGGCCGCGCAAAGGGACAAGACACAAGAACCCAGGCCGACCTGTAAACGCACTTCTGGTTGCAGGCTTTTCAAAGAACCCGGGTGGCGAAAAAAGTGCACCACCCTATCCGACGGCTTAAAGATACCCACCCCAGCCGCCCATAAAATTGGGGTTCGCCCCAAACCCCATTGAAGAAATAAAAGGCGTCGGATGCAGGAAAGTGCCAATGCTACGCTCGTTTTCGTTCGTCGAACTGTCTTTTCATCTCTGGGCGTGGGGCGAAGCCCTACGTCAATCGGGTGGCTGGAGCAGGATTGCAAAGGTCGACGAACGGAACGCCTTGTGTTTTTTGACTCTCTCGCGTTTTAAATAAAGACTTTTTCGACACGCATCAATCTGTAAACGCTTTTATGCGGCAGGCGCAGCGAGAGAATGGTAATTGGGACGGACGCAAAATGCAGCGCGGTAACCCTGCAGCATAAGATGAACAGTAATGGCAGTTGCCCGTCTTATATGCGCGACTGGGTTATTCGTACACGCCTTTCTTTCTCGCTACCATTACGATCAATGCAATATCGTTCTTTATGTCTGTGTTTAACAATTTCTCATCAACATCGCCGCCGTCTCCCCATTCCTGATCAAAGTATTTTTTCGCCCAGTTTGCCCAAGGCCACCATATCCCTTTTGCGTCGTCCATGTCATAGCAGGCGGTGATCTCAACGATCCCTGTCTTTTCCCAAAGATGCCGCCACCAATCCTTGCTGTGAAAGTTGAACATCTCTCCCACCCAAAGGTCTTTCAGCGTGTCGGGATAGCCTTTTTCAAACTCTTTTGCCAGACCCGGAACCACGATGCCAAATTGACCGCCGGGCTTCACCAATTTTGAATAAGCGTTGGGAAAATAGGTCTCATCTGTGCCGTAATACTCATAGCTGTCTATGGATATGGCGGCATCAAAAAAATGTTCGGCATAGGGCAGTGCGTGCGCTTCCGCGTGAATGGGAAACACCTTGTCTGCCACGCCCGCTTGCGCAAAGCGTCCCAGGTTGTCTGTCGCGCTGATCCACAGGTCGTTTGCAAACACTGTTACATCATATTCTTTCGCCAGAAACACAGAGGTCAGGCCTTTGCCGCAGCCCATATCCAACACCTTCATGCCGGGGCGCAAATCCAAATGATCACAGAGATCTTCTAAAAGCCACAACGGGTTCGGACCCATCCAGTTTTCAGAAATCCAGTTTTGATCATACGTTGCTGTTCTAGGGTATTTTTTTATCTCTTTTGTCCTCCGTTTTTCTTTCTTTGCTTGCTCCAAATCGATATTTCTTTGTGCCAAGCTTTCTTTTCCTGCAAATAGCCCGCTTTATCATCCACAAACTTAGTTTCACGCTTTTGTGCAAGGTAACGCTCCCATTGCTCTTGCGATAACACGCCGTCGGCAAGCGCAGACAGCACGGCACAACCCGGTTCGGTCTGGTGGCGGCAATCACGGAAACGGCACTGGGTAAACAGGTTCTCCACATCCGAAAAAGAGGCGCTGATTCCTGCATCGGCGTCAAATAGGCCAAGCTCCCGCATACCCGGCGTGTCAATGACCATCGCACCGGAAGGGAGCATAAAGAGCTGGCGGTGTGTGGTCGTGTGTCTGCCCCGGCTGTCATCCTCGCGTATCGCTTGTACGGTCATAACTTCCTGGCGCATTAGCGCGTTCAGAAGCGAAGACTTGCCGACACCAGACATCCCGAGGAACACCACGGTTTTGCCGGGCTGCAGATAGTCGTCAAGCGCGTCCAATCCATATCCCGTATGTGCTGAGATTGCATGTGCCGGTACATCCGGCGCAGCGTTTCGGATCGTATCTAACGGTGACTGTATATCCTTGACCAAATCGGCTTTGGTCAATATGACAACAGGCTGACCGCCGCTTTGTTTCGCCTGGGTCAGATAACGGGTGATGCGGCTGACCTTAAAATCCTTGTTGAGAGACGACACAATAAACACAACGTCAAAATTGGCGGCCACGACCTGTTCCCGTACTGTTTTTACATATCCGGCCGCATGGCCTGCATAATCTGCGCGGGAAAACTTGGAACGGCGCGGCAACCGTTGGACAATCAGTGCGGGGCCGCTGTCATTGGGTTGAATGCAGACAAAGTCACCAACACAAGGAAAATCCTCGCGCTTCTCCGCATTATGGTAGAATGCGCCTTTTAACACCGCCGTTACTTCGCCTTGCGTGGTTATAACCGTGTACTGCTCCCGCCAAAGCGCCGTTATCCTGCCGGGCAGCAAACCGCTCGGCAGTGCTTCGACTTCTAGATAGCCATATTGTTTCAAATCCATCATTTCATTGCTCCTAATTCCACTGCTTTTTGGATAACAAAAATACTGCGAGCAAGCAACCCAGTTAGAGTTGCTGCTTCACGGCGCAAATCAACAAGTTGACTTTAACCAAAACGGGATACGACCTGAATCGTATCCCGCAAAAAGCAGTATTCACGAAAGGTTACTGTTGATGGCACCACAAAGTTCGGGAGATTACCCCCAGCTTTTTTCCGTGCCAATATTCGGTTTTAAACTGCAACCACCATAATAACCGACATCAACCCCAACTCCTTTCGAGACACCAAATGATCCATGTGGATTAGCATGAGTATAGCCTATGAGAAACAGGCTGTCAATTGCAACGGCTTCCATGAATAAGATAACAAAACGCTTGGCAAAGCATTGGATGAAAACAAAGTTGCACACGCGCAATATAGAATGGTATACTATGGCGTAATCCTATGAAATAATACTATAAAAAAATATTATTATATATAGTTTATCACAGCCAGTGATAACAGAAAGAGGAACAACAGTATGGACAACACGCAGAAGACAATGGAAAAAATCGTCGCGCTCTGTAAGAACCGCGGGTTTGTATACGCCGGCAGCGAAATTTACGGCGGACTCTCAAACTCGTGGGACTACGGTCCGCTTGGTGTCGAGTTCAAGAATAACGTAAAACAGGCGTGGCGCAAAAAGTTTGTGCAGGAAAGTCCATACAATGTTGGGCTGGATGCCGCAATTTTGATGAACCCGGAAACCTGGGTGGCTTCGGGACATGTCGGTGGGTTTTCCGATCCGCTGATGGACTGCAAGAGTTGCCACACCCGTCACCGCGCCGATCAGTTGATTGAAGCTGCCGGCGCCGATCCGGCAGGCTGGTCGCTTGCGGAGATGCAGATTTATATCACAGAGAACAACGTACCGTGTCCCGATTGCGGCGCGTGCGACTTTACGGATATCCGTAAGTTCAATTTAATGTTTAAAACGTTTCAGGGCGTCACCGAGGACACGAAAAGTGAGCTCTACCTGCGGCCCGAAACCGCGCAGGGTATCTTTGTCAACTTCGCGAACATCCAGCGCACCACCCGCCGCAAACTGCCGTTTGGCGTCGCGCAGGTGGGCAAGAGCTTCCGCAACGAGATCACGCCGGGCAATTTCATTTTCCGTATTCGCGAATTTGAGCAGATGGAATTGGAATTCTTTATCAAGCCGGGCACCAATATGGACTGGTTTCAATATTGGCGCAGCTATTGTTTCGATTGGCTGCGGGCGCTTGGAATCGACGCAAAAAATCTGAAACTGCGCGATCACAGCCCTGAGGAATTGTCACACTACTCCAACGCGACCACCGATATTGAATTCATGTTTCCGTTTGGCTGGGGCGAGCTCTGGGGCATTGCGGACCGCACCGACTTCGATTTAAAACAACACAGTGACCACAGCGGCAAATCGCTAGAGTATTTTGACGCGGAGACGGGCGAACACTATATCCCGCATGTAATCGAACCCTCTTTGGGTGCCGATCGCGTTGCCCTCGCTTTTTTGTGCGAGGCGTATGACGAGGAAGATCTCGGCGAGGGAGACAGCCGCGTTGTGCTGCGCCTGCATCCCTATCTTGCGCCGTATAAAGCGTGCGTGCTGCCGCTCTCCAAGAAATTGAGCGAAGCGGCACTCAAGGTGCGCGATCAGCTGGCCGCGGATTTCATGGTAGACTATGACGAGTCCGGTTCCATCGGCAAGCGTTACCGCCGCCAGGACGAAATTGGCACGCCGCTGTGCGTGACCTATGATTTCGACAGCGAAACAGACGGCTGCGTCACAGTGCGCGACCGCGACACCATGACACAGGAGCGCATCAAACTCGAAGCGCTGAATGCGTATGTGGCAGATCGCGTAAAGTTTTAATTGTTCTGCTTGCAAAAAGTGCCTTGACCCGGGAAGAATGGTTGGGGCTTTGCAAGCATAGAAGGCATTTCCTCTTACCCCACAGTCGCGTCGTCGCAGGCGGCGCGACGTTCGCAGCCACCGATAGGCTGCCGGATGCTTCTCCGCTGTTCCGCAAAGTGAAACTTTGTGGAAGCCCTGCGCTTCGCGCCGGTTTTATGTGCTGTGCCGATCAGAACCGCTTTTTATCTCTTTGCCCTGCCTTGTGACTAACAGCGGTTACCGGCGACGATACACCGTTTCCGCCCAAAACCTTGCATAGAAAATGATCGGCCGGGATGGTGAAAAAGGTACCGTTTGCGCGCTTTCCAGCTCGCCAACATTGTGATTTCAACTTGGGGCATGGAGCGATGTCCCACTGCATCCGGGTGTCGGGCGGAGTTGCATGGTCAACGACATTTTATGCAGCGGTTACCGGCGACGATACACCGTTTCCGCCTAAAACCTTGCATAGAAAATGATCGGCCGGGATGGTGAAAAAAGCGCCGTTTTGCGCACTTTTCAACTCACCAACATTGTGATTTCAACTTGGGGCATGGAGCGATGTCCCACTGCAATCCGGGTGTCGGGCGGGGTCGCATGGTCAACGACATTTTATGCGTATGTTAGAATGTTCGGGCAGCGCAATCATTTAAGCATGCTTTTCTTTACACCGACACGGAGACACAGCGGGACGCGATCACAGTAAGCGGCAACCTAATACCGGTCTTTCCAATCCTTTATACACATGTTGCCGGAAGCTCGTATCATAAACTTTCGAGGACACCGCCATGGCTAAACTTAAAACATTTTTTCGACGTGTCAGAACCATGAGCTTGAAGCGCATGGTACACTGCGCCAAGCAGGCTCGAACGCAGAAGCGCAAACCGCTGCTTTGGATTCTTATCGATATGGTTTGGTGCTCGTTCCGCTACGGTGTAGGCTATCTGGACTATCTGTCGTTCGGATTTGTCACGCAGCCCGCGGCAAAACGCAAGACCTACATGACGATGAACGACAACCTTGCGCTGATCCGACACCTCAACAACAAAGAAAAAACGCAGTTATTTGAGGATAAATGTGCGTTTTTGCAGTTGTTTTCCGCGTTTGTCGGCCGTGAAAGTCTGGATTTGCGAGCGTGTACCGCAGAGTCATTTGCGGCATTTTGTACGCGGCATCCGGTTTTTTTTGCAAAAGAACCAGATAACTACGGCGGCCTGGGCGTGCGGCGGATTGCGTTGGATCCAGATCGGGATATTCCCGCGCTGCAAGCGCAGCTCTGCACGGACGGGCAGTTTTGTATCGAGGAGGCGATTGTGCAGCATGCAGAGATGGCGCGGCTCAACGCGTCCTCTGTCAATTCGGTGCGCATCGTGACGGTACTCTGCGGGGAAACGATCCACGTGATGTATGCTATCCTGCGCGTTGGCAGCGGTGGCAGCGCTGTAGACAACATATCGAGCGGTGGCATGTACGCGCCGCTCGACGAAACCGGCGTCGTCACGGCACCGGCCTTTTGCGACCGCACGGCTGACTATTATGAGGTTCACCCTACTTCGGGTGCACGGTTGGCTGGTTTTTCGATACCGCTGTTTGCCCAAGCGGTCGAGATGATCCGGCGGGCAGCGCTGGTGGTGCCGGAAGTAAGATATACGGGCTGGGATGTGGCGATAACCAAAGACGGGCCTGTCATCATCGAGGGCAATACACGTCCGGCTTATGATATGTGTCAGAACTATCGACACCTGGGCGCGGACAAAACCGGCATCAAACCACGATTTCAGGCGATTTTGGGCGCCGACTGCCCGGTGGACTGGTCATGAGGCCGGGGCTGAAACGCGCCGTCAGACAGGCTGCCGTTTTGTGGGTAGCGATGCCGGTAATCGCCGTTCTGCCGGTGCTGGTCATCGCTGCGCTGATGACATTTATTCTCTATGGCAAACCGGCGGTCGGCATCTATTCTTATCCCTATTTAAAACTGGCTCTTTACATCGCCGCGGGTATCACAGGTATTTTTTTTGGTTGGCTTTGGGAAGGCAAACAACAAAACCAGCGCTTTTGGAAACGAAACCTTCTGTTCTTTGGTGTGTTTGCCTATTTTTTAGTTTCCGGGTTTGTGATCCTCAGCGAGGCCATTTTTGATATCAAATATTACCTGCTATTTGCGGTTTTGAATCCGGGATTTCTGCCGGCGACCGCCTGTTTTTATTTTTCTGCCCGCTACCAAACGGTGGAACTGTTTTTGTTTGGCTTTTGCTTATACGTGACATATTTTGTGGCGCACAATGTGCAAGTGATATTGTATAAAAAAGAAGGCAACTTTAAATAAAAGTCCGGGGACAAGACCCGAACAAGAAATTGTCGTTTGACTCCATCCTGGGGGTATTAAAGGAGTTGGCGAGATTTGTGCAAAGATTTGGTATGGTGTAAGGACAAAAATCGTACAAGGAAGGTAGCGGGTATGGTGTAAGGAAAAAAGGGTGCAAAGAAAGTGAAGGGTATGTTGTAGGACAAAAAAAGTGCAAGAAAGGTGCAGTCTTATTGCATTGGGGAGATTTTGTGTGGACAACAATACTATAATACATTCGCCGGAAAACAACGTTGCTATTGACGCCATGAAATTTGTGTGTGCATTACTTGTTTTGATGAGCCATTGCAGCCCGCTTGGTTTTTATGCTGCAGAGTTGAACTATTATTTGGTTAATTTATCATTTCGATTCGCGGTGCCTTTTTTCTTCATTTGTAGTGGATATTTTTTCTTTAAAAAAGGCGCGACATTGTTACCTTATATCAAACGCATCCTATCCCTCTATTTCATATGGACAATGATTTATATTTTGTTTCAGCTGCCATATGAAATAACGTTGGCGAAAATAAGGGACTTCCTTTTCTACGGTTCATTTTTTCATTTTTGGTATTTCCCAAGCTTAATCGTTTCGTTGATTTTTGTTGTTCTTTTGGCAAAGATATTGGATATTAGAATTATTATTGCGATATCTGCCGTTTTGTATCTTTTTGGTTCGATGGGGGATATGTACGGAAACCTGTTTGCGCACGCTCCAGTCGTTGGCAAATGGCTTCTTGTCTACAGGAACTTCGCGCCTACGCGGGACGGCATTTTTTTCCCATCCATATTTATCAGTCTCGGCGCCTATTTTGCAAAGAAGCCGCCGAATGAACGCAACAAAAAATATCTGCTCTTTGGGCTTGGTGTTTCATTTCTATTTTTTGTATTTGAATTTATTCTCGGCACCCAAAAAGGCTGGATGGTAGATCGGAATATGCCCGTTTTCATTGTGCCCGTAGCCTCATTTTTATTTGCATTATGTCTTATGGTTAAAGGCGGTGATGCTAAAACTGGCGTTTTTCTACGGCGCATGAGTACAGTCATTTATTGTTCGCACATTCTTGTAGCGCTTTATGTCAGCGAGCATTTGCATATCAATAATCAAATTGTGATTTTTTTACTTATCTTAGGGATTACCCTGGCGCTTTCTGTATTGATTGTCTTAAAATCGAAAAGATTGCCAGGACTTAGAAAACTGTATTAATAGTGGAGATCCTTTTTGAACTGCACCCAAAAGTTAGGCTGTGTGATACACTGCACCTAACGGAAGGGGTGCAGTTCATCGTTGCGCTTCTTTTTTAAGCTATTCGATGTCTTGTTTGGCTTGATAGGCGCTTAACAAATCGGTATATCGCTTGCCGGTGATTTTAAAAAGCATCTTAACAACCACAATTAGAATGCCAAAGAGCAGGAGATATGCCGCTCCAAAAATCAGCCAATACGCTATATTATCGGTCGGAAACCATTTGAAAAAAAGTGCAAAAACGGACAGTACCGCAAGCGTAGGTATACTGAATATCAAAAAGCGCACAATCGGTTTTAAGTGGGGAAAGACCGACTCACTGAACGCGACAAAGTAAATGCCTGACGCAATCAACGCAATAAATAGGGCTTGCCAAACGAGTGAAAAGGAAAGTTCTTGCAGACCAAAAAATCCGCCGATCACTGTGTATAGAATAAGCAACCCCGCGAAAATCATGGCGCCAAAACTTTTGATAGACATTGTTATTTCAACAAGCTTTTTCATACCGGTCACCTCAAATTCCAAGTATTGTTTTTAATTGATGCGCGTATTGTCGGGAAACAATACGCCGTTCACCGTTGATTAACGTAAGCTCGATCCTGCCGCCAAAATCCGGCATCAGGCTTTTAATTTTATCGATGTTGACAACAAGCGATTTTGCCGCGCGAAAAAACCGGCAGCCAGCGCGCTGTTCAAGTTCATACAGTTTTAGCCCGGTTTCAAAAATATCTCTTTCGGTGTAAATAAACACCTTTTTGTCTACGGTGTCAAAATAAAGAATTTCGTTTAAAGCAATAACATATGTCTGACCGTCTTTCATTCCATTACATTTTTGATCAAGCGTACCCAACGCGGCGACAAGGCTCTCTATTTTTTCATCCGCGCGGTTGCATCGAATCATCACTTCCGTTTCAGTCTGCCCGGCGCATTCCTCGATCGTGATTTTCATGTCGTCGACCACCTTTCGTAGCTACAAGCACAGTATAAAGGCGTACGCCAATCCGCGCAACGGCTTTTTTCTAACTTGTATTTTTTGCATACCAAGATGCACAATATCGCGTTCAAACAATTGCGCAGACAATCTTTCATGGTCCAGATGATATCAGCCTTAGCGCAAAAACTCGAAAAAGTGATCAACTCGAACAGTGGGTTGCCATAATCAGTTTGGGACGGAAGCCGGTCGCGCGCGTCTTCGGTTTACATGATATCAAACAGAAGGCAAGTGCTGTCTGTTGTAATTCGCCAAAATCGTGCTATAATACCAAGGTATGTTTTTTAGAGGTGCGGCGCGATTGCCGCGGTTTGGACACAGCAGTGAAGGAAGGATAGCATTTGATCAGGAACGATTTACGCAATATAGCAATTATTGCCCACGTCGACCACGGCAAGACTACGCTCGTGGACGAGATGCTCAAACAGAGCGGGGCGTTTCGAGACAACCAGGCAGTGATGGAGCGCGTGATGGATTCGGGCGACCTTGAGCGCGAGCGCGGCATCACAATTCTGGCAAAAAATACCTCGTGTATCTATAATGATGTCAAAATCAACATTGTCGACACCCCCGGCCACGCCGATTTTGGCGGCGAAGTCGAGCGGGTGCTAAAAATGGTGGGTGGCGTGCTGCTGCTCGTAGATGCGGCGGAAGGCCCAATGCCGCAGACGCGCTTTGTGCTTGAAAAGGCGCTGGCGCTCGATTTGGCAATCATTGTCGTTGTGAACAAAGTCGACCGGCCAGATGCGCGTATCGACGCGGTGGTGGACGAGATTTTGGAACTGCTCATCGACCTCGGCGCAACAGCGGAGCAACTGGACAGCCCGATGGTGTTTTGTTCGGGCCGCGCGGGAACCGCAAGCTATTCGCCGCACCAGGAAGGCACCGACATGGTACCGCTGTTCGAGACGATTTTGCGCTATATCCAGCCGCCGGCGGGAGACGAAAACGGCCGGCTTTCGGTTTTGGTGTCCTCCGTAGATTACAATGAATATGTGGGCCGCATCGCGATCGGCCGTATTGAGCGCGGGACCGTTCATGTCAACGAGGAGATCGCGGTCTGCGATTATCATAAGCCGGAACTGAGCAAGCGCGGCAAAGTCAGCGCTATTTTCCAGTTTGAAAATGTCAACCGTACACCGGTGGACAGCGCGACGGTGGGCGATATCATAGCATTTGCCGGCATTGACGATATCAACATCGGCAACACCGTGTGCGCGCCCGATGCCGTGGAGCCGATTGAATTTGTGAAGATCTCGGATCCGACAGTGGAAATGACCTTTTCGGTCAACGATGGCCCGTTTGCGGGACGCGAGGGCAAATTTGTGACGTCGCGCCAGTTGGGCGAGCGGTTGTTCCGCGAACTGCTCAAGGATGTCTCGCTCGTTGTGGAGAACACCGATGCGACGGACAGTTTCCGTGTCTTGGGACGTGGGGAGATGCACCTCTCCATTTTAATTGAAACGATGCGCCGCGAGGGCTATGAGTTCCAGGTCAGTACGCCGCACGTGCTGCTGAAACAAATCGACGGCGCCACTTGCGAGCCGATCGAGCGGCTGGTCGCGGATGTGCCGCAGGAATATGCGGGCGCGGTCATCGAAAAACTGGGCGGGCGCAAAGGCGAGATGGTGTCGATGACCCAGCAGGGCAGCCGGATGCGGCTGGAATATCTGATCCCATCGCGCGGCCTGTTTGGCTATCGCAACGCGTTTTTAACCGATACCCGCGGCGAGGGCATTATGAGTGCCGTGTTTGACAGCTATGCGCCGTTCAAGGGTGAAATTCAAAAGCGCGGCACAGGTTCCCTGATCGCGCACGAAACGGGCGAAGCGGTAGCATACGGCTTGTTCAACGCGCAGGACCGCGGTGCGCTCTTTATCGGCCCGGGTGAGAAGGTTTATGCGGGCATGGTGGTTGGCGTGTCGCCCAAAAATGAGGATATTGTCGTCAACGTCTGCAAGCAAAAGCATGCGACAAATATGCGCGCGTCCGGCTCGGACGAAGCGCTGCGGCTTGTGCCGCCGCGGCAGTTATCGCTCGAACAGAGCATCGAATTTCTGGCGGACGACGAGCTGCTGGAAGTGACGCCGCAATCGCTGCGCATCCGCAAACGCGCGCTTGATCATGGTCAGCGCATGCGGGATAGTTCGCAAAAAAAGAATAAATAGGGCGGAAGGATCGAAAGCCGTGCAGAACAGCCATTCTATTCAATATGTGCTGAAAACAGACAATGTAGATTTTGCAGAGCGGTGGACATTGTCGTCCATTCTCGCAATGATGCAGAACACGGCTGACGAACACGCCGTGCTGTTGGAAGCGGGCAAAGACCAGATTGCGCCGCGCGGCTACTATTGGGTAATTGCACGTACACGGGTGGATATGGCGCAATATCCGCGCTATGGTGATGCGGTCACAATCAAAACGTGGCCGGGCAAGCCGGAACGGCTGACCTTTCCACGCTATTTTCGATTTTTCAATGCCAGTGGCGATATCCTTGGCACGGCGACTGTTTTGTATATGTTATTGGACCGGGACACGCACAAAATTGTGCCGCCCGCCAATGCAAAAATCTATGCCAAAGAGATGCAGATGTTGCCCGAAGTCAATCCGCACCCAGAGCGTGTGCGCATGCGCCTGGCAACGCAGGAACCGGTGTTTCGCACACCGTCCTATAGTGATATCGACCTCAACCGACACATGAATAACACGCGGTATGCGCAGTGGATTTGCGACCTGTTTCCGACGTCCCGGTTTGCAACCCACGCGCTGCAGACGTTTCAGATCAACTACATCGCGGACGGTGCCGAAGCGCACCGGATTGCGCTGACACGCCAGGACAACGAGGACGGCTCGTTTGTAGTGGTTGGTACAGACACCGAAACAAACAGCGCGGTTTTTACCGGCGCGGGTGTCTGGCGTAAAAGAAGTGCGCAGTAGCTTAATAAAATCAAGCGCGAAATGTGAACTGCACCCCAGAAGTTAGACAGTATACTAAACTGTTTAATGATCGGGGTGCATATCTATGCCGTTATGGAAAACGTCTTCGGCCATCTCAAGCGTGGACTGCTTTTCTTGCTCACTATGGAGTCTACAGAACACGCAAAGGCAGAGCTTCTGGACTATCTCTATTATGACAATTACCGCATGATCAAGGTACGGCTGAAGGGTTTGCCGCCTGCTATTTCGCAGACAACAAACCCTCTCGGCTGCTTGATTCTTCTTTCGTCTTCCTTTTTGGGGTCAGTTTCAATTGGCGCCGTTTCCGCTTCTTATTTTATGTGACATTCTTATCGCTAAAAAATGTAGGACGGAGCGCGGCTGCGCATGAGAAACGGAATACAGTGTACACCAAAAACAACGAACCGACATCTGGGCACTTCTGCTTTGCGCCCAACGCGAGATTTTTCCAAAATGCACACCTTGGCATTTTCCTGTTGCTGGTGGTGGTCATTGCCGTTTCGGTATGTTAACAAAATGAACTTTCTGTTGCGCTGTTCTCAATCGCGAATCGACCTACCCGCTAGCAGTTTTACGCCAAGAGTCGTTGGTCCGCGCAGATTCGGCAAACCCTTGTTCCTGCAGTGTTTTCTAATTTATCACAGCATCGAACGACGCGGGGAAGGGATCCGACTGCATTCTGTAAAAAACATCACTGCTTCCCTGCTGTGGGAGCCGCTTTGTCTGCATTGGACACCTCTTTTTTGAAAAGACAGTTTTAAATAATGCTAGAAATATTGTCGGTCAATACGGTAAAGTGATTCTTGCGAAATTGAATCCAGCCCTCGTCGCGCATCCGGCTAAGCTCGGCAGAAAGCGCACTGCGATCCACACACAGAAAATCTGCCAATTCATCGCGGTTAAATGGAATCGCCACTGCGTTCGATTTTTGGCGTACCATATATCCTGCCAGGAAAGTCAGTATCTTGTCGCGCATCCTGCGCTTGGCCAGGATTGCCTGCCGTTCGTTCAGCTGGACATTTTTTCGCGCGACAATCGAAAGCATATTCCCGATCAAAATGCCGTGAAAGGGACACGCTGTCAGTATATCGGAAAGCAGCGCCTGAAAATCTATAAAAAGTGCTTCTGCCGCTTCGTTACCTATCACTTCCACCGGCAACTGCTCCACAGCCGCTAGTGTATAACTCTCGCCAAACAACTCGCCCGGCTCCAGTTTCGCCAAAACGTTGCGGTGGCCGGCGGCATCATATGACGCGATCGTAGCGCTGCCGGAAAGCAAGATGCCAACGGCTTTCGGCGCGCTTCCCAGCGCCAAAATAGTTTCGCCCACGGCAAAACTGCGCTGAATACTACCCAGGCAATCCAACGCCTTTTCGTAGTCTGCCGGCGCAATGCCGTCAAACAGCGGGCAGGTTTGCAGCACACGCAGATTCGATTCCATCTTTTCTCCTTTTGTTGTAAATGCAACATACTTGATAGCCAGAGTATAGTAAACTACAACCAGAAAGTCAAGAAAGAGGTAGCGCGATGGAGCGGCAAATTATTAAAATTGATGAAGATTTATGCAATGGCTGTGGGCTGTGTGCTTCCGCATGCCACGAAGGTGCCATCGGCATGGTGGATGGCAAAGCCAAACTGCTGCGTGATGATTATTGCGACGGACTTGGCAATTGCCTCCCTATCTGTCCCACAGGAGCCATCACATTTGAGACCCGAGAAGCCGATGCTTTTGACGCGGCGGCCGTTGCGGCGCGTCAGCTGCAATCCTCTATTGTATTAGAACAACCGGCCATTGCCGCGGTACAGGGCAACGCCGACGCGCATCCGCTTCCATGCGGCTGCCCAGGCACACACTCGCGCGCGATTGACCGCGTTTCTGAGAGCAACCCGGCCGCGCCTGCTGCCACAAACAATACCAGCCAGCTTATGCAATGGCCCGTGCAAATTCAGCTTGTTCCGGCGCACGCGCCTTATTTTGAAAATGCCAACCTGCTGATTGCTGCTGATTGTACCGCATTTGCGCACGGTGATTTCCATAACCAGTACATCCGTAACCATATCACCGTTATCGGTTGCCCAAAACTGGATGACGTGGATTACACGGAAAAACTCACCGCGATTCTCACACAGAACAACATCAAAAGTGTCACAATCGCACGGATGGAAGTACCCTGCTGCGGCGGGCTAGAGCATGCCGCCAAAACCGCACTGCAGCGCTCTGGCAAGTTCATTCCCTGGCAGGTTGTCGTGGTTGGAACTGATGGCCGGATCGTAGAATGCTAAGTTGTGCACTGATTCGAAAAAACCGTGTTCGGCTTTCCTCAATTTTTTAAAAAAAGCAAAATGGCGTGCAGGGCAACTCGTTTCCATGTGCTTCGTCCTATGCAATGCAGCCATATTTGTGCAACTTTGGACTAATCGCAAAAAAGGCACTGCTTGCGCGGTGCCTTTTTGGCTGATAGAGACTCTATCAGCGGTGTATTAAACGAAGTCCGACACAAAACCAATATCGGGGGAGAACCAATAAAATTGGACGACAAAGGCGTGCATTCTCGTTTAACACAGTATATAATAACCGAGATTTCGGTATTATATCAAAATGATTCATTTCCAATCTCTTCCATTAACTGGTAAACATTCTATTAACACTCTTGAATTTTCTGCAAAAAAAGTGTAGAATAGTCTCCATTAGCTTCGTCGCATACATTGGTTTTTTAGATTGGTAATGGTGATTTTATGATTGAAACGGGAAGAAAGAGAAAGACGGACAAGCGTAGCAGCCGAACCCGAAAAGCGCTTACGGGTGCCCTGTTTAAAGTGATGGAACGCAAGCAATTTTTGAAGATTACTGTCAACGACATCTGCCGGGTAGCCGAAGTAAGCAGGCCGACGTTCTACACATATTTTGATGATAAATATGCCTTACTCCGCGCTTGTATCGATCGATTTTATCATGAGGTCTTGACCGATGCGCTTTCCCTTGGCGGCACCAACCGTGACATTATCTTGTGCATGCTGAACCACCTGGACAACAACTGCAAAGCGTTCCGGAATCTATTTCTTGGGGAGACAAACCGCGAACTGTCTAATATCATCGACACTTCATTTTATCAGATGAATTATGATTCCCTTTCGATGCTAGAAACCCAAGACTATGTACACACGATACCAAAAGAACTGACGGCGGCATTCCGTGCCGGCGGCTCTATCCTGGTAATGTCACTTTGGGTGCGCGATGCATTTCAGATTCCAAAAGAGCGAATCGCCGAATATCTGCTGTATTTAAACGGCAACGAGGATCTTGTTTCTTCCAAACATGCGTAAAACATTTGTCTAAGTTCATTGTAGCGTTATTTTCCATTTTTGGAATAACAAAACAATTTATGCGTTAAGAATGTTAACACAACTATCAAAATGTATTCCTTTCGAGCATTCTATTGTAAATTGCACAAAAAACCAGAACGAAGCACCGTTCGTTCTGGTTTCTTTTTATGCGCTCAAAACAAATCCAGTATTTCGATGACCCGGTGCCCGCACAGTTTGCTGCCAGCTTGTATAGAATAAAGTATATTACTATTTTTTGTGAAAAGGTGGCTGTTACTATGGAGCCGTTATCCCCCCCCAAAAAGACTCCGCTCTATCAACAGATAGATCTTATTGATTGGTGTCTTATCATCATTATGCTGATACTGCTTACGCATAGCATTTTCAATCTGTTTTACGAGCAGCCGTCATCGGAAATGAATAATGATATCGACAAACTGGTTCGTGGTTCTATTGCGTCAATTTTTGGATACTTTATCAGCGCCCACTTTCTCAACAACAGCGCAAAAAGAAATAACGAGTGTGTCTGCAACGTATCTGATGAGCCCAAGGATACGCACCAGATGACTACTAAAAACGTGCAAATACTCATCGTCGGATTGATGGGAATCCTTTCGCTGGGCGCATTGATCATCGCGCGCAATATTATACCGCTCACTATGTCTGCTCTCCCCGCCGTCTCTGCATTCCGGGATATCATTTACGGTTGCGTCGGCTTCTTAATTGGCTATCCACATAACAAAAGCGACCATTCTTCCGGGAAAAAAGAATAGGTTTCTTTCCTGCAATCCGGTGTCAGAAATCCTGTAGAATACTTCGCTCCTGTCTTTGCAGAATTTGGGCATGTATTTCGTTTTTGATCCATTGCAGCACGGTATTTGTTGAACCAATAAAAAGAAATAAAATTATATTGTCGTTATATTTATAATAGAGTTAAAATAATTTTAGAGATAATATTGATTTATCTCTGAAAAGTATGCGGGAGCACAATTATGACCTCCATGTCGTTTTGCTGGATGTTACCTCCCAATCGCC
Source organism: Oscillospiraceae bacterium (assembly GCA_031547945.1). Lineage (GTDB taxonomy): Bacteria > Bacillota > Clostridia > Oscillospirales > Ruminococcaceae > JAVBRN01. Next base: position 188,471 of record JAVBRN010000002.1, on the reverse strand, counting down.
GGCCATCCGTTTGTTTGCAGTCACACAGCTGCCAAAGCCTTCTCCTGCCCAGGGCCAGGACTTGGAAACCTCCGTTATCAATTTCGTCCGTGTGCATTTTACATCTGCAAAAACGAGCAAAACCCAATTGCCGCCCAACAGGATGCCGGCATCCCCTTCTGCCGGACTATTCGCCTCCAATCGCGCCATTGCAATGTTGTTTTGCGCGCAAAAGGATTCTATGAGCGCGTAGGCAGCTTCTTTGTCCTCAATTTGGGTCAAAGACAAATCCAGCTTCACTAATTCCGAATAATCAGCCGTTACAAACGCTTGAAACACAGCCAAATATGCATATGGCAGATCTTCATCCGCTTTTCCGCATCCGTTAAAACAAACAGAACAAAGCAGTGCAGCGATGAGCACTGCCGAACCGATACGATTTCGTTTCATTGAACACCTCAACGCTTTCTCTCAACCATTTCGTGTGAAAAATCCAGTCTATTGTTGCAATGACTGTAAAGAAATTTGCGGTGATCCAGCAGTCGGGCGAACCCTGTTTGCGGTCGAATGCTCCTGGCGTCAGTGCTCTACATGTGTTAGTCAGTTGTCTGCTTCAGAAAGAATCAATGCCGTGTTGCCTGACGCAGTTTAAAAGCAGCAGCGGGAACCTGATGGTTCCCGCTGCTGCTTTGCACAACACGATAACACGACCGCTATCCTTGCACTAGAAATAATACGACAGTGGCGCAGTTTCCTTCAGCATAGCGTGCGCGATAATTAAAAACGTTTCTACGTATAAATAAGTACTTTGAAGGTACTTCGTAGAAACGTTTTTATAGATTGGGTGCTATTCAGTTATAGCAAAAGCCTATTCCACATATTTCTTTTTTATCAGAATGCCAAGACAAACTAAGATGCCTAACAATATCGCGGTATATCCCAATATGTTTTGAGGATCTCCGGTTGTCGGAACAGGCGTCGGCGGCTGCGAAATTGCGCCCAGAACAATTTGATGTGTCCCGCTCTTATATACAAGAATATAGTCTTTCGGATAATAGTTGAATTTGGCAAGATCACCTGTTTGCGCTTCATATCCTGCAACACCCTGTACAACCGGCCTGCCAAGATAAGGATCAGCCGTTTTCTCAATGTTTGCAAAGCCGGCATACCCTGACTTAATCTCGATCACTTTAGCTACATTCAGATAGAAACCGTTTCCTGTTCCCAGTGTGGTGCCAACGGTAGCGGTTCCGCCAAGTATAACCGCGCCATTATCAAAGAAGATGCCTGTCCCAAGCCCGCTCGCCGTGTTGCTCACGACTGCGCCGCCGTCCATTTGTAAAAGCCCCGCAGCCCCAGTTGTATACACACCGCCGCCGTTGACGGCGCCGTTTCCTTTAACGGTTCCCGCGCCAATTGTCACGTTCGCGCTGTTGTAAATACCGCCGCCGCTATTGCCGGCAATATTGGTTTCCACGCTCCCGCCGCTTATTGTGAAAACACTGCTGGACGTATTGTAGATTCCCCCGCCGTCAGTCACTGCCGTATTCGCTGAGATCTGTGACCCGACGCCTGCCGTTACCGCACTGACAGAATTATAAACGCCGCCGCCGTTATTGGCGGTATTATGATCAATGGAGCCACCGATCGCGACAACGCTTTCATTTGTAACACAAATTCCGCCGCCAACCGTTCCCGCGGTATTCTCGGAAATGACCGCCCCTGCATCTACGGTCAATGTGCTAATCGCGGTGTAGATACCACCTCCGCGACTTACAGCTGTATTGTCAGTGATTAACGCTCCTGCATGCAGTATCACGGTGCTGTTCGTGACGTAGATACCTCCGCCATCCGCAGTCACACTATTGTTCTCTATCGTACCGCCGTTCATTTCGACTGTACTGCTGACGACGCTATAAATGCCGCCGCCACGATATGCGCTGCCGCCAGTGATCAGTGCCCCCGCGTTCATCGTCACTTTGCCTGTGGCGCCGCTGCTATAAATATTGCCGCCGCCGCCAGTCGTTGAAGTTGTGCCCAGCGAACCGTTTCCAGAGAGCAAAGCCCCTGCTTGCAGCGTTACCTGGCCGCCACTGTTATAAATGCCACCGCCGTTCATTGTTGCACGGTTTCCTTGTATGGTTCCCTGTACAATCAGTGCGCTGTTGACAAGGTCAACCCCTGCACCGCTGACCCTGACAGTATTGTTGGAGATACTTGCACCCGCATTTATTGTGACTGTTCCGCTATTGGTATGGATGCCGCCGCCACGCTCCGCGGTATTATTGATTATGGAAGCGCCCGTCTGTAACGTCACCTGTCCACCATTGTTAAAAATCCCGCCGCCCAAATTGGCCGAAGAACTATTGTTGTTATTCTGTAATATGACGTTTGTGCCCAATGTAAGTGTGCCTGAATTGTAAATAAGTGGATGGACCGCAGCAACGTTTGTTCTATTGCCGTCTAGCACAATATTGCTGTATGTAAGTGAACCGCCCGCCGCTACCTCAAACAGCCTGCCTGTAAAACCGGCGGCCCGCGTTAGTGTCCATGTTGTTGCGTCCGAAGCAATGGTTACGGTTTTACCGGCTGGAATGGTCAGCTGCGCCGTTAGATCAAACGACGCTGTCACCGTAATGTTAATGGCTGGATCTGTGTCTGTTAGTGCCGTCTGCAACTGCGCAAACGTCGCAACACTATGCGACGCAGCATACGTTTTCATGGGCATCCCCAAAAAAACACATGCCAATATTAGAGCAAATAGAAGAAAAGCGCTCGCCTTTTTCAACCGTATCATTTCCTCACACCCCGAAATAAATTTGGTAATTATTGACAAGCATGGAAGAGACAAAATATGTGGCGTTATCGCATTTGTTGTCAATTATTGACATTATTCTATCATGATCGACCTATGGATATCATGCTGGGATTGAACTGCATCCACCATGAATAAACTGTGGATTTCCGCCTATAATCGACTTCTTCCTGTCAAATCTATCTATAAACTTCATTCTATCAAAACTAATCCATAAGCCCCCTTTTTTAACTGCTTGTCAGCCGCTTTGCTTGCTTTTATTCCGTTCAATGTGTGTGGATTGCAGCAGGTTAAATTATTCTCAAATACACAATGGAAAACAGATCTCGATGTAAAATTGTTCCCAAACTTCTCAACAATTTTTTATGAGATAATCCTCTGAACGTTCCAATTAAAATACGGATTGTGCTATAGTGAACTTAGAAATTCCACTGTTACGGAGAAGAATTATGCTGTCAAATTATATTGAAATCCCGCAAAAAGGCATTGCCGTCTGCAAAACCGAGGAAATTGACGTCAGCGGGTTAAAACCCAACGAGGCCATTATTCAGGCCGAGGCGACGATGATCAGCGCTGGCACAGAGTTGTCCCGCGTATTCGAAATCAAAAAAGGATTCCGGTACCCGGTCAGGCCGGGCTACTGCGCCGTTGGCCGCGTGCTGGATAAAGGAGATGCTTTAAATTTTGAGGTTGGCGACAAGGTGTTCTATACCGGGCCGCATGCTTCTGTTTGCCGCTTCCAAAACGGTATTCACACGCAGGGCCCTATGATGTTTAAGTTGCCGGAGGACATAGACTCCACGGAGGCAACGATTATCACGCTGGGCTTGGTTGCCATGAACGGGATAAGCGCCACCGAGATACAGCTGGGAGATACTTTGGTCGTTTTCGGACTCGGCGCAATCGGCTTGATCGCTGCCCTTTTATATCAGGAACTGGGCGCGCGCGTCATCGCCGTTGATCCTGTTCGCTCGCGTTGCCGCCTTGCCGCCGAACTGGGTATTAAAGAAGTTTTCGATACCCCATCCGAGGAGCAGTTAACCCTCATCCGGCAAAAAACCGGCGGACGCGGCGCAGACATTGCGGTCGATGTGACCGGTCTGTCTCCCGTGATTGAAACTGCGGCCCTCTGTTGCGGCGAACACGGACAGGTCATCCTGCTCGGCACGCCCCGCGCGGAATATACGGCCAATATGACGCCGATGCTCAATGCAATTCACATGAAAATGCTGCGGGTGGTTGGCGCTTTTAACAATCTCTATCCCGTGCACGAAACCGAGGGTTCTCGCTTGAGTGTCAGCAGAGCGTTTGATGTTATTTTGCAGCGGGTTCGTGACAAGCGAATCGACGCAGCAAAATTCATCAGTCATATTATCACGCCGGCGCAGGCGCAAGAGGCCTACCACGGTTTGATGTTCGATAAGGAAAATTACCGGTGCGTTGTGATTGATTGGCGCCAAAACTAAATTGGCCAAGGATACAAATCGCTGCATGAAAAATGCACCCTTTGTCGTTTTCCAGTGCATTACACTGTTCAACGCTTGGGTGCATTTTCTGTTTCCGTGTATCGTTTTTAAAAAAGTCAGCGCTTGATTCTTGACGAGGGGAGGTCGTTAAATACTCGTTGGCCAACGAGTCATTTTATAACAGGTGGGAGGAATCCAACTGCGCCGTCTCTACCCAGCCGTATACTCCTTTACACTCAATAAAGCACCAGTTGCCAATTCCGCCCAAACCATAGGTTACCGCCAAAACAGTGATGGTCTGCCCATACGGCACGGTTAGATTAACTGCGTCACTCGTGGGCGCTCTTAAAAGGCTAGCGCCACTTTGATCAGTGATGACCGATGCCACCGGCGAGGGCAAGTATACATCAGGAACGTCGTCCACGTCGTACTTTTCGAGATTCTCTTTATATTCTTCTTCCCAGTCACCTTCTTCGTCCACATGGTCGGCCGAATCGTCCTCTTGGACCGATTCGTTTGGGGCAGTCTCCTTTTGTTCCGGAGCATTGTCGATTTCCGAATCATTCCCCTTCTGCTTGTTCCCACAAGATACAAGCAATAGACAAATGAAACAGATACTCACTATTTTTTTCATGTTGAAATAACTTCCTGTTGTCTCCTGTCTTTACATGGTATTTAGATGTACCGCTAGATAACGCATTTCTTTTTAACACATCTAAATTATTAAAAATGATGATTTCACAAATACAAAAATTAAAATTTTATTTTACCACCTAATCTCTATCTATCGCCGCGAAAAGCGCGTCCAAAACTTCTCTTGCTCCCGGCGCCCAACCGCCCGCGCCGATTCCGTCGCCCGAAAAGTGCACGATGGTTCCGTCGCTGTACTGTATCCCGATACTCCATGCGTGAATATCAACATAGCTTGGCTTAAATCCTCTAGCCTCATCATTTGTCAAATACAGTTCGTTCGCTTTCCATTCGGCAACATTTTCCGACAACACCGATATGACGCTTTCCGCCTCGCCGTCCGCGATATCACGTATAACCGAAGCGTTATATATCTTCTCATAAATAGCCGTTTCCGGCTCGTAATATATCTGGCCGTTCAGAATATCCAAAAACAGCGTTTTTTGCTTGTTTCGGCTGTGGTCTAAAACATCATGCGGCTCTTCGGCTTCAAATAATACTATTCGTTCTATTTTTTCTATATCTAGCGGCGGAACTTCAAGTAACGGGACAGGTCTTAACACATTAAACGGTTCAGCCGATTCCCTGCTTGGATCCCAACCTAGATACGATATCAAATAGTCGATATTTGCAGTCGTTTTACGGTCACTCAGCATCCTGTTTTTAAATGTGGCCCGCTCTGATTCAAAATAGCTTAAAAGGGCATTTATGCTATCATCTTTACCTTTGATGTAATGGCGCTCAACAGAACCGTCGTCGTATTCTATACCAATTTGATATTCCGACCCGCCCGCGTTGTTATTCTTTTTCTCTTTCCACCTTTGCACCTCAAGTGTCATCAACTTTGAGACCAAACGGTCAATATCACTCTGATTTAAATCGACTACATACTCACACTGAAAAACATTTGCGAAATTCATGTTATTTCCGCAGTATATACGTTTACTGTGTGTGTCTAAGACATATAAAATACCTTGGGTGTTTTCCCCTACGTCGGTAAATACAACCCTCTTCATCTCGCTCAACGATTTGTCTTTGGCCGGTTGAACATTTATATGATCCATCAATATATAGTACATGCTGTAGGAGCGTGAATATGCTCCCAATCCAATATGCGGATCTGAATAAAGCTCATTATCTTCTCTCACGTAATAGTTCTCCTGTTCACAAGATGTCAACGTCATTATCGTAACGATGAGAACTAAAAACGCCAATAATCGTTTCATAGCTGCCACCCCACCTTTTCCTTCGCTTTTTCATATATATCGTCCATTATATCGTCTAATTCCTGTGTTGTGTCCGGTAACATTGCCTTTGCGTCACTTTGTCCTTGTTGATTGTTCATTATTCCGTCAGAGAAACTATGTGACCGAACGCAGCGCCAGAACGCCGTGCGGAGGTTTGCCGGGCATAACGCCCGTTGCGAGATAGAACAGCGTCGCGCCGAGGCTGTATATATCGGTCCGCTCGTCGAGTTTGTTGCTCCCGCCTTTATACTGTTCGGGCGCGGCGAATCCGCGGGTACCCAAAGACTCACCCTTGATGCGCTCGCCGCGCCTGCATTCTTTCGCGATGCCGAAATCTATTAGCTTGAGCCGGCCCGACGGAGTCAGCATAATGTTGTCGGGCTTCATGTCGCGGTATATGATGGGATCATTTTTCGCATTATGTAAATAATTAAGGATGTCGCACAGCATGATACCCCCAGTCGATGACCTGCTTTTCATCCTGCGCGCCGTTGACATTCAAGATCTTCGCGAGCGAGGTGCCGTCCACGAAGTCCATCACGATGAAATAGTCGTCGCCGATCTGGATTCGGTCCACTATACGCGGGATATCCGGATAGTTCAGCGACGCGAGCAGCTCGACCTCCTTCAGAAACGCCTCAAACTCAACGCTGGAATTGTCTTGACCTGTTTGACCGCCCAGCAGGAATCGAGATTGGTATCCTGTGCGAGATACACAACGCTCTACCGATCTCCGCGATCAGTTGTACCGATCGTGGATCACCTGTCCGATTTCCGCCATTATATCTTTCCCCCCGTTATGAAATCTATCTTGAATTTTATGACACATCGCGACATTGTTGTGCAAAATTTCCAAAATTTGTATTATAGTGAAAAATTATACAATATGAAGTTATTTATTGCAATCAAAAGTTTTCATGGTTAAAACATTCATTATTTTTCAGCAATTATTAAAGGAAGAGCAGTTGAGTCTCGAGTATCACAACTCTTTTCCAAGGATGATAAGAATGGCGGTCCACCGGCATTGAAAAAATACCACTCCATATGAGCCTTACATTTACCTCTTATAAAAGTCATTATATACATAAAAATGCATATATCGACCATATTCCTATGGATTTCTACATCGAGGAATTTTTCCCTGAACATAATATCCGTCTGATAGCGGTAGCGGATGGAATTGATACCGCCGAGGGTGAGGACGAACTCACGCCGTTCCGCAATCTGATAAATGTATGGTACGCGCGGGATATCGGTAAAAAGCAAAAGCTCACCAATGTAATCAGAGGCAATGCCGGCATACCGCTTTCGCTGCCGCCGTATGGGTATCTGAAAGACCCGGAGGATGATAAACGCTGTCAAGACAGTACGGTGAGGAACAGGCATCCTTAGTAGAGCGTATCAAAACATACCGAACGAACTCGAAGCGCAGGACTGCAAAGCTGGAAGCATCGAAATTTACAGCCGCGTTGCAGAAATACACTCGTGTGAAAAAGCTGCCGCATTATATGTTAAATGAACTCATTGAGCGGATTGAAGTTTTTCAAGCGAAAAAGGTAGACGGAAGCTGGCATCAGAAGCTGCGAATTATCTACAATGGCGTCGGTTCTCTGGATATTCCTGACCTGCCGAAACTCCCAGCTTGCGAAGTGCAGATGCAGACTCGGAAAGGTGTATCGGTTCGTTATTCCCAGCAAAAACACGAAATACAAGCCGCTGTATAACGACATAAAAAAGAAGTGCCGTTACAGCATCTCGAATGCTGTAACAACACTCCGACTGGTCGGGATGACAGGATTCGAACCTGCGGCATCTTGCTCCCAAAGCAAGCGCGCTACCAAACTGCGCTACATCCCGATGTGCCGTATTATTCTATCACAAAGCGTTTCGGCGCGCAAGCAAAACACCGGAAGTTTCTCAGCAAAAAAGCGGAACGCTTTTCGTTCCGCGCAGCGTGTCAAAAAAGTCCTTTTAGAACGCCGGATCGTCAAATGCACAAGGCGTTCCGTTCGCCGACCGATGTAGTCCGCCCCAGCACCCGATTAACGTGGGGGGTCGCCCCAAACCCCGGAGAGGATATGACAGCCGACGAATGGAAACCAGCGTAGGATCGGCCGTTTCCTGCATTCGGCCATTTATTTTCTTTAGCGGGGTTTGGGTGAAGTCCCAATTGATTGGGCGACAGGGGTTGGTATCTTTCGGCCGTCGGATCGTTTTGTGCACTTTTTTCGCGACCTTGGCATTCTTTGACAGCCTGAAGCGGAACGCTTGTCGTTCCGCTTTTTCACGCATAGATACTGCTATTCTACTTTTTCTTTGGCTGTTTCACATATGGATTTTCGCCTGCTGTTTCTGCCGATACAGCCGGTGCCTGTTGCGCCGCAGCTGCCCGTTGCTGCTCAAAAACAGCGCGCTGCTGCTCATATGCGGCTCGCTGATCCGCAAGCCGCGCCGCCCGTTTTGCCCGGTTGCGTTTGAAAATCGGCAACAAAATCAGCAGGATCACGCCGACAAAGATCAGAAATGGCAACAGATAAATCAGTACGATTGCAAGCCCGCGAAGAAACGACACGGCGACCTGCCAGGACCCGACAAACGCATCGCGAAGCTCTTGGCCAAAGGTCTTGGTGTTCGGAGAAATAAACGTTGTGACCTCAACGAGTTCAATACTGATTGTGCTGTAGTCCACCAGCATATCAAATTGGTTCAATTGCGCCGTATACGATTCAATTTGATATCGCACCTCGGCCAACTGCGCTTCAATTGTCAGTACGCTCTCGATGTCATTTGCCTGCTGCAACAGCTCCAACAAACGCTGCTCCTGCACTTTTAGCGCCGCAATGCGCGCCTCAATATCGATATAGCTGGATGTAATATCCTGCGAGCTGTCCTGCCGGGAAACGACATTGCCAAAGCTGGCGCTCTGTTCCAAAAAAGCATCGAACTGTTCCGCCGGGATCTTCAGCTCAAAATAGGCATAGCGCATAGAGTACTCGCCGACACCGTTATATCCCCCGCTCTGGTTTGACTGGGCAATATACCCGCCGTTCTTTTTGATTGCCTCGGACAACGCTGTATAACTATCATCAAACTTTGTCGTCTCGATGCGCAACGTAGAGTAATAGATGATTTTTGACCCAAACCGTTCCTCCGTCGCCGGAGCAGCCTTGGAATCCTCGGGCACTGCGGGTGCACTTTCATCAATTTGCGTTCTTTCCATTTCATACGAGGAACTGCCGACGCTATTTTGATCTGCTTCACCGCTGCTGCAGCCGATAAAAATACAACCGCACAATAGAATACAAAGTACTATCGAAAACAACCGTTTCATATGTCATTCGCTCCTTTCTATAGCTACAGTGTAGATAGCTTGCCATATTGTTGCAAGTGATTGTTAGAAGTGTAATACACTGTAATACCTCTGCGTGTTCCTCCCTTAAATGGCTGTAAATACCATGCATAATTTGCACGAAATTTAGCATGCCCATTTTATTGACAAAGAAATAGGCGTATGGTAAGATTTATAGGCGCTTTCAAAGATGCTGGTGTAGCTCAGCCGGTAGAGCAGCTGATTTGTAATCAGCAGGTCGGGGGTTCAAATCCGTCCACCAGCTCCACTTGTCGCAAATTCCGCTAAGCTAGCATACCAGGGCAAGCCGTGCGGCGCACTGAAAACAAAACCGCCGAGGCACAAAACGGAAAAAGACCGCTCTTGTCTTTTTTCGTAGAGGAGACGCACCGAAGCGGTGAGCATTCGACGATTCTTTCCGGCGAATGCGATAAGCGTAGGTTGCGACGACGAGGGAGTGTACCCAAGTGGCCAAAGGGGGCAGACTGTAAATCTGTTGTCTCCGACTTCGGTGGTTCGAATCCACCCGCTCCCACCAAAACAACAAATCCGAACCAACCCGAATTCATCGGGGATGCGTTCGGATTTGTTTTCGTTTTCGATCGTGTTGCGTGTGGGGCAAAGTGCAAAAAAAGCAATCGTTAGAAAATTGCTGAATTTGGCGCTGGACCTGGTTTTTGCGCTTCCCTGCTCCACTCTTTTCTGCCCGCAAGGAATTTTTCTCCAAAACCGCATCATTTTCTTTCTTGCCAAGCAAAAATAATGTATGATATACAAAAGAAATCTTGCGGAGAGAAAAGCACCTTGCGCAAGATACTTTTAAGATAAGGATCGATCGTTTTGCGGCGTGATTGATTCTCAACAAACAGCAGCAACACCTAGAAATGGAGGATCTGCAATGATGACATTAACAGGGCTTGCTACGAGCAGAGGCATTGCAAACGGAACGATATTCAAATTGGCTGCCGCCACTGCCGAGCCTGCCATGCGCACGATACAAGATACGGACGGTGAGGTCCAACGCGCGATGCAAGCCATCGATACACTCAAGCAGCGGTTACAACTTCTATATGAAAAAACAGTGGAGAGCGCCGGAGAAGAGGCGGCTGCCATTTTTGAAATACACGGCATGATGCTGGAAGATGAGGATTTCTTGGACAACATTCATGACATCATCACCCAGGAATCTTTGTGTGCGTCGTATGCAGTTTTTGCGACCGGAAAGCAGTTTTCCGACATGTTTATTGCGACCGGGGATGAATATATGCAGCAGCGTGCTGCGGACGTGGTGGACTTATGCGGCCAATTGGAGACGATTCTGGCAGGCGGCGCAGAAAATCCGTTTGCCGGCATTGAACAGCCGGTGATTGTAGCAGCAGAAGAATTGATGCCCAGCCAAACAGTTCAACTGGACAAGAAAATGGTTTTGGGTTTTATCTCAAAACGCGGCAGCACAAATTCCCATGCTTCTATTCTTGCGCGCAGTCTTGGCATTCCGGCTGTATCCTGTCTGGGAGATGGCTACGATACCCTGCAGGACGGGGACGAGGTCATCCTGGACGGCATCGACGGCTGTGTCATCGTCAGCCCAACCCAGGACATGCGCATGCAGTTTCATCAAAAAATGAGCGAGCTGGCGCATCAAAACGAACAGCTAAAAGCGCTGGCTGGCTTGCCGGCACAAACACGCGACGGCGCGTGTTTGGAGCTCTGCGCAAACATCGGTACGCCAGAAGAGGTCGACATGGCGCTGGCATGCGACGCCGAGGGGATTGGTTTGTTTCGCAGCGAATTTCTTTATCTTGAAAGCAACGAATTCCCCGATGAAGAAATGCAGTTTGAGGCGTATAAAACAGCGTTGCATCGTATGAACGGCAAACGTGTCGTTGTGCGCACGCTCGATCTTGGCGCTGATAAACAGGCGCCCTATTTTAATATTCCAAACGAAGAAAATCCCGCATTGGGCTACCGCGCCATCCGTATCTGCCTCAATCAGCCAGAGATTTTTGAAACCCAACTCCGGGCGCTGCTGCGCGCGTCTGTATTTGGAAGGCTTGCGATCATGTTCCCAATGGTGACCAGTGAAACCGAAGTCCGGCTGATTTTGCAGGTTGTGAACACGGTAAAATCGAAATTAGACACCGAGAACATCCCATACGCAAAGGATATTGAATACGGCATTATGATCGAAACGCCGGCCGCAGTTATGGTTGCCGATCGGTTGGCAAAACTGGTAGATTTTTTCAGCATCGGCACAAACGACCTGACGCAGTACACCTTTGCGGCAGACCGCATGAACACCAAAGTCAGCTATCTCTTTGACGCGGGAAGCGTCTCAATTTTGCGCATGATTCGCGAAGTTGTGCGCAGGGCACATGAAAGCGGAATTTGGGTCGGTATCTGTGGTGAAAGCGCAGCAGATCTCAATCTTATACCATACTATATCGCAATGGGCATAGATGAGCTGTCGATGTCGGCACAGAGCATCTTGCGCACCAAGGAAACCATTCGCAAACTGAAAAAAGAGGAGTGTGAAGCGCAGGCAGACGCCTTTTTGAACTAAGCGCTTTGGAATTGTGAGACAGGGCAGAGATAAAGTGCCATTGCGCTCATCCCGAACGACATAAAATTACAACCGAAAACCAAACAAAAAAAACAGCATCTGCAGAATGGATGCTGTTTTTAATTGCGTGCCTATCAAACGTGGTGCGCTCGGTCTTGGCGAATTGCACAATATACCAAGGCGACATGTCGTTTTCTGTAGAAATTTCTTTATATATATTAATAAACAATAATTATTGTACGCAAGTTCTTTACATTTTTATCCAATGTGTTATAGTTGTTTTTACAGAGAGACGAAGAAAAAGAGGATAAAAAAATGAGTAGAATCCAGAAACGCACATGTTCCATCTGCCTTGCGCTCCTTTTCCTTACGTTAGCAGCGTTTGCGGTACCGGCAACTTCGCACGCAGCAGACACGATTGTGTCTGGCAACGGCATCTACGAAATTATTGCGGGAACAAACACGGTTCGGTTAACCAGAGTCACTGGAACAACAACCTTTCAAGCCCCAAGACAAATAAGTTATAATGGAACTACATACAGTGTCGCTGCTATTGGAGACGTTCTTGCAGTGTTTAATTTCGAGGGACTTATTTCCCTGGATTTATCGGCAATTGACTATGATCAATTTGTTATTCTGGACTCTGCCTTTCAAGAGAATACAACGTTAACGACCTTTATTCCGCCGTCGGGCCCTTATACCATTGAACCTTATGCTTTTGACAGGTCCGCGCTGACCTCCATCGCGTTTGGCAATTGCACTAACATTGGTGCATGGGCGTTTTCGGGGTGTACTGCCCTGCAGGCGGCTACCATGCCAGCCACTGCGTATACTCTAGGAGGATTTGCATTTAACGACTGCGATCTTACATCGATCGATCTTTCAAACTGCGCATCGTCGATTCCGGATGGCGTTGTCTACAATAACAGACATTTGTCTTCGGTCACATTGCCGTCCACCCCGTTTACAATCGGAGACACTGCATTCGTAAATACCTCGGCGCTGACTACTGTTAACAATTTATCCTACTGCACTTCGCTTGGTGCTGCTGCATTTATGGGTAGTAGTATCGCTGACGTCGATTTGACTAACTGCACTTTGATTGGAGGAAACGCGTTCAGCCAGATCCTAAAAACACCGGAAGAAATTGCACAGACGGCGCTTCGCACTGTGACATGGCCCACAGTTCCTTTTGTCATTGGTTCAAACGCATTTAATGCGACTCTTCTTAGTTCCGCGAATTTAACAAACTGTACCAGCATTGGCTCAGGCACGTTTCACAATGCGCAAAACTTGACTGCCGTTGATTGGCCGACGGTCTCGTTTACTCTTTCTAACACTGCTTTTGTCGGCACCAAAATTACCGCTGCGAATTTATCCCATTGTATCGGTACCATCGGTGCCAGCGCTTTTGCAAACGTCACGACGCTTACCAGCGCTACATTCCCGACGGCACCATTTGCGATCGGAGATAATACTTTTATAAATACGCAAATTCCGCTTGCCGATCTTTCTACCTGCAGCGCGGTAGGTGCTTCAGCATTTAGCGGTTGCACAAAGCTTGAAACAGTCGAGTGGCCATCCGCTGATTTTACAATCGGCGCAGCTGCATTCCAGGGAACAAAGATTACAATTGCAAATCTGCAGTTTTGCACTTCTATCGGCGCGAACGCTTTCAATAATCTGGCTGCTCCAATAGACATCTTTGTCGACGCCTCAAAACTGACGGCGGCCGGCGCAAACTTTGCGGGCAGCTCTAAGGTATATATCGTGGCGCAGACCATTGCGCAACTCGAAGCCATTGCCAATGCCAACACCGGGGCGATGGCGGGATTCGCCACCATTCCAGCCTACGCGTATGTTGGTCCCGCAGGTTCTGTGACAATTCTCGCCTATCCCGCCAGCGCAAACCAAATTGGTACAATCTATACGCTGGCGCTTGAAATTCGGACGAATGCGCTGCAGTATGCGGATTATGTGGCAGATTCAAAGATGTATGATCTGCGGTACTATTTCATCACTTCCGGGTCGCTTGCGACCGGTACGGTGGCTCCCGGTGAACGTTTTAGAATTAAGTTGCCGAACGAATCTGGTATCTCGGACACATCCGCACTGCTAGTCCTGCATGGCAATGTTTCCAATATTGTTACAGACACGATTGTTCCGGAATCCGCGAATGCATCTACTGTAACTGTTAGCATTTCCTCGTTCAGTCCGTTCGCGGTCGCCCGCAAGGGATCTGTCAAACCGGTTTCAACGATCGTTCACACCGGTGATAACAACCCTACTACGCTCTATTCCCTATTTATTGCCGGATCACTGCTGGCCGGTGTTGTTGCGGTGTTACTGAAACGGCGCGGCCGCACAGTTCGTTAAGATAAATCGTATTGAAAAAACCTCCTCTTCAGGAGGTTTTTTTATGTCTTTTTCTTTTTACATTATTTTGTTACCGCCCTGCAATGAAAGTGGCACAAAAAAAGCCTTGGTACGTAGAATGAACAAAAGAGAGTATAGGAGGTATTATGGCTCGTCCAACTTTACGCCTGGGCTCAACAGGCGTCTACGTACAGGAATTACAGGATATGCTGCGGCAGCTTGGCTATTACAAGGGTCTTGTTGACCAGATCTTTGGTAACCAAACGCTTGCAGCCGTTCGCAGTTTTCAAAAAGACCAATATTTAGTCGTTGACGGAATCGTCGGTGCTAAGACATGGTCTGCACTCGACCGGGCAATCAACCCGACCCGCCCAACGCTGCGTCTCGGTTCCACCGGCTCTTATGTGCGCACATTGCAAAGCAAACTCAGCGCGCTTGGGTACTACACTGGTGCGATCGACCGGATTTTCGGCAATAAAACGTTAACGGCGGTGCGCAATTTCCAGCGCGCTTACGGTCTTGTTGCCGACGGCGTCGTCGGCCCGCTCACTTGGGCAGCATTAGACAGCGCGTCGACAAGTGTGCAGCCTGCGATTCCGGTTGTGGAACAAGAAAGCGCGATAGTGGAAACACAGGCACCCGAAATACAAGACGTTGTCTCCGACGCTTCCCAGGCGAGCACTGTGGAACCGGCCCCGGAAACACAAGACCTTGTCTCTGACGCTTCGCAGGAAAGCCCTGTGACGCTGGAGATGGAACAACAAGAAATGACAGCGGACTTTATCGCAGAAGAAGATGTAATAGAAGAAAGTCCAATGGTTGTTATCCAAGATGCAGCCTCAGCCGAAGCCGCTGCGACAACCCGCCCAACGTTGCGGTTCGGTTCCAGAGGATCTTATGTCGGCACGCTGCAGCAAATGCTGCGCACGCTCGGCTATTACAGCGGCAACATCGACCAGATCTTCGGCAACGCTACCTTAACAGCGGTCCGCAACTTCCAGCGCGATCATGGATTGAGCGTGGACGGTATTGTAGGCCCGCGCACCTGGACGGCGCTCGACGGCGCGACTCCGACCCGCCCAACGCTGCGGCTCGGTTCCAGAGGATCCTATGTCGGCACCCTGCAGCAAAGGCTGCGTACGCTCGGCTATTACACCGGCAACATCGACCAGATCTTCGGCAACGCGACACTCGCGGCGGTCCGCAGTTTCCAGCGCGACCATGGCCTGAGCGTGGACGGCGTCGTCGGCCCGCGCACTTGGACGGCGCTCGACAACGCAACCCCGACCCGCCCAACGTTACGGTTCGGTTCCAGAGGATCCTATGTCGGCACCCTGCAGCAGAGGCTGCGTACGCTTGGGTATTACACCGGCGCGATCGACCAAATTTTCGGCAACGCTACCTTGACAGCGGTCCGCAACTTCCAGCGCGATCATGGTCTGAGCGTGGACGGTATTGTCGGCCCGCGCACCTGGACGGCGCTCGACAACGCGACCCCGACCCGCCCAACGCTGCGGTTCGGTTCCAGAGGATCCTATGTTGGCACGCTGCAGCAAATGCTGCGCACGCTTGGCTATTACAGCGGCAACATCGACCAAATCTTCGGCAGCGCGACGCAGACGGCGGTCCGCAACTTCCAGCGCGACCATGGCCTGAGCGTGGACGGTATTGTCGGCCCGCGCACCTGGACGGCGCTCGACAACGCAATTGGCGGTTTCGTGGCAGTGGCTGACGATGCTGATCTGCCCGAAGATACGGCGTCTTTTATCGCCGAAGAACTGGTTACCGATGCGGCAGAAGACAGCGCGGCAAGCGCGTTCGATAGCGAAGCCGTTGCGGCAACTCGTCCCACCCTGCGGCTCGGCTCCAGAGGATCCTATGTCGGCACGCTGCAGCAAATGCTGCGCACGCTCGGCTATTACAGCGGCAACATCGACCAGATCTTCGGCAACGCTACCTTAACAGCGGTCCGCAACTTCCAGCGCGATCATGGATTGAACGTGGACGGCGTTGTCGGCCCACTCACCTGGGCGGCGCTCGATGGCGTGCCCCCGACCCGCCCAACGCTGCGGTTCGGTTCCAGAGGGTCTTATGTCGGCACCCTGCAGCAAAGGCTGCGTACGCTCGGCTATTACAGCGGCAACATCGACCAGATCTTTGGCAACGCGACACTCACAGCGGTTCGCAACTTCCAGCGCGATCATGGATTGAACGTGGACGGCGTTGTCGGCCCGCTCACCTGGGCGGCGCTCGATGGCGTGCCCCCGACCCGCCCAACGCTGCGGCTCGGTTCCAGAGGATCCTATGTTGGCACCCTGCAGCAAAGGCTGCGTACGCTTGGCTATTACAGCGGCAACATCGACCAAATCTTCGGCAGCGCGACCCTAACAGCGGTCCGCAACTTCCAGCGCGATCATGGATTGAACGTGGACGGCGTCGTCGGCCCGCTCACCTGGACAGCGCTTGACAACGCAACACCGACCCGCCCAACGCTGCGGCTCGGCTCCAGAGGATCCTATGTCGGCACCCTGCAACAAAGGCTGCGCACGCTTGGCTATTACAGCGGTAACATCGACCAGATCTTCGGCAGCGCGACGCAGACAGCGGTTCGCAACTTCCAGCGCGCCTACGGCCTGAACGTAGACGGTATTGTTGGCCCGCTCACTTGGGCGGCACTGGACAATGCCGTTGGAAGCGCAATTGTGGCAGACGCATTCGAAACAGATCTGATTGAAGATGTCTCCACCGCGATTGACACAGAAAGCCCGGATGTCGGTGTCTCTGACGAACCGACGGAAGACGAATCTGCTGTCGAGGTCGAAGCGGCATCCCGCCCAACACTGCGACTGGGAGCCGTCGGCATCTATGTCGCCATCGTCCAGCAGATGCTGCATTCGCTCAACTTCTATAGCGGTCTGATCGATCACATTTTCGCCAGCAGTACCCAAACGGCGGTTCGCAACTTCCAGCGCGCCCATGGTCTTGTGGTCGACGGCGTCGTCGGCCCGATCACCTGGAATGCGCTGATCATTGCCAGCGATGACGGCAGGCCTGTTTTGCGCCTGAATTCCAGAGGACAATATGTTGCCATCTTGCAGCAAATGCTTAAAACACTCGGCTATTACAGCGGCAACATTGATCAGATTTTCGGAACAGGCACACAGACCGCAGTCCGTAATTTCCAAGGCGCCATCGGCATTGCCGTGGACGGCATCGTCGGCCCGCTCACCTGGACCGCGCTTGACATTGCCCTATTAAATCCGACACGGCCAACACTGCGTCTCGGCAATACCGGTCATTATGTCGGTGTTCTGCAGCAAATGCTGCGGACCCTCGGCTACTACACCCGCGCGATCGACCAGATTTTTGGCAGCGGCACCCAGACAGCGGTTCGCAACTTCCAGCGTGACCAGGGCCTTGTTGTGGATGGCATCGTCGGCCCGCTCACCTGGGCGGCGCTTGATGCCGCAATCGAAAATCCGACACGGCCAACGCTGCGTCTCGGCAATACCGGCCATTATGTCGGTGTTCTGCAGCAAATGCTGCGGACCCTCGGCTACTACACCCGCGCGATCGACCAGATTTTTGGCAGCGGCACCCAGACAGCGGTTCGCAACTTCCAGCGCGACCAGGGCCTTGTTGTGGACGGCATCGTCGGCCCGCTCACCTGGGCGGCGCTCGATAACGCGATCAATCATCCAGACACAGAATGCCCGCAGGCACGTCCCGTTTTACAGAGCGGCGACACCGGCCTTTGCGTAGAAGAGCTGCAAGATCTGTTGTTCCAGCTGGGCTATTTCACAGGCGAACTCACCGCAAATTTTGATAACGCCACGTTGCTGGCGGTGATCGCCTTCCAGCAGGCAAACAACCTGGAACCGGACGGAATTGTCGGCCCGCTCACCTGGGCGGCAATCGACGAGGCAATCGGTGACTTGGAATCTTCCGGCGCGCGCCCGGTTTTGCGGCTTGGTTCCACCGGTTCTTATGTCGGTACGCTGCAGCAAATGCTCATAACGCTCGGATACTATAACGGCGCGATTGATCGGATCTTTGGCGCAAACACCCAGACTGCCGTGCGCAACTTCCAGCTTGCCTATGGATTGGTTGCCGACGGTGTCGTCGGACCGTTGACTTGGGCGGCGCTTGACGCCGCAATTAAAAATCCTACGCGGCCCACACTGCGCCTTGGTTCTACCGGCACCTATGTCGGCACACTGCAGCAGATATTGACATCGCTCGGTTATTTTACCAGCGCCATTGACCAAATCTTCGGCAGCAGAACCTACAATGCGGTGCGCAACTTCCAGCGTGACCACGGGCTTGTTGTCGACGGCGTTGTCGGCCCGCGTACTTGGGCAGCGCTCGACAATGCGGCCGGCCGCCCGACACTTCGTCATGGCGACAGGGGCACCTATGTTACAACACTGCAGCAAATGCTCAGTGTGCTGGGCTATTACACCGGCGCGATCGACGCCATTTTCGGCAACAATACATTGGCAGCGGTCCGCAACTTCCAGCGCAATGCCTGCCTCGTGGTCGACGGTATCGTCGGCCCGCTTACCTGGGCAGCGCTCGACCGAGCGATCGGCACGCCGGGGGACACCGACCGCCCTACGCTTAGGCTTGGGGATAGCGGCATCCATGTGCAGGAACTCCTGGAGATCCTCACGGTGCTTTCCTATTACGCCGGCGCTATCAACCAAGCCTTTACTGAGGACGTTCAATCCGCGGTCATCACATTCCAGCAGGATCATTCTCTGACAGCAGACGGGATCGTCAGCTCGCGCGTCTGGTCGGCGCTGTTTGAAGCACTCGACGATCTTGCCGCCAACCAGCGTCCCACAATCCGGCTGGGCGATACCGGACACTATGTGCAAGACCTGCAGATGATGTTGCGGCTGCTCCGTTACTACAGCGGGCAGATTACAGAGATCTTTGATATCCCAACCCAGGCCGCAGTACGGGTATTCCAGACGGATAGCAATCTGTCTGTGGACGGTGTTGTTGGCCCGCAAACCTGGACCGCGCTCGACCTCGCGGTGGATGCGCTTTCCCCTGTTCCGCCGGTCACACGTCCAACGCTGCGTCTCGGCGACACCGGTCCCTTTGTACAGCAACTGCAGGAAATGCTTGCGTCCCTTGGATTTTATTCCGGCCCGATTGACCAAAGCTTTGGCAGCCTGACCGAGCAGGCCGTCCGCGCCTTCCAGCGCACACACGGTCTCACCGCGGACGGCATCGTCGGCCCGCGCACCTGGGCCGCTCTGGATCTCGCAGTGGCAGAATCACCGCCGGTGAATCCAAACCCTACGCTGCGAGAAGGTTCGACCGGCGCTAGTGTCGTTTCCCTGCATGAGACACTGTACCTTCTCGGTTATTACAGCGGCGCTATCACCCCCGTTTTTGACGAGGCAACCACGGCAAGCGTCAAGGCATTCCAGTCGGACAGCGGGCTGACACCGGACGGCATTGTCGGCCCGCTCACCTGGACGGCGCTCAATGACGCGCTCGAAGCGTTTAACGAGCGCTATCCCACGATCCAACAGGGGGCAACCGGCCCGGCAGTGCGGCGTCTCAACGCCATTCTGAGTAAACTCGGCTTCTACAACGGACTTCCCAGCGCGGTCTTTTCCTCGCAGACGCGCGACGCTGTGCTGGAATTTCAGGCATCGTATGGGCTTGTGGTCGACGGCATCGTCGGCTCCAGAACCTGGAGCAGGCTGGAAGAGGCGTCAACCTTGCTTAATCAGCCGTTGTTCGCACTGATTTGGAGCCAAAATCCGAGCACCTTTACGATCACTACCGATGCGTTCAAGGTTATTTCGCCCGTCTGGTATCAGTTGAGCCAGCGCACAAACGGCACCCTCTTTGTCAACCCGCGCAATGCATCCGCGGCATACAGCGACGCAGTACACGCGCGCGGCCTGCAGGTTTGGGGCACAATCCAATCGTTTAACGCCGACCTCACCCGCAGACTTGTCACAAATGCGGATACTATCACCCAATTTGTCAACGAGATGAACGCTTTTGTCGTTGCGCACCGTCTCGACGGCCTGGTGATCGACTTCGAGTATATGTATGTGGCAGACAAAGATCGGTTTACGGAATTTGTCCGCACGGTGGCTAACCGCCTGCGGGCAGAAGCCACGACCCGCGGCGACAAGTTTGTGCTTGCAATCGCCTTCACAAAACCGCCCGGCGTTTTCGACCAAAACAACATGTGGTCAGCCAGTATCGACCGGCACGCCGTCGGCAAGATCTGCGATTACTCCTGCATGATGCTCTATGACGAGCACGTCGCCGGCAACGATCCGGGTCCGATCGCCAGCATCGGCTGGGTGGAAGAAGGCATTCAGCAAATCATCATTGAGGTGCCCAACAACAAAGCCCTGCTCGGCGTTCCGCTTTATACCGGGGACTGGACCTCACACCGGAACAGCAGCGGCACCTTCGTCCTCGACGGCGTCATCTATTACCTGACGATGACCATGGTGCAGAATACCATCACAAACGGAAGTTACACCGACCGTTCTGGCACTGTGATCACCGTGCAGACCTACACCGTGCCGCCGCAGACCACGCAGGGTGTTTTGCACTACGAGTTCATTGACACCACTGGTGTGCTGCACAACGTGTGGGCGGAAACGCCCGAAACACTGTCCCGCAAACTTGATTTAATGCACACTTATTCACTGCCTGGCGCGGCAGCCTGGGAGGTTTCCTTTGGCAACGCGGCGGCATGGGATGTGGTTCAACGGCAAATGACTGCGTGACAATGCGAATAATCGCATACTAGGGTCCTCCAAAAACCGTCGTTTGGCAAATGAAATTGCCAAGCGACGGTTCTATGAAAACTATAGAATTTTTCTGTCGTTCTAAAATAATTAATAGAATTATGACAAATTATGATTCAGTTGTGATCAAGTTTTCTTAAAATATATTTGAAATTGGAAATAATTTCTTATTTGGGGCGACAATTATGAAGCATGTCAGACAGCCAAAAAAAAGGAGAGGGCTCTCTGTTATACTTGTGGTCACAGTGCTGCTGCTTAGCATGATGCAAGCGCTCCCTGTGTTTGCCGCACAACCGGAGGCAAAGCCATCTTCGTCTTTCCTTGTTTATGATCCAGCGGTCCATCCCGTACAGCAAGATGCGCCAATGGCATCCCTCGATTTGCTTTGGGCAAAAATTCTTGTGGCGGGGTTGGCCGCGGCGGTTGGTGCAGTTTGCCTGTTGCGCAAAGACAAAGCACCGTTAGAATAACACGAAATAGGATAAAAGCGTCGCACAGTCGGCGCTTATTTTTTTATCTCTTTTGCTGCGCCCTTGTATGTCGCCACCCAAAAAAGCCCACAATAGGGTATAACTCCCAGGGGGTGACATGGCATGCAACAAAACAATGAAAATGCAAATCACACTGAGAAACAGCAAAACCGCCGAGAATTTTTTAGTGGATTCTTGACGACACTCGCCATTATTCTGCCGGTCTGTGTCGCTGTATATATGATGACCACACCGCTTTTCAACCGGAAAGATCTGACATCGCAAACTGTCAGCGAAGAACAAAAAGATGTGCCGATTAAAGCCGCAAAAAGCTACAACTTGCTTTGGGTTTTGTCCAGCAGCGAAGCCGATCACTTATTGTCCGTAGCACTGCTGCGCTTTGATGTAGATCAATATCGCATAGCCGTTTGCAATTTTCACTATTTGACCGTAGTGCTGCAATCCAAATCCCCGATTGACCTTTCTACTTTGTACGCTCAACGCGGCGCACTCGCGGTTCGAGACGCGTTGGAAGAAACCCTTTCGATACCCATCAGCGGCTACGTTAACGTGGATACAGATGCCTTGACAGAAACGATCGACGCACTCGGCGAGCTCAGTTATACGCTGGACAAAGAAGTGACTGTTCACAATGCCGAAGGCCTGCTAATATACTCCAAACCCGCTGGCACCAACCTTTTTTCCGGCAACGATATTGCAAACCTGATCACTTATGGCAATGATACCGACACAGATCTCATGGAACTGCATGAACAGCTTTGGCACACAGCCTTGCTCCAATATGGCAACGAAACGTTTTCTTCGCAGTTGTCCGATTTGTACAGCAAACTAGTGGATCACATAAACACCGATATTAACACTGCCGGCATTTATGCATTGACCAAAGCCGTGGAGACAGTCTGCTCTGAAACCGGCACACAAGTGGAGGTGATTCGCCCGCAGGGGCAGTTCAATGGTGGCCGCTTTGAGCTTAACGCCGGCGCGGATGCACATCTTTGGACATTTTTTTCCAAGATATAGCGGTTTAAGACGTGTTATGCGCTTGACAGATTTCACAGATATGCTACAATATTGTTGTGCAGAACTGCCAAGAATTTTGGCGCAATTTTAGGAGTAATTTAGGTTTTGAGAGATGGTTTCTCTTTCCGCCTCTATGTTTTTAAGCCGTTGTACACGCACGGGTGCGGACATACGGGAAAAGGAGATGCAAATGCGAAAAAAAAGTCCACTGTTGTTTCTCTTGATTTTGCTGCTGTTGTTGAGCGGCTGTTCGGCGCAAAGCGATCAAACTGTTTCCCAACTGATTGATCCTGCAAAATATGGCTCTATCATTCCGGATCATGCTCCAAGTGAATCTTTCCCGGAAAAAGAGAACAGCCAAGTGAATACGCCGCCGCAGGTGTCTGATACAAAGTACACAGCCGATATGCAGTGGCACTTAGACGGCGGCTACTTTGTCGGAGAAGAGTTCACATTTTACGTTCCAAGTTATTGGCGTGATGCATTCGTGATGGATGTCACGGAATCCGGCGAAGATACGATCTATACGCGCATGTTCAATTTTTACTATTTAGAAGCAGACACCGGTATTCAGGTAAAGCTGCTGCGCATCGATGTGTCCTACGCAACGTTTGTGGATGAGGTTGGTACGTTGGGTAAGGAAGAACTTGGCCGCAGCACCGATGGCATGTATGTTTACTTGCGTCCGTCCGTTTCCATCCGCCCGCCGGATACGTTTCACTCCGGAGAAGACGTCTATGAAATATGCCTGGCGCTGAATTCCGAAAAATTTGATTTCCAGGTTGTTGCATAATTCGGCAATTTGCAAAACCAAACCCAGACGCATTGTGCATCTGGGTTTTTTGTATGTCTGCAATCAAGTCGGATACATGGCTATCTGCCGCCTGTCTTATAAAAAAGGAGCGGCGCGTAGATCTGATAAACGACAGCAGCCATTTGAACAACTCCCGCGGCACGCGGTTTCCATATATAGGTATCCACCGGCTTGTATGCGGCGGGTACTTCATGCGCGGACATAGACCTGTGTTACCGGCGTCACCCGAAGGCGCATAAGTACTTTCGATCGCGTGCCTTCCGTTTCTGAATTTTTCTGTTTAAAACAATGTCCTTCGGTACGCACTTGTCTTTATCTTTCCGTCGGTGGCGGATTGTGCGGAAGGTAACGGCAATGTTGCATTGCCACATCGACCGCTTCGGCTCCTGTTGCAATTGGGCTTTTACTGTATCTGCAGCGCAAAAAGCCTGATCACGCAAAGGCAGTGACCCCGGCAGTGGCGGGAGTTTTGGATGACAACAAAAATACCGCACTGTTACGTGCGGTATTTATAAAATCGCATTACTGCCTCGCGCGTTTGCGCTTGTATAACAACACGGTTGCCGGGAGCGCCGCCGCCGCTGCGATAAAGAGGAACAGCATTGTATACAGATTGTACTGGTCCCCCGTCTGCGGAATCACAGGAATCACGGGAGTCACGACTGCGCCGCTGATGCGGTTTGTCTGCTTGACTGTGATAACGTTGCCCGCAAATACGGTCACCTGTTTTGTCAAGACGTCATAGCCGCTCGTCGCCGTCAAAGACACAGGCGTATACTTAGCAGGAATCGACGCATTTTCCAAAGCATACACACCCGGTGTCACAATTTGCTGCGGTGCGTGCCAATTATTCGATTGATTCATGACATAGGTATATTTAACCACACCGTCTTGCTTTAAATTGATTTCCATCGTATCGCCTGCGCCATAGGTTGTGTTGGGGTCTTCGAGCACTGAAAGCGCATCAACTTTCGCGAGTGCAGCCTTTTTTGACAATGTAATGGTGAAGCTGATTTCCAACTGGCATGCGCCGGGATATACGTTTCCCAAACGCGGGCCATCCATTGAATACCCTATATTATATACATTGGCTCCCGCGAGCACGCTTGCATGCTGCGCCGAAAAGCAACTTAAAACAAAGGTTTTGTTTGTTTTTGCCACATACGCATCAATTGTACGGTTGGGTGTCAAATCCATATATCCATCTGTCCAGCCAACCGGCACGCCCATGGTGCCCGACTGGTTAAAGCTTAAATAACATTTTTTTGTCATCCACTTTGTTGCAAGGTCAATAATCTGTTGCGGTTCGCCGCCTGTGCCGCTCCCAAAGGTATTCCCTTGATCGGTGCTGCCGTAGCCCAGCAAATCGCTAACGGCATCGTCATTGGATGTCCAGTTGTCGCCATACACACTTTTATAATAATCGTCGCACAGCTTCCACCATGCATCGGGCGTCAATGCCAAAACCGCGGTTCGAACATCGTTATATGCCATATTCTTATATGCGTTTTTTACCGCGCTATTATTGATGCGCTTCAGATTCTGCGGTTTTGCCAATGTTGCGGTCAACGCATAATCGACCACGTCATATTCAAACCCGCTGTTGTTTACAATTGTGAGCGTTCCGGTTTTTGCCATGCCGGGCACATGTGACGATCCCGCTGTAAATAAAGATTCGAACGGATCGACACGAATTGTGATATCGTCCTGCTTGTCCGTCGCATTCATTGTGGCCGTAATACTGCCCACGCCTACAGTTGCTGTTACAGTACCAGAATCTGCAAACACTTGCGTCGAAAATAATGCTGTGATTAAACATAACACAGCCGTACACACAATGACCCTTTTGTACATAAGTCCTCCAGTTTTGCGCTTTTTTATCCACCTAATGATTATATTTTGGTTACATGCCGCAAGACAATGGATAAATCTAACATCTTCTATCGTTTTTAAATTCTGTTCTACAGACCTATTAATAATCATTGATTCAGAGCGACGTAAATCTTGAAAAAAATGCATTTTGTTCGTATCACAATCAACATTAAATTCTATGAATCACCCGAATTCTAGGAACTTGGCAAAATATGACCCGGAAACACACAAAAACAGTCGGACATCCCTGTCCACTGTTTCATCGAACTGTGGCGCGATTCCTTCGTTGCTTGTGCCGCTTCTTTCTGCGCGCCAACACGCCCGCCGCAGGTTAAGCAGACGATTGCCGGACGCTCCGCAACCGGGTGTTTCGCCTCCGGTCTTTGGCGTCTTTAAAGGGTTGTTTGTAGATTTGTAGTCTAACTTGATCACGTCCTGTGTCTCGTTCGCTTTGAAGGTCAGCGGCGCGCCTGTGTCACGACCCCCGCGTAACACCACGCTTTGCTTTGTCGTTGTAGCTGCGAACGATATCGCCAACCAATTTTCCGGCAGCAATATTCCATGGTTTAGTCGCCGCGGCCCTTGGCCGTTTGTACCGCATAGCTTGCGCACATCGTTACCGACTGTGCCGGTCAGCATAAACGGAACCGTGTCCTCACAGTCCGGCGTTTACTGCAGCTTATTTCTACCGACTTGTTGTATCCGCTGTAATGACACCCAGCATACTTCCCTGTCAGCGTATCCGGCGCTGCCGTGTCTTTATACGCCGCCATCGTTCTACTCGATCTTGTGCGTGGTTTGGGGGCTTAGTCCGTTCTTCGTACATATGGATCATGAGATTTTTCAATCAATCGGCGCTAAAATATGAGAATGATTAATACTGTCAATTGCAAATATAGGATCGAAGCAATTCAAAGCAATGAATAGATATTTGGAGAAAAGCAGAGATCTCGCTTTGCAAATTAAATTTTTGTCCAAAATGCCTTGACAGGCCACAGGCCACAGTATATAATACAGTTCGGCAAGAAAGGCAATTTGCCTGCATTCATACCGCCATTTTTGGCGCGATGCTATTGATCAGGAGGAACGAAATGTCCACAACGATGCAAAAACCTGCGGATGTTGAGCGCAGCTGGCATCTTATCGATGCCGCCGGCAAACCGCTCGGCCATACCGCGGCGACCGTTGCCGTTTTGTTGCGCGGCAAGCACAAACCCTCGTTTACACCCAATGTAGATTGCGGCGATTTTGTCGTCGTTATCAACTGTGAACAGGCTGTGCTCACCGGAAACAAACTCGAGCAGAAATACTACCGCCGCCATTCCGGCTGGGTGGGCGGCCTCAAAGAAGTGCAGTACAGCAAACTCATGAAAGAAAATCCCGAAAAGGCCATGTGGCTTGCGGTAAAAGGCATGTTGCCGGATACCGTTATCGGCCGCAAAGCGCTCACGCGTATGCGCGCTTACCGCGACGCCAACCACGAACAAGCTGCACAAAACCCGCAGCCCTATGAAGGCTAAGAAAGGAGCGAGGACAGATGTACGAGACAAGACCGTTTTTTTATGGAACAGGCCGCAGAAAATCTTCCGTCGCTCGGGTGCGCCTTTATAACGGCACCGGGTCGATCACAATCAACAAGCGCGACATGGACGACTATTTCGGCTTGGAAACATTAAAGCTGATCGTCCGTCAGCCGTTGGAACTCACCAAAACCGAAGGCAAATTTGACATCGTTGTCAACGTCGCCGGCGGAGGTGTCTCCGGCCAGGCCGGTGCCATCCGCCACGGTGTTGCACGCGCATTGCTGCAATATGATGAAAACCTGCGCCCGGCACTCAAAAAGGCAGGCTTCCTCACGCGTGACCCGAGAATGAAGGAGCGCAAAAAGTACGGACTCAAAGCCGCACGCCGCGCGCCGCAGTTTTCCAAGAGATAGTTTACAACTTCAAAAAGGATCCCGGTGGGGATCCTTTTTTTTGCTGTCAAAAAACCAACGGTAGCGAAAAAAGTGCACAAAACGATCTGCCGGCCGAAAGATACTCACCCTGCCGCCCAATCCATTTCAGCTTTCGTCTCAACCCCCATTGTAGGAAATAAAAGGCGCGTTGGATGCAAAAAACTGCAGATCTACGCTGTTTTCGTTTGTCGCCCTGTCTTTTCATCTCCGGGTGTGGGGCAAACCCCCATGTCAATCGGGGGGCTGATACGGGAACGCATCGGTCGACGAATGGAACGCCTTGTGCCTTTTTGTGGCCTCGCGTTATATATAAGACTTTTGACATGCTGAAAGGATCCCGATGGGATCCTTTTCTTTGCTGGTATTTGTCTTTCCGCTTAAAATACGGTATGATAGCTTTTGACTTTTACCGTTGCTATATTTATATACAACTAGTATAATGCACATATATAAATACAGCAGTAGCACCCAAAGTTTACTGTGCTGTCACATTCTGTTTCTTTTGAACTGTGCCGTGTCATGGTATAATAATAGCCTGGTGGAACCAAACATGCGCCGAATTGAGGGAAAAATTCGCAAGGCTTGCGATATGTACGATTTGATTACAGACGGCGACCGCATTGCCGTTGGCGTCTCGGGCGGCAAAGATTCGCTCGCGCTTTTGGCCGGGCTTGCCGGGCTGTCCCGTTATGCCGACAAAGTGTTTTCGCTGGTTGCCATCTCGCTTGACCCCTGTTTCGGCGGCCAACCGACCGATTACGACCCTGTGACACAGTTTTGTGCGCAATATGGCATCGAACATCACATTAAGAGAACCAATCTTGGCGAGATTCTATTTGACATTCGGAACGAGGCACATCCCTGTTCCCTGTGCGCACGTATGCGCCGCGGCGCATTGCACAATATGAGTCAGGCGCTGAAATGCAATAAGATTGCACTCGGCCATCATATGGACGACGCGGTGGAAACACTGTTTCTCAATTTGTTTCATGAAGGCCGGCTCGACGCGTTTTCGCCCAAGACCTATTTATCCCGCAAAGAGATAACCATGATCCGTCCGCTCATATTATGTACCGAGCGCGAAATCCAATCCGCGGCCACGCGCGCCGCCCTGCCCATTGTCAAAAGCAAATGCCCGGTGGATGGCGCGACCGAGCGGCAGCGGATCAAAGAATTTATACAGCAAAGAGAGAGAGACTTCCCGGGGTTCTTGCAGCGCACATTTACGGCAATGCAGCGCGGCAATATCAGCAATCTCGGGCTATAAAGCAGGTGTGTTTATTTGAAAGAACAAAAACGCAAACCTATTTTCCGCGCGACCGAAGAAGAGGCGCGCGCGGCAGCAAAGCGCCCGGCCAAACGGAATATTTTTCGCTTGGATTCTTCTGCGTATTACCGCATGAAAAAATCGCAGGCACAACAATTACAGGCATTCTCGGAAGCGATCTCAAACCCCGAGCCGGACGATTTGATCTCGCCCGACGTCGCGTCTTTTCTGACAACCGAAATCCCGCTGAGCGATGTGGTCGCGGGCATGAAAGACCGGATTGCGCAGGCCAGGGCAGAAGCAGATCCCTTTGAGCTCGGCGGACACGTCACGCAGACGATGGAATTCCCGATTATCGACAGCGGGATGATCGCCGCGGCGGATACCCATTTTGGCGTCTATGTTGAAATAGAGGACACGCCGGAACCGACCGCCGGCCTGCCGCAGTCGGAAACAGGGTCTGTTTACCGCAAACCGGGTGGGTATACCGCTGTTGAAGCCGAATCGGCTGCGATTGCTGTCGCGGTGGAAACACCCACTTTAGCAGAGCAGGATTTGGCCGTTGCTGCCCAGTCGGCGGCTGTTGCATCAGATAGCATCGCAACACAAACGTATGCCGAGGACTTGCAGTCGATTGCCGCCGGTGCATTGGATGAAATCACGGCGAAGCAGCAAGAACTTCCTGCGGAAGCTGCAAGTGCGTCGCCGCGTATTTCTACAAAAATCATATATGACCCCAAACATTCCATCAATCTGCCTGATTTGCTGCGCAAACTCTTTCCGCCGCGCCTCATTGCGTTTGCGCTGGCGGCAGCGCTGTTGTTTACGCCGCTTTCCATTTTGGCAGCAACGTTTAACATTGTATATGTGCATGAAGACGGCTCCCGCGTCGCAACGCTGATCACGCGGGAAACCGATGTCGAAACCATCTTTCAGGAAGCCGGCATGCAACTGAACGAGGCCGACGCGTATGAAACCGAAACGGTTGGCTCGACGATGAACGTCGCCATCACGCGCGCCTACCCGGTGACCGTGATCTGTGACGGCGAGGAAATAGAACATTACATATTGGACAAAACAGCCGGCGAAGTCTTGGGGGAACTGGATATCCGGTTGTCCGAAGATGACGAACTCAGTATGCCGCTTGACCAGATGCTAAAAAAGGATGACGTTCTCACGGTCTACCGCGTGCGTTATGAACGACGCGAGGTCACCGAAGTTGTCGAGTGGCAAACTGTGAAAAAGTATTCTCCGTTAATTGGGGAAGGCAAAGAGCAGGTCATGAACGAGGGTGGCGGCCAGGACGGCGAGGCGTTCCGCGTTTACCGTGACAAATATGTCGACGGTGCATTTATCACCACCGAGCTCGAAAGTGAGAAGATGACCGTCTATCCGCGCGATGTCGTCACGCTGGTCGGCGATCCGGACGCGGTATTGTCCACGGTCGACGGCAGTGAGTTCTGTGATATTGAGATTGTGAACAACGCGCCCACATCGTTCGAACGTGTGATGACAGAGGCAAAATGCACTGCCTACAGCTTTTCGCCCGGCACCTTTGGCGCAAGCGGCATGACGCTGTTTCAGGGGTTTGTCGCGGTCAACACCAATGTCATTCCGTACGGCACCCTTCTGTACATCACCAGCCCAAGCGGCAAGTTTGTTTACGGGTGGGCGATCGCCGGCGATACCGGCACGGCGATGATGGATGGTTATGTCGATATTGACTGCTACTTTGAAACGTACCGGGAAAGCGCGCTGTTTGGTGTAAAATATATGAATGTGTATATCGTCAAGCAGCTGACTCAGAGCGAACTTGAGCGATTTTGTGCAGTGCCCGGCATGTTCCGAAGCCGCATCCCGGCGTAATTCGTTTGCCTTCGGATTTTATAAAAAACTCGCTTTGTCCGGACAGGCTTTAAAAAATCTAACTGCAGCGGAGGGCGCATCTATGGGCGTTTTTGTGATTGCCGAAGCCGGTGTTAACCACAACGGAGATCTTGATCTTGCAAAGAAGCTGGTCGATGCGGCAGTTCAGGCCAACGTGGATGCCGTAAAATTTCAGACCTTTATTCCAGAGAAGGTGATTTCGACCTTCGCCCAAAAAGCGGATTACCAAAAAGAGACGACCGGCGCAGAAGAAAGCCAGCTTGACATGGTGCGCAAACTGTGGCTGCCGTATGAGAGTTTTCAGGAGCTTGCCGCCTATTGCAAAAATCGGGGCATACTCTTTCTGTCCACGCCGTTTGATATCCCAAGCCTGGAATTCCTGATGACACTGCGCATGCCGGTTATTAAAGTGGCCTCGGGCGAGATCACCAATCTGCCGCTGCTGCTCGCCATCGCCAAAACCCGGCGGCAGGTCATCCTGTCCACCGGTATGAGCGAACTGGACGAGGTGGAATACGCGCGGCAAACGCTGGCAGCCAACGGTTGTCCCGGTGTCGCGCTGCTGCACTGCAACACAGACTATCCCACCGCGTTTGAGGACGCCAACCTCAGCGCCATTTATACGCTGCGCAGCCGGTTTGGAGGCACGGTCGGCTATTCCGACCACACGCTGGGGATTGAGGCGCCCATCGCGGCTGTCGCGATGGGCGCGGACATTATTGAAAAGCACTTTACCCTCGACAAAACAATGCAGGGACCCGACCATTCCTGCAGTCTGGAGCCGGACGAGCTTTGCGCGATGGTCGCGGCCATCCGCAACATCGAACGCGCGATGGGCAGCGGCGTCAAAGCGCCCTCCATCTCCGAGCGCAAAAACATGATTGCAGCGCGCAAAAGTATTGTGGCCGCGTGCGCTATCAAAGAAGGCGAACCGTTTACCGAGCAAAATCTTGACGTCAAACGTCCCGGAGACGGCATTGCGCCGACGCGCTGGTTCGAAGTGCTTGGCCACACCGCAAAGCGCGATTTTGCTCCCGACGAACAGATTGAACTATAATGCATTGACTTTCATTCTGAGATTGGTAAGATGTATTCAGTGCCCTCTTAAGCTCCACGCCCGGCCATCCACATTGTGGATACTGTGCCGCGCCTTTTTATCCGAAAAGCTTTGCTTGGCGGGATCTGTCCCTTGCTTCGCACGTTACGCATACCAAAAACGTTTCGTTCTGCGTTTTTTTGCGCGGTTCTCGCCGCGCGGATATGGGTCCTCAACTATGCCATCTGCGTTAGGGTTTTTTGCCACAAGCGAACAACCAAAACCTATTTTTATGACGATACGTACTTCCCCTGATCCCAATGCAGAAGGAAATGAATTCATAAAGTAAGAATTGCGCACGTACCCGATTGCCGCACCGATCCTGTTGTTTCGCCTCGGCCATCCGCGTCTTGCAACTCTAGTCTCAATGAATTTAAAGAGGTTGACAATGCATAAATTCTTCCAATCACCCATCGTCAAAAAAGCAGTTGTCATTCTCGTGATCGCCGCGCTCGCCGCCGCCGGTGAGTTTTGCTATGTGGCGCTTTCGAAGCCATCCCTTGATTACAGCCGCGCCTCGTATGCAGCGGCTGCGTTTTCCGGCTGGGAGGTCGAAGAAACGGCAAACGGCGAATACTATATGCTCGCCAACAATTCCTATTTCCTGTTGCAGAACTTGGGCGGCATACCGGTTCAAACAATCGACATCCGGCTTTCGCGCAACAACGCGGACAACACCGAGACTGTTCTATATTACAAAGGCGTTCAAAGCGGTGTGTACGGCGAGTTTCCGGTCGCCATGCAAAAGACCGCCGAGGGTGTTTACAGCGCCACGCTGAACGCGGCATCGGTGGACAGCATCCGGATTCATCCCACCGAGCAGGTGCGCACCACGATCCGGTTTGACGGCATCACTGTCAACCCTTCGATAACACAAAACACATTCTCCGTTTCCAGAGTGTTGCTCTGGGGCTTTTTGCTGTCCTGTCTTTATATTTTGTTTCAATTTTGCCTGTTTTTCCTTGCGGTGCTCCGCAAGCGCAAACACAAATCCCCTATGCGGCTGCAGCCAGCCGATCTCTCGGGTTGGACCGCGGTATATTGCATTGGCGGCGCAGTGTTATTGCTTGTGGCGTTCCAGGCTACGCGCATGTTTACCGGCGCCAGCGGCGCGGAACATGTGTTGCTGCCGATGGTCTTTGTTATCTTTTCGGTTTTCTACCTTCTTGTTTGGCTGCTGGTCAAACGCATCGCAAAAACAGAGCTAAAAGTCTTGGTCGTGGTCGCGGCACTCGGCACGCTGTTCGCGTTTGCCAACGCCCCACTGCAGACACCGGACGAATTTACACATTTTATGCGTGCATACACCGTCTCGCGCGGACAGTTTGTATTTGATTATCACTATGCGTACCCCGACGATGTACAGCGGCTTGCCAGCACCTTTTCGGCCGAGCTCAACGACCAGATTCAAAATCAAAACGCCAGCGGCGTACCACAGAAAATCGCGGAATATATGGCAACCGCGGATCTGCCGTATTCCGGACGCACTTATAACACGTCCATTCAGATCATTGTCCCTTACTTGCCGGCTGCCATCGGCATTGCGATTGCACGGTTATTCGGCGCCAACGCGTTGATTGCGCTCTATGCCGCGCGGTTGTGTAACGTGGCGGTGCTTGCGCTGTGCGCGTGGCTCGCGGTGAAATGGGCTGCGCGGTACCGCGGCGCGCTTATTGCGATGATCTTGCTGCCGATGACGCTCTATATGGGCGCCTCGACTTCCTATGATTCCATGTTTCTCGCGTGTATCATTCTCTTTTTCGGCTTGCTTTTCAAAGAAGAGGTGTTTACACGTGATATTCTTTTGTTGTGCGGCGTGTTCGGTATTATTTTGGCAATCAAGCCGCTTTATCTCCCGCTTGTGCTGCTGCTTTTCCTCATTCCGAAGGAGAATCTCCGTACCAAACTGCCGCGCTGGTCGGGCGCCGCGCTCGTCGCCGCGGCCGGGCTCGTCATTTATGCCGCCGGTTATTTCTATGCCGTGTTATTCGCGCGCGATATTCCGCCTGTCGGCAATCCCTCCGGCGCGGATGTCGGCGCGCAGATTCAGTTTATTCTCAGTAACCCGCTGCGCTATCTGATGGTGTTTGCGGTCGATGCGTATTCTAAGGTCTTGTACCTGACGCAATACGGTCAGTTTGGCTGGTTGGACGTCGATGCCGCCTGGACCGGGTTCCTGACGCCGCTTGTGCTTGTGATCGTGGGCGCGCTGTACGCCGATCTGTCGCGCGCATACAAGAAATCAGATAAGTGGATCCACCTGTTGACGACAGTGTTGGTCTATGGCGCTGTGGTCACCGGTTTTTACGCGACCTGGTCTACCTTGGGCAGTACCAGTATCCTCGGCGTGCAGGCGCGCTACTTTATCCCTGTGCTCCCCTGCTGTGTCGCGCTGCTTTCCCAGTGTATGTCGCCGGTTGTGCGTTTTCGGTCAGCCGTCAATTACCGCGAGGAAATGCGGGATGAAGCCTGTGTTTACCTCTGCAGTGCGGTGGCATTGATTGGCGTTGCGGAGCTTGCGCTGCACTATTTCCTGACCTGACAAGGAGACAAAGCTATTATGGATTTTTTTATCGCACTTTTCGTTATTGCCGCGATCTCGCTTTTTTTTGTGGTGCGCTTTCGCCTGAATGCCGCCGTCGCGCCGTTTTTTACAGTTGCCGCGATCACACTTTGGATGTGCTTGCTTGGCATGCTCAATCTGCTGGATGTGGCGGTGTGGACGGTCATTGCGTTCGCCATTTTGTCTTTGATATACCTATTTATCATTAAAAAAGAGCGGCTGTCCGATGTTATCAAGGTATTCTTTACGCCAGGCATGGTGTTTTTCCTGTTTTCCTCTATCTTGTTTTTTGTCCTGCTCAGTATACGGCATCCATACTTTGTCGAGTGGGATGAGTTCTCCTTTTGGGGTGTCAGCGCCAAGCTTATTTTTGGCCGCCACCAGCTTTACACGTTTATCCCCAGCAGCTTTGTTTTTTCTTATCCCCCGGTTCTTCCTGTGTGGAGCTTCTTTGTTCAGTTTTTTGGCCAGCGGTTTGTCGAGTGGAAGGTGTTTCTCGCCTATGATGTTCTGATTATGTCAGTTATGAGCCTGCTGTTTGCGCGCGTCAAGTGGAAGCATTATGTCACTTGCATTGTTCTGACCGTGTTCGGGTTGACATCGCTTTACTTATTCTGGTGGTCGTTTGACAACATTCTGTTGTATTGCACTTCCTATTCCGACTGGATCATCGGCGTGGTGTTCGGCGGTGTGCTGCTCGCGCATTTTTCAAGCGAGGATAACAACCTGATGCGCTGGGTGGTAACGCTCGTCGGTGTCATGCTGTTACCGCTGATGAAGGACATCGGTATGGCGCTTGGTCTGGTTGTCGCGGGCATTGTGTTGATTGATATTGTCCTGTCGGGCAATTACCCAACAGAGACACTGTTTCGGCGCAAAAGCAAGTGGCTGCGCGCGCTGCTGCCGCTCGCACTATTCGCCGCGGTACTGTTAACCTACTCGTTGTGGAATGCCCATTTCCAGGCACAGGTCGACCTGAGTCGCGCGCCACGCGTTTACGAGTACTCCATGCTGGAGATCATGACGGGCAAAGATCTCTATTTCAATGAGATCCTGAAGCGCATGTGGAACGCGCTGTCTGTAAATCAGATCGTTTCTTTTGGACCCATGCGCGATATGATTTTGGTCTTCACGTTGATTCCAGTGATCGCCGGCATTTTAACGTTTGACAAAAAACGTTTCTTCCGGCTTGCGTCGTTTTCTGTTTTGATGCTCGGCGGGTTTGCGCTCTATTATCTTTTCCACGCCTACAGTTATGCCGCTATTTTTGCCCATACGACAGACTATGAGCTGCAAAGCTATGCGCGCTATATGTCAACCTATTGCGTCGGCTGGCTGGTTGCCGTTGCGGGTGTGTGTTTCTTTGAAATTGCGCAGCCAAAACTGCTCGCGCATTTGTGCAGCAAAGACGGCGCACATGCAAAACGGTATCAAAAAGTAATCTCTGATCTTGTTGTCGCCACGACGATTGCAGCGCTTTTGGTCGCTTCTGTGTTTATTTACAATCCTGCCCACCCGGATCAGTATGTCTTTACAAGTTCTAAAATTGACCGCAATAAATTTGAAATGGAAGGGGTTCGCGCCTCGTTCTATACGGTTCATAAAAGCTTCCGTGGCTACCTGACGCCGGAAGATCGCGTCTATTTTATCGCGCAAGGCTCAAATGGCGGCGAGTGGTTTCGCTTTAATTATGAGTTTATTGAAGATGCTCATACTGTTCAGACGTTGGGGCGCGGAAATTTTGTGGACCCGTCCATACCGGAAAAGGAACGCGAGTACTATGATGAGCCGGTCGATCCGGACACTTTTATTGCATTTCTGCGGGAAAATCAGATTGATCTTCTCTATGTTTATCTGATGGACGATTATTTTTACACCGAATTCGGCCCGCTTTTCTCAGACCAGCTTGCTGGCGCAATGGATAAGACAATATTCTTTTATCTTGTGGTAGACAACGGCGGCAGCGACATTCAGTTTGTTCCGGTGCCAAGCGGCAAAGCATTGGAGAACGTGCGGACGCGGTACGGCATGGTGTAAAACGCTTTCTTTGCAGCAAACGCAATTAGATTATTTTTCTTCAAGAAGCACCCATACGTTGTGGGCGCTTCTTTGTGTCAAACAAGTCCACGATAAAATGCGAACTCGTCAAAAAGGACAAATCTTGTCGCTCGTCAACCCGTTCATCCCGCCCCAGCCGCCCGATTTGAAACAGGACTGCGCCCTGCATCGTCAAGATGAACTAACAGGTCGAAGAACAGAACAGCGCTATTTTCGGCGCCTTTGGATATCCGGCGGTCTCTTATTTCATAATTCGGGGTTTGGGGCGAAGCTCCATTTCGTTTTGGGTGGATGGGGCGGGTTTTTGAGACCTTCGGCATTTGTGCTCTTTTTCTTGACGATAGGGTTTTTGACAGGCTGAAGCACCCACATATGTTGTGGGTGCTTCCTTTGAAATAGTTCACCAAACACTTACAGTATCATTGCTACAAGCAGCGCGCGCTCTACCCGTTCCCAAATCGCCGCAAAATCTGCATACGGCAGCGGATTTTTGCCCAGACCAAGCTCAATGGTAAATCCCGGACGATTGTATTTTTTTATAAACCAATCTTTCATGCCCGCGTGCGAGGCAATGGCATCCGGTTCGCAGAGCGCATAGCCTGTCAAGCTGGCCAACAGGTTCGCAATGTACTCGCTGCCCTCCGGCTTTTTGTCGCCGTAGCGCCAATACATTTCTTCTCCCTGGGAATGCAGCGCAAACAGTGACCGTGGCAAAAACCGCCGGCACAGCGTGCGCACCGCGCGGGTCTCGGGCTCGGAAAATGGAAAAGGACCTCCGTAGCGCGTGGGCGCCGGCCCTGTGATGTCGGCCTCCCGCACGATTTTGCGCGCCTTGCAAAACCCTGCGTTGAAGTTGTGATTAATATCCACGCCGTTTGCGTTGCTCTGCCAAAATTGCAGGTCGTAGTCTTCAAACTGCGAAAGGAAATGCGCGCGTTTGAGTACAGCGCCGCGCCCGCTTCGGCGCAACTCATATCCGTCCGGGTTGAGCAGCGGCACAAAGATCACGCCGCGCTGTTGCAGCGCCGTGTACACATCGATCCCGTGCAGCTCCCGCTTTTGCGCGGCAGCGTGTGCAACAATCTCCGCAAGGCGCAGCGTTACAAGCACAGATGCCCATTCCATGCCGTGTGTGCCGCCTACAAACAGCACGGGGCTGCGCATCGCCCCAAGTTCCAGCGCCAATAGGCTGCGCCCGCACACCGATGTCCCAATACGGGAAATGCGTGTAAATGTATCGTCCGAAAGCGCACAAAGCGCATTGTTGACATCGGCCGCTGAGATCGCCCCGGGATTGTCGTAAAGAGAGTCCATTCTTTTCACCTCTCTTCACTCTATGCTGGTCTAGCACAATTCTTTCCCTTTTTTGTACGAGCCCCTGCAATTTGGTCTGTCAACAGAAACCATAAAGGAAAAAAGCGTTTCTCCACGGTAAATACATTTCAACGCAGTAATACCTTTGTCGAAAGCACCTGATTCGCGATTTGTTGCCAGGAGGATTTTGTCAATGCTATCCCTTTCATAAATTTGTCTATTTCTAATTGTTTTTGATTCCGCTTGCGCTATCACGTCACATTGCATTTTATGCCTTGCGCCGGCACCGTCCCGCGCTTACCCGCCCGGCGGTGCCGCAACGTTCCCTTTGTGCTCTGTTTTGCTTTTCAAAGGCCAGCGCGCGAAAAGGATAAGCAAGCAACGAACTTGGCTGTGCCCAAACCCATTTTGGCATGCGCGAAGCGCAACCGGCACTGTTGTTATGTCCTTTTGACGAATCATTGCTGTTTGAAACGGAAGCGTGGCGTAACCGCCCGTTCATCTGCGGCGGTCGAGAATATAGTGCAGGGTTGCAACAATGCGTGACGCAGCACGCCATGACGCGGTATGTCCTTGGCATGCATACAGTTCCTGCGGCGTGTCGATAAAATAAGTCCGCGAAGGTACTCTATACGACAGGACTTGACAATGCTATAATAGCGGTGGATATGGAGGCGCGTATGGATCTGTTTGAAAAGACAAAAACAAGCGAAACCGTTTTTGCGGGAAAACTGCTGACCGTGAAGTGCGACATCGCGGAACTTGCCGACGGCAGCGAGGGCCGGCGCGAGGTCGTGCTGCATCCTGGCGGTGTGACGGTCGCCGCGGTAGACGAAAACCGCAATCTTTATTTTGTGGAGCAGTTTCGCTATCCGATGGGTGAAGTGGTCACCGAGCTGCCCGCCGGAAAATTGGAATGGGGCGAAGAGCCCGATGCGGCTGCCGCCCGCGAACTGCGGGAGGAGACCGGCCTGACCGCGCGGGAGTTGCGCCGCGTCGGCGTAATCTACACCTCACCGGGTTATTGCAGTGAAAAGCTATATCTTTACCTCGCAACCGGGCTGCAGCGCGGTGCGCAGCAGCTGGACGACGGCGAATTGCTCAACTGCCGCACAATGCCGCTTGCGCAAGCCGTCGCAAACGTGCTTGACAATACCATACGTGACGCCAAATCGGTATCGCTGATTTTGCTCGCAGACAAGCTGCTCTAGGGAACCGATGATTTAATCGCAACCGCTCCTATTTCCCCACCCCAGCCATCCAAATGAAATGAGGCTGACGCTCCAACCCCGAATTTAAAATAAAAGACCGCGGATATGCAAAAAAGCGCCGAACATAGCACGGTTCTGTTCGTCGCCCTATTAGTTCATCTTGACGATGCAGGGCGTAGCCTGCTCAGGCCGTCAAAGATCCAAAGGTAGCGAAGAAGTGCACAAAATATCCGACGGCCTAAAGATCCCCCCTTGCCGCCCAATAAAATTGTGCCTTCGCTCCAAACCCCATTCAAGGAAATAAAAGGCCCATCGAATGCAGGAAACTGCCGATCGTACGCTGGTTCCTTTTTGTCGACCTGCCGTTTCATCTTTTGGGGTGCGGGACAAAGCCCCATGTCAATCGGGTGACCGGGGCGGGATCGCATCGGTCCACGAGCGGAATGCTTTGTGCTTTTTGACGTTTCGCGTTTTATATAGGGACTTTTTTGACACGCTGTGGGGGCTGTGCCTCCAAACTACCATTTTTATGGAAAATTAGGGCAGGTTGCGAACAGGACGTTCCCATGCATTTTTTGGTTTTCGATGAAATCCGCGTTTACCCGTTGTTCAAGGAGACTGCAATGCCAGTGTTTTTTATTGCCGCAGGTCTGCTACTTGTCCTCGGACTCATATATTTAGTTATGATCTTTCCGGCACAGTTGCCCCCGCGGCAGCGTGCGGTTTTCGCAAACCGCAGTTACGCACACCGCGGCTTGTTTGACAACGACGCCGGCCGGCCCGAGAATTCGCTTGCCGCGTTTGAATTTGCGATGCAACACGGATTTGGCTGCGAGCTCGATGTCCAGTTTACCAAAGACCGGCAATTGATTGTGTTCCATGACAACGACTTGCTGCGCACATGCGGCGTGGACAAGAACGTGTGGGAGCTGACCTATGCGGAACTGGCCGCCTGTCGCTTGTTTCAGAGCGAGGAACGCGTCCCACTCTTTCGCGAAGTGCTGGATTGCGTAGCGGGACGCGAACCGCTCATCGTCGAAATCAAAGCAGAATGCCTGAACACCGCATGGTATTACGAGCTATGCGCCGCGACGCACGCAATGCTGCGCGACTACAGCGGCCCTTATTGCGTGGAGAGTTTTCACCCGTTGGTTGTGCGCTGGTTTTATAGACACGCGCGGGATGTCGTGCGCGGACAGCTTGTCAACGGCATGCGGCACAATACCCATCTGCCCCGTTTGGCGGCTTTTTCGGCCGCTCAACTGCTCACAAACGCGCTCAATCGACCGCATTTTATCGCCTATAACGAACAGGATCGAAACTGGGCCCTGCGGCTGGTGCAGAAGCTGGGCGCGATGACCGTGCTTTGGACGGTCCGCACGCCAGAGCGGTTCGAGACGCTTCGTGCGACAGAAGATGCGCTCATTTTTGACCATTTTGTGCCCGACCTGTTTTTGCGGCAAAACCAAACAGCCAAAGACAGTTAGTACAGTACTTTTTTCTGTTTTTCGTGAATGAAATGCATTGCAATTACAAAATTTACAGAATTTTACAATATATGCCGGCATCGCAATTTTTTGTTCGTTTCGCGCAGCACAAATTGACAAGGTTCTGCCAAAAATGCTATTTTAATAATTACAAACTGAAATAAAATGCGGCTATTAATCGTTTTATAAATGGGAACAGTAAGGGGAGACATTATGTTCGGATTTCGACCCGAGGGGCGCGCGCTGACAAAGGGAGTCGACGCCATTACGCGCGTAACTCCATATATTATGACATCCCGCGCGGATGCGCAGTGCTATTGCACACAGTACATCGACAGCGACATTCTGCAGGACTATCTGCGCGCCAAACGTGCGGAAGGCCACCGTATTTCGGTGATGTCTACTATACTTGCCGCTTATGTGCGGATGGTATCCCAGTTTCCGGCGGTCAACCGCTTTGTTGTGGGCAAAAAACTATACGCGCGGCGGGAACTCTGCGTTTCTTTCGCCGTCGTCAAAGTCCGTTCGCGCACCGAATTCTTGGAAACAACGGTAAAAGTTTACTTTGACCCGCACGACACGATTTTTGATGTGTCCCGCAAAGTAGAGGACGCAATCGCGCGGAACAAGGACGTTTCCGCCGAGAATAAAACCGACAAGGTCGCGCACACCCTGCTTTCGATTCCGGGGCTTGTCTTTCTAGGCGTGGCAATTTTAAAAGGCCTCGATAAAATCGGCTTAATGCCGCGGGCAATCGTGGACGCTTCGCCGTTCCACACCAGCATGTTTATCACCAACATGGGGTCGCTCGGTATGAATGAGCTGCACCACCATCTGTATAATTTTGGAACCACGACAATTTTTCTTGGGCTTGGCAAAAAAGTGCAGCGCCTGAAAGTAAAGCGTGACGGTTCCATCAGTTACAAGAACTATTTTCCTGTTGCCGTCGTCACCGACGAGCGCGTCGCGGCCGGCGCGATGTATGGCATGGCGTTCGATTATTTTGACAGCCTGCTGCATCACCCTGAACAACTGGAAACGCCGCCCGCAGAGGTGCTATACGATCCCAACGCAGCCTACAGCCAAAAGCAGGACAAGATCCATTGATTCCCTTTTGTCTGCAGGACTGCCGGTTTAAGCGCACCTGGAGGCAGCCATGCCAGACATGATCCGCACCATCAATTTACACAAAATTTATCGTGTTGGCGAAACGCTCGTCCATGCGCTTGCAGGGGTGAATTTCTCTGTGCGCAGGGGCGAGTTTGTCGCTGTGACGGGTACCAGCGGTTCGGGCAAATCGACGCTGCTCAACATGCTTGCCGGACTCGAGCCGGTCTCAAAGGGCGAGATTGTCATCAGCGGCAAGCACATCGAGACACTGAACGAGAACGATCTCGTGACCTTCCGGCGAAACAGCGTGGGGTTTGTGTTCCAGTCGTTTAACCTGATCCCGACGATGAACGCGGTGGAAAATGTGGCGCTGCCGCTGACCTTTCGCGGCGAGGATAAAAAAGGCCGCAACAAAAAGGCGCTCGAAATGTTGCGGGTGGTTGGCCTCGAGTCCCACAAAAACCACCTGCCGCTGCAGATGTCGGGTGGCCAGCAGCAGCGCGTTGGCATCGCGCGGGCGCTGGTCGTCAACCCGCAGATCATTTTTGCCGACGAGCCCACCGGCAACCTCGACAGCGCCAACGGCGCGGACATCATGCAGCTGCTTCGGCGCATCGTGCGCGAACAGCACCAGACCATCGTCATGGTCACGCACGATCTGACGCTGGCGCAAAACGCCGACCGCATCATACACCTATGTGACGGCCGGATTACCAAAGAGGACTATATACAACAACCCGCGAAAGAAGAGGGTGTACTATGAAAAAGATTGCATGTTTGATACTGGTCTTACTTTTGGCAGTGGGTCTGGTGCCGTTTACCGCGTTGGCCGCGCCCGAAACGGTTGCTATTGTCGCCACCGACTCTGCCGGAACTGCGTTGCCCACGCAAACTGTGAGGGCAGGCAACCGGTTGGTTTTTGATGTGTATTTCTGTTTGCCGGGTGACACTTCCCCGCTAAAACCTTCCATTGAATTGAAAACATCTACGGACTTGGCAACGTTCCCGTTTGCCATGGAA
Organism: Oscillospiraceae bacterium; assembly: GCA_031547945.1. Lineage (GTDB taxonomy): Bacteria > Bacillota > Clostridia > Oscillospirales > Ruminococcaceae > JAVBRN01. The sequence goes on along the minus strand of JAVBRN010000002.1, from coordinate 146,022 downwards.
CAATCCAGCTATTTTGCTAAAGATTCCTTCCACTTTGACATGCGTTGTCGTGGTGACGCTGCACAGAACTACTATACAATCATTTTTAAAATAAACTATACTGATAATGGCACGGACTATGTGGCAGATGTGCCTGTGATCGTCCTGGTCACCCAAGGCGGCGGCGAAACGCCCGCCAACATCCCCAAAATTACAATCTCGAGCTATACCACCTCGCCCAGCCCCGTTGTCGCGGGCGAAGACATCACGCTCTCGGTGACGTTTAAAAACAACGGCGGCCAGACCGCAAAAAATATCAAGGCACAGCTCACTTCCGACGGCACATTCAGCCCTGTGTCCGGCTCTTCTTCCATGTACATCTCGTCAATTGCAGGCGGCGGCACCTCTTCCCAATCGATGAAGCTGAAAGTCAAGGCCGATGTCGCGCCCGGTTCGTATAACGTCACGTTTAACTTTACCTATGATGTGGACGGCCTGAAAGAGCCGCTCACCGATACCGAGGTCGTGGCGATTCCGGTACTGCAGGTGCCAAAAATCCAGGTGGCGCCGATACAAGCTTATCCGACGGAGGTGTATGTCGGGCAGGAACTGAACATCATGACCACGCTCAGCAACACCGGCAAATCCAAACTGTACAATGTCAGCGTCAAACTTACCGAGGCAAACGGCATGTTCGGCGAAACCGAACAGTACATCGGCAATATTGAGCCCGGGGCAACCGGAAATATCGACGTGTATATGCCCGCGCTGATGATGGGCGACGCGCGCATAACCATCACGATCACCTATGAAAACGAAGAGGGTGAGAAATCCACCTATACCGAAGACTATGCGATTATGGTCATGGAAAAAGGGCCGGTTGATCCAATGCCGTTTCCAGGCGAGGAAACAAACGGCAACCGTTTTCCCTGGTGGATTATTTCGCTCGCTGTCCTGGTGATCGGCGGCGTCGTGACATTTCTTGTTCTGCGCAAAAAGAAGAAAGCCGCGGCTGCCAAGAAGCGTGACGACGAGCAAATTGCCCAGCTAGAGCGCGAATATGCGGAAAACGGCAACGGCAACGCGCAGCCGCAATATGGCACAACAACGCCCGCCGCGCCCGTTGCGCCTGCCGGAAATGAATTTTCCACCACGCAGATGGAGCCTGTGGACGCCTATCCCTTGGCAGACTTCAATCGGACGTCTGCCGCCGATCCCTATGCGCGGCCATCCTATCAGCCCGTGCCGCCGCAGAGCCCAAACCGGACCGAGGAATTGCCGAAAAACGACATCTCGTTCGAGGATCCAAAACAATGAAATGGCTTGAACTGCTGAAATTCAGCGCCCAAAGCATGTGGCGGCGCAAGCTGCGCACCTTTTTAACCGTGCTTGGCGTTATGATCGGCACCGCGTCGATCGTCGTGATGATGTCGATCGGCATCGGGCTGAACCAGTCTTTTATCGATCAAATCGAGAGCAGCGGCACGCTGACGCTGATCACCGTTGACGCGTACGGCAGCATGAAAGGCGACGGAAGCGATGTCTCGTTGACGCGCGATGTCGTTGACGGATTTTCCACAATTGAACATGTGTCCTGTTCTTCGCCGGTCTATTCGTTTGACATATACGCAAAGTCCGGAAAGTATGAAACCTATCTTTATGTCAACGCCATGAGTTATGATATGCTGCAAGCTTTGAAGCTTCCAGTTTTAAAAGGACAGATGCCAGAGCGCGGCGCGCCGTTTACCCTGATCGCCGGGCAGGGCATGGGTTACCAGTTCATGGACCCCACCAGCGGCAATTATGCATACTACGATCCATATAGCGATCCGGACGCCCAGCCGACTGTAGATATGATAGAGACGCCGCTCTTTGTGATTTACGACATGAACGCGTACTGGAACGCGCAGGGCGGCATGGGGGAAATGCCGAAAAAATATATGCTCGAAACGAGCGCCATCATCGGATCGGAAGATCCGTCGCAGGGCATGTCGATGTACGACTACAACTGTTACGCCGATTTGGAAGCGGTAGAAACGCTGTTTCAAAAAATATTCAAGAAAAATGCCTGGCCCAACCAGCAACTGGACGCTAGCGGTAAACCCATCCGCCCGATGACTTATTACCAGGCCTATGTGCTGGTGGACGATATCGACAATGTCGCCGATGTACAGAAACAGATTACCGAGATGGGGTACCAGGCCTACTCCAACCTAGATTACCTCAAGTCGATGCAGGAACAGTCCCGCACCATTCAGTATGTCCTTGGCGGTATCGGCAGCGTGTCTCTGATCGTCGCGGCGATCGGCATTGCCAACACGATGATGATGAGCATCTTTGAGCGTACCAAAGAGATTGGGATTTTTAAAGTTCTTGGCTGTTCGCTGCCCAATATCCGCACGATGTTCTTATCCGAGGCGGCTCTCATCGGATTTGGCGGCGGTATTGTTGGCATCATACTCAGCTTTATTTTGTCCTTTTTAATAAACCTCTTTTTTCAGAACATTTCGATTATTCCGATCTGGCTTACACTTGTCGGGCTCGGATTTGCAGGCGGTGTCGGCATTATTGCGGGGATTTCTCCGGCAAGCCGCGCCATGCGGTTATCTCCGCTCGAAGCCATCCGTTCTCTTTGATTTTCCTGAAAATAATTGCAATGTAACCAAGAAGAACTCCCTTAACCACGTTAAGGGGGTTCTTTCGTTTGTCAAAAATTTTAATAATAACGAAGAATCAGAATGCACAACGCGTTCGGCTCGTCGGCCTATGCACTCCCGCTCCAACCGCCCGATTGAAAGCTGAGCTGCGCCCTGCCACTGCAAATGTTAAGCATCAAAGGGAACGTTTTAATTGAAAGACGATTTGTGGTGTGTCTCTCTGCGATGTCTTAGAGGGACAGCATGATCGCACAATTTCCCGCATGGCTTTTGGTCGGGTTTCTTTCGTTGCCTTTACTATTGGGCTGTGTGCGCCCTGCACCAGCAAGAGGAAATGACATGCCAGCGAACGAAAACCGCACAGTTTCAGCAGTTTTCTGCATCCGACAGCTTTTTATTTCTTTACAATGAGATTTGGGGCGAAGCCCCAATTGATCGGGCGGAGGGCAGGTATCTTTCGGCCGTCGGCAATTTTTATGCATCTTTTTCGCTGCCTGGGGTTGTTTGACAGCCCAAAGAACACCTATGTTCATCGTTAAAGGCGTTCTGCGCATTCCGCGTGTGAGGGGCAACAAAGTATTTCGTTATATTCGGTAGTGGTAGCCTATGAAAAGCCCTCCTTCCGCACAAGAACACTGTGACGCTGGGGTACACAGGCGTGGAAAAGAAGCGCAATTTGCAAAAAGACCTGCTGAACCATCTGCAGGATTCGCGGTGTAGAAATCAGCGCTCTGGCATTCTCTTTTTTGAAGGGGCAAAACGGCAGGCGTCGGAATATGAACGCAAAGCGATTTCTGAGGCGTTGAATGTCGATAGTAACCGATTGCCGGATGCGACACAAAACGAAACGCGTAAAACGCGACAAAACCATTTGAGTGTCAAGTCGAGTGCATGCAAGATCATTGCGGCGTGCTTTAAGCCTGGAGCGTCAAAATAAACGGAACGCATACATTGGAGGTGCCGTTTCTCGGCGGGACGAAATCGCTTGTTTTCGATACAACCCTGTACAATAGCGCAAGCTTACTCTTTGATACCTGTCCAACTCTGAAAGACCTGGCCGACTCAGACAACTGCTATCTTGCTGTCCGGGTGGCACTGTTCGATGATAACACAGATTCGCGGCTATGCAATAGCCGCTTTTAAGACATAACAAGACGGCGATTTTGAGAATCGCCGTCTTTTAGAGTTGATTTTTTCCCGCAGGCTATTTTTCTTCTTTCCGCTCCAACTCTTTCAACCGCTGTTCCAGCCGTTCGATGGTTGCGCTCATCCTGGTAAATTCCTGCGCAACCGGATCGGGAATATTGATCCAATCGAGATCTGCGCGCGGCGCGTCATCGGGTTCAGCCGCTTCTACTTTGTCGCCCGCAATGCGCACCACCTTCGCCGGAACACCGACCGCCGTGGCATAGCGCGGAATATCGGCGAGCACCACAGCCCCGGCCGCCACTTTCGCATGGCTGCCAATCGTCACCGGCCCAAGCACTTTCGCCCCTGCGCCGACCAGGACGTCATTGCCCAGCGTCGGGTGGCGTTTGCCGGTATCTTTGCCTGTGCCGCCCAGCGTTACGCCCTGATAGAGCATGCAATAGTCCCCAATCTCGGTTGTCTCGCCGATTACAACACCTGCGCCGTGGTCGATAAACAGCCCTTTGCCGATTGTAGCGCCCGGGTGAATTTCAATCCCCGTCCAAAAGCGAGACCACTGGGATACTGCGCGCGCCAAAAAACGCAGCTTGATGCGATGCAAAAAGTGCGCAACACGATAATCGGTCACTGCGTGAAACCCGGGGTAGAGCAGCAATACTTCAAGTGCGCTTCTGCACGCCGGGTCTTTTTGCCGATAGGTCTGAATGATGCCCATATAGTTTCCTCATCTCTGCGTTTTGCTACATATTACTGTCGTGCCCAAAGCGGGTTCAACTCGCCAACCAACATTGTTCACATGTCACGCCGCTGCAATGCTGCGTATCGGAATATAAAATCAAAAAACGCCTCCTGCCGCATCGGGCAAGAGGCGCATTGCAATCAACACGCGGTTCCACTCTTTTTTTCACTCAAACCCTTAACGCGGGCACGACGTGCAGCGATACTTGGACAAACGGTTCCCGCTGCAGGCTTAGGGGCGCACTTCGGTTTTCCAGGGCCCGCCGCGCTTGCACCAGTTCGCGCGGCTCTCTGGGGGCGCCTTTGCAGAAAACGTACTCTACCCCGTCGTTGCCTTTAACGCTGTGATTATAGCATGGTTTGGGGCTGAATGCAACTCGTCGTCGCAACGTCCGCTCTGCTCCGTTTTTCTTTCGAAAAAAACGTAAAAGCAACTTCCGTCCTCGCCTGTGCCACCTATTCGGCGCTTACCCGATCTACCATCTGTTTGCGGTTTACGCGCCTGCGGCGCGCTCAGAAACTCGAATACTTTTGGCTCTTCCCTATTGTCTAATGCCTATTGTCTAACGACTAACCGTGCAACGTCCGCTCTGCTCCGTTTTACGTTCAAAAAACAGGAAACCGCATATTCCAGGCGACGTCACAACCTTCGCCAGTCGTCGCGATTATTTTTGCGCGCCTGCGCACTGTAGTGCGAATCCATTTCCCACAACTAACTTCAGGACTTTCTGTTTTCCGCTAACAACGACCGAATGCTTAATCTCTATTTAAACAAATCCGTAGACAGATAGCGTTCCCCGGTATCGGGCAGCAAAACGACGACCATCTTGTCACGATTGGCCTCGCGCTGCGCAATCTGCACAGCCGCAAAAGCTGCCGCCCCGGAGGAAATCCCGACCAAAAGGCCATCGTATTTTGCAATTGCGCGCGCAGCTTCGAATGCCTGCTCATCCGTGACAGTGACGATTTCGTCGTAAACGCTTATGTCCAGCGCTTCTGGCACAAAGTTTGCGCCAATTCCCTGGATGCCGTGCGGGCCCGCCTGCCCTTTGGAGAGCAACGGTGAGGCCGCCGGCTCTACAGCAGTGACGCGCACGCCGGGTTTTTGTGTTTTCAAATACGATCCAACCCCGGTGATCGTCCCCCCCGTACCGATGCAGGCGACAAAAATATCGACCGCGCCGTCAGTTTCCTCCCAGATTTCGGGACCCGTTGTTCTGTAATGCGCTGCCGGATTTGCCGGATTATAGAACTGTCCTGCGACAATGGCATGCGGAATCTCTTTTGCCAGCTCCTCTGCCTTCTGTGACGCCCCCGCCATGCCAAGCGTCCTGTCGGTCAACACGATTTCTGCCCCATATGCTTTCAGCAGCATCCTGCGCTCGACACTCATCGATTCCGGCATTGTTAAAATCGCGCGATATCCTTTTACGGCGGCGACCGCCGCGAGCCCGATGCCGGTGTTGCCGCTCGTCGGCTCGATGATCACAGAATCCGGTGTCAGCACACCGCGCGCTTCCGCATCCTCAATGATCGACAGCGCAACGCGGTCTTTCACGCTGCCGGCCGGATTGAAAAATTCCACTTTTGCAATCAGAGGCCGCGGCAATCCATATGCCTTGGAAAATCCGTGTAAAGCAACCAGCGGTGTGTTGCCGATGAGCTGTGTAATATTGTCGTAAATCTGCATGCTTTGTTCCCGCCTTTCTCTATCTGCGATTATATGGCGCGACAGTTGCCCTTGTCAAATAGACACCTCTTTCATTTGCAACGCCGGGCGCTTGCGTTTATAATAGGTGCAATGGGTTATACTAACCAGCAGATCGGAGGAGCAACTTTCGCATGACAAGAATTTATGACTTTTTGGAGAGCGCCGGTTATTACTTTTTTGGAACGGTGGATGGAGAAAATCCATGTATTCGCCCGTTCGGTTCCCAGCTGCTGCACGACGGCAAACTCTATATGTGCACCGGAGACTTTAAGGATGTGTATCAGCAGATGCGGCAAAATCCAAAGGTCGCGGTCGGCGCGATGGGCTCGGCAGGCGATTGGATGCGTCTGACCGGTGAAGCCGTCTTTGCGGACAATCCGGAACTGGTGGACGCGATGTATGAGAAAATCCCATCTCTGCGGGATATCTACGAAAAGCAGGGGCGCACGCCGGTCATTTTTTACATTCAAAACGGCTATGCGCAGTTTAATTCGCCCGACGGCACGCAGGACGGATACGAATTTTAATCTATACTTTAAAAAGGAAAAGCTGCCTCAACGGCAGCTTTCACTGTGTCAGCAAAGTCCCCGATAAAACATAGCATTTATTAGATGAACAAAGCATATCGTTCTTCGCTTCATTACTCCCGCCCCAGCCGCCCGATTGGAAACTGGGCTGCGCCCTGCACTCGCAAGATGAATTGGCAGATCGCTGAACAGAACAGTACAATGTTCTATTCGGCGCTTTTTTGCGTATCCGATGGTCTTTTATTTCAATTCGGGGGTTGGGGTGTCGGCCCTGCAATGCACAATTGACGCGGGCTTCGCCCCACCCGCAATATATTGCCTGCAATTTTCTTGAGCATCCCCTGATAGTTGCAAATTCTTTTATAACTACGACATCTCCCGCTTCGGGTTGACGCTCCAGTTCGGCACCATTTCAATTGCTGTATGCATCGCATCTCGCCGCACCAAATACCACTTTTTATGTGGATAAACAAAAAACACTGTCTTTATGCTGAAAGACAGTGTTTCATGCGCTATATACTACGAGAGTTATCGCAGCTTGTCCTCTACGCCGCGCAGATCCTCCAGCTGTCCAATATCGATAAAACAGTCTTCCTCGATCGTGTACACGCCCACGCGCTTGCCGGCGTTGCGGCATTGTTCCACAATATCGGTGATCGGAACAAAGGTGTCATCCGGCACCATATCAATGAATTCCGGCGACGCAACATAAAGCCCTGTGTTGGTCAGCAGATCAAAGCTCGGCTTTTCAAGCAGTGAGCGCATCTCGCCGTCTTCACTTGCCTCGATGACGCCGTAGGGCACTGTGATCTTCTTTTTGGCGCATACCATCGTAAAAATATTGCCCTGCGCAATGTGTTGCTGCAAAATTTCGTTATAATCGGCTTCAATCACCGCGTCGCAATAGGTTACGAGCACCGGTCGATCAAACATTCCCTTGAAAAAGCTTAGGCCGCCGCCCGTTCCAAGCGGCTTGTCCTCATCGATAAACGTGAGTGTCGCGCCGGTGTCCACCTCGGAAAAATACGATTTGATCAGGTTACGCTTGTGATTCACCACAAGGTAAAACTGGTAGCATCCAAATTTTTTAAATCGGTTTAAAATTTGCTCTGTGATCGTGATCTTTCCGACCGGAATGAGCGGTTTGGGCAAAATCTCTGTGTAGGGATACAGCCGGGTACCAAACCCGCCCGCCATAACGATGACAGAAGTATCGGTCGGCGCGGTCTCCCGGTGCACCGTCTCGTTCGCAAATACCAGCGCATGCACTCTGCCACCACGCTCCGCCATCGGCACACAGCTGATTCCCTTTTCCCGCAACAGCGCGCGCGCTTCCGCCTCGTGATATCCCGCCACTGTAATCGGCTTTTTAGAAGCGGCGTCCAGGATCGGCGCAGAAAGCGACGCGCCCGACAGCAGGTAGCGCCGGATGTCGCCGTCTGTCAGCACACCGCACAGCTCGCTGTCCACCGTGCCGCGCGCGACAAATAGAATCTTGTGATCGGCCGCTTCCAGCTGCCGCATGGCGTCCGCCACGCTGCGGTTTTGCTCAATGATATAGTCGTGATAGCGCAATCGTGTCACCTCGTCTTATCTTAAGGTTGTCCTTGTGAAATTGGCGGCACCATTTTGCGGGAACTTCTGGATTGCGCACAAGTGATTTGCGCGCTCCCAGTGTTTCAGCGCCTTCTCTCCGCGCAAGTAAAATCATTTACGCGATGCAGATCATGAAATTTCTTTGCCGCCCCTGACCCAACTGACGTCTCCATGCCGAAGTGCGCGCTGAAGGAATCGCGCGCGCCGTTCTCCCCGCACCAGCCATCCCATGCGTCTGAAAGCGATGCGCCCTAACCCCGGTTCGGCAGGACATACCGCGGCAAGTCTTATCAAAAAACCCTTTTTGGTGCATTCTCCGATTGCTGAATGCGTGACGAACCGCGCACTTTTCGCACTTTGCACGTTCACAACGCGCATCATTTCGCGAAATACTGTTCCGCCCTTGCGCCAACGAACAGCTGATATCTAATAACCAGCGACTACCTGCACCGCTTGCGCAACGCGGCGCACATCGCTCTCCGGCAGATTGGTGCTGCACGGCAGGTTGAGCACATTGTCATAGTAACGGTACGCTTTTTCTATCTGGTAAGCCCTGCAATGCTGATATGGTTTCAGGGTATGAATCAACTTCCAGATAGGCCGCGTTTCAATGTCCTGCGCCGCCAGCGCGTCCATCATCTCCCGCACCCTGCCATTCGTTAAAAGCGCGTAGAACCAATAGTTAGGCGCAACGTTATCACGATAAGGCATCAAATTGAGTTCCAGTTCGCGATATAATTCGTAATTGCGCCGTTTGGTTTCGATAAACGTATCCAGCTGTTCCAACTGCGCGACCCCGAGCGCCGCCTGCACATTGGTCATGCGGTAGTTATAGCCGATCTCATCGTGGTCGTAGAAATGATCGCTCTCGCTCGCCTTAGCCTGAATTGAAAGTTTGCGCATATGCGCAAGCTGCGCCGGATCCCGCGCGACGAGCATCCCGCCGCCGCCCGTTGTGATGATCTTGTTGCCGTTAAAGGAATAGACGCCGACATCACCGATCGTCCCGGCAAATTGACCGGCATACCGTCCCGTGGTAAATCGGCTGCCCAACGCCTCGGTCGCATCTTCAACCACTTTTAAGTGATAGTCCCGCGCGACATCCATGACGCCTTCCATGTCCGCGATGTTGCCGAACACATGCACGGGTACAATGGCGGATACGCGCCTGCCGGATTCTTTCTCATAGAGTGTTTCGCCGCGCAGCTCACACGCCTGCTCGCAATAGGTTCGCAGCATTACCGGGTCGATACATAAACCGTCGTCGCAATCAAAAAAGACGGGCTCGGCCCCGAGATAGGTCACGGGGTTGACCGCCGCGATAAAGGTCACGGTCGGCACCAAAACCAGATCGCCGTACCCGACGCCCACCTCCTGCAACGCGAGGTGCAGCCCGGCCGTGCCGCTCTGGCAGGCGACCGCCTCCGGCACGTTGACATAGGCGGCGAGGTTTTGCTCAAACTGCGTGATAAAGGGGCCGCCGGTGGACACCCACTCCGCCTCGACGGCCTGGGTGATATACTGGAGCTCGTTTCCTTTTAAATTGGGGACGGACAACGAAATTTTGTTTGCCATGTTGTTGCTCCAAAAAATTGTCGCCGGCTGTTTGTCGCGAACGTTGCGACATCTGTGCGCGTGAGAAGGAAAGCGAAAGCAGACGCGAAACCAAATGTGCGGTGTTGGCGTCATTGCTATTTGGTAAGTTAAATAACCTTGAAAGAAGTATGATAGCTGCACTCAAACAATCGGCCATCTTCGTCGAAAGAAAATATCAACGTACATATTTCTGTACCAATGGCTAGATCTGGTGAACTTACCCAGACATATTCGATTGTATTTGTATCGGAAATGTCCGAAGCTTCACTGGGGCCATGAACATATACGCCACCCACAAACTGGGACAGTTTTCCGTCATAGCGCAGTTCTCCTGCTGCCGGATTGGTTCCGGGGTACAGTGCGGAAATATCATATAAAACAGAATACGTGATCGTCTTGGGAACGCCCATCTCAGTCATTTCCTCGGGATCAAGCTGATACGCGCTTTCGGAAATCAAAAAAGCATTCTTGATGTCTTCGATCGAATCGCCAATTTCCCCGCCCCTTGGCAGCGATAAGCCAAGCCAATCCAAATGCACAGAATCTACCCGTTTCACCGGTAACTTCAGATATTCTTCCGGCAACGTTTCATAAAATTCGTCTTGCGCTGGGCCCGGAATCGATACGCTGATAGAGGCCGACCAATCTGTCATACCCATCGTGATCACGGTCAAACCGTCAACGTCATAATTTTGGTTATACATCGTGCTTACATAATAACCGTCCGATCTGTCTGCAGCCAACACCCAATCCTTAACCGTTTTTAGTTCAGAAAGAAGATATTGCATATCCTCCGGCGTAAACGGTTTTTGCCCATTCGATGCCGGTTCCGCCGACTCTTCGGGCGCCGTCTCCGGATTTTCATCCGGCGTTTTCTCCTGTCCACAGCCTGCGCACAGGAACAAAAGTAGAATTACAAGCAAAAAACACAACCCTTTTTTCATAAGATCTCCCCACTGTCTTTTGTTATTTCCATTTTATATCAACAATTAAATATTGTAGATATCTGTCTTGTACCGCGAGAGGTTGTCCCGCAGCCAGGCGACCGTCTCGGTCAGGCCAGCCCGCAGATCATACTGCGGCTGCCAGCCTGTCAAAGCTTTCATTTTTTCGTTGCTGCCCAGCAGGCGGTTAACCTCGCTGTTTTCGGGCCGCAGACGCTGTTCGTCGCACACAATTTTTGCGTTTGGGTTGATCAGCGCAACCATCGTCTCGGCCAGCTGCCCAATCGAGATTTCCACGCCCGTCGCAATGTTGATCTCTTCACCGATCGCCGCGTCGCAGTTCGCAACCGCCAAAAAGCCGGCAGCTGTGTCCTTAACGTAATTGAAGTCCCGCGTGGGTGAAAGCGCGCCCAGCTTGATCTCGGCCGCACCGGCGAGCAACTGCGTGATCACCGTGGGAATGACGGCGCGCGCCGATTGCCGCGGGCCGTAGGTGTTAAACGGCCGCACGATCGTCACCGGTGTGTCAAAGCTGCGGTAAAAGCTTTCGGCCAGGCGGTCGGCGCCGATCTTTGTCGCGGAATAGGGCGACTGACCCTGGTAGGGATGGTTTTCGTCGATCGGCACATACTGCGCGGTGCCGTACACCTCGGATGTCGAAGTTACAAGCAGGCGAGAAATGTGCAAACTGTTGACGGCCTGCAGCACATTGAGCGTACCTTTGATGTTCGTGTCCACATAGCTGTCCGGCGAATGGTAGCTGAACGGAATCGCGATCAGCGCCGCCAGATGGTACACAACCTCGCTGCCGCGAAGCGCTTCGCGCACGCCGTTCGGGTCGCGGATATCGCCGCTGAAGACATCGATGCTTTGTTTGACGTCCGCGGGCAGCGTATCCAGCCAGCCCCAGCTGTTGAAGGAATTATAGTAGACAAAAGCGCGGACATCATATCCGCTCTTGACCAAAAGCTCCGTTAAATGGCTGCCGATAAACCCGTCGGCACCCGTCACCACTACTTTTTTTGCCATTGTTCGCACCGTACTTTCCGCATTCGTTTATCTCCAATATCATAATATAATATGCTATAAAATACAAGAAAACATTGTCCGTGCGGCCGTTTCGTGGTATGATGGCGATGGGATTTTTGTTTCTATTCCTGCAGCTTTTCGTACAGAAAGGAGCCGCCATGTCGAGAGCAACTCCCGTTGTGGACATCATCACCGGTACGCGCGCCGAGTTCGGATTGCTGTTGCCTGTGATCAAGCGCCTGTCCGCGGACGAAGCACTCTCGCTGCGCGTGATCGCCACAGGTTCGCATCTCTGCCACGGACTTGGCCATACCATCGACGAGATCACCGCGTCGGGTGTGCAGGTTTCCCGCGCGATCGATATTTTGGACGACAACGCCGGCATGCCGGTCGACGCGGCGCTTTCCGGGACAATCCTTTCTTTTTCAGAATATTTTAAATGCTCCCGGCCCGATCTCGTTGTCGTGCTGGGTGACCGTTATGAGATTTTTGGCGCGACCACAGCCGCCGCCATCAACGAAGTGCCGGTGGCGCATGTCAGCGGCGGCGAGACGACCGAGGGCGCCAAAGATGAATTTTTCCGTCACTGCATCACGAAGATGAGCTGCCTGCACTTTACGTCTACCGAAGCCTATCGCAAACGGGTGATCCAGCTGGGCGAGCAGCCCCACCACGTATTCAATGTCGGCTCGCTTGGCGCGGAAAACATTCGCACGCTTGTTCCCGTGCACGCAAACGATCTTTCAGCCGATATCGGTTTCGATGTGACACAGCCATATCTGCTTTGCACCTACCACCCAGAGACACTTGGTCACGCCGCGCCTCTGGCCGGCCTGGACAGCCTGCTGCAGGCGCTGGACGTCCTCGGCATGCGCTGTCTGTTTACGGCATCCAACGCCGATGAGGGCGGCGCTGCGATCAACGCGCGCATCGAAGACTACTGCGCCGCACGGGACACCGCAAAACTGGTGCAGAGCCTCGGCGTTGTGCGCTATCTTTCGGCCATGCGCTATTGTACGGCGGTCGTCGGCAACTCCTCAAGCGCAATCGTAGAGGCGCCCACCTTGCACAAGCCTGCCGTCAACATCGGCGACCGGCAAAAGGGCCGCATCATGGGTGACAACACCATCTGCTGTTCCGCCGATGCCGATTCCATTCGAGCGGCGATTGAAAAAGCGGTCTCTCCCGCTTTCAAACAGGCGGTACAAACCATGCAAAGCCCCTACGGCGAGGGCGGCGCGAGCGCGGTTATCGCGCGGGAGATCAAGCGCGCTCTGTTGCGCGGCATGTCGCTGAAAAAAACGTTTTATGACGTAGCGTTCGAGGTAACCGTATGAGAGTGTTGGTTGTGGGTCTGGGTTCAATGGGCAAGCGCCGCATCCGTTTGATGCAGGCGTTTTTCCCGGACATCGCGCTGTGCGGTGTGGACGCGCGCCCGGAGCGGCGCGAAGAAGCCGCAAAACACTTTTCGATCCCCTGTTATGACTCGATTTCTCTGGCGGCCGCGGCATGGACCCCGACCGTCGGCTTTGTGTGCACCAGCCCGCTTTCGCACGCCGCCATAATCACCGAACTGTTGCAGCTGCAATTACACGTGTTTACCGAAATCAATCTCGTGGACGACGGGTATGACCGCAACGTGGAACTCGCGCAACAAAACGGCCTGGTCTTGTTTTTGTCCTCCACGCCGCTCTACCGGCGCGAGGTTTTCTATATCGCTGATACTGTCCAAAACACGGTCGGCCCGCTCGTCTACCGTTACCACGTCGGCCAATATTTGCCCGACTGGCACCCATGGGAAAACTATCAAGACTTTTTTGTGGGCGACCGCCGCACCAATGGCTGCCGCGAGATCTTTGCGATTGAACTGCCCTGGCTGCAGGCGGCGTTCGGAGACATACTCTCTGTCCATACCACGCGGCAGCAGCTGACTTCGCTGCAGATTGACTATCCGGACAGTTACTTTGTCACGGTGCAGCACGCCAGCGGGGCTGTGGGTCAACTTGCTGTCGATATCGTGTCGCGCAAAGCGGTGCGCGCATTTGAATTGGTCGGCGAGCAGCTCTTCTTGCAGTGGAACGGCACACCGGACAGCCTGACCAACTATGATTTTATCGCATCCAAGCAGGATATTATCATCGATCTATATGAAACCGTTACACGGGACGACCGCTACGCTGACAACATCATCGAAAACGCTTATGTCGATGAACTCGCCGCCTTTTTTGATCGCATCGCCGGCCAGCCCGTGCGGCAGCACACCTTCGCTGCGGACAAAGGGATTCTTGCGTGGATCGACCAAATTGAGGGGGTACGCCGCGCATGAAACTACTTTTCTGCGGGTTGGGTTCCATCGGGCAAAAGCACATCCGCAACGTGGCGTCAATATTGCGCCGGCGCGATATCGAGTTCACAATGGACGCCGTGCGCACAACCTGCCGACCGCTGCCCGCGGATAGCCAGGCACTTTTGGCAAACAGCTATGCCTCCATTGCGGATGCGCCCAATGATTACGACGCGGCCTTTGTCACCAATCCCACCGCGCTGCACCGCGAGACGATCGCCGCGCTTGTGCCAAAAGCCAACACAATCTATATTGAAAAACCCGTGTTCGACACAGCTGAGATAGACCTCGCTTCGCTCGGCCTGCGGGATACCGGCGTATATTATGTCGCCTGCCCGCTGCGCCGGCACCCGGTGATATGCCGCCTCAAAGAAATCATCGCCGCGACGCCTGTAATTGCCGCGCGCGCAATCTGCTCGTCCTATCTGCCCGACTGGCGCGTCGGCGACTATCGCCAAAGCTACAGCGCACACCGCGCGCAGGGCGGCGGCGTCTCGCTCGACTTGATTCACGAATGGGATTATCTTGTGGATTTGTTCGGTTTTCCCCGCGAAGTGCGCCGGTTTGCCGCGCATCTGTCGCCACTCGAGATCGACAGCGACGATGTTGCGGTTTACATCGCGCAATACGATTCCATGCTGCTTTCTTTGCAGCTGGATTACATCGGCCGCGCGCCGAAACGCGAGATTGCGCTGTACACAAACGATGATGTGATCGTCGGGGATATGCTGGCGAGCACGGTGACCTGGCAGCGCGCAGATGTCATCGAGACACTGCCGCCCGCCGATATTCACGCGCTTGATGTCGGCTACTTTTTGG
Source organism: Oscillospiraceae bacterium (assembly GCA_031547945.1). GTDB lineage: Bacteria > Bacillota > Clostridia > Oscillospirales > Ruminococcaceae > JAVBRN01. The sequence goes on along the minus strand of JAVBRN010000002.1, from coordinate 130,933 downwards.
AGTGTGCGCTTTCCGGCAAAGCCGACAACGACAACACCATTCCGCATGCGCTCTCTGTTCTGCGCGCCGCACTGGGAGGAAAACAATGAACCTGTTGGTTACGATCTGTGCCCGCGCGGGTTCCAAAGGTGTCGCGTCAAAAAATGTTCGGGACTTTCTCGGGCATCCGATCTGCTATTATACCCTGGCCGCGCTGCAGCTGTTTCAGGCACAATACGGCGCACAATATGCGGCGATTGATCTGGCCGTCAATACCGACGCCCCTGCCTTGTTTGAACAGATCGACGCAACCGGAATTCCCTATTTGAAGATTCCGCGCCGGGACGACCTTGCGGGCGACACCGCGTCCAAAATTGACGTGATCCGCGACACGCTCGCGCAGGCAGTCGCACGCACCGGCCGCAGCTACGATATCGTGCTAGACATGGATCTCACCAGCCCGCTGCGGCGTGGCAACGATATTCAAAACGTGATCGAAGCCTTACAGGAAAACCCCATGGCGGAAGTGGCGCTATCGGTTACCGAAGCAAGGCGCAACCCCTGGTTTAATCAGCTTGTAAAACAATCGGACGGCTTCTATAAAACCGCGATTGCAAGCGGGTTTGTCGCGCGGCAGCAGGCGCCGCCGGTCTATGATGCCAACGCGTCGCTCTATGCATATCGACCCGCGTTCCTTGCCGGTACTACGACGATTTTGATTCAGGCGAAGCTTGCGGTCTCGGTTATGCCAGACACAGCGGTGCTCGATATCGACAGCGAGCAGGACTATGCCCTGCTGCAGTTGCTGGCGCCTTTCTTTTATCAGAACGACCCGGATTACGGCGCAGTCTTTGACCGCGTAAAACATTTGGATGTGAAGGGGGAAACGTGGAATGCGTAACCGTATTTTTTGTATGTTTGCACTCCTGCTGTACGCCGTGCTGCTCTGTACCGCCTGCGCAAAGCCGACACCCGAACCCGAACCGGTGCCGGATACGACCTTGCCGCCGATTGACGGTCCTGTTTACGAGGGCGCCGAAATTGCCGCGTCGCCGTTCGTGGGCAGTTTTCGCAACACATACAATGCGCAAAACGCCAGCCTTGCCGCCGATGTGTTTCCTGAAGAAAAGAACCGGCCTTTGCTGACCTGCAGCGCGGACGGCTCGTTTACGTTTGTTGTATTTGACATCGCCAACGAAACCGCGCACACGATCATTGGAACGTTCACGGTGCAGGATACCGTTGCGACATTTTATGTGGACGATGTCGGCGATGTTGCATCCCTGCCCGCGGGCATTCTTGTTGTATTCACGATGACGCTGCTCAACGAAAATGAACTGCGGTATAAAGGCGTCGAGATGGACTGTGTCTCCACCGGCGATCTGTTTGCGCGCGTTGTCGAGGAAGCGCCTGCGGAATAATTTATTCTGCTATTTTTTTGAGAGATGCTGTCGGTCTTAGCGTCCATTTCGTTTGCAGTTGCAGCTGGCAGCCACTGGTTTTCGTCCAGAAAGGCAATGGAACGACAGCCAGAACAGTATGAGAATCCGTGTTTTTGCGAGAAAGCAAGGGCGCAGCGCAGTGAGCGCTTATTGGCAAACGGCGTATGGCTTCCGCGCAATGTGAACAGCGCGCAGTTTGTGAATGCACGAAGCGCAGGGTTTCCGCAAAGCAAAGCTTTGTGGGAAGCGGACAAACAACAAAGCAGTGAAGCATTTGGCTGACTTTTCAAGACGAATGCACGCCACAGGTCCCGCGAAACGGAATTTCGCGGGAAAGGGAGGCGCAGCGATGCGAAAGCGCAATCGCCGGTATTCCTGGCAGATGCGATAGCCGTGGAGCTAGCGAGACGTGCGCAGGTTGCGAGGACGCGCGTGCCCTTTTTCTGTCAAATCAGTTTCTGTTTCGCACCAATTGAAAAAAGAAAAGGGATATATTTTGGCACTGGATTTTTTAATTCTATATGAACACATTGTCCGCGAGTTTGAGAACGACTGCCTGTTGATGGCGGAACTGGAGCGCCGTGGTTATTCAGTTGAACTATTCCAACTGATGGACCGCAAAAAACTCAAATACTTTACCTGGAAAAAGCCCGGGGTGATTGTCACCTCCGCGATGTACAACAACGAAACGCTCAACAGCTTTGTCTATAACAACGTCGGCAAACTGAACAGAGTTGTTAACCTACACTGGGAAGAGGTTCTCTCCCGCGAGCAGGAAGAGAGCGCTTTCTATAACCTCAACGAAAACGCCGCGAAATGTACCCATATCTGCTGGGGCAACGCGGCCAAGGCGCGCATCGTCAAACATGGCGTGCCGGAGAACAATGCCGTGGTTACCGGCGCGGTGCAGCTCGATTTTTTGGCGCCGCGATTTGACGGCTATTTTCAATCGCGCGCACAAATCGCGCGGCAGTATGCGCTCGACCCGGACAAGCGCTGGCTTTGTTATGTCAGCTCGTTCTCCTGCGCATTTATGGATGACAAAGAAGTGGAAGAGCTCAACGCGATGACCGATCTGGATTTTAAGGGATTCAAAGAAGTTGGCGCGCGCTCAATGGAGGTCACGCTCGCCTGGTTTGACCGCTATCTGACCGAACAGGGGGAAACCGTCGAACTGATCTATCGCCCACACCCCAACGAATGGAACAGCCCGCCGCTTGCGGCGATGCAGCAAAAGCACCCGAATTTTCATGTGATCCGTGCGGATTCGGTCAAGCAGTGGGTCAAGGTTTGCGATATCATTCTGACCTGGATGAGCACTTCGATCGCCGAGATTTATTTTGCCCAAAAAAGCTGCCTGGTTGTCCGACCCGAACCGCTCTATGATGACTATGACCCTGTGGTCTATACGGGCGTCGACGCGATCGACAGCTACGAAAAATTGGCCGCGCAATTGGCGCAGGCGCAGCACCCTTTCCCCATCGACGAAGCGCAAATGGACGACCACTACGATTTTGACCCAAGCCGGCCGGCCTATATGCGTATTTGCGATTTACTGGAGTGGACGTTGCACAACCCGCCGCGCGATGTTCCGTTTTCCGACGGCTATTTGCCACGCTTCAACTGGACTAAATTTTTTGTCCTTATCGGTCTGCATGTCATGATTGGCCTGCACATCAATCCCCACTGGTTTGATTTCCTTGGCAAAGCGCGCATGGATCAGACTGTGCGGCTGATGGATTACTACCGCAAAGCCTATGTAAGCAAAAAAGCGACGCGGCAGAAACTAGAGGAACTGAAGCGCTTTTTATAGGTTTTGTATTGCCCGCAATCCCACAACAAAATTGCCAAACACTTAACGACACGCTGTACCCTGAAACGCTCACCCCTGTCCTTCGGAAGTTTGCGGAGCTGCGCCATCTCTTTTTATAAATAACCGGATCGCACGCATCTCGTTTTGATCCGCCAAAGCTATCCCGCCGGAATATTGGGCGACGCCCGGCTTTGGGCAGCCGATTGCCGCTTTTATGTCAACTGTCTACGCCAAAAACTGCATTGAGGTGTTTTTTTGGACAACACACAAAAACAACAAACCGACCAACTCAACCCACTGTCGCTTGTCGGCTCAATTTTCAAGTTTTCAATTGCAACCTGGGTCAACGCGATTTTATATCTCGCGACGCTGATTCTTGCGAGCTACGTGTTCGGCGACAGCGGCGTTTATGGTATGTATAATCTGTTTTATTACGGCGCGTCCACCGTGATGAGCGTCGCGATGCTGGGCTTGGACTATACCTATATCCGTTTCTATAAAAAGCCGCCGTCCGGCATGCGGGACAGCCGTCAACTGGCCGCGGCATGCATGGGGCTTTCGATCGTCTCGCTGCTCCTGCTGTCCTTTATACTTTGTCTTGGGTTTCCAAAGCAGATCAGCCGGTTGTTCTTTAGCGGCGATGCCACGATGGCACGGTTTATCGTGCTGCTCTGCGTCAACGCTTTCTTCCTGCTTGTCACACGGTATTTTAACATCACCTACCGCATGCAGCAAAACGTCAAAATGTACACGCTGCAGACTATTTTGTTGCAATTCTTCTCGCGGATGTTCTTTATTGTCGGCGCGCTTTTCAATCCCTCGCTCGACTATGTGATCTGGTTTAGCATCGGTGGTCTGGGCATATTCACGCTTGTGTTTTTCCTGTTGCAGCGCCGCACCATGCTGCCCGAAAAAGTAGACTTTCCGCCAAGTGCCTATAAACCGCTTTTGAAATACGGCCTACCGCTTGTTCCCGCCGCGATTATCCAGTATGTCAACACGCTGTTCAGCAGTATCTATGTCAATGTTGTCATGGGTCCGCAGCAACTTGGCATTTTCTCGTTTATGTCTAATGTCAGTCTCGCGCTCGGCGTTGTGCAGGCGGGGTTTGCGACATTTTGGTCGGCCTTTATCTTTGGCAACTATAAAACCGAACACCGCAAAATCCGGCGGGTGCATGACTATCTCACCTTCATCATGCTCTCGCTCATGGCGGTCTTAATCGCGCTGCAGCCCGTCATTTTCCGAATATTCGGAGAGAGTTACCGGGCGGGCGAAAAAATATTCGGCCTGATGTTGTTCGCGCCCATGCTGCTCATCATCTCCGAGACAACGGTCTACGGCATCGAGATTGCGAAAAAAACAATCTACAATTCGATCGCGATGGCGATTTATGTCGGCGGAAACGCGCTGCTCTGTGTGCTGCTTGTGGAGCGCTTCGGCATGGTCGGCGCGGCGCTCGCGCTCGCGATTGCCGGGCTTGCGATGTTTATCTTCCGCACCATTGTCGCCCAGCGGTTTTATAAAACAATCGACCACCCGATTAGAACCGCGTTTTCCATCTTTTTTATGGCGACACTTTGCGGCGTTAGCTATTGGTTTGCCGCGCGGCCTGCCGTTGTCGCGCTCAGCGCGTGTGGGCTTCTTGTGTATTATGCCATCGTATACCACGGCGAATTTCGCCGCTGCCTGGGTGTCGCGGGTGAGGTTTTGGCTTCTTTGCGCAAGAAAAACGCTTAGGCATGCAACGAGGCTTGTGACTTTTACGTCTATATAATATATAGTGACAGAACTACTTTAACGGAGGGAGACAGCCATCGACGCGCAAATCGAAAAAAATCTTGAAAAGAAGCGGTATACTGCGGTTTTTGTTTTTATATTGGGATGTCTTGCTGTAGCCGCAGGTTTTATCTATCTGTCTATTTCTATGACTCCATTCCGCATCATTTTGTTCTTTGCCGTACTCTTGGGCTTCCTGTTTTTGTACATACATTTAAAAAAGCGTTATGCAACCGCCTATAAAAAGGCCGTTGTTTTTGGCGTCTTGCGGGAAACATTTCCCGACATGCGGTTTGATCCAGATAGTGGCATCGACTCCGAGGTCATTGCGCGTACAGAAATGGTTGGAATGGGCACCTCTTTCAGCAGCAATGATTATTTATCCGCCATCTACAAGGGCGTGGCATTTGAGCAAGCGGATGTGCGAATCGTACAGAGTAGCGGAAAATCCTCCGTCACGTTGTTTTATGGACGCTGGATGATCTTTGACTTTAATAAATCATTTCGATGCGATATGCAGGTGCGCCGGCGCGGTTTTTTAGACGCGAAAAATACCGGCGGGTTGTTTGGTGAAAAAGAAAGAATGCAGCCATTAAAAACGGAGAGCCTCGCGTTTAACGATGCGTTTCGCGTGTACGCCGCAGACCAGCAGGAAGCGTTTTACATCCTGACGCCGCACTTTATGGAGCGCATCATGCGGCTGGGAAATTCTGTGGACAGTCCGCTTTTGTTTTGCTTTTCCGGTCGGCGCCTGCACGTCGCCTGTGACAACCGTGAAGACGCGTTTGAACCGTCTATCTGGGAAAAAGCAGACTACAATTATGCCGTCTCGCAAACGCGTCAAGATATCCGGTTAATCACCGATATCATAGATACGCTTAGTCTGGATACAAAATTATATAAGGAGATTTAATTATGCCTCTTGTAACCATTCTTATTTTTGTCGGCGTTCTTCTTGTGCTCGTTGTCCTTGTCATCGCCATTGCAAACAGCCTGCGCCGCACGCAGGTTGTCATCCGCGAATCGGACGCCGGTATCGATGTGGCGCTGACCAAACGCTACGACCTGCTCACAAAACTGTTCGACGTCACAAAGGGCTATGCCAAGCACGAGGAAGCAATGTTCTCCAGCATTACCGGTCTGCGCGCAGGCATGAGCATGGCGGAAAAAAACGCGGCGAACAGTGAGATGGACGCGGCCAAACTGCGGATCAACGCGGTGGCCGAAGCATACCCGGATCTGCGCTCGAGCGAACAGTTTTCGCATTTGCAGGCCGCCTGTGCCGACGCCGAGGAACACCTGCAGGCAGCGCGGCGCGTTTACAACAGCAATGTATCTAGATTAAACCAGGCACTTGTGTCCTTCCCTTCGTCCCTGGTGGGGTCGCTGCTTGGCATCCAACAGCAACCGTTTTTTGAGGCTGAGGCGCAAAAACAACAGGATGTCAATCTGTCGTTCTAAGTAAGCCAGCACTGCGGATTCCAAAAAGCAACTGTCATAAAAAGAGAAAGCGCTCTATAAAACATAGGAACTCGTCAAAAGGAACAAAGCTTGTCGTTCGTCGACCCATTGCTCCCGCCCCAACCGCCCGGCTGGAAACAGGACTGCGTCCCGCACCCGCAAAAGGAACGAACAGGTCGACTATGCTATATTCGGCGCGTTTTGCACATCCAACGGTCCTTTGGTTCAAATGCGGACTTTGGGGCGTCAGCCCCATTTCATTTGGGTGGATGGGGCGGGTATGTTGAGACCGTCAGGCATTTGGGCACTTTTTACTTACGATCGGTTTTGAAAGGCTGAAAGCGCGTTTTCACGCGCTTTCAGCCTTTCTTATGCAACCGCCTTTACAGGCGTCGGGTTTGCGTCTATTAATTTGTCGAGCTTTTCAGTCGTATGTACTTCTCCTTTGTGGCCAGGCCGCCGCGCAGATGGCGTTCGTCCTTGTTGCGCTGCAGCACTTTGTCGCACTGACGCCATAACTCCGGATTGATTCTGCGCAGACGCTTTGAGACGTCGCTGTGGACGGTCGACTTGCTGATGCCAAATTCCCGCGCCGCACCGCGGACGGTGTCTCCCGTGTCCACGATGTACCGCGCCAACATCACCGCGCGCTCGGTTGTCACTTTCATACGGTCAGTCCCCTATACATCACTTTTGTTAAATAGTATTCTGTGGGGACGCGCGATATGTTTGCATTTCCAATTGTTTTTGGATTGTGTTAGCGCGGATGAACCGCTATACTGAAAAGTAGATTAACATAAAGAGGGGGATTTGGTATGCAATATGCGTTAGATACAAAAGAAGTGATACAAATCGGCGGCATACAGCAGTATATCAGGATTCGCTCGTGTGATCTTTCCAATCCGGTGATTTTATTCTTACACGGCGGCCCCGGCGTTTGTGACCGTTTTTGGGTGATCCGTGACCAATCCGGTCTTGCCGACTGTGCCACCCTTGTCTGTTGGGATCAGCGCGGCGCGGGCTTATCCTACAGCAAAAAGCAGGACTATACCGGTCTTTCGGTCGACCGGATGGTCGAGGACGCGGCGGAGCTCGTCACCTACTTGTGCGAGCGGTTCCAAAAAGAAAAACTGTTGATCGTCGGCCATTCCTGGGGATCGCTGCTCGGGACGTTGCTCGCCAAGAAATATCCCGAGCACATCGCGGCTTACGTTGGCATGGGCCAATTTGTGGAAGGCGCGGAAAATGAAACGCTTGCCTATCAGTTTGTGCTCGACGAGGCCAAAACGCGCGGCGACAAAAAAGCGCTGCGGGATCTGGAAAAAATCGGCTGGCCGGAAAGCGGGCTTTACAAAACCGAAAATGGTTTGATGGTGCAGCGAAAATATATGGGCAAATACGGCGGCGGCACCTACGGCTCGTCTGAATCAACCGTCACATCTATTTTGATTCCGCTGCTCAAATCGCCCGAATACAGCCTGTTCGGCATGCTAAAATATGCGACAGGCGCGATGTCCAGCCTCAAATATCTTTGGAAACAGGTGGTCGCCTGCAACCTGCACGACACGATTAAAACGCTTGAGATGCCGGTGTACCTCACCGAGGGACGACACGACTATAATACCCCGATCCCCATCGCCGAGCGCTGGTTCAACGCGCTCAAAGCGCCAAAGAAAGAATGGATCTGGTTCGAGAGCTCAGCGCATTCCCCCATCAAAGAAGAGCCTGCCGCCTGGCAGGCGGCGATGCGCAGGATTGTGGGCGAGGTGTTTGCGTAATTTTTCAATTGCGAAGCGGCAGGATGCGAACGCATCCTGCCGCTTCGGGCTGTCAAAGAAACAAGGGCCGCGAAAAAAGGACACAAAACGATCCGAAGATACCCGCCCCTGCCGCTCTATTTAAACAATAGATAGGCTGTTTCTGTATTGCCTCATCCTGTCTGCGACTTATTTTGGCAATGGTTTAGCCAACATCGAAACAGGCACAGCCATTGCACATACAATACTTCCCCGCCAGGTTGAATCGGGCTTACCTTTGCAACGCGAAGCGCCGTCGCGATTTGCCTCTTTGTAAGCACGCCTCGTTTGCCGGACAGCCCGAACTTCAGCCCGCGGGTGACAAAATAGCAATATCGTTTTTGTTCCGAACGCGAAAGGTCTGGACTTGCTTTTCGTGAAATATGCAGCAACACCACATCAACACGAGGCGCGGGATGGAAATCCTCGCGTTGGAAATGGTAAACAATCTTTACATCAAAGAACGGTTTCAGTAAAAGCGATTGCAGTGTTTCGCTGGGTTTGCCGCAAAAGCGTTTTGCCGCGCCCTTCTCCATCACAAGCCAGGCTTCCCGCGGCGGGTTTTCTGCCTGCGTCAGTTTTTTCACGATTTCGGTCGTTTTGTTAAACGGTATGTTGGAAAAAACTTTATATTCTTTTTGGGGTAACCTGCTGCGCAAAAAATCGCCGTAAACCATCCGAATGTTCTGGTTGTCTCTGAACCTACTTTGCAGCGATTCATATAGTTTTACGTCGATCTCTGACGCAACGACTTGGCCGCATTTGCACGATATCGCTGCTGTTATGTGGCCTTTTCCTGCCCCGATTTCCAAGACCATATCGCTTTGATTTATGTTGGTCCGATTTAAGAGACGCGCTATCGTTTTCCGAGAGGTTAAAAAGTTCTGCGAAATAGAAACAGGCAAAGACTGCCTGCGCGTTTTGGACATAAAAAATACACCTCATCTGTTATTCGTAACCATAATAAGGCGCAGCAAAAGAGCCGATGGTTATCGGATTTGCCGCGCGATGTTAGCGGATACGAAAACAGGTACACATGAGATGTATCGATGCTCCTTTGATTGAGATTTTTTTATTGTATCATAGCGCTTTCAAGAAAACAACACACGATAGCCCAAATTCGGCGTAGGAAAATGCGATTGTGGCAACAAAAGCGTTGTGACAAAACTGCGAGTAACCGCAAAAAAAAGAAAGCACAAAGCGTGTTACATATCGTTTTCTGAGCAACTGGCCATATACTGCGCAAAAAGAAAGGTCAGCAAGTAAAGGCGCTGGAATGACAAAAGAAAACTATATCAACCTTGTCGAGCCTTCTTATCAAACAAACCAAGTTTTCTACTACTTATCCTTTTTGCGTGTTCAACTGCACGCTGCGAAAATGAAAATGCTGACAAATACCAGCAGCAGTACGATCCCGCAAGCAATGGCCACATATTTTCCATTTTTCTCCATACGTTATATTTCCTTACACCGTTTTCCATATTAGTATAACGAACTTGTCCGCACTTTGTCCTTCGAAATGCGTCGCAATAAAAGAGGAAGACTCACTTCCGCTTTATAACGAGAAAAGAGTGTACATAATACAATCTTAATTCTCTAAAGAGGAAACAAATCTTCCGTGATGATAGTGTATGTAGACCCGGCGGCAATATACAGCGCGGTCAAACAGGAAAAAAATGGCTATTCCCCTAGAATAAACTGCGCGACTTCCAGCGGCGATTTTGCATAGAAAGCCATTGGATAGGGCGTAAATTCCTCCGGCGTGCCGAGGCCATAGCCCGCGGCGACAAAATCGATGCCGTTGTCCTTTGCGCCGATTGCGTCGAACTCTCTGTCCCCGACCATCACCGCTTCGCTCAACGTGACATTGGGAAACTGCGACAGAACACGCGCGATAACTTCGGTCTTTGTTTCTTTCAAGCGGTCCTGCTGCAGGCCGCCCACCGCGGAGAAATAGTGGTCGATGTGGTCGCGGTCGAGCATATGCTGCACCACAACCTCCGATTTGCTGCTGGCGACCGCCAGCTGGAATCCTGCCGCCGCCAGCTGCGCAAGCATCGCAGGAATGCCGTCGTAGAGCACGGTTTCATCAATGCTCTGCATATAGATCTCACGGTAGTAGTCTGCGGCGCGCAACAGCGTCTCGCCCTCCAGGCCAAAACGAGCGAGGCTGTCGACCAGCGGCGGCCCAATGCAGGGGCGAAATGCTTCTAAATCGGCATCCGCCTCGCCGCAGAATTTTTGGATTGTGCGCTGGTAGGATTTTGTGATGCTGAAATAGGCGTTGTGCAGGGTGCCGTCCATATCAAAAATAGCAAGTTTATATTGTTTCATCGTTTACTGTTCTTCTCAATCAATTCGTGTTTGATATCCCAGAGTTTCTGAGAAAGGTCGACGTAATAGTTATGCGGATTTTCAAAGCGCTTGACCTCGTCCCAAAGCGCGTTGACCTGCTGTATGCAATAGCTGCGGAGCGATTCGATATCCGGCCGCCGGTACACGCATTTTCCGCCTTCAAAAATCGGAACCAGCATCTCGCGCGCGTAGAAGTCCGTGATCGTCTTGCGCTTCCAGGTGAAATCCGGATCAAAAATTTCGAACGGCTTGGTGTCGTCGACGATCTCGTCGTGCACGCAGATATAGTCCGCGATCGCCTTGTGCGTGTCGCGCTCGTACAACCGATAGACCTTTTTAAAGTGTGGCGTGGTGATTTTCTGGACATTTTCGCTCACCTTTATCTTGGGCACAATCACGCCGTTCTGCTCCACCGCCACAAGCTTGTAGACACCGCCAAAGACCGGGTCGCTCTGTGCTGTGATCAGCCGTTCTCCCACGCCAAACGAATCCACCGCCGCGCCCCCGCGGATGACCTCGCGGATGATCTGCTCATCCAGCGAGTTGCTCGCTACAATTTTGCAGTTGGGCAAGCCCGCCTCATCGAGCATTTTGCGCGCGCGCACCGAGAGATAGGTAATATCCCCTGAGTCGATGCGGATGCTGCCGTCCTCGATCCCCAGCTCTTTGAACACGCGAATCGCGTTTGGCACACCGCTCTTCAGCACGTTGTACGTATCCACCAAAAGCGAAGTATTATGGGGATAAAGAGAGCCATAGGTTTTAAACGCAGTATATTCGTCGTCGAAAATCTGCACCCAGGAGTGCGTCATCGTGCCCAGCGCCGGAATCTGATATTTCTGATCGGCCAGCGCGTTGGAGGTTCCGGCGCAGCCCGCGATATAAGCCGCACGCGCGCCTAAATAGGCGGCTTCTGCGCCCTGCGCCCTGCGCGCGCCAAATTCCATGACCGCGCGCCCTTCCGCGGCGCGCACAATCCGGTTTGCCTTGGTCGCAATCAGAGACTGATGGTTAAAGCAGATCAGCAAAAATGTCTCGATCATCTGGGCCTGCTCGGCCGGCGCGCGCACCGTGACAATCGGCTCGTTCGGAAACACCACCGAGCCTTCCGGCATGGCAAAAATGTCTCCCGCAAAGTGGAAGTCGGCCAGGCTGTCCAGCCAACTCTCACTGAACACCTGTTTCGACCGCAGGTATGCGATATCCTCTTCAGTAAACCGAAAATGCTCGATATAATCGATCAACGAATCCAGCCCCGCGGCGATGGCAAATCCGCCGCCGTCCGGGACATCACGGAAATACATGTCAAAATAAACCATACGGTCACCCATTCCCGATAAGTGGTAGCCGTTTGCCATGGTGTATTCATAAAAATCACACAACATGGCTTTGTTATAGTCTTGCATTGCATTCTTCCTTTCCCGCTGCGCAAATGAAGGTATGGAAGAATTATAGCATAACTTTGAAAAACGCAAAACACGTCCTCGCAAACGCCGCTATAGTCGCATCCGTCTTGAAAGGCAGACGCATGCTCCGCCGCTTTGTTGCTCGTCCTTTTTCCCACAAAGCTTCGCTTTGCGGGAACCCTGCGCTTCGCGCATTTTCGCAAACGCCGCTTCTGTCGCATCCGTCTTTTATCTTTGCTATAACAAAGGTTGCGGCGCCCGCAAATTCGGGCGCCGCCATTGATCTTTTACTGAAGTGGATTGCCGTCTTTGTCTTTCATGCTGCCCGTCGCTATCAGAATCACATCGATCAACCACCAGATGCCGAACCCACCGACCGTCAGCAGTTTCAAAATACCTGTGCCAACTTTGCCGAGGTAAAAGCGGTCTACTCCGATGCTTCCCAGGAAAATAGAAAGAATCAACGCGGTTGTTTTGTCTTTCATAGCATTATCTCCTCTTTTGCTTCACAGTTCTCTGTGTATCCATATTGTACAAAATTGCGATTTATTCGTCAATAATACGAGAGACTCGCGCATGATGCGATTGAACGGGTTGCATATGCGAGAATTTAATGCCTTTCCATCGCCGGCTTCCTAATGCATTAGATCGGCCTAACGCTTTGTCCTATATAACTTTTTTCGAATATAATTTGTCAATTATCATATTTTTTATATTGACTAGCAATAATAGCGTTGTTATACTGATGCTAGAATTTCACGGGAGCCACCATGGACATTGTATTGATTCAAGCCAGGATGCAGCGGCGGCCAATGGACAGCGATCTCAAAGCGCGGATGTCGCCCTCTCTCGCGCTGCTCACGCTTGCCAACCTGACGCCAAAAGAGCACCGCATCACAATCATCAACGAAAATGTGCAAAACATCAATTTCAATATCAGGGCAGACTTGGTTGCGCTCACCGTAACCGTGGACGTGTTTGATCGCTCGGTTGCAATCGCGAAATGCTTTCGCAGCCGTGGTATTCCCGTGGTAGCGGGCGGCATCCACATTACGGCCGCGCCAGAAACAGCCGTCGCGCATTTTGACGCGGTCTGCATTGGTATGGCGGAGCGGGTATGGCCAAAGATGATCGCGGACACACAACGCGGTACGCTGCAAGAAATCTATTGCGACATGGATGATATTCCCGCAATCGCCGCGCCCGCCTATACCATCGCCGCAAAAAGCAAATATTTATACACAAACATCGTGACCACAAGCCGCCATTGCAATTTTCAATGTGATTTTTGCTACAACAGCTGCGCAAACATGCCCCATCGTCATATCACCCGTCCAATCGCAGATGTGGTAAAGGATATTCAAACATTGAACACAAAACACATCCTGTTTGTGGACGACAACTTCATTGGCAACCCCGCGTACACACAGCAGCTGCTATACGCGCTGCGCCCGCTCGGTATTACCTGGAATGCGGCGGTTTCCGCGAATATTGTGGACCACCCAAAGCTTTTGGATCAAATGCAGCGCAGCGGCTGCAAAAGTCTGTTTGTCGGATTTGAGTCAGTCAATCCAGCTGCGCTGGCACAGATGCACAAGCGTCAGAACAACGTAGACAAATACGAGGCGCTTGTTGCGGCGCTGCACAGCCGTGCTATTATGATCAACGCAAGCATCGTGTTTGGCCTGCCGGGCGACACGCCCGACACCTTTGACGCAACGCTTGCCTGGATGATCTCCCATAAAATCGAAACCGTCACCGCGCATATCCTGACGCCCTATCCCGGCACCATTCTCTACCGCCGCATGCGGGACGCAAACCAGATTGTAGATTTTGATCTCTCACATTACAACACCGCGCACGTTGTATTGCGTCATGACACCCTGACAGCAGAAGAATTGTACGGCGGCTATCTGCGTTTTTATCAACAGTTCTATTCCGTTCGCAGTATTTTGCGCCGCCTGCCCGATTCCAAAGTACAGCGTTTGCCGTTTTTGCTCTTCAACTTTTGTTATCGCAAATACGGCAAGCTTACTGCATTTGTGTCGCGGTTTGTGCCTTTGCATGCGATTGGCCGCCTGGCCGCCCGCGTCGCGTACCCGGAGACAGCGCGGCGAACCGTTCTATCTGAAAACCGAATACGGCAACAAGCGGTGGCTTCTAAAACAATAGATCCCTGATGTTTCGGATATGCGTGCGACGTTCCAACACGCAAAAAGAGCGCACATCGTGCGCTCCTGCGTGTCAAAAGTCCTAATATAACTGTCAAAATGCAAAAGGCGTTCCGTTCATCGACCTATGTAATCCCCCCCAACCGCCCGATTGCAAGCAGCTACGCTCTGCACCCGCAAGAAAGAAATAGCAGGGCGACGCACAAACAGCGCTATGTTCAGCGCTTCTTTGCATAGCTGACGGTCTTTATTTCGTAGTTCGGGATTGTGGGGCGGAGCTCCATTTTATTGGGCAGCAGGGGTGGTTATTTTGAAACCGTCGGGCAGCTGTGCACTTTTTTTCTGGACGACAGGTTTTTTGACAAGCTGAAAGCGCACGTCGCGCGCCCTCAAAATTTAAGAATTCTATTGGATGCCCGGAATTGTCGGGATGCCCGCGAAACCCTCCTCCAACTCTTCGTCGGTCGGCACATAGTCTACCATCTGGCCCGCGTTGTACTGCATATACGCCGCCATGTCGAAATAGCCGGTACCGGTTAGCCCAAACAGAATTGTTTTCGTCTCGCCCGTCTCTTTGCATTTGAGCGCCTCATCGATCGCCGCGCGGATTGCGTGCGCGGATTCCGGCGCCGGCAAAATGCCCTCTACCTTCGCAAACTGCTTTGCGGCGGCAAACACCTCGGTTTGCTTCACCGCGCGCGCCTCGTCGATATAGCCGTCGTGATACAGCTGGGAAAGAATCGGGCTCATGCCGTGGAACCGCAGGCCGCCCGCATGGTTGGGCGCCGGGATATAGCCGCTGCCGATCGTGTACATCTTGGCAAGCGGCGTCACATGGCCGGTGTCACAAAAATCATAGGCAAATCTGCCGCGGGTCAGCGACGGGCAGGACGCGGGCTCCACCGCGATAAAATAGGGCGCGGGTTTGCCTGCGAGCCGGTCCTGCATAAACGCGGACATTAGCCCGCCAAGGTTCGAGCCGCCGCCCGCGCAGCCGATTACGATATCCGGGTACTCGTCATATTTCTCCATCGCCAGCTTGGACTCCAGCCCGATAACGCTCTGGTGCAGCAGCACCTGGTTGAGCACGCTGCCCAGCACATAGCGATAGCCCTCTGTGCCCACCGCCACTTCCACCGCTTCCGAGATCGCGCAGCCCAGGCTGCCGCCGCTGTTCGGATGCTCGGCAAGGATTTTGCGCCCGACCGCCGTGGTTGTGGACGGCGACGGAATCACCGTTGCGTCATAGGTTTCCATCACGGCTTTGCGGTAGGGTTTTTGCTCTGCCGATACTTTAACCATAAAGACTTTCAGCTCTAGCCCCAGATAGCCGCACGCCATAGACAGCGCCGTGCCCCACTGGCCGGCTCCCGTCTCGGTCGTCACGCCTTTTAGGCCCTGCTCGTGCGCGTAATAGGCCTGCGCAATCGCTGAGTTTAGCTTGTGACTGCCGCTCGTGTTGCCGCCCTCGTACTTGTAGTAGATCTTCGCGGGTGTGCCAAGCGCCTCTTCCAGGCAGTAGGCGCGCACAAGCGGCGACGGCCGGTACATCGTGTAAAAATCGCGCACAGCCTTTGGGATCGGAATGTAGCGGTCGGTGTCGTTGAGTTCCTGGCGCACGAGTTCGTCGCAAAACACGGGTGTCAGGTCGTCAAAGGTCACGGGCTGCATCGTTGCCGGATTGAGCATCGGCCGATGATCTGTTTTCATATCGGCGCGCACATTATACCATTCGCGCGGCATCTCCTGCTCGGTGAGATAGATTTTGTAGGGCACTTTTGCTTTGTTCATCGCGATGTCCTCCTTTAGTAGTATGGGAATCCGGACATCAAAAAATGCCCGTTGTCCCCTGCATTTTTGCTGGGACAAGAGCATAACTCCTGCGGTGCCACCCTGCTTGGCGCGTTTGCGCCCACCTCTTACGCACTGACATGCGCTGACAGTTGATAACGGCGTATCACCCCGTCTCGCCTAATTGGGAACGGTTCCCGTTCGGCTTGCCCTCTCCGGCCCATTCGTCCCGCTCTTCCGTGCCGCACTTCCACCGCCGGCGGCTCTCTGTGACGTCAGAAACTGGATTACTCACTCCGGTTCATCGGTTTGCTTGTGCTGTATTATATGCGCTTTTTTGCAGGTTGTCAAGTATGCTTCAACACTGCAATTTTGAATAGATCACTATTTTACTTTTCGGAGGCTTCTTATGCAAAAACGCAATTCTCTTTCTGTTGGCCTGCTGATTATTGTCAGCTTGCTATGCAATGCGTTGCCGTTTTTCCTATTGTCGGATTATGAGAATGTATTTCGCATTTTTGAATCTTTCTGGATATTTTCTATTCTTTTTTCCCTGCCCATCCTACCTTTCATTATAAGTGGGATTTTTGCCGGCCTGTCTTTTCCAACCATTAAACGAGGGTGGCTTTATTTTACTTGCACTTGTGCCATGCTTATTTTCAGCAATTTAATAAATTTTTTTGTTGACGACGTTTATAACGGCATAGTGATAAACTTTTCGAACTTATTTTTTACAGCATGTATTTTTCTGCCAATCGGTGCCGCATCGTTCGCCATCTGCCAGGCCGGCAGTTTTGCGCTGAAACGCGCGCCGCATGATTGGAGAACAGCGCTTATATTCGCAGTTGGCAGTCCTGCGTGGATGTTGCTACTTAGCTGGATTTTTCGTCTCATACACAATATCCCTGTGGCCGACCCGGATTATGGTGCGCTGCAAAGTATCTATATGTTTTTTGCGCGTCCGCTTCTGTTCTGTGCGTTTCTTTCCATTTCTTTTTGGCCGGCGGTATCTATGCGGGCAAAAAAATTGCAGATGAAACAGTGGGCAGCAAATTCTGTGCGTTTCTTTTCACTGGTTTTCTTGGCATCCTTATCGGTGTTTTGACATATCGCTCCTTGTTTACGTCAGCTATACCGACTATTTTTTCATTCTCTTCGACCTGCCTCTCTGTTTTTTAGTTTATCAAAGCACTTACACATATGTGCGGCGCAAGACGTTTGGTCATTTGCCGCAACCACTGACTGCCTACATGCCGATGTCAACCGGGCAATTTTTGCCCGCTCCGCAGCCGGACACCCCGGGCTTTCCAGAAACGGATTCTGCTATACAGCAAACACAAAATGTGATGTCAGACGCAATGGAGAGCCCTGCGCCGCCGCAACCCGCAGTTCCACAGCCGACTACTCCTTCGCAAGAGACAGCCGAACACTCTGTCTCCACACTACCATCCGAAACACAGAATTCGAAAGAGGATACTCCATAAGTGCAGATTTTTTTCTGACTGGTTTTCTGACCGCGCAATGGCGCGGTCTCGGCGTGTCAAAAAAATCCTTATATAGAGCGCGAAAGCGTCAAACTGCACAAGGCGTTCCGTTCGTCGGCCTTTGCAATCCCGCCCCGGCCCAACGTTTGACGTGGAGCTTCGCCCCACGCCCCGGAGATGAAGCGACAGGTCGACGAACGAAAACCAGCGTCATACCGGCAGTTATCTGCATCCGACGGCCTTTATTTCCTTCCACGGGGTTTGGGGCGAATCCCCACCTGATTGCGCTGCAGTGGTGGAAATCTTTCGGCCGTCGGCTATTTTTGTGTACTTCTTTCGCTGCTGGGGTTCTTTGACGGCGTGACCGCGCGGCTAGCGCGGTCTTTTGTTGTCTTTTGAAACGCATGGCCAGATAGAACTAGCTTTTAAAGCATATCGGACCGCGCAGTCCCAGAAGTAGCTGCGCGATGCATTTTTCACAAAATGATGCGGGTTTAAACGCATGCTTTCATATAATACTAAGCTTGACACCTTTTCTTTTTTTGCAGTATCATTGTAATGATTTCGTCTTGTTACATTTATTTTGTGTTCCGTGTCTGTTTATCACATGCGCGAACCCGTGTTCTAACCTATCACTTCGCGCAAACCATAAAGATGCAAGGGGCAAACAGGAGTAAGGGAGAGTGAGAGAAAGATGTTCGGTTGTATCAATGCGTCGTTTTTAAATATGGCATCAAAAACGTCGCCCCTGCCAGAGTTTACTGCGTCCGATGTCGGCGCCACTGTGGTTGTCGGCATGCTGATTGTTTTTTCAGTTTTGGCCATTATCTTTTTAAGCTTGGTCATTATGGAGCGCGTATTCCGACCCAAGAAAGCGGCACAAGCCGATGCGGTCGCCGTCACCGCGCCATTTGGCGGTGTTTTTGAATATGCCGTGGCGGACGGTATTGTCCAGGAAGGCGATGTTGTTGCCGTGGTATCGGATTCGGCGGGCACAAAGAGCGAGATCCTGTCCCCCGCAAGCGGAAAGGTTCAACTTTCTCTGCAGAGTCGAAATTCGATAAAAAAAGGGGAAGTTTTATTCACGATTGAGACGGGGGAGGAACAGATATGATTTGGGAAACCATTCGGGATTTTGCAGAGAAAACCGGCGTCGCGCGCATCATTCAGTCGGTCGATTGGCAGACGCTCGTGATGTACGCCATCGTGATGGTTCTAATGTATCTTGCCATCGTGCGCAAGTTTGAGCCGCTGCTGCTCATTCCCATCGCGTTCGGCATGCTTTTGGCCAACCTGCCGGGCGGCGGCATGTTTCATCCGGACTTTTTTCAATCCGTCTCCGTCAACTACAGTCAGGTCCTCAAGGAGGGCGGTCTGCTCGACATTTTGTACCTTGGTGTTAAGCTCGGCGTCTATCCGCCGCTTATCTTTCTTGGTATCGGCGCGATGACCGATTTTTCGCCGCTCATCGCCAACCCGAAAACGATTTTTCTTGGCGCGGCGGCACAATTAGGCATTTTTATCACGTTTGCCGGCGCAATTTTGCTTGGATTTAACCAGCTGGAAGCCTCTTCGATCGGCATCATCGGCGGCGCGGACGGCCCAACGGCCATTTTTGTCACAAAGACGCTGGCGCCCGACCTGTTGCCTGCCATTGCGGTCGCGGCCTATTCCTACATGGCACTGGTACCGTTCATCCAGCCGCCGATTATGAAAGCGCTAACAACCAAAAAAGAGCGCAGCATTGTAATGGAACAGCTGCGGCCGGTTTCCAAGACAGAAAAAGTGGTGTTCCCCATTCTCGCCACACTCGTCGTTTCTTTGCTTGTGCCGGATGCGGCCGCCCTGGTCGGCTGTCTCATGCTCGGCAATCTCTTGAAGGAAAGCGGCGTGGCAGAGCGCCTGGTAAAAACAGCTTCGAACGAGCTGATCAATATCGTCACCATCTTCCTGGGCGTCACGGTTGGCGGCACAGCGACCGCGGAGAACTTCCTCTCACCGCGCACATTGATGATTATCGGGCTCGGTCTCGTGGCCTTCTGTGTCTCAACGGCGGGCGGCGTGCTGTTTGGCAAGCTGATGTGCTGGCTGACAAAGGGCAAAGTCAATCCGCTGATCGGATCTGCCGGTGTCTCGGCGGTGCCGATGGCGGCGCGCGTTTCCCAGACGGTCGGTTTGCAGGAGAATCCAAACAACTACCTGCTTATGCACGCGATGGGGCCGAACGTCTCGGGCGTGATTGGTTCGGCTGTCGCAGCCGGTGTTTTCATCTCGATGTTCCAGCGTTTTGTATAAATAAAAGTGTCAACACAACCGGGACGGCAGCGATATCGCTGCCGTCCTTTTGCTACATACTTTTCCTCTAAACTATAGTCAAAATGCGATGTTTTAATTAAAATTCTACAGTGATTCCCTAGAATACAAGAAATTTCCTCTAAAATCAACACCTAGTTGTGTACTTTTAACAAAACTGCGTTCTTCAATACATCTAGTGTGTTGCAGATTGCTTTTAGATCATATATAATAATTTATAGACATGTTTTGGTAGTTATGCACAAATTACGCATACAAGCCATTACAATACAATCGGCCTTCCACCACATTTTTCAGGAGATTGCATTGCATGGAACAGAAAAAAAGAGCCTATCGGATCACCAGTAAACTAATCGCGTTTGTAACAACGCTGGTGTTGACTTGTGTGCTTGCGGCTACCGCTTGGACAGTCAGCGGTATTGCCGGGCCCGGTATTACCACGCCGGATGCCGATTTAAACTATACAACCATGCCCGGCGTCAAACGCCTGCTGTACACGCAAAATTACGACGGCATTCAGGTAGAGTGCTCTTCTGTCGAACTGGATTTGGGCATCTCAGTTTTTTTTGCGAACGGTGAACTGGCGACCGGGATCGCGTTTGAATTTTCTATCGTGAATACCAAAGACGCTACAAAAGCCATCACCGCAATGGACGAGGATAAAGACGGACAGATTTACATTGAGAAAATTGACGAAGGTGACTACACGGTCAAACTGCTGGAGACAAACGGCATTAAAGCACCCGACCCTGTTCAGGCTACTGTGGAGCCCAAGGTAACTTATAAGAAGGTGGACGTCGCCGATAAGGTAAAAAAGGCCAGCGAAGTCGACCAGAAAAATGAAGACTCGCAATACGGCGGTGGCACAAACGACAATGGCGGATCTTCCGGCAGTGGCGCGGCTGGCGGGACAAGCAATGACACCGTCGAATATGTCGCTTCTTCCCAAAGCACCACCACCAAAGAAACCGAGAAACCAGTCTTGGATGCCAGCGGCAACCAGGTTTATAAGTATAAGCCAACGTTGACAAATGGGTTTTTGACCAACGCGGACGGGACCCAAAGCGATATTACGCCGGTCTTGGATGACAAGGGCTATTTTGTCAGCGCAAACCGCGCGGGCGTGGATTGTACCGCAGAAGTTTTGGATGCGGCGGGCGTGCCGCTTACGACGGACGGCACCAATTACAAATTTAAATTTGAAAAAGTGGCGCTGACCGAAATTGTCAAAGAGACGATCACCGTATATTACGGCTGGCAGACCCTCAACGGCAAGACCTATTACTTTGACAAAAACGGAAAATATGTGACGGGCTGGCAAACCATTCAGGGCATCCGCTACTTCTTCACAGCGGATGGCGTGCGCGGCGGTTCGATCGGCGTTGATGTCTCCACTTGGCAGGGCAGCATCGATTGGGCAAAGGTGAAAGCAGCCGGTGTTGATTTCGCGATTTTGCGGCTTGGCTTCCGCGGTTACGGTTCTGGCGCATTGGTTTTGGACAACACCTTTCAACAAAATATTCGGGGCGCGACGGCGGCCGGCCTCAAGGTTGGTGTCTACTTCTTCACGCAGGCGATCAATGAGCGCGAGGCGGTCGAAGAAGCGAGTATGTGTCTGCAATATGTTTCGGGCTATAGTCTCGCCTATCCAATTGCGATTGACATCGAGGACGCCGGTTCCAGCACAGCGCGCACCAATTCACTGACGACCGAACAGCGCACCAAAATCTGCATCGCGTTTTGTGAGACCATCCGCAACAGCGGGTACAAAGCGTGCGTATACGCAAACAAAAACTGGTTTGAAACAAAACTGTACGCGAGCCAGTTGAGCCAATACATCATCTGGCTGGCACATTATACAACCGCCACCAGCTCCAGCTACGGCGGCCGGTATGACATCTGGCAGCATACCTCTACCGGCAAGGTCAACGGCATCAGCGGCAACACAGACATGAATATCAGCTATCTCGGCTATTGATCATTCCCAAAGGTTTGCAGAAACAGTCAGCCCTCGGCTTGCCGGGGGCTTTCGTCTGTCAAAGAATTAAAAGCAGCGAAAGAAGCGCACAAAAATAGCCGACGGCCAAAGATACGTCTTGTTATCCCCCCTCGCCCGCTCGATTCAATGAAATTGGGGTATGCCCCCAGTTTAGGTCGTGCAGATGCTGCTCGCTTGTTTTGTTTATAGAGGCGACGTATAATTATGAAAACAAGAAGGCGACTGCATGGGGCAACATATTGTATAAAAGCAGATATGGAAAGGAAACGTCGTAATGCGTGACCCCGAAAGGACGATTGGCAATCTACTCGACAATCAACGTATCGTTTTTATTAGTTCGATTGACGCGGAAGGGTTCCCGAATACGAAAGCGATGCTGGCATCGCGCAAACGCGAAGGTGTCCGGACGTTTTATCTCACAACCAATACTTCTTCGATGCGCGTAGGCCAATATCGAGCCAATCCACACGCCTGCCTTTACGCTTGTGACAAGCGCTTTTTCCGCGGCGTGATGCTTGTCGGCACGATGGAAGTGCTTGAAGACCAGGACAGCAAGAACCTGATCTGGCAAGAGGGCGACACAATGTACTATCCGCTTGGCCCTACCGACCCGGATTACTGTATGCTGCGCTTTACCGCAACAGAAGGCCGCTTCTACAGCAATTTCAAATCCGAGTCGTTTGATCTGTAATGAATCGACATACGAGAAAGGCAAATCCGTTAAAGCGCGACGAACAACAATTGCGTCGGCGCGGCAGGATTGCTCACGCGCATGTCATCGCCGCACAGGATATGCCCGACGATGCGTTGTTTCGTGCGCTGCATAACGCCGACGCGAACAGCGCACAATCGCGGCAACAGATATGCTACACAAAAAATTCAAGATGCGCTCGGCTGCTTTCTCTACCGTTACTGGCAACTGACGCCGCGCTTTAGCCGCGCACACAGGGACAGGTGCTTGTAGTCTGCTGTGTTGCCGCTGCCTTTCGGTATACGGAGCAACCAAAAGAGCAAAAAAGCGCCTTTTTCATTTTTCTGAGGCGAATGATTAACAGCAGAAGGACCACATAATGAAGAACGCAATTATAGCAGAAAAAAGAACCAGCGTATTTTGGGTATGTGTGTTTGTCTTATATCTTCTTTTTTTATTGTTCATTGTTATATTAAAATTTCGTGGCGGCACGCACGACATTGTAAATAATATGGCGCGCTATCAGATCCAGCGGCAACAAGGGGATATCAACTTAAACCTTATCCCATTTAAGCAGATTGCAGAATTTTTGGGCAATGCCCAATACGGACACGCGATGTATAATCTGCTGGGCAACATCGTTCCTTTTATCCCAATGGGAGTTTTGATACCACGGGCGGTTCAAAAATGCAGCTCGTTCCGGAAAGCGATGTTCATATGCTTGGGCGTGATTGTGCTAATAGAGATTTTTCAGTTTTTTTCGTTAACAGGGGTCTGCGATATCGATGATGTCATTTTAAATATGACCGGCTGCCTGGTGGGTTACGCCATTCACTATTGCATCAAATTCTTGACACAAAAACGCGGGACGGCGAAAGCCTAAGGTGCGCCAGCCAGCTGCTGTTGGCCGCAGTTCCGCGTCTGTCGTTGGATATGACAGGTGCCCGTCGGCGAAGCCAGTGGTACATCATGCGCGGGCATAGCCCTTTTTACCAGCAGCACCTTCAGATGCGGCATTTCCTGTTTGCAACGATGTCCTTCGATAGCATTTGTCTCTATCTTTGCGCCTGTGGCGGCTTGTGTTGAAAGGAAAGGCAATGTTGCATTGCTGGATCGACCGCTTCAGCTCCCGTTGGCTTTGCTGTATCTGCTGCAGGGCAAAAGCCGGATCGCTCGAAAGGCGTGTCTCCCGGCATTGCCAGGGGTTTTGATGACAATATAAAACGGACGCTTTATTCGGCGTCCGTTTTATATATCAATTATCTCAAGTTACGCCAGGATCTTTTTCAAATCTTCCTCCGGCGTTGAAATCGGCATAATGTTGTAGTTGTCCACGAGCACTTTGAGCACGTTCGGTGAAATAAACGCCGGCAGCGTCGGCCCGAGATAAATATTCTTCAAGCCAAGATACAACAGCGTAAGCAGAACCGCAACCGCTTTTTGCTCATACCATGAGACAACAAGCGTCAGCGGCAGATCGTTTACGCCGCAGTTGAACGCTTCCGCCAAAGCCAGCGCTACTTGGATGGCACCGTAGGCGTCGTTGCACTGCCCCATATCCAGGATGCGTGGAAAATCGCCGATTGTGCCGAGGTCCAGGTCGTTAAAGCGATACTTGCCGCAGGCAAGCGTTAAAATGAGACTGTCCTTGGGTGTTTGTTTGACAAACTCCGTGTAGTAGTTTCTGCCGGTTTGCGCGCCGTCGCAGCCACCAACCAAAAAGAACCGCTTGACCGCTCCTGTTTTTACCGCATCGATCACTTTGTCCGCCAATGACAAAATTGTCCTGTGCGAAAACCCTGTCGTCAGCACGTCACCGCCGTTGATGCCCTGCATATTATGCAGTTCCGGATAACCGCCCAGGCGAATCGCGAGCGCGATCATCTCGGAAAAATCCTTATCTTCCCCGATGTGTTTCAATCCCGGGTAATCCACGACAGAGGTCGTGAACACGCGATCGGCGTAATTTTCTTTCGGCGGCATCAGGCAGTTTGTTGTAAACAAAATCGGCGCCGGAATGCTGGAAAACTCCAGTTGCTGGTTCTGCCATGCCGTGCCAAAATTACCTTTTAGCTGCGAATAGTTCCGAAGCGCCGGGTAACCGTGTGCCGGCAGCATCTCGCCGTGGGTATAGACATTGACCCCTTTCCCTTCGGTTTGCTCCAAAAGCAACTTCAGGTCGTGCAGATCATGTCCGGTAACCACGATAAACGGGCCCTTCTCGATATTGGTTGTGACTTTCACCGGAGTTGGCACACCGTACGCGCCGGTGTTGGCGTGATCCAGTAACTCCATACATTTTAAATTGATGCGTCCGGTTTCCAGCGCAACATCCAAAAGCTCCGGGATCGAATGCGCTTCCCCGATTGTAACCAGCCCTTTGTACAGGAAAGCGTTGACTTCGGCGTCTGATTTTCCCAGCATCAGCGCGTGGTGCGCATAAGCGGAAAGTCCTCGCATGCCAAAGAGAATCAGTGATTTCAGAGAGCGGATATCTTCGTTTTCGCTCCAAAGGTCGCGCATATCCATCGCTTGCGCGCCGCCGAATGTCGCTGTCAATGCAGAGATGCGCGCGTTTAATGCCGCAATACTCTGCGCGTTAAAGTTGACATTTGTGATGCCTGTAAAGAGAGCATCGATGACAACCGCATCCGTCTCGGGAATATTTCTGCCGTTGACAGCCCGCGCAAGCCCAACCAACTTGCCGGTCATTTGATCTTGCAAGTCGGCGACATCCGCTTGTTTGCCACACACGCCAGCAACTGCGCAGCCCGTTCCGCGCGCGGTTTGCTGGCATTGAAAGCAAAACATCTCTTTATAATTGATGCCTTTTCGATACGTGCTGTAGGTCAGCGTGTCCTTGTTGTTCATCACGGAAGACTCGGTGATTTCTCCACGAAACAGCGTGTGGCTGCCCGAATCGACAGTGTCAATAATCTTGCCGGAAAAAATGGCATTTGTATAGTTTGACAAATGCAGAAGTCCATTTGCACTCCGTTTCACTTCCGTGAATCGTTCAAATTTATTGATGTCTTTTCCCGATTTTGCGCTAAAGACCTGAAATAGTTTTTTTGGTGCATCCTCGGTCAAAACCGAGATATTGAATTCTTTTGTGTTCATCAGCATTTCGTGCGTCTTGTTGACTTTGTTGATCGAAAAGGCAACAACAGGCGGATTTTCCGTCAACTGCATGAGCGCGTCAATCACGCAGCCATTGTCTTTCTCGTTGTCCCTCGCCGTAATCAAATATAAGCCATAATTGATCTTCAAAAAACTTTCTTTGTGGTCGTGCAGCAACACTTCAAATTTGTTTTTGCCGACCCCACAGATTGGGCAAACATAATCATCTGTCAACTCATCAAACGGCAGCTCCTGGTCATAGACGTACCCGCAAATAATACAAACGTGTTTCATTGGCAAACTCCCTGTGAGAATATTGGGATCAGGTATGATCCGATAAGACTATTTTACAGAGACAGTCGTTTGATTGCTGTTGGAATCACAACGAATGCGGTTCGGCATTTCCTCTCTTTCTTCATGAAAAGATGTTTTCTCGCTTGTATCTCCCTCTTGACTTTTGCATAGAATAATGTATATTATTAGCATATTCGATTGAAAAACGATGACGAAGACAGTAGGCCGCGTCCAAAGCAGATAGCGACCGGGGGATGGTGCAAGCCCCGGGCAAGTAGACACGAGACCGAAAATCCCTTCCGAGTTGCAACGCTGAAGTTTTGACAGTAAGCCGCGCCGGCATCCCGCCGTTATGGGGACCGCATTGTTGGATGTGTGTGCCTGGGTGGTAGAACGAAGCATTTCGCTTTGTCCCGTGAACACGGGGCGAGGCGTTTTTTGATCTCAGCGCTTGTTTGCAATCGGCCATCTCAACCTGCGAACTGCTATGTGTATTGTATCGAAAAAGACAGAAGACGCCTGATTATCTGATGCCCGGCAGTATCTACCGCCTATCCTCGTCACACTATAGCCATTGGATTTGCACAGGCACTTGCGCGCGGCAATTTCGCCAATCATCGTATCGGTTTTCAGACCACGCAGAGAAATGGTCTGGATGCAGATGCTGCAGATTGGATTTGCAGGGATCCCTTTTTTAGGTAATATATATCTGTTTCAATCTATTTTTACAGTCTTCGGAGGTCAACACATGTACGACAAGGTTTCTTCCAATTTGAACTTCACAGAGCGCGAACAAAAGACGCTGGATTTCTGGAAGGAGAACCAGATATTCGAGCAGAGCATTTCTTCGCGTGAAGGAAGCCCTGTCTATACGTTTTACGATGGCCCCCCGACGGCCAACGGCACGCCGCACATCGGGCATGTCGAGACCCGCGCGATCAAAGACATCATCCCGCGTTATCAGACGATGAAAGGCAATAAATGCCTGCGCAAAGCGGGCTGGGATACCCATGGGCTGCCTGTGGAACTGGAAGTCGAGCGAAAACTCGGCCTGGACGGCAAAGAGCAGATCGAAGCCTATGGCATGGCGCCGTTTATCGAGCAGTGCAAGGAGAGTGTCTGGAAATATAAGGGCATGTGGGAAGCGTTTTCCGACGCCGTCGGTTTTTGGGCGGATATGAACGACCCCTATGTCACCTACCACAATCCGTATATCGAGTCGGTATGGTGGTCACTCAAACAGATCTGGGACCGCGGTCTGCTGTACAAAGGCTACAAAGTGGTTCCCTACTGCCCGCGCTGCGGCACGCCGCTTTCCTCCCACGAGGTCGCGCAGGGCTATAAAGACGTCAAGGAAAAATCCGCGATCGTAAAATTTAAAGTCAAGGGCGAGGACGCCTATCTGTTGGCTTGGACAACGACGCCCTGGACGCTGCCCTCAAATGTCGCGCTCTGCGTCAACCCGCGCGAGACCTATGTGAAGGTGGAACAGAACGGCGAAGTCTACTATCTGGCCGAGGCGCTGTGCGACGCCGTTTTGGATGGCATGTATAAAGTACTTGCGTCCTATACCGGCAAGGAGCTGGAATTCAAGGCCTACGAACCGCTGTTTGATTTCTGCAAGCCCGATGGAAAAGCGTTTTTTGTCACCTGCGGCGATTTTGTCACGCTGACCGACGGCACCGGCATTGTGCATATGGCTCCTGCGTTCGGCGAAGATGACTCTGTCATTGGCCGGCTGTATCAACTGCCGTTCGTGCAGTATGTCGACGCCAAGGGCGAGATGACAGCAGAGACGCCCTGGGCGGGCACCTTTGTCAAAACGGCCGATCCACTCGTATTGCAGGATCTGGATGCGCGCGGCTTGCTGTTTGCCGCGCCAAAGTTCGAGCACAGCTATCCGCATTGCTGGCGCTGCGACACCCCGCTGATCTATTACGCGCGGGAGTCCTGGTTTATCAAGATGACCGAGGTCAAGGATGATCTGATCCGCAACAACAACACCGTCAACTGGGTGCCCGAGAGCATCGGGCAAAAACGTTTTGGCGATTGGCTTGAAAACGTGCAGGACTGGGGCGTCTCGCGCAACCGCTATTGGGGCACGCCGCTCAACATCTGGCAGTGTGATGACGGCCACTACCACGCGATCGGCTCGATTGCGGAACTCAAAGAATTGTCCGACAACTGTCCGGACGACATTGAGCTGCACCGGCCGTATATCGACGCGGTAACAATCCGCTGCCCGGCCTGCGGCAAAGAGATGCGCCGCGTGGAAGAAGTGATCGACTGCTGGTACGATTCGGGCGCCATGCCGTTCGCGCAGTGGCACTATCCGTTTGAGAACGAAGCCATTTTCCGTGAAAATTTTCCGGCCGATTTTATTTCGGAGGCCGTGGACCAAACGCGCGGCTGGTTCTATTCCCTGCTCGCGATCTCAACACTGATCTTCAACCAGGCACCTTTTAAAAATGTCGTCGTCATGGGCCACGTGCTCGACAAAGACGGCCAGAAGATGAGCAAGAGCAAGGGCAACGCGGTCGATCCGCTCGAAACGCTGCACAAACACGGCGCGGACGCCGTGCGCTGGTATTTCTATGAGAGCAGCGCGCCCTGGCTGCCAAAGCGCTATTCAGACGACGCGGTCACCGAAGGCCAGCGTAAATTTTTGGGCACACTATGGAACACCTATGCGTTTTATGTGCTTTATGCCGAGATTGACGGGTTTGATCCTTCCGCTTATACGCTGGCGCCCGAGACACTGTGCGTGATGGACCGCTGGCTGCTTTCCAAACTGAACACGCTTGTGGAAAGTATGGATCAAAACCTGGGCGGCTACCGTATCACCGAGGCGGCGCGCCTGGCCGAAGAGTTCGTGGACGATATGAGCAACTGGTATGTGCGCCGGTCGCGCGAGCGTTTTTGGGGCAAAGACATGCCGCAGGATAAAATCAATGCCTATCTCACGCTGCACACCGCGCTGACAACGGTTTCAAAACTATGCGCGCCGATGATCCCGTTTATGACCGAGGACATCTACCGCAATCTCGTATGCAATTTTGACAAAAGCGCGCCGGTCAGCGTGCATCTGTGCGACTATCCAACCGCGGACCGTACCCATATTGACGCGGATCTCGAGCGCGGCATGGACGCCGTGCTCAAGATTGTGACGCTCGGCCGCGCGGCGCGCAACGACGCCGCGATCAAAACCCGGCAGCCGCTCGCGCAGCTGTATCTCAACAGCCCGGTAACGCTTTCTGATTTCTATACCGAGATCATCGCTGACGAACTCAACGTCAAAGCGGTTGCCTATACAGACGATATGTCGCAGTTCGGCACCTACCGCTTCAAGCCGCAGCTCAAAACGGTCGGCCCGAAATACGGCAAACAGCTCGGTGCGATTCGCACAGCGCTCGCAGAGC
This sequence comes from Oscillospiraceae bacterium, assembly GCA_031547945.1. Lineage (GTDB taxonomy): Bacteria > Bacillota > Clostridia > Oscillospirales > Ruminococcaceae > JAVBRN01. Next base: position 101,620 of record JAVBRN010000002.1, on the reverse strand, counting down.
TCGACGGCAACGCCGCCAAGCGCGAACTGGACGCCACCGGCACCCTGATTCTGAATCTGGACGACGGCGGCGCAGTCACGCTGGGCGAAGAAGACCTTCTGGTGGAATCGGCCAAAGTTGAGCACTTTGTCGCAGCGGCCGATGGCGGATTTGCGGTCGCGATCGACACACGTCTCTCGGATGCGTTAGTTGAGGAAGGGTTCGTGCGCGAGCTGATCAGCAAACTGCAGACGATGCGCAAAGATGCCGGCTTTGTTGTGACCGATCAGATCACAGTCGGTGTGCTCGACAACGCGCGGATTACAGAGATCTTCCGGCGCAATGCCGAAACAATCCAGCAGGATGTGCTCGCGACCAAAATCGTATATGGCGCGCTGGACGGTTATAAGAAGACCTGGATTATCAACGGCGAAACGGTGGAGCTCACCGTCAAGCGCAATGAAACGACAGTGTCGGAAAATATTGCCAAGTGACAGGTTCATTTACAGAAAGATTTGGGGAAAGGAAAAGACAGAACTCGCGGTGCGCTGTGCAGGAACAAAACGCTGTTTGGTGCCGCGCGGGCTGGCAACAACGGTACCAAAGCAGCAAGAAACAATTCCCTTTAATTTGAAACCCTTTTGTTACCGGTTGCGCACAATCCCGACAATTTCATAATTCGACTGCAAACGCATTTCGTGCGTTCTGTAAAATCCGGCGGCGGTGCGTTGACATCCCCGCCAGCGATGTGCCATAATGTCTACAATCTTTCCGAAAGGTGCCTGCGTTATGACGTTCTTGGTTGCTGTATTCACCACCCTCGTAACAGGCATTCTAGTCGTAGACAACCTGGTCATACGCGAGAATGCGTATTTGTGGCGGCTACGTGCTGAATGTTGGACACCTGAGCTTACCTAAAAGGAAATCAGATGGCCTTCGGCATTTCGCCAGAAGAGCCATCTTTTTTTACACGTACAAAAATATTGGAGGAAAAGCACATGAAAAAGACATCTATTTTCGCATTGGTGCTCGCGCTTGTTCTGTGCATGTCGCTGTTTGCCGGCTGCGCACCGAAAGAAGGCGGAGAGGACACAGGCGAAACCATTAAATTTGGTTTTCTTGGTCCGTTGACCGGCCCGGTTGCCCAATACGGTATCGCGATCCGCAACGGCATCAAAATGTATGTCGACGAGCTGAACGCCGCGGGCGGCCTGCTTGGCAAACAGATCGAACTCATTGAATACGATGAGAAGGGCGACGCCCAGGAAGCAATCAACGGCTTCAACAAGCTCGTGGAGCAGGACAAAGTCGTCGCTGTCTTCGGCAGCGTCACGTCCGGCCCGACCTTCGCGGTCGCGGATGCTTCCGCCGCGATGGCCGATCCCATCCCTGTGATCACCTCATCTGCTACCGCGGACGACATCACAGCTTCCGGCGATAACATGTTCCGCACCTGCTTTAAAGATTCGTTCCAGGGTGGCACGATGGCGCGTTACGCCGCCGAGATCGTCGGCGCCAACACGGCGGCCATTATCTTTAACAACAGCACTGACTACAGCACCGGCTTGAAAGATGCGTTTGAAGCCGAGTGCAAAAATGTCGCCATCGATGTTGTTTCCGTAGAAAGTTATGGCGAAAACACAGTTGACTTCAAAGCACAGCTGACGAATATCGCAGCCAAAAACCCCGAAGTTCTCTTTGTGCCGGACTATTACACAGAAGCCGCGCTCATCGCACAGCAAGCTCGTGAACTTGGCATCGAAGCAGTCCTGTTGGGCGGCGACGGTTGGGACACTGTCATTGAGACTTCTTCCGAGCCCTCTACGCTCGCCGGCAGCTTCTATTCCAGCCACTACTCCGCAGACGATCCTGCCTCGGCAGATTTTGTTGCGAAATACAAAGAAAAATTCAATGCTGACCCAATCGCGTTCTCCGCAACCGGCTACGACTCCGCGATGGTTATGTTTGACGCGGTCAAACGCGCGAATTCTACCGACCATGCAGCGGTCATTGCCGCACTGAAAGAGACCGATCTCGATTGCGTCACAAGCCACATCACCTTTGACGAGGATAACAACCCGATTAAGGATTGCTATATCATCGGCATCGAAGACGACGGCTCCGGCAACTACACCTATAAGTTCGATCGCACATTCTAAGTTATCTTGTTCACCCGGGACGTGCACATCGCGCGTCCCGGGTGACCGTGCATAAGCGTTAGATTTATCACATCAAAACGAGGATAGATGTAAGGCCTATCACGGTGCATCCGCCCGTTGGTTACAGAGGAGGGATTTCCGCTCTATGCAATTCTTACAGCAAATGCTAAACGGCATCCATATCGGCAGCATCTATGCGCTGGTGGCGCTCGGCTACAGTATGGTGTACGGCATTGTCAAGCTCATCAACTTTGCGCACGGCGATATTATTATGGTCGGCGCCTATATTTCGTGGCTTTGTATTGCAAATTTGGGATTGCCTTTCTGGCTGGCGATTCCAATCGCCATTGTCGGCTGTGCGGTCCTCGGCGTTCTGATTGAAAAAGTAGCCTACAAGCCGCTGCGCAATTCGGCGCGTATTTCGCTGCTGATCACGGCGATCGGCGTGAGCTTTTTGCTGCAAAACCTTGCGCAGCTCATCTTTTCTCCAACGCCGAAAACCTATCCGGCATTTATTCTCGGCTCGATCCAGCTGGGCAGCTTGAAAATTCCGCTGACAACGGTTGTGACGATTATTGTTTCCATCGCACTGATGATCCTGTTGACCATGTTTATCAACAACACCAAAACGGGCAAAGCGATGCGCGCTGTTTCTGAGGACACCGCCGCCGCGCAGCTGATGGGCATCAACGTCAACCGTACCATCTCGATTACGTTCGCAATCGGCTCGGCGCTGGCCGCCGTCGCCGCAATTCTCTATTGCAATTCCTATACCACGGTCAACCCGACCATGGGCAGTATGCTGGGTTTGAAAGCATTTGTCGCGGCCGTGCTCGGCGCAATCGGTTCGCTGCCCGGCGCGATGGTCGGCGGCTTTCTGATCGGCATTATCGAGAGCCTGACCAAAGGGTATCTTTCGTCTAACTTTTCCGATGCCATTGTGTTTTCCATTCTCATCGTCGTGTTGCTGATTAAGCCAAGCGGTATTCTCGGCAAAAACACGACCGAGAAAGTTTAGGGGGTGTCGTCATGAGCAAAACAAAGCGATCTGTAAGCACCCCGCTGCGCTACCTGATCAACATGGCAGCCATCGTTGGGCTATACTTCCTGCTTACCGTGATCATTGGTGATTCCAACTTTTATGCCAACCAGCTGACAAGCTGCTGCATCGCGGTGATTCTCGCAGTCAGCCTCAACCTCACAAGCGGATTCCTCGGCCAGCTGCCGCTCGGCCACGCGGGATTCATGGCTGTCGGCGCGTATGCAAGCGCGATTTTAATGAAGTCCGGTATTTTCGGCGCATCCGGTTTTGGGTTCGCGGCGGCGCTGCTCTGCGGCGGCTTGCTCTCCGCGATCATCGGTATTATCGTCGGCATGCCTGCGCTGCGTCTGCGCGGCGACTACCTGGCGATCATTACGCTGGGCTTTGGCGAAATCATTCGAAACATCATCATCAACCTGGAGATCACAGGCGGCGCCAAAGGCTTAAAGGCCATTCCGCGTGTCACAACCTTCACCTGGGCTTTCGCGTGTGCCGTGATCACCATCTTTGTGATCCACACGCTCATCAATTCCAGTCATGGGCGCGCGATCATTTCTATTCGTGAAAACGAGATCGCGGCGGCGTCCTGCGGCGTCAACACCACCTATTATAAAACGATGGCGTTCACCGTTGCCGCGTTCTTCGCGGGCATCGGGGGCGGCCTGTTTGCGCACAATATCGGCAACCTGTTTCCGGGCGGCATGGGCTTTAACAAATCGATCGAGATCTTGGTCATGGTCGTCTTGGGCGGCATGGGCTCGATTGCCGGCTCGGTGATTGCGGCAACCGTGCTCACCGTTTTGCCAAGCATGCTGCAGAGTTTTGCGCAGTATAACATGGTGATCTATTCCCTGCTGCTCGTCATCGTTATGATCTTTAAGCCGTCCGGGCTGCTCGGCAACTACCAGTTTTCGCTCGTTGATTTTGTCGCCGGCATCCCCGCCTTCTTTCAACGCCTCGGCAGCCGATTCTCCGGCAAGAAAGGAGGCGACCAGGCATGACCGCAGATTTATACCCTGTTCCCAGCCATTCCTTTATGAAAGCGGACGACCTTGATAAACCGCCCGTGCTCGATGTGCGCAACCTTGGCATCGATTTCGGTGGCCTGAGCGCCGTGGAAGATTTCAACATCATGGTCGGCCGTACGGAGATCGCGGGCTTGATCGGTCCGAACGGCGCCGGCAAAACAACTGTGTTTAATTTGCTCACCAACGTCTATGAGCCAACGCGCGGCGTCATTTTATTGGACGGTGTCAACACGCGCGGCAAAAAAACCTACCAGCTCAATAAAATGGGCATCGCCCGTACCTTCCAGAATATCCGGCTATTTAAAAGCATCTCGGTGCTTGACAATGTTCGCATCGGTCTCAACCGCGAATATGGTTACAGCACATTTGCCGGAATCGCGCGCATGCCGAAGTTCTGGAAACGCGAAAAGATAGAGACCGAACGCGCGCTCGAGCTGCTCAGCGTGTTCGATATGCAGGACACGGCCCACATGTTGGCGGGCAGTCTGCCCTATGGCGCGCAGCGCCGCTTGGAAATTGTGCGCGCGCTGGCGACCAACCCCAGCCTGCTGTTGCTCGATGAGCCGGCCGCCGGCATGAACCCTTCGGAAACGCAGGAGCTCATGGAAAATATCAAAAAGATTCGCGATACTTTTAAAATTGCGATCATTTTGATCGAGCACGACATGAACCTTGTCATGGGCGTCTGCGACGGCATTGCGGTGCTTAACTACGGCAAAATCATCGCGAAGGGTGATCCGGACCAGATCAAGAGCAATCCGCTCGTCATCGAGGCGTACCTCGGCAAAAAGGAGGACGCATAACATGGACACCATGCTGAAAGTCAAGGATATCAACGTCTATTACGGCGAGATCCACGCGCTGTATGATATTTCGTTCGATGTTGGCAAAGGAGAAATCGTCACGCTTATCGGCGCAAACGGCGCGGGAAAATCCACGATTTTGAAAACCATCTCGGGCCTGATGCGCACCAAAACCGGCTCGATTGAATTCGAAGATGAAAATATCTCCAAGCGCGAACCGCACAAAATCGTGCAGCAGGGCATTGCGCACGTTCCCGAAGGCCGCCGCATCTTTCTGAACATGACGGTCAAAGAGAATTTGCAGATGGGTGCGTTTACCAAGCAGAGCAAACATACGCGCGCCGAGCGCTATGCGGTATATGAGCGCTTTCCCCGCCTGCATGAACGCCGCAGGCAGATCGCCGGCACGCTTTCGGGCGGCGAACAGCAGATGCTCGCGATGGGCCGTGCGCTCATGATCAGCCCCAAGCTGATGATGCTCGACGAACCGTCCATGGGTCTGGCGCCGCTGCTTGTTCGGCAGATATTTGACATCATCAAAGAACTGCGCGACGCCGGCACAACGATTTTGCTTGTGGAACAAAACGCGCGCATGGCGCTTGGCATCGCGGACCGCGGCTATGTACTGGAATCGGGTCGCATTGTGCTTGCCGATACCGCCGCCAAGCTGCTGGACAACGACGCTGTCAGAAAAGCGTATCTCGGCGGATAGATTGCATTGTATAAGGACCCCTGGCTTATGCCAGAGGTCCTTATTTTACCCAGCAAACACGCGAAAACAAAGTTAAAGTACACGCGATTGCCCGAAAACAACAAGAATGGTGTGTCCGCATCGGCAGGTTGCCACGGCACGTGCGGCGAACCAAACGGGCGGCACACTGCTCTGCAAATTACGGTGCACAACAAAAACCAACAAAAATAGCCACATCCGCCCTGACCCTTTGCTTTTGCAAATGCTGCACAGATACAGTTTGCCGATGGTGGTCATCGTTCAACAAACATACGCCAAGTACACTCGGAAACGATCGCCTGAAACCAATTGTTAACAGATAACCGCCATACGCTTGTCTGTCCCGCACAGCAGCGCTTTCGCACTTTTTGTCAAAATCGATTTTTGCTTTCCGCGTTTCTCAATGCTTCCGCACAAATCAAACTGCGTTTGCATGCTTCAAAAGATGCCGCAGCGCTTCGCCAGCCCATACGCCTGTTCCAGCGCGCGCCAGACCGGGTCGTATACACCGTCGAAGGTGCGGCCGATCCAGATGAGAATCAAAACGCAAAGCGCTAGTACAATGAGCAGCGCAAGGGCGAAGTTCCGCTTGTTGACGTTCGCGCTCTTCTGACACAGCCAGCGGACGAACATCACTACATTCACCGCAGGCACAAACAATACCAGCAGCATGCCGACATAGGTCCAGACCCCGAGCGGTTCCCGGTTGTTGACCAGCCGGAAATAGGGTTCGTCCCGCTGCTCCAGGACACTTGGCGCTGATAGCTCGTTTGTCTCCGGCTGCGAAAACGCGGGTGTGCCTGTTGGCGCTGTTCCCAAGCTCTCTTGCGCAAACGGTTCCATCTCTAATTCCTGGATTGGAATTTCTTGCGTTGCGGCATATTCCATGGTTTCCGGCTCGGCAAGCAGCACGCCACAGTTGGTGCAAAACGTTGCGTCATCCGGCAAGGTTGTCCCGCATGTCGTACACTCCATCTGCTCTCCCTCATTTTTCATACTGTTTTCTTTATCTTATCACGTCTGTTGCGCATTTTTCAATGCCGCGTGTAGCATGCTAATGCAAGAGCGCGAAGCACGCCAAGCCAGCAAAGAAAAAAAGAAACCCTCCGCGGGCTCTTTGCCTGGGCTTTTGTGACTTAGTCATGTATAATAAAGGTGTATTCGACTATACTGGAGGCACATCGATGGCATTTACGGTCGATTCCAAAATCAAAGACATCCTCAAATCGCCCACAGCGCGCGCCGCAATCGATGGTGTGGCACCCGGCATTTTGAACGATCCGCTCGTTTTTCTAATTCGCGGCAAAACCGTACGCGAGGCGTGCGGCATGCTCCCGCAGTTTATGCCGATCATTCTCAAAAAAATTGACGCCGCGCTTGCCACAATCGACAGGCCCGCGCAGGGTGCGGCCTTCAACTTTGATGAAGTCATCGACCGCGCCGGCACCAACAGCATGAAATATGATGCCGGCCTGCAGACGCCCGGCCTGCCGAAAGACCACCTGTCCCTCTGGGTCGCCGATATGGATTTTGCGTGTCCGCAACCCATCCTCGACGCGATGCAGGCGCGCATGAACCAGCGCATTCTCGGCTACAGTCTCATTTCAGACCCGGACTACTACAAAGCGGTCGCAGGCTGGATGGCGCGCCGCCATGGTTGGACTGTTGACCCGCAGGCTATCTGCTTTTGCAGCGGCGTGGTCGAAGCCATCGGTCTTTGTATCAACCTCTATACAGCGCCGGACGCGGGTGTCATTTTCCACACTCCCTGCTACACCCCCTTTGACCATACAACAAAAGCGCACGGCCGCAATCCGGTCTACAGTCCTCTGACCAACACAAATGGTCGTTTTTCAATCGATTTTGATCATTTGGAATCGGTCTGTGCGGACCCAACTAACACAATGCTCCTCCTATGCAATCCGCACAACCCAACCGGCCGCGTGTTTACCGAGCAGGAACTGCGCCGCATTGCGGATATCGCAATCGCGCACAACCTCTGGATTGTGAGTGACGAAATCCACTGTGATCTCATACGACCCGGCCACACGCACATTCCGCTTGCCAAGCTTTTTCCGGATTATCCCCGGCTGATTACCTGCACCTCTCCCAGCAAAACATTCAACATCGCGGGGCTGCATATCGCAAACATTCTGTTTAACGACCTTCGCGAAGCGGAGGCCTGGCGAACACAGCACCGCAGTGGTCTGCCCAATCCGCTTTCGATTGCGGCCTGTATGGCAGCGTATACCGATTGTGACGATTGGGTCAACGCGGTAAACGCCTATATCTCCGAGACGTTTGCCTGGACAATAGACGCCATTGGCGCACAATTGCCAAACGCGCGGGTAACGACCGCAGAAGGCACCTATCTCCTGTGGGTGGATGTGCGCGGCTACGGGCTGTCAGACGCCGCGCTGCGCGAACGCTGCACTGCCGCCGGTCTGCTGCTCGAATATGCAGACGATTTTGTCGCAAACAGCGAGGGCTTTGTCCGCATCAATCTTGCAAGTCCGCGCGCGCGCATACAAGAGGCGGTCAAGCGGTTGGCACAATGTTTCCAAACTCTGTGAACCCGCTATTTTAATACATGCAACCAGCAACCGAAAGGAGTCTCTCTTATGGCAGTCAAACCAATTACCGGCGAAACCTTCGCCGCAGAAGTGCTGCAAGCAGATCAACCTGTTCTTGTCGATTTTTGGGCGCCCCGCTGCGGCCCTTGCCTGATGCTCGCGCCCGTTGTTGAGGAATTATCCGACGAGACGCCGAACGTCAAGTTCGTGAAACTCAACGTTGACGAAAATACCGCAACTGCAATCCAGTATCAGGTCAGCGCCATTCCGACCCTGATGCTCTTTAAAGGCGGCACGGTGGCAAACAAAATGCTCGGCGTTCAGCCCAAAGATGCGATTCGCAACCTTCTGCAATAAATGGCACAGCTAAATCCACGAACTAGGGAGTATGCAATGTACGATTGTATTATTGTCGGTGCGGGTACTGCTGGCCTTTCTGCCGCCATCTACTGTACCCGCGCAGGTCTAAATGTGCTCGTATATGAGAGCGCCGTGTACGGTGGCCAGATTATCAACGCGCTCGATGTCCAGAACTATCCCGGCGTTGCGCATACATCCGGCTTTGCGTTTGCAACCAGTCTGCACGACCAGGCGGTCGCCCTGGGCACACAGATTCAAACAGAGGCCGTACAACGTATCGCGACGCACGGCGATTTTTTACAGATTGAGGCCGCGTCGCAGACAATCGACACGAAGACCGTGATTTTGGCAACCGGTGCAAAGCACCGTACGCTTGATCTCGCGGACGAGCAACGCTTGATCGGCGCGGGCGTTTCCTATTGCGCCACCTGTGACGGCGCCTTTTTCCGCGACAAGGACGTCGCGGTGGTCGGCGGCGGCAGCACAGCGGTCGAGGATGCTTTGTTCTTGAGTAAAACCTGTAAATCGGTGACGCTCATCCATCGGCGGACAGGCTTTCGCGCGCCCGACGCCACGCTGCCGCAGCTGCGCGCACAAAAAAACGTGCGGTTTTTGCTCGACACTACCGTCACGGCGCTGCACGGCGATACTGCGTTGGAATCGATTACGGTAGAACACGTGCAGACCAAAGACGTGCAGACCATCGCGGTGCAGGGCATTTTTGTCGCGGTCGGGCAGGTGCCTGCGAACGCGCAGTTTTCCCCGCCAGTTGCGCTTGACGCGCATGGATACATTATCGCGGGTGAAAACTGCAAAACCAATGTGCCGGGTGTGTTTGCGGCCGGCGATTGCCGCACCAAAGTGGTGCGCCAGCTTGTCACCGCAGCAGCAGACGGCGCTGTTGCAGCTACCGCGGCTGCAGCGTTTATGCATCAGCACGAATGATACAATTTTTTTACGCAAAGAACCGCCGCAGAATAAACTGCGGCGGTTTTAGTGTATCAAAAGTTCGCTATAAACATGCGAATGAACACCTGTCTAGTTTCAGGAGAACGGAAAGTAAACAGTTTCAAGACATCGGTAAGTCGGCGAGATAACTGGTCAACAAAGCGTATCGTTCGGCACCCCATCCGCTCCAACTGCCCGATCGGAAGCAGGGCTACGCCCTGTACTCGCAAGAGGAAATATCAGGGTCGGCGAACAGGACCGTGCCATATTCGGCGCTTCTTTGCATGTTTGACGGTCTTTAATTTCAACATTCGGGGGTTTGGGGCGTCTGCGCCCATTTCATTGGATGGCGCGGGCATGTTGAGACCGTCGGACTTTTGTATACTTTTTTCTTGACAATAGATTCTTGAAAGGTTGAACCGCCGCAGGATAAACTGCGGCGATCCTTTTTCTATTGCCTTTTCGCAAAATTATCGCACTGATAATACGCTAAAAAAATAAGGCGCTCCTATCGTTCTGTAATCGTAACGTGCACGATATCCCCCGGCTGCTTTCCAATTTTTTTGCGGATGTCTTTGCGCAGTCCTAAAATGTGGCAAGGTGTTCCCATGCGCACCACACTGCCGGCATAGGGTTCGCCGTCAAATGTCGCGTTTACCGCAACGCGTCCTTTCCCGAACTCTGCTCTGACGTCAAACGGAATTTCCACATAGGCACCGTCGATATCCTCCACTTTCTGTATCACCGCATCAAACGAATATGTTTTACTGTTCATAACGGCACCCTCTCCCTTGAAAATACGGCCTTTTTTTCTCATTTTGCATAAATCTTGCCGATTGCCCAATTGACAAGCGAATATGGCAGCACACGCGTCAGAAAATATAAAAAGACATACCATGCGCCAATGCTATACCGCGGCCGCACGTGTCGCTTTTCCGCAACGCGCACAATACGGTTTGCAACATGTTCCGGTGCGATTCCGTTTTGCTCATCGCGTTCCATCGTCGATACCGATCGCTCGATCTTCCCTTGGTAAAGGTCGTCGCCCAAGGTCTCCTTTGCGCGGGCAGCCGTAAAGCCGGTATGGACATCGCCCGGCAGAACACAACAGACCGAAACCCCAAACATACGCACCTCGTTGCGCACCGCCTCACTCAAGGAAAGCACCGCCGCTTTGGATGCCGCATAATAACTTTGAAACGGAATGGGCACCGCGCCGGCCACCGAACTCACATTGACGATACGGCCGCGCGACTGGCGCAGCATCGGCATCCCGGCCTGCATCACAGCGGCGACACCAAAAAAGTTGACATCAAACAGCCGCTTTGCATCGGTGATTGGCGTAAATTCCGTTGCGCCCGAAATGCCAAACCCCGCGTTGTTGATTATGACGTCGATGCGGCCTTCGCGCTGCTGTATCGCTTGCAATGCATCCCGCACCGATTGCGCGTCGGTCACATCCGCATGCAGATGCCATATCCCATCGCTATTTGCGCCGCTGCGGCTCAATTCATAGACCACAAATCCACGCTGCGCAAGCCGCTGCGCCGTCGCCCTGCCAATACCGTTGCTGCCGCCTGTAACGACGGCAACGCGCTTGTTTTGCATGATCTCTCGCCCCTTGTTTCGTTTTTTCTATTATACAAAAAACAACAAACAACGCAAATAAAAAAGCGGCAAACGCCGCTTAGACTGTCAAAAAATCCCAGGTAGCGAAAAAAGTGCACAAAATATCCGATGGCCGAAAGACACGCACCCCTCCGGCTAAATTCAAACCGAATTCTGAAATAAGAAGACCATCGGATCTGCAAAAAAGCGCCGAAAAGAATACTGTTCTGTTCGTCGGCCTGCTATTTCATTTTGCGGGTGCAGAGCATCACCCTACTTCAAGTCGGGCGGTTGGCGGTATGGATCGACAAACGACGAGCTTTGTTCCTTTTGACGATTTCGTATGTTTCAGGAGGCTTTATTGACACACCGAAAGCGACAAATGCCGCTTTTCTTGCCCGTTCTTACATTTGGTCCGTGTTCAAACATACAAATAGCAATTGTTATATCTCTGGAAGTGCCATCCAATTGTCATCTGGAATAGTTCCGACCGCATCTGCTAAGCCATAATTCTTAGTGTATAGCAGATCGTTATAGAAGAGCAGTTCTATCGTGTTACCGTCGTCCATCATCCACTGATAGATAAGGAAATTGGAGATACTGCCATCAAAGGCGATATCCATCTGCTCCTGTCGTATCACGCCTTGTCCACCGAACAGCGCGCAAACATCGTCATACCTATAATTGGCAGTTTGAATTTCATCATACTGCGCCATAGAAACAGTGGTTAGCGTCACCGGCGGTTCGGCCAGCCAACATTGCGTTTTGTGAATCAGCATATCATCAAAAAATTCAAAATTCGCAACTTGTAACCGATTTTCCTTATAGTGCTGCCACTCATACAAATGAACGGAATGCGTTGTTGTCTCATATTTCACAATACAAGTGTCCAACAACCCTGGGATGATCCTTTGTGCTTGTGCCTGCTTCATTCCAAAAGAAATATCGTGGAAATCCGCATAGCTGACCGATGTATTTGCACTGTTTTCTTCCCGGTCGAACCACAACACGATCAGCTTGGAGAATAACCCTGTTTCGGCAAAGCACAGCTCGATTTCGCAATCGTCAAAAAACCAAGCGCTGTAGGTTCTGTCCGCGGGGAGCGCCGCTTCTTCGGCATACATAGCTACTGTATTCTCATACTCGTGACCCGTCTCGATTCTATCAACCAATGTTGCGTTGGAAAGAGTACTGTCGCCGGCGCATAAAACTTCTTTTACGATTTCATAGGACATGCCAAACTCTAAAGCATCAAACCGCGTCTGTACTGTCGCAGTTGTCCCGGCATCTTTCTCTTTCTGGTCATTGGGATTATAAAAATCAACAGGGGCGGTTGCGTTTTCCAGTCCGACATTTGCCACTGAAATATCCAGAAGTCCACTCACGCTTGCCACCCCGCAGCCCACCAACATCGCCGCCGATGTCAGCACAGCCAACACCATGACACTGACTGTCGAAATACTTTTCTGGAAACGCATCGGTCGCACAATGCGGATCAAGCGCGCCTTTAGTTTTGCTTTGGGCGAGCGGGCGCCAAAACCGGCAACCAATCCCGGCGTCGCGTCAACTGCCAACGTCAAAAGCGTGCTGGCATATGCGCCGCGCTCTGCCGCCGCCAACCCTCTGGTTACCGCCTCGTCACAGCTATGTTCACATGCGATTTCGTACTTCCGGCGCAATAGATAGACCATTGGATTAAACCAATGGATCGCCGACAAAATCATCAAAAACAGCTTCGTCTGCAAATCGTGATGCTTACAATGTGTCAGTTCATGCCGGATCGCATAATTCAATTCCTGCGAATCGAGCGCGCGCACCGGCAGCACCAGAATCGGCCGAATCACGCCTGTAATCATCGGCGTGGACACATATGTGCTGCACACCAGGCGCGGCTGCTTGCGGATGTGCAACTCTTTGCACAATGCTTCCAGCTGAAAAATCCACTCCGCATCCACAACCGCGACGACACTTTTGCGCAGTTTTCGTTGCAATCGCAGATTCTGCGACGTTATAATCACAAGGCTAACCAAAACACCAACGCCATATACAGCAAGCCCAAACGTAGTCCAATCCCATTGGGATGACGCACGGTTGCCTGCGTATTGTACCGGCGCTGCTGAAGATTGGTTCTGGCTCGGGTCGTCTTGCCCTGTCAGTGCAGGCGGCATAACCCTGCCGATTTCTTCGCCAGCGCGCACAATTGGCCCTGTTACCGTGGAGTCTCGCAGCACATCGTCAAACGAATGCTGTGAAACCGTAGTCTCTGACCCCTTCAATTGGATGGCCTGTCCCACTTGCACCAAAAGGTTCGCAGGGATCAAAAACAGGATCGCTGTGGAAATAACCAAAAGTTTTTGAACCCTGCCGCTCAAAAGCCGTTGGAACGGGCGCAACAGCAGTAGCAATAAAACTACGCCGATGCTTCCAGTCCAAGTCAGAGTCAAAATGGATGTCTGGAGAAAACGGAGCATATTTCGGTTCTCCCTTTCCGGAAATAGGCGCTATCTTCTATTTTTTTCCAAGGTCATTGAGCCAGTTTCGCAGGTCATCCACGTCCTTTTGCGCCAACCCCTTGGTATCCACCATAGTTGCGATAAAGTCTCTGGCGCTGCCCGCATACTGGGTATCCAAAAACGCTTTGCCTTCCAGCCGTTTATACTCCGCTTCATCCATAATTGGGGTATAGTGATTGATTTTGCCGTGCTTCTCTACTGTGAGCATCCCTTTTGCAACCAAACGGCTTAAAAAGGTTAAAAGCGTTGTCGGCTTCCAATTTTTCTCAGCCACCAATACCGCGACATCTTCGCGCAGCATATGACCATGTGCCCAAAATTGCTGCATAATGTAGTGCTCTGCATCCGATAAATTCCTTCGCATAGTTCATCCCTCATATTATTAATCCTGTGTGAGTCCAATCTTGAAAACGAGCATTGCATATCTACTATCTAGACTACGATATGTAGAAAAAAATGTCAATACAAAATTTCTTCTATTCTTCTGCGTATTTGTAGCCAACCCCTGGAAACTCACAGTATGCCACTCGCCAGCGCCCGTTTTGAAATTGGAGTGTCAAGTCCGTATAACCCGTAGCGGATGCCTCTTTTCCCTCATCCTCAATCTGATAGGCGACAACAAAGGTTTTTATTGTTTTAGATTCTGCGGGGTATTCGATTGTCGTCGAAAAGATGTAGTTGCGCACCGGCCGGTTCAAAACGACGCGATTGGCTTCGCCCGTTTCATTAATATAGATGAGCGGTATCTCGTTGATTGTCGCACATTCCAGCTGCAGCAATCCATCCTCTGTGAACAGCGCAGCCGCTATTGCTGTATAGTCCGGCATGCTGGCATATTTCAACTGCGATTCCGGATGGGTAATTGTCGTTTGGCTATCGATATAGGTTTCATCGGTTAAATCATAGATCTGCGCGATACGTTCCCAGAAAAAGGTCACGACTTCGGTCATATCTTCTGGTGTCGATTGTGTGATTCCTTCCGGTTCGTCCGGCAGTGGTTCTATTTTCGGACTACAGGCTGCAAATGTCGCCAACAAAAAAACAATGAGCGACACACAAATTACTTTTTTCATCTAAAACAACTCCTCTGCGCTTATTCTGCTACAGTTACCATTCTATGCCGCTTCCTGCTTTTTGCGCACGCTTAACCTGTTCCTGTATGAAGAACTCTTTTTGGCACAGAAAAAGAGCGGTTTTCACCGCTCTTTCTGGCCCATATTTGACGCAATTTCAAAGCCTTCGCATCCCACAAGTTTTTGTCATACAACCCCGTAGGACACCGCATTTGTTTTTGCCTGCGCAATTTCTTCCGGCGTGATCGGAAACAGCCGATTGAACACTGTGTCAAATTGCTCCAGCGCGTAATCCAACTGCTCTTTTGTGTGCGTCGCGGTGTAGCTTGTGCGCAGCAAGCTCTCGCCCTGCGGCACAGCCGGCGAAATAACCGGATTGACATAAACGCCGTGATCGAGCAACGCCCGTGTGATCTGGAAGGTGCGGTCGTCTGTATATGTTGAAATCGGGATAATCGGCGCGCTGCTCTCGCCGTAAGGCAGTCCAAGCTGCGCAAATCCTTTGCGCATATAGTCTGCATTGTCCATCACACGTTGCACAATGCCCGGATCCTCCCGCAAAATACGCAGCGACTCCATCACGGACGCGATATTGGCCGGCGGGATCGACGCACTGAAAATAAACGGACGTGAAACGTGGCGTGCATATTCAATCACTTTTTCCTCTGCGGCGACAAACCCGCCCAGTGAGGCAAACGCTTTGCTGAACGTTCCCATATACAAATCTATCTCGTCCTGCAAATCAAACAATTCACCGACGCCGCGTCCAGTTTTTCCCATGACACCTGCACCATGCGAGTCATCTACCATCAGGCGCGCATTGTACTTTTTCTTAAGCGCAACCAGTGCAGGCAAATCGGCGAGATCCCCCTCCATGGAGAACACACCATCTACGACAATGAGCTTCCCCTTCTCTTCGGGCGCCTTTGCCAGCAAGCTTTCCAGCTCTGCCATGTCATTGTGCGCGTAGCGCTGTAGTTTTCCATAGGATAAACGCGCGGCATCCACCAAGGAGGCATGATTCGCTTTGTCATAGAAAAGCAGGTCGTGGCGGCCGACGAGCGCAGAAACAATACCAAGGTTTGTTTGAAATCCGGTTGAAAACGTCATCGCGGCAGGCTTGCCGAAAAACGCTGCCAATTGCTTTTCCAGCTCAATATGCAGCGAAAGCGTTCCATTCAAAAACCGCGATCCGGAGCAACCCGTCCCAAAGGCATCCAGGGCATTTTTTGCTGCTTCTATCACGCGGTCATCGCTTGTTAAGCCCAGATAATTGTTAGAACCGAGCATAATCGTCCGGCGCCCGTGCATTTGCACCTCGGAGTGCTGGCGTGTTGTGATCTCATGAAAATATGGATAGATCCCCGCAGCCTTTGCATCCTCCACGATTGTATAATCATAGCATTTTTGAAATAAATCCATTTCTTATCCTCCTAATATGCATAATAGCGGCCCCATTCGCCTCATGCTTGTTCGATTATAACATGCAACTATTTTTTTGTGAATCACTTTAATAATGTAAGTAGCAATAACAAAAAACCACCCGAACGATGAACCGTTCGGGTGTTTAACGCCAACTGTCTCAATCTATCTTTCTTCGGTTCCAGAACAGCACAATACTCATGATAAATACTGCAGCGATTGCAAGAATTCCCCAAACCGCCGAATTGCTGTCGCCTGTCTTCGGCACGGTGGACTTTGTGTTATCCTGACCAGTCTGGGTTTGCGTGCTCGTCCCGGTATTCGGCGGGGTTACACCCGGGGTTACGCCCGTGTTGCCACCGGTATTGCCGCCCGTGTTGCCACCGTCGTTTCCACCGGTATTGCCACCGTCGTTTCCGCCGGTATTGCCACCGTCGTTTCCGCCGGTATTGCCACCATCATTTCCGCCGGTATTGCCACCATCATTTCCGCCGGTATTGCCGCCTCCGTACGTGCCGCCTGTTTTTCCATCCTCTAATATCTGGTAATGATTTTCATCGTTGATATTGTCTTCTATGCCTTCGATAAGCACGCCACCGCCTATATAAAGCATTCCCTCATTTTGAACATTAGAACCGCCGCGGCTGTTGTTGTTTGTTATATCGGCATATCCACCAAGTGTAACACTGGAATCAGGCCCAATACTAAATGCCGCGCCACCAAATCCGTAGTTATCAGTCACAGTTGCATGATCGCTCACAGTAACCTGTCCGCGATCGGAAACATAGAAGCCGCCGCCAAAACCGGACATCGCCGCGTTAGCAACGATCGAGGCGTTGCCTTCAATGGCGACTTCTGCATCTCCGGAAATCCACAATGCGCCCCCATCTCCATAAGTAGTGTTGTTCTGTATTACAGCATCATCGGTGATCGTTACACTGGCACCCGTGCCATATACATGAATGCCGCCGCCTTCGGAATAACCGGAATTGTTCTCAATGGATGCATGATCATGCATCTCCAACACACCCTGTTGCTCAAGCGCTACCCCGCCGCCATACTCGGCGTCATTCCCCGAAACTGTGGCCATGTTGGACATTTCCATATAGCCAACATTATAAACGCCGCCGCCTCTGTTTGCGTTGTTACCGTAACCATAGGCGTACTGGTCACCGATTGCTGCATAATCGTCCATATACAACGACCCTTCATTGTATACGCCGCCACCGAAAAACCCCGCATAGTTACACATAATTCCCGCATTATCACTCATAAAGAAGGATGCGTCCGGGCTGTTTTTAACGCCGCCGCCCGAACCGCCAGTATAGCCGTGATAATAGGTTAATTCACTGCCGCAATTCTCAATCAGCGCCAGATCGTTCATGTATACTGTGCCGTAATTGATAATTCCCGCGCCGTCGCCGTACGCCCGATAATTATTGCGCAAAACGGTTGTACCAAGCAGTTCGGTTATTCCATGATTCCAGACAAGCGCCCCGTTGATATCGTTGCGCGAACCCGAACGGTAGCCGTCCAGAAAAACATTCTGCAGTGTCAGCTTTGCCTCAAAATACACAATAAACAAATCGCCATTGTTCCATTGACTCCGCCGCAGGCCAAACCCGCCATTGGAGTAAATTGTCAAATGCATATCATTCGGCACGATGATTGAATCTTCCACAATAATATCTGCGCCGAGGATAACAAACAATTCCCCCGTACCGTATTCAGACAGCGCGTGCTGCAAAGCATTAAAGTCGGAAATCATTATTTCTTGCGCATGCACTGGTTGCAGCGGAAATGCCAGACTGAAACACATCATAAAGACAACGATTATCGCAACCGCTGCTTTCTTTTTAACAGAACTCATTCAGATATCCTCCCCGGTCGAACTATAGTCCCCTCTTTTTGTGATAGCCGCAGTACCAACATACAGATTTTTACTTTGTTAAGTATATATAGCGCAGGCTATTTTTGTCTATTGGATTTTTGCCTAAAACTGGTTCTACATTCTTCGTGGATTTGCGCTACTATGAATGAGGTCATATGCTTTTATTTGATTTATCAAAGATTTATTATGATAATTTTTCAATCAACAATATGTTACCATATTGTAATCTTTTGTTTTTCTCTTTCTGTACAACGTTTGCGTTCTTTTTCCCTATAAAGACGGATAACACACTTCCTCTTTTTCGTGTCGTACAATGGTTGTTATTGATATGTTATCTGCAGGGTATATAGTAAGCACGAAGATAAAACCCGTCTATATTTGAAGCTAAAAAACCAAGAAAAAGAACCGGTTAGCTAACCGGTTCTTTTTCTTTTTGTTTGTTATTACTCTACAGTTACCGTGCCATCCTCCTGCACATGGACTGTCATGCCGGTCTGTACCGCCTGCAAGAAGTCATCACCCAGCCGGTCAATCGTTGGCATCGGATGGTCGCTCCACACGCCGGCCAAAATTGCGCCGGCGGCCGCAAGCGAGTCGATCTCTTTGGAAAAAAGCAGGCAGGCCGGTTGCCGCTGCATCTCGGCAGCGCAATAGAGCACCATGCCGCCAGTGGTGGAGCCGATTGTCTGCGGCAGGCAGAGCGCCTTGCCGGCCATCGGCTTTTTGTAAAGCTCGGTGTTGTTCTGATCGGAGCACGCGGCGGATTTGTCGCCGAACATCAGGCTTTTTTGAAAACTCGCAAGCGTATTGAATCCGTTGTGAGATACAAGCGCTTCCGCCGTGGCCGTGCCCGGCACAACCACGCGTCCTTTGAATGTCATCATTGTGCCGCACCTCCCGTGATGATTTGCAAAATCTCGGCATTGGGGTGATATTTGGCCGATGTATATGTCCGCAGTTTGTTGGAGTTTGTGATGACCGGCATCTTACTGCAAAGCGGATTATTCATAAACATCAGCGGGCAGATCTCGCTGACTACAACGCCGGCCTCGCGCAATGCTCTTGCCGCCGATGTTTTTTCAAACCCTTCCCGCACAGCGGGCGCCGCCGTCAGCACCGTTGGCACCGCGATCTTCGCACGACCGGCGATTTTGAGCCCTTTGATGATGAATTCTGCCCAGGACGTCAGTTGCTCAAGGGAAAGATGGGGACAACCAATCAGGCAGAGTTCCGGTTTTGCGTCCGGATTCGCCCAGATGCAGGGGTATCCCGCGCGCACGCGTTCCAGCTCCGCGTCGTCGATCACATAGGTTTTGGCGCCGTCCGCGAGAAGCGAATCGCCCAATTCTACCGATTCGGGCGTGAGGTGTTCGACATGGTACAACCCCACCGCGCCGTTGCTTGCCGCCGCGGCACCCATATCTTTTAGATAGTCGCGTGCCTCCTGCGTCATCAATGTGCCAATCCAATTCTCCAACCCGCGGATCAGCGGCACATCTTCCATCACTTTCATGCCGATTGCGCTGCCCAAAACCTGTGCTTCTGGCATACTATTCGTCTGCACATCAATGATCCAGGTGGCTTTGCGGCCCGCATCGGTAAGCAATCCAAAATAGGGCACACAGCCGACGATGCTGCCGAACAATTCGATGATACCGGAATTGCGGTTGCTGCGCGCGCCCAACACGCTGTTGGCATAGACGACCGCGCTGCTCTCTGCCCAAGAGAGCACATCGCCTTTTTTTGGCGCGTTGCCGACTTCATCCATATAGCAGGTGCAGGTAAAGGCTTTTTCGTTTAGCAATCCAAGTTTTTTGAGCTGCCCTTCATAGGTTTTCTGCTTGGAATACATGATCTTGAAAAACAGGTTTTGCGCGAAGCTGGCGGGAATGTTCGGATTAAGCGGCCGCGGATCCACACTGAATGGCTGGGCGGACAACGCGCCGCCGTCGATCAGTTGATCCATCAAACGGTAAACCGGTTTCATGACCGACAAGCCGAAACTCGTGACCAGATGTCCATATTTACTTGTGACAGGCACCATTTTGGCCGCGCCAAATGTCTCGCCATACATCACAAGCGTTTTCATGACCTTGGCAAGCACCTCGCCTTTTTTGCCGTCGAGAATCGCCTGCTGGTCGTTTGTCAGTGTCATTGCCATGCTTTCACCTCTATAACGTAATCGCCAGGCGGTAGGCCGCGCGTGTTGCCTCCAGCACTTTTCCGCCCGCAAAACTGTCTCCTATGTTGTAAATTTTGTTTGCCACGTGTTCCCGCTGCGCCGCAAAGAACAGCGCATCGTCCGGGCGGCCGCCCATCGCGAGCACAATCAAATCGGCCGGAATGCGTTCCCGCTGCAATTCGTATTTCAGTTTTGGCGCCAGCGGGTTGTGTATGTTCTCCGGCAAAATCGGATGCCATGTGATGTAGGGACTGGGCACGGTCGGCGATGCATTGCGCGAAACATAAACCCCTTCGGGCGCAAAATCAGTAACCGTTGTGCAGTTTAGCAGCGGGACGCCTGCTTTGTGCAAATAGTGAATCAAATGTCCGCGGTTGGCGGTGCAGGTGTGGTTCATGATATATCGGTCCATCTCCACCACCGTGACATCCAATCCTTTTTCAAACCGCAGCCAGTAGGCCGTCTCGCAGCCGACTACGCCGCCGCCCACGACGACTACACGCTTGGCGTCACCCAACCGCGAATCATCGACCATGACCGCCGTCGCCTGCACAACGTTCGCCGTCTCAATGCCAGGCAGTTTCGGCGCAGCATCCCTTGTGCCGACCGCAATGACAACGGTGTCGAACTTCTGCGCCTGCAACCATTCCACCGTCGCCTCTGTGTTCGGGGAATAGGTCAGGTTGCCAGCCTCCACGGTGTCTTCCACCAGTTGCTGCAGATACTGGCGGTAGTTTGCAATTTCATACTTGATCTTTGCTACGCCGCCCGGAATGAGCCGGCCGCCCACGCGGTCTGCTTTGTCAATCAGATGTACCTTGTGCCCGCGCTTTGCCGCGATCACCGCCGTCAGGACGCCGGCCGGTCCCGCGCCTACGACCGCGATGTGTTGCGGTTTTGCGGCGGGCTGCAATTGCTCGGGGAATTGATGTTCAAATGCCGTGCGCGGGTTGACGGCGCACTGCGGATGGCCGCCGTCCACAAATTCGTTGATGCAGCCTTCCTGGCAGCCGATGCAGGGGCGGATGTCCCGGACCTTGCCGGCATAGGCCTTGTTGCACCATTCGGGGTCAGCAAGCAGCGGACGCCCCAGCATGACCATATCGCATTTGCCGTCGCGCAGCGCTTGCTCCGCGAGATCGGGATAGCCCAGCTTCCCGACGCCCACAACCGGAACGGGCACGCCCACGTTGGAAAGAATATTGTTCTCGGCAAAGAATTGTTTGACAAGCTGGCTCACCTCGGCAAAGCAGGCAGGCGGCATGCTGGAAGGCGGATGCGGCAGCCACCAGTTGTCGTAGCTGCCCAAGTCCACGTCAAACAGATCGACACCTGCGCGCACCAGATTCACCATATAGTCGAGCGTCATGCCGATGCTGCGGCCATTTGTGAATTTTTTCAAAGAGCTATGTAGCATGCCCTCGCCGTAAGTCTCGTTGAGCGCAAGTGAAAGATCAATGCGGTACATAATCGGGAAATCCGGGCCGACGCGTTTGCGCATCTCGGCGACACAATCAATGCCAAATGCCTGCCAGTTGGCGTAACGGCCCAGTTTGCGGCGGTTATACGCGGGGTTGGTGAATTGTTCGAGCAGATAGCCCTCGTGGCCGTGCAGATAGGCGCCGTCCAGCCCCATCGCCTTTGCATCGGCCGTGCCCTGTCCCATGTTTTTGACAATTTTACGGATTTTGCCGCCGCTCAACGGCGCGCACGGAATCTGCGGGATATAAAAGTTCGAGTTCCAGGACGCAGAGTTGGGCAATTTCAGCTTTGTAAGCAGGCACTGTGGGTTTCCCACTCTCCCTAGACCCGGCGTCAGCTGCACAAAAATTTTGGCGCCATAGGCGTGCACGCCCTGTGCCAGGTCGCGCCAGCCGGCCAGAACCGTGCGGGAACGGTCGATGCGCGGAAAATATGTGAGATCTCCAAGCTCTGAGATCGAATTGTCAAGCTTATGGCTTACCGGCACCAGACCCGTCGTGATCAGACCCACGCCGCCCTTTGCGCGCGCAAAGAAGTATTGCAGCATTTTGTCATTTGGGCGTCCGGTCTCATCGCACATACTGATATTGCCCATCGGCGCCATCACCACACGATTTTTAATTGTCGTGCGATTCACCTGAATCGGCGAAAACATGTGCGCATATGGGTATAATGCATCGGTCATCGCCGCATGGTCAAGCGCACCTGGTCGATTGAACCAATCGCCGTAGCTATCCACCCAAGCTTGTATTTGAGGATCTGTTCGTACTACCATCTCATCTTTTCCTTTCTATGCATGCACTCCCTGGGAATATTGTAGCATGTTGTATATTCTGATGCAATATTCCCGACAATGTTTGTGTGATTTGCTAAAAAATATTACGCAATCCCTACAAATCGCAATAGAACCGCAACCTTGTGCATGTGAAAAACATATGTGCCGGCATCGATAAATAGTGCAAAAAAGCGCAACGCTTTATGATTTACTTCTGTCCGCAAGCGCAGCATTCATTCGTCACCCGAAAAAACAGTTGCATGAAAAAACCCGGCGTGGAATCTTCATTCCGTTGCCGGGTTCGGTCAAACCCCTTTTTGTTTTTAACAACGCGTGTGACCGGCCGAAATGGTCCCCAGTCATTGCGCCGCCGTCGATCAAGGGTGCGTTGCTGCCGTTTGGACAGCTTTTCATATGGAATCGGTGGTTTCATAGCGGTCTCCTTTGGATACAGCAGGCTACATGGTATCGCCTGGTTCTGTCGGTCAAAATCTTCCCTGAACAGGGAGCAATTGCGAAGCGATCTCATCATTCCCGCCCCGCGGCCCTACGAGCCGCGCGTTGATCCGTAGGGCTTAAAAAAAGCCCGCGCTTCCCTTTTCCCGCAAGCTGTGCTTTGCGGGAGCCTTCCGTGTGTCAAAAAAAGTCCCTGATCGAATTGTCAAACGACAAAGCTTGTTGTTCGTCGACCCATTCCTTCCGCTCCAGCCACCCGATTCACGTGGGATGCGCCTCACACCCCGGAGATGAAACGACAGATCGACAAACGGAAACCAGCGTAGTATCGGCACAACATTTTGGGGGATGCGGCGGGTATTTTGAGACCGTCGGGCATTTGTGCACTTTTTGACAGGGTTTTGCACGGCTGAAAGCACGCTCTGCTGGAACGCTGTGCTTCGCACATCATCGCGAACTGCGTCTTTCAAAATCCCTTTGCCTTTAAACGAACTGGCATCTGACGACTTTTACCAGCAACAACTCATGTTGGCGCTAAACACAATTGAGAAAGCCGTTGGGTGCCGCAGGTGCGGCGCTTATGCGCTTTTCACCCCGTCGCCTTTTATTTCCTTTAAGCAGGTATGACGAATGCCCCATACCAAAATGGTTGGTTGGGGTCGGAACTAACAAGGCGACTTTTGGTATCGTTTGTCCGTTTGTGGCCGCGTATAACTCGGCTGCCAACGCAACCGTCTTGGTCTTTGCGGCTTTAGATAACAAAATCAACCGTGAATTCATTTTTGTTTGTGATCGTCCAGGCGCCGGCCGCTTCGTCATAGTCCAACAGAATGTACATATTAAAAATATGGCGTTTCAGCGCGGGATCTCGCATCGTCTCGGCCATCAGTTCCAGCGCAAACGTCAGTTTCTCTTGTTCAGACGGCATATTGCCCTTGGCCATATTTTCATCGAGCCAGGTTTGAAGGCCCGCCTCGTACAACTCTTTGTACGAATCGTTGTTAAAGGTATCAATCGAAACCTCGCAGACAGCGGTCTTTTCTTTTTGGTCGAGTTCGACTGGGTCTTTCATGACCGTAAACCGCATCTGCTCCGTCAATGCTTCCACGTATTTCTGCACCAACGCCATCAGCGCCGCGTCTTCTTCCTCCTCCGTAATATGCAGTTCCTTCGCGGTCTCCTGCAACACCGATTGCGCCAATTCGCCTTCGGGGTCTTTTAAGCCCTTCACAAACGCTTCCGCGACCGGAACCGGGTCGGGCAATTTTTTTGCGCAAGACGCAAATCCGATCGCAACGCATAAAATAAGCAACATGCCAATCATTCTTTTCATGGTAATATTCCTCCAAACCCACTTTGTTATTCTATATCCATTTGCCGCTGCCTGCCACTATTTGAAAATATTTGTAATACCCATACACCGCTTTATAACGCAACAATATTATTGTACTGGTTCCATTCACGTCTGAATGTCATCACAAACATTGCTGTACAGATTTATAGCACCTGTGGCTGCCATATTCACGCTATTCCTGTTGCCCATTTACTGACTTGTGTACACCCATTGCAGGCAGACCTACGATTCCTGCACGATTTCTGCGCCTCAAAACATAAAATAGCCCCCAAACCTAAAAGAAAACCAATCCGCGCCCTTACTTTCTTTGCAGGTCGTGGGACAGTCGCCCCTTTGAATCGCGTCAAACAAACATAAAAGTCTACCGCGAACAATTGAATCAGCGGTTAGAGATCCAATCTTCCATATCGAGACGCCGCGTGATTTTTTTAGAAAGAGCGAGTTGTGCAAAACAAGAGACGTCGAGGCATGTCTTTGCATCTACGTCTTCGTTTAAGGCAAAAAATAGTTACCCGTTCACCAGTTGCTGTAACACGCGGTTGGCGACCTCGCCTGCCACCGAAACACCCCAGCCGCCGTGCTCCACAAAAACCGCAAAGGCGTAGGGGTTGTTGGGATCATCCATAAAGCCGATAAACCAGGCGTGCGGGGTTTTGCCCTCCGCGACTTCCGCAGTGCCGGATTTTGCGCAGAGATTGAGTCCCCAGAACCGGCCGTCGCCGTAATAAGAGGTCACGTTGTAACGCAGCATCGCCTTCAGTGTCTCGGCCGTGTCCTTTGACAAGAAACGGTGCTTTGCGCCCGCACCGTAGGCACCCGCCGGCAAGCCCAGAGGCGTTGTGACTTTATAGACAAGCCGCGGGTCGACAGCGCTGCCGCCCGACGCGATTGCGCCCATAAACCGCGCGGCCGCCAGCGGATTGACCAAATCGTTATACTGCCCAATTCCCGACCACGCAAGATCGGAAGAGCCTTCCGAGGCAACCGCAAAGCTGCCCGCCGCAACCGGAATCCCGCTCGCCGTAAACGCATCAAGCAGACCCGCTTTTTCCGCATACTTCCGAATCGTTTCGCCGCCCACGCGCAACGCCAGTTGCGCAAACGCGCAGTTGCACGAGCGCGCAAACGCGTCATTGATGTCCAGCGTGCCGTGTTCCGCCGTACAGCGAATCACATCGCCGTTTACCGTAATCTCACCAGGACATTCGAACTGCATCTCCCAAAGCTCGGGCACCGTCTCGATGGCCGCCGCCAGCGTCACCGCCTTAAAAGTCGATCCCGGTGTAAATGTAGAAGAGATCGCGCGGTTGATATAGGCGCCCTCATAGTCCGTTCCGCTCTCGTCTTCGCTTAAATCCGGCGGATCAGTCGGATCAAAACCGGGCGCGCTCACCATGCATACCACATCGCCGGTCTCATAGTTGTAGACCACAACCGCGCCGTTTTGCCCGTTCAGCGCATTATATGCCGTGACACAGAGGTCGGCGTCAATCGTTGTGTGCACGGTGTTGCCCTCGTGTGAAAGCGAATAGACGCCGTCGAATATATTGTAGCCCATCAGCACGGTATCATAAGCGGACAGCATACCGGTGCCGATGTTGCCGGCCGCGTCGCCCACAACATGCAGTGTGGCGCGCCGGATGCTGCCGCTGCTGTTATACGCGCGCGCACCGTCCTCGATAAATGCGAGCGGCACGCCGTTGCGGTCTACCACCGAGCCAGTGGCGAGAATCCCTTCGTTGTAGACATGGCTATTCACCGGAAACGAGACCCAGTCCGCGCCCCGCAAACAATACCGAACCATGTAAAAACCAAATCCGACGAGAAACAACACGACAACCAGCATCGTCGCGACCGTGCGCTTAGCGAGTCTTTTCATGCGCGTGTTCTCCCCTTTTAAAAACTTTTTGCTGCGGCAACGTCGCAAAGCTGGCGTTTTGCCGCGTGTCGGCGGCCTTAATAAACGCGAGCAAACCAAAGCTGGACACGATACTCGAGCCGCCGTTGGACACAAACGGGAAGGTCACGCCGGTGAGCGGCAGGATATCCACCGATCCCAATACATTGAGCGTCATTTGAAACACGAGCATCGCAGTTGCCGCGCAAGCCGCGATCGAATAAAACGCCGATCGACTTGTCACCGTGCTTTTCGTGGCAAACACCGCGAGAATGCAGATGCATGCGACCGCGCAGATTGCAACAATCAATCCCAGCTCTTCGCACACCATGCCAAACACAAGATCGGTATCGGCCGCGGGGATGTGCTTGAGCCATCCCTCGCCCGCGCCGACGCCGAACAAGCCGCCGCTCGCGGCGGCGGACATTGTGCGCGTTTGCTGAAAGCCGCCGCTGTGCGCATACTCCCACGCGTGCATCCATGATTCAAACCGCTCTGCGATGTATGGTCGGAAGCGTATTACAATCAGGCCCGCAAACCCCGCGGACGCAATTGCGAAAAAAATCGTTTTCAGGTCGCCCGACCGCAGATATGCGACCACCAAAAAGGCGACAAAAAACAACAAAACCGCGCCAAAATCGCTCATCCATGCCAGCGCGCCGACGCAGATAACCGAGAGCATCAGATACAATAGAATATTTCGTTTGGCAAACAGCCGGTCGAGCGACGCGGCCCCCGCATAGACAAACGCCACTTTTGCAATCTCGGACGGCTGGATGGAAAGCCCGCCGATAAATACCCAATTCTGCGCGCCATAGACAACGCTGCCAAACACCACGGTAAACAGCAGCAGCCCAATCGCGGCCGCAGCCATCGGCCAGCGCAGTTTCTGCGCGCGTGTTAAGTCGCGCACAAACCACCCGATCGCGACAAAGAACACCACGCCGATTGCCAGCGCAATAAACTGCATCAAAACGCCCTCCGGCTCGGAGGAAGATGTAATCGAAAACCCAATTGTCGCGAGGAAGAACGCGATGGTATCCACCTCAAACCCGCGCCGGTTCTGTATCCGGAAGAACAAAAAGTAACCCCAGGTGATTGCAATGAACAAAACAAAGCAAATGGGAACCGCCCACTGAAACTGCGGTCCAGCGGCAAGCGAAAGCTGCGTCGCAATCACAATTTGAAAAATGGTGAGCAGATAAATCGTCATGGACGGCCGGATATCGATGCCCGGCGGCGTGCGGTTCATATTGATCTCTTTTTCTTCGTCGGTCAGCGCGGTGAGCGTCGTCTCCACGCCGCCGATTTCAATCACATCCCCGAACTTGACCCGCTCACGCTGCTCCACAGGTTTGCCGTTCAGGTTTGTGCCGCCCTTGGAACCAAGGTCGCTGAGGTACCACAAATTCTCCGAGCGGATCAGCGCGGCATGGCTGCGCGAAACTGTCGGAAAATTAATCACGATGTCGCTGTTTTTCGAGCGCCCAATCGTGTTTTCCCAGTGTGTAATCGGCAGTTTCAAACTGCCTGCTTTTAATTTTAAATAACCCCAAAGTTCCGCCTCGGTTTTGGTGCTGAGCAGCGACAGGCCGCAACGCACCACAATCACCACCGCAAGCAGCGCCAGTACAATGCGCGAAATCGCGGTAAAGTAATCAAAAAAAACCGGATGCTCCTGCATCGCCTGCGCGAGCGCTTCCTGTGCGGAGGTGGAGTCTGGCAATAAATCTTGTAAAAATCCCACGTTTGACCACCTGTGGACATCATTTCCCAACCGCGATTACAGCGGTTGCAGCCATTGATATAACGAAGCTAACGCTAAATTTCTTTCAACTGGTACTCTTTGACGCCTGTGTGCAATCTTACCATATTTTGCTGTATTTATACAGTCGAGCCATGAAACAAATTTGGCAAACACTATAAATACTATATTATTGTTGCTATTTTTGCAAAACATGAATAACATATCCTGCGTCATGCCACAAAAAAAGACCGCACAGCGGTCTTTTTTTATTCTATCGTATTATCCGTCACTTTCGGTAATCGTCGCATAGATATTAATTTTTGTCAGGACGTTTTCATATAAAAAATTTAAAAATTGCTGTTCGCGCTGATAGGCGGCGATATTGCGAATAGCCAGCGTCTCTTTATAAATGCCTTCGTCGGTGACCAGATAAATATTGTGTTCGCCTTCGGAAGGCAGGTCAAACACTTTCGCAGGGCGCAACACGTCCAAAACCTGTTCGGCGCTATATAAAAACTCCAGCGTCGCGTGATAGATCTCTTTGCTGCGCTGTTCCAGGGCGTGCATGGCGCCGCCGTTGGAATAGTAGAGATTTGTCTTGCCGTCCGCAACACAGGTCAGCGAAACCGTCACGGCGCCAAGGCACATATCCACAACCGCAGCGTATACAGGATGTCCCGTTGTTTTTGCATGGACTTCACTTCGTCTTAAATTGAGCACTGCCTTGCGCAAACCGATAAAAGCGCTTTCATAGTTATTTGCCATCTGCTGTCCACCTCGAATACATGCACGCGTTGTATTCATTATAGTATATTTTTGCTATAAAATCTACCAGCTGTTTCTGTGTTTTTGTCTGCGCAGATAACATTCTGAATACCAAAAACAATCTTCTGTTTTTTGAAATAAAACAAGCGTTTTAATGCTTTTATGCGTTTTGTCCGCAAGAATTCCGGGTAAAATTTCCGTTGACATCCACCCTGTTGTGTATTATACTTTTTGAGATATATTTGGGAGGTGTGTTGCGTGCGATTGCTTTTGGCAGACGGATTGGTCTATCAGGCGGGCAATTTTTACCGCCTTGATGTCGCCATCGATGGTCCGCAGATCAGCAGCCTTTCCCCCAACATCGATCCTGCAGGGTTCGACCTTATTTTTCAATTGAATCAGTGTTTCATTTCACCGGGTTTTGCAGATGTCCACGTACATCTCAGGGAACCCGGTTTTTCGTATAAAGAAACGATCACCTCCGGCACACGCGCAGCCGCGCGCGGCGGGTATACCGCCGTTTGCGCGATGCCCAACCTGAACCCCGTCCCTGACAGCATCGAATATCTGCAGGCGCAACGGGCAATAATTGAACGCGATGCCTGCATACACGTCTATCCCTTCGCGGCCATTTCAGTTGGCGAACAGGGTCGGCAACTCTCGGATATTGAGGCGCTCGCGCCGCTTGTCTGCGGGTTTTCGGACGATGGGCGCGGTGTGCAGGACCGCTCGCTTATGCGCGAGGCGATGGCGCGCATTGCGGCTGCGGATTCGATTCTGGCAGCACACTGCGAGGATGACAGCCTATTGCACGGCGGCTATATTCACGACGGCAACTACGCGCGGATGCACGGCCACCGCGGCATCTCGTCGGCCTCAGAGTACAAGCAAGTGGAACGGGACCTTGAACTCGTGCGGGACACCGGCTGCCGCTACCATGTATGTCATGTATCAACGAAAGAAAGCGTCGCGCTGCTGCGCGCCGCCAAGCGGGACGGGCTGCCCGTGACTTGTGAGACCGCGCCGCACTATCTTTTGCTCTGCGACGCCGATCTGCAGGAGGACGGCCGGTTCAAGATGAATCCGCCCATCCGCGCGTCCGCGGACCGCGACGCCCTGCGCGAGGGTCTGCTCGACGACACAATCGATGTGATTGCGACCGACCACGCGCCGCACAGTGCCGCAGAAAAGAGCGGCGGCCTGGAAAAAAGCCTGATGGGCGTTGTCGGTCTGGAAACCGCGTTTCGGGCGCTGCACACCGGTCTTGTGCGCACAGGGGTGCTCAAACTGGAACAGCTTTTGGACAAACTCGCCGCAACGCCGCGCCGTATCTTTCAACTGGGCGGGCCGCTCGCCGAAGGCGCGGCGGCCGACCTCGTTGTCATCGATCCCGACAAGAGGACAACCATTCAGACGGATCTCTTTTTCTCAAAGGGACACAGCACGCCGTTCGACGGCTTGCAAACCGTCGGTGACAGCATTCTAACCATTTGTGGAGGCAATATTGTATGGCAAGACAAATTGATCGCAAACTAGTATTGGAAAATGGCGCCGCATTTTACGGCACCGCCTTTGGCGCACGGCATGACGCCATCCATGAAATTGTGTTTAACACGGCCATGGCCGGTTACCAGGAAATCATATCCGACCCATCGTCCACCGGCCAGATGTTCGTGATGACCTATCCGCTCATCGGCAACTACGGCATCACTGACGACGACTTTGAATCAAAGGTGCCGACAATCGGCGGGCTGGTTGTGCGCGAATACAACGACAGCCCCAGCAACTTTCGCTGGACCAAAACGCTCGGCGAAGTGCTGGAGGAAAACAATATTCCCGGCATTGCGGGCGTCGATACCCGCCGCATAACGCGGATGATCCGCAGCGAAGGCGCGCAGAAAGCGATGCTCACCACGCCCGATGTCTCGGACGATGCGGCCTTGGCTCAAATCAAAGCGTATACCCTGCCGCGCGATGCCGTTGCGCGCGTCAGCTGCAAAAAACGCTGGTATGCGCGTACCGCGAACCCGCGCTTTAATGTCGTCGCGATCGACTGCGGCATCAAACTCGGCATTGTGCGCAAATTCAATCATTTCGGCTGCAATGTCACCGTTGTGCCCTACAATGCTACCGTGGATGAAGTGCTCGCGCTGAAGCCGGACGGCCTGTTCGTTTCCAACGGCCCGGGCAACCCGGAGGATGTGCCCGAAGTGATTGAACTTGTCAAACAGCTGCGTGGACGGCTTCCCATTTTTGGCATCTGCCTTGGCTATCAGGCGGTCTGCCTCGCCTACGGCGCAAAAACCTATAAAATGAAATTCGGACACCGCGGCGGCAACCACCCGGTGAAAGAAATTGCGACCGGTACGATTGAAATCACCGGCCAGAATCACAGTTATGCGGTGGACATTCCCTCGCTGGACAATACGGATCTGACTCTGACGCATGTCAACCTGCTCGACAGCACGGCAGAGGGCGTAGCGTGCAAAAAAGACCGCGTGCTCGCGGTGCAGTATCATCCCGAAAGCGCGCCCGGCCCGCAGGACAGCCTGCATCTGTTCGGGCGGTTTATCGAGATGATGGAACAGGAGGTGCGGTAGCATGCCAAAACGCAAAGATATCAAAAAAATACTCGTCATCGGCTCCGGCCCGATCGTGATCGGTCAGGCAGCCGAGTTCGACTATGCTGGCACGCAGGCTTGCCTCGCGCTGCGCGAGGAAGGCTACGAAGTCATTCTCGTCAACTCCAACCCAGCGACGATTATGACCGATACCTCGATGGCGGATAAGGTTTACATGGAACCGCTGACACTCGAATATGTCGCGAAAATTGTGCGGTATGAGCGCCCCGACGCGATACTGCCTGGTCTGGGCGGCCAGACCGGCCTCAATCTCGCGATGCAGCTTGCCAAAAAGGGCATTCTGCAGGAGTGCCAGGTGGAGATTCTCGGCACCAGTTTTGAGAGCATCGAAATGGCCGAGGACCGCGAATTATTTAAGGAAATGTGCGAGCGCATCGGCGAGCCGGTGCTGCCGTCTCTGACCACCCACTCGATCGATGAAGCCATCAAAGCGGCCGACACCATCGGCTACCCGGTTGTGCTGCGGCCAGCGTTTACGCTCGGCGGCACTGGCGGCGGCTTTGCAGATGACGAGGACGAGTTGCGCGCAATTATGAAAAACGCGCTCAAACTGTCGCCGGTCAAACAGGTGCTCGTAGAAAAGAGTGTCAAGGGCTACAAAGAAATCGAGTACGAAGTGATGCGGGACGGCAACGACACCGCAATCACGATCTGCAACATGGAAAACATCGACCCGATTGGTGTGCACACCGGGGACTCGATCGTTGTTGCGCCCTGCCAGACGCTCACAAACAAGGAGTGCCAGCTGCTGCGCGACAGCGCGCTCAAGATCATCCGCGAACTCAAAATAGAGGGCGGCTGCAACGTGCAGTTCGCGCTCGACCCTTACTCGTTCCAATACTATCTGATCGAGGTGAACCCGCGCGTATCCCGCTCGTCGGCGCTCGCCTCAAAGGCCAGTGGCTACCCGATCGCGCGCGTCTCCGCGAAAGTGGCGGTCGGCTTGCGGCTGGACGAGATTCCGCTCGCGAACACGCCCGCAAGCTTTGAGCCGACGCTTGACTACGTTGTGACCAAGGTCGCACGCTTCCCGTTTGACAAGCTCACGACCGCTTCGAACAAGCTTTCGACCCAGATGAAGGCGACCGGCGAGGTCATGAGTATCGGCCGCACGCTCGAGGAGAGCCTGCTCAAGGCGGTGCGGTCGCTCGAGACCGGCGTCTGCCATCTCTATCATCCGAAATTTGACGACATGTCGGCAGATGAGCTGCTCGCGTATGTCGCCGACGCGACCGACGACCGCCTGTTCGCGATCGCCCAGCTTTTCCGCCTGGGCGAAGATATCGGCCTGCTTTACAACGCGACCCGCATTGATACACTCTTTCTGGATAAAATTAAAAACGTGGTCGATTTCGAAGCCGAGCTTATGGCAAACAAAGACGATCTGGAAATCCTGCGCGCAGCCAAGCGGCTTGGCCTCAGCGACAAATATATCGGCCAGGTCTGGGGCATAGGAGAGTCGGACCTATTCCGGCTGCGCAAAGACAACGGCATTCTACCGGTCTATAAAATGATCGATACCTGCGCCAGCGAATTCGAGAGCTATGTCCCCTATTTCTACTCGACCTACGAGGACGAGAATGAATCTCGTGTGAGCGGCAAGAAAAAGGTCATTGTCCTTGGCTCTGGCCCGATTCGCATCGGGCAGGGCGTGGAGTTTGACTACTGCACGGTGCACGCCGTGTGGACAATCCGCGACGCTGGCTACGAGGCGATTATCATCAACAACAATCCAGAGACAGTATCCACCGATTACACGACAAGCGACAAGCTCTATTTCGAGCCGCTTACCGTCGAGGACGTGATGAATATCATCACACTCGAGCAGCCGTTCGGCGTAATTGTCACGCTGGGCGGGCAAACCGCGATCAACCTCGCACAGCCGCTGCATGCTTTGGGGGTACCGCTCATCGGCACCGACATGCAGGCGATTGAAAACGCCGAGAACCGCGATTGTTTTGAAAAGATTCTG
The DNA here is from genome assembly GCA_031547945.1 of Oscillospiraceae bacterium. Lineage (GTDB taxonomy): Bacteria > Bacillota > Clostridia > Oscillospirales > Ruminococcaceae > JAVBRN01. Next base: position 68,219 of record JAVBRN010000002.1, on the reverse strand, counting down.
CACAAGCTTGGCATCCCGCAGCCCAAGGGCCGCGCGGTCACCAACATTGAGGACGGCGTACTGGCGGCAAATGAGATCGGCTATCCTGTGCTTGTACGTCCGAGCTACGTGCTCGGCGGGCGCGCAATGCAAATTGTATCCAACGAGCAAAACCTACGGCATTACCTGAAAAACGCGGTGGCGGTCAACGTGGAACAGCCGGTTCTGGTCGACAAATATATCAGCGGCAAGGAGCTGGAGGTCGACGCTGTGTGCGACGGCACCGATGTATTCATTCCCGGCATCATGCAGCACATCGAGCGCACCGGCGTACATTCGGGCGACAGCATCAGCGTCTATCCGACCTTCAGCATCAGCGAGAAGGTCAAAACCGTGATCCGCGACTACACCGTGCGGCTTGGGCTCGGCATCGGTATTATCGGGCTGTACAACATCCAATTCATTGTGGACGAACACGACGATGTCTATATCATCGAGGTCAATCCGCGCTCGTCGCGCACTGTGCCCTTCCTCTCCAAAGCGACCGGGTTTTCGCTCGCAGACACTGCGACGCGCGTCATCCTCGGACACAGCCTGAAAGACCAGGGCATCACCGAACTGTACCCGCCCGACAAAACACGCTGGTATGTCAAGGCGCCCGCGTTTTCGTTTTCGAAGCTGCGCGGCTCAGATGCCTATCTCTCGCCCGAGATGAAATCGACCGGCGAAGCGATCGGCTATGACGCCAGCTATACCCGCGCGCTTTACAAAGCGCTGCAGTCGTCTGGCATGAACGTCGCAAACTATGGTACAATATTTGTGACGATTTCCGACAAGGACAAGACCGAAGCACTGCCGCTTATCCGTCGGTTCTACAACCTCGGATTTAACATCGAAGCCACTTGCGGCACCGCTGCGTTTTTTAAAAACCATGGTATCAAAACGCGCGTAAAACGCAAGTTGAGCGAGGGCAGCGAGGAGATTTTGGAATCGCTGCGCATGGGGCATGTCAACTATGTCATCAGCACGCGCGACATCGACGACACAACGCAGGCAACCGACGGCTATGCGATACGCCGCTGCGCCGTAGAGAATAATGTGACCATGTTTACTTCGCTCGACACCGTCAGCGCGCTGCTCGATGTGCTTGAGGAGATCACGCTCGGTATCTCGACGATCGACGCGGATAAATAGGCGTATCTCGTAATTGTATATCGATTGCTTTGTGTATAAATTATCTCATTTTTTGATTCGTACTGGTTTCGTCGAAAGTGCCTTGCTTCTCCTTGCACCGCGCCGCCGCGCAGTACTTTTGCAATTGTCCCAAACCAACAGTTGTGTCTTCGCGCCGCGCCTCTGCTTTACCCTTGCGGCTTTTAACGCGCGGCGTCCTTGCCTCATAACGGGCAACGCCCCCGTGCCTGTTTTGACAGCGCACGTTGCCGGCAGCTTTTCTTTTACCCGGATTTAGAACAATGTGGTGAAAAAGGACGGTTTCGGTGCATTCCGCACCCGTACGATCAGTCCAATTTGCCGATCGATTTCTTTCTCTTTTGACATGATTAGCGTCCCGCTGGGCGGACTGCGCGGCAAGTGAGCATTGCGGTTCAAAATCGCGTGTATTATCCAGATAAACATCAAAAAAGAGGAACAACCATTGCAGCAGGGTGACTTCACAATTGTACAGCACGAGCGCATTGCAAATCATGTCTATCGAATGCGCCTGGTCGGCCCGCACGCGATCACCGCGCCCGGCCAGTTTGTCAACATCAAGCTGGACGGCTTCTTTCTGCGCCGTCCAATCTCCGTCTGCGATTTTAACGCCGGCGGGTTCACGCTGATATATAAGGTGGTCGGCGGCGGCACCGCGGCACTCTCTAAACTCCCCGCCGGCACCGATCTCGATATTTTAACCGGGCTTGGCAACGGCTATGACATAAGCATGTGCGAAAAGCCACTGCTGCTCGGCGGCGGCGTGGGCGTTCCGCCCCTCTACGCGCTCGCCAAATCCTTGCGCGGCGCAGGCAAACCGGTCACCGTCCTGCTCGGCTTTAACGAAGCGGACGATGTTTTTTATAAAAACGAGTTTACGGCGCTCGGCTGCGACGTTTTTATCGCAACGGTTATGCCGAGCAACTATACCCAGGGGTTTGTCACCGATCTGCTCGGCCGGGTCGATGACTACGGTTACTATTATGCCTGCGGGCCGGAGCCAATGCTCAAAGCAGTTTATCACGCCTGCCCCACACCCGGCCAACTGAGTTTTGAGGCGCGGATGGCATGCGGATTCGGCGCATGTATGGGCTGCTCCTGTCAGACAATCACTGGCTCCAAGCGCATCTGCAAGGATGGGCCGGTTTTGCGCAAGGAGGAGATTGTATGGTAGATCTTTCTGTCTCGCTCTGCGGTCTGCGGCTGGACAACCCGATTATCCCGGCCAGCGGCACCTTCGGCTTTGGCGGGGAATTTGTTGATTTTTACGACCCGAATCTGCTGGGTTCTTTTGTATGCAAAGGTACCACAAAAGATCCGCGCTATGGCAACGACCTGCCACGCATCGCGGAAACCCCTTCCGGTATGCTCAATGCCGTCGGGTTGCAAAACCCGGGGCTTGCGGCAGTCCTTGCGGAAGAACTCCCGCGGCTGGGCGCTTTTTTCCACAAACCGGTGATCGCGAACATCAGCGGGTTTTCAGTGGACGAATATATTGCCTGCGCCGCGGCGATGGACGCACAGCCGCAGGTTGGCATCATCGAAGTCAACATCAGCTGCCCAAACGTCAAGCACGGCGGTATGAGTTTTGGGACCGACGCCGCCAGCGCCGCCGAAATCACCCGCGAAGTCAAAGGTGTCACGTCGAAGCCGGTTTTCATTAAACTCAGCCCAAACGTGACCGATATCGTTTCTATCGCATCAGCATGCGAAAAGGCGGGTGCGGACGGCCTCTCGCTTATCAACACGGTACTTGGCATGCGCATTGACATCAAAACGCGCAAACCCATTCTCGCCAACACCTACGGCGGCCTGTCCGGCCCGGCGATCTTCCCGATTGCGCTGCGCATGGTACACCAGGTAGCGCAGTCCGTCTCGGTTCCAGTTATGGGCATGGGCGGCGTCAGCACAGCCGAAGACGTTGTAGAGATGCTGCTTGCCGGCGCGACGGCGGTGCAGATCGGCGCGGCGAATCTTGTCGATCCTTATTGCTGCAAAACGATCCTGGAAGCACTGCCTGCGCTGCTCGAATCGCTTGGCGTGGGCCGGCTTTCGGATTTGATTGGCGCCTGCAAATAGTGCTCTCTCTTTCGCCTGCCAGTGCGGCGGACGTGCGCAAAAGGCAGATCCCCTGACCCCGCTTTTTCAGTCACCCGTTACCTGCCGGAATCGCTGCTGGTCGCCTGCGTAAAGGCCACCGCTACGCTGCCTGGTGACGGCTGTCCCTTTGCGCAAGCAGGTTTACGACACGTTGCTTGCAACAAGCATGGTTGAAGAACAAGCATATGGGCAGCGGCAGCACAGACATATGATCCATATTTTCTGCTTTCATAGAAGCCAGGTAACCGCTAATGAATCGTAAGCCAACGCGTGCGCGATCATACCCCTGTTCACCCGCCCCGCGTCTCCATTAAAAAGGCGGGGTTGGGCACGCAGCCGCCCTTTCATCTGCGTGGCTGCTGTGGAAAACCAGGGTAGTTGCGATTTGCGCGTTGGTTACCCGGAAATCAAAAGAAAAGGACACTGTTATGCACAAACGTGATGTCATCATTGCTTGCGACTTTGCAACGGGCGCGGATACTCTCTCGTTTCTGTCCCGGTTTCACGACCAAAAGCCATTTGTCAAAATCGGCATGGAATTGTTTTACGCGGAAGGGCCGGACATTGTACGCACGCTCAAAGCGCGCGGCCACCGCATTTTTCTCGATTTAAAACTGCATGATATCCCAAACACCGTGAAAAAGGCGATGGCAAACCTTTCGAAACTGGATGTTGACATGTGCAATGTGCACGCTGCGGGCACCATCGATATGATGCGTGCCGCGCTGGAGGGCCTGACGCGGCCGGACGGCACCCGTCCCCTGCTAATCGCCGTAACCCAGTTGACCTCCACAAGCGAACAGCGTATGCAGGAAGAACTGCTGATCGGCGCATCACTAAACGACACCGTCGCGCACTACGCGAAGAACGCGCAGACCGCTGGCCTTGACGGCGTCGTGTGCTCCCCGCTCGAATCCGAACTCGTCAAAACCGTATGCGGCGCAGATTTTCTGGCTGTCACACCCGGCGTACGCTTTGCTGACGGCAACAAAGGTGACCAGGTTCGCGTCACAACGCCGGAACTGGCCAGGACTTTGGGCTCTGACTATATTGTCGTCGGCCGGCCAATTACCGCAGCCGAAGACCCGGAGGCGGCCTATCGGCGCTGTTTGCAGGAATTTGGCGCCGATATTGAAAGATGACAGCTCCCGCCCCCGAATCGGTTCCAGGGCACGCATACAACACGACATTGGCCAAGCGGAGGAAATGTTCCGCCTGATTTCGCCAGCCGTCTCAGCCAAGTTTCAACAGCCATACGATGCCCTGCCAGAAACAGGTTTGCCTTTGGCTGCTATCTATTTTGCTGAAAGTCTACAGCCTGAAAATCAGCTTATGTCAGGCAAGCTCCCGCTTTTTCTGCTCGCTCTTTTCTGACAGCCCTACGATGCCCGAGCAGAAACAATTTTACGCCAAGCTGCTCTTAACTAGTTTTCTGATATTCTGTAGCTAAAAAACCAGTTTAATATCAAGCAAGCTCCGGCTAGTTAAGGCACCTCTTTTCTAACGGCCATACGATGCCCAAACAGAGGCAGATTTACGCCAAACTGCTCTTAACTAGTTTTCTGATATTCTGTAGCTAGAAAAACCGTTTATGCCAAGCACGTTCCTCTACTTCTTCCTTCCTTTTCTGGCAGCCAAATGACACCAAGCTGAAGCAGTTTTGCGCAAGCTGCTCTTAACGAATATCTAATACCAATTATCTAATAACAAATACGAGGCTTCATATGAAACAAGAGATTGCACGTGCCCTTCTGTCTATCCAGGCTGTATTTTTGCGTCCGGATGATCCGTTTATCTGGGCAAGCGGTATCAAAAGCCCGATCTATTGCGACAACCGCCTAATTCTCACGGCACCCAGTGTCCGTACAGAGGTAGAGCAGGCGCTCGCTTCCCTGATACAAACGCGCTATCCCGGCGCCGAAGTTTTGATGGGCACAAGTACCGCCGGTATCGCACACGCGGCGATCACTGCGCATTTGCTTGGTCTGCCAATGGGATATGTGCGCGGCGGCGCCAAAGATCACGGCCGCGAAAACCGCATCGAAGGAAAACTGGAGCCGGGCCAGAATGTCGTCGTCATCGAGGATTTGATTTCAACCGGCGGCAGCGTCATCGAGGTTGTCGAGGCACTGCGCGAAGCTGGCGCAAACGTACTTGGCATCGCGAGCATCTTTACCTACGGCATGCAAAAAGGTCTCGACCGCATGGCGGCTGCCAACGTCGCGAGCCACAGTCTTACCGATTTTGATACACTCGTCGACGTTGCCGCCGCGGACGGTTATATCGCCGACGACGACCGCGCGCGGCTGCTTGCCTTTCGCGCCAATCCTGCGGATGAGAGCTGGATGCAGGCTATTTAATCTTTTTTCACAATTCCGCCCGTATCTGTTCAGAGGACATGTCAATGCGAGCGGGCGCGATCAAAAAATATTGTTCGCGCTTTTTCGGAAGCTAAAGTCAACAAAAACCAGCGGCTGGGTAACCGGTGCTTAAATGGCAGCTGTTCTTATTTTCCACCCCAGCCCCAATTTAAAATGGGGTTGCCCCCAAGACCTTTTCAGGGGAATCGGCAGTTGCGAACAGGGGTATAATCGCGCATTCTTTGGTTTATTGATTGCATCCGCGCCTGCCCGGATTGTCCCGCAATGGCTCCGCGCAGTAACGACCCGAAGAAAACATCGTGATCAAGAAGCCCAGTCTCTTGCAAAACAGTTCGCGCGGCTTATTTATCCTCACATTCTGTTAAAACAGTTGTGCGGCAGCGTATGCGCCGTCAAATGCATGCAGCCGTTGTTCGGTTTGGCCAATATAAGACTGGTATCGCTCACGGCAACACAGCGCAGTTTGCGGTAGCGTGCGCCAGTTTTGGGGAAAAGCAGGACGCTGCCAACAACTTCTGCACTTACATAGCAGGAAAAAGGAGATTCTATGCGCCATTTGATTGACAGTACCGATCTTTCGGTAGAAGAAATCGACGAGATGTTAGAGACCGCGAACGATATCATCGCACAGCCGGAGCGCTATCAGGAAACTTGCCGGCACAAACAGCTGGCCACGCTTTTTTTTGAGCCCAGCACCCGCACGCGCTTGAGCTTTGAGTCCGCGATGCTCGGTCTTGGCGGCGCTGTGCTTGGGTTTTCCGAGGCGGCGTCCAGTTCGGCATCCAAAGGTGAGAGCGTATCCGACACCATTCGGGTGGTTTCCGCTTATGCGGATATCATCGCCATGCGCCATCCCAAAGAGGGCGCCCCAAATGTCGCTGCGCAGGTGAGCACAGTGCCGATTATCAACGCAGGCGACGGCGGCCATAACCACCCCACCCAGACATTGACTGACCTACTGACGATTCGGCGCGAAAAAGGCCGGCTCGACCATCTGACCGTCGGTCTGTGCGGAGACTTGATGTTTGGCCGTACGGTGCATTCGCTGATCAACGCGATGTCCCGCTATCCCGAAACTTCGTTTGTATTGATCTCGCCCGAAGAATTGCAGATTCCCGACTACATTCGCGCCAATCTGACGCGCGGCGGCATTTCTTTTTTGGAAACCGACCGCATGGACGCGGTCATGCCGCAGCTTGATATCCTCTATATGACGCGTGTGCAAAAAGAACGTTTTTTCAACGAAGCGGACTATATTCGGTTGAAAGACAGCTACATTTTAGACCGGCAAAAGCTTGCAAACGCAAAACAAGACCTTTGTGTCATGCACCCGCTGCCGCGCGTCAATGAAATTGACAAATCTGTTGATGACGACCCACGCGCCTGTTACTTCAAGCAGGTGCAGTATGGCAAATTTGTGCGCATGGCGCTCATTTTGAACTTGCTGGAGGTGCGGCTATGAATATCGACAGCGTCCAAAGCGGCATTGTGCTCGACCATATCACCGCCAAAAAAGGCATGGAGATCTATAAATATCTGCATCTGGACGAGCTCGATTGTACCGTCGCGATGATCCGCAACGTCAAGAGCAAAAAGATGGGGCGCAAGGACATTATCAAAATTGATGAGACGATTGATATCGATCTGGATGTGCTGGGCTATATCGATCCCGGCGCTACGGTCAATATCATTCAAAACGGCAATCTGGTAGAAAAGAAACAGCTTGCGCTGCCAAAAAGGCTGATCAACGTGCTCACCTGTTCCAATCCGCGCTGCATCACGAGCACAGAGCACGCGATCGACCAGATCTTTTATCTTACAGATATAGAAACCCACGCATACCGCTGCGCATATTGCGAAGCAAAAAAATAGCGTTTGTTGCGAAACAAAGGTTCACAGTTTTACTGTGAACCTTTTCCGCGCGAAAGCCTCACTTAAGCAAGAACAACCTGCATCTGCGACACTATGTTTGTCGATCCTGTTTCCCGCCGCAGCCTCCAGCGTTTTTAGAAGTTACGCCGCACACCCCCGTGGAAAAATCGTGGAATGTCAAACTGCCAGGGCATTCCGCTCGTCGGCCTTGGCAATCCCGCCCCAGCCACACGATTAACGCAGGGGGCTTCGCCCCACACGCCGGAGGTAACATGACAAGGCAGCGAGCGAAAACGAGCGTAGTTTCGGCAGTTGCCTGCACCCAACGGCCTTTTTTCTTTTATGGAGTTTGGGGCCAAGCCCCAATTGATTGGGCGGCAGGGGTGGCATCTTTCGGCCGTCGGCTATTTTGGCGCACCTTTTTCGCTACCCGGATTTTTTGAACAGCTGAAGAAGACCGCAGCGCTGCCGCGGTCTTCTTCGGTTTGAATCGGATTCCTATGTTGTCGCTGCGGCTATTCCACCTGCGGAATTTTGATCATGACCTGCTGGCCCATGCGTGCGATCATGCCCATATCCACTTGCGGTTTATAGCCACGTATGGACGGTACAATAAAGATCGACTGGTCACTTGGATTCCCCAAGAGAACCCCGTGCGTGGTATCCTTCAAGAGCTTGGTCACCGGGTCGTATCCGCGCATCTTGCTTGGCGCAGTCGTGGAATAGATATATACCCCAACCACAAGCGCCTCGGGCAATAGCGCTTCCATTTCTTTCGCACAACCGGCACAGCATTCCACAAAATAGTCCGCGTCGTCAATTAAGATAGAAACGCGCGGCAATGCAGCATAAAAGTCTTTGGGCCGCCGCCGGCCGCCCTGCTGCTCCAACAACGCTTTACGTTCTTCAATCACCTGTTTCAAACGCGCAACAAAAACACTGGCCTGGGCAGCGTTGCTCATATAGACCGTGTTCGGCCGCTCCGCCGCATTCTGCAAATCGCAGGTTTTGGAGTCGGCGATGAATACGGTCTCACCAGCCAGCTGTCCCAAAATAAGCTTCAGCAGATTGCTCTTGCCGGTCTGCGCAGTTCCCACAATCAGTTGTACCTGCGCGGAACTGTCAAAGAACTGCGGCCGCACCGACTCGGTATCCAGGCCAAGTACAATTCGCTTGCGCTTGTCCGGCCCTGCGGCGCGCAGCAAATCGGGAATGGTCAGGATATCCGGCAACACCGGAATTCCGTTGGCGCCGCTGACCGAACAGTTGCGCGCAATGGCATCAATCGTGTTGCGCAGCCCGGCGGTATATTGCATCTCGTCGGTAAATGCAAGCGGCAGATAGACCTGCATCAAACTGACATCCTCCATGCGAACCATAGCGCGCCCGCGAATTTCCGGCAGCGTATAATCGCTGCGGCCGACAAGCGCGTAAATATCGCTGGATTCATGCATGAAATGTACAATCTTATCCTTAAAGTTGTTGAGCACAGCATAGCGCACAGCCGACTGGCGCGTCGCCGCAATCACCGTATAGATACCAAGACCGACGCCGTCGCGCGTAATCTTTGTGAGAACTTCCTCTGTTTCATAACCAAGCTCTTTGATGACGTCGTAGTTGTCGATAACAAGCAAAATCACCGGCAGTTTTTGCTTTGCAACGGTATTATACATGTTAAAGTTGATTGCGTTTTCACGTGCAAACAACTTTTTGCGTGTGGCAACCTCACTCAGAAGCAGCTTATACAGTTTGTCATGCTTGTCCGTGTCATCAAAACTTAGGTAATCCGCCGTTTGCGGCAAGCCTTTTAACGGAATCAGCGAGGCATTGCCAAAATCCATAATATAAAATTGCAGCAGATCCGGCGCGTTTTTCATTGCAAGCGAGAGCGCAATCGTCATAGCGGTGGTCGACTTGCCAAATCCGGACGCACCAAAGATCGCCAGGTTCCCGTCCTTAAAGAAATCATGGACATATTCTATTTGCGACTGGCTTTCCGGCAAATCCACCCTGCCAAGCTGCACGGTCATGTCTTGTTTGCGCAGCTGGCCGACGTCGCCCGCGCGCACCGCGTCGATGTGCGGAGAGACAATCTGCTCCTCCAGCGGCGGCAGCCATGGCTTTGCCACCGCTACCGCGCGTTTGCGCAAATACACTTTCTGTATCTCCGCAACCGTTGCATCCAGCTGCGTCACGCCCGTGTCCTCCGCGCTTGCCATATCGCTCAGATCGTCATTGAGCAGCACGCCCTGCCCCAGGTCGTTGACCAGGTAGACGCGGCTGTCAAACGCGCGGTCCTCATGCTCCTTGCTATAGGCTGCGCCGCTCCAGGCAGACTGGAACAATTCATATATCTCGTTATTGCCCACCTGCAGATACGCGCGCCCCGGTTGGATGATACGCGCGGCATCAGGTGTTTTGATAACCTCGCGGCTGTCCGACTCATTTTGCACTTTCAGTGCCAGCTTAAACTTGGAGTTGCTCCAGATTTGGTCATCTACAACACCGGACGGTTTTTGCGTCGCCAAAATCAAGTGTACCCCGAGGCTTCGGCCAATGCGCGCGGCGCTGACCAGCTCGCGCATAAACTCCGGTTGTTCTTTTTTCAGTTCGGCAAACTCATCAGAAATCAAAAACAGGTGCGGCAGCGGCTCTTTTGCTTTGCCCTCTTTAAACAGTTTTGTATACTGGTTGATTGCGTTCACGTCGTGCTCGTTAAAAATACGCTGTCGGCGCGCCAGCTCGCTTTTGATAGAGGCGAGCGCGCGCATGCTCTCGCTGCCATCCAGGTTGGTGATCGTGCCAAGCAGATGCGGCAGATCTTTAAACAGGTTTGCCATGCCGCCGCCTTTGTAGTCAATCAGCAGAAATCCGACCTCATGCGGATGAAAATTGACCGCGAGCGACAGAATAAAGGACTGCAAAATCTCAGATTTTCCCGAGCCGGTTGTGCCGGCAACCAAGCCGTGCGGCCCGTGAGATTTTTCATGCAAATTCAGATAGACGATGTCATCTTTGCCGCGCACGCCGAGCGGCACCGCCAATGACTTGTGGGAAGCGTTGCTCGCCCACAGACGCTCGATCGGCAGTTCGGTTGGATGCTTGACATTGTACAGTTCAAAGAAAGAGATGCTCTCCGGAATTTGCGTTGTGACTCCCTGATTGTGAATCAGGGGCGCCAACGCGCGCGACATCGCCTCCAAATCAACATTTTCTATGTTATGCAATTGAATTGGCTGGTCGACAAGGAGTCCTTCGTCCAACAGCAGGGTGCCTTTGTCCTTGGTATCAAGCATCAAAATCGTTTTGATATTTTCCGGCAGGTTGGACAACAGATGTGTAGTATAGATGATACTGAACCCAAGTTCTGTATCTTCTTCCTGCAGGAACTCCATAATGCTGTGGCTCAACACCAAATTAGGGTTGTCGATGACAAAAACATAGTGCGGTGTAAAGCGCGCGTCCCGTTTTGATTCGTCCAAATATTGTTTGCGCTGTTTGAGCATTTGGGAAATATTGCCCAATACCTGGTCGCGCTGGTTCTCACTGCTGATCAGACCGGAGACGTTAATGCTTGCGATGCGGCAATGCGGATACCAGCGCACCCATTCAAATTCTTCGCGCGACTGCGGATCGGTCAACAGCACAATTTCGATATCGCGATAGCTGTGCATAAAAGCAAGCTGCGCAAGAAGTGCTTTTAATTGCGTATGTATGAAACTTGATTCTCCGACAATCCCTAGATGTGCATTTTTCAGATCGATTACTTTTGGTATATCCCGAATCATCGTAAACGATTTGTATACATCCAGCATTTCCAGATAAAGCGGATCTTTGTTGGCTTCAAAATCGTCTAATTTACATTGCACTTTGTAGGACGGTTCACAGTCGGCCGATCCCAAGGAGATCTGCAAAAAGTCCGCGTCGCTCGACCGACGCTCATAAATGCGGTTGGAATATCGGTCCACCAACTCCGCAATCTCTTGTACAGATGGGTTGTGGTACGTTTTCGCGTCGATAAACTGGCTGCGAAACCGGTGAAGCATCTTGCGCTGCCGCAGCAGATATTCTTGATAAGAGGTCGCGCTCTCGGTCTCTTTTTGTTTGCGGTCTTTTTTATCCTGAAAATAGTTCGTGACCGATACAACCGTCGAAACCAATGTTCCGGCGGCCATCACAATCATATAAATACCGCGCCCCATCATCAAACTGACGCCTATGGTCAACGACATCATGACGAGCGGCGGAAGAATCAACCGAACCAACGCGCCCTTTTTGGGCGCCTCTTTTTTTGGCGGATCTTTTAGTTCTACCGTTGCCGTCGGCTCCCGCTTGATAATGCGCGGCGAACGCGCGTAGTTTGGGAAATCCTCTGCCAGCTGCCGTTTGGAAAAGTACTCATTCAAAAGGCATTGATACACACCGCCAATGCAGGTGACAAAATCGCCCCCAAAACAAATCTCGGTGCTGTCCAGAAAAATGGTGTCGCCCGGCTGCAGCAAATAGCGGCCAGGTTCCCGCAATACGCCATCTAAATAAACCGTCCCCTCGTAAATCGTCAAAACAGCATCACACAGAACAAGGGAAGCTTTGGAGTATTTCAAAAAGATATCGTCGGCCCGGTCTTTCCCAATCCGGATGACAGGCCGGTTGAGAATAGAAAAGATTTTCCCCTCGGTCGGCAACAACATGGCTTTGTCGCCCGACGGCAATTTCATGTAATTGTATAGTTTCCATGTCTCGTCATTGAGCTTTACCGTGTTGTCCTGCAAAAAAACACGCGCGCCTGTGCCAAGCCGCATTGCATCAACCACTTGCGTCTCGACATACCGGTTTCCTCGAAACAGGAGAATTTTATATGCTGTTGGCTTCCCCGTATTAACCGGGGCCGTCTTTTGTTCTGTTGCAAACATTATTCTATACCGCGCTGATGGTTACCCTTATTGCGAATTACTTTCTGCGTTTTCAGAGCTATTTGAGTCTTCTTCGTCGTTCTGTTCTTGCTCTTCTTCGTCGTTCTGTGTCTGCTGTTCTTCTTGTTGCTTTGCCTCTTCCTCGGCTTTCTCCCGCGCCTTCTTCGCCTCATCCATTTGCTTGATGCGCGCATCTAATTCCGTGAGCAAGGCTGTTTTGTCGGCGCCAGATAGCTCGGTATCCTTTTCCGTCCAATCTCGGTAAAGTACCAGAGCGTACAGCAGCAATGGGTCATCTTGCAGCTGTTCCGCATAATCGATGGCATTGCGATACTGTTCGCGGCCGACCTCAATCCAGTAATTAAGCTGCCGTTCATCGGTATTTGTATCGATTGTTTCCAACACATTTTCCCGATATTGCTGTTCTAATATGGCATCTGTGTAAATGTAAGATCGCGCCAGAATATATTTGACATCATATGGAATTTGTTCCAATGTATAGGGCGCCAATTGCTTTTGTACGTTATAATAATCATATTGTTCATAAAAAGCATACGCAGCCGTTACAGCCTCATCGAACGGAAAGCGATAAAAAAATAGCCAGCCAGCCGCGACAAGCGCCAGCACGGTTAAAAGCGCCAGGATCGGCATAAAAATTCGGCTGAATTTCAGCGTGCTTTTGCGGACGCGCACGAGTTTTTTCTGGTCGCGTTCCCTACACGCAAAATATTTGTCCAACAATGTGGTTTCAATTTCTTCCACTGTCTTTAAATCACGAATCGACGCTAAGAACTGGTTTTTCCCATAGAAGTCTTCGCCGCCGTTTAGAAAATCCTGATAGGTATATGTCGGCAGAACTGTTGTCCCAATGAGCGCTTTATACATTTCTACGAAGGGCTGCGGCCCATCCTCTGCGTCCCGTTCTAAAATCCTGGGCACAAGATTGATGTCTATCATCAAGTTGTCCGGCGAAAGGATAAACGCATATTCCTGTTGTAAAGATTGAAACGCCGCGATATTCGCCAAGGCGCGATAAATCTCCGTAGCCTCTTCTACTTCACGCATCATCGTGAAGGGAACGAGCCCTTCGGTATCAAACGTCAGTGTGAATCCATCCTTGCCCTGTTTGAGTGCACACGGCACAAGATGTGCATTTGGATAGGTTAAAAAATGGCGTTGATCTGGTTTTAGCCTTGATTCGCCATTCAAATACGTTCTTTCAATTTGTTTTCCCACTGCCAATTCCCTTTGTGGTTTTAAACCAGCAATGTAAGCTCATCGCCGCTTTGGATGTGTTCTTGCTCAAAAGTATTATAGGCACTGACAATACGTTTTTGCATTTTCGATCGGTAATAGTCCACTGGCTTCGCGGTCGTCTTCCCGGTGGCTGCCAAAATTTCAATGCCTGCAGCAACACGCTGTTTGTTGTCAATTTGAATGTGGTATTGCTGTTCCGTTGTCGTGATTGTCACTGTGATGTACATCACTTTTCCTGCCTCTTCTGCATTGCCTTACGGACAGACAGCGTCACAAGGTAACTCGCCGCCGCAAGCGTTAAGAATAGGACGACCAATAACACGGTTGCAGTCGTGTTCGCTTGTTCCGCAACACGGCTATTTCCGTAATACGTCGAAGGCGTTGCAAAAAGCTCGGCGACTCTGTTCTGTAACGCATCACTGCGATCCTCTGTCGCTCCACCATAATTATCAAACGCATCTTTTAGTCGTTTGTCCCGCTCAGTTCTCTGCTGTTCCCGATACTGTCTCTCTTCGTTAAGATTGTCCTCAGAAAACAGGTCGGATTCGGAAGTAGCCGTCATTTTTCGAGCTTGGCATCCGGTGCCGGTTTCATATCTTGCCGCGCCGTTTGGCAGCAGAAAAATTGTCGCTGTATCATCTTGCGCTTTTATACCTGACCGAACTGTATTTGCGGAAAACCCGGCAGATTGGTTGGACTGCACAAACACAAACAGCAACATCATGGTAGCCGCGAGAGCAAGTATCTGCTTCATGACGTTTCCTTTTTCGGTTAACACGTACAAGTGTTGAGTTTTGTTTGCTTTTGTCGAATTTGGTCAATTTTGGTCGTCGCTATTTCTAATATCATATCAAAATCAATAACAAGCCGATCACATAGATTGCACCACTCTCCTCATCTTTCGACTGTTTTATTATATTTAATACTGATAAAAGACTTTTATTATTAAATGACAATAGCGATGAAAAAAATTTTTGCTTTTTGTGCGGAATTTTATTGTTTGTGGCGTTAACACCCTGCCTCACCTTTTTCAGTTTCGCTTTTTTTCAGCGCTTTATCCTTTACCTTGTGGCCATATTAGCGCCGTTCCTCCTGCGTATTTCCCAAAAAAGACCATGCAAAAAGAACCCGATACAATCGGGTTCTTTTTTGGAGAATGCCGCTATTTGGGATCGCAAAACCCAAACGAAACGGATTGGTATGTTATCCTTTTGTTCGCGCTTTGTGCGCCGATTTTTCCGCGGCGACATGCGTGATATCGTATGGTGTCTCCTGATAGACAAAATAGTTGAGCCAGTTGCCAAACAGCAGGTTGCCATGCGCGCGCCAGGAGACAAGCGGCGGTTTGGTCGGATCATCGTTCGGGTAGTAGTTTTTGGGGACAGCGATCGGTTTGCCAGCCGCCACATCGCGCTGGTATTCCAGCTCCAGCGTCTCGGCGCCGTATTCGCTGTGTCCGGTGACAAAAACCTGGCTGCCGTCTTTGCTAGCGGCGAGGTAGAGACCCGCCTCTTCCGACGTTGCGAGCACTTCCAGCGCCGGCTGCGCGGCGACATGGTCGACGTCGATAGCTGTGTGCCGGCTGTGCGGCGCATAAAAGATATCGTCAAACCCGCGGATTAGCAGATGATCATAGCGCAATCGTTTGTGCGGATAGATGCCAAAGATCTTATCTGCCAGCGGATATTTACCGATACCATAATGATGATAGAGCGCAGCCTGCGCCGCCCAGCAGATATACATCGTCGAAAAGACGTTCGTTTCTGCCCAATCCATGACATTGCACAATTCTTGCCAATAGTAGACTTGTTCAAAGTCCATCTGTTCCACCGGCGCGCCCGTGATGATCAGGCCGTCAAACTGCGCGTCTTTGATGTCGTCGAACGTCCGGTAAAACGCCGCAAGATGGTCACGGTCGGTGTTGCGCGACTCATAGGTCGCGGTATGCAGCAGCGTGACCTCCACCTGCAGCGGCGAGTTGCTTAGGACGCGCAGCAACTGGGTCTCGGTCGCGAGCTTGGTCGGCATCAGATTGAACACAGCGATCTGCAGCGGACGGATATCCTGCTTCACAGCGCGCGTATCCGTCATCAAAAAGATATTTTCTTTCGCCAGAATTTCAGCAGCCGGCAGGCCGTTTGGTATTTTAACCGGCATAATGATCCCCCCTTATTTTTGGGAAGCCGCGAGCGCCTGGTCGAGGTCGGCAATCAGATCTTCGACCGTCTCGATGCCCACCGAGATACGAATGAGGTCGCCGCTGACGCCCGCCGCCTTAAGCCCTTCGTCGTCGAGCTGGGAATGGGTCATGCTCGCGGGATGCGTGACCAGCGAGCGCACGTCTGACACGTTTGCCACGAACGAAAACAGCCCAAGGGCATTGATAAATTTCTTGCAGGCCTCCACGCCGCCCTTGACGCCAAACGCGAAGATGCTTCCCACGCCCTTCGGAAAATACTTTTGCGCGCGGCCGTGATATTTGTCGCCCTCAAGCCCCGGATAGTTCACCCAGGCAACCGCCGGATGGCTGTTGAGATAGTTCGCCAAACGCGCCGCGTTGGCCGTGTTTCGTTCCATACGCAGGCTGAGCGTCTCCAGCCCCTGCAAAATCAAAAACGCATTGAACGGCGAAAGGCATGCGCCGGTATCGCGCAGGATCGCCGCCCGCAGTTTTACGAGATAGCCTGCCGGGCCAAAATCGGCATAAACAGCACCCTGATAGGCCGCGTCCGGTTCGTTCATCATCGCAAAGCGCGGATTTCCTTTAAAGTCAAAGTTGCCGAGATCGGTCACAGAACCGCCGACGCTGTTGCCGTGCCCGCCGATAAATTTGGTGAGCGAGTGAATCGTAAAATCCACACCCAGCGCTTTGCAGTCAATTAGATACGGCGTGCCAAAGGTATTGTCCACAATGGTCGGCAGACCGTGCTCGTGCGCGATTTTGACCACTTGCTCGATTTCGGGAATGTTGGTGTGCGGGTTGCCGATCGTCTCAAAATAAATGCAGCGTGTTTTCTCGTTGATCGCGGCGCGCAGGCCGTCGAGATCGTCGTCATCGATATTGTGCACTTTGATACCGTAATGGTAGGCAAACCGCTGGAACAGCAGCGTATAGGTGCCGCCGTATACCGACGACAGCGATATGATTTCGCTGCCCGATTCCGCAATATTTGTAATCGCGGCCATAATCGCGGCCATGCCGGAGGCAAAGCACACGGTGCCGACGCCGCCCTCGAGCCGCGCAATGCGCTCCTCAAGCACATTCACGGTCGGATTGCTCAGGCGGGTATAGATGCTGCCCGGTTTCTTGAGCATAAATTGTTCAGCCGCATCCTGCGTATCTTCAAACACGTAGGCGTTTGTTTGATAAATGGGTACCGCATGCGCGCCGGTGCGCGTGTCGTAGTTGAACCCCCCGTGTACCTGAATGGTCTCAAACCCGTAATTTTTGTCCATGTTCTGTTTCCCTTTCGTTATATGGATTTAGTATATACATTTGTGTGTGGAACATCAATCTTCGCAAACAAAAAGCCTGCCCCGCGTGCGCGAGACAGGCAGAATTCCTCTAGTGCCTATCTATTCATTTGCCCATGGCGGGCATTCGCTGCACGCAAAAAGATGTGAGACGCATCATCTCACCCATGGGCATCATCATATTGTATACATTGACCGACAGTCGCATTGTGATGGCCCTCCCTCTTTGCGTACTTTGTGTAGTTCATAGTATCGAATTTTCCCGGAGATGTCAAGCGCAAACAACGGTTCCAAAACAGTCAAAACCGTAAAATCGTAAAGAGACTTCGTTCCAAAGCGCGGTTCTGTTCCGCCCCGACTGCTAGGCTGTCACTGCGCCTCTCTCTTTTTATGCGCATTATATACGCACGCGCGGCGGAAACAGCCGCTATTTTTGCACCCACCAGCCGGGCGATTGGAAAGACGGTTGAATAAAAGAGGAAAACTGTGTAAAGTGAACGCAGTGCATTATCTAAAAACAGCGGCATAGAACACAGAATCTGCCGTTTGCGTATTTCCGTTTCTACTCGGCACATT
This sequence comes from Oscillospiraceae bacterium, assembly GCA_031547945.1. Lineage (GTDB taxonomy): Bacteria > Bacillota > Clostridia > Oscillospirales > Ruminococcaceae > JAVBRN01. Next base: position 50,455 of record JAVBRN010000002.1, on the reverse strand, counting down.
TATTTCTTTGCAATCGCTGAAAGGACATCCTATGGACAATTCCGTGCAGATCACTGTTATCGACGGCCAGGGCGGCAAACTCGGCAAGCAGTTGATCGAAAAAATCAAGGCGGCATTGCCGCACAGCATGATTACTGCCATTGGCACCAATGCCACGGCGACCGCGACGATGATGAAGGGCGGCGCGAACAACGGCGCCACCGGCGAAAACCCTGTTGTCGTCGCCAGCCGCACAGCAGACATTATCGTTGGCCCGATTGGTATCGTGATCGCCGATTCCCTGCTCGGCGAAGTAACGCCCGCGATGGCGCTTGCCGTTGGCCAAAGCCAGGCGAAAAAGGTGCTGATTCCGGTCAACCGCTGCAACAATCTAATCGTCGGTGTCAACGACCTTTCGGTTGCGCGCCTGGTGGACGACGCTGTCGCAATGATCGCGTCTTTGCTGCAGTAAACTGGCGGGGGAACTCGTTGTGCGGCCATGTAGATCTCGTGTTGCGCCTGTGACATAAACGGCATCGCGGCGGCGTACGGCTATTTTGTTGTGCGAGGGACGTCTGTGAGAATACTGCAAAACAAAAAGAAGATCGATAAAATTGAAGTGCTGAAACCACTCTCGGAAAATGACGGAATCGTAATCACGTTTGACGATGCCCGGCAAATCCGCAAGATTGTGGCATTCTTCCGTTCGCTAAACTTGACAGCTTTTCGGCCATTTTTAGATTGCAGGAGACCGGCAGAACGCCTGAAACTCTATTACTGCGATGACGCTGTTGATACCATTCTATTCGGTTTCTCTAATATCACATATAATGGGACATTTTTTAAAATCGATGATGATGCGATGTGCAAGGCCGAAGAATTTGACCGGCTAATCTACGGAAACTAGCAAGCAGGATACGCACCGTGTCTCGGAAATTATAATGGACGGAAAAAGATAACATGACGGATCTGTATCTGACAGGCGCTTCTGTCAAATCCACGCTGACAATTGATTGGTCCGCCTATCCCTTTTCGCTGCCCGCTGTGCTGCATATGGACGCGATTCAATTGGAGCAGCCGGTGACCTTTTTTGTGGGCGAAAACGGCACGGGGAAATCGACCCTGCTGGAGGCGATTGCCGTTGCATACGGTTTTAACCCGGAAGGCGGCTCGCGCAATTTCCACTTTGCGACAGCAGAGACCCATTCAGCACTCCATCAAGCAATCACGCTCGTAAAAGGGCCATATCAGCCGCAAGACGGCTATTTTTTGCGTGCCGAGAGCTTTTATAACGTCATAACGGAGATTGACAACATTGACGTCGCCGCAAGCTACGGCGGGACATCGCTGCACCAGCGGTCACATGGGGAAAGTGTGTTGACATTGGTGCTCGAGCGCTTTTACGGCCGTGGCCTCTATCTGCTGGACGAGCCCGAAGCCGCGCTCTCGCCGGCGCGGCAGATGGCGCTGCTGTCCCGGATGCATGCGCTTGTGCAGCAGCAGTCGCAATTTGTAATCGCAACCCACTCGCCGATATTGCTTTCCTATCCAAGCGCGCAAATCTATGTGTTCGGCGAGGACGGCATCCGCCTGACACCCTACCTGGAAACGGAACATTACCAGCTTACAAAACAATTTCTCAACCATCCGGAAGGCATGCTAAACCTTTTGCTGAAACCATAGCGCTTTTCCTTTCTGCTGTCAGTTCCCTTTGTGATGTTCCGATTGCCATGTTTTGAAAATACCTTATGCAGCACCATTCGATAGCTAAGGCAGATCGGGAAGCAAGACCGATTTCTGTTGACCAATGCACACTTTGCTCTGTTGTTGCGGCGCGGTTTCCGGTAAACCCTGGAAGAAGCCTCGCGCGCGGGCATTCTTCAACAATTCTTCTCGCAATTTCGCCACCCTGTCGTCCGTATACGCACAAAAGAGTCTGCCGGTTGTGCTAGAAAATGATGGCTTTATAGAGACGATCGCACCGGCGACGCCAATATTTGCGCCAGTTTGGTGCTGACAACCTGCTTGTATCGCTCTGTCAATCAGCTCATTGCCAAAGCAAAGCGCCGGGCAATCGCCCGGCGCAATTTCTGTTCGAACTTCTTTTGAGCTGTTTGTAGTCAAACAACTCCAGGCAGTGAAAAAAGTGCAAAAATAGCCGACGGCCGGGGCGGGATAGCATCGGTCGACGAACGGAACGCTTTGTGCATTTTTTCGATCTCGCGTTTTATATAAGCGTATGACACGCCGCGTCAAACGTATATGCTTATGACTACAATTTCCGAATATCCCCGTCGGCTTGTTTGGCAATGTTGTCAGCCGTTTGCTGTTGGAAAAGGAATACTGCATACTACTGTGCCGACATTTCAACGACAGTAGTCTCCCTCATGTCGTATCGATACTATCAAACACATGTTTATGAGTATGGATCGATTCTACTGTGCTAACGGTGTCTCCATCATGACAAGACAAAACCGCTGCATGCTGCATTTTCGGTTTTTCTCATGCCTTGTCGGCACATCTGTGCAGCAGCGGCGCTATTGTCTCGGTCATTTCCAACATACCCGTGTTATAGATATCGGTGAATTCTTCAATCGGCAATTCGCGGTTGGCACACTGCATAAAAAGGCCCAGGGAATAGGACGTAATAATATAGGCAACCGCTTTATAGTTAAACGACTCGAGAATGCTCTGCCGAATCAATTCCATAAAAAGGTCTTCCCGTTTGCGCAATGCCAGGTCATAATAGATCCAGTTGAAAACCTCCCGCGCCCGCTTATTTTCAAATTGATAGCCGATTGCAATGCGCAGAATTTTACTCATTAACATAAACTGCGTATCTTTTTTATAGGTGATCACTGACATCGCCAAAATCTCTGCGGGACTCCTGTTGCGCGCTGCATCAACAATCTGGTTTGTCGGCGTGCGATAGGCAGCATCGTTGATAATAAAATAATCAAAAACCTCATCCAGGAGGGCATCTTTGCTGGGATAATAGTAATACAGGCTTGCCGCTTTGATCCCAACCCGTTTTGCAAGTTCCCGCATTGTACTTTCGGTATAGCCTACTGTGGAAAACATTTCAATCGCCGCGACAAAAATCTCCTGCTTTGTTTGCTTTTGCTCCATCTGGAACGCTCCCCGGTTTCTACAGATTTTCGCATCCGCGACAGTTTCTTTTTACGTTGCAATTGGTTAAGCCGATTGCAAGCGGCCCCCTGAATCACGAATCTGTCTTCCGGGGAAGATACGATAATACTATCACAGACACATCTGGAAATCTATAGCGCGGCGTCTATTACAAAATTTCGCTTGCCGTTTGTCGCATTTTAGTATCAGCCTGCCAGTCACACAGGATTATGGCTCTCTTTCTTTTCTGCGCTTGTGCTCGATATTGTCCTTATAAAAAAGATGCGCTGCTGTAGATTTTCTGTCATTGACAAACAGCATGGCTTTTTTTATACTGATTTTGGCCGGTCCAGCCGGCAGCAGCAAGACAGCAGTCGTTTCTATTTTATAGTTTCGTTATTATACCAAGAAGGTATCCGCTTTCTGCAGAAAGCCGGCGCCTTCTTCTTTTGTTTACGGAGGTTTCTCTTGCATACAACAAAAAAACTTGTTTTTACTGCCCTTTGCATTGCGGCCGGCATCGCGCTGCCGCTCGCTTTTCACCAGATCCCCAACGCGGGCATGATCTTCCTGCCAATGCATCTGCCCATTCTGTTGTGCGGCCTGATCTGCGGCTGGCAAGCGGGATTCGTGTGCGGCATTGTCACGCCGCTTTTGTCCTCGCTCCTCACAAGCATGCCACCGATGGCCAAACTGCCGGGCATGCTGTGCGAACTGGCGGTCTATGGCCTGGTCGCCGGCATCCTGATTCAAACGATCAAAACCAAAAGTACCGTCGCCAACCTCTATCTTTCTCTGATCGGCGCCATGGTATGCGGCCGGTTGGTCAGCGGGCTTGTGAATGCGCTGTTCTTCAGTGCAGGCGCATATTCGCTGCAGGCCTGGTTGACAACTTCTTTTATTACTGCGCTTCCGGGGATTGCCGCGCAACTGGTCGTGCTGCCCGCGCTCGTGCTGCTCTTGAAAAAAGCAAAATTAATCAACTAGTTCCCGCCGGAGCCTTTGCCGCGCCAGAACCTCTCCCTATCGTTAAACTGCCCTGTGCGAAGATAATCCAGCCTGCCGCGTCACTGCCGGCAGGCTGGATTTTTTCGGAACCCACGCCTTTTTGTTTAGTTTGACTTTTTCTTAACAATCGACCGCGCCCACTGCAACACGCGTTCAATCTGTGCGTCCAGCCAGGATTCCACCTTTCGCTTTCGCTTGTGCGGCGGGCCATATTTTAGCTCGAACAGCGCCGCGTTGAGGGATGCCCCAAGCAGGATAACATACCCAAGCAAGCGAATCCAAATAAGCAGCACAAAAAACGCGCTCAAAATACCATAGGCGCTCAGCGCTTTGGTTGAAAACCGCAGGTAGAGTGCATAGATTTGAACCAGCGCAATCACGCACAGCGTGGCAAACAGCGATCCCGCCAGCACATCGCGAAACCGGTGTTTGATATTCGGCGTAAACTTATAGATTAATATGAAAATTACAAACAGCGTTAAAAAAGGCACTGCCAGTTTAAGCGACTGAAAACTGTGTTCCACCTGATCCGTCCAGTCGAACGCGGCCATCCAGTCCTGGATCAGCGCTTCGCCAAAGCTGTAAGCGACCATGTAGATTAAGAGTAACAGGATAACCACGATGAACGATATGATTGAGGCGAACCGCGCCGGAAGATAGCGGCGCGATTTGCAGATGCCATAGGCACAGTCGACGCCTGCCTGCACATGTTTCATACCCGCGCTCGCCGACCAGATTGTCACAACAATTCCCAACGTGAGCAATCCGCCGTTTGCGGTTTGGAGCGCGCGATCCAAAATGGGCCGGATAGTCTCAAGCAGCGGCTCGGGCACAACGCTATTCACCAGCGGATCCAGCACGGCGGCAGAAATGTGAAAATAGGGCAGCAGCGTCCCCACCGTCAACAGCATGGGGAAAAGCGACAGCGTGACGAAGTAAGCGATACGCACAGACCCAGCGTTTATATCGCTTTCTTTTATTCGTTTCAACCACAGCGCGAAAATGCGTTTGGCCCGCTGCATCCTCAACATTCCTTTCGCTTATAGTGTCTCTGCTCCCCGCGCAATCATGCGCCGCAGCTTTTTGAAATTCTTCTTTTCTTCTGCCATGCAGTCCGCTACAATGAAATCAAGCTACTGACATTATACAACGGAGGCGCAATATGAAAACCATTTCTCTTGGCACATCCGGCCTGCAGGTTCCGGCGGTTGCCGTAGGTTGTATGCGCATGATTGAGCTGGACAAACCCGCGGCCACAAAATTTTTGCAGACAGCGCTTGCGGCGGGCGCAAATTTTTTTGATCACGCCGACATTTATGGAGACGGCGCGTGTGAATCGCTGTTTGCCGACGCCATTGGTATGTCGCCGTCGGTGCGCGAATCGATTTTCCTGCAATCCAAATGCGGCATTCGCAAGGGTGTTGCCTACGATTTTTCCAAGGCGCATCTGCTGCGCGGCGTGGACGGCATTTTGCAGCGCCTGCGCACAGAATACCTGGACGTCCTGCTGCTGCATCGTCCCGACACGCTCATGGAACCCGAAGTGGTCGCCGAGGTATTCGATCAGCTGCACGCCAGCGGCAAAGTGCGGCAGTTCGGTGTCTCCAATTTTAACCCGATCCAGATCCAGTTTTTGCAAAAATATGTAAAACAACCGCTTGTTGCCAACCAAGTACAGTTTGGCATCGGACACGCATCCATGATTTCCGCCGAACTGATGGTTAACCGCGCCGAGGACGCCGCGCTGATGCGAGACGACGGCATTCTGTCCTTTTGCCGTTTGAACGACATCACGATTCAGCCGTGGTCGCCCTTCCAAGGCGGGCTGCGACCGCACAAGCTGGTGCTCGACCGCGAGGCGTTTCCAGTGCTCAATGCGAAAATCGACGAAATTGCCGCGCGCTACAACGTCTCTGACATCACAATCGCCATCGCCTGGATTTTGCGGCACCCCGCCAATATGCAGCCGGTTGTGGGCACCACAAAAGAAGCGCGATTGCTCGACTGCGTTCGTGCCACGGAGATCACGCTAACGCGCGAAGAGTGGTACGAGGTATACATGGCGGCGGGGAATATGCTCCCGTAGCAATTTCAAATGCCGTTGTCAGACGTGCAGAAACTACTTCTTTGACATGGTAAACATCCCGCCTCATGGCGGGATTTTTACTTTCGTACTTACGTTCCAGTTGTCTATTTTTCTTTTTTGCGAATGTTGAGCATAGCGAGCCCAAAGAACAGAATCGCCGTGCCGGCCAATACCAGCAGATGTACAATTGGTGTTGCCGTGGCATCGCCGTAGGAAAAAGTCACACCGACCGCCGTTTTAAATTCGGTCAATGCCTGTTCCGGCAACCCGTCAAAACTGGTTGCGATCGTCTGTGTCATCAGAACCTGCCGGAGCAGCGCGGCGGCATGTGAGACCGGAAACAATTTGACAATCCACTGTACCGTTTCGGGCAGCGAGCCGATCGGCAGATAAATACCGGTGAGAAACCCGACCAGCGTGCCGATCAACGTGCTTGCGGTGGAAAATGCGGCCATGTTTTTGATAAAGCTGATGATAAAAAACACAAGGGCGCTGGAGGATAGCACAGAGGCAGACAGAATACCAAGCATCTTCACTAAATCTAAAAAAGGAATCAACGAACCGCCGCGTACAAGAATGAAGATTTCCCCCGCAATAAGCGAGAGCAGGCTCATAATCGAGCCAATGACAAAGATGGCCAGCACATAGCCGCCGACGATCTGGTACCGCTTAAGTGGCGCTGCATAGAAATCCTTTGTGATTTTTTGACTGTGGTCCTCCACCATAATGCCCGCGGCACCCATGGCTGTGGTAATTGACGCGACCGACACAATCCCGGCGACAATCCAACTGTCGAGCAGTTGTTCCACCGCCTGCAGATCTGGAAAATTACCGGTCCAAACATTGCCCAAAAATACTGCGTAGATCCCTATAATGATCAAAACGCCCAACAAGGACATAAATACGGCCGATTTCTGCCGGAAATAAATGCGAATGTTTCTTCTTGCCAAGTTAAACACAATATTCTCCTCCCGTTACATGCAGAAAGACATCGTTCATGGTGCCGTGCACCACTTCAAAGCTCTCGACAAGCGGTTTGAGCTGTTCCAAAATCGGAATGGCGGCGGCTGTGTTGGGCAGTTCTGCTACAAGCAGCCCCTGCTCTGTACGACACCTGATTTGCCACTGTTTCAAAATTTCGGTTGCCGCTGTTGGCTGTGCGGTCTTGATCCGTAAGATATCTGACGTGTACTTGGATTTTAAGCTGTACGGCGTTCCCTTCGCTACAATTTCGCCGTGATTCAAAATGATAATGTAGTCCGCCTGTGCGGCTTCTTCCATATAGTGCGTGGTCAAAAATACAGTCATTCCGGTGTTCTTCTGGATTTGATATACGGTTTGCCAAAGGGTTTCCTTCGTTTTTGGATCCAACCCCGTTGTCGGTTCATCCAAGAACAGGATTTTGGGCGTATGGACGAGTGCCCGCGCAATATCCGCGCGGCGCCGCTGCCCGCCGGACAGTTTCCCATAGGGGCGATCGATAAATTCCAGGACGTCAGCCGTTGCCGCCGCAGTTTGCACTGCCTGTTTGCGCTTTTGTTTGTTCGGCTCGTAGAAGCGTGCGCGTGTCATCAGGTTTTCCCGCACGGTCAACAGCGGATCGAGCACGTTGTCCTGAAAGACCACGCCGATTTCATTGCGGATTGCCGTATCCTCTTTACCAAGCTGATGCCCATTGATGGTCACGTTGCCGCTGTTGAAACGAATCAACGTACATAGAATATCGATCGTTGTGGATTTTCCGGCGCCGTTCGGTCCTAAAAACGCAAACAGCTTGCCTTCCTCCACATAAAAGTCAATGCCTTTGACTGCTTCGAATGACTGATATCGTTTTTTTAAGCCCTGTACTTCAATCAGGTGTTCCACATTTCTGCACTCCTTTGTTGCTGATATGCGTATCTTAGCAGACCAAGGGAGAACCACAACACTTTTTGCGGTAAGCGGCAGGTTTCTCAGTTCAAGATGCAAAAAAGTGCGGGTAAGCGGCAAACAGCCGACGGCAATGCCGTCGGCTGTTTCAATATGTCAATCCTCATATAAAACCCGAGAACGTCAAAATGCATAAGGAATTTCGTTCGTCAACGCATGCCATCCCGCCCCATCCATTTGATTGACGTGGGCCTTCGCCCCACACCCCGGAAATGAAATGCAGATCATCTGGCGGAACAGCGTAGAATCGGCACTCCCCGCATCCGACGGCCTTTTTCCGCAATGGGGTTTGGGGCGAAGCCCCAGTTGACCGGGCGGCAAGGAGTGGGTAGTTTAAGCCGTCGGATATTTTTGTGCGCTTTTGCCTCCTGCGGTTTCGGCTGTCAAAAAAGTCTTGATCCGATCATTCTGTGTAAAGAACACGTTCGACGCTCTCTATAACCCGCGCCACCCGTCCGGATTCTTTATACAGCTTTACTCCATACCCAAAACGACGTAAAAGGGCGGCGAATAGAAGCGCTCGTTTGTCGGACAACCGCGCCCTTTCATGTTCCAGTATAGCGGTTTGGACGCAGTCCCATATCCATTCGGGCAGCGCATGCGGGTAACATATCGCCGGTCGTCTTTGTATCGCGTTTTTTTCTCTATTTATTTTCGACAGAATCTTCTGTTTGCGCTGCAGAGCGCCTGTGTACTAGCGCGGCATTGATACTGTTTGTATATTCTTTAATCGTAAAATAGGAAACCAGATAGGTCACCACGTAAACCGGCAGCAAAATGGGGCTGACATATACCAGCGCCATCCAGGAAAACGCGAACATCCCAACAGCAAAGCCAATCCCCAACACGACCACATAGCAAACAGCAATGCGCAACAGATTATCCACAAACAAAGAAAGTTCAACATGTTCTCCCAGCCAGTCCACAACGCTGAGAAGCAAAGCGATTCCCAGCGACATTGCGAAGAGCGCATACACCGCCAATCCTGTTAATTCTGCTTTGAAAACCAACAGCGCAATTGCAACATACAGCAAGAGTTCCACTGTAAAACTGACGCAGGTGATAATAACTATGGGCTTTAACCGTTTCATGTTCTCACCTCACACATCAAATTTTTCGCGAAACAGTTGTAAATAACGTCTGGATACCACATTCTTTTCCCCGTTGTTCAAGCTCACTTCCATCTGTCCGCTGAGCAACGCCCGCACACGCACGACAACTGCCGTGTTGAGAATGCAGTTTTTGCTGATGCGCACAAACGGCGTATCGCGCAGCAGCGCTTCGAGTTGATACAGCTTCTGGTCGCATTGATATACATCTCTTTTTACATACAGAAACGTTTTGTTGTCGACACTGTCAAAGTAATAAACATCCTCCAGCGCCACAGAAATTGCCTGCTTGTCTTTTATTGCGGTAATGGAAAACGCATACTGCCGCACGTAGTCAATCAAACGCTTCAGACGATGATCCGGCAGGCCGCAGGTAATTTTCACCTCTGCCTCTTTGCAGTCCAGCGACTGCTCGACAATCACTTTCACATCTCTTTCCCCTTTTTCGCTCGCTTTGCCACAGTGCGCGTTTCGGTATAACACAAGCCCCGCAGAATACTGCGGGGTCAGGCTGTTAAAGAACCCGGTCGGCGAAAAAATAGCCGTCGCCTAAAAAATATCCGCCCCTGCCGCCCAATACATTGGGGCTTCGCCCCAAACACCGTTGACGGAAATAAAAGGCCGCCGGATGCAGAACGCCGATACTACGCTGGGTTTCGTTCGTCGACCTGTCTCATCTCCGCGTGTGGGGCGAAGCCCTGCGTCAAGCGGGTGCTGGGACGGGATGGCATCGGTCGACAGACGACAAGCGTTGTTCCGTTTGACGATTCGCATCGGGAACTTTTTTGACACGCGGCCCGCAGACTCTGCGGGGTTCATTCTAAGATTTCTTCTTTGTGCCGCCGGACGGCATTTTGTTTGGATTTGTATTTGCGTTGGAAGCTTTTGTAGTTGAAGCTTGCCGCTTGCCACTTTTTGTTGCCGATGTCTTCTTTTTTGCGGGCGTGCTCGGCTTGACGCCCGCCTTTTCCAACATATCCGCGTTTTTCGCATTTGCTTTGCGTTTTGCCTGCGCCTCGCTGCCAGCAACCAGTTCCACACAGCGGTCGCCAAAATCGATAAACCTGTCGCCCTGCAGTACGAGCGTGTTTACTTCGTGCAGCGAAATACCTTCAAACACTTCGGCCGGGACTTCCAGGGTAAGGCGCTCACATTCGTCGTCCTCTTCCGCATCGTAAAGCGCGGCTGCGGCATCGTCTTCTTCGTCGGGTTCGGCGTCCAATGCATCTGTTTTGGGAAACCCGTTTTCGCCCTCGAGCAAAAAGTCGACCAGAAATGCCATCAACTCGCTTTTGTCCTGGTAACTTGTGCGAGTTTTCGGTTCAATGCGCATCTCAACGACCATCGCGCGGTACTCTTCAAGCGGGGCCTCCTCTGTCTCAAACAGCTCCGCTTCGTCCTCGTAAGCTTCTTCCGGTTTACGCCTGCTCGCAAGCCATATCATCGCCACAACACAGATCACAATGACTATAATAAGCCATGGTTCCATTTTCATCACAACCTTTTGTTTTTCTAGTGCGATCGTATCAAAAAACAGCCGTCAAGTCAATGCGGAACGCGAGGCCTACTTATAGAAATAAATATACGTTTCATATTTGAATTTTGTTTGGCGTTCCTATATCATAAAAATAAAACAGACCGGTTCCAGCTTTATCGTTATTTTGTTGTTTGCCGATCTATCACATCTGCAGTCTTTGCCGCGAGCCCAATTCTGCGAAGCAACCAGTAAGCATTGCCAAGAAGCATAACGTGCGCCGTGTTTTTTCTCGGATTTTTAAGAAAATCCTGATTCCTTTTAATATTTTGCTATACTATTATAGGAAGAAGATGATTTTATGAACAATGTTATGCCGGAAAACCCAAACAAGTTGCTGACCTTTCAAATCGACAGCTTGAAAACCGTCTATTTTGCGGGCGGTTGTTTTTGGGGCGTCCAAGCCTATTTGGCACGGATTCCCGGCGTGTATGAAACCGAGGTCGGTTATGCAAACGGTACCGTTTCCAATCCAACTTACCAGCAAGTGTGCACCGGAACAACCGGACACACGGAAACGGTGCGCGTTGTATATGACCCAACAAAGTGCAGCCTTTCTTCCCTGACCGAGCAGTTTTTTACGATTATTGATCCAACCATATACAATCGACAAGGCAATGATGTCGGCACGCAGTATCGCACCGGTATTTATTATGTGGACGACGCAGACAAATCCGTTCTGGAAGCGGCGCTCGCTACGGCGCAGCTGTATCATGACGATCCCGTTGTCACCGAGTTGCTGCCGCTTGTTTGCTTTTATCCCGCGGAAGCGTATCATCAAAACTATCTGGAGAAAAATCCCGGCGGATATTGCCATGTGGATTTTTCCGGACTGCAACATCTCGCAGTGTCCGAACATACAACCCCGGTGCCAAATACCGAGGAACTGCACGGTCGTTTGACACCCGAACAGTATCGCGTCACCCAGCTCGGCGACACCGAAGCACCCTTTACCGGGGCCTATTGGGATGTGTTTGACAAAGGGATTTATGTCGATATCATCAGCGGCAACCCACTCTTTTTATCAGTTGATAAATACGATTCTGGCTGCGGCTGGCCCAGCTTTACCAAACCCATCGATCCGGCCGCTGTCGTTGGCCGCGAAGATTTGAGCTATGGCATGCGGCGAACCGAAGTGCGCGGCAGCAATAGTAACGCGCATCTGGGCCATGTCTTTCCGGACGGGCCCGAAGACCGCGGCGGCCTGCGTTATTGTATCAACAGTGCCGCGCTGCGGTTTATTCCGTACGATGAGATGGACAAGCAGGGCTACGGCGCGTATAGATCTATATTTTCGACTCTTCCACTAGATCAATAGCGATCTATACCGTCACGATGTAAACACAAAAAGGAGCCGCCCGTGATGATCACAGCAGAGGATTATTTTGGTTCGGTAAAAAAATGGCGTGCGGAATTGGAGCGCCTGCGCGCGATTGTACGCACATGCGGCCTAACCGAAACTTTAAAGTGGGGAAAGCCCTGTTATACCGTCATGGACAAGAATGTCCTGATTCTGCAGGACTTTAAAGATTATTGTGCGATTTTGTTTGTAAAAGGCGCGTTGCTAAAAGATCCCAAAGGGATTTTGATTCAGCAGACTGAAAATGTGCAGGCAGCGCGGCAGCTGCGGTTTGCCGGCGAGTCGGACATTGCCGCGCTTGCGCCCACGATAAAAGCGTATATTGCAGCAGCGGTCGCCATCGAACAGGCCGGTTTGGAGGTGCCGCAAAAAGAGCCTTCTGACATCGCCGTTCCGGAAGAACTGCAGGCGATTTTGGCGGAACAACCTGCGTTCAAAACTGCGTTCGAAGCGTTAACGCCGGGTCGGCAGCGCGCCTATCTCTATTATTTTGCAGAACCCAAACAGGCAAAAACCCGGGAGGCGCGCATTCAAAAATGTATCCAGCAGATCTTGGCGGGCAAGGGTCTGCAAGACAAAAAATAATGTGGCCAATACAGCTTCCATAGGAGTGTATGCATATGGGGAACCAGCGAATCACCCTGCCGAAAAACTTTGACGCGCTGATCAAAGCTGGCGATCTCGCCGCGCTAAAAGCCGTCTTTGAAACTTGCGATCTTAACGCGCGCGGCGGCTACAGCAAGGCAACAGCACTCAGTTTTCATCAGATACCCGATGAACTTGTGCGCTGGCTTGTGGCGCAGGGCGCCGACATCAACGCCGCGGATCACTATGGCAAAACGCCGCTGCACGCGCATGCCCGCAGCTGGTGTGGAAACGCGGCGCTGTTTTTGGAACTGGGCGCGGACATCGAAGCCGTCGACCATGATGGCAGCACGCCGTTGCACGCGGCCGCGGCGTCCTATAAACCGGAGGCCGTTCGGGTGTTGTTGGCCCACGGCGCCAATGTCCACGCAAAGAACAACCGCGGCGTCACACCGCTGGGGCTTGCCCTGGCTAATTGCCGGCCAGCCGATTTGAAACCTATGGCCGAAGTGGCCGACCTTCTGCTCGCGGCCGGCGATACCATAACGCCGGATATGCGGCAGTCGGTCACACGCGTCGGCACAGAATTTGAATTTCACCGCGCCGGTTATAATCCGGACTATGTGGACGCCACAGACGCCGGCCTGTCGCATGTATACGCGCTGTTTGGTGTGCCACCGGTGCCGCGCCGGGCGATGCACGACGACCGCGCGCCGATCACGGTAAAAACCGACCGCTGGCAGACACAGCACGGCGAGCTTTGGGACTTGCTTGTCCCGTCGAGCGGGCACGCCGCAACCGTGCAGGGCGAAGTCATCCGCATAACCGGCAAACTCTCGCATGAACTTTTAGACAACGGCGGCTGCAACTGGGATGCGGACTATAAAACCATGCTCGCCGCCCTGCCCGGCTATCTCGCAACAGGCAAGCCGCTGGATGCGGCAGCTTTGGAAGAGATTGCGCGCCTAACCCATACGCTGCGCGACGGCAGCGGGGACGAAGAACCTGCGCGGCTGTGCGAACTTGCGGTGCGTTGGGTGCTGCAAAATCCAACCCCGATGCCGCTCGATGCTCCGGCATATACGCGCTGATACGCCCCCCCTTTAGCGATACTCCGATTCATATCGGGCAGCTCCCCGTCCGTTCCCACGCTGCAATTGCCGGACGGGGCGTGCGAATTTTCCCCGCAAGTTGTCCCTGCGAGAAAATGGGGCTGCTTGCGCAAGGTTTTGTGTTTTGCAAAAAAAGCATTTGCTTGCAGGCTGTCAAAGAACCCTGGCCGCGAAAGCAGCGCACAAAAATAGCCGACTGCCTAGCACACAGCTGCCCAATCACTTGGGGCTTCGTCCCAAACCCCCTTGGAAGAAAATAGAAAGTCGGCCGGTGCGGAAAATTGCTGATACGCTGGTTCCCGCTCGTTGACCTGTCATTTCCGCTCCGGGGCGGGGCGCGAAGCGCCGCGTCAATCGGGTAACCGGGGCGGGATTACAAAGGTCGACGAACGGAACGCCTTGTGCAGTTTGACGCTCTCGCGTTTTTATAAAATGTTTTTTGCACGCTGTCGACTGGTCACTCTTTGTGATCCTGTGTTTCAGTATGATGCCGCTTTGTTTCATCTCGCAGCATTTTCCTTTTTGCAAACGACTGTGACATCGAGAACAGCCGCGCAGCGATGTATGCGTTTTCGGCGCAGCGCGATTTCGTCTTTTGCAATGGTTGTTGCTCCCGATATAAGAGAACCATGCGTTGTGGCCAGCCGTGTTCTTCTTTTGGTTTCCCTTAGACTGTCTATTGCCAAGCGAAGTGGCAATTGCTTGACAAACCACATATTGTATGATACTGTATTTTATACAATGACCAAACGCGAAGACGAGGAATAGTACGTTTCAGGAAGCGTTTTCAGAGAGTTGCCGGCTGGTGCAAGGCAGCATCGCAGCGAAACCGAACTGGCCTCCGAGCGGCTTGCTGAACAGGCGTTTTGCGCTGTAGTAGGTGAAGACGGGTGCCCGCCGTTAGCATGGGACAGGATATCGCGCATACATTGCGCCGTATCTGCAGAGGGGCACAATGTTATATTGTGCAATTGGAGTGGTACCGCGGAAAGCATAGCGCCTTTCGTCTCTTATCGAGACGGAAGGCTTTTTTGTTATTGCTTTTTTCTTGTTATCAGCACACCGCATTGAAGGCAAGGCTGTCCACCTTCATCGATGCATGCCTTTTTCCCGTGATAAGCGAACGACTCGCGACCATAGATTTCGGCCTGCGTCTCCCACCGCGCCATCTTTATATGCAGTTCGAAAAGACCGCCCTACGTCTACCGCTTCGCTGCCCGTACTTTATTCCACAAAGCTGTGCTTTGCGGGAACCGATGCAACGAAGATGCCCACCTGTTTCTTGACCAAATTGGTATCTGCCGCCTGGCGGAATGACTATTTTTGTGGCGCGTGCCACGGCCGCCGTTTGGAACCGTTTTCTGCTTGGTTCGCGTTTTTCGCAAGTGCCTTGGCTGCGAAATGCATGTGTACACCCTTATCTTATTTTCTGCCGTTTAACCAATATCAAATTTCTGTTGTCTACTAACAAAGCAGGAGGTTATCCATCATGAATTTCACAAAATACCGACCCTATCCGCTTTTCCAGCTTGCAGACCGTACTTGGCCGATGCAGCAGCTTGTCCAGGCGCCGATCTGGTGCAGCGTCGACCTGCGCGACGGCAACCAGGCGCTCGTCAATCCCATGACGCTGGAACAGAAATTGGATTTCTTTCGGCTGCTGGTTGAGATTGGATTTAAGGAAATTGAGGTCGGTTTTCCGGCCGCTTCCGATACCGAATTCAGCTTTGTGCGTACGCTTATAGAGCGCAACCTGATTCCGGACGATGTGACCATTCAGGTTCTCACGCAGGCGCGCGACCATATCATACGACGGACGTTCGAATCGCTCGAGGGCGTCAAGCGGGCCGTTGTGCATCTTTATAATTCCACCTCCACGTTGCAGCGTGATGTCGTTTTTAACAAGAGCAAGGACGAGATCAGGCAGATCGCGATTGACGGCGCCGGTCTCATGAATGAACTTTCCGAACAGTACGGCCGCGAGCGGTTTTGGTTTGAATATTCGCCCGAAAGTTTTACGGGCACCGAAATGGACTACGCCGCCGAAGTGTGCAACGCCGTGATCGATGTCTGGCAGCCAACGTCAGACCGTAAGGTGATCATCAACCTGCCCAACACCGTGGAAATGACGATGCCGAACGTCTATGCGGATCAGATTGAATACATGAGCCGCTGCCTGCACTGCCGCGACAATGTCATTGTCAGCGTGCATGCGCACAACGACCGCGGCACTGGCGTCGCGGCGTCCGAGCTAGCAATGCTCGCGGGCGCGCAGCGCGTGGAGGGTACACTGTTCGGCAATGGTGAGCGCACCGGCAATGCTGATATCCTCACAATCGCAATGAATATGTACACACAGGGCATCGATCCCAGTCTCGATTTTACCAAAATCGACGACATCATTGAAACCTATCAAAATTACACCGAGCTCGCGGTGCACCCGCGGCATCCATATGCGGGCGATCTTGTGTTTACCGCGTTTTCCGGCTCGCACCAGGACGCGATTAAAAAAGGCA
Organism: Oscillospiraceae bacterium; assembly: GCA_031547945.1. Lineage (GTDB taxonomy): Bacteria > Bacillota > Clostridia > Oscillospirales > Ruminococcaceae > JAVBRN01. Next base: position 34,108 of record JAVBRN010000002.1, on the reverse strand, counting down.
TCGCGAAGCTGCGGGAACACCCGGACTACTGGGAAGTCCCCTATCTGCCCATCGACCCAATCGATGTCGGTCGAAGCTACAACCAGATCGTGCGCGTGAACAGCCAATCGGGCAAGGGCGGTGTGGCGTTTGTGCTTGAGCAGGAATACAGCATTCAAATGCCAAAAGCGATGCAGCAGGATTTTGGCCCACTCGCAACCGATTTTTCCGACCGCGCCGGAACAGTTTTGTCTCCATCGCAGATTTACGAACTGTTTGACCAAACCTATATCAACCTCAAACAACCGCTCGAATTGGTGAAGTACAACGAAACCACCAACGGCGCATTTTCGGTGGCGGCAACGATAAACATCAACGGCGAAGCGCGTGAAATTGAGGGGCACGGGAACGGCATCGTCAGCGCGTTCTGCGAGGCGCTCTGCGAATCGCTTGATTTGCGGTTTGAAATTATCAACTATAGCCAGCATTCGCTGGAATATGGCTCCAAATCCCGCGCGATCACCTACCTGCAGATTGACGACGACAACGGCCGTTCCTTCTTTGGCGCCGGCGTAAGCTCAAGCATCAGCAAATCCTCGCTGCTCTCTGTCCTGAGCGCGCTCAACCGGATGCTGACGCTCACCGGGCACCCGCTCGCCAAGCAGAACTGACGCAACGTTGTTCCCCGAAAACTGAATCATTTGTATCCCATTATTTTTCCTTGACCTTGCCCTTGACCTTGCCCTTGACCTTGCCCTTGATCTTGCCCTTGCCCTTGACCTTGCCCTTGACCTTGCCCTTGACCTTGCCCTTGACCTTGCCCTTGACCTTGCCCTTGACCTTGATCCGTTCACGACCGAACTTGTCGTGAACGGTAGAGGAGGCGCCCCGAAGCGGTGAGCTTTTCCCGCAGGGCTCTTTCTGCGGGGAAGCGATTAGCGTAGGGTGCGCCGACGAAGCGTAGGGTGCGCCGACGAGCGCCGACGAGCGGCAAAATACACAAAAACAATATTGACAATTAGGGCATATTGTGATACCATCAACTGTAATTTCTAAACACTGCTACAGCGTTGACTGAGACAAGTATATCCGCGCATCATTTTCAGCGAGTCGGTGGTTGGTGCAAACCGATAGAGGTGCGGACAATGCGTCACTCACGAGCTTTTTCGCTGAACGGCTGCACAGCTCATTAAGCGCAAAACGGGCCGCCCCGTTATCGGCGAAGGTTTGTTGGAACCTGCAGAGTTTTTCGCCGCGAGGCGGAAAAGAAACAAGGGTGGTAACACGTGGTAGTATGCCTCGTCCCTGGCTTTTCATAAAGCTTGGGAGAGGCATTTTTTATTCCTTCCAGCAATTTTGATACTTGGAGGTCACCGGAATGGATAAACACGTCATTTCGATTTTGGTAGAGAACAATGCCGGCGTCCTGAGCCGCGTGGTCGGTTTGTTCAGCCGGCGCGGCTATAACATTGATAGCCTCAGTGTCGGCGAGACCGAAAATCCGCAATTTTCCCGCATCACAATTGTCACGCGCGGCGATGATAAAATTGTAGATCAGATCTGCAACCAGGTCGAAAAGCTGGTTGTCGTCGAGCGGGTTATGGTATTGAGCCCAAAAACTTCGGTGTTTCGGGAACTGACGCTTATTAAAGTACAATCGACTTCCGCCACGCGCGCGGAAATCGTCAGCATCGCCGAGATCTTTCGCGCCAGCATCATCGATGTCTCAACCGACGCGCTCACGATAGAGGTGACGGGCACACAGGGTAAAATCAAAGCGTTTATTAAGCTCATGGAACCGTTCGGCATCCGAGAGATTGTGCGCACCGGCCTGACGGCGATCCAGCGCGGCGACGTCTGGATTAAGGGCGAGGGCGACGAGGAAGACGTGGAGTAATCTTTCGAGCCAAAAGCGCTCTCCATTACAGAACTTATTTATTGGTTTAAAAGCTTTGATGTTTTCTGGTCCTCGCCTCACCATTTTGTAACCGTTGGCCCCATTCCCTTTTCGTGAAAAACGCGTTGACGGCGGCGCGAATATGCATGCGAAAGCGTCGCGCCATGGAAAGGGTCTCTGCCAGCAAAGTCCCGCGTTTAACTTTGTTGGGTGCTTGTTCAAAGCGTTTATCATGAATTATATATATCATTTGAAATGGAGTATGGAGTATGGCAACGTTATTTTACGCAGAAAACTGTAATCTGGATCTTTTGAAAGGAAAAACCGTCGCAATCATCGGCTATGGCAGCCAGGGACACGCGCACGCGCTCAACCTGCACGAATCGGGCGTCGATGTCGTTGTCGGACTCTATGAAGGCAGCAAATCCTGGGAAATCGCGCAAAATGCCGGCCTCAAGGTCGCAACCGCGGCAGACGCCGCAAAACAGGCCGACATCATTATGGTTTTGATCAATGATGAAAAACAGGCAAAGCTTTATAAAGAGAGCATTGCGCCCCATCTCAGCAAGGGCAAATACCTCGCGTTTGCGCACGGCTTTAATATCCATTACAACCAAATCGTCCCGCCCGCGGACGTTAATGTCTTTATGATCGCGCCCAAAGGCCCTGGCCATACGGTGCGCAGCCAGTTCCAGGAAGGCCGCGGCGTTCCCTGCCTCGTCGCCGTCTATCAGGACCCATCGGGCAATACGCATGACATCGCGCTCGCTTACGCAGCCGGCATCGGCGGCGCCAGGGCAGGTATCCTGGAAACCACATTCCAGGAAGAAACCGAGACCGATCTGTTCGGCGAGCAGGCTGTTCTCTGCGGCGGCGTTTGCGCACTGATGAAAGCTGGCTTTGAAACACTTGTAGAGGCTGGCTATCAGCCCGAAAGCGCCTATTTCGAATGCATTCATGAGATGAAGCTGATCATCGACCTCGTCGCCGAGGGCGGTTTGAGCTATATGCGCTATTCGATCAGCGATACCGCCGAGTTTGGCGATTATGAGGTCGGAAAACGCCTGATCACCGCCGAGACCAAAAAAGAAATGCGCAAGGTACTTGATGAGATTCAGGACGGTACATTCGCGACCAAATGGATCCTTGAAAACCAGGCCAACCGCCCGCACTTCCTGGCCACACGCCGCATCGAGCGCGAACACCTCGTCGAGAAAGTCGGCGCCGAACTGCGCGAGAAAATGATCTGGAAGAAAAAATAAGGAGATTGTTTTTTTCAGTATTTTTAATGTGACAGGTCTCTAAAACTGTCATTAATCCTAACTCCTTTCTGTTGGCAGCATTTCGTACATTTGTGCTGCCGACGTCTAACGACCAGTGCTTATCATTTTAATCTTTAAAAGGGGGTTCCCTTCCGTGAAAACTGTCACCATCTTTGATTCGATGCTGCGGGACGGCGCGCAGGCGGAAGGGATTTCCTTTTCCGTTGCGGATAAGCTAAAAATTGTGCAGGCGCTCGATGCGCTAGGTGTCGGCTATATTGAGGCCGGCAATCCTGGTTCCAACCCAAAGGATCTTGAATTTTTTGAGCGCGCGCAAACCTTAAATTTGCAGCATGCCAAGCTGACCGCTTTCGGCAGTACACGCCGCCCAGGCATCAGCGCCGCGGATGACAAAAATCTGCAGTCTCTTCTGCAGGCAAAGACGTCCGCCGTCGCGATTTTTGGCAAGTGCTGGGATTTCCACGTCACCGACATCATCCACACGACGCTTGATGAGAATCTCGCGATGATCGCGGACACAATTTCGTTTCTGAAAGCGCAAGGCAAAGAAGTGATCTTTGACGGCGAGCACTTTTTTGATGGCTATCAAGCCAACCCGGATTACGCGATGCAGTGCCTGCAGGCAGCAGCCGATGCGGGCGCCGACAACCTGACACTTTGCGATACACGCGGCGGCTGCTTTCCAAATGAAATTGCGGATATCGTCGCGGAAGTTTACCGCTGTTTCGGCGACATCGTCGGCATCCATACCCACAACGACAGCGGCCTTGCGGTCGCCAACTCGATTCTGGCGGTACAAGCGGGCGCAATGCTTGTGCAGGGCACGTTTATCGGCTATGGCGAGCGCTGCGGCAACGCCAATCTCTCGACAATTATCCCGAATCTGCAGTTGAAACTTGGTTATCACTGCATTCCCGACGAAACTATGCACCTGCTGACGCAGACCGCGCGCTATATCGCCGAAGTGGCAAATGTTATTTTGCTCGATAAAATGCCCTATGTGGGCCGCAGTGCGTTCTCACATAAAGGCGGCATGCACGTGGACGGCGTTGCGAAAGCGGCGGTCAGTTTTGAGCACCTGGATCCCGAAACAATCGGGAATGCGCGCAAACTGTTGACAAGCGAAGTCGCGGGCCGCATGGCGATTCTTTCTCATCTGCAAAAGATCGATCCCTCGCTGACCAAATCTTCACCCGAGGCTGAGCAGATCATCCAGCGCATCAAAGATCTGGAACATCAGGGCTACCAATTCGAGGGCGCGGAGGGCACACTTTCTCTGATTATCCGCAAGCAGCTCGGCAAATACAAACCTTTTTTTGAACTCGTTAACTTCAAAATCATCGGCGAGCAGCCCTACCGCGAGGGCATGTCGGCCTCCGCTCTGATCAAGATCATGGTGGATGGCCAAACCGAAGTCACGGCGGCCGAAGGGCAGGGCCCGGTCAACGCGCTCGACAAAGCCCTGCGCAAGGCGCTTGAGGTCTTTTATCCGCAGGTTGCGGAGATGCGCCTGATCGATTTTAAGGTACGTGTGATGGACAGTGCAAGCGCAACCGCTTCGACCGTGCGCGTGCTCATCGAATCGAGCGACGGCACCGAATCGTGGTCGACGGTCGGTGTGTCGCAGGATATTATTGAGGCCAGCTGGATTGCGCTCGTCGATTCCATCGAATATAAGCTAACCAAAGATCTGGAACGAAACAACGCGCAACGCGCAGAGTAGCGCCACGAAAAAGATCGCGTCAAGACCGCGCGATGCGCGGCATCCGCACGAACGTGCGGAGCGGACGGCACGTCCGCACTTGACGCGAAGCCAAAGATAAGTAGAAGCAAGCAATGGAGGACAAAAACATGGGCATGACCATGACCCAAAAAATACTCGCCGCGCATGCAGGTTTAGAAAGCGTCGCCGCGGGCCAATTGATCGAGGCAAAGCTCGACCTTGTGCTGGGCAACGACGTCACAACGCCGGTCGCACTTGGCGAATTTCAAAAGATAGGTGTGGATGGCGTCTTTGACAAAGACAAAGTCGTGATGGTCATGGACCATTTTACGCCCAACAAAGACATCAAATCTGCGGAGCACTGCAAGCGGTGCCGCGATTTTGCCGCCGAAAAAGAAATCACAAACTATTTTGATGTCGGCGAGATGGGTATTGAGCACTGCCTGCTACCCGAAAAAGGCCTTGTGGTTGCGGGCGACCTTGTGATCGGCGCCGATTCCCATACCTGCACCTACGGCGCGCTCGGCGCGTTTTCGACCGGTGTCGGAAGCACCGATATGGCGTGCGGCATGGCAGCGGGCACCGCGTGGTTTAAGGTGCCTGGCGCCATTCAGTTTGTATTAAGGAATAAGCCAGCAAAATGGGTGAGCGGCAAAGACGTCATTTTGCATATCATCGGCATGATCGGTGTGGACGGTGCGCTCTATCAGTCGATGGAATTTTGCGGTGACGGTGTCCAACACCTGACAATGGACGACCGCTTCACCATCGCAAACATGGCAATTGAGGCCGGCGCAAAAAACGGCATCTTCCCCGTAGATGAACAGACAATTGCCTATATGCAGGCGCACAGCCAAAAGCCATATACTATCTACGAGCCCGACGCGGACGCCGTTTACGACCGCGTGATGGAAATCGATCTGTCTACATTGCGGCCAACTGTCGCGTTTCCGCATCTGCCCGAAAACACAAAAACGATCGACGCGGTTGGCGAGATCAAGGTCGACCAGGTCGTGATCGGCTCTTGCACCAACGGCCGCATGACCGATCTGCGCATCGCGGCGGATATTCTGCGCGGCAGAAAAGTCGCACCCGGTCTGCGCGTAATTGTCTTCCCGGGTACGCAAAAAATTTATCTCGAAGCGCTGCGCGAGGGCCTGATTGAAGCCTTTGTAGAGGCCGGCGCCGTTGTGAGCACGCCGACCTGCGGGCCTTGCCTCGGCGGACACATGGGTATTCTCGCAAAAGGTGAACGCGCCGTTTCGACCACCAACCGCAACTTTGTGGGCCGTATGGGCCACACCGAGTCCGAAGTGTATCTCGCAAGCCCCGCTGTGGCCGCGGCTTCCGCGCTCACCGGCAAAATCACAGATCCGGAAACGGTTTAAGGAGGACTATCATGGTTGCAAACGGAACCGTTTTTAAATACGAGGACAACGTCGACACCGACGTCATCATTCCCGCCCGCTATCTCAACTCGTCCGACCCGAAGGAACTGGCAAAGCACTGCATGGAGGACATCGACAGCGGCTTTGTAAACCGCGTGCAGCCCGGCGACATGATCGTCGCGGGCGCAAACTTTGGCTGCGGCTCCTCGCGCGAGCACGCGCCGCTTGCAATCAAGGCGTCTGGCGTTTCCTGCGTCATCGCCAAAACATTTGCGCGCATCTTTTACCGCAACGCGATCAATATCGGTCTGCCGATTCTCGAATGTTCAGAAGCTGCCGCGCGCATTCAGGCCGGCGACAAGCTGCAGGTGGACTTTGCCACCGGCGCCATTCAGAATTTGACCAGAGGCGAAACCTACCAGGCGCAGGCGTTCCCGGCATTTATGCAGCGCATCATGGACGCAGACGGCCTGATTAACATGGTCAGCGAAAAGTTGAAACAATAGAGATCGTATCGTTTCGTGCGACCTCAAATATTGTTTCATCCATTCTGTTGGGAATATGCCATTTTGGCCGCTGTATACGCAGCGATTGGCGCGTAGCTGTGAATCTATGGTATGCCGGCCTGCTTTCATCTGTGGGTATGGGGTGAACCCCATTGCAATGGGCGTGGCCGTGGATGGGATAAAGCAACCGAGCCTTGCCACCAGCGCACATTATACTTTTTAAATAAGAAAAGGATTTATCCATGAACTATAATATCGCAGTCATCCCCGGGGACGGCATCGGCCCCGAGGTCATCGGGCAGGCCGTGCGCGTTTTGGACGCGGTCGGCAACAAATTCGGCCACACGTTTTCCTTTACAGAGGTGCCCGCGGGCGGCTGCGCCATCGACCAGTTCGGCGAGCCGTTACCGCAGAAAACGGTGGACATCTGCAAAGCGAGTGACAGCGTGCTGCTCGGCGCGGTCGGCGGCTGGCAGTGGGATACTTTGCCCGGCAACCAGCGCCCCGAACAGGCGTTGCTGGGTCTGCGCGGCCAACTGGGACTCTATGCAAATCTGCGCCCCGCCGTATTGTTCGACGCGCTTAAGGACGCCTGCGTATTGCGGCCCGACCTGGTCAAGGACGGCCTGGATATCCTCGTTGTCCGCGAACTGACCGGCGGCATGTACTTTGGCGACAAAGGGCGCAAGCAAACCGAGCTTGGCGAAGCCGCCTGGGATACTGAGATGTATGCCGTAGAAGAAGTGCGCCGCATCGCAGTTGTTGCGTTTGAATCCGCAATGACGCGTAAAAAACACGTTACCAGCGTAGACAAAGCAAATATCCTCGAGTCCTCGCGTCTGTGGCGCAGCGTTGTGATCGAAGTCGCAAAGAACTATCCGGATGTGACACTCGATCACCTTTATGTGGACAACGCGTCCATGCAGCTCATTCGCGATCCCAACTTCTTTGACGTTATTGTCACCTCGAACATGTTCGGCGATATCCTCTCGGATGAGGCCAGCCAAATCACCGGTTCGATCGGTATGCTGCCCTCTGCCAGCCTGGGCCAAGGCGGCAGTTTCGGCATGTACGAGCCAGTGCACGGCTCGGCGCCAGATATCGCGGGCAAAGACATCGCCAACCCCATCGCGACCGTTCTCTCTGCCGCGATGATGCTGCAGTACTCATTCAAGCTCGAAGCGGAGGCCAAAGCGATTGAAAACGCGGTCGCCGCCGTGCTCGCAAAGGGTTACCGCACCGGCGACATTTCCGCGGCGGGCACAACAAAAGTCGGCACCGTGCAAATGGGCGATCTCATACTGGAAAATCTTTAAACCCTGTTTGTGCTATGTCTATTATTCTCGTCTCCGTGTATTGCGAACTGTGCTGGATTGGCAGTCGGTTGCGTTTTGAAGTTGTTTTAAGCAAACTCGATTCTGAAACGCAAGGCAAAGTTAAAGCACGCAGCCTTTCGCGTTTTTCTTCACCGCACAATTTTTGATGATACATCAGGCTCACGCTCCAACAAAGACAATCGCTGTTCTGCATGAAATACAAAGCAACGCTTCGTTTAAAAATGTGGCTGCTATCAATTCTCATTGACTGACGACTATAAGAAGGGGCATCTGAAAATGGACATTCGCATCGAGCGCACCGCCAATCCAAAACAAAAACCGGCAATGGAAACTTTGGGGTTTGGCCAATACTTTACCGACCACATGTTTGTCATGGAGTATCTGGAGGGCACCGGCTGGCACAATCCCTCGATTGTCCCGTATGCGCCGCTGGCGCTTGACCCCGCCGCGATGGTGCTGCACTATGGCCAAGCGGTGTTTGAGGGGCTGAAAACCTATCGAACCGAAAGCGGCAGCATTCTGCTTTTCCGGCCTGACCAGAATTTTAAGCGAATGAATCGCTCCAGTGAGCGTCTTTGCATTCCGCCGGTCGACGAGGCTTTTGTGTTGCAGGCCTTGCACGCGCTGATAAAAATGGATGCCGACTGGATTCCGTCCGCACCCGGCACCTCGCTGTATATCCGCCCGTTTGCGTTCGCAACCGAGCCGCATCTGGGCGTGCGCCCCTCTGAAACTTACAAATTTATGATCATTCTGTCGCCGGTCGGCTCCTACTATCCTGACGGCCTGGCGCCCACAAAAATTTATATTGAAGACGAATATGTCCGCGCGGTGCGCGGCGGCATCGGCTATACCAAGGCGACCGCGAACTATGCAATCAGCCTGAAGGGACAGGTAAAGGCACATGACCTTGGCTATACGCAGGTGCTGTGGCTGGACGGTATCGAGCGAAAGTATATCGAGGAAGTTGGAACGAGCAACGCGTTTTTTGTAATCGACAACGAGCTGGTCACGCCCGATGCCAGCGGCGGCAGCATTTTGTGCGGTGTCACGCGTGATTCGGTGATGCAACTGGCAAGAAGCTGGGGAGTCAACGTCGTCGAGCGACACATCACGGTGCAAGAGCTATACGATGCTCATGCGTCTGGGTCCTTAAAAGAGGCGTTCGCCAGCGGGACAGCCGCCGTCATCTCGCCAATCGGCGAATTTAACTGGGCGGGCAATCGTATTACAATCAACGACGGCCAGATTGGCCGATTGACCCAGCAACTCTACGACGCATTGACCGCAATTCAAACCGGCCACGCCAACGATCCGTTTGGCTGGGTACAAGAGGTGCGCTAATATGATCAGTGATAAAGTAAAAGCCGGTCCCGAAAGAATGCCCCACCGCTCGCTGTTTAAAGCGATGGGCTATACGGATGAAGAATTGCAGCGCCCTCTTATCGGTGTCTGTAACGCGTTCAATGAAATTATTCCCGGGCACATTAACCTGGATAAAATTACCGAGGCTGTCAAGCGCGGCGTATTGGCTGCCGGCGGCACGCCGATTGAGTTTCCGTCGATCGGTGTGTGCGACGGGATTGTCATGGGACATACCGGCATGCGCTACTCGCTCGCGAGCCGTGAGTTGATCGCAGATTCCGTCGAGACGATGGCGACGGCGCACGGGTTCGACGGCCTGGTGCTCATTCCCAACTGTGATAAAATTGTGCCCGGCATGCTGATGGCGGCCGCGCGCATCAATATACCAACAATCTTTGTCAGCGGCGGTCCGATGCTGGCCGGCACCATCGGCGACGGCGACGATTGCCGGCAGCTGAGCCTTTCGAACACGTTCGAGGCAGTTGGCGCGCACGCGGCAGGGAAAATTGACGACGCCAGGTTAAAAGAGTTTGAAGACAGCGCCTGCCCCAGCTGCGGTTCCTGTGCAGGCATGTACACCGCCAACAGCATGAACTGCCTCACCGAGGCGATCGGCATGGGTCTGCCCGGCAACGGGACGATTCCCGCTGTTATGGCGGCGCGCATTCGGCTCGCCAAGCAGGCAGGCATGCAGATCATGGCGCTGGTCGCGCGTGATATCAAGCCTTTGGATATCCTGACTGAAGCCGCGTTTCACAACGCGCTGGCCGTGGATATGGCGCTTGGCTGCAGCACCAACAGCATGCTGCACCTGCCGGCGATTGCCAATGAATGCGGCGTCCGGATTGACCTCTCTCTCGCGAACGAGATCAGCGCGCGCACGCCTAACCTCTGCAAACTGGCACCTGCCGGCCCGCACCACATTGCCGAGCTTGATGCCGCAGGTGGCATCCCCGCCGTGATGAAGGAACTTGCGAAGCGCAACCTGATCCGCACCGACCTGCCGACAGTCACCGGCAAAACAGTCGGCGATACGATCGAGACGGCAGTGAATCGCAACCCCCACGTTCTGCGTCCCATTGAGACGCCATACAGCGAAACCGGCGGCATCGCCGTGCTCAAAGGAAATCTGGCGCCCGACGGCTGCGTTGTCAAACGCTCAGCTGTTGCGCCCGAGATGATGGTATCCAAACTGCGCGCGCGCGTGTTCGACGCAGAAGAGCAGGCAATCGCGGCGATTTACACACAGCAGATTGTCAAGGGCGACTGTGTCGTCATCCGCTATGAAGGGCCCAAAGGCGGGCCCGGCATGCGCGAGATGCTCTCCCCCACTTCCGCGCTCGCTGGTATGGGGCTGGACAAAGATGTCGCACTGATTACGGATGGCCGGTTCTCAGGCGCGTCGCGCGGCGCGAGTATCGGGCATATCTCACCGGAAGCGATGGTCGGCGGCCCGATCGCGCTTGTCGCCGAAGGCGACGTGATCGAGATCGACATCCCGGCAGGCAGCATTTACCTTGCGGTCGACGACGCGGAGCTGGCCGCGCGCCGCGCAGCCTGGCAGGCACCCGCCCCGCATGTGATAAGCGGCTATCTTGCGCGCTACGCGAAACTCGTGACCGGCGCGGACCGCGGCGCCGTTCTGGCCGGCAACGGTCTTGCCGCAGATAAATTGCTAGAATTTTAATCTGAGGGCGCGCCTCGCGCGTCTGCATTCCCGAAGACATACTGTCGGCACACCGCAACCGGAGTGTTCGCCAACAACGCGAGAACAGGCCCGTTTGCAGGATGCGCGTAATGAATGGCTTTTGCAATGCGAAGCTTCGTAGGACAAGGCGCGGCAAAGCGGCGCGGTGTCCGGCTGTCTCTGCAAGCCAACCGCGATTACAGCACAGTTGGCATGGATGCGTGTTACCCCTATATAGAATGCTGCCTTGGCAGATCACGCGATCCCCAACCGATCCCTGGAAGGAGACCTTTTCCATGAAATTGAACGGCTCAGAAATTTTGCTTGAATGCCTGCTCGAACAAGGGGTAACCACTATTTTCGGATACCCCGGCGGCACCGTGCTCAATATATATGACGCTTTGTATAAATATCAGGACAAAATACGTCATGTTTTGACATCGCACGAGCAGGGCGCGGCACACGCCGCAGACGGCTACGCGCGCAGCACCGGAAACGTCGGCGTGTGTCTCGCGACCAGCGGCCCGGGCGCGACCAATCTGGTCACCGGCATCGCGACCGCCTATATGGATTCCTCGCCGCTCGTGGCGATCACCGGCAATGTTGCCAAACCGCTGCTCGGCAAGGACAGCTTTCAGGAAATTGACATTACCGGCGTCACGCTGCCGATTACAAAGCATAATTTTATCATCGATGATATCAATGAACTGGCGGACACTGTGCGCCGCGCGTTTTACATCGCGCAGGAAGGCCGTCCAGGGCCGGTGCTTGTTGACATCACTAAAGATGTCACAGCCGCGTTTGCGGACTATGTCCCGCAGACGCCGCGTGCAGTCGAGCCGCGGATGGACCGGTTGCGGGAAAGCGATTTGCAAAACGCACTGGAATTGATCCGCGCGAGCAAAAAGCCGGTTGTCATTGCGGGCGGCGGACTCATTATTTCCGACGCGTCCGCAGAGTTCGCACAGTTTGTCGATCTGGTAGACGCGCCCGTCACATTGACCACAATGGGCCTGGGCGGATTTCCAAGCACCAATCCGCGCTACACCGGTATGATTGGCATGCATGGCGCGCGCGCCTCTAACCTGGCCGTAATGAACTGCGATCTTTTAATTGCGCTGGGTGTGCGGTTTTCCGACCGCGTGACCGGCAGCGCGGCACACTTTGCAGAGAAAGCGCACATTCTGCACATTGACATCGACCCCGCCGAGATCAACAAAAACGTTGGCGCTTACAGTTCCGTGCTTGGCGATCTACGCGCGGTTTTGCGCTTGCTCAACGCGCAGCTCGAACAGCAGTCCCATGCGGCCTGGATGGACGAAATCTCAGCACTGAAGCAAAAACATCCGCTTTCCTATCCAAAAGAGGATGCTGTGATTCGGCCGCAGTATGTTATGGAGAAAATTGGCGAACTCACGAAAGGCGAGGCGATTGTCGCAACCGATGTTGGCCAGCACCAGATGTTTGCTTGCCAATATATCCCACACATCCATCCGCGGCATTTTGTCACGTCCGGCGGACTTGGCACGATGGGATTCGGCCTGGGCGCAAGCATCGGCGCGGCGCTCGCCAACCCCGACAAAGTCGTGTTTGATATCACGGGCGACGGCTGTTTCCGCATGAACAACATCGAACTCGCGACCGCGAAACGTGCGGGCGCCAATGTGATTGTCGTTATCATGAACAACCACGTGCTCGGCATGGTGCGGCAGTGGCAGACCCATTTCTATGAACAGCGCTATTCCGCTACCAATCTAGGTTCCAGCGAAGAGACCGTTGACTTTGTGCGCTTGGCCGAGGCCTATCACATCGACGCATTCAATGTCACCACAAAAGAAGAGGTCGAGCCAACGCTCAAGGCGGCGCTCGCGCTCGGCAAACCAGCGGTCATCAATGTGGAGATCGGCGCGGACGACAAGGTATTCCCGATGATTCCCTCCGGTGTGCGCATCGACAATTTCATGGAAGAAACGCCATAAGTCCTATAAGGGTAAACACTGCCCAGCGCCTAAAGGACGCTGGGCTTTCACTTCGTTCTAGCCCCAGTGGGTGGATTACCTAGCGCTTACCCCTAAAGGGAGCTTCCTGTTCTTTTCGGGATATTTTATCCATCGCTTGATCCGCAGTTTCCTGCACCCGACGGCATTTTATGTTCTTCCATGTGGGTTGGGGCGAAATTCCCGCGTTATTGGGCGGCAGGGGTGGGTATCTTTTAGGCCGTCGAATATTTTGTGCCCTTTTTTTCACACCTTTGATTCTTTGACAGCCTGCAAGTCGGCGTCCTATTTCGGCAAGACGAAATGCTTTCTATGCAACGCGGTAACCTATTTTTTCGTTTGTTTCAGTTTCCCCTGCGTTCAAGCGTACATTTCACTCCGGGTCAGGAATCCTCGCCTCAAACGACAGCTGCTCCGTTAAAGTGCTAACAAAAAAGCGCAGCCGGTTGGCTGCGCTTTTTCAAATGCATTTTACGCGGACTGTACGTTAACCGCACGCAATTTCTTGCCGTCTTTGGGATCCGGCTCTGTATCGAAAGTCACTTTTTGACCTTCGCTGAGCGTTTTAAATCCATCTGTCATGATCGCCGAGAAATGCACAAAAACATCCTCGCCGCCATCATCATTCGAGATAAAACCATATCCCTTGTCTGCGTTAAACCATTTGACTGTGCCGTTGTTCATTCTGAACCTCCGAAAATAATTGTGCGTGATTTTGACGGAATCCCAAACAAAATCACATGCTTGTGTAAATCATCACGAATCAATGACTTACATAAGCATGTGAAGCAATGGTTCATCAAAATTACGTGTATAGCTTACCATTTTCTTTTAGAAATGTCAATGATCTTTCATTTCTTACACCAAATTGCGCTGCTCTTTCAGCAAATCCACGTGTCCGGCTGCAATTTTTAGACAGCCTGGAATACTTTTCCTACAAGATAGAGTTCAAAAAGACCTGCAGCCGTTCGCTCTTTGGCTGCTGAAATATCACTTCCGGCGCACCTGCTTCCACAATCGCGCCCGCGTCCATAAATATCACGCGGTTGGACACCTCGCGCGCAAAGGTCATCTCATGTGTCACAATCAGCATCGTCATATTCTGCGCGGCCAGTTTGCGGATCACATTCAACACCTCGCCCGTGATCTCCGGGTCAAGCGCTGATGTCGGCTCGTCAAACAGCATCACCTGCGGGTTGAGCGCCAGCGCGCGGGCAATTGCCACACGCTGCTGTTGGCCGCCCGAAAGCTGCGATGGATAGGCATCCGCTTTGGCAGACAGTCCCACTGTCTCCAGCAACGCACGCGCACGTTGCTGGGCATCCGCCGCGTTCTCACGTCGAATCCTGATCGGGGTAATTGTAATATTTTCCAAACAGGTCAGGTGCGGAAACAGGTTGAAATGCTGGAACACCATACAGGTCTTTCCGCAGATGCGCCGCAGTTCTGTTTCCCTGACATAGTTGGGCTGGCCGTCGGTCGTGCGGACAATGTATTCCCCGTCGATCGCGATCGCGCCCGACGTCACACGCTCCAGCCGGTTCACGCATCGCAGCAAGGTCGATTTGCCCGAACCGGACGCGCCGATAATCGCAACGGCTTCGCCCTGTTGCACTTCCAGCGAAACGCCGTTGATCGCCTCTACCGCGCCGAAGTGCTTGTATACATTTTCAATCGAAACGATGCTCATGCGGCGTTCTCCTTTGCTTCAAAGCGCGAAAACCGCTTTTCGAGCCAACCCGACAGCAGCGTCAGCAAAAGTGTGAACAATAAATAGAACAGCGCCGCCAGCAGATAGGCTGTCGTATTGACATCGCGGTTGGCCGCGTCGCTCGCCGCTTTGATCAGTTCGGGCAGCGCAATGACCATCACGAGCGCCGTGTCCTTCACAAGCGTAATCGTCTCGTTGGAAATCGGCGGCAAGATCCGCTTGATTGTCTGTGGAATGATAATCATGCGCATTGTCTGCCAGCGCGTAAACCCCAAGGTTTTCGCGGCTTCGTGCTGGCCGCGGTCGATCGATTCGATGCCGCCGCGGTAGATCTCGGAAAAATAAGCAGCATAGTTGAGCACGAACGTCAGGATCGCCGCCGTAAATCGCTCCATACGCAGAAAATCGATGCCTGCATTATTGCCGATGATGCCGAGGCCATAGTAAAAGAAGAACAGCTGCAACATGAGCGGCGTGCCGCGAAACACCCACACATAGAGCTTACAAAGCCAGCGCAGCGGCGGGATGCGCGACATACTGCCAAGCGCAATCGGGAGCCCCAGCGGCAGCGCCAGAGCGAGCGTCAACCCAAAGACTTTGATCGTCTCGAGCGCGCCCCTGGCCAGCGTCGGCAGCAAAATTGCAATATAGTCCGGACTCAGGTTCATAATGGTCTCGCTTTCCAGCAAAAATCAAAACATACAAATTATGCCATTGCATAAGGTATCGCACTGAAGGCAGCGCACAAAGGCTCGCAGGCAGGGGCTCGCGTGCGCCAAACCCATGACGGCCAATACATCAGCTGACGCGCGTTTCCAAGCCGCCCGGCGCTCTGACCTTATCTTTTGCGGAAAGGATGAGCACCGGGGCGGCAGGCATTCGCATGCAATACACAAGGTCGTTCAACGTGAAACGTTGCG
Source organism: Oscillospiraceae bacterium (assembly GCA_031547945.1). Lineage (GTDB taxonomy): Bacteria > Bacillota > Clostridia > Oscillospirales > Ruminococcaceae > JAVBRN01. Next base: position 18,315 of record JAVBRN010000002.1, on the reverse strand, counting down.
GGATAAAGCGGCGCGGCAAACGATGCTAGCAACGGCACAGCACAGTCTGTGAAGTCGCGCCGGCTCTGAATCCCGTTCTGCTCCTGTCTATGCTTTTTCTACTGAATTACGATATCCTTGCCAAACCATTTTTGGGAAATTTCGGCCGCTTTGCCGCTTTCGATCACTTTGTCCAACCCTTGTTCGACCAGATTTTTCAGCTCGGTGTCATCCTTGCGGAAACCAATGACAAAGAGATCTTCGCCAAAATCAACGGGCGCAACGCCAAATACGTTGTCCAACTGTGTGTTTTTATAAAAGCCAAGCACTTCGTCGACGATCATGACGTCGATGCGACCCGCCTGCATATCCATGATCACTTCGTCATAGTTGCGGTAGGTTGTCACTTTATCTTTGATTGTCTCATAGATATCGTCCGCCTCCAGCACCTCGAGGGCCGCGCTCTTTGCCTGTGTGCCGATATTGTAGTTGGCAAGATCTTCCTTTGTCGCAATCTCAACGCCTTCGTTTGTCATAATAATGATCTTGTTGTTGAGATACGCGCGCGACAGCAGCATGGTTTCCTTGCGCTCAGGCGTGGCGGACATGCCGTTCCAGATGCAGTCGATTTTGCCGCTGCTGAGCTCGAGTTCTTTGGAATCCCAATCGATTGGCTGGAAGACAACCTGATAGCCGATTGCTTCAGCGACAGCGTTGGCAAGGTCGATATCAAATCCGACCAGTGTACCATTTTCATCGCGGAATCCCATCGGCGCAAAGGTGTCGTCCAAACCGACAATGATCGTCTTTTCCGCGGTATCGGTCTCGGTCCCGTCGCCTTCTGCTGCAGGCTTGGGTGCGCAGGCGCCCAGCGAAAGCAGCATCAACAGCGCAAAGGTCAGCGCCATTATTTTTTGAAGTGTTTGTTTCATTCTTTTTCTCCTGTTTCTTTGTAAAGTACATACTACGTCTCTGATTATACTTTACTGTAGTCCATTCGTAAAGTGCTAAATCGGAAACATCATTTTCCAGTTAAGAGAATAGACTGCGAAAATTCGGCATCACTAAATTTTGTATTTTAACGGTAGTCTGCCTGATTGGACAGTAAGCTCACGGTTTTCATCAGGTGTTTTCTAATATTTGCGGTAAACGTTAGTTGTCCAACATGTAGGTCTCTGTCATTTCGATCCATTCGCCCAAACAGTGCTTTGTACACTTGTTCGACTTTTGCGTCTATTGTTACAAGTCTTTTGCACTCTTCTTCTTTTTCGCCTGCTATTGCAAGTTTTTTGCACTCTTTTTCATTATAGGATTCATTCCCATTTAAAAGCCATTCGCTATTCAAAAAATCTAAAAATTCGAGAAGTGGTTCGCTATTTTTCCCAGCAATAAAAGCAGCATATTTTGATTCATCCACCATTTTCAATCCAATTAGAATTGGAAGAATATAGGCGTTGGAAAAATCTTCCGCATTTCTTTCGCTCCTTCCAGAAGTCAAACTTTTCCCGCTTCCTGGGGTGTACGCAATTCTGGTTAATCTGAAATACTTCGCTATTTCTCGCAACTCAAAACGATAGTTGTCTATTACCGCCAAACACATATCGTTATATATGAAGGATCTTTTGTTGTGGAAAACTAATTTTGCATACTTCTCTCTACTGACAGGAGAAAGCGATACGCGTAAATCGAAAAACCGATCGAGATAGCGTGTTGCCTCATACCCGTACCCATAAAATTTCTTAATCGTATGCTGCAGTTGTTCCATATTCACCGCGAAAACAAACGTGACCCTTTCATCTGAGAAATAATGCTTGATTCGCTCTAACACTTGCACTGCGTAACTCGGTTTGCAGCGATCCAATTCGTCCACAAAAACAACAAGGCGGTTGCCATGCTCAATCAACAGCTGGTCAAAAAGTTCATTCACGAGCGTATGTGCTGATTTTTTCGTTTTGATTGTGTCAAGTGGATTTATGCCTTTCACTTCTTCAAACAGTTTTAAAACATTTCTTCCTGTTATTACATCTGCAATGCTCCCCACAATCCCTAGAAAATTGCGGTCGTTTTTAATTTTGCTTATGTTTATGTCGTCGCTTTGCAATATTGCATAAATCAATGACAACATCGGATCTTGGTCATTGTCGTTTTCCCAAGCATCGTAATACACGCAAACCTGCTTTTTGTTTTCGTAGTTTGCATCGTCGTTTCCATTGTAATATGCCTTAACCTTTGCCTTGACTTTTTGTGCATCTCCACCGTCGATGGGAACCCCGCGAAATTCGTTATATGTATCCAACACAAATTTGACCTGTTTTACAAAAAAAGTTTTTCCGCATCCCCATTTCCCGTCCACTGCAATCGAACAACTTCCCTCGATTTCATGAAGGAGTTCACAAAAATACATGACTTCATTATTCCGATCGATGCTGTCATTTAGAAAGGTTTCTTTTATATTCTCGTATGTAGGCTGCAAATCCAAAGCTTTCAAAATCGTTCCTCCTTCCATCACTAGTGTTTTCTATCTCGTATCATTAAGAACGGGTATCTGCAAAAACAAATACCCGTTCTTTTATGTTACATATCAAAAAGCCGAACGCTACTCTCCCCGCATCTCCATCGCTTCGGCTTTCCCGGCCAAAATCTCCATGCTCAGTTTGACCGAATCGCCGATTGCAGTCTCGATGTCGTCCGGCTGCACGCCGAGTTTCTCGATCGTGCTTTTGTCAATAAACGCCTCGGCGCACATCACATCCGCAAACGCAACCGGGTCAAGACCGCTCTCCAGTCCTTTGGTCTGCAGGTCCTTTTTCATCTGCCGTGAACCCAATTTATACAGGAACTTCGGGACGGTCATGATCTTTTTGTCCGGTGTTCCCATGTACTTATGGACAAGCGCGAGGAACGCGTGCCATGTCATGTTGTAATAGCCAACCGGGTAGTTGTTGCCGCCGCGGTTGCGTTCAAGCGCCCCTGCAATGCACTGGCCCACCTGTTTGACGGTCACCATCGTGGTGCCCCCGCGCGGATACATCGTGGAGGGCTGCATGTTTTGAATTTGTTCCACAAGGAAAACCCACACCGGCTTGCGCCCCGGCTGCGTGCCGAAGATATACGGCAGTTCCAGCATTGCGACATCAAAACTTTCGTCCGCAAACGAGAGCGCCATGTTCGCCTGGTCGACGCGGCTGCGGATATACGGGTGATGCTGCGCAAGCTGCAGCTTTGGCCAGGCGCGGTCGAAATAGGCAAAGTAAGACCCGCAGATGACCGTATGTTTGACGCCGCTTTCTTTGGCCAGACGCAGCAGCCGCTCGAGCGGCGTGATATTATATTTTTTGAACAGGTCATAAATGGGCGGCGGCCCTTCTACCCGCTCGTCGACACCAGCCGCAAACACAAATCCGTCACAACCCCGCATATACTTGCGAATTTCATCATCCGACAGTTCCAAGTAATTGCCAAATTCGATTCGCATCTCTTTGGGTAATTGCGCACCCTGCGGAATGGGTGGCAGCGCAATCGCCGTCACTTCATGTCCGCGCCGGATGAGCTCGGCAGCACCTTCGCTGCCAAGCAGACCTGTTCCACCGATCATAAATACTTTCATTGCCGGACTCCTTTCGCTCAACATATAAACGCGTTTGTTTCTTTTCTTTATTCTATAATATTGACAATCCTTTCACAACAGCAGACAAAACAAACCGGATTGTTTTACTTGCTTTCGTACGGAAGAGCGGCAACCTGCCGCGCCTTGCTGTATTTTACCTATAATCTGGTTCCAAGGTTATTCTTTGTAAGTGGTAAAGCAACTCTGCACGTTTATCCCTATTGTGTGTTTGCCGCCGCTCGTTGCCCGCTGTTATAACTATCTGGACTAATATGCGCAAATACAACGCATAGTCGATTTCCATTTGAGTTATAAAAAAACACGATATTGAAATCGCCGGCGCTTTTTTACTGCTGTGGAATCTGTGCAGCGGCTGCTTCGTCAAGCAAAAATGTCACATTATCGTGCTGCTGCAGAATAGAAGCCGGACAGTGTGGGGAAACCGGACCTTCGAGCGCGTCGCGCACTGCCTGGGCCTTTTGCGCGCCCGTTGCGATCAATACAATCTCCCGCGCATTCATAATCGTGCCGATTCCCATGGTAATCGCTTCCGCCGGCACCGTTTCATCGTCTGCAAAAAAACGTTTGTTGGCCGCCATTGTCTCGGGGGTGAGCCGCGTAAAATGCGTGCTTTCTGAAAACGTTTCATCCGGTTCATTAAAGCCGATGTGGCCATTTCCGCCAATGCCGAGGATCTGCAAATCCACGCCGCCGGCCGCTTCCACCGCTTGCTCATATGCGGCGGCAATTTGCGCGCGGTCTCTGTCTGCTGGAATGACTTGCAGCTGTACATTTTGTGGCTGGACATTGACGCGGTCGAGCAAATGGTGGTGCAAAAAGTAACAATAGCTCTGTGGATGGTCGGGCGCAAGGCCGCAATATTCATCCAAATTAAAAAAGCGCACCTGAGAAAAATCTATCTCCCCTTGTTCATACAGCTCGACCAAGCGGTCGTACAGGCAAACCGGGGAAGCGCCTGTCGCGAGTCCTATCACCGCCGCTGGCTTTCTTTGTATCAACTGTGCAATTTGACCTGCGCCGATGTTTGCGAGTTCTGTCTCCGTTTTACCGATAACTGTCTTCATCCCTTCGCCTCCGTTTCGCTGTCCATTGTACACCCAAAAAGCGGGGTTCGCAATTCCTTTCTGTCTTTCTCGCAAAGCATTTCTATTTATAGTAAAAGCAACGCGTTTTCGCTGTCATATGTTTATTCGAGCTATGAAAGATACCTCTGCATACGCCAAAGATCCTTCTTCCTGTCAAACCACCATTAGATTTCTTTTCGAAAACACGTTTCTATCAAACGATGGAGCGCTGCGTGTCACACGATTTTTTTGCAATTGGACACGATGTTTTCAAGAATAGAAAACCCCTTTGCCGCAAGTGGCAAAGGAGTTTTTCGCATATCAAAAGCTCGGTCAAAAACGGATTCTGCACGACAAAATCTTCGCAGCTGTATTTGCAATCTGCCGCCCACTTTCGGATAGTCGCTATACGGAACGTTTTTTGGTCAGCAAACGCGCAGCCACAAAATAGTATACGAGCGCCGCAATTGCCATCCCAATTGTCATGATGATAAACAGTCCCCCCATCGTCCATTCGATGTTGGCCGGGTCATTGAGAAACGCGTTGTCGAGCGCACCGCCTCTGAGGTAGAGGTATCCAGCCCATACGCCTACCATCACAAGGCCGTATCCCTGGCTCAACACAATCCATGCGATGATGCCAGAGCCCACCCCCAGATTGCGGTCACGAAACCGCGGCACGTTCACAATCGCCGCGCAGAGCAGCAACTGGCAGTAATAACTCAGGCAGGCAATCAGTATAAGCGTCAGCGCACGGTTGGCGAGCGGCGCGGACAGGAATTGTTTTATTTGCTCAATGAGCATGGCGCGGTTCTGCGCATCGATACAAACCAGCGCATAAATAACCCAATACACCGCAATAATGACAACGGTTCCGCAGACTAAAACAATCGCCGACAGCAGTTTTGAGAGCAGGATATCGTGCACCGTGGCCGGAATGGTAAACGTCAGTGTGCTCTCGCGGCCACAAAGCCTATTATAAACGCTCAACACAAGCATGACCACACAGACCATCAGCGCAACCGCGCTGGCAATCAGCCCCAGCATGCGCATGGATGCAATGAGGATATCCACGCGCAGCAGATGCAACAAACAGGTCACAAAAAGCAGGCCGCCCATCGCGCCGGCAATGGCAAATATGGCACCCTTGCCCGTATACAATTCATATTTCAACAGTTTCGTCAGCATTTGTATTCCTCCCGAAACACTTTGTCAATCGACATGCCGCGCGACTCCCGCAGCGCATCGGCATCGTCGTTAATATAGATCTGTCCATCCTTTAAAAATAGGACGCGACTCAGAATCGGTTCGGCGTCGCTGATAAGATGGGTTGAGAACAGGATTGCAGCGTTCTCGCTGTAATTGCGGATGATGGTGTTGAGAATAAAATCACGCGCGGCCGGGTCGACACCGGCGATCGGCTCGTCGAAAATATATAGCTTTGCCTGGCGTGCCATTGTGAGCACAAGTTGCAGCTTTTCCTGCATACCTTTCGAAAGCGTTTTAATAAATGCTGTTTGTTCCAATCCCACCGCCGTCAGCATCTCAACCGCCTTGGCGCGGTCAAAGTCTGGAAAAAAGTCCGTGTAAAAATCCAGCATGCGCGAAATGCGGAATTCCGGTCGCACAAAACTCGTATCCGGCAAATAGGAGATGACCCGTTTGCTGGATATGCCAATCGGATTTCCCACTACCGTCACATCCCCTTTGTAATCGGTTATAAGCGTATTGATGATCTTAATCAATGTCGTCTTGCCTGAGCCGTTGGGCCCAAGCAGACCGACAATTTGGCCGGGGTATATCGCAAAGCTAACGCCGCGCAATACTTCGTTTCGCCGATAGCTTTTTTTAACCTCCGTCACTTGCAATACAGCTTCCATCAATCGTTATCCTCCTCTATAAACGGTGCGAGCAGCGTCACAGCGTCGCTCGTAGAATATCCCAATTCGACCAGAAAATGCAGATACTGTCGTGTGCGTGCCGCGAGTAGTTCCTGCCGCAAGCGCTCGATCACCGCGGTATTTCTCGTTACAAAGCGGCCGTTGGTGCGCTCCGTGAACATCAGATCTTGTTGCTCCAGTACGGCAAGCGCCTTCTGCACTGTATTTGGATTGACCGAAAACTCGGCTGAAATATCACGGACAGCGCACACGCGCTCGCCCGGCTGCAACGTTCCCGCGGCGATCTGCAGCCGAAAAAAATCCACGATCTGCAGGTAAATCGGTTGGCTGCTGTCAAACTCCACGCTGTCGCCCCCTTTGTATCATTGTACTAGTTGCATAATACAATGATACAACGCTGCTGTCAAGCGTTTTTTATAGAAGCTCGTATGCTTCTTTGTGCAGCAAGCGCTTCATCTGGGTTCTCTTTCTTGTTATTACGCGCATTTGTTAACCGCATTCTAGAAGAGCGACGTGAGAATTGGTCCCCACCGGCGAACCCGGTGGTGTGGGCATAGCCTTGTGTTGCCAGCCGCGCCGAATGGTGCATTTAAGTTCTTTTCGCTTGCGCACCTTCCTGCTTCAGCAGTTAAAACGATGTCCTTCGGCACTTGTCTCTATTTGTGCCTTTGCGGTGGATTGTACTGAAACGGCAAGGCAATGTTTCATTGCTGCTTCGATCGCTTCGGCTCCCGTTACATTGGGCTTTGCTGTATCCGCACGCAGGGCAAAAGGCCTGATCGCGCGAGAGCCGTGGCTTTCGGCATTGTCAGGGATTTTCGATGACAAAAAAACACCGTTGTCCACAATGACAACGGGTTCTTTCCATAATAATAACTGACTTCCTCTAAGTGCCTGCGGCAGCATGCGGCGCGGCCATACGCATCCATTCCAAACCTTTCGTCGGGTATGCCGGGCACATTTTGATAAACCAACCGCGCCTTTTTATGCAACGATTGCAGTCGAAGCCTTCGCGCCGGTCGTTCGCACATACGTTAGCGTCCGTGCATCCGTTTGTGAAACGCCCAAACCGCCGCGCTCAATAGAAGAATCGCATAGCCCATTATCCATAGCAGATGTTCACCAAGCTGTGCCGTTTGGCCGCTTACGATATCACGCGCCAGGGCAACTGCGTGCGCGAACGGCAACAGATTCCCAATCTTCTCCAAAACGCCGCCAACCAAAGAGAGCGAAAACCAGGTGCCGCTCAGCAGCGCCGCCGCCTGGATGATCACGTTGCCGATTCCCGTTACAAGCCCGATGCTGCCAAGCGTACCCAACAGGATGCCGAGCGCAACATAAAAGAGAGAAACCGGAATAAGCATAACAATGGCGAGTAACAGATTTGCCGAGAATGGCAAGCCAAAAAGCAATGCCGCCCCAAAGCAAACCACAGTTTGCAATATCCCTACCAAAATAAGCGGCAGCAAATAGCCCAAGCAAAAATCCAAAACTGTCAGCGGCGAGGTAAATAGGCGTGTCAAGAAAGAGCTTGTCCGGTCGGTCGCGACGAGCATGCCGGTAAATAGCGCCAGGAACGACAAGCTAAACACGGCCATGCTCGGTGCAAACAGTTCAACTCCAAACATGGTCTGCGCGACGGCCTCCGGCGGCATGGCCTTCCCGATTGTCGTCATCAACGCCATAAGTACGACTGGCAAGCCGAGCGTAAACGCCAGTTGCAAAGGATCCCGCAACATTTCTTTCCGGTTGCGGTTTGAAAACGCCAACAGTCGCATCATTCTACCTCCGCATCAGTCAACGCCAAGAACGCATTGTCAAGTGTTGTTGTGTTTGTCTGATCCATCAACGCCTGCGCCGTGCCCAAAGCGCAGAGTTTTCCGTTATGCAAGACACCAATCCGGTCGGCCAGCGCCTGCGCTTCTTCCATGTAATGGGTCGTGAGCACAATCGTCATCGTATGCTTTGCTTCCTGCAGCAGTTTCCAAAGATCTCGCCGGGCGCGCACGTCCAACCCCAGTGTCGGCTCGTCCAAAAACAGGATCGAAGGCTCCGATATCATTGCCATCGCGATGCTCAGGCGGCGTTCCAGCCCGCCGGACAACTTTTTCGCCTGCTCGTTCGCGCGGTCGGCCAACCCAAACTGCGCCATCTTGTCCTGTGCCCTGCGGCGCGCGTCTGCCCGGTCGCTGCCGTAGATTGCGGCAATCATCTCCAGATTTTCCTGTACCGATAGTTTGCGCGCAACCGCCGTTTCCTGCGGCGACACGTTTATCTTTTGCTTGACGGCCTGCGGCGCAGACAGAATACTGTCGCCGAGCAACCAGGCTTCGCCGGCCGTGGGCTGCAACAGGCAAGACAGCATTTTGATTGTCGTCGTCTTTCCCGCTCCATTTAATCCAAGCAGCGCGAAAAACTCGCCCTGTTCAACGGCAAGGTCCAGTTTGTCCACTGCTGTCCGCTTATTAAATTGCTTGCTTAAGCCTTTTGCTTCAATTGCAATCATTCGTCCGCTTCCTCCGGTGCCTTTTGCTGTGCACGAAATATCGCCTTTGCCATATCTAAAAACGAGTCGTTGCGTACAAGCGCAATTCCCTGGTTGATATCCGCCAGCACCAACAATGTATCCCCAGGTTCAATGTGAAACATGTCGCGCGCGTCTTTTGGAATCACAATTTGCCCTTTGGTGCCCACTTTCACGGTACCCATAAACCGCCCTTCCGGCGCTTTCTCTTTTTCTTCTGCCACAGATTCTCCTTTCACTTGTGTCGTGCGCTCAATCGTAATGCCCTGTTTTCGGTCGTCGAATATCAAAGGAACACATTCTCTAACTGTCAAATGCCGCAAATAACGTTGTGGCATTTGAGTTCCAGCAGGATGACACGACTGCCAGCTTGCGCATCGCGTCTTTATTTCACGTTCGATGCGAGTATAAAAAGTATGAAATGTCATCTATTTCACACAGTATATCTGTCTGCCCATTTTGTCAACCGTTTTCTGGCCTTTTACGAATTGCTTGATTCATTTTTAACATTTGGTTTTTTTCACTCGGTGAAACACCATTCTGTACCGTTGGACAGCTTTTTATTTTTTGTTGTTATGCAGCAAAAATCTATGGCAGTCAAACAACCATAGATTCTTTGTTAGGCCCTGTTTTAGTGTGACATGCAATCGTGCATTATATAATACAATACTAAATCGTTCCTGGTTTGGCTGCCGAAACTTGATCCGCCTGCGGCACAACGCTGTCTCTTTCCTTCAATTTTCTGTGTGTGACAACCGCCAGCAACGCGATAAGGATTGCGCTGAGCGCCGTGAGGATCTCTACCAACACAAAGCTTTGCAAGACGCCCGCCTGCATGAGTGCCGCAGGGAAATCTACAACCGCGTGCAAAACAATTGCTGCGGGATAAAGCCACCATTTGTCTCTGCGAACCACAGCGTAGTAGACAAGAACGGACAGCCCAATGTGCACTGTGATTGCAAAGATTCGCTCCAGTCCACCAACCAGGAACATGCCCGGCGCTGTCGTGGTTAGCGCCTGCGCGGCGGCATCCAACTGTGCGGCTGTCGCGGCTGGCATTGTGCTTTTTAGCGTTTCCATTGTGCCTGTATTCAACATAACCGCATAAACCAGATTGTTGATCATGACCAACCCAACTAATAGAATCGACTCAATCCCGCCGTGACCAATGCCATACGACAGCGCGTTGCCGATGCCGGTGTATTTTTTCTTTAGCAAAGAAAAGGCAAAAAATCGCGCCGTCTCCTCAAACAGGCCCGCCATTAGGCCGCCATACAGCATATACAAAAATGGTTTGCTGCGCAGCGCAATTTGCCCGGAGGCGTCCGGTTGCAGGACAATGCGGTGGACAAGCCCCTCCAACACCAGCACAAACAAGATAAACGCCGCAGCTCCAACCAAAAAAGGAACCGCCGAGGCTTTATACTTTTTCAAAACATACAGCAGCAATGCAACAGGCAAGCCAATTGTTAGGATCGCTGATATGAGAATACAAATGAATGTCGCTACCGAAACAGTCACAAGAGTTCTCCCTTCTATTTTGAATTGCTTCAATTATAGCACTGCATGCAATAGAAACATAGCGGCGCATCTTAAATTTTTAGCTGGCGGCAGAACAGCACAATATGCGGCAAACGGCCGCATATGACAGTGGCATTTTTCAACATCTCAAATTACCTTGACAAAACACATAGACCCGCATAGGATAAGCATAGGCTGTACTAAACAGTATCGTTTTGATCGATTGTTTTTTAGTTTCTTGTCTGCGGAGACAATGTAGTCACTTGGTTCCCAACACAAGAAATATAGATTAAAGGGACGGGACCATGTATTCAGATTTTGCGTATTCCGGCAAAATGCAGCTCATTTTAATGTTTCTTTCATTTTCAATTAATTTTGTGTTGATGTACGTTATTTCCAAACTCATTTTACGAATTTATGGCGAAAAGGCGAATGTTCGTCGGCACGCTCTGTTTGCATTTCTGACTGGACCCGTTTTACAGAGTCTTTATGTCTATGCCATATATTTTTTCCTTGGCATGGAATCGTTTACCTATGCACAGAACCTTGTTTTCACCAGCCCAAGTCCAATCACGGCGCTCTTATACTGCTATTTCGGCATTAAAATCTTAAAGCTTTCTCCTATCCGTTCGATTGAGCTAATGGGACATGTGTATTTATACTATTCTATAATCAATTGCTTAAATCGATTCGCGGGTTCTATTTTGTTTCACCAGGATGCCCTTCGTTTTAACTATTTGATGGACGCATCGCGGCACCTCTTGAACCTGGCGGTTGCTTTGCTTATTTTTGGTATCACCTGGAAGCTGTTAGACCGCCACCCCACGCTGTTTGTTGTTAAGTCATCCATGTTTGCAAGCCCAAGCCGCGATTTGCTCTTTTTTACTTTTAAGGCAAGTTTTATCTATCTATTTGTTGTTTTGGTCCCTTTGCTTGTTCCAAACGCAATCGTCGCAAATTCACTCATTTTCGTCATCTTATGTTTATTTTTTGTGGCCACAATTTTACTCAACTTTTTGCAACATGCCCGCGCGGAAATTCACAACAAAGAAGCACATATCAGCTCCTTAATCAAAACTTCTGATGAATTCCGCGCGGTCAAGCATGATTTCTACAACATATTGCAGACATACACCGGTTTTTTTGCTGTTGGGGATCTTGAAGCGTGCAAGCAGTATCACGCTTCTCTGGTTTCCCTAACAACACAGGCCGGAGAACCGTTGGAATTGACGCAGCGCATGTCGGAAAACCCAGCCCTGGTTTCCCTCCTCTTGGATAAAATTGCCCGTGCGGAACAGGCCGAAGTGCACATGGGCGTTTCGCTGAAATGCTCGCTTACGCGCATGCCCATCGATGATATGGATCTTTGCCGGATTCTTGCATGCCTTTTAGACAATGCAATAGAAGCTGCGGCAGAATCTTCACAGCGGCGTGTCTCTTTTTCTGTGGAGCAGACAGAAACATCAAAACTGATCATTATTACAAATAGCTGTCAGGAGCCAATGGACACCCATAAAATGTCAATTGCCGGTACAACAAGTAAGGCGGGCCATCCGGGAATCGGCTTAAGTACTGTCAAAAAAATCCTCGAACGGTACGCAGGTGCGGCATTCCAGCTGAGCTATTATAACTATGAACTGTCGGCGTATGTCGAACTTCGGCAGGTGTAATTTTTTCTATTTTAAAGACTTGTGGCCAAATTGACACACAGGTCTTTTCTGTCAAAAAAAAGCATAAGGATACGTCAGAATGCCCGTTGCAGTTTTCCCTATCTCTGGCTCCAGTGCGCGAAGCGCTAAGGCATAAAAATTGCGCAGCACGATCTTCAAGTCATCTTTTTAGATCGTTTCAATTTTCAGGTTTGTGCTTTTGTTTTCAGGATTACGATATAACATTGAATTCTTTATTCCGCGATATTTCGCAAGACTATTTGGGGTAACCTTTCTCGCATCATACAGTTCCTGCATCCGAAAAGCGATTGCCTCTTTCCATGTCGTTTCGTTACGCCGCTGCAGTATTTGGTGCCCTTATGGTAAAGAAACGCTATGTTACCGCATCTGAGATTTTCTTACACGTAATAGTTTCAAAGCCGTCTCCAATGTGCCGATGGTGACAATGCCGGGATTTTGAGCGGTATTCCTATCGCATCGTCTGATTGCAGTCGGACCCCATGCTGGTCGACAGACAGTCAACTGAACTTTAATTCTCCTGACAATCTCTGGAATTATTCTGTCGCCGCCGCTTGTACCGTCATTTAAGCCTCGATGTTATCGTTTTATCTTCGTTGTTTGAACATCGACGTTTCCTGCTAGTTGAACTAACCTGTTAAAGCTCGTAACTATGCATAAAGAGGAGTGATGCGATGGCTGCATATAAAACGATGTATTATCTGCTGTTTAACGCGGCCGCCGACGCCATTCAGGCATTGCAGCGCGATGACGCTGGTGCGGCGCAGCGAATTTTAAAAGACGCGACACGGGCCGCGGAGGAGATTTTTTTGCAGACAGAACCGGATATTCGTATTGCGGAAGTTGTGGAACATATTTAAAAGAAAAAGAACGAATAAAAACGCAGGGCTGGCCAAGGACACAGCCGGACTGGTCGACGGCCGCTATAATCCCGCCCGAACCATCCGATTGACGTGGAACTCGCCCCACACCCCGGAGAGGAACGGTTCGTTCGACGAGCTGCGTAATCGCGAAATATGGGTATTTCCGGCAACTGGTGGCGCCTCGTTTCTATCTATTGTTCGGCGCGTCAGCCACATAAATGAAAGCGCTCCCGCGAAGTGGCACTTCGCGGGAAAAAGAGAACCCCCAAAGCCCAGCGCTTTTGCCGTGGTTTCCGGCAAAAACGATGTGCGGCGGGCGTTCCGACGCGGCGCAGGCGTGGGTGTCTCCCGGTTAGGATGTTTTTCTCAAATTTATTTCTTTATTTTTTGTTTTTGACTGCCTGAAGCGCCGGGATTCCATCCCCGGCGCTTTTAAATGGTGTATCTTGCGCTTGGCGATTCCCCCGCTGTACCGCCGGGGATTGGATTGTTTCTGCGTTTGGCACGGCATTGGTGCCAGTATAACCTAACTTTGTTACACTTGCCAGCAGCCGATTCATCATCATTGCTGTCTACGGCAAGATCGCAGCCCCGTGGTATTTCGTTGAAATAGCTTTCGTATGAAATTCCCCGTAGAGAAGTCCCTTTGAAGTACCTCTCAAATCCTCGCAACGCGATCTGTGATACGTTTGCCCGGTTACGCGCGGCGGTGTGTGATTCGGCCCCATAGCCGGGGCAGCTGTACTGCGTCCTTGTAGAGGCTGTGCAAACCTCCCGCAAACTCTGGTGATGATTTATGCTTTGTTATGCCGCCGCAGCCGTAACACGCAAAGCAGCAGAACTGCAACAAACATTAAAAGAAGCGGCCAGCTGTCGGCAAATGTCAATGCATCCGCTGTCATCATGCGCAGCCCCCAAGTTCCAGGCAACAATTTGCCGATGATGCCAAACACTTTGGGTAGCAGATCGGCCGGAAACATAATTCCGGTGAGAATCACTGTTGGCAAAAACAAAAACTGTGAGAACATGGTTAATTTTACAACGGATTTAACATACAGTCCAAGCGACCGACGGTCTCTACCTGTGCCTGCAAAATCGCGCACACCTGCGCCGGCGTATCAAGCGACAGCAGCCGCGTTCGAATATCTTCCAGTGAAAAACCAAGATACTTGAGCGACAGAATTTGATAGAGCACCATAGTATCCTGCGGCGAATACAGCCTGCGTCCGCCTTCTGATTTTCCGGACGGAGACAGAATTTCTTCTCGGTCGTAATACTGCAATGTGCGTACAGAAACCCCAAGCTCTTTGGCCGCTTCGCCAACTGTCAGCCATCCCTCTTCCATTGTTTTCACCCCCATGTCGCGATTATATTATGTGACGCCACGTCACAAGCAAGTCTTTTCTAAAAAATGATATCCCTGTTATCCCTACAAATTCAAATAACTTGAACGCCAAACATGTTTCAAATCAAGTAAAAAGAAGCTGCAGCTTCCTCTGCAGCTTTCTTTTACTTGAATTGTTTGGTCTATTCTTTCTTTTTTAAACTGAGCGTAATCGTCACCGCCATACAACCAATTGTATAAATTATCCAGAATAATACATATGGGTGCAACGGGTTTACGAGTGCAGGATATGGCGCGGGAATGCCTGTGAACAAAATATTATAGAGCAGCGACAGCGGCAAAAAGCTAACAAGCCACACATCGATGGCCCAAAATTTGCGTTTTGCCTGCGCTTTGGTTGCCGAATCTGAAACATACATGCCAATTCCATATGTCATAAGCCCTAAAATCAGAAACAGAAAGCCAATAAACGTATCCATTGCCTGCTGCTCGTCATACCAGAGAAACGTCGCCATCGCACAGCCAAAAAGATGCAGCGCGGTCGCAATGACTACAAAGATATGCGCATCTGGTTTTTGCTCGATTGCCTTTTCGGTTTCGATGCCTTTGAGCAGATAATCGGTGGTTACCTCCCGCAAGCGGACGGCGATAAACGAAAGCAATCTGCCGTTTCCGCCGACCCCATGCAAGAGGAGGACAGTCGCTTTTGGCGCGTCTACCCGGTAATGGTCAATGTGGACTTGCATATCCAACAGCGGCAAATGATATTCGTCCGGCATGGTTTCGTCAGACAATCTGTTTTTCTTTGGCAAAAAGGCCTGGACTTGTTTCCATGTGGCGTCGCTTTGATAGCCGTCGATCGTTGCCATCCCCCTTCATTATTTCTTTTATATAGAAATATGCACTACCCGCTCGTGCACTTAGCCATCTACCCTGCGCCCGTCCGCCGTCATGTGCATTTCGGCATTTTTGTCCCATATCGCATATTCCATCGGATATGCTTCAGTAGACAAGTCCCGTTGTTCATCCTATAATACAAGCAATACGCTGCTGTTCATTATACAAAGGGAAAGAAGGGATTGCTTTGACCGGTGTCGAGATTGATATGATCGTTACAGACAGCCTTGCCGCCCTGGCGCTGTATGAAACCATGTTTGAAATTGAGCGCATTGAAGTCACCGATTATCCGCGTGGTCAAAATGAAGCCGTGTTTACATTGTTTGGCACGCGCATTCATCTGTTGGATGAAAATCCAGACTTTCAAATGTTTGCGCCCAAAGCGGAAGATCCCAAGTCTATGTGGCTCAATGTCGTCGTCACGGACATACGCGCAACCTATGCCAAGGCACTCGAGGCGGGCTGTACCGAACTGCAGCCGGTGACCGAACTGCCCGAAATGGGTGTTTGCAACGCGCTGGTTGCCGACCCCTTCGGCTATCTCTGGATGCTGCACGAGATTGTGCGCGAAGTGAGTTTTGAAGCGCGCTGCAAATTGATGGAGCAGCAGATGGGGCTGCAAGAGCCATGAGCGCCGACGTTGCCCATGTGTTCGCCAAACTGCCAGCGGCTATCCCACTTTACAGCGCGATCGAATCGGCGCTTTTAGACTTGTTGCCGGATGTGGAAATCCGCGTCGCGCGCACACAGGTCAGCTTTTATAATACGCATATGTTTGCCTGTGTTTCACCGCCGATTCGCTTTATGCGGAACCGGCCGGCGGTCTATGTTATTTTTTCTTTTGGACTGGCGCATCAGGTGGAGCACCCCCGCATCGCCCAGGCAGTGCAGCCCTATCCCAATCGCTGGACACACCATGTCATCGTTGCGGATGTCGCGGAAATTGATGCCCAGCTGTTGACATGGGCAAAAGAGGCATATACGTTTTCGCTGCAAAAGGGCAAACACACGGGATAGGCGTTCGCCAGAGTACCACATCACGATACTCTGGCGTTTCTAAACTTTGAGCAATGGGACGGATGCTGAATTTTAAAATACAAATTAGGATTTTTTTGTTTAATATAACTATTTGTATATTTATGTCTATGCTGAAATGCTGATTCTTCCAATGATCACGATTGGAGCGCTGCAAAGGGTTGCCTTAACAGCGCTCCTTTCCCTTTTTAAAGTGAGCGTCATCATTATAACCGGGCGTATGTTATGCTACGCATTGTGTGCGAAAGATGACGGTAGGAAAGTTAAATCGCTATATTCTAGATGCAGAAAATGTTGACACTATGGGCGCACAAGCGGCAAATCACTTGTAAACGTCCATGCCGGCGTGCTGGATGGTTTGACTACAAAATACGCATAAATGAAACCTATTACCAGAATAACCGTTACGAATATCCCGCCTTCCGGTCCATATTCCGCGCCGGCCAGAAATGGATTTGCTCCCGTCATTTGCGTATGAACAACAGCGTACGCTTCCCTACCGCTAACATTCAGGCCCAAAATGTCACCTTGAAAAAAATTCCACGCAATATGAAAGCCGGCCGGCAGCCACAATTTGCCCGACTTGATAAACAAATACGCAAAGAGCAATCCCGCCAGAAACGTATTGGCAAAGGAAAGAATCGTTACGCCTGGATTTAAAAAATGAAACAGTGAGAACAGCAAAGCCGGCGCGACAAATATGACAAATCTATTTCGCGTTGTTTTCATGGCGGTCATCATAAATCCACGCGTCAAAAATTCCTCAGAGAATGCAAATACACAGATGCTACAAAACTCAACGATGAGCGCAAGTGACGTCAGCTTTGACAAATCAACTGCAACCACTTTTACTTGCCTCGATAATAACAACGCAACAAACACAAACCCCATGGACAAACCGCCCATAGCTGCGCCGTGCAATAAATCGGGTATCCATTTTTCGAAAATTACGCCGAGTTGCCGGTGGGACTGTCCGTACAGAAATCTGAACAGGAATAGCCCACCAACAATCGTTATACAGCCGTACAGCAGCGTTATGGCAACTTTAATGCCTGCGCCTGCGGCCTCCGCGTCATCGGGCGCCAAAAATCCTGCGACAAGTTGACCGATGATAATTAGCACAATCACCATCAAAATAGATACCCCTGCGCGTAATTCTCCATATTTGTTTTTGAATACTCGCATGTTCAGTCCTCCTTTAATAGCTTCACTTTATTCCGCACAAAAAAAGATACCCTTCATACGCTTCTGTAACATAGGGGACTCGGACTTGCCCGGCGGGCGTGCAAACTGTACATTTGCGCTATGCTTGCAAAATCAGAATATCAGTTTTCACTTTAGAAAGCAAAGATCAATAGCACTTAAGCGTTCAAATCCCCCAAAAACTGACAAGGGGTTCTGCATTTGCGGAAACGCATTTGAGAAAACACGCTGCAAAATGCCACAAACCCGCTCCGTAAGCGGGTTTGTGGCGCTGTATCCAGATTGTCAGCATTAAATGGTGGGCGTGGCGATGCAGCACTTTCTGATGAAACCCAGTAAAATCAATGTTGCGAGTAATCAATAGAAAACTATTCCCCAACAGCTCAATGAAAATGATGCATATCGTCGTAAATCTATTGCATGTAAGGTATGCTAACCTTCCTTGTGTTCAGTAAATGTGAGTACATAGCCATCGACATCTGTAATGGCAAATTCTCTTGCGCCGTAAAAGGAAGTGTGAAGCTCGGTGTTGATGGAGTGTTTTACTTTTAACTCATCATAAAGTGCATCAAGGTTGTCTATCGCAATATACAGGCTGACGGACGGCTGAACCTTTGCTGTTGCCAAGACAGGGTATTCCTCTATGAAATTGCTTTTCTCCTGTACC
>JAVBRN010000001.1:0-118545 GCA_031547945.1 Oscillospiraceae bacterium | reverse complement strand
CTGTAACTTAGCTTCTCTTCCCGCATGGTTTCGATCACTTGCTTCTTGAAGTCTGGAGTTTATCGCTTGTTCGCTACTCCTTTTGGCATGAAAATGCACCCCTTACGTTTTTCAGTATATCATACTGTCTAACGTTTGGGGTGCACTTCACTTCGGCCGGCTGCATTCCTTTTTATACCCACCGTGCCGATGTTTCCAGAACAATTTCGCCCTGTTTCAAACTCTCCTGTGCACGTATGATCCGCTGGTTGTGTGAACCTTTGAATTTCAAATCCAAACTGCGCTCCGCAAGCACAAACCTGCCGTCAACAAGTGTGTCCGTCGCGCGCAGCAGCGCCATTTGATCGGGATCTTCCGCAGCGAGCAGCTCTTCCCAAGTATACCCGGTATAAACCGCCACTTCCAGCCCAAGCGCTTTTACCTGTTTGGCCAGTTGCGCAAGCGGGGCAGCCTGGCACATCGGCTCGCCGCCGGTGAGTGTGATGCCGGAGAGCAATGGGTTACGCCTGATTTGTTCAAAGAGTCCGCCAACAGTCGTTTCGCTTCCGCCCGCAAAGTCGTGGCTTTCCGGGTTGTGGCAACCAGGACAACGGTGCGGGCAACCCTGCGTGAATATCGCGGCGCGGATACCCGGCCCGTCGGTGATCGAATCGGTGACGACGCCCGCGATGCGTACGATATCAGAGTCCATGTTTTACCCGATCGTGTTCTTCGGATCGTTTCGCGTTGTTAAAGCGGTCGAGCGTGCCTACAAGATATCCTGTAATGCGGCGGATGCGCTCAAAGCCTAGCGCACCGTCCGATTCCTTGCGGCCGCACTTCGGGCATTCGTCGCCGATGATGCCGCTATAGCCGCACAAGGGGTCGCGGTCGACCGGATGGTTGATCGAACCGTAGCCGATGCCGGCGTCGTGCATACAGCGCACGATTTTCTCAAATGCTTCGAGGTTGAGCACGGTGTCGCCGTCCAGTTCCACATAGGAGATGTGACCGGCGTTGGTCAGCGCGTGATAGGGCGCCTCGATCTGAATTTTATCATAGGCGCTGATCGGGTAATAGACCGGCACATGGAAGCTGTTGGTGTAATAGTCGCGGTCGGTCACACCTTTGATCACGCCGAACTTTTTGCGGTCAATATTGACAAAACGGCCCGAAAGTCCCTCGGCCGGCGTGGCCAAAAGCGAGAAGTTAAGCCCCGTTTCCTTTGCTTTGTTATCGAGGTAATCCCGCATATAGCCCACAATTTCAAGACCCAGAATGCGCGCCTGCGCATCCTCACCGTGATGTTTTCCCATGAGCGCGACAAGTGTTTCGGCCAAGCCGATAAAACCAACCGAGAGCGTACCGTGTTTGAGAACTTCGCCGATCTCGTCATTCGGGCCCAACTTCTCGCTGTCCAACCATACGCCCTGCCCCATGAGAAACGGGAAGTTATAGACGTGTTTGTGCCGCTGGATCTCAAAGCGGTCGAGCATCTGTTGGCACACAAGATCCATCTTGCGCTCGAGCTCTTCAAAAAACCACTCGATGCTTTTGTTGCTCTTAATACCGATGCGCGGCAGATTGATTGAGGTAAAGCTCAGGTTGCCGCGTCCGTAGACAATCTCGCGCTCTTTGTCGTAGACATTGCCAATGACACGCGTGCGGCAGCCCATATAGGTGACTTCGGTTTCGGGTTTGTCCTGTTTGTAATACTGCAGATTAAATGGCGCATCCAAAAAACTGAAGTTCGGAAACAGCCGCTTGGCCGAAACACGGCACGCCAACTTAAACAGGTCATAGTTTGGGTCTTCGGGGTTATAGCTGACACCCTCTTTGACTTTGAACACATGGATCGGGAAGATCGCGGTTTCTCCCGCGCCGAGACCGTCCTCGGTGGCGAGCAGCACACTCTTGATGACCAGCCGGCCCTCGGGCGAGGTGTCAGTGCCATAGTTGATCGAGGAAAACGGCGTCTGCGCGCCGGCGCGCGAGTGCATGGTATTAAGATTATGTACCAGCGCTTCCATCGCCTGGAAAGTATCGCGCTCTGTCTCTTCTTTCGCGTATTTCGTGGCAAGCCGCTGCGACTTCTGGATATCCGTGTCGGCATAACCCAGTTTCTTGAGTTCCTTCGCTTCAGCGGCATAGTATTTGTCTGTCATGGCATCGAGCCGGGGCTCCAGTCCTTTTTCGACCAGCGCGTCGATCATGGCTTTGATGCCCGGTTTGTAGTCCACTTCTGTTTCAGTTGTGAGCGACAACGCCTTGGCAAGGTTCATGCCGTACAGCCGCTTATAGGTTTTCACAACACCTTTGGCGAGGCCGTAATCAAAATTGGGGACGCTCTGCCCACCGTGCTGATCATTCTGGTTGCTCTGAATCGCGATGCAGGCCAGCGCAGTGTAGCTCTTGATGTCGTTTGGCTCGCGCAAAAAACCATGGCCCGTCGAAAAACCGCCGTCGAACAGCTTGTTAAGGTCGATCTGGCAGCAGGTGGTCGTCAGCGTGTAAAAATCCATGTCGTGGATATGGATATCGCCGTCGCGGTGCGCCGTGCTCTGTTTCTCATTCAAAATGTATTTACTATAATAGTCCTTCGCGCCTTCGGAACCGTATTTCAGCATGACGCCCATTGCGGTGTCGCCGTCGACATTGGCGTTGTCGCGCTTCATGTCCGAGTCGCCCGCGTCGGCAAACGTCAGCTCATCATAGATTTTGGTGAGGCGGGTGTTCATCTCGCGCACACGGGTGCGGTTGCTGCGATAGAGAATATATTTTTTCGCGACAAAAGCATAGCCGCTGTCCATCAGGACCGTTTCGACCATATCCTGTATATCTTCAACCGATGGCGAAGCCGTAGTAAAGTTCTCGGCCAGCCGGCGCTCCACTTCCTTTGCGAGCTCGTCGCAATCCTGCGGATTTTTGCGCCCAGCCGCGTTCATTGCCTTGCTGATCGCAGACGAAATTTTATCGATATTGTAGCTTACTTCGCGGCCATCCCGCTTGACAATTGTGGTAAACATTTGAGAGACCTCCCTGAGGTGCCGATATTCGCCGGAAACACGAGGTTCTGTACTGATAACAGCCGTTTTTTGCACTTGACTTTTTCTCCCTTTTCGGCAGCTTGCACCTTATGTTGTTTGCAATATGATTATATGACACTATATCTAGTATGTCAAGCGAAAGTTATAAATAATCTATCAGGTTTCAATAAATTCTATGTAATGGCAAAAAACGACATCTGTGAATGTGTAATGCGTATCTTTTTGACTTTCGTTTTGTGCCGCGCAATTCTGTGACATCGCTTTGAATACGCTTTTGCAGGCAAGAATGCACATATAGCAGGGTTTGCTTAACAACGGATCTGGTTTTTGCGGTCTAAGCCTGCATTTTAGTAGAAATCCTGGATTGTTTACGTTGACAGCGTCCTGATGCATGCTGGAGATAAGAACCAAGCTGCCTGCCGCATCGCGACAGCATGCGTGTGCGGTTCTGATTGCTTCGCCCCCTCCCGCGTTGATATATAGTTGCAGTTATGCTGTTTCAATGGAGAAACCGCCATGGATGCTCACTTTCGTATGTTGTATCGTCCGCTGTTCCCCGGCAGCACCGTTTGGTATATCCCAAAGAGCGAGAGAATCACAAAACAACGCCCCCTATTGTTACCGTCGTTATCGTCATCCTGTGTTGCACTGCGCATTAGGGCCATTCTAGCTGGTTGTCATCCCGATCTCTTTTAATGTTGTTGTGCGCGGCAAAGACTTATCTGCATAAAAGAAGGCGGCGTTTGACAGCAAGTCCTGCCCGATTCTACAAAAACCAATCTCAAACCTATGGACAAATGATCGGCGAGGGAGCGAAGTCAGCGGCGTGACAATCGGCGCAGCCATCGATGCGGCACAAAAGGAAACCATAAGATCCGGTTGGGAAAGCGATATCACCCAACATGACAGCGAAGCGCATGCTTCAGGCCACACAGATCACACCGATCCCGCAGATAACCGGGCTGAAAAAACAATATCCGGTGAACCGCACAACAGCCATCTGCAGCTGGCGGCACTGTTGGCAAACAAAAACGCAATCCATTCCGCACAGACAAACAATATGGATGCTACCAGCCGCATTACAGCATTACAATCGCTTGAACCCGGCGTATTTATATTAACAAAATCATTGACCGTTTGTTCGGTCTGTGTCTGCCGTTCCTCTATCTTTCGGCCAAGTCCGAGACACCTTCCAAAAATAGAATAGCATGCGGCATAAATTTTTATCTTGAGATTTGCTCTATATTATGTTAATATTCTACATTATATTTAAAAGTGGAGGTTTTCGCCTTGGATCCCTATTTGAACAAAATACTTAGTATGCTGTTGCCCGGCAGTGTCGCATGGTATAACCCGCAGGCCAAGCGCGCCAAAACCTTACAGACTGTACTCTCTGTGGTCGGGGCAGCCATCGCAATGTTTGCTCTTATCTCTCATTATCTCTTTGGCAGTCTTGCGGGATTGTTTATCATGGTTTTAGTCATGGTGGCTATTCTTGTGGCCGGTTCGCTTTACCTTGCGCCGCAAACTTATATTTATGTGAAGGAAAACGGCGTTTTATATCATGTAACACCAACCTCGCAAAACCAGGGGAGCGCGGCAACCGGCGCCGCCGTCGGCGGTTTGATCGGAGCGGCCATTGGTTCGGCGATCGATGAGGCGAATGATAAAAACGCCGGGCAGGTTGTGCGAAGCGGCGTCTTAAGTATGGCGGCACAGCGCATGCTTGTTGCCGCACAAATCATCCAGGTCTCACAGATAACCGAGACGGAAAAGCATTTTAAAGTAGCGTGCACAACCCGTGTCCGCAAGCCAAACGGTACCAACGGCAAACAAAAAACACAAACGCTCACCATCGGCAAACAGTACGCAGGCATCGACAGCCTGATTGCAGAGCTCGCAGCACTGCGCAACGTGCCGGCATACGCTTAATAATATTGCAATCGTTTCTTTTTTTGAAAAAGGTGCGCCGTGTTATATCATGGCGCACCTTTTGGATTCTTTCATGTCTGAATACACGGATGCCTCCTTTCACGGGTCATACCGCGTCGGTTGGCACAAATTCCAGTACAAAATGAAAAGCCCTATACTGTGGAGCACTGTCAGCATTCCGGCAATACCGTGCGCAAACGTATCATGCCCGGTTCACATCATACTGCTCCACCTTGTTGTATACTGCCCGGTCGACCGTTGCGGTCAACAAAACGCCGTCGTCCTCATACACCTCCGTGAGCACATTGCCCCGTTCGCGGATGACCGCGGCGAGCGACAATTTGTCAAACGGCAACTTCAAGGTACAGCGCACCACCCGCTCGGACAGCGCCTGCGAGATTGCGTCCAGCAGCGCGTCCAGCCCTGCACCCGTCTTTGCGGAAACAGGCAGCCCGGGCAGTGCCGCGGCCGTGTCGATCAAGTCCGCTTTGTTAAAGATTGTGCGCGTCGGAATGTCGGCGCAGCCCAATTGCTCCAAAATCTCTTTGGTCACGGAGAGCTGTTGCGGCCAGCCATCATCAGACGCATCGGCCACCTGCAGGATCAGATCGGCATATTTGATCTCCTCAAGCGTCGATTTGAATGCCTCTACCAGGTGATGCGGTAAGCGGCTCACAAAACCGACCGTATCCACCAACACCACCTGCTGCAGGTCGCCAACCGAAAGTCTGCGCGCGGTCGGATCGAGCGTGGCGAACAGCTTGTCTTCGGCGAGCGCGTCCGCGTCGGTCAGCGCGTTGAGCAACGACGATTTTCCCACATTGGTATAGCCGACAAGCGCCACAACCGGCACACCGGTTTTTCCGCGGCTTTTGCGCGTTTGCTCCCGCCGTTTTTCCATCTCGCCCAGCCGTTCCTTGAGCGTGGCAATGCGCGTGCGGATATAGCGGCGGTCGCTTTCCAGTTTGCTCTCGCCCGGTCCGCGCGTGCCGATCCCGCCACCCAGACGGGAGAGCGCCTTGCCAGCGCCGGTCAAACGCGGCAGCCGGTAGTTTAACTGCGCCAATTCCACCTGCAGCTTGCCCTCGGCCGTCTTGGCCGCCTGCGCAAAAATATCCAAAATCAGCGCCGTGCGGTCGACCACATCGACGTCCAATGCATCTTCCAGATTGCGCAGCTTGGTGCCCGTCAGCTCATCGTCCACGACGACCAAATCCGCTTCCAATCGTTCACAAAGCTGCTTTGCCTCGTTGCGCTTGCCGGCGCCAAGATAGGCGTATCGGTCGGGCTGCTCGCGCCGCTGGACCACCTCTCCCACGATCTCCGCGCCCGCCGTCTCGCAGAGCGCGCGCAATTCGGACAGCGCAGCCTCCATTTCATATGCGCCGGTGTCCACCGCGACCACAACAACCCGCTCCCGTTGTACGTCCTGTTCCATCCCAAATCCTTCCCGTTTCATTCTGGGCCAATAGCAGCAAATCGCCATAAGCCTTACTACTTATTATACCACGCTACACAATTTCCAGTAACAGATGCCTATAAAATATGTTATACTATAATGTAACTTTTCACAGAATGAGGGAAAGACAATGCATCTGGAGTTTATTAAAATGCAGGGCGTCGGCAACGACTATGTGTATATCGATTGCATGCAGCAGGATATCACGCTTGACAGCGCGGCCATAGTACGTCTGTCCGATCGCCATTTCGGCGTTGGCGGAGACGGCGTCATCTTTGTGCGCAAAAGCGAAATCGCAGACGGCGCTATGGATATGTATAACATGGACGGGTCCCGCGGTAAAATGTGCGGCAACGGCGTGCGCTGTGTCGGCAAATTTCTGTACGATGCCGGCTATGCAAAAAAAGAAACCATTGCGGTGGAGACGCTGAGCGGCGTGAAATCACTGACCATGCAGGTTGAAGGCGGGGTTGCAACCGGCGCCAGCGTGGATATGGGCACCGCGATCTTAAGCTGTCCCGACATCCCCGTTCTGCACAGCGGCAGCAACATCGATATTCCCGTCTTGATCGGCGACGTCACCCATTACGTCACCTGCGTGTCGATGGGCAATCCGCATGCCGTGCTGTTTTTGGACGAGGTCGCTTCTCTCGACCTGCCGCGCATCGGCCCGCAATTTGAAGCCCATCCGCTGTTTCCGGAGCGTGTCAATACCGAGTTTATCCGCGTGATCTCCGACAGCGAGCTTGAAATGCGCGTCTGGGAACGCGGTTCGGGCGAGACGTTGGCCTGCGGTACCGGCGCATGCGCGGCCGTTGTCGCCGCAGTGCTCAATGGGTACTGCGATTATGACACGCCAATCACCGTACACCTCTTGGGCGGCGATCTGACCGTTCTATATCTGCACGACGGCACTGTCACTATGGCAGGCGACGCAACCGAAGTGTTCCGCGGCACCATCGAATTATAACAATTTTCAGGGGGACTTATGGCTATTCTCAACACCAATTTCAGCAAATTGGCAAACAACTATTTGTTTGCGGAAATCGCCAGCCGCGTTGCCGCCTATAAAGAAGCGAATCCAAACGCGACGGTAATCAGCATGGGCATCGGCGATGTCACGCAGCCGCTTGTCCCGGCCGTTATCGCCGCAATCGAAGCTGCCGGTCGGGAAATGGGATCCGCCGAGACCTTCCGCGGCTATGGCCCTTATGAGGGCTATGCGTTTTTGCGCGACGCGATCAGTGGGTATTATGGCGCGCGCGGCGTTTCGGTCAGCGCGGACGAGATTTTCATTTGTGACGGCGCAAAAACCGATCTCGGCGCGATTCTGGATCTTTTCCGGCCGGGCATTACCGCCGTGATACCCGACCCGGTTTATCCCGCCTATCTCGATGTCAATACCATCACCGGCAATGTGACGCGCTTTGTGGACGGCACCGCGCAAAATGGCTTTTTACCCGAGCCGCCGGATGCTCCGGTCGATGTCGTTTATCTCTGTTCGCCCAACAATCCCACCGGCGCGGTTTATACGCACGACGGCCTGCGCGCCTGGGTGGACTATGCCAATCGCTGCGGCGCGGTCATTCTGTTCGACGCCGCCTACGAAAGCTTTATTGTCGACCCTACACTGCCCCACAGCATTTTTGAAATCGAGGGCGCCCGTACCTGCGCAATTGAACTGTGCTCGCTTTCCAAAACAGCCGGGTTTACCGGCACGCGCTGCGGCTATACCGTCATCCCAAAAGAACTGGAGCGCGACGGCATGTTGCTGCACAACCTTTGGGCCCGCCGCATCGCGATCAAGTACAATGGCACATCCTATGTGATCCAGCGCGCGGCAGAGGCTGTGTTTACACCGGCGGGCCAGCGGCAGGTGCGTGAAGTCACGCAATACTATCTTGACAACGCGAAAGTGATGGGCGCGGCATTGGCCGCGTGCGGTCTGCAGTATGTCGGCGGTGACAACTCGCCCTATCTCTGGTTCCGGTGTCCTGACGGGTTCGGTTCCTGGGATGTATTCGACCGATTTTTAACCCAGGCAAACGTCGTCTGCACGCCGGGTGCCGGCTTTGGCAAGAATGGCGAGGGCTGGGTTCGGTTGACCGCGTTTGGCTCGGCGGAAAATACCAAAGTGGCCATGCAGCGTATTCGTGACGTTTTTTAATATAAACCAGATTTTTGTTTTCAAACGATTTAGAATCGTGTATACTTTGGTAAATATTATTAAACCGGAGGTCATCATGACTTGTCCAAAATGCAGCGCGGAAAATGTCCCTGGCTCTCTGTTTTGTGCCGTTTGCGGTACGGCGCTCGAAGAACCGGCGCAAAACGACGCGGCCGTTGAATCGGCGGCAACACTGTCTGACAGCTCTGAGCCTGCGGCATTCAATTTTAACGATCCCTATTCCCAACCCACAAGCAACCCCGCCTATGGTGTTCCTGCTTACGGCACGCCTGCTTACGGCGCACCTGCTTACGGCACACCCGCTTACGGCGCGCCGACTGGCGACAGCTCAAAGAACTGGGCAGGCATCGCCGGCATGATCTGCGGCATCGGATCGATACTTCTCTGCTGTACCATCATCGGCGGGATCGTTCTCAGTATCGTCTCTGTTATACTTGGCGTGATCGGGCTTAAAAGCGCAAAAAAAGGGATGGCAATTGCGGGAATTATTTGCGGCGCACTCGGCCTGGTTGCATCGGTTGCCATGATTCTCATTATGGCCAGTCCAGCCTACGCTGACATGTACCAGCAAGTCCTGGAACAATACGAGCAGGCCACTCGTGTATTCTTCTGATACGCAAAAAAGCGTGCGGCAGCTTGCCATCTATCTCGGCATCTGCCTGGCAGCAGTTTGCGCCGCCGTTGTGTTTCGCACGTTTCATTTGCATTTTTGGACCTGCCAGTTTCACGCGGTAACCGGGTTCTATTGTTTATCGTGTGGCGCCACGCGCGCGGCGATTGCGCTTTCCCGGCTGGATTTCATTGGTTCGCTGCGCCTCAATCCGTTGCCGGTAATGCTGGCTGCGCTGATGCTGGGGTTGATTGGGTTTGAGTTATATAATATTTTTACAAAAAAGAAACGCGCGTTTCGATGGTTCCCGCACACCGTTATTGTCATGTTGGCAGTCTTGTTAATTTATGCTATACTGCGTAACATAGGTCTTGCGCCCATTCCCGGCTGATTGATGTGCAATTACACGAGATAGAGGAAAGAAGAATGATTTGTTCCAATTGTCATGCATATAATGAGGATAACGCTGTCGTATGCACATCGTGCGGGACGGTATTTTCACAGGCACAAGCACAATCCCCCGCCACGTGGGAACAGGCGCCGCAACCGGCATATGAGCAACAGCAACCGCAGGCGTATCCTCAGCAATACGGACAGCAATTCCAGGAATATCCGCAGCAAAATCCGGCGTTTCCGCCAGTACAACAGGCTTATGTGCAGCAGCCGCAGAGCTATCCACAGCAAAATTCGTACGCACAGCAACCTGTTTATCCACAAGAGACCTACCAACAGGCATATCCCAATTACCAGCAGCCGGGCGCTTATCCGCAGCAGAGCTACCCGCAGCAACCCGGCTATCCGCAAAGCGGATACGGATATGGCCAGCCCTATCCACAGGGTATGTACAACGCCGCCGCCGACAGCAAAGGTACGCTGGCGCTCGTCGGTATGATCTGTGGATTCGTAGCCATTCTCGGGAACCTGTGGATGTTCCTTATTGGCCTGTTGGTCGGAATTGGCGCGGTTGTCCTAAGTGTTATCGGTTTAAAAAGTAATAAAAAATCGATGGCATATGTGGGCCTTGCGCTCGGTGCGCTCGCCATTGTGCTTGCGCTTGTCGGTGCATTTGTATTACAGTAGCCCCTTTTAATGTGTTCATTAAAATAACATATACTTGGAGAATACTATGATTTGTCCAAATTGCAGTAAAGACAACCTTCCCGGCGTAATGTTCTGCGAATCGTGTGGTGCGCAGCTTCCGCAAGAGCCTGCTGCAACTTTTTCTGAAGTGCAGCCGACAGCACCGTATCAGCAACCGCCTGTCGCCCCCTACCAGGCACCTGATGTATATCAAGATCCTTCCGCGGGGCTCTATCAACAACCTGCGATGCCCTATCAACAACCTGCGGCGCCCTATCAACAGCCCGGCGCATACAATGCGGCACCTTATAGCCAACCCGGCTATCCGCAGATGCCGTATGGCCAGCCCGGGTTCCAGGATCCGGCGTTTCTGGAGCGGGAGAAGAAAAACGGTTTGGCAATCGCCAGTATGATTCTTGGTATTTTGGGTATCTTTATCTGCTGGGTCAGTTATTTTTGGGGCATGCTGGTTGGCGTCGTTGGCCTCGTTTTGGGTGCGACTTCTTTGAACAGCAATAAAAAAGCCTTTGCCATTGCCGGTTTGGCGTGCGGTGTTGTAGCCGCTGTTGGCGGTCTGTTCGGCTATCTTTCTTTTTTTTAACATATAAATTATCAAAGTAAACCAGCCCCTGGCTATGCCGGGGGCGTTTCTATCGGTACATGGCCTAAAGTACTAATCGCACGCCTATGGCAGAAAAAAAGGATTGCCTGCGTGCCGCGCTTTGTTTCGCGCGTGAACGTAACTGCGCTTTGTCCTGTCCCGCGCACGCACTCCAAGGCCGTGTGGTTTTGAGAGATGGGATGCGCAACGCTGCGGCGGCCAGGGGTAGCATACGCGAACAGCTTGTTTGGCACCTGGCCGTTTTTCAATCCAAAAAGAGTATTCAACATACTAAAAGAATGCTTTGTGTGGTTTTCAGCCTGTCAAAACCCGATCGGCGAGAAAAAAGTGCACAAATGCACGACGGTCTCAAACAGCACGCCACATCCGCCCAAATGAAATGGCTGCGCCCCATACCCATTGAAGGAAATAAAGCCGTCGGGTGCAGGAAACTGCCGATTCTACGCTGCTTTCCGTTCGTCGACCTGTTCTTTCCTCTCCGGGGTGTGGGGCGAGGCCCCACGTCAATCGGGTGGCTGGGGCGGGATTGCAAAGGTCGACGAACGGAGCGCTCTGTGCATTTTGTCGTTCCGCGTTTTTATAAAAGGTCATTTTTGACACGCAGAGAGGAGCATTCCCCGCTGCCTCTCAAAAACCGATCGGCAAGAAAAAGTGTACAAATGCCCGACGGTCTCAAAACACCACCCATTCACCCAAATGAAATGGCTGACGCTCTAAACCCCGAATGATAAAATAGAGGACCGTCGGATACGCAAGAAGCGCCGAGCATAGCGCTGATCGTCGACCTGTTATTTCATCTTGCTGGTGCAAGGGCGTAGCTCTGCTTCAAATCGAGCGATTGGGCCGGGAGCAATGGGGCGACAAACGACATGCTTTGTTCCTTTTGGCGAATTCGTATGTTTTATCGGGAACGTTTTGATACACTGAAAAGACGGCTTTATGCGGTCTTTTTTTAATGCTATACTGTTTTTTGAGGAACAACGAGTACCGATATCGTTATATGGGTGTCGAGACGAGGGCAGGTGAGGCAGATCGATACGAAAACGTTTGAAACGTACATTGACACTTACAAAAGCCTTGTATACACAATCTGTCTTTCTTTCGTGAAAAATCCGTATGATGCGGAAGACCTCGCGCAGGAGGCATTCGTTTCGGCCTATAAAAGCTTTGCAAAGTTTGATCCCAAAAATCCCAAGAGCTGGTTTGCAACCATCGCCGCCAATAAGTGCAGGGATTTTCTGAAAAATCCAGCGCGGCGCGTGGTAACAGTCGACAATGACGATCTTGCCTATATCCGAGACAAGGACGCGTCAGTGGAAGAACAGGTTGAGCAAGCCGCCGCTGAAGAGCGCGCCGCGCAGCTCTGCAGCCAACTCAAAGAACCCTACCGCTCTGTTGCAGTCGCGTATTATTGTCATGACGAGACGATCACAGAAATCAGCGCGCGTACCGGTGACAACCGCAAGACCATTGCAACACGTCTCTACCGCGCAAAGGAAATGCTGAAAAAACTGGTAAAGGAGGATGCCGTATGAACCGATGGAACGCAGATTCGCATATAAAAGACGCACAACTGGCCGATTTGCTTGCGGGCCGTCTCGACAACGTCCAGTCTCTCGCTGTTGCGAAGCATATCGCAGATTGTGCAAGCTGCGCGCAAAAACTGGCTGATTTTGCGACGCTGGATCTTGCGGCGCCTTCGCGCGGATTTACCGAGCAGGTGTTGGACAAGATCGCGCAAACAGACAACGCACATCACAAGGCAAAAGTCCTGTACGTCTACGGCTCCAGAATCGCTGCTTGTCTGGCGGTGATTGTCGCGCTCAGTTTCAGCAACATTGTCTCCGCGTCCAGCTTGTTTCCAAAAGAAGTAAAACCCCCGGCGAGTGCGCCAGCACCTGTTGTATATACGGTTCCGGCCCCCGACGAACCGCGGACTTTCTGGGGAAAACTCGGCGCTTGTCTGGCCGATTTCAAAGATTCTATTTTTAATTCAGAGGAGAATAACCATGATCCGGCAGAAAAGTAAGTTTTGGACCTTTATTTTTTCAATGTGTCCCGGTGGCGGCCATCTTTATTTAGGCTTCCGCAGGCGCGGGCTTGCGCTGTTGATCGCGTTTTGTCTGGGAATGGGTCTTGCCATTGTGTCTGATTTGGCCGTTTTGAGCATTATTTGCATTATTGTTTGGATCGTTTCCTTTTTTGAGGCGATGAATTTCAACAGCATACCGCCCGAGGCGTTCGCGACTCTTGAAGACCGCTATATATATGAGGATGCGTTTCCAAAGGCACAAAACCGTGATGCATTGGTGAAATATGCGGGATATGCTTGCATTTTTACCGGCCTCGCCATTCTTTGGAATAGCTTCACATATACCCTGATTGCTCCGCTTTATGATGCGAATCCGTGGTTGTATAACGTACTTTATCAGATTGTCGATTCTGTGCCGCGCGTTGTAATCTGCATTCTTATCATTATCATTGGCTTTCGTCTGGTACGCGGTAAAAAGCATAAGGCTGAGACACCGAATGAATAAACGTATTGTAACGGCGCGCGAATGCTCTGTCATCAAATTGTTCATCGGGATGCTTTTGTTCTTCCTGCTCGCGCGCACGCTCTTCCGAAAGAAAAAAACAAAGGAGGAACTGCTATGCATACCAGGCGGATCGGCACAATAACCGCCGGCATTACCATGATGGCCTGTGGTATTGTATTTATCATCCACATATTTTTGCGCTCTTCAGCGTTTCTCGGCACCGTCCTTTCCTTTTGGCCGCTGATTGTAATCGTGCTGGGCGCCGAGCTCTTGCTATCCCGCTTCAGCAAACGCGGCGTCGAATATACCGTTGATTTTGCCTCCGTCGTTCTTATGTTTCTCTGTGTTTTGTTCGCCTTTTTCTGTGAAGCCGCGCGGCTGGGCATCAACCGCTTCTTGCAATAAGCAAGAACCGAATAAAATCGAATCCCCTTTTTCATCCGGACGACATAGTGTATACTATAGTTAGAGAAATCATTATGCCAACTGGACCAAAGGGGGATTTTTGTTATGCGAAACCATATTGCAACAACGGATGCGCCCGCGGCGATCGGGCCCTATTCACAGGCAGTCTGTGTCGGCGATTTTGTGTTCATCTCGGGGCAAATCCCGCTCGACCCCGCCACCAATACAATCACTGCGCCGGATATCGCAGCGCAGACCGCACAATGCCTGCGCAACATCGCCGCGATCTTGAAGGCACAGGGCATGGCGCTGCACGATGTCGTAAAAACCACGGTATTCTTACAGGATCTAACCGATTTTGCGGCAATGAACGAGGTCTATGCCAGTTTCTTTCCAGTGCCGGCGCCCGCGCGCGCGGCTGTGCAGGTCGCTGCATTGCCAAGGCAAGCGCTTGTTGAAATTGAAGCAATCGCCCACCGGGAAGATATTTATACTTATTGATGCACTCGAGATTTTAAAGTTTAGTTGCCATGTATAAAGACCGCGATTGCTTGCGTCTCAAGCTGTCAAATAACTGCAGGCAGCGAAAAAGTGCACAAAAATAGCCGATGCCGAAAAACACCCACCATTGCCGCCAATCAATTGAGGCTTCGCCCCAAACCCATTGAAGGCAATAGAAGGCCGTTGGATGCAGGAAACGCCGCTACTACGCTGGTTTCGGTTTATCGGTCTGTCATTTCCGCTTGTGGGGGGCAGGGCGCAGCGTGCTTCCATTCGGTGGCTGGTTCGGGATTGCATCGGTCGCCGAACCGAACGCCTTGTGCATTTTGCCGTTCTCACGTTTTACAAAGAACTTTTTTGACAAAACAAAGACCGCGATTGCTCGCGGTCTTTGCTTATTGTACTACGGTGCTTTGCGTTGGAATATTCTGTGCCTGTGCCTGTGCAATCAGCTCTTGTGCCTGTTGTTTGGTTATTTTTGCGGCCTGCCCGCAGATGGGACAAACGTGGAAGTATTTGGTAGAGTAAGGAAAGATCGGAATCCAAAAAAGCGTAAACCAGGTCATCGTCCGCAGCACCTGAAACAATGAACCGTTGTTGCAGTTCATGCAGGTATACGGCCCTGTCGCCGCCATCACTTTTTTAAATGTATGACTTCCCCAAACAATAAACATACCTAGTTTCCCCTTGCAAATTAATGTTATACTAGAGTTGCTGTTGACAGTCTTTTCACTGTCCCAATAACGCAATCTAAAATAATATCAAGACTATACCACAATCTGCCGACAATTGTACAGGGGGAAAATTCTTTGATTTTAACCGCGCTTGTCGAGAATACGAGTACACAACCACACATGCGGCCGCGGCACGGTCTTTCCCTTTTTATCGAAACCGAGAATCATCTGCTCCTGTTTGATATCGGTGACAACGCGTTATTTCTGCGCAACGCCGCAGCGTGCGGGATTGCTGTTAACGCTGTAGATACGCTGATTCTTTCGCACGGACATGTGGACCACGGCGGCGCGCTTCCCATTTTCTTGAAAAATAACAAATTGGCCACTGTCTATGTGCATCCGGATGCGTTCCAGCCGCATTACGCCGGCTATGCGTTTGTCAAAGTCCCAGTCGGTCTCGACGCTGCGTTTGCCAACCATGACCGGCTTGTCTTTACAGGCGACCGATATCGCATTGACGATGAACTGTTTCTATTTTCGGATGTCGCAGCGCCTGCCGTGCGTTCGGCCATGAATCAATCTCTATTGACCAGAACCGAACGCGGCTATCTTGCCGATTCCTTTTCGCATGAACAGAATCTGTTGATCACGCAAGAAAAGAAAACGGTTTTGATTACGGGCTGCTCGCACAAAGGCATTGTCAATATTCTAGACCGCGCGCGTGCGCACTGCGGCAAGGACATTGATGTCGTGATCGGCGGATTTCATCTTTGGAAGCCGTTTACGACGCGCACAGAAACGCCAGACGTGATTGAACAATTGGGCAATGCGTTGCGGCAGTTTTCTACACAATTTTATACCTGCCATTGCACGGGACAAAAGGCATATATACAGCTCAAACAGCAGCTGGGCGACCAGCTGCACTATCTCTCGGCCGGCATGCGCATACAAATATAGTTGCATACCATCAGCTTGGAGGGCAAACTGCAGGCAAAAGAAATGTTATACAACTGCGAACCAACGTTTGACCACAAAAATTGATACAAAAACTGGAACGCAGAAACTGCGACGCCTATTATGGTGATTAAAAGCAACGGCAAGGACGCTGTCCCTGGTTCCGGAACACGCCTCATGGCTCTGGAGCGGCTCTATGACTATCCGGAGATCGGGTAATTGTACCATCATTGACCACGACAAGCCAGTTTCATGCGCCGATCTCATTTATGCGATATCTATTTGATCAGCTTTAACGCTGTCTGCAAGGAC
Source organism: Oscillospiraceae bacterium (assembly GCA_031547945.1). Classification (GTDB taxonomy): domain Bacteria; phylum Bacillota; class Clostridia; order Oscillospirales; family Ruminococcaceae; genus JAVBRN01. The sequence continues at coordinate 102,245 of JAVBRN010000001.1, read as the reverse complement.
GAAGCGGCGGCCTTTGGCTATCTCACTTTTCGTTAAAAAAATAGCGGCGGCTTTGATGATTGATCAAAACCGCCGTTATTGTTTACTATCGTATGTTGTTTCGCCAGCGCGCTAAACCGTCTCTGTGCCGCACATATTACAGAATTTTCCGCTCACCATTTTGCGGCATGTGGGGCAAAACCGGTCCGCGGCAGGCTCCTGAGACGCCGCCCCACCCTGTGCCGGCGACTGCGGATTGTTCATGGAATTCATCATATTCGCCGCCAACTGTGCGCCCATCGCCATCTGTGCGCCCATCGCGCCGATGTTGCCGCCGTCTCCCTTAGCCATTCCGTCCGCCATCGAGATGGTGGCATATTTGCCCGTGTCGGTGACAAAGGCCTGCGCGGCCATCTTCTCAGCCATCTTCTGTACTTCTTCGGGATAGTTGACACTGATGATGTTGACGTCGCGCACGCCAAGGCCGATGTCAAACAGCTCCTTGTCCATCTCTTCGGCCAGCTGTTTGCCAATCTTGCGGCTGTTGGCCTGGATCGAGATCAGCGCATTTAAACCGACCTGCGATTGGCCGTCCAGAACCGCTTCGGCGACGATGCCGTCCATTTCGCCCAGGATACGCTGGGAGATGTCGTCGAGCGTATAGGTGTTCTTGACCCCCGCCACCTTTGAGATAAAGGTCAGGTAATCGCGGAACTCAATGACCAGATTGCCGTTCATGCCGATTGGTATGCCCGACGGCACCTCGTTGGTCGGGATCATGATACGCTGCCGGGTGCCCCAGTTCATCAACAGTTCTTTTGCGTTGACAAAGTAGACCTCGGCGCGCATGCCGGTGTCGCCGCGCAGCGAGAACCATCCTTTCAGGGTGCTGAGAAACGGCACAATTTCAGAAGCGATATCGAAATTGCCCTCGTTTTCAAAGACACCCTCAATCACGCCGTTTGCATAAAAAATCGCCTTCTGGCCCGGTCGGATGATCAAGCGGGAACCGCGCTTGATCTCGGTGCCTTTCCATTTAAAAAACAGTACGTCCGGACGATACTCCAGCCATTCTATTGTGTCCTTGCCCTGTCCAAAAAAAGCCATTTCAACTCTCCTCGCTTAAAATGATGGTCGCGCCGTCGGCGACATCTGTCTGGTATACGGGCAGTTCCGTTTCTTCCATAGTATAACATATCGCTTCCGCCCTGGCATAGTAGTAGTTATAGCTGTCTCCCTGGTACTCCTGGTCACCGCCAAACAAAAAGAAGAGACCGATGAGAATGGCGAGGATAAACAACACAAAAAGCGTGATTTTTATCGCGCTCTTCGGATAGCCGCCAACCACTTTGCCGGTTTGCCCGTTTACCGCATAACTGTATTGCTTTTCCCGATACCCGTATTGCGCAGTGTAAAGCGGCAGCAAGACGCTTTTATAGGTGACATTTTGGTAAAACGTCTGCAAGCTGGTTACATTTGCGCTGTCATAGCCTTTGCAAAGAATATCGGTGTGCGCATCACTGCGCAGCTGCGATTCCATTTCCTGCCTCGCTTCCACAAAACACTGCCTGCCGTCAATCGAATAGCGCTCCGCAACATACCCCGAGAGATACTCGCTCGCATATGGGTTGATGTCGCTGATTGTATTGTAGGGCAATACACGGCGAATGTTCGAGCCGGTTTGATTTTGTGACGCGCAGACCAAAATATCGTCAAACGAGCGCTGTACGCTGCCGGACGTCGGAAACCAATCGGTATAGGTTTCGGTCTTGCCGTCGCGGGTGGTACGCGTTCTCGTGCGACCGCCCTGCCCCTGATAGTTGGCTTGTGCATAGGCGTCAAACGTCCAGAACGGCACATAGATGCCCTGCAAATTTCCTTCCGCGTATGCTTTTTTCAGCAGGTTGGGTGCAAACCAGCGCTTTTTGATCCAGATTCGAAATTTCTCCTGTGCATCGTATGCATCAATGCGGAACGGCACGATGCCCTCGGGCGCAATACCGGTTGTCGCCACCTGGGTGCGCACATTGGCGGAACCGCACATCGGACAGCGCCGGGCAGTTTCGTGCTCGTTAAAATAGATTTCGCCGCCGCAGCTTGCGCACTCTATCGTTGTAACCCCGGTCAGTGGCTGCTGCGCCGCCGCACGCGCTGCATACTGGTTAAAGTCGTATTCATCGACTGTCTGTTTTGTCTGGACGCTGTATTCACAGCGGCAGGATGTACATAAGAACTTGCGCTCCTTTATGGCGTATTGTACCGTGCCGCCGCAATTTGGACATTTATAGGTTGCGCTCTCCCGCAGCCGACCCGCATTATTCGCGCCATTGTCCATTGGATTCCCCTTTTCCACTCGAGTTTATCCAGATTTAGATTTCCCCGCTGCCTAAGACAGCGGGGAATCCGAAGCATCCATTCAAATCTTATGCTTTTCCTAATTTTGCTTTTAGTGCCGCCAGCTCGTCATTGACGCCAGCCGCTTTTACGCTCTCTTCTTCATTGTATTTCTCTTTGAGCTTGTTGATGTCATATTCCGCATCCAACTGGTCGTTCAGCGTCGCTTTTGCGTCGGCCGCATCGATGCGTTTCTGTACGGCGTCGGACAGCCTCTCGTAATCAGAAATATCCACACCGCCTGCGGACGACATTTTTTCGTTGAGCTCGTTCATGCGCTCGGTCTGTTTTGCAACAGCCAGCTTGCCCTGGAGCTCTTTGAGTTTGGCATCGGCCTCCCCAACGTCCGCAATCAGTTTTTTGGTCATCTGCCGCATTCTGTCGGAATTCTGCTGCGCGAGCGCATAGGCCTTCTCCGCTTCTGCCTTCTGCGCAGCCGCCTTGGACTTTGCCTCCAGGAATTTGACAGCGTCGGCATCATTGTCCGCAAGCACGGCCTGCTCGGAATATTTGTCCAGTTTTGCGATCTCTTCTTCGAGCGCGGTCACTTTGCGGCCGGCAGCCATTTCGTCGGCAATGATGGCAGCGGTTTCTGCCTTTACCTGTTCAAGATTTTCGCGTGCGTCCCGCAGATATTTTTCCAACAGTTTATCTGCATTTTTTGCTTCTGCTTTTTCGAGCAGTGCGTTGACGTTTGCACTCATGATGTCCCCAAATCTTGAAAGAATCCCCATTTTAATACCCTCCGCTATGTTTTTTCCAACGACATTATTATAACATACGCTTCAAAAAAATCAATTCATATTTGTTCACATTTTAAGTCAATTTTGTTAATTATTTAAACAATATGCAACCATATAAAAACTAGATAATTTCTTTACAAAACACAATAAATACGATATGATTAAGATAATAGCGAAAATAAAGGGTGTGAATTGCGGCATGAAGCTTTGTACGACTTGCAACAGGGTATTGCGGGACGAAGATCGCTATTGTCCGTATTGTGCCGGAGAAGATGTGGTGGCTGCGGCGGAAACGCCACGCCGTTCCAAAAAAGCGAGGCGCGCAGCGGCGCCGCCCAGTTCGCCGTCTATGCCCGCTTCCTCTGTAGCCAGCCGAACAGCTGTGTTCGATATCGTGCAGGATGAACAAAAATTGGCACAGGCAACCCTATCACGGGTGTCTACCCAACCGTCTGCGGAAGCGGCGACGCGGGAATTGCCATTGACCGAAACATCTGCGCCGAACTCTGCCCAAGCATTTGCCGCCACTGTGCCCGCAGTTGAACCCACAGGGATACCTCTTGCCGTTGCAGCTGCAGACGAGCATGGCGGTACGCTGGAAATTCCGCTCGGGGAAATTACTTCCCAGCAAAATTTGCTGGAAGAGTTGGAGCAGTGTGATGAAGCGCTGCCTGTAAAAAACGTTAAAAAACGAAAACGGGAGGAACAGATTGACGAGCAGCTGGGCCCCCAGCAGCTGACGGTCGAGTTTCCGTTTCAGGAACAGCAGGCACGACAGGAGCAGGCAATGGCAGACACCGGTATGATCGAACGAGAAATGATCGACACTGCGCTAAAGCAACCATCAGAGAAATCAATCACCAAGCTGGGTATTACGCTGATCGCTCTTTTAGTTCTTACTGCGGTTGGATTTGGCGCACTGTTGGTCTACCAATGGATTACCAAACCGGCGCCGCCGGATAGCGATATTCTGCGCGACAGCGTGGTAGGGCGCTGGGTAAGCGATCCTTACTTCTATTCTGATGATGAAACCAAAACCTATGTTGAACTGCTGACGCTCAATCAGGACGGAACCTTTATACTGCAAGCGCTGGTTCCGAACAACTCCATTCCGGAAGGCTATGCCACCGGCGACTGGGAGGTTGCCGAGGAAATCCGCGGGACTTTTGATATCCTGCCAGAAACCAAGACAATTTCGCTTGTATATGAGCTGGATGGCAAGTCTGTTGCCTTTCTGCGCGAGATCACGCAGTTAGAACAAAACGCCATGGAACTGCGGGAATACTATGACGACGCGCGCACTGATTTCTTTGATCTCAAGATGCGGCGCGTGACCGCTGCATAGCCAATCGAATGGATTCCTAATTTAAAAATAAACCCACGGCTGTCTACGACAGCCGTGGGTTTGCTCTATCTTCTCTACTGATAAAAATCACGATGATACGGGCGTGACGGTATCAAGCTGGCGGCTTCATTTGGCATTGCCGTCCTCAGATTCGAAGGGCAGTTCCAAACAGAAAAAGCAAATAACCAAGTATGATGGCTTAAGCATCACCATAACAGCAACAACTGCCCACATAAAGATGCCACAGAATATAGCCACGAAACTTATCGTCGTTTCTTTACGTCCTTCCAGATGGCCGGAAATCGGATGACTGGCTTGAAATCCCCAATGGCAAGGATTTTTACAGATTGCTTCTGCAACGCATTCCACATGAGAAATAGCGTCAATCGCCTGCTAACCCAAGCCGATTTGCGACAGCTCCGAAATATGCGGCGTGTTTGTGCCCCTGCGTCAAACGCTTGAATATCGGTGCAATAACGACCCACGTTTATGTCCCAACGAAAGAACCGCGCAGAAAGCAACTAATTGCTTCTCAGCTGCTTTGAAACATGCCAACCAATAGGAACACAAAGGCAATTGCCACGGTGATTTGTACAGCCCTTTACTTGTACGGCAATGATGACTACGACTAAAAAATATGCACCATAACTTGTGCAAGCAAGCCATTCGGCTTTTTACCGGAACTTGCCAAATCCACGCGCCTCATCTTCCGTTTTCGATCTTAGCCAAGACATCATTGCGTCACGCACTTGTCCGTAAACAATATTCCGTCAAGATGGTCGGGCCCGCGCTGCCGCTCGGTCTTTAAGCGTTTGTCCTGTCATGCGTCTTTGTCCCCGCCGTCAAGCAAATTTTTCATAGTTCTCTTTGTCTGCGCGTCTACCTCGATTTTATAGATTCTTGCGAGTTCCGAATACAGCGCCGGGGATATCTCAGATACGGGTTTCTCCAGCGCACTCACCCATCCAGACAAAGCGCGGCAGGCCATATTTCTGCAACGGACAACACGGGAGTTCAGACCTGTCTTGATCAACTTTTCCCCCTGGCGCGGGTATGCCGCAAGCGCAGGCAAAACAAAGTCGAGACATTCATACTCCTGATGCAGTTTGTCTGCGAAAAAATAGTCGCCCATACCTTCCGCCATTTCATCTAACGGCAACACAGATTCACAAAGGCTGATGAGGGATGCGGCCATATCCGGGTTTTTCATCAGTCGTGGCATATACGCGCAATATGGCAATGGCTCCGCTTTGACGATTTCGAACAGCTCGGCGGAAATATCGATATTCAAGCGGAAAGCGGCATTGCAGGCACAGAAAAAGTCAACTGCATCGTCGTGCCGTTCAACGGTCGCCATAATTGTCTCTTGCCATTCCGCCCTATTAATGATTTCATGACAACCCGCCAATACCGCATCTTTGTAGGCAACCTCGGCCTCTTCCGCCCAATCCTGCAAGTTTAATATGCGCCATAACTGCGCCGCGCCTGTCATATGTTGTCTGGTGTGACCCAAATAACGCATCAGCGCCTCCTGCGCATGTTCATACTCGCTGATACCGCTGACGGGGCCTTCGTCAACCAATGCGTCAACGATGACCGCAATGCTGTCAAACATCTCGGGGTCAATGGTTTCTTGCCGCAATGCGGAGATCAAATCGCCTTTTGTGGCACATACCAGGCCGAGATAGGCATCCATCACGCTGTTGACGCAGCCACTGCGCAAGATCCATTCGCGGATCTCCTCGGTTTCGGGTTTGAGCCGTTCAACAGCATGAATCTTGCCCCAACCAACAACACATTTTGCAATTTGGAATATGACGCCATTGCCGTTTGGCCAATTGGAGGCGGCAACGACTGCATACAGCGTAAAATCCTCGTATAAGGCGAGTGTCGTAAGAACCTCTGTCGCTTCCGGCGCGTTTCCCAAGTCCAATAGTCCAAGCAAACCGATGCCGATTTTTATCAGTTCGATATGCCCGCTGGTCTTGACAAGATGCAAACTCAAATTGGCCACCTTGTTTGGGTCAATGCCCTTTTCATCATGAAGCTTCTGCAGTACGGGATCTATCACAGAAATCGTTCTGTTGTGATTCAGCACTGCTTCAACATCGGCAATATAGCGTTCTTTGCCCGTCTTAAAATATTTCCCAAGTAACCTTACAATCCGGTTAACCGCTTCTCCCGCATCGTCTGGGCCTGCGTGAAACATGCCGATGCCATCCATCGCGCCCGGGATAAAGTCGATTTGGTTTGGAGCGTGTGCTTCCGCAAGCGAGAACGAATACGGCAGTTTGCCATCCGCGCCGACATTCGCTTTTATTTGCGCATATGCGCTTGTTGCGTTCATATTGGTTCTCCCTTTTTTGTTCTCCTTTTTTACATTTTCCGCGGCGGCATACAGCCTGGCTGCCCCTCGAAAACGCATCTTCTCCCGGCGCATATGCTCGATGACCATTTGCTTGCATTTTTCTGCGTGCGGTACGCCTCTTTGCATGAAAATGCACCCTGCCATGAAGCAGTTTATCACACTGTCTCACTTTTGGGTGCACTTCATGTGCCGGCGTTTATATTTGCAGCCGCAGTTTATGCACCAAAGCGGTTGCCGTCTTTTCCATTTAGACAGTGACATCTGCAACCAAACCATCACGCAGCACAAATACATGGTTATATCATTTGAAAGCACATGCAATACAAAACGCAATAGCAGTTACGCCAAGTTTCTAAAGCACGCGAGCAACGCGTTCCGGCACAATCCAGCTTTAGAAATTGTTGCCCTGCGGGTCGAACTCAACTGTTGTTCTGCTTTCATCCAGCCCAATGATGTCTGCCCTGCTAGAAAAATTGTTGCGCGGGCATTGCAGTCTTGTCAGCGCAAGGCAGGTACTTACATCCAGTTCCGTCAGGTTGTTCAGCGCACACGAGAGTTCTTGCAGTGCAACGCAGTTGCTGACGTCCAAAGTGGTCAGCTTATTCACGCTGCACTGCAAAAAGACCAGTTCCTTGCAGTCGCTGGCGATCAAAGCAGTCAGTTCGTTGCCTTCGCAAAACACTCTGGTGAGCGCAATGTTTTTACTCAAATCCAATGTGGTTATTTTGTTGCCAAAACACCATAAGAGGTCCAACGCCGTGTTGTTATGCAAGTCCAATGTGGTCAGTTGATTGGAGCTGCAGTCCAACTCTATCAGCGCAGTATTTTTGCTCACGTCAAGCGCGGTAAGCTGATTGCTGTCGCAGTGCAGCTTTTCCAGCGCTGTAAAATACTCAATTCCCGATAAATCTGCGATGTCACGCTCAGTTACATCCAATACAACAACCTTCGCCACGTCGCTCTGCATGATATCCCCTGTTGGTTTTTGAATTATGCCCCGCACCGCAACTTCAAAGTTTGCGTCCCTGAAGCTGATCACAACATCTTCGGGCGCGTTGGTTTCTGTATCGGGACCGGAATCAGGGCTCGCAGTGGAACAAGAAGAAAGAGAAAAGAGACTGAGCATGAGGACAACCACTAAAAACAAACAATGCTTTTTCATAAGAACTCCTTTTGCTTAATTTTTTAAACATGATTCAAGAAAACAGAACCCGTTGGCACACTGTGTGCGCGGTGACAGAGCCAAGCGCCGCTGATAATATCGTTCTGCGCTTTCCGCTGTACGGCAAGGTTCGGTTTCGCCCGTCAAAGAACAAATCAATGGACCGTTTTCTTTCGGATTGCGCCTTCCTCAGTTCGGGATTTAATAATAGAACTATGTTAGCGAACACCCCGGCCGTTCACACCGCCGGGGCAGGCTGTCAAAGAACCAAAGGCGACGGAAACATGCGCAAGAATATCCGACTGCCGAAAGACATCCACCCCTGTGGCCCAAACTCATGACGGAACCTAAAGACCGACCCGTCGGATGCAGAGCACCGCCGATTCTCCGCTGATTTCCGTTCGTCGACCTGCCTTTTCATCTCCGTGGTGTGGAACGAAGCTCCACGTCAACCGGGTTGGTGCCTTTTGTCGTATTCTACAAAAGGGCTTTTTGATACACTGACCCCGGCTGTTCACACAGCCGGGGTTCGATTTTTTTATCGCGACTCTTGAGAACCTTATGCAATCCATTTGCGCACTGCCGGCGCATCCGGCAGTACCACAATCATATCCTCGGTTCTCGCGGGAACGCTTTTCGCTGTCGCGGCAACCACCGGCACGATGCCTGCGGGCAACGTCGCTGCCGCTTCATCTTCCGGCGCTTCCGCCTCAGCGGTTGCATCTTTTGCTTTTTGCGCTTTGCCCTCACACGTCTTGCACAGCTCAGTGATATTCTTATCTTCGTGTGCCTGTGCCACTGTTCCTTCAAAAATTTCCTTCGTGGCGTCTCTGTTGATGTGCTGGCAATCGCTGTAGAGATGGTATTTTCCACCGTGCTCTGTCCAATAGACCAGATCCTGGCCCATGAGGTCTTCGACCGCTTTTGTTTCCGCTTCATACTGCTCAATCGAAACCGGGTTCCAGTCGATACCGGTCGCAACGCCGGCGAGCAACGCTACAATCGCGATAGCGCCCACAATGCCCTTTTGCTTGCCGTTCAGATTCTGATTGGTGAACACCAAAATAACAAGCGGCAAAAACGCGATGACACTGATGATGGCACCCAGCTGATTTTGCACGAAAAAGCGAACTTTTTCTTTTTCCGAAGCCGGGTCAAAGCGGTTGGCTTTTTTCCACAGCAGCGAACCTACAATGGCAAATGCCAAATCGCCAACGATCAGCGCGATCATAAGTATCATATTGATCGGCGGTTTGCGCAGCAATAAAATTGCCACAACTTCCAGCCCAATCGCGATCACCCAGAGCAAAACGGCAATCCAGCGGCGCACCGCCGCTTTCTTCTTGCTCTCTGCCGTCACCTCAAATGCAGGTTTCGTTTCGGCGGTCTCTGCTTTTGCATCGTCTTTGACGTCTTCCGCACGCTCGGCCGTTTTTACCGCGGCCTTATCTTTGTCCTCAACTCGTACAATTTTCTTCTGCGTCATGTCTCCTCCGCTCCTTTGCCCCAAAGCTTTTCAGCCAATGTCTAAATTTTTTCAATTATAGCACTCCGTGTGATTACGTGTCAACGCGACCGCCTTTCTTCCGTTTCATTCGCGAGGTTCTAAAAAACGACAGTTTCAATGAACAAATCCTTTCCCCGGCGAGCCTGCGGCCCCCCCTGTCCCTTTGTGATGGCGGCAGCGCCCTGCGCGAGCAAAGCCCTTCCTCTGTCGCTAAGCTTAATCCTCTCTTTTTGCGTGCGTCCGCTTGCTTTTGAGGTTCCGTGTTTGCCATTCCATCGACAACGCCCCACCGCTTCGTCGCAAGCGTCGCCGTGTTCCTACTCTGCCATGCATCACTGGCAGGACACGATGCTTCGCATCGCTGCATCAAATTTTCTCGGCCCGACCAACGTCTTGTGTCTTTGAATCGACAGCGATCTGCCGAAGCTTATTTTGTGTCTTTTCCAGAATCACTGACCAATCGCCCGGCAAGTGATTTCAAAAGTCAAAAAAGGCCGGTGTGCATCACACCGGCCTTACATGCCTTGAATGAACGCGTTTTATTCGCTTGGCACATCGCCAAAACGGTTGGCGACATCGCTCATGCCAATTGCAAAGATAATGTTGAGCAGCGGTACCAGTGACCACCAGCCGTCGCGGCCTGTGTCATGCATGCGCCGCCACCAAAGGGAAAGCGTTGGCAAAACAGAAAGGATGCAAAATCCGTGAATGACAATATTCCCTATGACGCCCAGCAAACTACAGACCAGCGCCAGTAGCGCGCCGATGATCGCAGCCAGCAAAATCGTGATCCAAAATGCTTCCCGCGATGTACGTCCTTCAAATCGAATGAAGTTTGTCCAATATGTTTTATAAAGATCAATAAAACGGTCAAACGATCCGTTGCGCATCCCGATTCACCTCTCTTCTTTGCCTTCATTTTAAAGAATATATGCAGAATAGTCAATCTTTCTTTGTAAACCTTTTTCGTCGATATCGTTCCGTTTGCACCTTTCTTACATTGCTATTCTCATAGATTTCGCTATAATTGAAAAGAAACCAATAAACCAGAGAAGCCAGGTTGACCATCCAGATCCGGTTGCCAAAATGTACATAAGCGGCGGCATGGACACTGCGGAGGATTTATGGAGCGGGAGCAATATCTTCTTGCGCTTGCGGAAGCGCTGCAGACACAAAAAATTGATAACGTCCCGGAATTGATCGCCGCTTATGAATCGCATTTTGCGATAAAGCATGAGGATGGCTATTCCGATGCGGAAATTATAGCACACCTGCGTGACCCAAACGAGGTCGCCGCGCAATGCAATGCGATGCAATCCGGCGAGACGGCCAAAAAAATAGGAATCGGCGCGGCATTGCTGCTCTCCCTTCTGGATATATTAATGGCGCTTGTTTTGGTGGTTCTGGTTGCCTGGTTCCTAACAATGGCGATCGCCATTGTGTGCTGCCTCATTGCCGGTTTTTCCCTCGTTATTCACTCGCAGATTGGCGGTTTGATTCCGTATATGCCTTATATCGCTGCGCTGTTGACAGGTCTTGCCTGCTTGGCGCTCTCCATGGTTTTGGTTGCCGGCACACTTTATTATTATGCTTATGCGATGCACCTCGGCAAGGCTTATATTGACTGGCATCAGAAACAGCTCTTCGGCAGCGCGTATCCGCCCGCGACCTTTCGTCCGCCGATGCAACCCAAGCGGCGGCGGCTGTTGCGCCGGTTTTTTTTGTTGTCGTTGTTGGCTTTTATCTTTCTCTCGGCGCTAGCCGGACTTTCGATCGCCGTCAGTTCCCGGTTTGTTGCGCCATGGGAAGCCTGGCATTGGTTTTGACCGCCCACGGCAAAAAGCTGTTGACGTTTTTTGTAGGGCAAATAGCGCATCGCCGCAGCGCGGTTCGCAAGCCTCATGCATTCCGAAGGTGGTGATTTCGCTATGGGTGGTCTGTTGACGCCGCAGGGATTGGATCCATATTGGAATGACAGTTTCTTTCTTCTATGACACCGTTCCACACGATCTGGGCGATGGTTTGCAAGAAACTTGTGTGCCGCCGGAATTCCACGAACTTGCAAAAGAATTGCGCGATCTTGAGGGTCAGATAGAGCCTCTAAAGTCCCCACTTGTGTTCGTTTTATTTTTTGCCAGACACCATGCCTGCTTGCATTTTCGGTTTATCTGAATCATTTCGCTTAGATCCGGCGTTTACGGTCGCCGAATCGCAAAGGAGCTTTTTATGGATTATTACGGCTGCTATTTACAGGCGATGCACACGTTGTTGCGCCAGGCCGACGAACCGTTTTGGGCGCGCCAAATTGCAAAGGATCTCGATTTGTGGGAACAGCGGCAGTCTGTGGCGGCGCACCTTGCGCGCTACGGCGAGGCGGATTCCCTGGACGACCTGTATTTACAGCCGCCTGCGCGCCGCTGGAGCGACCCGGGACAACGAACCTGGGCAAACGTGCTTTACACAAAATTGCGGCAGCTCTGCCATGCCGCGGCTGTCGCCATCGAGCGCGGGGAGCCGGTTGGCCCGCCCGGCCTCGTCTCCGGTCTGCCCCAGGTTTTACATGGCAAGCGGTGTGCAGCGTGCGGCAGTATGCGTGCGACGCAATACGATATCGACATGTATATTGCGCCGCGGGTGCTGGCGCAGGAAATCGCCGCCAAGCTGGAACTTGGCTCTTTAGAGCAGGTGGTCAACGACTGTCTTTCGATGCGATTTCCAACCATCTTGCCCGCGCGCAGGCGAATTCACGACATTTTAACCTGCAGCGGCATCGACATCTCCGAGCGCGACCATTTTGACGGCACTTGCGAGCACTGCGCCGGCGAAACTATGGCCGCGTGCAGTTGGTCGGCCACACAGCAAAACCGTCCGGATGGCGGAAAGATTGTGTTCACAGCGGTTCGGGCCTAATTGTAACTGACGAATAGCAAAACAGCGGACACAAGCTTGTGTCCGCTGTTCTTTGTTATTGATAAAGATCTGCCCGTGTCTACCAAATTCGGTCGTTTCCGCAGTGCAGACACCAGAACCGCTATCCCGCCAAGTCTCCTGTTGCGTTTCAGATTATGCTGGCCAATTCCATCCCGCCACTGCCCGGCCGCTTGTGGTGCCGATCATAAACTCTACTCAAATTTCTTCCATCTTGACAATCCGCTGATCACGTTTGTCATATGGACTCTTGCCGCTTCTTCATCCCCGGTCTTGCATTTGTAATGCGATACAGCAAGTGCAATCATCTCTTCCACGGTCGTGTCCGGATTTCGAAACGTCCCATTCCCGTAACAATAGGTGCAATACGGGCTGTCGGCGCCGTTTTGTTCTTTGGCAATCAGCTGTTTGTGTTCTGCATCGAAAGGCATCCCACAACTCTGGCATCGTTGAACCGATTCCATATCGGTACCTCTCTTTATCCTAAATCTCCAGTTCACCCATCAGCGAGCGCATCGCCAAAATGGTCTGCTCGATGAGTGCATCGAGATCCATGCCAAGCATGTCGGCACCCGCCGCGATCACCTCGCGGGAGCAGCCCGCCGCAAACGCCGGCGTTTTGTATTTTTTCTTAACCGATTTCAGTTCCAAATCGCCGACGCTCTTGGAAGGCCGCATAATCGCGACCGCGCCGATCAAGCCGGTGAGCTCGTCGACGGCATAGAGCATCTTTTCCATATAAGCCTCCGGCTTTACGTCAATTGGCGTGCACTGGTATCCGTGGCTCGCCACCGCGTGGATGAGCGACGCATCATAGCCGAGCGATTGCATGATCTCGCGCGTTTTCACGCAGTGCTCGTCCGGATACTGCTCAAAATCCAGATCGTGCAGCAGACCGACCACCGCCCAGAATTCCTCGTGCTCGGGATCATGCTGCTTTGCAAAATAGCGCATCACCCCCGATACAATCTGCGCGTGGCGCAAATGAAACGGCTCCTTATTGTATTGCTCCAGCAGTGTTTGTGCCTCGTCCATTGTCGGCATTTTCCCCATACCCTTCTGCTCCTTCTGTTGATAACTTGCAGCCAGCGCGGCTTTTTGGGCGCGCGAAAGCTGTTTGATTGCCCATTCCCGCCGCTGTGCTGCCGCTGCGTCGGCCGCGCGCTCTAAATAAACTAGCGTCACAGGCCGGCGCGCCCGCGTATACTTGGCGCCTGCCCCATCGTTGTGCGCGCGCAAGCGTTTTTCTATGTCGTTTGTCCAACCGGTATATAACGTGCCGTCCCGGCACTGCAGGATATAGACAACCGGCTGTTTGGGTTGCTGCGTCATCGGTCAGTCCTTCCAGTTCCACCACTTCAGCTTTTCGGGGTCGCGGATCTCGGTGTTCGCGTAATAGACCGCGCACCGATACATATAGAGTACGCAGCGATCCTGTTTTTTGCCAAGCGCGGCGTTCAGCCGCTCATAAAGTTCTTCGGGATTCTGTCCTTTTAGCTGTTCTATCTTCGTGATTCCAATGCGTGCAAAATCCCGCGCGCTCGCGGGGCCCACACTTGGTATTTGCAATAATTCTGATTTCATTGTTGTCCTCGCAATCTATTCGTCCAAGACAGCGGTGTCGATACCGGCTTTGTGCGCCTGCCGCGCCTGTTCTTTGCGCGGAACCTGATATTGTTTTCCGTCTTTGACAAAGCGCGCGCCCGTCTGCTTAAAGTAAAAGCCAACGCCCTTCTCATCGCACTGCTGCCGCAACGACAAAACCCAATCGTACTGGCAGGGCCGTGCCTGTGTCCCCGATTCCCCGCCCGCAACCAGTTTTTCGATCCACGGGCCCAAGTACTTTTTCAAGTCGATCTGGCCAAGCAACGGTTCACAGATAATGATTTTGTGCTTGACCGGCGCTTCCAGATAGAGCGGCAGCCGCTCGTCCGCGCGCCGCTGGTTTTCGACCGTGCAGCAGATCGTCACATTGTCGTAGCCATCTCCCCAGTCGTCGGGCAGCGCCAGTGGCATGCGTTCTATGCGCTTGGTGATGAACAAAAAACGCAGATCGCTGCGTTGGCGCATCATCTCCCAGGCCTCGGCGCGCCAGGCGTCCGCGTCCTCCACAAAAAAGTCCGAGCTGAAACAAGTGTACACGCGACAACCGATCTGCAATTGATAGCTGCCGTCTTTTTTTGTGCGCAGTGGCAGGTCGAAGTCCTTTGTTTTTGTCACCGCGCTGCTGTCTCTGCCATAGCGCGCATCCATGCGGTAGATATAACAGTTCGCGCAGCCCTCACTGTATTTATGACAGCCGTGCCAGGGATTCCAATCCGCCATATCTACCTCCAGACTCGCGTTTTGCTGGGAAAAACCAAAGAACGCACGATTATGCCCTGCTCGCAACTGCCCAAATTCTGCTTACGATTGGAGATTCGGGGGCGCAGCCACACCGAATCTGGTTTGCCGGGGTGGAAAACAGGGCGGTTGCGATCTAAGCATCGATTACCTAGACCTCGGGCGTTTTAAACAGATAATTGCGGTCGATTTCAATCACCGGGTAATAGGTATCGGACAGCGCGCGCACACCTGCGGCAATCCAGTTTTTCAGATCCACGGTGCTGCCCTTGTAAGAAAACGGCACCGCGACATCAAAGATGATATTGGTGTGGTCGTGTGTCTTTACGGTGCGCAGGTCGTGAATGCTCAGCGTAAGGTCAATGCTGTGCACGATCTTTTCGACCTCTTCCGTGATGGCGATTGTCTCCGCATCGGGCGGGTCGAGCGGATCATAATGCCCCACAAGGTGGATACCCAGTTGTTCGGTCACGTCCCGCTCGATGTTGTCAATGATGCCGTGACTGATGCGCGGATCGGTGCGCGCATCCATCTCGATGTGCACCGTCGCGAACAGCTGCCCCGGGCCATAGGAGTGCACCATCATGTCGTGCAGCCCAAGCACCCCGTCATAACTCAAAACTTTCTGATACAGCTCCTGCACCGTCTGTTGGGACGGCGCTTCGCCGAGCAGCGGACTCAACGTCTCTTTCATGGACACCAATCCGCTGACCACAATAAAAACGGCGACACATGCACCCAGCCAGCCATCTAAATTGAGATGGAAAAAATACTGTATGACTGCGCCGGCCAATACAACAGCCGTCGTGACCACGTCGTTTTGGCTGTCTTTGGCCGCGACTTCCAGCGTGGAAGAATGAATCTGCCGCGCCACATAGAGATAAAACGAGCGCATCCACAACTTTGTGCCGATGGCGACGACCAACACCAGAAGCGAAACAATGGAAAAAGAAATTTCAGTTGGCTCGATGATTTTGCGGATCGACGACTGCAGCAGCTGTACGCCGACAAGTACCATTCCTATGGCGATAAACGCGCCCGCCATATACTCGATACGCGCGTGCCCAAACGGGTGTTCCCGATCCGCCGGTTTCTGCGACAGTTTAAAGCCGAGCAGCGCCACAATCGAAGATGCCGCATCCGAGAGATTGTTGACGGCATCCGCGATCACCGCGATACTGCCTGCCAGCAAACCGATTGTAATTTTAACGACAAATAAAAGTACATTGCACGCCAAACCGACCGTGCCGGCGAACACGCCAAAGTGTCCGCGGGACGGTTGTCTGTTATGTTTGCCGTACAAAAACAGCTGAATCAGCCATTTGTTCATGCGGCGCCTCCCGCTTGTTAATGGTAATGCAAGGGTGCATCATGCCGATCGGCTACTCGTCAACAGTGCCTGCTTCGCTATCTGTTTCTGTGGTCTGCGCATCCTCGGCGTGATCATGATCGTGCGTTTCCTCGGTAATCTCCGGCAACGGCGTGCTGGTGCCGGTTTGCGGGTATTTGTGGTTCCACTTGATATCCGCTACTTTGATATATTGGTAGCCCGCGCCGAATTCAATATTGATCTGCTCGCTGAGCGCAACCAGTTTCGCAGCTATGCGCGCCTCTTTTACTTCTTCCACATAATCATTATAGAGTGAGAAGTTTTTGTAATCCGGTTCCAGGCGTATAACGATATGAAACCCCATACTACTCGCGATCACATCGCTGATCCCGCCGACCTCCAGCGCCTTTGTCGCTTCTTCCACCTCTGTGATATAGCTCCCGGGCTCAAACGCATAGCCGCTTTCGCCAGATTCGACCGCCGTATTGGTATACTGTCGCATAAGCGTATCAAAGTCTTCCCCGTTTTGGATGCGTGCCAACACCGATTCCGCCAGCGCCTGTTGCGCAGCAACGTCGGTTTCCGACATATCTTCATCGACCGCGAAATATATTTCTTTGATACAAAGCACGCCTTTTTCAATCGCGTGTGTTTTAACGTCCTCATCGGTCACTTTGGCTGCGGGCGACGCCAAAAACGCGTTGCGCACCCGCTGGATAAGCTCATTGTTATACGCGAGACGCGTAAACAAATCGGCGGTACAGTAGTTTGCGTCCAGCATGCGCAAAAAACTGTCGTAACTGCCCCCGTACTCAGAATAGATGTACGCTTCAATATTAGCGTCAATCTGCCGGCGGTCGGCATCGGTGAGTGCAATGCCCAGCTCTTTCGCCCAGGCAAAATAGGCATACTTTTGGATCAACTGCCGGCTCATCTCTTCCACATATGCAACATCGTCGGTCGGATGCGCACTCCAGTAGGAAGCCCCGTATATAGTTTCATATTTGTATTTGCCGGGCAAAACCTGCATTTTAAATTCGTCAGCCATCACCTTATAGTCGCCAACACGCATGACCAAACCGTTTCGGTCCACCGGCGTATTGCGGAAAACCTTGCGGAACGCGCTCGGCGAGAGGATGCTGGCCGCAAGCGTCAGCAATACAACGACCGCGGCGACCGCAATCAGATAAAACCGTATCGTCGTCTTATCAAAGACCACCACCTTCTCACGGTGCGGTTCTTTGACCTTGCCTTTCGTCTTTTTCAGTTTTTCTTTCGAGGGCACTTTTGTCTTTGCGGTCTTCGCCGGTTTGCCCTTTGCGTGGCTCACGCGCTTTTTGCGCGGGCGCCGTTTTTTGGGGGCCGCCTCGGCTTTTGTTTTCGCTGTTTGTTTTGCGGTATTTTGTTTCGGCTGCGATTTCTCCGCAGCCGGTTTTTCTGTCGCCCGCTTTTTCGTCAAGGCCTGTTGTTCTGTTTCGTCCGGCGACGAAGGCGCTTTCTTTTTGGTCGGTTTGCTGTTTGCCATGCTACCATCCCGCTCCCAGTTCGCGCAGTGCGCTTTATATTGCACAGCCACAAAGTGACCGTTGTCACTTTGTGGCTTTTTCAGTATTTGCTGCTGTTACGCCGCCGCTTCTGTATCGGCGGTTTCGTCGTTTGTCTCGTCCCCGGCGGTATCGTCGGTTCCGTCGCCCGCCGCCTCTTCATCGGTTTCCGCTTCGTCTTTTATGCTCAGATCCGGCAGTTCTGGCACGGCATCGCGCGTCGGATATTTGAATTCCCATGTGATATCCACGACCGAAATATTCTTGTAGCCAAATCCGTACGTCACTTTTACATGCTCGCGCAATGACACCAATTTGTCCGAGATGCGGTTGCTGATGATCGTGTCTTCATACGTGTCATGCTTGGAGAAGGTCTCATAGTCGGTTTCCATCCGCATAACAATATGGTAGCCATAATCGCTCTTGACCAAATCACTCACTTCGCCGGGTTCCAGGGCTTTGCAGGCGTTATAAAATTCTGACACCATTTCACCGTTTTCAAAGTCATACCCGTCCGGATAGCTTTCCAGCCCGGGATCCTCGCTGTATTTGTTCATCAGCGTGTCAAAATCCTCGCCGTTTCGAATGCGCTGCAACACGTTTTCGGCCAGTGTCTTTTTGGCGGCGATCTCCGTTTCGGTCATGGTGGCATCGGTCAGGAACAAGATATGCTTGGCACTCATGACACCGCGCTCATCCGCATAGGCTTTCATCTGTTCGGGCGTCACGGTCCCATCCGGAGAAGCGTCAAATGCATCGTACAATTTTTCGATGCGCGCGTCATTGTATTTCGCGCGGTAAAACTCAGCTTCCGTATAATAATGCTCATTCAAAACACGCAAAAACTCATCGTGGCTGCCGCCCAGTGTTTCATCGATATACGTTTGGATCTTCGTATCAATCTCCTGCTTCTCCGCGTCGGTCAGCGTCACGCCAAGCTCATCCGCCCAAATCAGCTGGCAGTAGTACATGATAATGTAGTTTTGAAAGCTCGACACAAATTCTTTGTCTGCGCTGGGATTGCGCAGCCAGTAGTCCACGCCGTACGTTTCCTCCGCGACCTGTTTTCCCGGCAGGACGAGTGTGCGATATTCCTCCGCCATGATCTTATAGTTGCCGACCTGCATCACCATGCCGTTCCGGTCGAGCGGCGTGTTGTAAAACACTTTGCGGAAGATTTCCGGGAAAGCCGCGTTCAACACAAGCGCGACGATCGCAAAAATCGCGATGATCGCAACGATATAAAGTATGATTGTCGACGGGTTGATCACTATGGTTCGTGGCCCTTTGGCGTTATCCTTTTTCTTCGCACCTGCTTTTTTCTTGTTAACGACCGGTTTTCCGTTTTTTACGGCGGGTTTTTTCAAGGTGCGCTTGGTGCCGCACACCGGGCAAATCCGCTCGCTCTTGGCAACCGTTTTGCCGCACGACGGGCATCTCCACTGTTCTGCCGGCTTCGCCGTTTTCGCCGAAGCAGATTTCTTTTTTGCGGGCAGCTCGTCCGCTTCGTCCGCGCCGGTTTCGTCGTCATCTATATCTGGAGACGCTTCGTCGCCCGCTTCCGCGTCCAGGTCCTCGTCTGACGCAGCAGCTTCGTTCGCGTCGGCCCGAAAGATTTTCTTTTTTGAGAACGCTTCTGTATCGGTAGAATCACCGTCGTCTGCCTTCAGATCTTTTTCGTCGATCAAACTGTCCTCTTTGGACTGCAAATTCTGCTTGCGGTCGTTCGGCTCTGCCATAAACTCTCCTTTGTGCGTGGCCTGTGTCAAACATGTCTGTACATATAACGAATACTGTCTGCGATTTCTTGCATTCATAGCAATACAAAAATCTGTTGCTGTTTGGCACGGGTTTGTGCGCTTTTCTTAATAGTTCTCTCATAATTATTGTGTAGTTTATAATTATAACAAAATCATTCTAGCATAACAATATGGGAAAACCAACCGAAAAGAGGTATTTATGCAGCGCTTATTGCTGGTTGTCAACCCAAACGCCGGAAGGGCCGCCATCAAATCGCAATTGCTCAAAGTCATCGATACCTTTGTGCGCGCCAAGTATGAGGTGACCTGTTACACCACCCAGGGGTTGGGTGATCCCGCGGCAATCATCGCCTCGGTCGGCGCCAAGTACGATCGCATTGTGTGCTGCGGGGGTGACGGCACCGTCAACGAGGGACTTAACGGGTTAATGACTTTGGAAAAACGGCCGCCGCTTGGGATCATTCCGGTTGGCGTCACCAACGATTACGCCTATAATCTTGCCATTCCCTCCAACGCCGTAAAAGCGGCGACCGTTGCGGCGTGTGACAATTTATTCGCAATCGACGTCGGGCAGTTTAATCAATCGCGCTACTTTACCTATGTCTCTGCGTTCGGTCTGTTTACCGACGTCACATACCAGACCGATCAAAGCTTAAAGAATGCGATCGGCGGCCTTGCCTATTTTTTAGAGGGTGTCAAACGCGTCTCCGCGATTCAGGCTTACCACATGTGCATCACCTATGACGACGGCGTGATCGAGGGGGAGTATCTCGTCGGGCTGGTCAGCAATTCCATCTCAGTTGCCGGCCTGCGAACCGCCTACAAAGACGCGCTGCTCGACGACGGTCTGCTGGAGATCGCGTTGATTAAACCGCCGACTTCTGTAGGGGATATTCAGGAAATTATCGATGTGCTGCTCAACACAAAATCCGCCGCCGATGTGGAAAGCGACTTTTTGACGATTTTGCGCACAAAAAAGGTGACGTTCACCTGCGACAAACCCGTGGCATGGACAGTGGACGGTGAAAGCGCGGGCACATACACCGAAACAGAAATCGAGGTACACAAACAGGCGATCCGCGTTGTGGTCGGCCGCGATATGGCGCATAACTCTGTGCAAGAGCAAGACGGCGCCAATCGGGAAAAAGTACATGTAAACGATCGATTGCTGTAAACACAATTTGCTGTAAGTCAAGCTCGCGATAAATAGTTTGTTAAAAACCGCAATCCCAAAAGTCAAAGAACGTCTTTGGGATTGCGGCATGATCATGTTTTGGTAAGAAGATATGTAGCAAATTCTTCTCAAGAGCGCTGTTTGAACAAACAATCACTTCTGCACATATGGATAATTTCCGGACCAAACACAAATTTCGGCGTTTTTCCCAAGACGAATGCTGCCCTTGGCAAGCAGCTTCTCGAAGACTTCTCTCTCATAAAGCGTCCCCCTTCCATTTTGGAAAGCGTTTGAAGCAATGCAGAATTATTTGATCGGAAAAAATCTCTTCCAGATAGTCAAGAGCTTCTGTTGCGAATAACCCGTGACTTAAATTGTGCCTTGCATTATGAACGCGTAATCTAAAAGCAAAATCTTTTCTTACATCTTGAAAGTCTGCACCTTCCTTTGAATATTCTTCTTCAATCTCTCCAAATTGGGATACTTCAATTTAAGCTTTTCAATAAAAGTCAGTCTTTTTTCTTCACACATATTTTTCTCCAAAATCGTTTGACAAACTATTTTGCTGATTAGCACGTATCAATCCATTCGGCACTTCTTGTTCCTACGTTAAATATTTTTTGCGCCTTGACTGCATTTTGTATATTTGGTCGGATTAATCTTTGCGCAATACATTTCAAGTTCATGGTTAGAAATCCTCGGAGAGGAAAAGACAGGTCGACGAACGGAAACCAGCGCCGCACCGACGGCCTTTTCATTCCTTCCATGGGTTTGGGGCGAAGCCAATTCGTTGCTAGTTCATAGGTATTTGACGCCAGTTAAGGTCAAGACATGATAAGCAAGGACCAGTGCGAAGCACAGGGCTCCAACAAAGCAAAGCATTGCGGGGAAAAGGACAAGCGACAGCGCGGAGAAGCAAACGGCTTTTCTCTAAGTCGTTTGCGAGCATAGCGCAGTTTGCGAGGACGCGGGCGGGTAAAAGCGAGACGCTGCCGACGCCTGCTGCATGTCTTTTGAGTGAACGCTTACTCCTTGGGCCGAACTTTAAAAGGTCGGCAAAAGCCCTCTTTGAAAACCACGCACTGTGCGAGTTATTTTCAATTTACAAAAAGCCCGCCGCAAAAACGGCGGGCTTTTGTAGTTGTTTACTCAGTTGATGAGCGCCGCGAGCGCCGTGCCCACGAGCGTTGCGTTTTTGGTCTGAACCATCTCGATGTACCGGCCGCGCTCGCCTTTTGCATAGTTCTCCAGCAGCCCGTTCAGATACTTCAGCAGCAGCGGCGAGCGATAATAGGTCGTTCCCTCCGCGCAGATGCGCAACGGGCATGCGGCGTCGGCACCGGTGTCGGTATCCTCCGCGATTGCGCAGAACATCACGGTCAGCAGCTTGGCCACGCGCTCATAGAGCAATTCTAGGATGAGGTTAAGCGTCTGGCGGTCGTCTTCGTTTTGCGCGGCAAAATGCTCGTAAAAATTATCCTGCAGCACTTCTTTTTGCAGGATGTACTCTGTAATTTCGCGCAGATTTACGGTATCCAAACCGCCGATTGCGTCACAAAACGCCGCGTGAAACAGACCTTCAGCGCACGCGAGTTTCAGCGTTTCACAGACGATATCGCCGAAATACCCGCCCGAAAGCATCTTCTCATACATGTGGTCGCCCGGATACTGGCTTCTCGCATCAATCTTCTTTTCAACGGCTCCCTGCGCAAAGCCGGTGTACACGCCCGATTCCATGTTGACAATCATTGTTTTCGAACTGTAATCACAGGGCGGCAGCTTTTTGATCTGCTCCACCTGCTCCGTATAGCAGGTGTTGAGCCCGGTGCCGAGAATAAAGCCCACATAACCCGAACAGCCCGCGTCGCCGTGTACAGCTTTCGCGCCCAGCTGTGTCGCGACGGTGTCGTTGAGCATGACATAGCGGCGGGTACCCTCCGCGCCGCGCCGCTGGAACGCCGCCTCCAGTTCTTCACAGGCCAGTGCGCCGTCGATGCCGGTGACGGTCACCTCTTTGCACATGGCGTGCATAACGCCGTCGCGCCGCGGTGTTGACTCAAACACATAGGAGAAGCAAAATCCGATCCTGGTGCTCTCCTTGATAATCGGCGCGACATAGGCGGCAATTTGATCGAACATCTCCTCTTTTGTCACAGGCGCGGTGCTGCCCGGCATTGCGTATTTTTCGTAATACTCGGTCACCGGCGCGCGCTTGTCGTCAAAGCGCACCAGCGCCACGCGCAGATTGGTGCCGCCCGCATCGATGACAATCGCGCTCTCTTCCACCGGCACCTCGCCTGCGGCGTCAATGTAGGTCGGCAGCATCAACAGCGAGGAACCGCCAGCTTTTTCGAGACCGGCAACCATCTCCGCTTTAAATTTGCCAAGTTCGACATCCAGATCCACACACGCCGGATGCATTCCATTTTGCAGCAAGAAATCCCCAACTCTTTTTGCATCAAACATGAACCCTGTGCTCCATTTTCGTTATTGTTTTTCTATTATAACTGTTTTACCAGCCGGATGTAAAATGCGACAGTCGTTTTTATTTTTTCCACTGGAATCCGCTCGTTGTGCCCATGAATCATACCGCGCTCTTCTTTGGACAGCGCCATTGCCGAAAACCGCATGACTTTATCAGAGATCCGGCAGAAATGCCGCGAGTCGCTGCAGGCGACCATCAAATAGGGCGAGACAATTGCGTCCGGCCAGGTCTGCCGAATTGCGCTCGAAAGCTTCGCGTACCCGGGCGAGTTGGTATCACTCGCGATCGACGGGTTCATCCCGTACAGTTTGCGCAGCTCGATGCCGTCGTCCTTAATCGTGCTGCGGATATAGTCGATCGCCGATTCGGGGGTGTCCCCGCCGATCAGCCGCAGGTTTGCCACAACCTTCGCCTCGGGCGGCAGTACATTGGTGGCGTTGCTCGCCTGGGTCTGGGTAAACGCGCAGGTTGTTCGCATCATCGCGTTGAGTTCGCCGCCCATTTTTTTACACAGCAGGTTCAGTAACGGCATGAACAGCCATAGATTTGCAAAAATCATACGAAACAAAAAATTCGAGTGCCGTCCCAAGGTATCATACATGCCCGCAACCGGCGGCGTCAAGCGACTTTTAAACGGATGGTCTTCAACCGCGACCACAGCTTTGCTCAAGCGTCCGACCGGACCGTGCGGCGGCGGTGCAGAGGCATGCCCGCCTGTGCTTTTTATGTAAAACTCCAGATCCATCATGCCCTTTTCGCCGACACCGATCAGTGCGCAGGGCTGTTTGACGCCCGGGAAAACGCCCTCGACCACCGCGCCGCCCTCGTCAACGACCAAAGCAGGCCGGATGCCGCGGCTTTCCAGCGCGTCCACAATCTGGGGCGCGCCATCGCCCGCAATTTCTTCGTCCCCGGCAAAGGACAAATATACATCATTTTCGGGTACAAATCCCTCGCCGATTAATGTCTCCACGGACTCCATGACACCGAGCAGGGTCCCTTTTGTGTCGAGCGTCCCGCGGCCCCAAAGCACCCCATTTTCAATTTCACCGGCAAACGCAGGCTTGTCCCACTGTGTTTCATCCGCCGGCACAACGTCATAGTGCGCCATCAAAACACTGGGCTGGCCGTTTTCCTTCCCCTTCCAGAGAAACAGCATACCGGTTTCCCCGATTCGCTCCAGGGCGCAGGTGCGATAGATGTTGGGGTATAGTTCCGCCAACAATGTGCGGAATTTTTCAAATTCCGTCTCGTCCCGCAGCGCCGGATCCCGCGAACTGACCGTTTTACAGCGGATCATTTGCGCCAGGTCGTCCACCGCTTTTTGCTCATCAAAGGATACGGCTTCAATCGCGCAATCCTCCAGTTTTTTCGGTTGAAACTGCAATGTTCGAACAATCACAGCAACCAACAGCACTGCCAGCAGACCCAACAAAACATACAGAACAACCATACAATCCCTCCTCTGATATCGGCAAAACAAGGCACTTTTTTCCTCGGTCATAAATGGCTCAGGTGCCTTTTCATCATACGTTTGCAGAAATTCACAGTTTTGTTTTATTTTCTATATAGTATAACACTTTTTTATCGGTTATAATAGATAGCGTTATCTACTAAAATGTAATCTTTTTTACGACACCATGTACCCGGTTGCGCAAAAATTTGCAGCGCGCGACCGCAGTGATATCGGAGACATGAACTGCGATGAACAATTATTGGGATCATCAATCTTCCCCCAAAACAGATACGCAACACGCGCCTGGGCCTGCGGTTCCTGCCCCAGATTTTGGGGCGGGAAATGATACCAACGCGCGGCCACAGAGTCCTGCGCCTGCGCCTGCGCCTGCCGCCGTTCCACCGGTCTTTCCGCCCTACAAAGCACCGGCACCGGCTCGTTCCACCTTTCACTATCATTCCACATCACCTCTACAGTCGGAATATACCACTTATATTACAGAGCGGGCGCCAACCGCCTATGCTTTACCGCCGGGCCCGACACCAAACCCGGTCAAAAAGCTGAACGCAGGTATCATTGTTGTATGTCTCATTGTCTCCCTGCTGGGCGGTTTGGGCGGCTCTTTTCTGTCCGATCAACTGCGGTTGGCAGGCGAAAACATCGGCAGCTTGGATATGGAAGACCATCGTCCCGATGTATTAACACAGCCTGAGCTGGAGTCCTGGTCGGATGTTGTGGACGCGACACAGAAAAGCGTTGTGGAAATCCAGATACAGCTTTCTAACGCAAACCGCAATTTCGACAATTTCGTCGTTGAAGCATTTGGCAGCGGTGTTATCCTGACGTCGGACGGGTATATTCTTACAAATAACCACGTGATTACCGGCGCGACCCTGATCAAAGTGATTCTGATCAACGAAACCGCATACGAGGCTACCATTGTTGGCACAAACGCCGCGCAAGACGTTGCGCTTCTGAAAGTTTCTGCCGCCAGCCTGCCGCCGGCCACACTGGGCAATTCAGATAACATTCACGTCGGCGATAAAGTGCTGGCGATCGGCAATCCAACCGGCTTGCTCGGCGGCACCGTCACCGACGGCATTGTCAGCGCGCTCGACCGGGAGATCGCCGTGGACGGTGTCACAATGCACGTCATGCAGATCAGCGCCGCAGTTAACCCCGGCAACTCCGGCGGCGGGCTGTTTAATGTGCGGGGCGAGCTGATTGGCATCGTCAATGCCAAAACCAGCGGAGAAGGGCTGGGATTTGCAATTCCCATCAATGCCGCGCTTGCGGTGGTGGACGAGATTACCGGCGGTTACGCAGTTGCATAAGAACACGAGCAAAGACCGTGGCTCGACTATCAGCTTTTTATAAACAGAACATGCAGCAACTCCAAGAAGCATACAAAAGCTACGCCAATGTGCAAGTTTGGCGTGGCTTTTTTGTATCTCCTCTGCCGTTACTTGGGTCTTCGCATTTCATGCGGTGCATTGGCTGCCATCTGGGTTTTCTCCTTTGTTCCCTGATAGATCTACCGCTCGCCGCCCGTTTTTATTGTGTGTTTTTGTGTTTTTCCCTCGCTTGCATGTGTCTCTCAGTAGCATTCGTGTGCTTCCTTTTGATATATTCATAAATCTTTACGCGCAAAAGATAGCTGTATCGATACTTTGAAAAGACGGAACATTTATGCTTTCCTCTCTTCCAAACATGTCAAAAGTAAACGGAAGGAAACCGTTGCATCGCAACCAAATCATCACAATTAGCGCCGAAAACAACATCGATATGTGATTATTCTTTTATATAATTGCTACATATCGAATAAATTGATATAATTGTTTCACCTTGAAACAGCGAATCCGGATAACGTCAGAAAGAGTGGATTTTTCATGAACTACAATAACTATCCGCATTCTGTGCAAAACGGCATGCCACAACCCGCGCAACCGGCCGGCCAGATGCCGTCAAGGCCGATTGCTTATTATGGGCAACAGCCCCCGCAGATGCAACCGCCAAACAAAAAGAACGGCGCCATCGGAAACACCAATTTGACGACTGGCTTTTTAATCGTTTGTATCATTTTTGCTTTGGTGCTTTCCCTTGGCAGTGGAGTGGGCGGCGCCAAGCTTGCAAAGTTTCTTGCGTCTGCAGAACCAGAAGCAACAACAGAACCGGAAGGCGAAGAGGACGATCTCCAGCCCGGCATTGGCGCTGCCATTCCCCCAGACGCCGACTCCTGGTCCGCAGTCGCGGAAAAGGCGCTGCAATCCTCTGTCGCGATTTATGTACAGGTAAACGCATATGGCAATAGCTACAACGATTTCCAGACGGAAGGCATTGGCAGCGGCACCATCATTACAGAAGACGGCTACATCATTACCAACGATCATGTCGCCGGTGACGCTTATTTAATGAAAGTGGAATTGTTTGACGGCACGACTTATGAAGCAAAACTGGTAAAGGCAAACCCAGATATTGATATCGCGTTGATTAAAATTGATGCAACCGGTCTGACCCCGGCGCCCATTGGCAACTCTGACTCTCTTCACACGGGTGACCGGGTGATCGCAATCGGCTGTCCGCTCTTTGTGACCTTCACAGTGACAGAAGGGCTGATTGGGAATACAGACGTAGAGATTGATGTCGGCGGCGCGGCGAACCAACCTTTCTACCATATAATGCATGCCGTGCAGATCAGCGTACCAATCAATCCCGGCAACTCCGGCGGCGGTGTTTTTAATGTGCGCGGAGAGTTAGTCGTCGTCGTCAATGCGGGCAATGAAGACTATGAGCATTACTCCTTCGGCATCCCTGTCAATATGGCAATTGACTTTGTGCAATCGGTATTCGCGGAGCTTTATCCCGACACCCCAGAAGGAATGCCGGATGCGGCTTAGTGCGTTACAGCTAATCTTTTAAAAATATACGAAAAGTGATGGTCATACGGTTATGCAAAACGATTTTAATCAAGAAGAATCTCTCCCTGCAGTTCCCGAGCAGGATACAATGCAGCAAGAGACAGCTTCCCCGGAAATGCAGGAGATCGCCGGTGATTCACAGGCAATTTTAGAGCAGATACCGGAAATGCAGGAAATCACCGATGATTCACAGACAATTTTAGAGCAAATGCCGGAACTGCTTTTGGAAGAAGTCGCTGCCCCAGAGCCGGAACCGATTTCCGAATCGCCGTCAGCTGCAGCTGCGACTGACGCGCAATCTAAACAACCGGCACTGACAACGCCGGCGGTGGAGACGGATGCATCAACTGCTTCTGCTTTGCAGCAGGAAACGCTGCCACAGTCATTAAAGCATGTTGGGACGTTTGGACAGTCTCGACCGGTCCAGCAACCGATTTCAACACCCCAGCCGTTTGCCGTGCCACAGCCTCAGTCACAACAGCCGGTCCCGCAGCAGAATTTTAACCAGCCAAGGCCGATACTGCCGCAGCAACAGCGGCACCCGGCGCCGGCTAGTCAATTTGGCGCGCGCCCCATCATCACAGGGCAGCAGCCCGGTCCAACGCCGGCGCCATCCTATCCTGGCCAAGCGGCACCGCCGCCACGTCCTATGGCGCAGCAACCCGGCCAGATGCCAAGACCGGTTTATCCCGGTCAGCCTTTGCAGCGGCCATACATGCCGGGGCAACCTTTACAGCCAGCCATGCAGCCACCCCGGCAGCCTCTTTCCTTGAAGAAATTTGTCGTCTGGGGGTTGGTTGTTTGCATCATTTTATCTTTCCTGTGCGGATTTGGCGGCCAGTATCTTTCCAACAGTGTTACACCGGAGCCGGAGACAGAAGTCATTGATCCTGCGGATCAAACCCCCGCGGTGGTGCGTCCCAATCCTGCGGTAGAGCCCGAGAGCGGCTCCTGGTCGGTCGTTGCCGACTCGGCAAATTCGACGGCATTTATCTATAATGCAGCGAATGAGCGGTATGGCTCCGGTGTCTTGGTTTCCGCCAACTATCTGTTAACCGATACCGCGTTGGTATCGGGGGCTGATATGGTAACCGTTGTATTTTTGGACGGCACCCAACAAGAGGGTATCGTTGTGGAAAAGAACACTGCCATTGATATTGCGGTAGTCCAGATCTCTTCTACCAAGCAGCCGGTACCCTTGGGGAAATCAGATACCCTGCGTGTGGGCGACAAAGCTTTCGCCGTATATATTTTGCAAACCGGCTTAACGATTACCGACGGCATCATCAGCGCATTCCGCAAACTGGATGCACAGGGCAGCCAACAAGACCTGCTGCAAACCAGCACCCCTATGCTTCCCGGCAGCGCGGGCGGCGGCCTTTATAATGTACATGGCGAACTGATCGGGATTCTGTTGCCCACCTACAGCGTTACCGAATGCATTGGCTACGCTATGCCCATAGACATTATTTTGGCAAATCTGCAAACTGCAATATAAGAAATGATCCCTTTGGAGGGTGTATAATGGATCAATGGAATTCTCAGCCGCCAGAAGAGGCGCTGCCGCAAGCGCCCACTTCAGAAACCGCAGATACTGCGGACGAGTTGACAGCGTCTGCACCGCAGGAACAATGGTCTGCGGAACCGCAACCGTCGTCTGATGCGCAAGCGCTTACACCAGAAACCGCGGATATTGCGGACGAGTTGACAGCGTCTGCACCGCAGGAACAATGGTCTGCGGAACAGCAACCGTCGTCTGCTGCGCAAGCGCCGTTATCCCAATCGGAAGAAGCGTGCCGGCAGGCCGTTTCCCCCGCGCCGGACGCGGATGCAACAGATCAATTTGTCAACGAATCACAGCAAAACTATTCTCAGCCGCAATCGCTGCCGCAAGCTGCTGTTTCGCAGGCATATCATCCAATGGCTGCACCGCCGCAAGCGTATCCGGCACCACAGCAGGTTTATGTACAGCAAGCAGCTCCGCCAGCATACCTGCCGCCGGCAGTTTCGCCGCACGCATATATGGCGCCGCAGCCATTTTACGGACAACAGACAATCCCCGCGCAGCCGCAGTCTTCCTTCAATCCATACCAGCGACAACCAGTCCAAACCAATTACAAAGGACCGGCTAAAAAAATTGGCGCCTGGCTGATTGTCCTCTGCCTATTGGTTTCTCTGGCCGGCGGACTGGGCGGTGCCTACTTATGGCGCGGGCCTTCTTCGCAACCCTTTGTGCTGGAGCGCGCCGGACTCAAGCCAACCGGGCCGCCAAAATCGTTTATCGAGGATCCCAATTCTTGGACAGAGGTTGTCAACAAGATCCACAGCAGTATTGTGGAGGTACATTCTGCGATAGGTTCGGGCAGTGGCGTGATCATTTCGGAAGATGGCTATATCATTACAAATGACCATGTCGTTGCAGGTTCAAGCGAGATTTATGTTATTCTTTTGGATGGTTCCACTTATAATGCCACTCTGGTTTATACCGAATACAGCGTGGACACCGCTGTCATAAAAATTGACGCAACAGGACTCAATGCCGCATCAATCGGCGACTCTTCCACCGTTCATGTTGGAGACCGGGTGCTTGCACTCGGCAATCCGACCGGTATTCTGGGCGGCACTGCGACAGAAGGTATTGTAAGCGCAGTCAATCGCAGCTTATTTTTTAACGAGGGCATGATTGATTTCTTGCAATTTAGCGCAGCAACAAGCCCGGGAAGTTCGGGCGGCGGATTGTTTAATGCAAGAGGAGAAATGATCGGTCTGGTCAATTCCAAAATGGTCGGTGAAGGCGTGGAAAACCTAGGGTTTGCAATCCCGGCCAACACGGCCTTTGCAACGGTTTATCAGCATATTCCCCAGCTCAATCCGCGCAACACGTAACGCCTGCGTCTCCCCTGATTTTGAGGAACCATTATGTACCCTTTCCAGAATGAAAACAACACAAACGCAATGACAACGCAGCCAAATCCGGAGCGCGCAACGGATACGGCTGCGTTGTCTTCGTCCGCGCAAGCTGACGATATGACGCCAGCGCTGGGGCTATCGACAATTCCGCCGACAAGGCAACCGGATGAAAAACAGACGCAAAAAAAGGCGCGTACGCTTTCTTTTCCTCTCCTTGCGATTTGTATGCTAATCGCGTTTATTGGTGGATTTGTCGGCAGGACTGTTTTCGTGACGTTGTCCCCCGGCACACAAATGCGGCCCATTTACTACCGACAGCCCGCGGCAACAGCCGAACCGGAACCAGATTCCTGGTCAGGCACTGTTGCGTTGATACAAAACAGCGTCGTCGAGCTGCAGATCCAGAAAACGGAGAATACCCGCGGCTACGCTTACATTGTTCCCGATCAATACGCGAGCGGCGTTATTCTTTCGGAGGACGGTTACCTGATCACAAACGCCCATGTGGTAACGCCGGCCACCATTGTCAAAGTCATCCTGTCAAATGGCAGCGATTATGAGGCGCAGGTGGTTGCCACAGACGCAAAAACGGACATTGCAATTTTAAAAATAGACGCATCTAACCTGATGCCTGTGAAGATCGGTAATTCCGATCTTGCGCGCGTTGGTGATAAAATTTTGGCTGTCGGCAACCCGACCGGCCAGCTGGGCGGCACCGTAACGACCGGTTTGATCAGTGCAATCAGCCGGGATGTTATTGTCGAAGGCTACCCGATGCAGCTGATGCAGTTCAGCGCCGCCATCAACGACGGCAGCTCGGGCGGCGGGCTGTTTAGCGCGGCTGGAGAATTGGTAGGCATTGTCAGCGGCGCAATCAGCGATGCCGAGGGTCTGCATTTTGCTGTTCCGGTAAACGTTGCCACCCACGTGACCGAAGAGCTGCTGCAAAAAGGCTATGTTTCGGGCCGCCCGGCGCTTGGCGTGACGCTGCTTGAAGTACAAACCGTTGCCGCCGCAAACAAATTTGGTCTCTCGCGCTACGGCGTTTATGTATACGAAGTGCAGCCTGGTACCAGCGCGGCGCAGCAGGGTTTGCTCCCATTCGATTACGTGGTTGCACTCAACGGCCAGCCGATCGAATATTTCTGGCAGGTTGCGGATATGGTTGACGCCTGCAAAATCGGAGACACGGTAAAGTTGGAAGTCTTGCGCGGGGAAACACCCTACACCTTTATGATTACGTTGGGCGAGCGCGGCGGCGATTAAAAAGACGAATAGATATGACCAGCCCCCGGCGCAGCCGGGGGCTGGTCATATGCGGGCATAGCCCTGGAATACTGCCCCGCCTCGTGCGGCGCTGGTACGCCTGATGCTTGCATAGGATTGTTGGCCGCCGCCTTATAAAACGGGCTCACCGGGCCATCGTTAGCGCTTCGCCTGCCTGATCTTCGTTGAGCTGGTGTTTGATGTACTCTACTTTGCATTTTTTCAGCTGTGTTTACGTGGTATTCTCACGCGAGAATTCCCGATTCCCGTGCCTGAATTTAACCCCGGAATTCATCGTACAGCATCAGCTACTCTTCCCTTTTAGGTATCCCATGAAACTCAAAACCGTTACCTGGTGGAATTTTATGAGCTTAAGTCTAGCAAAAGGAGTTTTTCTGTCTGCAGTATCGGCGGTAGCCTTTTACAGAACGCTCGCCTAGTGCGTGATTTTTAATAGACAACAAAACAGCAGCCCCGTCCCAGAGCTGCTGTCAGTGTACCAAAAGATTCCCTGTAAATATGTGACGTTCGTCGACCCATTCTTCCCGTCAACCGCCCGATTGGATGCAAGACTGCGCCCTGCACCCTGATGAATAACCGGTTGACGAACAGAATCGTGCTGTTCTCGGCGCATTTTTGCGTATCCGGCGGTCCTCTATTTCATGATTCGGGCTTGGAGCATCATCCCCATTTCATTTGGATGGATGCGGCGGGTATGTTGCGACCGTCGGGCACTGTACTCTTTTTTCTTGACGACAGGTTTTTTTGAAAGGCTAACGGCAGCCTCCGTCCCGGGGCCGCCGTTTTCTGATATACAAAAAATCCTGTTTTGGTGCCTATTGTATCAAACCGTCCGCGGCATCACTTAGCAGCGTTCCGCCATACACAGCGGCACCCGTGTCATCCAATAGAATCCGCACAACCACCCGCGCCGTGGATTCGGACGCTGGTTCATCCATTTGGACACTATTTTCCGGTTGGTTTCGCACGCTTTCCGCTGTGAGACCGTTGTCTGTTTCATCTGCCGTAACAGCTTCTCCGGAGACATCTTGCGCTGCAGCCTGTTCTTCCTGCGCAACCGCCCCGCCGTAAGAAACAGGGCTGTCCGCGTGTCGCATCGAACCTGCCACATCCCCATTCGACAACGCTTTTTCTGAAGCTGTTCCCAAATCGAAAAACGCCGCAAATTCTTCCGAGACTGTAAGCGGTGCAGATAGCCCGCTATCTTCGTCGCCGGCACTCGCCGAACCAGCCGCGTCCGGTTGCGCTGTCTGGAAAAATGAAAGGGCAGTGTCTTCGACATCGGCTGTGCCTTGCGCGGTTGGACCTTCCTGGCCACCCTGCGCGGCATCCAGGGAATGTGCCCCGGCTGCAGCGAAACCAAACGCGTTCTCTTGTGCTTTGGCTTCTTCCATAGTCGCGGCAGGCTGTTCAGAAAACTGCACGGGCGTTTCTGGCAACAGTATTTCGGTCTCTTCCGCTTTCGCAAGTGTAGCCTTGTTTGGGAATTCTGAGGGCTCGACGCTCTCGGGTGCCCCCGCCTCTGGAAGCGTTGTCCCGTCCGACGGTTCCATTGCCGTGGTCTCTTGCTCTGTCAGATCGCGCCGCCCGCCCGACTCCGCAGCCCATGGCGTTGTTTCGCCATTTTGCTCTTCTGCCCTAGCAGGTTCAACAGCCGTCGGAAGGTCTTGCATTTCTACCGCAGCCATTGCATTCATATCGTTAGAACTTGTTGCCTCCGGCAAAGACTCCGGCGGCGTTTCGATCCTTGTCGGCTCAAATGCAGCAACAGTAACAGGTGACACGTCTGCCCGCTCTGGTGTTTCGGCTTGTTCCGCTGTTTGCGTCTCAGCAACCACCGGCGCGGCAAGATTATCAGCCAGCCGATCGAATTCCACATTGCCTTTTGCAATCTTTTCCGCAGCAAGATTCTGCTGCACCACATGCGGCGCTTGCGCTTCCCGCGCATTTTCCATCGGGACGTCTCTATCGACCGTTTGCTCCCAGCGCGCGCCCGTGCTTGCGGCTTCCAGATCCATGGTAAACGCGTCCGGATACCAATTTGGCAGTTCCAACACAGAATCCGCTGCTTTAGCGTCCTGTCCTTCGATTTCCGCTTGTGGCTTTTTCTCTGCTTGCGCGGTAGTTTCCATAACTTCGCCGGATGTGGCAGGTGCTGCACTGACTACATTTTCATCGGCGGGCATGTCAATCCGTGTATAAGGCTGTTCGCCGGTATTTTGTTTGGCGCTGTTTATAGGCGCTTCCGCCGGGTTTCCCGGCGCAGCTGCTTTCGCTTCTCCTGCGCCCGTCTGCTCATCCAGATCACTATTGATGCGCGTATAGAGTTGCGTAGTGTTCGGGTCATCCCCGGATGCATCCGGCTGCGATTTTGTCTCTTCCGCCTGCGCAAATTCAAGCCCGGGCTGCGGCTCGTCTTGCCGCAACACCACATCAAATACAGCGCTTCCATCGGCATTTCGGGCAATCCGCGCAAACAAAGATTGCGGCGATTCGTGCTGTAACGCCGCTTCCGCCTGCAATGGCGTCTGTTCTGTATCCTGCTGCGATACAGGCGTTTGTTGCGGCAACGCTGCTTCCGCCTGCACTGGCGTCCGTTCTGTATCCTGCTGCAAAACGGGCGTTTGTTGCGGCAACGCTGTTTCCGCCAGCAATGGCGTCTGTTCTGTATCCTGCTGCAAAGCAGGCGCTTGTTGCGGCAACGCTGCTTCCGCCTGCGCCGGCGTCTGTTCTGTATCCTGCTGCGATACAGGCGTTTGTTGCGGCAACGCTGTTTCCGTCTGCAATGGCGCCTGTTCTGTATCCTGCTGCAAAACAGGCGTTTGTTGCGGAGCGAATCCCGTCTGCAATGAATCCAAATCTTCCGCGTCTTCCGCCGCGTCTGCCACCGGCGCGTTTGGCTGCTTCAAAGGCGGCTCTGCCGCGGTCACTGTTTCGTCAGGGCAGCATTCGTCCGCGCTGTAATCCAGCAAGCGGTTGTGCTCGTCACCTGCGCCAACCTGACGGGTCGTCACAAGCTCCCGCAATTCGTCCAACAGCGCCACTTTTGGCACCGGCGCAAACAACTGCAGCAATTCCTCTTCGATCGATGCCGTTTCTGCACGCCAGATAAAGTATTCTGCGCCATCGTCTGTCCTGCCAATTTGCGGCGCGTTGTCGCCATACTGCATCGCAATAAATTCTAAAAACTGATCGAACGACGATGCAACCACAAGCGGCATCGTGCAGCTTTCCCCGCAAAGGATCACCTGCCCGGCTGTTCCATCCGCCGCCGGATCATAATCCAGCGCAAAAAACCGTCCGTATCCATCTGCCGCAAACGGGATCCAGCTTGCATTGGTATACAAGGACTTGACGCGGTTCGGCATGGCGGATTGCACCCCAAAACCAGCCGACATTGGGTCTGCCGCCGCAAACCGGGCCCGCTCCGCAAGTACTTCGTCCGTCGATAAAAACCGCAAGCCAAAAAAGATGCCGCAAAAATGATTTTCGCCGTTGGCAACGCGATAGATCTCTTGAACTCCGGCCGGCATCTGCCTGTCCAATCCCTGTGCCAGCGCCTCCAACTGCGCTCTTTTCGCCGGCGCATTCAAATCCAGCGCACAATTGCTTTTTATCGCGCGCAACTGCTGCAGCCACCACTGTACCAGCAAAACAGACACCGCCGTACGGTTGGGCGTATATATACCCGCGCTAAAATCTGCCTGCATATTGCCGGTACGCCACACAAACCGCGGCAGATTGTTCAGATCATAGACATATCGCACCTGCCGGTTCGCAAACTCACAGGCACAAAACAGCAAAAAATCCGCGAACGAAGGGCTTATGACGGAAATGACATCCTGGTTCCGCCCACAATGAATAATTTGGCCGATCTTTCCCGCTTCGCCAGGATCCAGATCCACCGCGAGAAAATTATCGTGATCATCGCTTGCAAACGGAATCCAGCGGGTATGATAGCGCAGCGGCTTTACTGTGTCCGGCACGGCGCTCGTTACGCCCGTGCGCTGCGCAGCCGCACTTTCCCCAAACTGTCTCCATTGATGACGCGCTTCCTGCATCGGCAGACAGCGATACCCAAGCATCACCGCCGCACCCGTCTCCGGCTCGCCATTCTTTTTTTTATAAAAATCCAGCAAATCGCGCGGCAGCCCCAAACCCATGGCAATTTTGTAATCCGCCACCATTGCGGCAGTTGCGCCGTCATACATACGCAACGAAAAACCCGGGATCCTCCCAAGCGCAGTGTAAAACAATTCCACATAGGTATTCATGCTTCCCCATATACCCCTTTTACACTATTTTCTTGTGTCTGCCACGTAAACAGAATAGGCTTTGTGCCGCCGCGCTTACCCGCCAAAACCGGCGGGCGCGGTCCTGTTCAATAGCCGTTTGGATTCTGAGACTGCCAGTTCCAAGTGTCCCGGCACATATCCAGCAGTGTTTTTTCCGCCCGCCAGTGCAGCTCTTTTTGCGCCAGCGAAGGATCGGCAAAATACATGTCAACATCGCCTTCCCGCCGCGGCATAATCTGATACGGAATTTTTTTGCCGCTCGCCTCTTCGAACGCGTGCACAACGTCAAAAACGGAGCTTCCCTTGCCCGTACCGAGATTGTAAACAACAAGCCCGCTTTTCTGCGCCAGTTTTTTCAGCGCCGCGACATGCCCTTTGGCCAGGTCTACAACATGGATATAGTCGCGCACACCGGTGCCGTCCGGCGTGTTGTAATCATCCCCAAACACACTCAGGCACTCCCGCCGGCCGACAGCAACCTGGGCTACATAGGGGATTAGGTTGTTTGGAATGCCGTTCGGATCCTCGCCAATTCGGCCGCTCTCGTGCGCACCAATCGGGTTAAAGTAACGTAAAATAGCGATATTAGCGTTTTTATTGGACGTATATAGATCTTTTAAAATCTCTTCAATAAACCGTTTGGTACGTCCATAAGGGCTGTGTACCGAATAGGGATAGTCCTCTTTGATCCCTTCCGAAAAAGGACCTCCATAGACCGTGGCGCTCGAACTGAACACAAAATTATTGACACCGTGGGCTTTCATCACGTGCAGCACATTGAGCGCTGTATCCAAATTGACCGAATAATAATCGAGCGGCAGCTCCACAGATTCCCCAACCGCTTTCAGCCCCGCAAAATGAATCACGGAATCGATCGGGTAATCCCGGAAAATCCGTTCCACCTGCGCGCGGTCGCACAGTTCCGCTTCTATCGCTTGTATATTCACACCGGACAGCTCGCGTAACCGGGAAATCACCTCCGGCTTACTGTTGGAATAATTGTCGGCAATAACCACCTCGTAGCCAGCGTCGATCAACTCCAATACGGTATGTGAGCCGATATAGCCCGCGCCCCCGGTCACCAAAACTGCCATGAATGTCGCCTCCATGTTTTTCTTTTAAAGGTATTATAACAAAAATTTTCCATACATTCAATGAATCTGCCCGGATGTTATCTCCGCTAAAAAGACACCGGAAACAAAGTAGTTTCCGGTGTCTTATAAACAGTTCTTTCAAGCAGATTTTACTGCTGCGGCTCTCCTGATGTATCATCAAACGAAGAAAAATCGCCTTCTTGCTGCATTTCCGGCGCGGGCGGTGCCTCCACATCAACAGAAATCTCTTCCCCGTCCGGTTCAGCTGCCGCTGGTTTCGCACTGTCTCGCATGGTCTTTTGAACTGCGTCGCCCTTTTTCCTGCGCAGGAACAGCAACAAGACAACAGCAATGATCGCCACAAGCGCGACGCCCATAATCACAATCCAAAGAACCAACGGACTGTCATCTCCGGTTAAGGGGACAGAGCGTGTGGCATGGTAATGCAATGCGCGCAATAACATGGTAGAACCACCTTTCGACTTGCACGTAATTTTCTGCCCAAACTTTCGGGCAGGAATCGAGCCCCAAACAACCCCTATAATGTAGTCATTATACCTAAATCCGCGAAAAAAAACAACTCATGTTGCGCCAGTAACGCGGGCGCCATCTGCGTGCGTGTCACTCTTCCATCTAAAGTGCCAACACATCTATTAAAAATGTGTAAACTTTTGAAATTGTGCTAACTTATATGTTGACAAAAGAGAATTTCAGACGTAAACTATTATTAGCACTTGATTAAGTAGAGTGCTAATACTAGTTAGGAGGTCTGTGATTATGTCTAGCATTATTCCCTACCGGCGGTCTTTTCTTGGCCCGCGGACAAACACATGGTTTGACGATTTTTTCAGTGACGCGTATTCATCTGTGCGCACCAACTTAAAGCTTGATGTCAAAGACACGGGCTCCGCATATACAATTGATGTCGATGTGCCCGGCGTTGAAAAAGAAGATATCTCCCTTGATCTGCGCGACGAACGTTTGACCATCAGTGTAACCCACTCCGGCGAGAACAAAGACGACACAAACAACTATATCTACCGCGAGCGCACCACGTCTTCGCTGCAGCGCAGTGTGTACCTGGATGACGCAGATGCAGACAACATCTCTGCAAAACTGGAGAACGGTGTGTTGCGCATTGAAGTGCAAAAGCAGGAGAAAAAGAAAATCCGGTCAAT
Organism: Oscillospiraceae bacterium; assembly: GCA_031547945.1. Classification (GTDB taxonomy): domain Bacteria; phylum Bacillota; class Clostridia; order Oscillospirales; family Ruminococcaceae; genus JAVBRN01. Next base: position 64,045 of record JAVBRN010000001.1, on the reverse strand, counting down.
CGAAATTCAGTAATGGATAACCCAACAAAAAATCCTCTGTGTATCCAGAGGATTTTTTGTTTCTTTTTTGGGGAATAGCGCCGTATGATCGCTTATTTATGGGTTTGGTATTGTCTCTTTGAGCGAAGCAAAGACAACAATCCGGTTATCCTCCTGCCCCGCGCCGGCAACGCAGGTTGACAGCATAATGACTTTGCTGTCCTTGTTCACGGAAACATCGGTATTATAATTGGACTTTGATTTTATGTTAGACACCCAATTCGAAAAATGATCATCGCTGTCGAAAGAAAACGTATAACACTCATCTGTTACATGCGCCACATAACATGCAAAAATATCATAAATACGGATGCCTTTTGCAGTATAAATATGGATTTCCCGATGGGTCTCCCAGAAGGGCTTTTCGAGATATTTTCCCAGCGCGGCAAACATCGAACCGTCGTTCATGCGGTGGCCATACAGCACCGTATTTCGGCCATTCCAAGAGGGATCGCTGCGGTAATCCAGAAAAATCGAGCCGGCAAAGTTATACTGTTTTTCAAATGTGGTGTGCAGATAGAATTCATTGTCTTCATTCGGCGGATATACAACCGGATAGGAAATCTTTGTATCTGGAATATCAATCCATGCGGCAAAATCTGAATTTGTCTGCTTGAGTAAATCATAGTTCACACGCAAATATTCGGAATCTTCCGCCAAATCCACCGCTTGCTGTTTAATGTTTTTATATTCCTGCTGTCCCTCGGAATAGCCCTGCGCCATGCCGATAATTTTATACAAGCTAAAAGCAAACACCCCGACCGCAACGACAATCAGCGCCGTTGTCAGGATGTTAAATGCTTTCTTGTCAGTTTTACTTCTTGTATTGCCTGATGACACCTTGCTGGATCGACGGCTCGTCGTCTTAATGGTGTGCCCTTTTCGCTTTAATTTAAAAGCCAAGCATCTCGCCTCACTTTATCGTTCGGAATAAAAAAAGCTCTAGTCATTGAAATGATATACTATCTGTTCTATGATACGTCTTTCCTATGAATTTTGTCAATATCAACGGTATGCTTGTTCCTGCAGGTTGCAGTGGCAACAAATTGAGCCAACACCGCTTCTCTCTATTCCTCCGCTTGCCTCTGCGGTTCCTGTGTTTGTTTGTCGCTCTCAATCTGCCGCAGTTGCATAGTATTCAAGTTCATTGTCAGCGTCGCTTCGGCATAGTCCTTATCGGTATATGGCCATTCTGGCTCAATTTCAAATGTGACTTCTTTCATATGCATCAATTGCTTGCGCGCACGCGCAATGGGAACAGCCATTCCTTCAAATAGAAGTTTCTCGTTATGGCTGAGCGCTTCTTTTGTGCGCGCCAGGTCGGTGGACAGCACAAATGCGAGCATTTGCACAGTATCATCGGTCAACGGTTCTGCCGCGCTCACGATAAGCTCAAATGATGTCGTATCCGAAGCAATGGGTGGAAAATAGGAGGTCACAACATTCCAGGCGCATTTGGTACAATACCAGCCCTGCGTCATGCCCTGCCGTTTGTATTCCAATTTGCCGCCGCATTCTCTGCACACAATTTCTGCCATGTCGTCAACTCCTTGTTTCGGTGCCGGGTTGCTTTTGCCCAGGTTTTTTATAATCGAAATGTCTCGTGTGATCGATGATAGCTTTTTCGGTCTGTAAGCTCGTTTCAAACTGATGACCATCATTCCATACTATACTTCGTCTTTTCTTCAGCAGTTCAACATGATATCGCGCTTTCCTCAGCCTAATGGCCCTGCCCATTTATCTGCAATCGATCGATCCAGCGTAGGATCATTGATCGAATTCCTGCCATCAGGCAAAAATAACTCAAAGCGGCCTACTTCAGGTATCACGTTGCCTTGTTCGTCCAAAAACCAGTTGCCATTCGGGTCTGAATAATCAGGAAAAACTATAAATTCCCCCATATAATTCGCCCCTAATAGATCGTTCGGGGCATATACCGCACAATTTAATTGCGTTGCCAGTTGTTGCGCAAGGCCATCGGGCTTTTTCCCTACGCTGCATGACAGCAACCTGATTGGTTGCCCTGGTTGATGGATACCAGACCGATCAATAACATCCGCCAATATGTTGGAGTTTACAATCCCGGTACCTTCGTTTGTCTCAATCGCGACTACCTCTGGGGCTCCATGCATCGCAAAATCAACGCAACCATCCGGCGCGATATTTGTGCTCCGTCTTTTAATGATAGTAGTTAAGAAACCGTCGTCGGATTTGAAGGAATAGTAGCAGCCAAAATGATCTTCAATCGGAATGTGTATATTCCCCCATGGATCCGTATAGATGTAAAATTGACCTTCTCGTCTAACTTGCCCGCCATTTGCAATCCAGGCATCAATATCTTCTCCGGTATTTGGCTTGTTTTTCAAAAGAATTGCATGCTCTTCTTCCGGCGTCAATATCGCGCCAGGTCGATCCTCAACCAGCTCCTTCAGCCGCTTTTCACCGTCTCCGGCGATCGCGCTCGAAAATACTTTTTTTATATTTCCTTTCGTATCAACAAGCAAATAAACCGTATCAATCGCATCCCCGACCACATGGCTCATTGCAACATTTAGCCCAAGTTGTACCGCGAGCTTTATAGCGCCCGGCATTTTCATATTTCGCATCGCGTCCTTGGCAACATAGCCCCAAGTATTGGCAATTCCATTCTGCGTCAGCGACTTTGCGATCATTTTCAGCGCCGGTATCGTGCCCATCCCAGTCTTACCAAGCGCGCTGACCAGCGTGCCAATCGATACTCCATCCATGCCCAGTGACACAAGATTCATTAATTGTTCGTCGTCGCTCCGGTTATCCCCGGTCAGCAATTCTTTGCCAGCCACAAGCTCATAGAGCGGCTTCAAAAACGGAACCGCGCCCATCACCGATGACAACATCTGCAAACCGGGCTTGTCCATGCTATGATCAAAGTTCGCCGACAACAATAGCGCCTTCAAGTATTGTTCCAGCGACGCAAATGAGCCCCCATCTAGAGCGTTCTGTTTGACATACGCCTCGTATCCTTGCTCGAAAATCGCAGCAAAATCCCCTACAGTTTCTTTGCCAAGGTGAATATTGTTTGCCTCATAGAATCCCATAAAATCCTGGAATCCGATGTCGATTCCTTGAATTTCAATTGGTTCCGTATAGCCGTTCACCTGGTCCATGACCGTCTCTTTGAGGCCAGGTGTATTCGCAGTCCGAAACTTATCCACCCGAATCGACTGCAAGGTCACCGTTGCTTTATTTACAAACGCTTTGTAAAAGGGATCGTCGATGATTGTGTCTATCTCTTCTCGAATCCCCTGTACGTAAGCGTCCAAAACTTTAATGGCCGTATCACAGTTATCGCAAGCCGTTTTCTGCGAATCATAGGGCACATTCAGATTCACTTTTCGCAACATCGCGTTGCATTGTTGAATCTGCGATTCGATGTGATTCAACTTGCTCCAGATCCCGCTGTCCGCTGCGGACATTGTATATTTTTCTTCCCATGATCCGTCTATGCGCATGGTCTCGCTCGGCATCGCATAACCCTCCCCAGGATTCTCATAGTCAGTGGATTGGGACCTATCCCAGATATATAGACTCGTTCACATAAGGCTCCGGCCCATATTGCGGCCCCGCCGGTGTACACCACCCAGTGACCGAAGCTCGTTTTTCCGTCCAATCACTCAAAAACTGATCTGTCAGTTTCAGCGTTTTATAGGTTTGTATTGTATAGTTCGCAGCGGTCTCGTAATAGGTACTGATTTTTTGAATATGCTCCATCAGATTGGTAAAATAGACATCCAGTTCCTCAGAGGCCTTGCCCATATAATTCAAATGATCAATTGTACTGTATACAACACCAGCCTTTAAATAGGCGTCATCTAAAATGTCACAGATTTTCATGAAATCTGTTGCATAATCCAATAATTCGGTGCCGGCTTTGATTCTCTGGTCGCTCATGCGCTTGCTCCGTTCTGCAAAAGTTATAGCTGTTCTAATTCGATATACCGTTTGCTTTGGGTATAAAACTCGTCTAAACGATCCGTTAATAATTGAAAGCCATCAATTGCCTGTTGCACAGGATCATCACAGTCTAACCCAATCAGCCGTTTATGATACTGAATCATCAACTCCATATACGCTTGCATGGCAACTTGGGCTTTCCCCTCCCACGCGCCGCTGCTGATTGCCCTTTTAACGTTGTCTGCGCCGTTGTACGCTTCTCTTAATTGTTCCTGAATCTTCTTTAACTCCTCTAGCGCGTGCCCCATTGCCGCGCCGTTGACCCGTACAAATTCACCCATGCTTTTCGTTCTCCATTATGGTTTGTATTCTTCCTGCCGCACATCTTCCTCAATACATTTTTGTTCCCAAAACGAGAGGCTGTTCTGCGCCGCGGTTCGCTGCGCGTTTAACGCATAATAGGCGCGATCCATGTTATCGAGAATGCGCCGCATCTGCTGCGCATGCTCTTCGGCTTTATCGTGAAAGGTCAGGGAAAAGCGCCCTAAGTTTGCGCCACGGCCGCCCCCTCTGTACAGAAAGGCGTCGTTCATCGCCGCCACAGTTTGCTTGACCGTATCAATATTTTCGCGGATCGATTGCAATCTCGAATCCAAATCTATCAAAACAGCTTTATAGCTGTTCCGTTGTTTTTCGGCATAGGACACCGTGAACGCATCCTTAATGTTGTATACCATAAAAACTCTCCAAAAAATATTGCATCAATTGTGCATAAAGAATCTCCCAATCTATTCACGTAATTGTTTCCGGCGATAATCCTATCTCGCTTTCCGCCAATACCGATAGGGAAGGGGAATCTTTTTTTGCAGATTGCCGCATAATCACTATAAAATTTTTATTAAAAAAGATCAATGGCTGGAAAATCATCGCGATATCTTTGTAAAACTTAATTAAAATCGATTCTTTCGTCGTTTTGCATCTTGTTGGCGGTTAATCTTTTAATAGTCGTAGAATAATATGGGTTGCCTCAAAAAACTCCTCCTCTACTATTAATAAAAGATTTTTTAATAAAACTGTTTTTATATAAATAAATTATTTATTTTAGTCTGCAATATTTCAAAAAAGAAAGCCGCCGCGTTTGCCGGGTCAGAACCAGGTCCGTGCACGCCGCAGCATACTTTACCTTGAAAAAGCAATACTATGTACGTGCCAGAGGAGGCTTTTATGAAAATAGACAAAAACCTTATTTGTGCCATAATTATGACTTTAATTTTAAGCTTTGTGCTCAGCGCAACAGAATCACTGTCATACAAGGAATCATCAACAAACATTCCGAATCAAAAATTGGAGCTTCCATTGCATACAGCTACCCTTTCCGTGGTAGGTGACCTGATGGTACACAAGGAACAGCTGGAACACGCGTTAACAGCCGGAAACGGTCAATACAATTTTGATTATTGTTTCAGCCCGGTAAAAAACTATCTTTCTACGTCCGACTATACCATTGGCAACCTGGAGACAACGTTTGCGGGTGAAAAAAACGGATACAGGACATACCCTGTTTTTAATACCCCGGATCATTTTGCACAAGCGCTAAAGAATGCCGGGATTGATTTTGTATCTACCGCAAACAACCATTGTAACGATATGGGCGAGCGCGGTCTCTTCCGGACGATCGAAACATTAGATAGATATGGCATCGATCATGCCGGCACTTACAAATCACAGGAAGAACGGGACAGCATATTTATCAAAGCGGTAAATAACATCCGCTTTGCGCTTTTATCCTATACGTTCAGCACGAACGGAATACCTGTTGCAACGCCATTCACCGTAAATATGCTTACAGAAGATGGAGTCAAAGCGGATATCCTCCACGCAAAAGAAAACGCGGCGGACCTTGTAATCGTGTGCGCACATCTCGGCGTGGAATATGCGACGTCTCCGTCACAGGACGCAAAACACTGGGCCGAAACTATGGTACGTTGGGGCGCGGACATTATACTAATGTGCCACCCGCACGTGTTGCAGCCCATGGAATTCATTACCGTTAAAGACGACACGGGCATGCAAAAAGAAGGATTCGTAATTTATTCATTGGGTAATTTTATATCGCATCAGCGAACGGTGCCGCGAGACGCGGGCATTATTTTGAATTTTGAATTTGTAAAAGAGCCGGATAGCGCGGTGCACATTCGCAAAATATCTTATATACCCACATGGGTGATGTTTCGAAACAACAAAGGCGAACAGGATATAAAAGTGCTGCCTGTTTACGACGCGCTTGCGGCATATCAGAACGCCCAATTCACTGATTTGAATGAGGCGGACATTGCGCGGCTCTATGCCGTGCACGATGAAATACTGCAACTGTATGGGACTGCATCCGGGTCTATGCCCAGCACGATGCAGCGAGAGTATGTGTTTTATCAGAAGCGGGAGCCTTTGCCAATTGCCGCATACGCATAGCTCCGCAATTTTCTAGATGCATTAAAAATGAATGACAGTATACTGAAAAATTTTAACTTAATTAACGGCCGTGGTGCCGCGAAAACAAGTTATGCCGCGTCGATCGCATCACTTATCCAAAAGAAAAGACACCAACGCTGACTTTTAAAAAAGACGGGGCAAGCAAGAGGAAGACAGCATACAAAGATGAGACGTTTACGGCTCGTCGCGCCTTGCATCATCAAACTAAGAGCAGTCCAGCGGACTGCTCTTTTAATGCTATGCGTTCTCGAGATTCAAATGCTTGATGTTGACAAAAAAAAGCCGCAGTTCTTAGCTACTACTGTCTAGTAACTAACAACTAACGACTGTCTGGTGAGCCATCGGCGATTCGAACGCCGGACCCATTGCTTAAAAGGCAATTGCTCTGCCGACTGAGCTAATGGCTCATTTGTGCTCTACAGCCTTACTATGATAGCAAACCCTTGTCCGTTTTGTCAACAGCTTTTTCGACACTGTTTCAGCAGAACTGTTGCAATATTTCAACAAACCTTTTGAAACATCTTCTCATGACATTTGCGCGGCCAGCACGTGCATTCCATTGTATCGTCTATTAAAAAGGAGGATTCACGCTTTTGCAACTGCTCGTTGCGCTTTTGCCACCGAACGCATCTGGCGCAACCGCAGATATTCTGTTAAACTGGTCACATATCAACTAAAAAGTATCGTCTGGCGCAAAGCATCATGCAAAGAAGCGTGCGCGATACGACACGTTGCATAAAATATGATATGTCGAAAAGAAGGCAAGCTATGAGTCTATTGGAACAAGTATCCGACGTTCAAAAAAACAAAAGAAATCTCATTGGCAAACCCCGGCATCCTGTTGCCAAAACGCTGTTGGCGATCGTTTCTGCTATTCTTATTCTCTCATTGGGGCTGATCTTGTTTCGGCTTGGCTTTCGCGCGGTGGTTAAGGCGCAGCACGCCTACGGCGCGCCCGGCATCGATGAGATGGAAATGGTCAGCATCGGCGGCATCGAACAGGCGCTGTATTTTCGCGGTCAAAATACTGCAAATCCTGTCATTCTCTTCCTGCACGGCGGGCCGGGTTCTCCCGAAACGCCCTTTATCCATAAATTCCAGTACGATTGGGAAGCCGATTTCACCGTTGTCCATTGGGATCAGCGTATGGCAGGCAAAACGTTTTTCGCCAATGATCCCGAAACCATGCAGAAAACCTTGCATTTTAAACAGATGGTTGCAGATGCCTGGGCGGTTACGCAGTACATCCAGCAAAAGCTGGGCAAGGAAAAAATCATAGTGATGGGACTTTCCTGGGGCAGTGTTCTCGGCTCTATGCTCGTACAAACGCATCCGGAGGCGTTTCTCGCCTATATTGGCGTCGGGCAGGTCGTCAACATGGTCGATAACGAGCGCGTCGGCTATGAAAAATGCCTGGAGGCAGCCCGTGCCGCCGGCAATGAGAAGGACATCGCCGCGCTGGAGGCTTTAGCGCCTTACCCGGAAGCTCACTATGATCTGGAAATGTATCACAAACTTCTCGCCGTTCGGAAACTGCAGGCAAAATACGGTCTAGCACTGCGCATGGATTCCTCGATTGTTACAGCCGCGCTGTTGTCGCCCTATTATACCTTCCACGAACTCACGTGGTTCATGCGGGATACCACGAGTTACCAGCAGCCGCTGATGGAAGAACTGTTTCAGTTTGATCTCCACGATTATGGTGTCCAATATACTGTTCCGGTATTCTACCTGATCGGTGAGAACGACTACCAGACGCCGATTACGCTCTCCAATACATTTTTTGAGGAAATCGACGCCCCGCTGAAACGTTTTTATACCATTCCCGATGCCGGGCATATGACGATGCTGGACAATGCGGACGAATTTAGCCGCGTGCTGCTGCAACAAGTTTTGCCGCTTATATCAACCACACATTAGCTGAAAATCAAGGTTGGTAAACCGTCACAACTCCAGCGCAAAAGCGACATGAGGGACGATCTTGATCCTTTCTTGCCAGCCGGATTCAAATGGTGCTCTGCCCCATACCCGGCGCAAGGAAACAACAAGGCCGTCCTTTTTTCATAACCTGCATCCAAACCTATTCCTGCTCGCCAACTATTTCTTCCTGCATGAATGGCAGGGCTCACACAAAAACCCAGACCGCCGGAACCGACTACAGCGCCAGCACGTGTTTTAGCTTTTTCAGCAAAATTTTTCCAAAATGCGACGCTGAATCGAGGCCGCATGCGCGGCCTCGATTCAGCACGTCAAAGCCACCGAAAAACATACGAAATCGTCAACAGGAACACGGCATATCGTCCGTCGACCCATTCCTCCCGCCTCAATCGCACGACGGGAAGCGGGGCGCCACGCCCTGCACCCGCAAGATGACATAACAAGTCGATAAACAGAACCTTTCGCGCTTTTTGCAGATCCGACGGTTTTAGTTCAATTCGGGGTTTGGGGCGTCTGCCCCATTTCATTTTGGTGGGACAGGGCAGGTCGTTTGAGACGGACGGGCAACTGTGCACCTTTTTGCTTGAGATCGGTTTTTTAAAAGGCGAAGGAGGCCGCATGCGCTGCCTCCTTATTAATTTGCCATATTTACGTTCTGTCAAACGCTTTTGTTGTAATCTCTTCCAGCGCACCCTCAACAAATGCGCTCACAGCCATCGCGCCGCGGTCGCCGTCCTTGCGCGCGCGCACCGACACGGTGCCGTCGGCCTTTTCTTTGTCGCCGACCACAAGCATATACGGTATTTTCTGCACTTGCGCCTCGCGGATCTTGTAACCCATCTTTTCGTTGCGCAGGTCGCACTCCACGCGCAGACCGGCTGCCTCAAGCTGCCTTGTCACTGTGTCGGCGTAATCATGCTGGTTTTCGGAAATCGGAATCACACGCACCTGCCCCGGTGCCAGCCAAAGTGGAAACGCGCCCGCAAAGTGTTCAGTCAAGATACCGATAAACCGTTCGACACTTCCAAACGCCACGCGGTGGATCATGATCGGACGATGCTTTTCGCCGTCCGCACCGATATAACTGATGTCGAACCGCTCAGGCATCTGGTAGTCGAGCTGGATCGTGCCGCACTGCCAGGTGCGGCCCAGGCAGTCGCGCAGATGAAAGTCGATCTTGGGGCCATAGAACGCGCCGTCGCCCTCGTTAATCGTGAAGGGCATGCCGTTCTTTTCGAGTGCGCGCTTGAGCGCGTTCTCCGCGATGTCCCACTGCTCGAGCGCGCCCATATAGTCGTCGGGACGGGTAGACAGCTCCAGCGTATAGTCGAATCCAAACATTTTGTAGAAGCGGTCAATCAGCTGTGCCACACCGAGAATTTCATCCTCGATCTGGTCCTCGGTCATATAGATGTGCGCGTCATCCTGGGTAAAGCAGCGCACGCGCATTAAGCCGTGCAGCGCGCCCGACAATTCGTGTCGGTGCACCAGTCCCAGTTCGCCCATGCGATAGGGCAGGTCGCGGTAGCTCATCAATTTGCTCCGAAAAACAAGCAGGCTGCCCGGGCAGTTCATCGGCTTGACGGCAAATTCCTCGCCGTCAATCTCCGTCATATACATGTTCTTCTCATAGTGATCCCAGTGACCCGAGGTCAGCCACAGGCTCTTGTTGAGGATAATCGGCGTGCTGATCTCGTGATATCCGGCTTTTGTATGCTCCTCCCGCCACATGTTGAGCAGCAGGTTGCGCAGTACCATGCCCTTGGGCAGAAAAAACGGAAAGCCCGGGCCTTCGTCAAACAACTCAAACAGCTCCAGCTCTTTGCCGAGTTTGCGGTGATCTCTCTTTTTCGCTTCCTCCAACATATCGAGATGGGCTTGTAATTGCGCCGCTTTTGGGAATGCTATGCCATAGACCCGCTGCAACATTTTGTTCTTGCTGTCCCCGCGCCAATAAGCGCCCGTTGTGTTAATCAATTTCACGGCACCAAGCTGGCCGGTTGAGAGCAGGTGCGGTCCGGCGCACAGGTCGGTAAACTCGCCCTGAGAGTAAAAACTGATCTCGCTGCCAGCCGGCAGATCGTTGATCAATTCCACCTTGTATGGTTCCTCCTGCATGAATGCCAGCGCATCCGCTTTGCTCTTGGTAAAGCGCGAAATTGCAAAGTCCTCCTTGACAATCTTGCGCATTTCGTCTTCAATTTGCGCCAGCACCTCCGACGTAAACACCGTCTCGCTGTCGATATCGTAGTAAAACCCGGCTTCAATCGCCGGCCCGATCGCAAGTTTGCTCGCCGGAAACAGGCGCTTGACCGCCTGCGCCAGCACATGCGAGCCGGTATGCCAAAACGCGTGCTTGCCGCCCGCGTCGTCAAACGTCAGAATTTCCACCGCACAGTCCTGCTCAACCGTCACGCGCAGATCAGCATCTCCCCCGTCGATCTTGCAGGCACACGCGGCCTTGTACAAGCCGGCGCCAATGCTCTTTGCAATCTCCGCGACCGAGATGCCCTTTTCAAATGCCCGGATCTCCCCTTTTAGCGAGACATTCACCTGTTCCATAGTTCTACTCCTTATTCTGAAATATTTCCAGTTTGTTGTATTTTAAAATTTTTATACAGATTGTATTCTAGCGGAAAATAAAAAATACCCCATCCACAACGGGATGAAGTGTTGTCTAACTCCACGGTTCCACCCGAATTGCGCCAGAAGCGCCACTCGTATGCGGCGATAACAGACCGCGGCCGGCGTCCGTTTTTGACCCGGACACACTTGGACGATGGTATCGTTTGTGGGGGGCTTTGCGCCGTTTGCAGCGACGGGCGCTCTCTGAAAAAGCCAAAACACAACGCAGGTTCGTCCGCATCGTTTTACACTGGATTGCTTGAGTTATAGCATAAACAGGGTATCCTGTCAAGGTCAAATCACAGATCGGTACGACGGTTTACCACAAAGGCGAGACAAATTATTGAAATAAATTGCGGAGTATTGACAATTTGGCAACAAAACCTTTACAATAATGTAGGATATTTATACGCTATTACTAAAAAAAGCGTTAATATTTTTAGCATATTTTATATATGCATGACTACAATTTTTTGGAGGACCTTGAAGCAATGAGCCCAGTTGCGATTACCATCATTGTTTCAGCGGTTATAGCGATTATCGTAGGCATTGTCTGCTTTTACGGAGGTATGACCTATCGGCGCAAGGTTGCCGAGGCCAGAATTGGCTCTGCAGAAGATGAAGCAAAGCGTGTCGTTAACGACGCTATTAAAACTGCTGAACAAAAACGGAAGGAAGCTGTCATCGAAGCAAAAGATGAGATCTTCCGCATGCGAAACGAATCAGACCGTGAACTGCGCGAGCGCCGCAACGAAATCCAGCGGCAAGAACGCAGAATGACCCAAAAAGAAGAAAACCTGGAAAAGAAACTCGAGCAGTTTGAGACGGAGGAAGTCCGTCAGCAAAAACAGGCAAAGGGCCTGCAGGCAAAGGAAGACGAGATCGAGCAACTGAAAAAAAGCCAGTTTGAAATGCTGGAGACGATCTCAGGCTTTTCCAAAGACCAAGCAAAATCGATGCTTCTCACCCAATTGGATACCGAACTGGCGCATGACAAAGCGGTGCGCATCAACCAGTATGAACAGATTTTAAAAGACGAGTCGGACACCATGGCGCGCAATGTTCTCAGTCTCGCGATCTCCCGCTGCGCCGCCGATTTCTCTTCCGAAGCGACCGTCTCGGTTGTGGCGCTGCCCAACGACGAGATGAAAGGCCGCATCATCGGCCGCGAGGGCCGCAACATCCGAACGTTGGAGACCATCTCCGGTGTCGACCTCATTATTGACGACACGCCGGAGGCGATCACGATCTCCAGCTTCGACCCAATCCGCCGCGAAGTGGCGCGGCTTGCGCTCGAAAAACTGATCTACGACGGACGCATCCACCCCGCGCGCATCGAAGAGATGGTGGAAAAAGCGCGCAAAGAAGTCGACCAAACCATCAAAAAAGAGGGCGAGCGTGTGGTGCTCGAAGTTGGCATCCACGGCATCCATCCCGAGCTTGTCAAACTGCTCGGCCGCCTGCACTACCGTACAAGCTACGGCCAGAACGTGCTCAACCACAGCGTGGAAGTGGCGTTGCTGTCCGGTATGATCGCCGCGGAGCTCGGCGTGGACGTCACAATGGCGCGGCGCGCGGGCCTGCTGCACGACATCGGCAAAGCGCTCGATCACGAGATGGAAGGAACACATATCCAGCTTGGCGTGGACGTTGCCAAACGGTATAAAGAGAGCCCCGAGATCATTCACGCGATTGAGGCGCACCACGGCGACGTGGAAGCACAGACGCCGCTCGCCTTCATCGTGATGGCCGCGGACGCCATTTCGGCCGCGCGGCCGGGCGCGCGCAGCGAAAACCTCGAGAACTATATCAAGCGCCTGGAGAAGCTCGAAGAGATCGCGAACACCTACGAGGGCGTTGAGAACTCGTTTGCAATTCAGGCCGGCCGTGAGATTCGCATTATTGTCAAGCCTGAACAGGTCAGCGACGACCAACTCACGATCGTGGCGCGGGACATCGTCAGCAAGATTGAGGAAGAGCTCAACTATCCCGGCCAGATCAAAGTCAACGTGATCCGCGAGAGCCGCGCGATCGAATACGCAAAATAGCACACTGTTTCTACGATACCCGCTCTGCAAAACAGGGCGGGTATTCTTTTGCACAAAAGAATACCACATACCCTAATGACGCCTTGCAAAAGGGGATAAATCGGCGTACAATCGAGGTTGCGCTTCCTGCAAACCACCGCAGCTTATTTTATGCCGCTCTGCAGGCTTGTGTGAGGTGCATTGTAATGTCGGCGAACTGAATGCTCAAATAGGGCCCGTCGTTTTTGTCCTGGCAATGGTGTTACTGCTTTTTTCCCTTTTTTATTTGCGGATGCGGCCTGTTTTGCACAGAAAAAGAATTGAGAAAATGGCATTTCCAGGACTGGGCAGATTGTTGATATTCGCACCTAACAATGACTGCCGGCGGCCAAAAAAAGATACACACTCTTATAGAATATACAGATGATGGCGGGTTGCCCGCCCGTACCGTTGCCTTGGAGGATTTCCGGCTTTTGGCACTTACCGCATCGGCGAACAGTTCAATTCCTGATCGAATGTGACCGGCCGCGGGATTGCGTGCTTCAATTGTCAGAATTTACGGGGTCCGCCCTCTATATGCAATCGATGCAAGGCGTTATTGTCGCCGCCAGCCCAGCAGGCAAGGCGAACAATGGAAAAACAGAGTTTCAACTGCAGCTGAACGTCACAAAATCGGACGGCAGCCTTGTTTGATGCCACGGTGACACAGCAGATCTCGTCCTCGCTTGATTGTCAGCCTGAGCGCGTTGTGCAGGTATACTCTCCAACAGGAGATGTGACGGATCTTTCGATTGGTTTCTCTGCGCAGTCTACGGTTCGAACGCAATCGCGCAGCTTGAGGTATTCCGTAAAGTAGCGACTTGTTTTTGTGTGGGCCGTTCTGGGCATGCTACTAGCAGAAGTCTTGTGTTTTTATAGGATTGCCTTTGTCGAAATGCCCTTCTGTTATGGCGACGTGCCGCCAAAGTTCAACTTGTTTCCCGCCCGATTTTTCTGCGGCATGCCCAGCAAGCGTATGTGCATTCTGCTTGACTATTGTGTAACTAAATTGTATTATATACTAGATTTCACACATAGACTGAAACAATCGCAGTGATTGATAAGAGTGTGTTTCACCGCAGGCTCCAGCTTTTGCGTTTATGGCACTCTTTGAGAAAGGAGCGCGTTAGATGGTTAAAATAGCCACACCGCTGGGTTCTATTACAATATCATCCGACTATTTTGCAACCTTGGTTGGGTCGCACGCCTCAAGTTGTTACGGCGTGGTCGGCATGGCGACAAGCGGAGCAGTCCAGGGCATCCGCTCGTTTTTGTTTGGGCACAATTTCCCGGAAAAAGGCGTGCGCGTGTTCGAAAAAAATGGAAATCTCGATATCGAGATCCATATCAAAGTGATCTACGGTGTCAACATTGCCGCCATTGTGGAGAGCATCGCGAGCAAGGTCAAATATGTTGTCGAGCAGTCCACAGGGCTGACAGTCAACGCCGTCAATGTATTTGTTGACGAGATGGCGGCGGAGTAATTCCCCGTGCTTTTGGAGGATAAACAATCATGATAACCGGAGTACAGCTCCGCGACGCCATTGTCGCGGGAGCAAATAATATCACCAACCAAAAGAGCGCGGTGGACGAACTCAACGTCTTTCCTGTTCCGGACGGTGATACCGGCACAAATATGTCGATGACCATCAATGCGGCGGTGCCGGAGCTTTTGAACCTTTCGAGCGATTGCACTGTAGAAACGGTTGCGCAAATTACATCGGCGGCATTGCTGCGCGGCGCGCGCGGCAATTCCGGCGTGATTCTTTCTCTGCTCTTTCGCGGTTTTTCGCGTTCGTTGCAGGGCAAAAGCGAAGCGGGCAGCGAGGATCTTTACCGCTCGCTGCGCAAGGGTGTCGATTCCGCCTATAAAGCCGTTATGAAGCCAACCGAGGGCACGATGCTGACGGTCGCGCGCATCGCGGCGGAAAAATCCGAATCTGTTTACGCCGAAAAAACGCCCATCGATCTTTGGGCATTTATCGTAGATATTGCAAAAGAAACGCTGGCCGAAACGCCGGAACTGCTTCCGGTGCTAAAAAAAGCCGGTGTTGTCGATTCCGGCGGACAAGGACTTGTCTATATTTTTGAAGGTATGCTCGCGGTGTTGCGCGACGGCAAAATGATCGACCTTGCCGAGGGCGGCGTCAGCATGGCGGCGTCTGGCAAGGGCGTATTTAGCGAGGAGGTCGATCCCGAAATGACCAATTCCTATTGCACCGAATTTCTTGTGATCAAAAACAGCGACGCCAACTACGCAAAGCTGCGCGCCTATTTGGAATCCATCGGCGACAGCGTGGTTGCTGTGGACGATGATGAACTCATCAAGTGTCATGTGCACACCGGCACGCCTGGCAAAGCGCTGGGCGAAGCGCTGCGCCATGGCTATTTGTCTAAAATCAAAATAGAGAACATGCTGGAGCAATATCTGGCGCGCCAGGCCGAGGGCAAGGCCGCGCAAAAAGCAGCCGCGCCTACAACCGCCGCGCCTGAAGACGCAGAAGAATTCGTCTATGCGGAAGTCGACTCGACTGTAGATTTTGGGTTTGTCAC
The DNA here is from genome assembly GCA_031547945.1 of Oscillospiraceae bacterium. GTDB lineage: Bacteria > Bacillota > Clostridia > Oscillospirales > Ruminococcaceae > JAVBRN01. The sequence continues at coordinate 48,401 of JAVBRN010000001.1, read as the reverse complement.
GGTCAGCGCGGGAGACGGTCTCAAAGCGCTGTTTGCCGACCTCGGCGTCGATAAGATCGTCAGCGGCGGGCAGACGATGAATCCCTCAACCGACGACATCCTTGCGGCCATCCACGCTGTGCCGGCCAAAAACGTAATCGTGCTGGCAAACAACAAAAACATTATCATGTCAGCCGAGCAGGCGTGCAAAATCGCGGATCGCAATGCCGTTGTGCTGCCCACGCGCAACATCAGCCAGGGCATTGCTTCAATGCTGGCGTTTTCGCCCGACTGCACCCTCGAAGAGAACATGATCAACATGAACGCCGCGGCCAACAACGTCACCTCTGGGCAGGTCACCTTTGCCGCCCGCGACAGCGACTATGACGGCCACGAGATCAAAGAGGGCGAGATTTTGGCGCTTTCTAACGGCAAACTTGTATTTACAGAAAAGGACATTGCCAAAGCGACCGTGCGCCTGGCCCGCAAAATTACGAAAAAAACAACCAGTTTTGTCACGCTGATTTACGGGGCAGATATTAGCGAGGCGGATGCCGAGGCGGTTGCGGAAAAGATTCGTGTCACACTGCCTTCCGGCGCAGAACTCACCTGTGTGTATGGTGGCCAGCCCATTTACTACTACTATCTCTCAGCGGAATAATGACTGTCCGCGAAGGTTGAAGACTCACCCGTGCAAAGGGAGGGTACCATGCTTCAATCCGATTTTTTACAACAGGATATCCGATATTTAAAAGGCGTCGGCGAGCGGCGCGCCAAGCTGTTTGAAAAACTTGGCGTTACTACGGTCGGCGCCCTTTTGCGTTATTATCCGCGCGGTTATCTCAATTTGCAAGATGCATACGCGGTGGCGGAAGCGCCGCTGGACACACCCTGCGCGGTGCGCGCGGCGGTCTATTCCAAGACGCCGCCAGCCCGCCTGCGCGGCGGCAAAACGCTCATCCGTGTGCATGCGGGCGATGAAAGCGCAGACATCGAGCTGATCTATTTTAACAACCGGTTTGCCCCGGCGGCACTTGTCGAGGGGCAGTCCTATCTCTTTTATGGCAAAGTCAAAGGCACGCTGCTCGACCGCGAGATGGTTAATCCGCTGGTGATTAAGCCCGAAGATGCGGTTGCGCTTGCGCCTCAATATCCGCTCACAGAGGGCTTGAGCTCTAAAATCATCGCGGCGGCCATCCGCAACGCGCTTGATCTCTGCGGTGCGGCTATCGAGGAGACGCTGCCACAGCCAATCCTTGAACAAAACAAATTGGTGAGCCGCCGCCAGGCGATCCATGACATTCACTTCCCCGCTTCGTATGAAGCGGCGAATCTTGCCAAAAACCGGCTGATCTTTGAAGAGCTGCTGACATTGCAGCTCGGCATGCATCTGCTCAAAAACCGACACCGCGCGACCACCGCCGTGCGGATTCAATCTGACGACGCCCCGGATTTTTTGGCCGCGCTTCCCTATATGCTAACCGCTGCGCAGCTGCGCAGCCTGCAGGAGATTTTAGCCGATCTGCAGACCACCCGTCCGATGAACCGCCTGCTGCAGGGCGATGTCGGCAGCGGCAAGACCGTGGTTTCCGCGTGCGCGGCCTTTTGTGCGGCAAAAAGCGGTTACCAGAGCGCGATCATGGCGCCCACTGAAATTTTGGCCAACCAGCACGCCGAGACCTTTTCCAAACTGTTGGCGCCATTCGGCCTCTCTGTCGGGCTGCTCACGAGCGCCGTCAAAGGCAAAGCGCGGACCGAACTGCTGCAGCGCATTGCGGACGGCAGCTGCGACATCGCCGTCGGCACCCACGCGCTAATCAGCGAAGCTGTGGCTTTCAAGAAGCTCGGTTTTGTTGTTGCGGACGAGCAGCACCGCTTTGGCGTGGAACAGCGCACGCTGCTCTCAAAAAAGGGGGACGCGCCACATCTGCTTGTGATGTCGGCGACGCCCATCCCGCGTACGCTCGCACTCATCATTTACGGCGATTTGGATATTTCGATTATCGACGAGCTGCCGCCCGGCCGCAAAAAAATCAAGACCTATCTTGTTTCGGACGAGCTGCGCACGCGCTATCTCGGTTTTGTGCGCAAAGCGGTCGAAGCGGGCCATCAGGCCTATATCGTATGTCCGCTCGTCGAGGACAGTGAGCAGTTGGGCGACACCATGTCTGCGAGCGAATACTACAAAACACTTGTGGAACACGATCTCCGCGACCTCAACGTCGGGTTGATCCACGGTCGCATGAAACCAAAAGAGAAGGCCGCGGTGATGCAAGCGTTTCAAAGCGGCGAGCTCTCGGTGCTTGTGTCCACGACCGTCATCGAGGTCGGTGTCGATGTGCCCAATGCCAACGTGATGATTATCGAAAACGCCGAGCGCTTTGGCCTTTCGGCGCTGCATCAGCTGCGCGGGCGCATCGGGCGCGGCGCGGCGGAGAGCAGCTGTGTGTTGGTGTCGTCTTCCAAAACACCGCAGACGCAGCAGCGTCTTTCCGTGCTCAAAAACACCGCAAACGGCTTCGAAATTGCGCGCTATGATCTGCAATCCCGCGGCCCCGGCGATTTTTTCGGCAAGCGGCAGCACGGCCTGCCCGAACTACATATCGCAGATCTCGCTTCCGATGAGGCGGTTATCCACAGCGCCGCTTCCGCGGCAGCGCAGATTTTGAAGGACGATCCGCAGCTGCAAAGCGAATTGTTTGCACCGCTGCGCGCGCAGATCGAAACAATGTTCGAGCAGAGCGGCGATATCCTAAACTAGCCTCCCATAAATGATAGGTACGTGAATCAGACCAAAAAAATTCTAAATTAAACTTGTCGCCTCGACAGATTGGATATAGTAGATATCTACTTTTGTGTTACACTATACAAAAGCAATACCAATACAACGGGGGTTCCAATGCAAAAAAAGCTTGCTTCCTGTTTTATCCTGATTTTACTATTATTTTCGCTTACATCGGTGGCCGCGCCGACCGTTTTGGCTGCCGAGACCCGCGAATTTGGCTTTGATGTCGACGTCAGCGCGAAGGCCGCTTTTTTCATGAGTCTCGATTCTGGCGACGTTATTTTTGCCAAGAATCCGGACGAGCAGGTGCACCCCGCTTCGACCACCAAAATCATGGCCGCGGCGCTCGCAATGACGCTCTGTGACGATCTGGACAACACCATCGTCACAATCCCGGTGGACGTTTGGCGCGGCTTTGAGGGCATGGGTGATGTGTCCAACGCCGGTCTGCTCGCCGGGGAAGAAGTGACGATGCGTGAGCTGCTGTACTGTATGCTGCTGCAGTCGGCCAATGAAGCAGCCGTCGCGGTGGCCGATTATTATGGCTATGACACGTTTATTCAAAAAATGAATGAAAAAGCGGCGGAACTTGGCTGTACCAACACCCATTTCAGCAATCCGCACGGCGCATTTGCGGACAACCACTACACCTCAGCGCGCGATCTGGCCATCATCACGCAGTGGGCCTTAAAGGTGCCCGGGTTTTGGGACATCACGCAGCAATCCCGCTATCAAATGCGCGCGACAAACAAAAAGGATGCGGTCACGCTCGCGACGACGATTTTGATGCAGGATGAGAACGACCGCTACTACGTTCCCTATATCAAGGGCATCAAATCCGGAACGCTTGATGAGGCCGGCCGCTGCCTGGTGTCCGCTGCCCAGCAGGGCGGCAGCACCTATCTGCTGGTCATTTTGGGCGCGCCCTACGAGAACCTGAACACGGTATGGGCGGATGGCACATCCTCTTATACCGATACCAAGCTTTGCTACGACTGGGCGTTTGCCAATTTGAAACTGACCAATGTCATCGACCAAACCAAGGCCATTACCGACGTCAAACTTCGCTATGCCGCGAATCGTGACACACTCTTACTCTATCCCGGCAGCGACCTGTTCGCGCTGACGCGAAAGGATGATGAAACCGAACAGGAGGTCCGCTATGCGTTTGAGGATGTCCCCAAGCAGGTCAAGGCGCCGATTGCCGATGGCGACAAAATTGGCACTGCAAAAGTATACTACGGTGACCGCTATCTTGGCGATGTAGCTTTGGTTTCCCGTGAGGATATCCCTGCCGACCGATTTGTTATGGTGATGGATGTCATCTCCGAAATTCTCACCTCGACCGCTGCAATTGTGATCTACGCAATTCTTCTCATAGTGATTATCCTATATTTGTATTATGCGCTTGTTGTTGTGCCAAAGGCGCGCAAGCGGCAGCAAAAATTGCGCCAGCAACGACTGCAAGCGCAGCGGCGTCAGCAGCAACAATCCAACCCAAGGGGTCGGCGTTAGTTTCAGAAACGCCTTTCTATTATTTATTTGTCAAGTATGGGTCTTTCTTTGAAAACGGATGCGGTTTTGCATCCGTTTCAGTGTGTCAAAAAAGGTCCCTTATCAATATACAATTTGTCAAAATAGAGTCGTCCTCGACCCATGCAATCTCGCCCCAACCGGCCGATTGGAAGCGGACCTGCGCCGTGCGCCCCGAAACGGCGTTTAGTTCAAAATTCGGAGTTTGGGGCGTCAGCCCATTTCATTTGGGTGGATGGGGCGGGTATGTTTAGACCGGCGGGCATTTGTGCACTTTTTTCTTGACGATAGGCTTTTTGAAACGAATGTGTTTTTGCATCCGTTTTCATTTTTTGCGGCAACCAACACATGCACGATACATCAAGCAACAAAACGCATTGCCCAAAATATGCTTCGCGTAAGCCACAAATTTACAAAAAGAGCGGCAGCCACTCGGCTTCCGCTCTTTTCGATAGCTTAATATACTGCATCAAAATCGTCGTCGTTGTCATACTCGTCGTCGTCTTCGTCATCGCCGCGCTTCTTTTTTTTCTGCTTTTTAGGCGGCTTTTCTTTTTGCTTTTTCGCTTTTTGCGGCGGCGCTTGTTCGCGCAGCCCTTGCTCGTCCCGCGCGGGCCGGCGCACAGGCGGCGCACCTGCCATCGCGGGAACTTCAATATCAAAATCGGCATCGTTGACATCCGGGCCAGAGATCGCGACATTATAGCGGTTGCGCCCCTCTTCCAGAATCAACATGTTATCCTCAACGCCCAAAGACTTTAACATATCGTCGTTGAGTTCTTCAATGTTGTAGCTGCGCGCACGAGACACCGCGGTTGTCAATGTGACAATTGGGAATACGATCAGCGCAAGTCCCGGAATAATCAACAGACCGAGCGGCGAAAGCGAAATGAGTTTTGCCGCGCTGGCGACAACATCTTCCACACTGGCACAATTGAAATAGCCACAGCTGTATAGCAAAAAAGCCGCAATCGCGCCCGTCAAAAATACAGAAAGGCTCAGCAACAGCTTTCCTTTGGTCAGCGCGCCGACTGCAAGCGTCGGCATAATAACCAGCAATAATACCAAAATGCCAATCAGCGCCATAAACAGTATCGTTTGGACATCTATCGCGCGGTCGGCGGACTTCAGAAAACCGATGCCGACCGCCAACAGGAATCCAAGCAAGTATGTAGCCAAATTGGAAAAGACACACACCCGTATTTTATTAAGCACCAATCCGCGCGGATTGACGTTCAATTTGTACAACATGTTCCAAGAGTTGTCCTCCAATCCCTTAAATTGATAAGGGCCTGGAAAAATCAAAGCGAACAACCACATAAGAACAAGCGAAACCATATTGTAAAGATACAACATGCCCAGTATGCTGCTATAGATGAATTTGGGGATTGCAAAAGACACGGTTCCGGCAATACCTCCCAGTAAAAACGAGAGGCCCATCGATACCAGTGCTAACAAAACCGCATAAAAAACGAGATAACCGATCGTCATTTTATGGCGCTTTTTCAGCATTTTTCTGTCCAGCGCGGTACTGTTTTTTTTCATCGTTTGCCCAGGACCTCCTTGCATGCCATCACAAACGACTTTTCATCCATGACGATTGAATTGTAGTCCGCCCCCAAGCGTATGATGTCTTTGATCAAAGATTCCAGGTCGATTTCCGGCGCGCCTTTCTTGCGGATCAGATACACCAGGCTGTCCTTTCCAAGCGCAGTAATGCTCGGATACTTTGTCTCCAGTTCTGTTGTAAATGCAGCCGGGTTTTCTGTGTTGAACGACATAATCCCCAAACAGTTCTCATCGACAAACTGCTTATAACTGACCATACATTCAAGCTGTCCATGTTGGATCACCGCAACACGGTTGGCGACAGCCGCCATCAAATAGGCCGAGCTGCATGCGATCAGACTGCACTTTCCACGATTGTTCATGAGAGCGAAAATACGCCGCGCCAACATTTCCTCTTCGGCATCCACGCGGAATTTTGGGTCGTTGATTACAATGCATACAATTTTCGGGTTCAGTGTTGCTGCAAGCGCAATGAGCATAATGCGCTTATTATAGGACAGTTCCCGCAGATCCGTCTCCTGAAGATCGCTCATGCCCAACTGTGAGAGCAGCACGGTCAAGCGCTCTTTTTCTGTGCCGGCGGCCTCATTCTCGATTTCTGCTTTTCCTGTCTGCGTATATAGCAAGAATTCCTCGCAGGTCATCTCTTCCGGCAGCATAGAGTCGCTGCCGATATACATAATCTGGCCCTTTTCGCCGTCCGCGATATCGGCTACGCGCACCGGTTCGTCCTCAAAGTCCTGGTCGGCGCTTTCGCAGATCGACCGCGCGAGCGCGTAAGCTGCAAGCGGCACATCGCTGATCATTGCGCAACAGGTGCCCTCGTTTAGTACAAATCGGATGTCCCTGTACATCTGGTAGGGCGTACTGCCGCCCTCACTGATGTGATATTCCGAAGAAATCCCTTCGACCTCCACAAGGCGGCGTCCGCCTTCCGGCATCAAATTGTTTTCATTAAACGCCCGGCTGTGGCTTTTGATCAACACGGCCTGGCTCAACTCTTCTGCAATCCGGAAAATTTCAGTATCCCGCATTGGCATACGCGGTTTCGGAGTATCGTCCAGTTTGACTTGCGATTCAAAAATATTATCGGTCAGCTCCTGCATTGCGGGTTCCGCTTGTGCAACCGTTTCCATTTGCGGCTGGAATGGCGGCGCCACGACTTGGTCGGGTGTCGGCTGTCCAAACCCGCCTGACTGCGCAAACGGAGCGACCTGCGGCGGCATGATCGGCATATATGGATCCTGCGACAATCCCGGCGCAAACATATCACCTTGCTGCAGCGGCATTGGCGTAAAGGGGTTGCCCACTGCAACAGCGGCTGTCGGCGACAGCTGCGCATCCTCCATTAATGCGGCAAAAGGATCGGGCTGCGGCGACGGTTGTCTGGTGTCATACGTATTGATTACCATATCGTCGCCAAATGCGTTTGACCCCGGAACTGGATCTGTTTTTTCAGAAAAGGCTTTTCCGAAATCGCCAAATCCATCTGGTTCCAGACCAGATGCTACATTTTCGGGTTGTTCTGTCGCATTCGCAAACACACCGTCCTGCGGCACCGGCACACCGAATACATCCGGCTGCGGTTGCCTGCCGAACGAGGCAAAATTACTCTCTGTCTGTGGCGTCGCAGTTGCAAATGCGTCGCTTTGCTGTTCTGGTGCATGATTCAATGTATCCGCCTGCGGCTGGACACCGAATGACGCGAAATCGCTCTCTGCCTGTAGCGGTGCCGGGACAAACGGATCCACTTGTGGTATTGGTGTAGGTTCTCTAAATTTGTCAGGCGCGGGCGCGCCAAATGCGTTCGCCTGCGGCTGCGGTGCGCCGAACGAGGCAAACTCGCTGCCCATCGGCGGCTCTGCCGCGGCAAACGGGTCGCGCTGCTGTGCGGGCGCGCCAAATGCGTCCGCCTGCGGTTGCGGTGTGCCGAACGAGGCAAACTCGCTGCCCATCGGCGGCTCTGCCGCGGCGAACGGGTCGCGCTGCTGTGCGGGCGCGCCAAATGCGTCCGCCTGCGGTTGCGGTGTGCCGAACGACGCGATCTCGCTGCCCATCGGCGATTCTGCCGCAGCAAACGGGTCGTTTTGGACCAAAACGGTGCCAAACGCATCATTCCGTTTGGTATCAGACGGTTGCAGTTCGGCGTCTGCGGTTTCCGCCTGCAGATTGAAATCTTTTATGCTGAATACCGCCGTTTCAAATCCAGTAGGCGGCTCCGGCTTTGACGGCTGCTTTGGTTTGGGCGATTCCAGCGTAAAGGTGGCCGGTTCCGCTTGGAAATCTGGTTCCAGTACCGATGTAGTTTGCTGCGGTTGCGGCGCGGTAAAGAAATCTGACCGCCGAAACTCTGCTTTTTCAGATTCTGTGTCCACCCACGAAACAGTGTTGGCGCTACTGGAAACGAGCGGTTGCGCGAGCGCAGATGCTGACATTCCCGTTTCAGTCTCACGCTCGGATTGCTCTTCGCCCATACTGTACGGCACAGGCACTGCAGTCGAGCGGTTTGGATATTCGGGTTTTGGTATATCATACGGACTCACCCGCGGTGCTGCATATCGATCAGCCGTCGCCGCGTAATACTGGTCGTCCTGGGTTTTCGGCGGCATTTGCGGACGCCGCGGGACTTGATACGGCCCCTCGTCCTGCAAGCCGAACTGCGGCATCGCCGGTTCAGACACCGGCGCACCCATTCTGCCGGCTTCATAATAACGGTCGTAATAAGTCTCTTCATCCTGCCGCGCATAAGGCGGCTGTCCGCCCGCGATATCGCCGACCACGTTCCGCTGCCCTACCGCCTCGGGATAGGTTGGTGCCATATAACGGTCATTCCTTTGCGCATAGAGCTGTTCCTGTCCATACGGCGTTCTGTAATTCGCGTTATCGTAATAGTAGTGATCGCTTTGCTGCGGTTGTTGCCAGCTGCTATAATCCTGTGGCGCCGGCTGCGCATAACGATCGCCATACCCGTAGTTGTCCGCGCCGTATGGCCGCGGCTCCTGCCCATACGCAGGGCTCTCGGAATAGTCAGAGTAGGCACGCGGCGCATAAGGTGGGTTATAGGGAGCCTGCGCGGGATAACCTTCCTGGGCATAGGGATCCGTTTGATAGCCGCGCGGATCATATCCATAATTGTACGGATCGTGTGTTCCATACGCGGGCTGTGGCTGGTCATAGGATGACATAGTATCAAAGCGGGGCACAGCTCCATATTTAGAGTCGTCCCCTCTGTTCTTTATATATTCAGGATATCCGGCATTCCCGTCGGGATTGACGTTATAGTCTTGCATGTTAGGATAGGCCCCGGACGGATAGCCCCCGTCCCGGCCATAATCATCGAACACAACGTGATCGTTGTTGTTATGATCCTCCATCAAGTTAAACCTCGCAGTCCCTTCACTTTAGAAAGTAAATACTTATAGTGTATTATATCACACAAGATTATATATTTACAAACATATTCATTACTATCCGTATAAAATTCTTTCATTAAATAGGAAAATTATCCAATTTTTTCTACTGCGACACAGCTGTCTGTCCATATATATGTATGATTCGGTTTATTTAGCAGCATATGCTATGATTTGTGAAATCTCTGTTAACAATTTGACAGCTTACAATACACTATGGTAAAATATACCCTATAGGGGTAAGGGGGGGTGTATTTTATGGCCGATTTGCATATCGAGGCTTCTACCAGCAAAAACGTGTTGCTCCGGCTGAAAAAGCTGGAGGGGCAAATCCGCGGCATCATTGCGATGATTGAAAACGACCGAAACTGCGAAGAGATCATTACGCAGTTATCCGCTGTCAGCGCCGGCATTACAGCGGCGGCGCGTGAAGTACTTTTTGCCCACATTGAATATCATGTCGTAGAGGGTATGAAGAACGGCAACGAAAGCGAAATGGTTGACGGGCTAAAAAGCGCTGTCGAAAGCTTTGCAAAACTTAAATAGAAACGAGATCATAATGAAACATCTGCATTCCAATCATGAAACCTGTGCCTGCGGCCATGTACATAACGCGCAGCACAACACCTGTTCTTTGCAGGGCGAGCCTGGCGCCGCGCCCGCAATGTACGCGCATGACGACGACACCGGCGGCATACACGCATCCGACACGGACGACGACCCCGACCCTGCGGAAAGCCAAAGCGCGCCCGACAATTGCACCTGCGCAGAAGCGGACGGCTGTGGCTGCGGGCATTCTCATGACACCGCAGGTTCGGCCGAATGGAAAAAAGACGGGCTCCGCCTTGGTGTTGCCGCGCTCTTCTTTTTACTTGGACGGCTACTGCCAAACGCTGTGTCAAAAACAGTTTTTCTTGCCGCAAGTTATCTTGTTGCGGGTTATCCGGTCATTCTGGCCGCGGCCAAAAATCTGTTTTCCAGCAAAATCTTCGATGAGACGCTGTTGATGACGATCGCTTCGGTTGGGGCCGCCGCCATTGGCGAGGTCGCCGAAGCCAGCGCGGTTATGTTGTTGTTTGGCATCGGCGAGCTGTTGCAGGCCATTGCGGTCGGCAACACCAAACGCAGTATTTCCGCCCTGCTGGCGCTCAAACCTGACATCGCCCATAAGCTGGTGGATGGCGCGCTGCAAACTGTGGATCCTGCCGATATTATCGTTGGCGACAGCATTCTCGTCAAGCCGTTTGAACGCATCCCACTCGACGGCGTTATATTGGACGGTGACAGCTTTGTGGACGCCAGCGCGCTCACCGGGGAAAGCGTTCCTGTGCGCAAAACCGTCGAAGATCGTGTTTTGGCCGGGTCCATCAACGGCGACGCCGTGCTGACGGTGCGCGTCACAGCGACTTATGCGGAATCTGCGGTCAGCAAGATCATTCGGATGACCGAACAGGCTGCAAAACAGCGCGCACCGCGCGAGACATTTATCACGCGCTTTGCCCGTGTTTACACGCCCGTTGTTGTTGGCATCGCGGTTTTAATCGCGCTTGTCCCGCCATTTTTGCTTGGGCTGGGTACCTTCCGCGAATGGCTGTATAACGCGTTGACGCTTCTTGTCATTTCCTGCCCTTGTGCGCTTGTGATCTCTGTTCCCCTCGCCTATTTTGCCGGCCTGGGCGGCAGCTCGCGGCGCGGCATCCTGGCCAAAGGCGCTACCAGCCTGGAAGCGCTGGCAAAAGTCGGAACCATTGCGTTTGACAAAACCGGCACGCTGACAAAGGGCAGTTTCACGGTAACACAGGTTGTGCCTGCTTCGGGCATTGACCGCGCCGATCTTATTGTGTTGTGCGCACACGCGGAACACCTGTCGACCCATCCGATCGGCAAATCCATCGTGCAATATTACGGAAAACCCATCGATACCGCGCGCGTCACGGACATCACCGAACTGCGCGGGAAAGGCATTCGCGCAACCTATGATGGCCAGCCCGTTCTTGTCGGCAAACGCACATTCCTTACGGAAAATGGCATTTTCGTGCCCGACGAAGGTGCAGGCGGCAGTGCCGTGTCTGTTGCATGTAATGGCAGCTATATCGGCACCATTGTTTTGGGAGACACCGTAAAAGAAGATGCCGCGCGTACCATTCAGCAACTGAAAGCGCGTGGTATCCAGACCGTGCTGCTCACGGGCGACACCTCGGGCGCGGCGGTCCCGATTGCCGCGCAGCTCGATATCGACGCGGTTTACGCAGACCTGCTGCCCGCAGACAAGGTAGCGCACATGCAATCTCTCAAAGCATCCGGTTCGGGCGCAGTCGCGTTCGTCGGAGACGGCATCAACGACGCGCCCGTCATCGCCGCGGCCGATGTCGGCATCTCGATGGGCGGTCTGGGCAGCGACGCCGCGATTGAGGCGAGCGACATTGTTCTGATGACCGACGAGCCCTCGAAACTGCTGCCCGCCATTGACGGCTCCAAGCGGACTCTGCGCATCGTTTCCCAAAATATCACGCTTGCACTTGGCATAAAAGCTGCTATTCTACTATTGAGCCTGTTCGGTCTCACATCGATGTGGCTGGCAATTGTCGCCGATGTCGGCGCAAGCCTGCTCGCGATCCTGAACGCCGTGCGCGCGCTGCGCTGGCCGAACGCGGGTGCGCGATAAAGCGGTTTGTTCTCTGACTTGCGGTAATATTCCGCTGCGCATCCATCAGTCCGAGTGCTCCTGATTGCAACGCCGAACCATGGACTGATTCTCGTCGACTCCGGATTCAGCAAGAGGATGTTCTACGCTGGTGTTCCGTCGCACAGGGGATTGATTGCAAGTCTTCACGGCAGACCAGCGGGCAATATGGCCGCGCCTGCGGTCGAACAAATTGCGGCGCTTGGTTTAAACGCTGCTGATGTTCGGCATATCATTTTAACCCTTATAGATGAAGATCATGTTGACGGCCTTCAGAACTTCCCCAATGCAACGGTCCATGTCAGCGCCTTGAATATCGGGCGGCAACCCGGCGCAAAGGATTGCACAGCCGGATGCGCTATAACCCGACACTTTGGGCAGCCGCAACGGTTTCGCCGATCAACTTGCGCGCTGACACCTCCTGGTTTGGGTTTGCCGCTGCCGCGTCCATCGAGAACTTTTTCGATATGCAACGCATTTCCACGCCGGGACATACCGCCGGGCATTGTGCTGTCGCCGTCCGCGATGGCGATGGCTGGTTGTTACACGCGGGAGACGCTTATTTCGACCACGATGCACTTTATGGAAGCAAACCCAATTCCGGATTTCTTGCCCGCATGTTTGCATCGATTGTCCAAGCAGACAGAACGGCAAGGTTAACCACGCGAGCGACTGCGGCAACTGTATCGCGAACATTCTGAGATAAAAATATTTGCTATCATGACATGAAAGAATTTAAACTATGGCAAAAAGAAATAGAGGACGTTTTCCCTTGAGCAATCGATTGGAACAAGCAAAGCAAAAAATACAAAATGAAGTCTGTTCGGTCGCTGCGGTCACCGCGGACGGCACTGTTTTTACAGACAGTGGATCTTCTGTGCGGCCGCTTTTTCGGCTTTATACCGCGCACAAAGCGGCGCTGCGCGGTGCCTCTGTTGCAGACCGCATCATCGGCAAGGCAGCGGCGAGTATTCTGTGCGACGCCGACGTCAAAGAAGTTTTCGCGTTTTTGATGAGCGAGACCGGGCTTGCACTGTTGCAGGCAAACGGCATCGCCGCGCGTTACGCCGAGCTGGTGCCATACATTGAGAACCGCACCGGCACAGACCTGTGTCCGATGGAGAAAATTGTGGCAGACTGCGACGACCTGCCGATCTGCGTCGCACGCATCGCGACATTTATCAACGAGAATCGATAATCCTGTAAACTTCTAAAGGCGGCCTGCGCAGCAGGCCGCCTTTTTCGTGCGCAAAAAAGCCTTTATATGAACGCGAGAACGTCAAGATGCACAGGGTGTTCTGTTCGCCGCCTTTTTGCAATTCCGCCTTTCCCTTCGCTTGGAAGCAAGGCTGCGCCCTGCACCCGCAAGCGGAAATAACAGGTCGAACAAAAACCAGCGTCGTAATGGCAATTTTCCGCATACGACGGCCTTCTATTTTCTTCAATGGGGTTTGGGGCGAAGCCCCAATGTATTGGGCGGTCGGAGTGGATATCTTTAGACCGTCGGCTATTTTTGCGCACCTTTTTGCCGTTTGAGGTTCTTTGAAAGTCTGAAGGCAGCCTGCACTGGGCCGCCTTCAGACATGTGTTTGCGCATAGACGTCAAAAAGACAGCAACATGTACGCATCACACACTCGCTTCTACTGTGTTCTGCGGCAGCTCGATCGCTTGTTCGAGTTCAAACGAATAAATCACGCTGGCTTTAACCGGCACCGGCAGGCGCTTGTCGAGCGCCTGTTTATACATCTCGAGTTGTTTCTGATAGCGTTCTACCAACTGTTCTGGCGCCGAAACGCGGTCGGATTTATAGTCGACCAAAATCGCGCCGTCCGCCTCCAGCACGATGCAGTCCGCAATGCCTTGCAGCATAATTTTTTCTGTGGTCAGTGCAGCTGGCAGCGGCTGCAAACTTCCTGCGTCAATCGCATCGATGAATGCATATTCGCGCAGAACCCGGCCTTCCGAAACGCGTCTGCCCATGTCGCTTGCAAAAAAGGCCTCCAGTTTCTTGAGGTTGATGGTTGCGGCGACACCGGCGTCAAGATATGCACCTGCCACCAGCCGCTCCAGTTCCCCGCGCACCGATGCGCGCGCTTTTTGATAGTCCGCACACTGCATAAAAATATGGATCGCACTGCCGCGTTCGGCCGCGGAAACGCCGCGCACAAATGCGGGACGATAAAGCACCGCAGATTCCTGTTCCTTTGCGAGCGCGGTGACCGCCAGTTTTGCCGGCACCTCAGCCAAGGCAGCATGCGGATCGGAAAATGCCATGCGGCGGCGGTAGGCTTCCACGCGCGCCGGATCTGCCGCGGCCACCTTTGCCGATTGCTCTATTTTCGGCAACAATTGCGGCACTTCGGGCACGACTTGGAATGAGATATTGTCTCGCACGACCTCAACGCCCTGCACGGCATCCGCAAATATTGGATACGTTTCGGTCAGCGCGAGGCCAATCCAATCCACCCAGCTGTTTGCGGTCGCGGCTGCGTAATCGATCGCGCGCAGCGAACGCGCGCGCCACACTGCCTGTTTCTTATCTGGGTTGTCGAGCTGGGCTGTCACAATGATTTTTTGTTTGGCGCGCGTCAGCGCCACATAGAGCACGCGCATCTCCTCGCTTGTCGTTTTTTCATTGGACAACTGTGCCAGCGCGGCATATTGCAGCGTCTTGTGCGCATAAAGCGCCGTCTGATCTTCTGTTTCTAACCGGATCTTCGCGCCCGCCCCGTAATGGCTGTCGAACAGCATGGTCGGGTCGCGGCTGTCACTCTGGTTAAAGCGTTTGTCGGCGTTTGCGACGATGACAAACGGCCATTCGAGGCCTTTGGATTTGTGGACCGTTGTGACGCAGACCGCATCATCTGGCGGCGAAAACTCCCGCTTCATCCCCGTTTTCCCCTGCGCAGCACTGTCGCAGAGCCGCAGAAAAGAGGCGAGCGATCCGCCCGCTGCGGCAAAACTGTCAGCATAGGCAATCAGCATGCGGATATGATTGCGGCGCAGCGCAAATGCGGTGCCCGCGCACAACTTAATTTCTGCATCCAACTGATCCACCGCCAACTGAATCAGTTCGCCAACCGGCAGCGCGTTGCGCCTTGCGCGAAACGCGCGTATCGTTTCCAAGAACGCGCCGATGTGCGGATCGTCGCTGCCAAGTAACAGCGCGTACAGCGACTGTGCTCGATTGTCGATGCGCAGCCGCGCGAGATCGTCGGCTACAAATCCGAACAACGGGGACAGCATCGCCGCAGCAAGATCCAAATCCCGGCGCGGATTGTCGATAATGCGCAGCAAGGACAGCAGCACCTGGATTTCGGAGGATACAAACAGATTGTCGCCACCGTCGCTCCAGCAGCGAACGCCCGCTTCCTCAAGTGCGCGCATGTAATCTTTTGCGCGGTCTTTGGCCGAACGCAGCAATATACAGAAATCCGCCGGCCTGCACGGCCGTGTCGCACCGTCCTCTTCCACCGGCGTCTGCGCGCGCAGCATGGCGGCAATCGTCTGTGCGATGTAGCGCGGTTCGGCTTTCGCGTCCGTCCCGGTGATCAACCGCAGTTCCAGCCCAACCGGGTCACGGTTGCATGCGCCGTCGTGCGGCAATAGCTGCTCTCCGGGATCTGTATAGTTCGTGCCGCCTGTGGCGCGCGACATGATCGGCAAAAACACGCTGTTGATCGCTTCGATCACCGCGACGCTGCTGCGAAAATTGTGCGGCAGCGCGATCTTTGCGGGAAACAATCCGGTTTCGTTATCATAGCAGCTATCGCGCCGCGCCACAAAAATCTCGGGATCGGCGCGCCGGAATCCGTAGATGCTTTGCTTGACATCACCGACAAAAAAGAGGTTTTTTCCGTCGCGCGAGACCAGTTGAAAGATCAGGTCTTGTATTTCGTTCGTGTCTTGATATTCGTCCACTAACACATGGGCAAACCGTCCTGACATCTGCCGCGCCACGTCGGTTGGCGCGCCATTCTCGTCGCACAAAAGCTGCAGCGCGTAACGTTCGAGGTCGCTGAATTCAAACAGTTTGCGCTCCAGCTTGCTGGCGAGCAATGTCTCACGATAGACCGCAAGCGCGTGAAACAGCGCGCGCTGTGGCCGAACCATCCGCGCGGTGTCCTCCAGATACTGCTGCTCGGTACACAGGAAACAGTTGTCCAATAGTTTATTTTTCAAAATCTCTTTGCTGCGGTCGCGCAACTCTTTCGCCGCGTTTTTCAGCGTCTCGTCCGCCCCGTTCTTCCCTTTTAGCCCAAGCGGCTGGTATGCGGCCAGCGCCTGCCTTGCGCCATCCCAATCGCGCGCATTTACCAGCGCCGTCACACGGTTCGCATAGGTAAAATCGTCGGAGAGCGCAGGCATATAACCCGCTTCGAGCACAGGATCGTCCGCGCACAGTTCCATCGCCTCGGACAGCATCGCCTGCGCCGCGCCGAGCATGCGTTCGGCATAGGCAAACAGGCAGCCGCCAATCTTACTTTGCGAAAGCGGCGCGCCGCTTTCAAGTTCGCCGATTACTGTTTGTTCCCACTGTTCAGGAAACGCAAGATTGCTCTCAAACAGATACAGTTTATCAATCAGACGCTCGGTGTCGCGGTCGGAACGCGATTTTCCAAACAGGTCGCACAACTGTTCGATGTTCGATGCCGGATCCGCATAAAGCGCGTCCATTGTACGGTCGAGCGCCTGCTGACGCATGCCTTCCGCCATAACGTCTTCCGCAAGCGCAAAGTCCGCCGGAATCCCCAACAGATTGAAGTTGTCTTTCAACAGCGTTTTGCAAAACGCGTGCACCGTGCTGATCTGCGCGCGCCCCAACAGCAGCGCCTGCCGGCGCAGCCGCGCATTGCCCGGCGCGTCCGCGATGCGCTGTTCGAGCTCTTTTTTCACGCGCGCCGCCATTTCCGACGCCGCCGCGTTGGTAAAGGTCACAACGAGCAGCTGATCCGCGTCGACCGGGTTTGTTTCGTCGGTGATCAGATCGATGATACGCTGTACCAGCACCGAGGTTTTGCCGCTGCCCGCCGCCGCGCTCACTAAAATGGTTCCGCCGCGCCGCTCGATCGCCGTGCGCTGATTCTCTGTCCACACCCTAGCCATCAAGCTCACCGCCCTCCGCCTGCACAAAAAGTTCCTTGTCTTTCAGCGGTTCCAAAACGCGCTCCCGCTCTACGCGATCCCGGCGGCAGACCGCCGCATAGTCGCAAAAATCACAGGCTGCCTTGTTGCCGTCCACGGTCGGGCAAGCCTCGATATCGCCGCGATAAAGCGCCGACGCCATATCCACAACGGTTTTTGTGATATGTTCCTGCATTGCGCCCAGCCGCGCCAGCGACGCAAGCTTGTCGGTTTTTAAATTGCCGTACCGGTCGCGCGTCACCGGCAAAAAGACACCGCCGACACCATGCTCCATCGCCTCTACAATTTCGGGGTCATCGAGCACCAGTCCGTCCATGCGGTAGGCCTGCTGCGCCATACTCTCGCCGTCGCGCTGCTCGGCGGGCAACTTCGGGTCGGATGGCAGATAGAGCACCGCCGCCGGCACAATATCGCCGTAGCGCGCCGCGCCGTGCTGCGCGATCGTGAACAGGTAAAGCAGCATCTGCACCTGCAAACCATAGTAGACATCGCGCAGTTTAAACTCTTTTGTGCCCGTTTTGTAGTCTACCACGCGGATATAGCTCTTTTCGTTTTGCCGGTAGATGTCCACGCGGTCTACTTTGCCAATGACGCGCACGCGCACGCCGTCCGGCGTCTGCAAAGTCAGTGGTTCCACACCGCCCTCACCGATCACGAGTTCATAGTCGCAGGGACGAAACGCGCTGTTCTGCTGCTCGCGCTGCAGCTGTTGCAGCAGGCGCAAAGCCTGTGCTTTCAGCCGTGCGATCAAATAGGCAATACGCGGCTGTCCGGCGGCCGAAGCACCGAGTTCCTGCTCGATATATGCTTGCGCCGTTTGCTCCACCGCTTCCGCAAGCCGCGCCTTTGGTGCATGCATCAGCGTTTCGCCAAGCTGTTCCAGCGCGTGTTCCATCACACCGTGCACAAAATTTCCCGCGGCAATCGGGCTGATCTCCGCTTTTGCAAGCGGTTTAATCTTTAAAATATACTGCAAGAAATAGCGGAACCTGCACTGTGCAAACGTCTCGATCCGGGATGCGGACAGCGTAGTCTCCGCACCCAACAGTTGCCGCGGCAGGTTGGGTTCGGCAAGCGCATAGTGCGGCTCCGCCGCCGCGTGCCCGACCAAACCGGCCAGATCGCCGCCGGCTGCCGCATCGAGTGCCGCCAGCGTCTCGGCATTATCATGCGCCGCGGCATTCGCATACTGATAGAGCGCTGTCTGCGCGTTGACCACGCCGCGGCTGCTTTCCTGTTCCGTCTCCGGCGTCCGCGCACCGTACCGTTCGAGAAATGCATCGATTTTCGCGCTTGGCAACAGTGCCGCGCCGCTCTGCCCGTGTTTCGCATAACAGAGGTATACCCGCTCGGCGGCACAGGAAAGCGCGCGGTATAAATAAAGTTCTTCCATGACAGCACTGTTTGTAAAGTTGCGCGTCAGCTCCGCGCCATGTTCCGCAAGCAGGTCGCGCTCCGCGCCTGTCAGCAGCGGCGTATCAAATGCGGTGCGCGGGAACAGGCCGTCATTGAGCCCAATCACAAACGCCGCGCGCGGGTTGTCGGTGCGCATACGGTCAGCGGTGCCAACCAAAACCTGCTCAAGCGTCGGCGGAATATCGCCAACCGCTGTCTGCGCCGCAAGCAGCCGCGCGGTTTCGCGCAGTTCGGCAATCGAAATCGCTTCGCCGTCCACGATCTGAAAGAGCTGGTCGAGCAATTCCAGCCCGATCGACGCTTCCCGCGCGGCATCACCCGCGGCAAGTTCCAATGTGCGCAGCGCGCCGCACCGCCGCATCGTTTCATAGATCGCGCGGACGAGATCACCCGCGTTGTTTTCCTTGGCCGCGTCCGCCACAGGCGCAATCCAGCGCACAATCGCCTGCCGCGCTGTTTCCAAACGCGCGAGGGTTTCTGTGGCAGCGCCATCCCAGGGCGCGCCAAGTCCGCCCGGGTTCTCTGTAAACGGCAAGTGCCAGGCGGCGCGATCGATATTCCAGATATAAAGATAATTCTCCAGCTCGCCGACAATATCGTCATCCAGATCGCACAGCGACGTTTTAAGCAGCGAGAGCACAGTTTCGCTCTTGATTCCGCTCGCCAGGTCAAGCGCCGCGAGCACAAGCACCATAACCGGCGCATAAAGCATGTTGCGGTTGGTATCGCAAAAATAAGGAATCCCGAAGCGCGCAAAGGTGCGCGTCAGAGCGGCGCGGTCGCTGTTCAGGTCGCGCGCGATCACCACGATATCGCGGTAGCGGTACCCGTGGTCGCGCACCAGCGCAACAATCTCGTCCGCCACGCGCTCAATCTCATCATAGGGGTCGTCGCCCGCGATGCGGTAGACACCGTCGTGCACCCCAGCCTGGGCGCTGCCCGCCAAAAAAGTTTCAAGTGTTGAAAGCCCGTCCGCGGCAAATCGATGTCTGTCCTTTAGATAGATCGGCTTTGACACTGCAATGTTTTTGCGCGCGGCGATCGCCAACAGTTTTTCGCCGCTCTTGCGCACCGTCGCGAACACGTCGGTTGGGTGCACATCTAAATTGTCACAGCACAGTGTAACGTAGATATCATCGCAAACCAGGAGCAGGTGGCCGATCATTTCCAACTGCGGTTCGGTAAAGCCGGTAAATCCGTCAAAAAACAAGGTGCAGCCGAAAAACTGCGCACTGTGTGCGCTCGCCGCCGCAGCAGCGGCAGTCTCGCTTGCCGCATCTAAATATTTGTCGCCAAGGAGCACCTCATACATGCGGTAAATGGCAGCAATCTCGCGCAGCTTTTCGCCTGACAGCGACGAGTCCGCGAACGTGGCAATTGTCTCCATTTGCTCCGGCGTGACGCCCGCGTTCTTAAGCTCTTCAATCACCGCCGCCGTCATCGCAAAAAACGAAAAATCTCGCCGATGCCGCCGAAAACAGACCACCTGTTCACTTAAAGCAGCCACTGCGCGGCGCACCAGCGAAGCGCGCACCGCTTCATTCACACGTTTGCGCGCGCCGCCGCCGCACTCGGCGAAAATATCACCGCTCAGACTTTTAAAACTTTTCACCGTCGCGAACGGCGCAAGCGTATCGCCCAGCCGCAATGTCAACGTGCGTTCCAGGGCAAATGAACTTTGCTCGGGCACAATAAGAACAGCGCGCTTGCCCGCTTTGGCAAGCCGCTCTACTTCGCGCAGGCAAAATGTGCTTTTGCCGCTGCCCGCTCGTCCCATCACCAATTGCAGCATGAATACTCCTGCTGGCTGGTTACACAGCCATACTTTCAATCGTTTCTCTTTTCTAAATATACCGCAACTCCGACCACCGCGCAAGGATGCCCAGACCAAAAACGCCCTGCCGATGGAAAGGCGTTTCAGGGTGTCAAAAAAGTCCCTTAATAAACATGCTGCATTGTCAAAATAAACAAAGCTTGTCGTTCGGCGACCCATGATCCGCCCCAATCGCCCGATTGGAGGCAGGGCTGCGCCCTGCATAGTGCCTCAAAAAAAGTTCTTATGTACAGCGCGAGAACAGCAAAATGCACAGGCGTTCCATTCGGCGACCGATGCAATCTCGCCCGGGCCACCCGATTGTCGTGGCGCTTCGCCCCACACCTCGGAGATGAAATGACAGGTAGACGAACGAAAACCAGCGTGGTATGGCAGTTTGCCGCATCCGATTGCCCTTTATTTCCTTCCTTTTGGGTTTGAGGCAAAGCCGCAAAGGATTGGGCGGCAGGGGGGTATCTTTCGGTCGTCGGATCGTTTTGTGCCCTTTTTTCACCGCCTGGGGTTGTTCGACAGTCTGAGCAGGGCTGTACCCTGCACCGCAAGATGAATAACAGGCCGGCAAATAGAACCGTGCTATTCGCGTCGTTTTTTTGCATATCCGACGGTCTCTCATTTCATAATTCGGGGTTTGGGATGTCAGTCCCATTTTATATGGGTGGATGGTGCGGGTAGTTTGAGATCGTCGGGCTTTTGTGCTCCTTTTCTTGACGATCGGCTTTTGATAGACTAAACGCCCTTCCGATGGAAGGGCGTTTTTGTTTTTCTATTCGCTTTTTGTATCTTCCTGCACTTCTCCAGCCGCGATCTCTTCTGTTGTGTCGGCAGATTGTTTTTGCCGGCCAGACATCGCATGCTTGGTTTTTGCCTTCAACTCTGCTTTCACGTCCGACAGTTTTGTTGATTTCGACGGCTTCTTTACCTTTTTCTTTGCCGGCTTGCTCTTGTCGGGCGGCGTTTCTTCCTGACCGGACGGTTTGTCTTCGTTCACTTTGTCGGCAGGTTGCTGTTCTGCGCTTACTGTTTCATCCGCATCATCTGCCGCGTTTTTGTCAGATATCTCCGCCGCGGGGATCTGTTCGTCCGCCGGCTCCTGTTCCGCAGTGTCCAATACCTCTTGGGTTTCCATTTTATCTTCGTTTGTTTTGGCATCTTCCCCGGCGATCTGTTCCTCTGTGATCTGTCCGGACGCTTGCTCTGCGATCTCTTCATCCTCTTGCAGCACTTCTGCGTTTTCTTTGGGTTCCGAGATCTCCTGCTCTTCTGAATCTGGCGCTGCTTGTTCTCTTTCCTCTGCCGAGACTGCTTCGGGTTGTTCCTCTGTCTCGGTCTCCGGTGACAATTCTGTGGCCGTTTCCCTTGTCTCCGCCGTGCTTTCTGCATCCGTTTCCGTCTGCCGGGAATCGTCGGAGGCATCTTCCGTTGTTTCGGCTTTGGCTTCCTTTGCCTCCGCCGAGACTTCTGCAGCCGTTTCTGTCTGCTGGGCATCTTCCGTTGTTTCGGCTTTCGCTTCCTTTGCCTCCGCCGAGACTTCTGCAGTCGTTTCCGTCTGCTGGGCATCGTCGGTTATTGCTTCCGCCGCTTCGGCTTTCGCTTCCTTATCTTCCTCGGCAGTGTTCAATGTTTCTCCGGCGGCTTTCGGCAGCAAATCATCAAGTTCAATCTTTTTCTTTTTGCGCTTGCCTGTTTCTTTTTCCTCTAACTCTGTCCGATCAATTTTAACCGCAGATTTTTTCTTATCAGCATCTGCTTTACGCACAAAGGCGCTTTGCGCTTTTTTCTCCGGCAGTGCCTTCTGCTCTGTGTCTGCCAGCTTCTCTTCCGGAACAGCCTCCAGTTCAGCAGCGTCCAGCTTGACGACCAATGGCCGGTCGGCCCGCGCAAACAATCCCTTTTTCTTCGGTGCGGGCGTCTCGCCGTTCGCCTGTTCCTTAAATGCAGCGAGGAACCCGCCGCCTTTGTATCCCGGCTGATTTTTCGGCACAGGTCTGCGAGCTGCGCCCAGCACAGGTTTTGGATCCAGTTCTTCCGGCGTCGGCACGTGCCGCGCCTTGCGCACCGCTTTTTGCTGTCCCTGACCCCACGCGGACGGCGCCGGATTGTACGGCAACGGCTGCACCATCGGCGCGTTACTTACAGTATAAGCTGCGGAAGGCTTGCGTTCCCACCACTGCACCGCCTGACCGTCCGGCCGCACAACCTTTCGGACAACCACCGGCTCTTCGTAGAACTCCATGCTACCCAGCAGATTGTAGTAAATCGCTTTTGCGATAAATCGAACAACGTAGACCAGCATCAAGGAAACATACATTGCGACACTCGCCGCAGCAATGTGGGTGGTGTAGTCCTTGTTATCATTTAGACGTAATCCAATCGTCAAGAACAATAAAATTGTAAGCGGACTCACAATTATAAATAAGTAGCCCCAGCCACCGCGCGTGTAACTGTGTCGAGACCGGACAAAACCGACGCACAAATATACAAGCAGCGCCACAAGCGGCAGCCAAAAGCTCCACTGCAGAACATATTCAAAATAGGCGGCATACCCGTTTACTTTGGTCAGTTCGGACATCCAAATCGTCCGTGCCAGCAAAAAACCGGAAAACGCTGACACAAACAGATTAAACGCGGTAAAAAACATCACGATTGGATAGCTTGGCGATTCGCCCCAGTTGATCATTTTAAAGAGGACATAGGCAACCAGCAAACTGACCAATAAACCGATAGAGCAGTTTAGATAAACGCGATTGTCACTGTTCAGCGAGTTCGCGGTATAGGAAAACAGAGATAACAGGACAGCCAGCACAGTAATGACAACTGTACAGCCCGACAATAATGACAGCGAGTGCTGCCTGTCAAAATATCGCATCTCTGTTGCAACCAGTTTGGAAAGCTGGTTGCGATCTGCAAATGACTTTTTCATCCAGATCCCCTTTGCGCCATTCTAGTTTGCGGATTAACTGTTTCCTGTTTCCGCTTTTGCCGTGTTCACCCACATCGCCTGCACATAGTTATTCTCAAGATCAAACCGCACCATAAATTCAAACTGTTTTTCAAAAATATCACTGTCCAGACGCATCCCGTAGCACAGCGTAAAGTAGCTTTTATCCACAAACAAAGCTGTCGGCAGAATACGCATAATCTGCCGGATCTCGTTGTAGGCCATGCCGCGCGTGATACCCATGTAGTCGCTATCTTTTAATGCACCGGGTTGCGTAAACAAGCGCATATTGCAGAAGGAAGACATCAAAAAATAGCCTCTGCTGTCAAAGCCGAAAGACATCCGGTAAGTCGGTGTCTCGGCATCCGGCAGCGTCTCCTGCGAATCGATCGCATATAGGTCCACGCCCGATACATTAGAGTAGGGCGTCATCTCGCCAAAAACGCGGACCACATCCCCGCGGCTAAACCGATTGAGCATATACAATGCATAATCATATTGATATTTATCATTCAGATAATTGGTATAAATTTGATACTGATTCGCTAGCGGATGTCCCGAAAGCGACTCCACCAGCAGCGGATCTGAGCCGTCATATGCCGCCCAAAATCGCTTTGTACAGATATTATCTGTGGCATTGACCGTCAAAACCATCTCCCCGCGCCACGCAGGATCGAAGTTCGCAAACGGATCGGTATACCCAAAATGATATTCAACAATATCGTTGCCGGCGTCTTTATACTTTCGAACCATGGACACCGCCGTGCCTGCCCCGGCCTCGATATCAGATAACTGCATGTCCGCAGTCACAGGGAACTCACTGTTATAGGGCTGGCTAACAACCATGGCCTGTTCCATATTAAGATAGGTGAGCTTTGCCACAATCTGGCCTGCATATTCGATACACACTTGAATCGGCGGTACGTTCCCAGTTTCATATTGGCCGCCGCGATAGATCACACTGCCGTTCGGCCCCGGGACGCCGGACGTCCCAAAAAGTTGTTCAACTGCCCTTCGCTCCATGCCAAACTGAACAGACAGGGCATTTTGAGCGGTCACACGGGCAGAGTAACCCGCAGTTGGCTCGCCGATCGATGTAAACAGGCTTTTTATTTCCGGTATGAAGAAATAGGCAGCAACCAATGCGACAACCAGCAGTGCTACAATCCCAATAACCGCACCGGATTTTTTCTTTTTTGGATTTTTCTGTTTTTGCTTCGTATGCGCCCGAGCGTCGCCCTGCCCCATCAAATCCAAAACCCCAGCGTCCTTCGTATGCAACTGGTCCCTTGCCAACGGTGGTTCCGATGGCTGGAGGCGCGCAACTGCAAACTGTGGCGCTTGCGTCTGTCGCGCCGTTTGGGTCGGCACCTGCGTTGTGAGCCCCAGTTTTTCCAAATATGCTTTTACGGTATTGTTCATGCGTGCAAGCATTTGTTCGCTGGGCCGTACAAACGCAGTTTCATCAAAGGAAACCACCGTAATCAAACGGCAGTCATTTTCATAGGGAAGCAACCGAATGGCATACGAGCATCCCGTCGAGGAAATCAGGATATCATAGGGGGTTAACCGCGCTTTGAATACATATCGCTGCTCATCCGGACTATAGGGATTCAGCGCGGCATCTTCCATCATGACACGGATGCCCAGGGCAGCGCGGCAGAGTGCAATGAGATTTTGCGCATCCGCAAAAAAATCCCAGACAATCTGCACACTGGTATTGATCAGGATTTCACTTTTCAGAATTTTTCGGTCCGGCATGGGTTCCTCTTATTACTTTTTTATTTGAAAATCAGGTATTGTCGTGTATTTCCGTGACCTGCCTCGTCTGCGCATCCAACACAAGGCAAAGCTCAAAATTTTGGACTGCGCGCTTAAAATTTGCCACACGCATACCAAAACACAGCGTCAGGGTATTGTCGTTCAGTATAGTATATGTGGGTAAAATACCAAGTTGCGCATAAACGTAATAAAGTGGCATACCGATCGTTAAACTATAGTTGTCGCTCTCCGGCAGCATATCCTCTTTTTGTTCTAAAAACCGGTTCAGCATCGTTACTTCGCTGATACGCTCTTGGGTTTCATCAAACTGTATCGTGTAAAGATATCGGTAGCCGGCCTCGTCCACCACCCGGCTGTGCACATTAAACATGCCAAATACGTCACCGTCTGTGCCTTCAGCGACACGGTATTCCCCCTCGGTATTCAAGAGGAATTCCGCCTCGATACGCCGCTGTCCGATGAGAAGATAAAACCGCTCATAGGCAGCGCGGTCTGCGCGATAGCTTTCCAGATAATTGCGATACTGTCGTTCTGTACGATCCGTGATAGAAAAACTGGGCAACGGGTTGTCGATATCGGCTGGCAAAAAATATTGCGTTTCCGCATAGTGCTCCGCCGTGTGTACGGTTACAATCAACTGCGCCGTGACAAGCGTCGTAAACGTGGTATTCATTTCCGCGCCGCCCAGCATGCGCTCTACATTTTCCAGTTTGCCGAAATATATGGTCGTCTGGCCGCTTTTATCCAGCAAAAACGCGGACAATGTGCAATCTATGGCGTTTTCCACGTCCAAAACACCCATCGTGGAATCCAGTACGGCTGCGGACTCGATAATCGGCAAGGTTTCGACCGTTGTCGCCCGACCCAAATTGAGAAAGCGCACTTCGCGTACCCTGGAATACGCATCGTAAGATAGAATAAGCTGGGATTGTCCATCAGGCGACGCGTAATAATACTCTGTTGTGGACAGGCGCGTTCCCAGGCAATTGAGCAGCAATTCCACGTCGGCCATATACTGACCGATTTGAATGTGCGCCGCGGTATATCGGTTGACGTCCTCGCTCACATTCAAATACATGCCGGACGACGGCACGCGGCCTGTTCGCTCAAATTGGGAAACAAATGCGATCGTCGAGATCAACAAAACGCCGCACATCAGCGCAACCAAAGCAGCACGCATGTGAATCACAACACCGCCTTCGGTACTGTCGGCCATCGTCGATATCTGCAAGGAATCTGCCATCGCGCTGGCCTGCGGTTCCGTTGGCGTTTTATAGCCCTGAACCAGACCGTAAAATACATCCCGCAGTTTTTTGCGGCGGCGCGTCCGAAGAATCGGAACTGTTTTTGGCTGGATGTCAATGTGGTCATACGCAACTTTTTTCAGCGCGGTTAATTGTTGCTGGTTTTGCGCCTGTATCACATCGATCGCACCTGCCGGATTGCTGGTGCGCAGTGTGACGCGACAGCCAAATTCCGTCGCCAGCAACAGATAGGTGTCCACCTGTTGGCCGGTGCTTATGCTCAGCTGCGTTTTTGGCTCAAACACGGTCACAACGCTGGTTACATTCGCATCTGCAATATGCAGCTTTTCTCCAAGAGAAAGTTCCTGCGTTCCGTTGGGCAGTTCCACCGGTCCAACCGAATTCAGCCACAACTGCGGTTTTACAAGGACATCCCACACCGTCTCTTGTGCACAGATATAATCTATTGTCACGACTACTGTCTCGGACGGCATGTCTTTCAGCCCTTTCTATGTCCCAAAACGTCAGATAGGGTAATGATACCACCACGGCGAAATAATGTAAATAATATTAGAGCGCTTGCCGGTTGCTTTTAAACATCAAAAAGCGTGTTTCGCCCAAAACTGCCGGGCGTTTCTTTCATGCAAACATAAAGCGGGAATGTAAACCACAGTATCGCAACCTGCATATTCCAGCCCGGACGGATTAGACTAAGGAGAGCGAGGTGAACATTATGTTTGAAAACTGGTGGCATGCTTGCATAGCTTCCATTGTTTCTGTTGTTATCCTTTTTGTACTGACAAAAATAATGGGCAAGCGGCAAATCTCCCAACTAAGCCTGTTCGACTACATCAACGGCATTACGATCGGATCGATCGCTGCGGAATTGGCGTCGATGTCCAATGACAATTTTATTCGACCACTGATCGCGTTGATCGTGTATGCGCTTGCTGCCGTCGCGATTTCCCTGATGTGCAACAAATCAATCCGGTTGCGCAAGTTTTTCGAAGGCAGCCCGCTCATTTTATATGATAATGAAAAAATATTCATGGACAACCTTCGAAGCGCCAAAATTGATATCAATGAATTTTTAACAAACATGCGCAACGCGGGATATTTTGATCTTGCCGATGTTCAGACCGCCGTGCTGGAGACAAACGGCATCATCAGCGTCCTGCCGAAAAGCACTGTACGCCCCGTTACCGCGGAAGATCTGGAACTGCACCCGACACAAGACAAATTGGTTGCCAATGTCATTCTGGATGGCAACATTATGCCGGACATCCTGCGGTTGACCGGCAACGATGAACAATGGCTGCGCCGCCAACTGGATAACCAGGGCGTCTCTCTGGCAAACTGCATGTTGGGCACTGTAGACGGTGACAACGTGTTTGCTGCCTATGAAAGCGGCGCAAAGCAGAATGCAAAGAAAAACCCACTCATATAACGAAATGTATCTGCCGTTTATTACAGAAAGAGCAATTTACATGTATCTCATATTTTACTTGAAAATTTTTTTAATTTATTGTTCTTTTTTCTGTAAAGCGGAAAAATCTGGTTTACAAGCTTAAAAAATATAAAAAATCTTTTGAAATAAATGGTTTTATTATCAATCTGTGATCGACTTACGTATACTGATGTCATTCTCCTAGTGAGACCATTACCAAACTCTTTCTCTCAGCCCAATCGGGCAGTTGATCCTCCTATTTTCTCACAACTCTCCCTTCGTTTATA
The DNA here is from genome assembly GCA_031547945.1 of Oscillospiraceae bacterium. Lineage (GTDB taxonomy): Bacteria > Bacillota > Clostridia > Oscillospirales > Ruminococcaceae > JAVBRN01. Next base: position 20,348 of record JAVBRN010000001.1, on the reverse strand, counting down.
CGAAGGGACTTTTTTTGCATTCCCGGTTATTTCGTGTTGTATTCTCCGGTACAACTGCAAAGGGCCGCAATCCCCTCGCTTGTCCGTGTATCAAACAAGTTTCAAATAAACAAAGGAAATCGTCAAACGGAACAAAGCGCGTCGTCCGTCGACCCCATTCCGCCTGAGCAGGGCTGCGCCCTACGCACGCAAGCGGAACAACAGGCCGCCGAACCGAACAGCGCTATGTTCCGAGCCTCCTTGTGTATCCGGCGATTGGGGCGTCAGCCCCATTCATTTGGGCGGATGGGGGCGGTATATCGAGACCGCCGGGTTTTTGCACACTTTTTCTTTGACGATCGGTTTTTTGGACAGGCTGACAATCCCGTCGCTTGTCTTGGCGCAGGCATCCGAAATGCGGCAAAAAGCAGATGCTGCCAGCGGTCGGCAGTCATCTGCTTAAAAATCACACCTTCGTTTGTTAAAAGAATATGCGCCCGCTGATTCGCTTGCGGCATTTGCTGGCAGATCACGTCGTTCCGCAAAGCTCCTCCTGCTTGCCAACAACTAGTTCCTGTTTTCCGTCCGTATCTGTTTGATCACCTGTGGCGTAAGCGGCTTGTCGCGGCCATCGACCGCAACCGCCGCAATTGCGTCCACAACATCCATGCCACTGATCACGCGGCCAAACGCTGCATAGGCGCCGTTGAGATGCGGCGCATCTTGATGCACGATAAAAAACTGGGAACTCGCGGAATCTGGCATGGAAGCGCGCGCCATTGCTAGCGTCCCGCGCGTATGTGACAGATCGTTTGGCACGCCGTTTTGCGCAAATTCCCCCTTAATATTTTTGCCGGCGCCGCCCGTACCGGTACCCTGCGGACAGCCGCCCTGTATCATAAAGCCCTGGATTACGCGATGGAATAGTAAGCCATCATAAAACCCGCTGTTTGCAAGGTCTGCAAAATTCTGCACGGTCACCGGTGCAATTTGTGGGAACAGCTCCAGCTCGATCTTCCCGCCGTTTTCCATCTCGATGATCGCCATGCTTTTTTCAACTTGTACTTCAGCCATACTTACAGAATCCCCTTTTGTTTTTACTTGTGTCTTGTAAACGGAATTGCTCCGCCTTTTCTTATTCTGATTTGGAACGCGTTGCGGCGCCTGGCATGCCAATGTCGTTTTTATCCGCATAGTCTTTTGCCATGGCCAACAGTGTTTTTTTATTGTTGCACATTTGATCCACCATCACTCGCTCCAGCAGGTACTGCAGTACAGCGCCTGTTTCACTGCCCGCAGAAATTCCGAGCACACGATTGACATCGTTGCCGTTCACCGCCAGTTTGGTCAGTGAATAGCAGTCACCACGCTGCAACACCGCCGTCACGGCGCGCTTGAATCCCGCAATGCGAAGCAGGCGGTTGTGGTAGGACGGATCGTGCGCCAGACAGTCCGCTTTGCGCAACTTGATCAGCAAAAACAGGTTTTTACTGCCCAGGCGGCCCAGCCACTGCCGCGCGCTGTGCGGTGTGCCCTGATAAGGTTTGTCGTGGTTTTCTACCAACACACACACCGTATCGATCAGTTTTGTGGGATAGCGCAGCCTGGCAAGAATATCGCGCGCCATTTTTGCCGAAACTTCCATATGGCCAAAAAAGCGGCCGCGGCCACCTTCCAAGGTAAAACACTGCGGTTTGCCGATATCGTGCAGCAGCGCCGCCAGACGCAGCGCGAGTTCATTGTCCGCGCGGTTGATTGTCTCCGCGATATGGCCGAGCACATCATGGTTGTGGTTGGGATTGTGCTGGCCAAAGCCGTCGCATGCCGCAAGTTCCGGAATAATCTCAAAAAAGATACTGCGGTAGCGCAGCAGCAAAACGCCGGCATCCTTGCACACGATGAATGCTGACAGCTCGTCCCGCACCCGTTCGGCCGAGAGCTTGCGGAGGCTGTGCCGCACATCGAGTGCCGCGAGTTCTGTTTTGGCATCGATTGCAAAATCGAGGCGTGCGGCAAACCGGATCGCGCGCAAAATGCGCAGTGCATCCTGTTGAAACCGCTCTTTCGGATCGCCGACACAGCGCACCACGCGCGCCTGCAAATCGGCCTGCCCGCCAAAATAATCGATATAGCCTTCTTTTGGATTGTATGCGATCGCGTTGATTGTGAAATCACGCCGCGCAAGATCTTCTTTTAAACTGTTTCCAAACGTCACGGTATCCGGATGGCGCGCGTCGCTGTAGTCGCCGTCGGCGCGGAAGGTTGTGATATCCAGCATATGCTGGCCCATGACTACGCGCACCGTACCAAATCCCGCGCCAGTTTTCACAAGCGGGAATTCTGCAAAAATATCCGTCATCTGATCCGCCGTTGCGTCGGTGCAAAGATCGTAGTCTTTTGGGGTCTTGCCCAGAATATTATCCCGGACAGCGCCGCCGACCACATAGGCGGAATAGCCACTTTTTTCGAGGCGGGCAATCGCCTGCTCGACATATGCGGGTAGTTTCAAAACCGATTCACCTTTCCGCATGAACTTCTTCTTTATTATACTATATTCGTTTCCGGTTGAGCAACTTATCCTTTTTTAATGGCCCTTATCAACACCAGCGGGCTGGAAAAATGGAGCGATCTGGAATTGTCATCCCACGGTTGATATAGTCCGCATTCGCCTATTCCTTTTGTCACGGCACCCTTACAAACAAACGACGCGTAGTTATTGCACATCCAACGTCGCAATGCTATACTTTTAGACACAATTCTTTTACCCGTAAGCCGTTTATCCTCTATGCAATGAAACTGTGCGAGGGCATATGATTCTGACTCTGTTTTTGTTTAAAATAGCCGCATTACTGGGCAAACTGTTGGGCCGCGGTTCCAGCTTGCCCGGGGCGATTGCGCTGAAATTGGACAAACATATCTTAAAAAAAATAAAACTGCCGGACACCGTCGTGGCGGTCACGGGTTCAAATGGCAAAACATCCACGGTTGAGCTCCTTCGCACAGCGGCAAAGGCGACGGGCAAGCGCGTCATCAGCAACGCGGAGGGCAGCAACCAAATTCAAGGCGTCACCACGGCGCTGCTGCGCGGCTGCAATCTCAGGGGCGAGGTGCAGGCGGACATCGTTGTCCTCGAGTGTGACGAGCGCTTTTGTCAGTATATCTTCCGGTCTTTTACGCCGTCACATATCGTTTTGACCAATCTGTTCCGCGACCAGATGACGCGCAACGGCAACAGCGCGTTTGTCGCGGGCGAGCTTGCCAAAGGTCTGCCCGAAGCATCGGTTCTGGTGATGAACGCCGACGACCCGGTGAGCGCCGCGCTTGGTTATGCGCGCGACAACGCGCTTTGGTTTTCAGTCGAGGCCGCCACGCTGCGCGAACCGGAGGATGTGGCGCACGCCTGTGACGACGGCGCTTTTTGTCCCGTTTGCCATGCGCGCATGCAATATGCCTGGCACCTGCAAAACCATCTTGGCGACTATGCCTGCCCAAACTGCGGATTTGCGCGCAAAACACCGACACACACAATCACCGCGGTACACGACAACGCTTTTATCCTGGACAGTGATGTATCGATCAAACCACAGCTGTGTAACTTTTTCTACGCCTATAATATCGTTGCCGCTTATACGGTCGCCGTCTCGGTTTTCGGGCTATCCCCGGGCGAAACCGCGGATGCTTTGGCCGGGCACGAGATGTCCAACGCGCTGGTGGATCGCGTGTCAACTTTCCAAATCGGCGAGCATCCCGGACAATTCTTGCTGAGCAAACATGAAAACTTGATGTGCTACAACGGTGCGCTGCGGACGATGCTGGACGGCACAGAGGATGCGCTCACTGTTGTTTTGATCGTCGATCTGCTCAGCCGTAAATACATTGCCAACGATATGTCCTGGCTGTGGGATATCGATTTTGAGTTGTTGACCGATGCGCGGGTGCAGCGTGTGATTGTGGGCGGCAATTATGCGTATGACGTTGCCGCGCGGCTGCTGTTTGCCAATGTGGCGTGCGAGCGCGTGTTCCCATTCTCCAATCTGGACGCCATGATGGATGACCTGTATGACCACGCAGTCGGTTCGGTCTATCTGCTGACCTGCTTTACCGATATCGGAAAATTTCAAAAGCGCTTGCGGAAAGGGGCCGGCCAATGATCAAAATTGCGACATTATACGCCGACCTTTTGAATCTTTACGGCGACTATGCAAACATCGCCGCGCTGCAAAAGCGCTTGGAAAACACAGGCGAACCGGTGGCCGTTACGCCGTTTTCTGTGGGAGACGAATTGGATCTCACCGGCTACGATTTTTTGTTTGCTGGAAGTGGGACAGAGCCCGCACTATTTGCCGCTTTGGGTGACCTGCAAAAAAAAGCGGACGCCATACAGAGCTATGTCGAACACGGCGGCATCGCACTGTTCACGGGCAATGCGCTTGCCCTGCTCGCCGGGTCAATTACAAAGACGGACGGCAGCGCTTCGTGGGGGCTGCGGCTCTGCGATTTCGATGTCAGCGTGTTGAAGACGCGCAGCTATACCGAATATGGGATGAAAACGCCGCTCGTCGATTGCGATGTCGTCGGCGCAATCAATAGTTCCCTGTCTGTTACACCGTCCGCGACGCCGTTCTTTGCGGTGCAATACGCGACGGACAAAGCGATGTGCGGCACGGTAGAAGGCTTTGCAAAAGGCAATCTCTTCGCCACGCAATTGTGCGGGCCGCTGCTTGTGCGCAACCCGGCATTGCTGGATGCTTTCGCCGGCCTGCTCTGCGGCGGACCGGTTGCACCCTGTGAAGACACATGGTATCAATATCTGCAGCAGGGATACTTGCAGGTATCCGGTTCCCTGCGCGCTGCCTGCGCCAAACGATAAGATCTTCCCGCACCGCCGTCTGCGTCAAATTCGCAGACGGCGGTTTCTCGCTGTTTGGCGGAACCCTTTTCTTTTGAAAAACCTCGTAAGCGCCGCCGCAACCTGCGCCTTTCCCATTCGTCGACGGCGCGAATTCTTCGCTTCGGCACCTCCTCTTTCTGCCGCTGTTTCGCCGCGCCGACGCCGGCTTGACTGGCTGCGCGAAGTGTCTTCGTCAACGCACGGGCTTGACAAAAGAAAGGTGGCAGGGAAACCCGATTTCTTTTTTTCGACGCGCAAAGTCATTCTGCAGTCTGCCCCTTTTTCGCACATCTATCATTGGGTATGTCAAAAGAGTCTTTATAGAAACGCGAGAACGTCAAAATGCGCAAGGCGTTCTTTTATCGACCCATGCAACCCGCCCAGCCACTCAATTGACACGGGGCTTCGCCCCACACCCCGGAGAGACATTACAGGCGACGAACGGAAATAGCGTAGCTGTTGGCACTTTCCGCATCCGACAGGCTTTTTTCCTTTCGTGGGTTTGGGGCGAGGCAGCAATGGATTGGGCGGCAAGGGTGGGTATCTTTCGGACGCGGCTAGTTTGTGCGCCTTTTTCGCTGCCTTGGATTCTTTGACAGCCTGAGCAGGGCTGCGCTCTGCACCTGCAAGATGAAATTACAGACCGACGAACAGAACAGTGCGATATTCGGCGCTTTTTGCATATTCTGCGGTCTTCTATTTCATAATTCGGGGGTTGGGGCGTAAACCCATTCCATTTGGGTGATGGACGGGTATGTGAGACCGTCGGGCACTTGTACACTTTTTTCGCTGCCTTGGGTTCTTTGGACAGCCTGCTTTCATGCAGTCTTGCGTAAACCCATGGCTTCAAAGACTGACGAGCGGATGTGAAACCGGGACGCCGGCGTTTTGCAGCTTTTTCGTCTTATAACTTTTGTGTATTTCTCGGTTTCACTGGAAAAGCATGTCAAAGTTGTTTATAATAAAGACACTGCGTTATTTTAGCGCAGGTTCTTGCTTGGATCGGCCATATCTCTGTGCCGATCTTCGATATTTTTGCAAACGAGGTGCGCCGCATGACAAAACCAAAGGTGAGCGCATGTATTGTCACCTATCAATGCTTTGACGATTGCCACCGTGCTGTTGCGACACTGCTGCAGCATACCAAAGGTGTTGATCTAACCATTTACATCGTGGACAACAACTCCGGCGACGGAACGCTGGACAGGCTCAAAGCAGCGCATCCTTCCGTTGTGGCAATCCAAAATCCGGACAACAAAGGGTTTGGCCACGGGCACAATACCGTGCTGCCGATGCTCGAAAGCGAATTTCACGCCGTCGTTAACCCGGACATTATCATAGACCGCGATGTGCTCGCGGAACTGTGCGGCTATTTGCGGCAAAACGAGGATGTTGGCCTGGTGACGCCGAAGATCCTGTTTCCTTCGGGCGACGATCAGCAACTGCCAAAGCGCGATCCCAGTTTTTTTGCGCTGTTTGGCCGGCATTTATTTAAAAAGCAACTGCGCCCGGTTGTGGAACACTACCAGATGCTCGACGAGGACTTGAGCAAACCCATCGACATCGAATTTGCGACCGGCTGTTTTTTTGTCATACGCACAGACTTATATCGACAAATCGGCGGATTCGACGAACGCTGGTTTCTGTATTATGAAGATATGGATATCACGCGCCGCGCCCGGGCAATCCAACGCGCTGTCTATAATCCAGATACCTATGTCTACCACGCGTGGGCACGTTCAAGCAGCCACAGCCTGAAGTATTTTTTGATTTTGGTGCAGGGCATGTTCAAGTATTTCCATAAGTGGGGTTGGAAGTGGAGGTAGTCGTTAGACATCAGTCACTAACCCGCCAGTGAAAGACATCTTGCTCAGCATTGGCAGTAACAACATGCTCCATCAAAAGAGAGCGGGGATGTTAGCGCTCGCTTTAGACGGCTGGGATAGAAAAACGATAACGCTGTTGCTTCTATCAATGCCGGAAGGCGTAGGCTACTCTCTGAACAGAAATCCGGGAGGTTTCTATGAAAGGTATCGTTCTTGCGGGCGGCGCCGGCACACGGCTCTATCCATCCACGATCGCGATTTCCAAGCAGATGCTAACGGTCTGCGACAAGCCTATGATTTACTATCCGATGTCTACGCTGATGCTCGCGGGCATCCGCGATATTCTAATTATTTCGACCGAGCGCGACATCAAGACATTTGAAGCGCTGTTCGAGGACGGCAGTTCGCTTGGCCTGCAGATTTCCTACGCAACACAGGATCGTCCGCGCGGTCTTGCGGACGCGTTTCTCGTTGGGGAATCGTTTATCGGCGACGACCGCGTCTGCCTGGTGCTCGGCGACAACATCTTTTATGGTTACAGCTTTTCCGAGCGGCTGCGGCGCGCTGCGGCGCGCGAACAGGGCGCGACTATTTTTGGTTATCATGTCGGCAACCCCTGCGAATTTGGCGTCGTGGATTTTGACGAGGACGGCAATGTCCTTTCGATCGAGGAAAAACCGGCGCAGCCAAAATCCAATTACGCGGTGCCGGGATTATATTTTTATGACAATCAGGTCATTGAGATTGCAAAGCAGGTGCAGCCATCCGCGCGCGGCGAGATTGAAATTACTTCGGTCAATCTGGAATACCTGCGGCGCGGGCAGCTCAAAGTGGAGTTGTTTGGCCGCGGCATGGCTTGGCTGGACACCGGTACGCACCGCGCGATGCTCGACGCCGCCAACTTTGTGGACGCCGTGCAGCAGCGGCAGGGGTTATACATCGCCTGCCTGGAAGAGATCGCCTACCGTCAGCGATTTATCGATAAAACGCAGTTGCTGTCGCTTGCGGAACGATACAAACAGACTGAATACGGCAAATATTTGTTCCATATTGCCGAGACCGTAAAACTGAAGTAAAAAGGATATGCCATGAAACTGCTGATTACCGGCTGCAATGGCCAATTGGGCCGCGAACTGTTCAAGCAACTCAAAAACGGATATGCGGAACTCGGATCCATTCCCGAGCGCTTTGCGGGCGCAAAGGTAACCGGCGTCGATCTCGACGACTATGATCTTGCAGATCGCCGCGCTGTCCGGGAACATATTTTAGACGAAGAATTTGACGTCGTGATCAACTGCGCGGCTTATACCAACGTGGACGGCTGTGAGACCGAACAGGACGCCGCGTACAAGGCAAACGTGATTGCGGTGCGCAATCTTGCGGAGGCCTGTGACGACGCCGGCGCAAAGCTGGTGCATGTCTCGACTGACTATGTGTTTTCGGGGGACGCCTGTGCGCCCTACCGGGAATATGATCTCCCAAATCCGCAGAGTGTTTACGGCAAAACGAAACTGGCGGGCGAACAGGCTGTGCGCGAGAGCTGCCGTCGCCATTTTATTGTGCGGACACAGTGGCTATATGGCTATTACGGCCGCAATTTTGTCAAAACCATTATGAACGCGGCGCGCATCAACGGCGCGGTCAAAGTGGTCAACGACCAGTTTGGCTGTCCCACCAACGCTGTCGATCTCGCATATCACCTGCTGCGGGTTGCGGCTGGCAACCGCTACGGTGTCTACCATTGCGTCAACCAGGGCGTCACGACCTGGTATGCGTTTACGCAGGAAATATTGCGTCTGGCCGGCATTAACGCCACGGTTACGCCCTGTACCACCGACGAATTCCCGCATGTTGCCAACCGGCCAGCCTATTCGCCGCTCGACAACATGATGCTGCGGCTCACGGTCGGCGACGAGATGCGCCGCTGGCAGGACGCGCTCGCAATGTTTCTTGCCAACCTGGACAAGGAAATCGCATTATCCTAAAATGCATGTGCCTCGATTTGCCCTGCCTGAGAAGCTACCACTTGTCATTTTTTTGTTCTTTGTGTTTGTTCTGTATACGACAGCGTGATCGGCTTTCAGATGCATCAAAACAATTACTACGCAACACTGTAGACCAACACCGCTGCCGGGTACCCACCGCGCACAAAAATAGACGGTCGCATGCCAGCCTCTCCACAAACTCCGTTTATAGGCATTACGTGTATCTTTGCAACTGCACTGCAGCCGTGTTGTCGAAGATCTTCGAATGGGACATTCTGCGTAGCGTTTCCCTGCCAAATGGCACCGCTCTGCTCTTATTGCGGGCGAGCACCGCGGTGCAACTCTTTTGCGGTTGAGAAACAGATCAGTTTTGATGTACGTGGGTCACGTTCGGCACTTTTTTCAAAATATAAAGTATTTTGTTTTAGTCCACATATATTGGAGGCTCCATGAAAACCATTCTCGTCACCGGCGGCGCCGGGTTTATTGGTTCGAATTTTGTGCTCTATCTGCTCGGCAAGTACGACGACATCACGATCATCAACATCGATAAGCTCACCTATGCCGGCAATCTGGACAATTTGCAATCGATTGCGGACTGTCCGCGCCATATTTTCAGGCGCATCGATATCTGTGACAAAGAGGCGGTCTCTGCGCTCTTTCGTGCGTACCCGATTGACGCTGTAATCAATTTCGCGGCCGAAAGCCATGTTGACCGATCGATTGAAGGCCCGGAAATCTTCGTCAGAACCAATGTGCTTGGCACAACGGTTTTGCTCGATGCCGCGCGCGCGGCCTGGGAACAGCGCGACGGCAGCTATCCGGCCGGTGTTAAGTATTTGCAGGTGTCCACCGACGAGGTGTACGGCAGCCTCGGTGCCGACGGTTATTTTACCGAGATGACGCCGCTTGACCCGCACAGCCCTTATTCGGCTTCCAAAGCGGCGGCCGATCTCATCGTCAAAGCCTATCACGACACCTTTGGCATGCCGGTGAACATCACGCGCTGTTCCAACAACTACGGCCCGTTCCAGTTCCCGGAAAAGCTGATTCCGCTCATGATCCTCAATGCGCGCAACAAAACTGCGCTGCCGGTGTACGGAGACGGCCTGCAAATCCGCGACTGGTTATATGTCGAGGATCACTGCAAAGCGATCGATCTTGTTGCGCGGGAAGGCAAGCCGGGTGCGGTGTACAATGTCGGCGGCCACAACGAGCGCACGAACCTGTTTATTGTCAAAACCATTATCGATTATCTCCATAACCATGCGGATTGCGGCATCGATGAATCGCTGATCACCCATGTTACCGATCGCAAAGGCCACGATCGCCGCTATGGCATCGACCCGGAAAAAATCAAAAACGAACTGGGTTGGCTACCGGAAACCGCGTTTGAAAACGGCATTGTGCGCACGATGGAGTGGTATCTTGCCAACCAGAAATGGATCGACGCGATTTTGTCTGGCGACTATCAAAAAGATTTGCCGGAAAACAGATTGCTTTTTTGAAACCGACCGCAACAGGCGTGAAGTATAAACATACTTCACGCCTGTTTTTTATTGCAGCCATCAAAAATCAGCTCGAAGAAATCGCGAAGCAGAAATCACGTGCATGCAAAAAAGGTCGAGATTACGCGATAAATATCGCAAAACTCCTGGCAGACATGCTTTTCATTGGCATTCACTCTGAATCCTTGTCAAATATAGGAAGCGCAATCTGTTTTTCCCCTTTTTCTAATTTTTATCTAAGTTTTGTCATGCCGCGCGGCAGGAACAGCCGCGTTGTCTTACGAATATGTTGTTTATAGGGGGACAACCTCCGTATTGGACGTAAAAAAAGTATATATACTTCGTTTCAGAAGGTAAGGAGAACTGATAGATAATGTCTGAAAACTTTAGCAAAAAATCATGCAATACGGAAAAAGAATGTTGTGACTGCAAAGACGATATTACCTGCAAATCCTGCTGCTGCTGCATCGGCCCAAGAGGCCCGCGCGGCTGTCCTGGGGAACCGGGGCCAGCTGGTCCCGCAGGGCCTGCAGGCCCACCGGGCGCGCAGGGTCCCCGCGGTGACATCGGACCAATGGGTCCAACCGGGCCGCAGGGCTCTCCTGGCCCAGCCGGGCCGCAGGGCTCTCCTGGTCCAGCCGGGCCGGCCGGACCGACCGGCGCCGCAGGCGAACCCGGGCCAATCGGGCCCGCCGGGCCGCAGGGAAATGAAGGACCTGTGGGCCCGCAGGGTATTCCCGGCCCAGCCGGTGCACAAGGCGCGATCGGACCGCAAGGTCCCATCGGTCCCGCAGGCGCCCCCGGTGAACCAGGGCCAATGGGTCCGGCCGGTGCAAACGGCGCGCCGGGCGCAACAGGCCCACAAGGGCCGGCAGGTCCCATAGGGCCTACCGGTGCTGCCGGCGCACAAGGTGAGCAGGGTGAAGCCGGACCGCAGGGTCCGCAGGGCGTAGCAGGCCCAATGGGACCGCAAGGCCCAAGAGGCGAGATCGGCGCAACCGGACCGCAAGGTCCAGCCGGCCCCACCGGCCCGACCGGTCCACAAGGTCCCCAAGGGGATCCCGGAGAAGCCGGCGGCATTGGACCTGCCGGTCCACAGGGTGAAATGGGACCCGCCGGTCCCCAAGGCCCAATCGGCCCTGCCGGCCCTGCCGGTCCGCAAGGTCCAGCCGGGGACGCATCGAGCACACTGATTCCTTATGCCTCTGGCTCACCGTTCCCCATCTACATGGATTCTTTGCAGCATCCCTATACTATGGGCTTTGGCATGCACGGTGAATGCCCCCACCCGTTGATCGGTGGACAGATGGAAGTCACCCACGGTCTTCTCTCGGCGTTCCCGTTTTTCATCGCCCGGGACATGGTAATTACTGACATGGGCATGTCCTTGTTCGCCATGGAAGATGTGGATCTGGGCAGTGCCTCCGCAAATTTGTATATGCAGCTGCTCTACAAGCTTGACACGCCTCATTTCATCGCCATTCCCGAAACAAAAATTGTCTTGACGCCCGCCTTTTCCGGCAACATCGTTATGGGTCAGTTGCACGAAATGATCATAAACAATCTGAATGTCCCGGTGGCGGCCGGAAGCAGACTCATGCTGATTGTGCACAAAGACATGATTGGCGAGGACAGCACCAAAAGCATTGTCGCCATGATGAGTGGAAGCGTTTATCTCAGAACTGCCTGAGGCAGGCATCTGTAAGGAAATCCTTTCACGCAGTAAATCTGTCTATATCTGACACATCCATTTTGATTGCCCTGATATTTCCCAGCTTCCGCGAAGACCGCCTGCGCCGTTATACGCAGGCGGTCTTTGCGTCAAAAGAATCCTCTTATAGAACGCGAGATCGTCAAAAAGCACAAAGCGTTCGTTTGTCGGCCGATGCAATCCCGCCCCAGCACCAAATTGACACAGGGCTTCACCCCATACCCCGGAGAAGAACGGACAGGCCGGCGAACGGAAATCAGCGCGTGATCGCACTGTCCCGCACCCGACGGCCTTTTATGTCCTTCGATGGGTTTGGGGCAAAGCCCTCATTTGGTTGGGCCGCAGGGGTGGGTATCTTTTTGCCGTCGGAAAATTCTGTCGTTACCCGGACTCTTTGATGCCCAAGACGCCTGCGCCGTTATACGCAGGGCGGTCTTCCGTTTTCGAAAACCGGCTGTTTCATTCAAACAACCACATCCTCAGTCCCCCTGAGAAAAACGAAAGGTATGGTTCCGGATCGTTCCGGTTCCATACCTGTTTAACTTTTGGGTAATGTTTTGTCCCGCCACTACTTTTCCGGATGATAAATGTACTTGTCCTGTTTTTCGCGCTTGTCCGGGCGAATGGCAATTGTCCATAGCCGAATGGTCGCCAAAAACGCAATGACACACAAGGCCATCATCAGAATGGAAAGCCAGCGCGGCAAAAAAGAAACGGTCCAAAATGTAAAGCACAAAAAGCCACACACTGCCATCACCGCAAGCGCAATGGCTGTTGTAAATAAGATTTTCACAACACGCATGAGCGTTCACTCCCCGGATCGTCGGTGTTATTTTTCATCCTCCAGCGCCATGATCTTATCGATCCGGCGCTGATGTCTTCCGCCCGCAAATTCAGTTTGCAGAAAACTATCCACAATTTCCATCGCAATGCCCGAGCCAATCACTCGCGCGCCCAAACAAAGCGTGTTGGCATCGTTGTGCAGCCGGGTATACTCCGCGGAGTAACAATCGGTACAGCAGGCAGCCCGAATCCCTTTGATCTTGTTGGCTGCCATTGACATGCCAATCCCTGTGCCGCAGACGAGAATGGCTTTTTCCGCCTCGCCATTGATCACCATGCTGCAGGCGGGCACCGCATAGTCCGGATAGTCGCAAGAAGTTTCATCATAACAGCCAAAATCTTTGTATGTAATATTCAGGATGTCGAGATATTCCATAATTTCCTGCTTCAGCGCAAATCCGCCGTGGTCACTTGCAATCGCAATCATATTCGCCCTCTCTTTGTCTGCGTTCCCGCTCGGCCTGCGGGAGCTGAATATAGTCGGGCACCAATTGCGCTGCCGGGACAGCTCTCCCCTGCGAAATGTAGGATATCGCAGCCATTGCCACACAGGCTGCTCGCGGCAGCTGATGGCAGGCCGGCGGCACAATACAATCCACCCGATCCTTTAGCGTATTATAACATATTTCCGCGGCGTCGCCAACGAAAAGTAGCTTTCTTTCTGTCAAGCGATTTCCCAACGCGTTGATCTCATCTACGCTGTCTTCACAGAGGCGCGTTACAGCGCGCTCGGCCGAAAACGCCGCACAATACACACGGTCGCGCCGCGCGTCCAAAACCGGAATCACCGTTCGTTCAGTGGGCACAACGTTATAGGCAAGCGCCTCGAGCGTCGGCACCGCGACACAGGGTTTTTGTGCCGCAAACGCCATGCCCTTTATCGTCCCCATGCCGATGCGCAGCCCGGTAAAGGAACCGGGGCCGCAGGTCACGGCAAAATAGTCGACATCTGCCGGCGAGATTCCCGCGCGCCGAAAGACATCGTCACAAAGCGGCATCAGCGTCTGTGAATGTGTCAAACCCATATCCAGGCCGCTTTCCGCCAATGAAATGCCGTCCCGCACCAGCGCCGCGCTGCAGGCGCGCGTTGCACTGTCCACCGCAAAGATAATCATGCGTTTCCCTCAATGGTAATCCGGCGGGCACTGTCGCCGCTGCCCTCGATGGTGATGCAAACGGTCTCCGGCCCCAGCGCCCACGGGATGTGCTCACTCCACTCGATCAGTGAGACAAACCGTCCGTCGAGATAATCGTAAAAGCCTGTGGAATATAATTCCTCTTCGGTGTGCACGCGGTACATATCAAAGTGCGCGACATCCAGCACTTGTCCGGTATATTCGTTGACAATGGTAAAGGTCGGGCTCGTCACAGGCTGGTCGTATCCCAGCCCGCGCAGAATGCCGCGCGCAAACGCGGTTTTGCCCGCGCCCAGTTCTCCGGCAAACGCAATCACAGTTCCAGGGTGTAACCGCACCGCAAAGGCAGCGCCGTGCTGTTCCGTTTCCTGCTGACTGTTGCTGCTATAGCTTTCTTTCATGTACGCCTCGCGTGTAGAGTTTTTCGGTCAGATCCTGCGCTGTCGGCGCCACCCTTGCCAACGTCAAATTGAACAGGTCGGTTGCGCGGATCTCGGCATTCGCCGTCTTTTCACAACTTTCCCCATTTGCCCGCAGGGTAATCAGGCTGTGGGAAATGGGAATAGACGCGCTTTTAGCCGCGCGCTCCAGCAGTTCGCCGCCGTTTGTGCCAATCGCCAAAATTCTGGCATAGGGCGGCGCAAAATAAAAGGTGTTATCAATGTCGAGCATCGCACACACAACTGCGCGGTGCACGCGCGACATCGTATAGCGGCGCGTCTTGGCCGTTTCATATAACTCGTTTAAATTGCCTGCCGCTGCCGCGGCGTTGTACAGGCGGTTGCCCAGCCCGTCCGCACAGTCTGGCAAATTGCAAAAAGCCGCGCGCGAGATGCCGCGCAAACGGTAGAGCACCGCGCGCTCAATGCTCTCCAAGCCGCCACTCAGCGCTTGCTTACGCCGCAGGGTTTCGATCATCTTTGCGGTCGTGGCCGGCACATAAGCCGAACTATCGTCGCCCGCCTTCACCGCGCTGCGAATCAAACCCGCACTGGCGAACGAGCCGGCCGCCAAATCGCTATCATGCGCAACCGCCTCGCGCGGGATGGTCATCGGCACAATCGGCGACTTAAGCGTGCACAGTGCTTTTAGGTAATCGATGCCCAACAGGTTATTCGGCGAGGACAGGATGCGCGCGGCGCGCACACCATATCGCTCCGCAACCGCCTGCTGCCGCGCAACCGGATAGTTGTCCCCTTGTTCATATAAGGCACGGATCCGCGCTTGAATCGCCGGTTCGCACACATACTGCCTTGCGATCTCAAGCGCGGCAAGATCGCCGCTCTCACTGCCAAATGATAACATGTCTACACAGCCCAGCGCATGCAAAATAGAAACAGCGCCCAACGCAAACCGCTCGGATGAGCCGACTGCATATTGCACAGGCAGTTCCAGCACCAAATCCGCGCCGCCCAGCACAGCCAGTTTGGCGCGTTCAAACTTGGAAAGCAGCGCCGGCTCAGCGCGCTGGACAAAATTGCCCGACAGAACAATCACCACATGTGTGGCGCCCGCCTGCTTTGTTTGGGCGATGTGAAACTGGTGGCCATTGTGAAATGGATTATACTCGGCAACAATCCCGCATACTTTCATGACAACTCCCCATGATCCCTTGAAAATATAGGTTTTATCTACTATAATAATACAGTTACTGACGACATAAGTAAATATACGATTCTGTAGATTTCGGACGAAAGGTGTACAGCAGGATGAAGGTATTGGTCATAAATGCGGGGAGCAGCAGTTTAAAATATCAGCTGTTTGACATGCAAAACGAACAGGCAATCGCAAAGGGTCTTTGCGAGCGCATCGGATTGGAAAGCGGCCGCATCACGCATAGCGTCGTTGGCGGCACGGAAACAGCAGCGGATATGCCGTTTCCCACACACAAAGAAGCGTTTATGGCCGTTGTGGACGCGTTGACAACAGGCGAAGGCAAAGTGATTGGCTCGGTAGCGGAAATCGGCGCGGTCGGACATCGGGTGCTGCACGGCAGTGAAATTTACAAGGTTTCCACTCTTGTGACCGATAAGGTCATCGATACGATTTTTGAACTGAGTGAACTGGGCCCGCTGCACAACCCGCCGCAGGCGATGGCCATGCGCGCCTGCCGTGACGTGTTTGGCGACAGCGTTCCCATGGTCGCAGTATTTGACACCTCGTTTCACCAGACCATGCCGCGCGAGGCCTATATGTTTGCGCTTCCCTACGAGTATTATGAAAAGTACTCGATCCGGCGCTATGGGTTCCACGGCACAAGCCACCGGTTTGTAAGCAAGCGCTATTTTGAGATCACCGGCCAGGACCCCAACGGAACCAAGCTGATTACCTGCCATCTCGGCAACGGCAGCTCGCTGACGGCGATCCGCGACGGCAAAAGCGTGGACACCTCCATGGGGTTCACCCCGCTCGACGGCGTGATCATGGGCACGCGCAGCGGCGGCATCGATCCGTCGGTCGCGCTTTATATCGCGAACAAAGAACACAAATCGCCCGATGAAATGAGCGACCTGCTCAATAAGCAATCCGGCCTGACCGGCATCAGCGGTATCTCGAGTGATTGCCGCGACCTGCAGCAGGCAAAAAGAGAAGGCAACGACCGTGCCATGCTCGCGCTGGAATTGCTCGCCTACCAGACCAAAAAGTATATCGGCGCTTATGCGGCGGCGATGAACGGCGTGGACGCGCTTATCTTAACCGGCGGTATTGGCGAAAACGACCACCTGGTTCGAGAGAGCATCTGCAAAGATCTGGACTTCCTGGGGCTAACCTTTGACCCGGAGCGCAACAAAAACGCATCGCGCGGGGAAAATGAATTCTCTGCCCCGGGCAGCAAGGTCAAAGCGATGGTCATTCCAACCAACGAAGAAATCATGATTGCCAGAGATACGCTGGAAGTCATCGAAGCGCTCTAAACAACACGCGAAACAAAACACCGCACATGTGCGGTGTTTTTTCACAAACAGGGATCGATTACCATGCCTGGAAACCTGTGATGTCTCAGCCGATCTTTTGTATTGCGGGTTCGAATCAAAATGCAAATCGAGGCGCGTTTATGGAAATCAACGTCCATAATATCGGCAGCTATATCGTGAAAAACTACATATTGGAGACGCCGCAGGGCATCATCGCGATTGATACCGGTTATCCCGGCGGTGCGCAAACCTTTCAGCGGCGATTTGAAAAGCGATGGCCGCTGTCCTCGTTAAAATACATCCTTCTAACACATCACCACGACGACCACGCAGGTTTTTTGGAAGATTTGCTGCAATTGTGCGACGCAAACGTTGTGTTGCACCCGTTGACGATGCCGGCTTTAGAAACCGGCAAAAGTAACGAGCCGCCGGGCGCGGGTTATTCCTCATGGCCAGCCTCTTTGTTCGGTAAATTTAAAAAGGACTTTTCATTTCCACCGGTTCGCCTTGGTGACCGCGCCATACTCGTTCAAAATGAAGATGACCAATTTTTTGAAGCGTTGGGCCTGCCAATTCATATCTTGTTTTTGCCCGGGCACACTTCGGATTCTATCGGTTTATTTCTGCCAGAATCTGGCCGGCTTTTTTGCGGCGACGCCGCGATGAACGCGGCCATCAGTGTTGCGCGCCACACCATATGGATAGAAGATGTGAATGCATTTGGCGCATCCTGGGACAAGATGCTTGCACAAAATCCAACAAAGATTTATCCCGCGCACGGCGCACCATTTTCACCAAACGATCTCTTAAAATACCGTCGCCACATGAACGGGCGAATGCTGATATCCCCAAAATAAAGAAAGCCACTACAAACCGATTGCGCCGCAAAACCGGCGCTTTTGTTTCTCTTAATCAGAAAACCCGAAATTTTGTTGCCATTGCAACATACGGGCGCTAACATGTCGGTTATACTAGAATCAGATTGGTACAGAAAAGGAGAGACCGTTATGACAAACAAACAACGTATTTTATGGATTACGCGCACCGCGATCTTTATCGCGCTGCTCGTCGCCGTGCAATGGGTAACCAAACCGCTCGGCCAATATGTGACAGGCTCGCTCGTTAACCTGATTTTGATCTTGTCGGTCATGCTTGCGGGCGTTGCGGCCGGCGTTACCGTTGCTGTGCTGTCCCCCGCGCTTGCATTCTTGCTCGGCATCGGGCCGGCGCTCATTCAACTCGTGCCGTTTATCATGCTCGGCAATGTCGCGATTGTCCTGGTGTGGCATTTTATCGCCGGCAAGGGCGCGGAAGGGAAATCACTTGTGCGCAATGTTATCGCGGCGGCGGCCGGCGCGGGCGTGAAGTTTCTGGTGCTGTTCCTGACCATCGCCAAATTTGCGGTGCCAGTTCTGCTCAAGCTGCCCGAACCGCAGGCAACCATGATCTCTACGATGTTCTCGGTGCCGCAGCTAATCACTGCCGCAATCGGCGGCGCGGTCGCGGTCGTTGTGGTGCCGCTGCTGAAAAAAATTATCAAGTAGTTGTTCGCGGTGCTAATTCAAGTCACCCGCCCTCGGCTTCGCCGAGGGCTTTTCTTATGCGGGCGTAGCCCTGGGGTACTAGCCCCGCCTCACGTAATGTCCGTATGGTTGGTTTTCTTCCCGCTTTCTCAGCCTTGTTCGTGTTGCGTTTTTTGAAGCGTTTCTTTTTTCTTAAGTGCGCTTGCAGTTCCGCATGATCCACAGAAGCCTTTTGTGGAACCATTCACCCAGCGAGTGGTTTTCTATAGAAAAAAAGAGATGCCGACATGCGTCGGCATCTCCTTTTAATGCTTTAATTCTATGCTTAAAAAAGTGAAAAATTCAGTTTTCGATATAATACGAAAACACATCTTTATACATGAACTCTGCCCTGTCTCCGCCGGCATACGCAACCGTGATTTTTTCCGCTTCTAAGGGCGAGGTGTCTTGCAAGACACCTTTGACAAGATACTGTATCGTTCCATCTTCGTACATAATCTCGATAACCGTACCCGACAAGCAAACCATCGTAGAAATACCTGCATCGGGAAAGGTATACAGGATATGTGTTTGTCCATCCTGATAGCCTACAAGGTCATTTCCTTGCAAATAGAATACGGCGTCGTCGTAAAAAGCAACACGGTTGTAAAAGGTCTCGCTGTTGTCTTCCTGTTTCGCGTCATAAACCAAACTACTGTTTCCAGACGCCGGCGAATACAAATATAGTTCGTTGTCTTGATTGAATACGAGCACGTTTCCGCTACCAAACCAACAGTTTGTCAAATTGTCATAAACCACCTCTGGTTCGCGAGAAGCCAATCCAACCTTGCACAATTCTAAAGAGGTATCTTTATAGTGTTCGTAAAGAATTGCATCGGCATTTCTGTCGATATGCCAACTCCCATTTGCTTCTGCAACTACTACGACGGCGTCTTCCGGAGACGCATCGTCCTTCAAGGAAAGCGACAAGATTCCGCCCTTATCGAACACCGTATAATTTACACAATCGAAATACAAGCAATCCCCGACAATCTCAGCATGACCTACCATTAAGCGCGTCATCGCCATCGTTTCATAGTCTGCATTACTTTGCGGATATACGATCCAATCGCGCCGGGCTGGTTCTGTCTCGTTTAAATCAAAGAACGAAATCCCCTTTTCGTCGTGAAAATACAGTCTGCTTTGATACAAACCAATTAGTTGTACTTCTTCCGATGTTTTTTCCAGACGACCGACGCATTTCCAAACGCCGTCTGCATTGCTTTGTATAAAATCATACGTATTTTGTTCTCTGTTCTCTATAATGCCATATGTTAGCCGGTAAGATTCTTCCCAGATAAAACTACCGGCGGGCGGCTCGGTTGCTTGTTCCTCCGTCTGGTGTGGTTTTACACACCCGGATACAGAAACGAGCACAAGCGCACAAAGTACCAAAATCAGAGCTTTTTTCATTCTTTCTCCCCCTTTGACGTGACAGATGCAATGCCACTGTCGACCTACTCAGTTAAAACTGTTTTTCTATCTCAAAAAGACATTTGTTTTTCAGCGTTACAAAATGTCTTTATATAGACCGCGGGAACGACAAAAATGCACAAGGCGTTCCGTTCATCGACCTTTGCAATTCCGCCCCAGTCTCGATTGACGTGGGGCTTTGCCCCAATGGATTGGGCGCCAGGGGTGGGGTGTCTTTCGAGCCGTCGGATACGATTTCCATTTTCTACATATTATAGCAATTTTATCCTTTTTGTCAATTGTCTTTTGGCTCAATTTAAAGCCCTCTGCTGTAACAGAGGGCTTGCGCTTTATTCGTCTTCCGTTTGTTCTTTGGCAGCCTGAAAGACATTTGCCTTTTTCAGTCTTTTCCTATGGCGTCGTCACATAACCCGCCAACGCAATCAGCGCTTTGCCGTCCGGCGTCGTCAGCCATTCCGCCAGCAGGCGCGCGGGGCTGTCTGCGGGTTCGTCGCTGCGAAAGACGGCGTAAAAGTCGTTGACAAACGGATATTCTCCCGAGCCGATTGTCTCATTTGA